>NZ_CATKQA010000011.1:0-1115272 GCF_949767575.1 Pseudomonas sp. IT-P2 | reverse complement strand
AAATCTGTCCCCTTTTGTTTGAAGTGAATGGCGAGAAAGTGCTGGTTCCGGTGGTTTATCTGGCGCAGGCCAATGGCCGTCTGGGCCCGACCGGGGCGTTGATTGCCGGTAACGATGTGACGCTGATTGCCGGTGAGAACCTCGACAACGTCGGGACGTTGAAGGCGACTCATAATCTATTGGCGACAGCTGGAAAGGACCTGGTCAATAGCGGCTTGATTCAGGCTGGTAATCGTCTTGATCTGTTGGCGACCAATGACATCATCAACAAGTCTGGCGGGATTATTACAGGTCGCGACGTGAGCCTGACTACCCTCAAAGGGGACGTCCTCAACACCCGGTCGATAACGACTTCCGCCAATGTTTCCCGATTTGGCATCCAGACGCATGACTATGCCGATAATGCAGCAAGAATCGAAGCTGCAAATGACCTCACCGTTAAAGCTGCTCAAGACATCAACGTTCTTGGCGGTGTCATGCAAAGTGGTCGGGATATGGCGCTGAACGCCGGACGAGACTTGAATGTATCCTCCGTTCAAGTCTCCAACAGTGTTTACCAGGACGCACGGCACAACAGCAGCGATGTGACCCAATTGGGGGCTGATATTGATGCTGGAGGTAGTTTCAAAGCGGATGCAAAACGCGATATCAACATCATCGCCAGTCAAATTGATGCCAAGCGCGATGTGACGATGAAGGCTGGTGGCGATCTGCTGATCACGTCCGCAGCGGATGAAGAACATTCACTGTCCAAGAACAAAAAACTCACTGTCCAAGAGGATCATGTGAGCCAGGTCATGTCTGGCATTTCTGCGGGCGGTGACGTCAAACTGGACGCAGGTGATGATCTCAGCGTGGTTTCCAGTCGTGTTACCGCAGGCGACGAAGCCTATTTGGCGGCAGGCGACAAACTCGAAATACTTGCATTGGAGGACTCTGACTATTCGCTCTATGACAAAAAGAAAAAAGGCAGTTTCGGCAAGCTCCAAACCAAACGCGACGAAGTTACCAAGACCACTCATATTGGCAGCGAGATCAGCGCTGGAGGTGACTTGACCCTGAAAAGCAAAGGTGACCAGCTGTATCAAGTGGCGGAACTGGAAAGTGGCAAAAACATCATTCTGGACAGCGGTGGTTCCATTACATTTGAAGGTGTGAAAGACCTGCATCAGGAGAGCCACGAGAAAACCGACAATAACGCCGCATGGGTGTCATCGAAAGGCAAAGGCAATACTGATGAAACGCTGCGTCAGACGCATATGACGGCAGGCGGGATAATCACGATCAAGGCAGTTGAAGGACTGAAGATCGATATCAAGGACGTCAACCAGCAAACCGTTAGTCAAACCATCGACACGATGGTCAAAGCCGATCCACAACTGGCCTGGTTGAAAGACGCTGAAACACGGGGTGACGTTGACTGGCGGCTGGTGAAGGAAATTCACGAGTCGTTCAAATATGACAATTCGGGTCTGGGCCCGGCTTCGCAGATGATCATCGCGATCGTCATGGCCGCAGTGGTTGGGCCGGCGGTTCTCGGTGCCTTGAGCGGGACAGTAGGAACTGCCTGGGCAGCTGGTATTGCTGCCGTTGCTTCCGGAGCCGCGACAAATGCATCGGTCAGCTTTATCAATAATGGTGGTGATCTTGGAGCTGTATTTGCCGACGTTACTTCTTCCGAAGCACTTCAGGGATATGTTGTTTCCGGTTTCACCGCGGGGTTGACCTCCGCTTATTTGAATGACCTGACAGGCATAAAAGTCGACCCGGTTACCAATAAAGTGATTTCACCTCCATTGACCACCTGGACGGGCGTGGGGCAATTCGCTGGAAGTCAAGTATTGCAGGGCGGTACGTCTGCGCTGATTAACAAGGCTTTGGGTGGGGATCCAAACGTCAGCGATGTACTGAAAACAGCGTTGTTCAATACATTGGCAGCCGTCAGCTTCAACCTTGTAGGTGATCTCACCAAGGATGTAATCGATGACGGATCTGCGACCAAGGTTGTCATTCACGCCATGGTAGGAGGGCTCCTGGCCGAGGCCACCGGAGGGGACTTTGCAACCGGTGCGTTGGCCGCTGGTGCAAACGAAGCATTGATTGGTTATTTGGACAACCTGGTTAAAGGCGATCCAAACCTCCTGACAATGAGTTCCCAGATCATTGGAGTACTGGCCGGTTCGGTTCAAGAAAACGTCACTGCGAACACATTGGCGAATGCGGCATGGGTCACAAAGTTTGCTACGCAGTTCAACCGTCAACTACACAAGGAAGATAAGGACCTTGCTGCACAATTGGCCGCGCGGAGTGGTGGAAAGTACACGGTTGAGCAAATTGAAGCTCAACTGAGATTGTCTTCTGTCAATGGTACGAATATCACACCCGCAACAGACATAGTCGTGCCGAGTGGCGGAATCTACGATACCGGTGGTAATTGGATAGACTTGGGCAACGGGATGTTTCTGCAGAACTTTGCACCTGCTGACAGGGACATTATTGCCTTTATCAAAGAAAATACCGGCGCGTACGGTTGGACGCTAACGGCCCAAACCGGATTCGGCTCTCTGAATGACAAGCATGATTGGTCGAAGACGCCTGACGGACCGGGTAAAAGAGATCCATTGACAGGTTATCCCATGGATGACAAAGGCGGGTACAGAGTACCTGTTGTCATCGATGGCAACACCTACACCCCGCGCTATCATTCTTGTGCAAGCACGGATTGTCTTGCAGCGGGGGCCAACATCGACTTTGGTGATACGGCAACCCTTCAATGGATACGCGCCGCCAATATCGAAGCATTGAGCAATGCCGGATGGTTCATGGGCGCTGCATCAGTCCCGGCTGCAGGTTTGACAGCCACTCTGCTGTCCAACGGATCAACGCTGGCAGGGTTGTTATCTGGCTATTTGAAGGGGCCTGAGGATTTTAACAAGGCGTTGACGAGCACAGCGCTAAGTGCCGGTTTCGAAAAATTTGTTGTCGCCAGTGGTTTCTCGAAGGAGGTAGCCAGCAAGGCTTCGAATACTCTCGGCATGGCCAATACCTGGGATAAGCTTGCGGACAGAACGCTGGATTTTTTTAAGGACAAGTAAATGTTGGGAGAGCTCAAACGGTACAAACATGTAATTGGTCTGACATTACTGGTGGTCGCATTAGTCGCTGGCTTTATACGGTTCAACGGGGACCGGGAGCGTTTCTTTGCGATGGTCTTGGGACAGATATGGTTTGGTCAAGCGGTCTACAATTACTTGCGCGATGGATGGGTCACGATTGGGCCGGGAGGAATGGGCCCTGAAGATGATCCAATGCACCGAGCGGTGCTGGCGGGAGTAGCGATGTTTTTGTACATGCTTGTGTTTTTTCTCTTCTGAATACAAAACGTAAATAGGGCAGACCACGTTCAGAGATATTTCGATACGTGGTGTGTCCCGGTTTGTGCGCAAAGGATCCAGGATTTGAGTGAAGTAAAAAAATACCCGCGTCTGAAAGTGTTCCTGGCCTTTCTTCTCTGCCCACTGGTTCCAGGGTTTATCGCAAGCATCATCAAGACCCTTGCAACGATCTTCCATCTGGCCATGAACCCACGGCTGATGGGAGAGGTCGTGGGAGGGGAGTTGATGTTGATGCCGTTCCTCGGCCCCTTGCTCGCCGAAGTGGTATTTCTTGTACCGTTTTTGCTGTTCGCGATGGTGATTGCACTGATGAAGGTCAAACGGACGGGTCGATCCTGTTCAGTGATTGCTCTGTCGGGTGCCGCGTTGGCCACTTTATGGGTGACGCCGTTTGTTCTGGCCGTTGTATCGGATGTAAAGAGAGCGACCTTTTCGGATGAGATGTTCGCAATGGTCGTGCTGTTCGTCACGGCAATGGCGACATGCTGGCTGACAGCGCGCTTCTTTCTGCCTGATCCAACAGAGCCATCGTTGCCTTGACGCCCCAAATGAAAACGCCCCGAACATCTCGGGGCGTTTTCATATACCGGGTGGCAGGTCTATCTGAACGCCGGCACCACATGCTTGATAAACAACTCCAGCGACTTCTTCTTCTCCGCATGCGGCAAGCTGTTGTCACACCAGAAACTGAACTCATCGACCCCCAGTTCCTGGTAGTACTTGATCCGCGGAATGATCTCTTCCGGCGTACCGATCATCGCCGTCTTGTGCAGACTCTCCAGCTCAAACTCCGGACGCCCGGCAAATTTCTCTTCCGGGCTCGGGGCGAGGAAACCATTAACCGGCACTTCCTTGTTGCCGAACCACGCATCGAACGTGCGATAGAAACGTGAGATGGCTTTCGCGCCGACCTTCCAGCCTTCCGGGTCATCCACTGAATGCACGTGGGTATGACGCAGCACCATCAATTGCGGACGCGGCACATCCGGGTTGTTGTCCAGCGCAGTCTGGAACTTGTTCTTCAGATCGAGAACTTCTTCGTCGCCCTTCATCAGCGGTGTGACCATCACGTTGCAGCCGTTGGCGACGGCGAAGTTGTGTGAGTCCGGGTCGCGGGCGGCGATCCACATCGGCGGGTTCGGCTTTTGGATCGGTTTCGGCACGCTGGTGGAGGTGGGGAATTTCCAGATCTCGCCGTTGTGGGCGTAGTCGCCTTGCCACAGCGCGCGCACCACCGGGACCATTTCCCGTAGCGCCTGACCGCCGCTGGAGGCGGGCATGCCGCCGGCCATGCGGTCGAATTCCACCTGATAGGCGCCTCTCGCCAGGCCGACTTCCATCCGGCCGTTGCTGATCACATCGAGCAGCGCGCATTCACCGGCGACCCGCAGCGGATGCCAGAACGGCGCGATGATGGTGCCGGCGCCCAGGTGAATGGTGGTGGTCTTGGCCGCGAGGTAGGCCAGCAGCGGCATCGGGCTCGGCGAGATGGTGTATTCCATCGCGTGGTGTTCGCCGATCCACACGGTGCTGAAACCACCGGCCTCGGCCATCAACGTCAGTTCGGTCAGGTCTTCGAACAGTTGACGGTGGCTGACGCTTTCGTCCCAGCGTTCCATGTGTACGAACAGGGAAAATTTCATGACGCTACCTCGAATCTCTTGTGGTCGGCCGGTCGCTTGCCGGCCTGTTTAAGTGCAATCGTGCGGATCAGGCGAAGGCGGGCAGGGCGCCCATCTTGCCGTGGCAGTACACCAGCGGGCCGGCGTCCTGCTGAGGGACGATGAGGTTTTTCACCGCGCCGACCATGATCGCGTGGTCGCCGCCTTCGTATTCGCGCCACAGCTCACATTCGATGATAGCTGTCGCATTGGCCAGGATCGGGTTGCCCAGTTCGCTCAGCGTCCACTCGATGCCCTGCGCCTTGTCCTTGCCTTTGCGGGCGAAGGCATAGGCTTCGCTTTGCTGACCGCCGGACAGGACGTGAATGGCAAAGCGTTTGTTTTTGATCAGGACAGGGTAGGAATCGGAACTGTAGTTGGGGCAGAACAGCACCAGGGCCGGGTCCATCGACAGCGAACTGAAAGCGCTGGCGGTCAGGCCGACGATCTGGCCGTCGTCATCCAGGGTGGTGATGACGGTAACGCCGGACGGGAACGAGCCCATGACTTGTTTGTAGACGGCAGCATCGATCATTGGTCAATCCTCGAGTGCGGTGAAGCGTGTTTTTATGTGTTTATGGGTCTGATGGTATACCGTAATACATCGATTGCAAGCGCTTTTTTGGTGAAACGATAAACGTGGTTCATCCGTCGGAAACTCAGCATTTACGGGGCTTTGCTCTAGCCGTGAACGCTGGCTATCAGGGAGGATGCCGGATCAGATGCCGTCGTAAACAGCGGGTCAGTCTTGTGAAAATGTTGGAATACCATAATATGGTCTGCATCTGAGGGGCGGCCACGAAGCACCCCCGGTTTGGCTTCATACAACGATAAGAACAGACCCAATCGAGTTCATTTTTATGTCCCAGATGTCCCGGCAAGATCCGTTGATCGAGAATCACACGGTCGACTACGTCCCACTCGCGGAACGCCACGGGAAGGCCCGCGACCTTTTCACCCTATGGTTCAGCACCAACATTGCGCCACTGCCCATCGTCACCGGCGCCATGGTGGTTCAGGTGTTTCATCTCGACCTGTTCTGGGGGCTGCTGGCGATTGCGCTGGGGCACATGATCGGGGGTGTGGTGATCGCCCTGGCATCGGCGCAAGGCCCGCGCATGGGCATTCCGCAAATGGTCCAGAGCCGTGGTCAGTTCGGGCGTTACGGTGCGCTGTTGATCGTGTTCTTCGCCGCGATCATCTACATCGGCTTTTTCATTTCCAACATCGTGCTGGCCGGCAAGTCCATCGTCGGCATCGCGCCGTCGGTGCCGGCGCCGTTGAGCATTCTGATCGGTGCCCTGAGCGCCACGGCCATTGGCGTGATTGGCTACAACTTCATTCACACGCTGAACCGAATCGGCACCTGGGTGATGGGCAGCGCGCTGCTGGCCGGTTTCATCTACATCTTTGCCCATGAGTTGCCGGCGGACTTCTTTACCCGTGGCAGCTTCAATCTTTCGGGATGGCTGGCGACGGTATCGCTGGGGATCATCTGGCAGATCAGCTTTTCGCCGTACGTCTCCGACTACTCCCGCTACCTGCCGGCGGACATCGGGATCAGCAAGCCATTTATCGCGACTTATCTGGGCGCCACACTGGGCACGATTCTGTCGTTCACCTTCGGCGCGGTGGCGGTACTGGCGACGCCGGAAGGCACTGAGGCGATGGCGGCGGTCAAGCAGTCCACCGGTTGGCTGGGGCCGATTCTGATGGTGCTGTTCCTGCTCAACATCATCAGCCACAACGCGCTGAATCTGTATGGCGCGGTGTTGTCGATCATCACGTCGATCCAGACCTTTGCCAGCCAATGGATACCAAGCATCAAGGTGCGGGTGATCTTGTCGAGCGTGGTGCTGGCGGGCTGCTGCGTGGTGGCGCTGGGCGCGTCGGCGGATTTCATTTCCGAGTTCATCGGTTTGATTCTGGCGCTGCTGCTGGTGTTGGTACCGTGGGCATCAATCAACCTGATCGACTTCTACCTGATCAAGCGCGGCAGCTATGACATCGCCTCGATCTTCCGCGCCGACGGTGGCATTTATGGGCGCTTCAACCTGCACGCGATCATTGCCTACTTCATCGGCATCATCGTGCAGCTGCCGTTCGCCAACACATCGTTGTATGTCGGGCCGTACGCCAATCTCGTGGAAGGTGCTGACTTGTCGTGGCTGGTCGGCCTGATCGTGACGTGCCCGCTGTATTACTGCCTCGCGACCCGTGGCCAGACTCAGCAGAGCAGGGCGGCGCGGTTGGGTTTTACCGACTGAGCGTTCGCAAGCTGTTCAAACAATGCCCGGCACTTTGCCGGGCATTGTTGTTTCCGCATCCCGGCGGTCACGCAAATTGGCCATTTCGATCCCCTTTTGGCCAACCGGCTACTGTGCTGCGTCTACGCTGTCAGGAAGAATCGAAGCCACAACTAGATGCTGCACCTTCCTTGCCCTTGGCTGATTTGCAAGCCGCTGCCGTGTACAGAACATAAAAACCATCGACTCACGCTGCATTCGGGGAAACACAACATGGTCACGATGAAACGCATTCTGGGCGCCACTGTTTTCGGGCTGACGCTGCTGGCCAGCGCCGTACAGGCCGAACAGCGCGAACTGCGGGTGTACAACTGGGCGGATTACATCCTGCCGTCGGTGCCCAAGGATTTCGCCGCCAAAAGCAACATCAAAGTGACCTGGGACACCTTCGACACCAACGAATCCCTCGAAGCCAAACTGCTGACCGGTAACTCCGGCTATGACCTGGTGGTGCCGTCGAACCAGTTCCTCGATACCCAGATCAAGGCTGGCGTGTTCCAGAAGCTCGACAAGTCCAAGCTACCGAACTGGAGCCACCAGGACCCGGCGCTGCTCAAGTTGCTCGACGCCAACGATCCCGGCAATCAGTACGGCGTGCCCTACATGGTCGGCACGGTGCTGATCGGTTTCAACCCTGCCAAGGTCAAGGCTGCTCTCGGCGAGAATGCGCCGGTGGACAGTTGGGATCTGGTGTTCAAGCCGGAGAACATGGAGAAGCTGAAATCCTGCGGCGTGGCGATGCTCGATTCGCCATCGGAAATCCTGCCGCTGGCCCTGCATTACCTGGGCCTGGACCCGAACAGCCAGAACCCGGCCGACTATGAGAAAGCCAAGGACCTGATGCTCAAGGTTCGCCCTTACGTCACCTACTTCAACTCGGCCAAGTACATGACCGACATCGCCAACGGCGATATCTGCGTGGCCATCGGTTACTCCGGCAGCTTCTACCAGTTCGGCAACCGCGCCAAAGAGGCGGGCAACGGCGTGGTGGTTGACTGGCGCCTCCCGAAGGAAGGCGCGCCGATCTGGTTCGACACCTTCGCCATTCCGAAGAGCGCGAAGAACGTCGAAGAGGCCCACGAGTTCCTCAACACCTTGCTCGATCCGAAAGTCATCGCTTCGATCAGCGACTTCCTCGGCTACCCGAATGCCAACAAGGATTCGCTGCCGCTGATCAACAAGGAAATTACCGGCAACCCGAACCTGACGCCGACCAGCGAAGCGCTGAAGAAACTGTACGTGGTGCAACCGTTGCCGCAGAAACTGGAGCGGGTGCGGACCCGAGTGTGGACCAGCATCAAGTCCGACAAATAGTCCCAAAACCGGGGGAGCGAACCACGTTTGCTCCCCCGACTGTTATTTCGCCTGACTTTCTTCGGGCGACTTGTCCTTCGTCAGCATCAGACTCAGCACCACCGACGCCAGAATCAGCCCGCCAACAATCGCCAGCGACCACTCCACCGGCATGTGAAACCATGGCATCGCCGTCATCTTCCCGCCGATGAACACCAGCACCAGCGCCAGTCCGTACTTGAGCAGATGAAAGCGGTCGGCCATGTCCGCCAGCAAAAAGTACAGCGCCCGCAGGCCCATGATCGCGAAGATGTTCGAGGTGAAAATGATGAACGGATCGGTGGTCACCGCGAAAATCGCCGGGATGCTGTCGACCGCAAACATCAGGTCGCTGGCCTCGATCAGCACCAGCACCAGAAACATCGGCGTGGCCCAGCGCACACCGTTCTGCAGCACGAAAAACCGCTCGCCGTGAAAGCCGTTGGTGATTCGCAGATGCCCGCGCACCCAGCGCAGCAGCGGGTTGTTATCGAGGTCCGGTTGCTGCTCGGCGAACACCAGCATCTTGATCCCGGTGATGATCAGGAACACGCCGAACACATACAGCAGCCAAGTGAACTGCGACACCAGCCACACCCCGGCAAAGATCATCGCTGCGCGCATCACGATTGCCCCGAGCACGCCGTACAGCAGCACCCGGCGTTGCAACTCCGGCGGCACGGCGAAGTAGCTGAAGATCATCACGAAGACGAACATGTTATCGATCGACAGCGACTGCTCGATCAGGTAACCGGTGAGGAATTCCAGGGTCTTGACCTTGGCGATTTCGGGGCCGAATTCGCCGTTCAGATACCACCAGAGCAACCCGGCGAAGGCCATCGCCAGCATGCACCAGGCGAACACCCAGGATGAGGCTTCCCGTACCGAGACCCGATGCGCCTTGCGCCCACCGAAGACGAACAGGTCGACGGCCAGCATGGCGAGGACAAAAACGATGAAGGCGACCCACATCCAGGGTTCGCCGATGTTGATGGGGGGCATGCCGTTCTCCCTGTCTTTATGTTTTTCGGGGTAGACGGGGCCATGCTAGTAGGAGCTTTCCGGCAAAGAAAAATCGTTTATTTCGTGGGTATTGTTCGTGAATAACGAAGTGTCGGTCGACACGGGCAGAGCGCGGGTAATACTTCATTCAGCACTTCTTTGCTAACCTCGCTGTCGAGTCAGTCCACCACTCCGGGAGCTACGATCATCGACACGCCAGATCCTCAAGCCGTCTGCAGCCCGATCACCAGCGCTGCGATATTCATTGTGGCGACGCTTAACGCCGAGGCCGAGTCCGCCGAAAAAGTCCGTGGCTGGTGCGCCGATATCGCGGGCCTGACGCGCTCGGTCGGCAAGCGCGTCCCTTCTGGAAACTTGTCCTGCGTTTGCGGGTTCTCTTCCAACGCCTGGGATCGTCTGTTCGGCAGTCCACGCCCGGCATCCTTGCACGACTTTCGCGAATTCGGTGTAGAAGGGCGGCGCGCCGTTTCCACGCCTGGCGACTTGCTGCTGCACATTCGCGCCGATCAGATGGACCTGTGTTTCGAGCTGGCAACGCAGTTGATGTCGGCGCTGGACGGCGCCGTGACGGTGACCGACGAAGTACAGGGTTTCCGCTATTTCGACATGCGCAGCATCATCGGTTTTGTCGACGGCACGGAAAATCCGGTCGGTCGCAAAGCCGAGCATTTCACCCTCGTGGGCGATGAAGATCAGCCGTTCAGTGGCGGCAGTTACGTGCTGGTGCAGAAGTACCTGCACAACATGAAGGCGTGGAACGAATTGTCGGTCGAAGCGCAGGAGCGGGTGATCGGGCGCACCAAACTGTCCGATATCGAACTGGACGAGACGGTCAAGCCGAGCAATTCCCACAGTGCGTTGACGACCATCACCAGGGACGGCGAAGAGGTGAAGATCCTGCGCGACAACATGCCGTTCGGCCGACCTGGCGCAGGCGAGTTCGGCACTTATTTCATTGGCTACGCGCGTTCGCCGGAGCCGCTGGAACAGATGCTGGAGAACATGTTTGTCGGCAAGCCGCCGGGCAACTACGACCGGTTGCTGGACTTCAGCACGGCGGTCACTGGCAGCCTTTTCTTTGTGCCTTCGGCGGATTTGCTGGAAGAACTGGCAGAACGATAAAAAAACGGCGGGATCAATCGATCCCGCCGTTTTGCATTTACTTGCCTGTCGCCAGTGGTGGTGTACGTGGTGGCACCAGACGCCTGGAACCGGTCGCTTCGAACGCCGCCGCCAGGCGCAACAGTGTTGAATCGTCATAGGCGCGACCGGCAAACGTCAGCCCCACCGGCATGCCGATGTCGGCCATCACGCCCATCGGCACGGTGACGGTCGGCACGCCGAGGTGGCGGATCGCGAGGTTGCCGTTGGCGACCCAGATACCGTTGCTCCAGGCGATGTCCGCCGAGGCTGGGTTGACGTCGGCGTCGGCCGGGCCCACGTCGGCGTTGGTGGGGAACAGCACGGCGTCGAGGCCGAGGCGATCCATCCAGTCTTCGAGGTCGAGCTTGCGGGTCTTCTCCAGGCCGCGCAGGCCGTCCGGCAGCGTCGGAATCTGATCCCACGGCGTGATACCGCGCTGGGCCATGCGCACGTATTCGTCCATGCCGGCAGCGAGGTCGCCTTCACGGTTGGGCAGGGTGCCAGGGTCGTGGGGGAAGATTTTCGGCCCGTCGACGTCTGCCAGTCGATTGAGTTTCGGGTCGCCGTTGGCGCGCAGGAAATCATCGAACGCCCAGGCCGACAGGTCCCACAGTTCGTGGTGCATGAACTCTTTGGAGACGATGCCGCGATTGAACACGGTCGGCGCGCCCGGACGATCGCCTTCGCAGTTGGAGACCAGCGGGAAATCCACTTCGATCACTTCGGCACCGGCGGCTTCGAGGGCCTGACGGGCCTGTTTCCACAAATCGATCACCGAAGCGCGGGTGTTGATGCGTTGCCCGGTCGGGCCGCCGATGCCCGGCTCGTCGCTGGTGCCGGCATCAGGGTCGGCGTTGATGTACATGCGCGGCACGCCCAGGCGTTTGCCGGCCAGTGCATCGCTGTTCACTGCCAGATCGAGATAGGAAGCCGGGCGCACCGAGGCGACGCTCGGGATCGGCACCCAGGGTTGCAGGCGCCACAGGTCGCCACGGGTGTCGGTGTCTTCGGCGACGACTACGTCGAGGACTTCCAGCAGGTCGGCCATGGTGCGGGCGTACGGCACCACCACGTCCATGGTCGGCGTCAGCGGCCAGTTGCCGCGTACCGAAATCACCCCGCGCGAAGGCGTGTAGGCGCACAGCCCGTTGTTCGAGGCAGGGCCACGACCGCTCGACCAGGTTTCTTCCGCCAGACCGAATGCCGAGAAGCTGGCAGCGGTGGCAGTGCCGGCACCGTTCGATGATCCCGAAGCAAACGGCGCGGTCAGGTAATCAGCGTTGTACGGGCTTTCGGCGCGGCCATAGACCCCGCGCTGCATCCCGCCATTGGCCATCGGCGGCATGTTGGTCTTGCCCAGGCAGATCGCACCGCCCGCACGCAGGCGCTCGATGGTGAACGCATCGCGCTGTGCCACCAGATCGGCGAAGGCCGGGCTGCCGGACGCGGCGGTCAGGCCTTTGACCAGATAGCTGTCCTTGGCGGTGTACGGGATGCCGTCCAGCGGACCGAGGGTTTCGCCCTTGGCACGACGGGCGTCCGAGGCTTGCGCTTCTTTCAGTGCGTCGGGGTTACGCACGATCACCGCGTTCAGCGCAGTGGCGGTTTCAGGGCCATCATAGGCGTCGATGCGCGCCAGATAGGCCTGCACCAATTCAACCGCCGTGGTCTGGCCGGACTCGAGCGCCGCGCGCAATTGGGCAATGGAAACTTCAGTGACTTCGATCATGCTGTTACCGCCGACAGGTTCGCTAAAGGGTGGTTGATCATTGTTATCGTAGAAAGATGTCAAAGGTTCTTGATGGGCGAAACTCTACCCTGAAATTTGCCCAATGGCATGTATAAAGTCGATAAATATCGGTTAATTTCATCGGAAAAACTCTCCCGGCGTCTCGCCGAACTGTTGGCGAAACGCCGCGATAAACGCCGATGTCGAGTCATAACCACAGGCCAAAGCCACGTCGGTGACGCGTTCGCCGCGTTCCAGCGGTGTCAGCGCACCCAGCAGGCGCAGGCGCTGGCGCCAGGTGCGGAAGGTCAAACCGGTATCGCGCAGGAACAGCCGAGTCAGAGTTTTCTCGGTAACGCCGAACTTTTCGCTCCAGTGCGCCAGGGTGGTCTGCTGTTCCGGATGTTGCTCCAGACTCTGATAGATCTGGCGCAAGCGACTGTCCTGCGGCAGTGGCAGCATCAGATCGATGGGCGGCGCATCGGCCAGTTGATCGAGGATCACCTGGGCCAGACGCCCGTGCGGGCCGCTCTGGTCATATTCGACAGGAATCTGACTGAAGGCCCGAATCAGCTCACGCAAAAGATCACTGACCCCGAGCACATGACAACGCTCCGGTGCCCAGCTGGCGACGCTGCAATCGATGTACAGGCTGCGCATTTCCGTGTGCGGCGAACTGAAAACCCGATGCGGTACGCCCGCCGGAATCCACACCGCCCGCTCCGGCGGCGCAACGAAACGACCGACGGCAGTCTGTACCTCGAGCACGCCCTGGATTGCGTAGGACAACTGCACCCACGGATGACTGTGACGGCGAGTCAACGCGCGATTGGGCAGCGATTCGGTGCGCCCATAGAGCGGACGCGGCAGGCTGGGCAGCCCGGGAATGCTGCGTCTGACGCTCTTTTCGTGTCCTTTTGGCGGCATCTGTGGGTTCTTCGGCGTTAGTCGGTAATTTCCAGTCACGTTAGAGTCGCTTCCACGTACTGGCAACCCCCCGGATGAGCAAACCATGACGCGCCCACGATTTTTGCCCGACAACTTCACCTTGACCCTGATCGGCGTGGTGCTGCTGGCCAGCTTCCTGCCCGCCAGCGGTCAGGTCGCGACCGGTTTCGGCTGGCTGACCAACATCGCCATTGCGCTGCTGTTTTTCCTTCACGGCGCCAAGCTGTCGCGGGAATCGATCATCGCCGGCGCCGGCCACTGGCGCCTGCATTTGCTGGTGTTCGGTCTGACCTTTGTCCTGTTCCCACTACTGGGTCTTGCGCTCAAGCCGCTGTTGTCGCCGCTGATCGGTGATCAGCTGTACATGGGCATGCTGTATCTGTGTGCGCTGCCGGCCACGGTGCAGTCGGCGATTGCCTTCACCTCTCTGGCGCGGGGCAACATTCCGGCGGCGATCTGCAGTGCGGCGGCGTCCAGTCTGTTCGGTATTTTCCTCACGCCGCTGTTGGTGACGCTGCTGCTCAACGTCCACGGCGACGGCGGCTCGACCCTCGACGCAATCGTGAAAATCAGCGTGCAATTGCTGCTGCCGTTCATTGCCGGCCAGGTTGCCCGTCGCTGGATCGGCGCCTGGGTCGGTCGCAACAAGAACTGGCTGAAATTCGTCGATCAGGGCTCGATTCTGCTGGTGGTCTACGGCGCGTTCAGCGAGGCAGTGAACGAGGGCATCTGGCACCAGATTCCGGTGATCGACCTGCTGGGGCTAGTGGTGGTGTGCTGCATTCTGTTGGCGCTGGTGCTGCTGGCGTCCACAGTGCTGGGCAAGCTGTTCGGTTTCAGTCTGGAAGACCGCATCACCATTCTGTTCTGCGGTTCGAAAAAGAGCCTGGCCACTGGCGTGCCGATGGCGCAGGTGTTGTTCGCCGGCAGCGCGATTGGCGTGCTGATTCTGCCGCTGATGCTGTTCCATCAGATTCAACTGATGGTCTGCGCGGTGCTGGCGCAGCGCTATGCGAAGCGGCAGGAATCGGTGCCTGAACTGATGGCGCAGGTTGATCCTTGATCCTCATCGAGCGGGCCAGCGGGTATGCAGGAACTCCTGCAAAAATTCGGTGAAGGCCTTGACCTTGGAAGTCATGGCCGCCCGTTCCTGTACACAGGCATAGATCTCGAGCGGCGCGGCGCTGGCAAAGGTCGAGCCGCCGCCCGGTTCGAATAAAGAGACCAGTTGACCACTCTCCAGATAGGGCGCGGCAACGAATTCCGCCAGTCGGGTGACCCCGGCGCCATGAGCAGCCATTTGCGCCAGGGCATCGATATCGTCGCTGATGGCGGTCGCATTGATCGCAGCCTCAAAGCGCTGACCCTGCTCAACGAACCACCAGCGCAGTAACCGTCCGTCCAGCGGATAGCGGAACGCCAGACAGGCGTGCTGTTGAAGATCCGCCGGAGTAGAAGGACGACCGGCCTTTTGCAGGTAGTCAGGGCTGGCGCAAATCACGAACGGCACCGTCGCAACCTTGCGCGCGATGATGCCGTCTTCCAGTTGCGGCTCAATGCGCAGACTCAGGTCGATACCTTCGTGGAGGTGATTGATTTTGCGGTCGGTCGTCGAGAGTTCAAGCGTCAACTGCGGGTAGCGTTCGGCAAAACCGGCAATGACCGGGGCCAGTACATGGCGCCCGAACCCGGCGGTGGAGGCGATACTCAAGTGTCCCTGGAGTTGCGTCTGCGCGTGGCTGATGGCGCTCTGCGCGGACTCCAGATCGAGCGCGATACGTTTTACTTTCTCGAAATACACCGAACCGCTCTCCGTCAGCGCCATGCTGCGGGTGGTGCGTTGCAGCAGGCGTGTGTCGAGGTGAGTCTCAAGGCGACCAAGGGTCTGACTGACGGCGGCGGCACTCACCCCGAGGGTTTTGGCGGCGCCGACAATCGATCCCGCCTCAACGACTTTGATAAAACAATCGATTGCACCCAAGAGGTTCATGCGTGGATCCCGGCGAGGACGAATTAATAAGATTTTGTTTATAAAGTGCTCACGGCAATCAGTCTAGTTACGGGTTGGCAGACTTGTTAGGGTGCTCGGCGCCTATCCACTTCGGTCAACAAGGACTGACATGAATCAGAGACTATCCCCAAGAACCACAGTATTCAGCCCGCGCAAGCTGTCGGCCCGTGCCATGCCGTACGTATTTGCGTTGTATATGGCGACCATCATGGCGTTTCTGATGTCGCTGGTGATCACCGCCTCCAATTTCGGAATTGATGCCGATTACCTTAGCAATGCGCTGCACGCCTACAAACTGGCGATGCCCGTGGCATTTCTGTGCATTCTCGTGGTCCGGCCGATTGTGGTGAAACTGGTCGCACTGACCGTCCACCCGCACGGCTGACCTGGAGGCCGGCTACAAGGCTCCGGAGTATTTCACCGCCGCCGCTGCCCGCGACGGCACGTTGAGCACCCGCAACAACGACGAAACATGAATCCGCACCGTGAACGGCGAAATATCCAGTTCGCGGGCGATTTCCTTGTTGGTCTTGCCCTGGGCGATCAGCCGCAGCACCTCTTGCTGACGCGGGGTGAGGGTGGTGCCGGTGTCCAGCGGCAGCAGGCCGGACGGGGCGAATTTCACCAGCACCTCACCTTCACGAATCGCCCGGATCGCCTGACCGATCTCGTCGGGGGCGATGTTCTTGCCGATAAAACCATCGATGCCGGCCGCCATGACTTCGCCGATCAGCGCCTCGTCATCGACCATCGACACCACGATCAGTGTGGTTCGCGGCAAACGCCGGCGCAGTTCCGCGAGCTGGGTCACACAGGTCAGGCCGGGGAAGCGCAGGTCGAGGATCAAGGTGTCAGGCTCATCGCCCGCCGGCAGCAGGGCGAGCACGGTGTCCAGGTCGCCGGCTTCTTCGATCAGGGCTTCGGGCAGCAGACGCTGGACGGTGCGCAGCAGCGCTTCGCGAAACAACGGGTGATCGTCGGCTATGATGATTCGGCATGCCATGGCGCAACCCTCCCTGGGTCTGCATTGCTCATGGCATGCACCTTAGCATCGGGCGAAGGCATTGCCTGTTGATTCGTGCGTTTATGACGACTGCTGCACAAGGACGTTCCCCCATGAAGTTCGAAAAGAACACCGAGCTCGACCAGGCCAATCTGCGCATCATCATCGCCAGCATTGCGCTGGTTTACATGGCCGTGCTCGGTTTCCTGCCGGGCCAGCGCTTCGACACCTATCTGCCGGTGGTCACCTACATTTCCCTTTTTCTGCTGGCCTCCGTGGTGCTGCGCCAGGCCATCGTGCGCTGGCCGGGGCATTATCCGGCGCGGCGGATTTTCGGCATGCTCCACGATTACACCGGCACCAGTTTCGGGCTGGTGGTCGGCGGCGAGGCGGCGCTGCCCATCTACGCCGTCATGGTCTGGGTCAATCTCGGCAACGGCATGCGCTACGGCTCGCGCTACCTGGCGATCGCCACGGTGTTGGCGTTGCTGGCGCTGCTGGCGGTCTATCGGTTGACGCCGTACTGGCAGGCGCAACCGTTCATGGTGTTGATGCTGATGATCACCAGCACGGTGATTCCGGTGTATGCGCACCTGCTGCTGGAGCGCACGCGCAAGGCGTCCGAAGAGGCGGTCGCCGCCAACCTTGAAAAATCACGGTTCCTGGCTCAGGCCAGTCATGATCTGCGCCAGCCGATCCACTCCATCGGCCTGTTTACCGCATGCCTGCGCGAGTCGCGACTGGGCGAAGAGGAGCGGCGGCTGGTGGACAGCATCGACCGCTCGCTGCTCAACGTGTCGCAGTTGTTTCGTTCGATTCTCGATCTCTACACCCTCGACAACGGGCGGATTCTGCCCCGGTTGCAAACGCTTGAGCTGGGCGAATGGCTGACGGATCTGATCCGGCAGAACGCTGAAGCCGCACGCTGGGCGGGTGTTGAACTGCGCTTGCGGCCTTGCGAACACTGGGTGCGCACCGATCCGGCGCTGCTCGCGACCATGGTCCAGAACGTGCTCTCCAATTGCTTCAAATACGGTGCGCACCGACCGGTGTTGATCGGTGTGCGCAAGCGCGGCGCGGGGTTGGCCATCGCGATCTACGACCGCGGCAACGGCATCGCTGAAGAGCATTTGCCCAAGGTGTTCGAGGAGTTTTATCGGGTGCGCCAGTTGCGCGACAAGGACGTTGAAGGTGTGGGGCTGGGGCTGTCGATTGTCCGGCGTCTGGGGCAGTTGATCGGTGTCGACGTTGCGATCCGCTCACGGCTGGGGCATGGCACGGCCGTGACCTTGTATGGGCTGCCACTCGCACCGCCGCAGGTGCCGGTCAATCGGGAGGAGGCCCGACAGGTCGGGTTGCTGACGGGGTTGAAGGTGTGTCTGGTGGAGGATGATCGCAACGTTCTGCTGGCGACTTCGGCGTTACTCGAGCGTTGGGGTTGCGTGGTGCAGGCCGAGCTGAGCGGGCAGGGCCTGGTCACGGACTGCGACATCATCGTTGCCGACTATGATCTCGGATCCCACAGTACCGGCATCGAATGCATAGACGAGGTTCGCCGTCAGCGCGGTTATGCGGTCCCGGCCATGATCATCACCGGGCATGACATCGAAAAAATCCAGGCGGCCCTGCATGATCGGCAGATCGCCATTCTGTCCAAGCCGGTACGCCCGGCCGAGCTGCGCGCGACCCTGCGTGCGCTGCGCGACCGGCAGACCGAAGCGGTCAGCGCTTACACAGATAGTCCTGCGTGATGGTGGTTTGCAGGCAGTTGTACTGACCCATGGTGCGGCAGATGTTTTTCTCCGAGCCCGATACTTCGGCGCTCTTGTAGCCCCAGACCTTGCAACGGCCTTCAGCCGTGGCCAACCCTTGAGCGGCGGAGGTTTGCCCGCTTTCGAACTGCCCCAGTTCATAGGAGACCTGGACAACGCCGTCGGTCTTGCTGCCGCCGGTGGCTTCCCATTGCTTGGGGGTGGCGCAGCCGGTGAGAACGACGGCCGCGAGGCTGAGGGTGGCGATGAGTGTTTTCATGGTAGAACGGAATCCTTTACCGGATGAGAAGAGGCGTTGAACGGTTTTCCTGCGCCGGATTACTGGTACGGAATCGGCGACGCGCCCTTGGGCAGACAGGACAGCGGAGGCGTCATGATGCCCATGCTCGCCACCGCGATGATTGCGCCGCTGGGCAACTCGCAGTTGTATTCGCCGGCGGCGGTGTAGGCGGTGTAATAGGTCAGCGTGCTGTCGTTGCGGATGTTGCCGATCTTGGTCACCGGTTGGCCGATGACGGTCTGGGCACGTTCGCGCATGCTGTCTTCGGTGGGTTTGGCGGTCTGGCAACCGCTGGCGCCGAGGAGCAGGGCACCGAGAACTGTAATCTTGGCGAGGCTGAGCTGAAGTTTCATGGTGTTTCTTCCTTGGTGTTGTTGTTTTTCCAGGCACAACGATCCCGCGCACTGCACAGCGGCAATGTTGGGGAGCGTCGGGGGTTGCGAGGGAATATAACGCCAGGGAACGGGGTGGTCGATTAGCACAAATGTGCTAGTGCGGCGCAACCAGCGGTGGGCTGATTGCGCCGATAGCGGTTATTGAGGGCTGTTGAACTGGTCGGAATAGCTGCCGCTCATGAGGGCGGAAGCCACCTGGTCCGAACCGACGCCTGCGCGGGAATAGGCGAGTCGACTGGCACCGACCTTGTCTGCGCCATCGGCGGCGAGGGCGCCTGCGCCGACGTGGTCTGCACCGTCAGAGGCGACGGCCCCAGCGCCGACATGATCTGCGCCGTCAGAGGCGACGGCCCGAGCGCCGACATGATCTGCGCCGTCAGAGGCGACGGCCCCGGCGCCGACATGATCCGCGCCGTCAGAGGCGACAGCCCCGGCGCCGACATGATCTGCACCGTCAGAGGCGACAGCCCCAGCGCCGACATGATCTGCGCCGTCAGAGGCGACGGCCCGAGCGCCGACATGATCCGCGCCGTCAGAAGCAACGGCGCCTGCGCCGACATGATCTGCACCGTCAGAGGCGACGGTCCCGGCGCCGACATGATCCGCGCCGTCAGAGGCGACGGCCCCAGCGCCGACATGATCTGCGCCGTCAGAGGCTACGGCCCCCGCCCCCACATGATCCGCCCCATCCGACGCCAATGCCTGCGCCTGCGCAGCCCAGACATTGGGCATTGCCACTGTTGCCGCAACTGCCAGGACGAAGCCCGGCCAAAGCGTGTGCTTCATGATGTTCTCCACGCCCCATCAGCCACACAGCAGCCGAGCATTACCCGTCATTTGTTCATCGACGGAAGGCTCGTTGGCCCGGGGTCAACCAGATTGGTGAATGGCACGGGGGCACCGGAGGGTGCACGGGTGTCGACGGTTACAGGAAATCTGGACAGCGAACTGAAAAGTATAGTTCGCCCTTGGCGGGAGGCAGGCTGAAGGGTCGTGAAGGCGATAGTCGGTTAGCTTCCTTGCAGGCCGGCGCTTGAAAACAATCAGTCTAAAAACCGCGTAGCGCAATGCAGCGTGTTTGCTAGGCTCAAGAATGTAGGCGAAGACGCAGACTGATGCGCAAGCGGATAGCAAGGGGACGTGGGGCGCGTTCCGAAGGGTACACGGTTAGAAAGATCTCCGCGCTGAGATCCAGCCCTTATGCCGTGTGAAGCAGCCGAGACCGTACCCCTTTCAATTTGGTCCGGTACTGTGAGAAGCCTGATAAACCTTGTAAGCCAGAGACCAGCACTGGCCGCCTACTCGAACACCAAAGCCCGCCTCGTGCGGGCTTTGACGTTTTCGGGCGTTAGATACTGGCCAGCGCTTGCGCCAGATCCGCGCGCAGGTCTTCGATGTCCTCGACGCCCACCGACAGACGCACCAGGCTGTCACCGATGCCGAGCTTGGCACGGGTTTCGACCGGGATGGTCGCGTGAGTCATGATCGCCGGGTGCTCGATCAGACTTTCCACACCGCCAAGGCTTTCGGCCAGGGCGAAGATCTGCACGTTCTCCAGGAAGCGCCGGGCGCCCGCCAGATCACTGTTCAGATCCAGGGAAATCATCCCGCCGAAACCACGCATCTGACGCTTGGCCAGTTCGTGCTGCGGGTGGGATTCCAGACCCGGGTAGTAGACGCGTTTGACCTGCGGCTGCTGTTCGAGCCAGCGCGCCAGTTCCAGCGCGTTGCTGCAATGACGCTCCATACGCAGCGCCAAAGTCTTCACGCCGCGCAGGGTGAGGAACGCGTCGAACGGGCCGGAGATGGCGCCGACGGCGTTCTGCAGAAAGCCGAGGCGCTCGGCCAGTGCGGGATTGTCACCGACTACCGCGATCCCGCCGATCACGTCAGAGTGACCGTTCAGGTATTTGGTGGTCGAGTGCAGCACGATGTCGAAACCCAGTTCCAGCGGACGCTGGATCCACGGGCTGGCGAAGGTGTTGTCGGCCACGCAGAGGATCCCGCGCGCCTTGCAGATACGGGCGATGGCGGCGAGGTCGGACAGACCCAGCAGCGGGTTGGTCGGGCTCTCCACGATCACCATGCGCGTGTCGTCCTGCAACGACGCTTCGAACGCCGACAGATCCGCCAGATCGACGAAGCTGAAACGATGCCCGGCACTGCGCTGACGCACCTTGTCGAAGAGACGGAAAGTGCCGCCGTACAGGTCATTGCCGGACACGATGTGCGAGCCGGCGTCGAGCAGTTCGAGCACGGTGGAAATCGTCGCCAGCCCGGACGCGAAGGCGAACGCCTGGGTGCCGCCCTCCAGATCCGCCACGCAGCGCTCCAGGGCAAAACGCGTCGGGTTGTGCGAGCGACCGTAGTCGAAACCCTTGTGCACGCCGGGGCTGTCTTGCAGGTACGTGGAGTTGGCGTAGATCGGCGGCATCAGCGCGCCGGTGGTCGGGTCCGGCGTTTGCCCGGCGTGGATCACGCGGGTGGCGAAGCCTTGTTGACGGGCGTTCTTGTCATGCTGGCTCATGCCAGGGATCTCCGTAATTGATTGAGCATGTCGACGCGGGTGATCAAGCCGTGGAAGCCTGAGGCGTCGGCGATGATGGCCACCAGGCCGCTGCTGAGTACGGCTTCCAGTTCAGCCAGCGTCGCGCCGGGGGCGAGGGTTTGCAACTTGTCGGTCATCGCGCTGGCGACGGGTTTGCTGAAGAGCGAGGCGTCTTCGTGTACGCGCACCAGAATGTCCGACTCGTCGATCACGCCGACCAGTTGCTTGCCATCCACCAGCACCGGCAGTTGCGAAACATCGGCCAGGCGCATGCGCTGGAACGCGGTCATCAGCGTATCGTCCGGGCCGACGCTGACAACTTTGCCGTCCTCGAAGCGTCGGGCAATCAGGTCGCGCAGGTCGCCGTAGCGTTTGCGCTGCAACAGGCCCTGATCGGTCATCCACTGGTCGTTGTAGACCTTCGACAGGTATCGGGTGCCAGTGTCGCAGACGAAGCTGACCACGCGCTTCGGCTCGGTCTGTTCGCGGCAGTAGCGCAGCGCGGCAGCGAGCAGGGTGCCGGTGGACGAACCACCGAGAATGCCTTCGGCTTTCAGCAGCTGGCGCGCGTGATCGAAGCTTTCCTCGTCGCTGATCGAGTAGGCGCTGCGCACGCTCGACAGGTCGGTGATCGACGGAATGAAGTCCTCACCGATGCCTTCCACCGCCCACGAACCTGCGGTGCCGAGATGCTTGCTGCGGCTGTATTCAGCCATCACCGAACCGACCGGGTCAGCCAGGACCATTTCCAGATCCGGTTGTACGCGCTTGAAGAAGCGGGTCAGGCCGGTCAGCGTGCCGGCCGAGCCAACGCCAACCACGATCGCGTCCAGGTCATGCTCGGTCTGGGCCCAGATTTCCGGCCCGGTGCTGCACTCGTGGGCCAGCGGGTTGGCGGGGTTGTTGAACTGGTCGGCGAAGAACGCGCCGGGAATGTCCTTGGCCAGACGCGCGGCGACATCCTGGTAATACTCGGGATGACCCTTGCCGACATCGGAGCGGGTGATGTGCACTTCGGCGCCCATGGCCTTGAGGTGCAGGACTTTCTCGGTGGACATTTTGTCCGGCACCACCAGCACGACGCGGTAGCCCTTGGCGCGGCCGACCAGGGCCAGGCCCAGACCGGTGTTGCCGGCGGTGGCCTCGACGATTGTGCCACCGGGTTGCAGGCGACCGTCGCGCTCAGCGGCGTCGATCATGGCCAGACCGATGCGGTCCTTGATCGAGCCGCCGGGGTTCTGTGATTCGAGTTTGAGAAACAGGGTGCAGGGACCGGTATCGAAGCGGGTGACTTGTACCAGCGGCGTATTGCCGATCAGCCCAAGTACGGCAGGGCGTGAATCCTTTGACATCTCTTCACCTCTTTGTGGTGTTGATCGCGTTCCATTCGCGGGGAAAAAGCTCGCGTGCAACATAGGCTCAGACCTGAGCTGTCGCAACCTTTAAACAGCCGGAAATACTGCCATTTCGATCTAACGATAGAACGAAATCAGCGAGGGGCAGGAAGTGATTTGCAGGGGTTTATACGCAGGCGTCATCGAGTATTGAAAGGGCGTCTTCAGCGTCACGAAGCGCTTGATCCGGTAGTAAAAATCTTGCAGCGAAAAATGCTGATTGATTGCTCGTCAGAACCAGTCTTCGGTGCCGGGCAGATTTTTTCTCAGCGACTTACCGGGTATGCAGCGTTTGCAATCCCGAGCGACACACGATTAATATACGATCCATATACACTTCGTATCGGATATTGCCATGGGCATCGTAAAGATTTCAGAGGACATGCACGAGAATCTGCGCATTTCCAGCAACGCACTCAGCCGCTCGATCAACGCGCAGGCCGAACACTGGATGCGCATCGGCATGCTCGCCGAGCTGTATCCCGATCTTGATCACCACGCCATTTGCCGGTTGCTGATTCGCGCCGAGCAGTCGGGCGGTCTGGATCTGCAGCAGGTTTGCGCACTGGCGGATGCCGCGCAGAACGCCTCGGTCAAAGAGGCGGTAAAGGCATGAGAAACCCGATCAAGATCAACACCCAGGCCGAAATCGCTCAATCCCGCGAGGCCGGCAGACTGGCCGCCGAGGTGCTGGCGATGCTGGTGCCGCACGTCAAGGCTGGCGTCACCACCGATCAACTCGACCAGTTGTGCAACGACTACATCGTCAATGTGCAGAAAGCCATTCCGGCCAACGTCGGTTACCACGGCTTCCCGAAAACCGTCTGCGCGTCAGTCAACGAAGTGGTCTGCCATGGAATTCCTTCGAAGCGCGTGCTGAAGGACGGCGACATCGTCAACCTCGATATCGCGGTGATCAAGGACGGCTGGTTCGGCGACACCAGCCGCATGTACGTGGTCGGCGAGCCGACGCCCGAGGCGCGGCATCTGATCAAGACCACTTACGACGCCATGTGCGCCGGCATCCGCGTGGTGCGTCCGGGCGCTACGTTGGGTGACATCGGTCATGCGATCCAGACGCTGGCGGAGAAAGAAGGGTTCAGTGTGGTGCGCGAGTATTGCGGGCACGGGATTGGCAAGGTTTATCACGATGAACCGCAGGTGCTGCATTACGGTTATCCGGAGCAGGGCATGAAGCTGAAGGCGGGGATGATCTTCACCATCGAGCCGATGCTCAATGCTGGCAAGCGGCATGTGAAAAGTCTGGCGGATGGCTGGACGGTGGTGACCAAGGATCAGTCATTGTCGGCGCAGTGGGAGCATATGGTGGCGGTGACGGAGGACGGGTTTGAAGTGTTGACGGCTTGGCCTGATCAGATTGAGGGGTTTGCGGCTATCAAGTGAGACCGAGTCGGCCGCTGGCCCTCACCCCAGCCCTCTCCCGGGGGGAGAGGGAGCCGATTGGGGAATATTCGAGAAGTACGCCGACCTGAAAGCTCCGCAGTGAATCCATAATCGCCGCCGACCAGAATGCTGTGCCAAATCCACAATCGACTCGGTTTTTCAGGTCGATGTACAGCGCAAGACACCTCGGTCGGCTCCCTCTCCCTCCGGGAGAGGGCTGGGGTGAGGGCGGGCAGGCGACTCGGTGTTAATGAGCCCCCGCCGCTTTGTTCAAATCGCTCTCAGCCCACTCGGTATAGACGCAAGCATCCGCCGTCGCCCAACGCACCCGAACCGGATCCCCAGCCTTCAGCGGCATCCCCGCCGCCGACAACGCCTTCACCGTCATCGAAGTCCCGCCTGACGTCACCACACTGCACGTCTGACTCTCACCCAGAAACAACACCTCGACCACCTTCGCCGAAACCTCGTTCCAACCCGCCGCCAGCGGTTCATCGATCGCCTGCTGCACACTCAACGCCAAAGCCTTTTCCGGACGCACCATCAGCAAAACATCCTGCCCGGTCTGCAATCCGGCAGTCAGGCGAATCGACAGCGACTGCCCCTCAAAACTCGCCGCCGCATTGCCCTGCGCCTTGAGCTTGAGAAAGTTCGAGTTACCCAGAAACGACGCCACAAATGCATTCGGCGGATTCTGATAAAGGTCATAACCGCTGCCGAGCCCGACAATCTTGCCGTGACTGAAAATCGCGATGCGCTGGGACAGGCGCATGGCTTCTTCCTGGTCGTGGGTCACGTAGACGATGGTGATGCCGAGGCGGCGGTGCAGTTGGCGCAATTCGTCCTGAAGGTCTTCGCGCAGTTTCTTGTCCAGCGCACCGAGCGGTTCGTCCATCAGCAGAATGCGTGGCTCGTAAACCAGAGCGCGAGCGATGGCGACCCGTTGCTGCTGGCCGCCGGACAGTTGCGAAGGGCGGCGATGGGCGAATTGTTCGAGCTGCACCAGTTTCAGCATCGCATCGACGCGCTTGTCACGTTCAGCGGCGGCGAGTTTGCGGATCGCCAGCGGGAACGCAATGTTGTCGCGCACCGACAGATGCGGGAACAGCGAATAGCGCTGGAACACCATGCCGATGTCGCGCTTGTGCGGCGGCACATTCACCAGCGACTGGCCATTGACCAGGATCTCGCCGCTGCTCGGGGTTTCGAAGCCGGCGAGCATCGACAGCGTGGTGCTTTTGCCCGAGCCGCTGGAGCCGAGAAAGGTCAGGAATTCGCCGTCCTTGATGTCCAGCGAGATGTTGTCCACGGCCGCGAAATCGCCGTAGTGCTTGTTCAGGTTGCGCAGGCTGACCAGGGGTTTGTCGTTCTGCTGGGATGCGTCTTTGATCACGGCACTCATGTCGTACTCCTGGGCGCTCAGGCGCTGATTTCGTTGCGCCGGCGCAGCGCGGCGGCGATCACCATGACCAATACCGACAGGCCGATCAGCAGCGTCGAGGCGACGGCGATCACGGGCGTCAGGTCCTGGCGCAGGGTGGTCCACATTTTCACGGGAAGGGTTTGCAGGGTCGGGCTGGCCATCATCACGCTGAGCACCACTTCGTCCCACGAAACCAGAAAGGCGAAGAGGGCGCCGGCCACCATCCCCGGACGGATCGCCGGAAAGGTCACCTTGAACACCGCTTGCAGGCGTGACGCACCGCAGATAACCGCCGCGTCTTCAATCGACTGATCGAACAGCTTCAGCGAGTTGATGATCGAGATGATGGTGAACGGCAGCGCGACGATCACGTGGCTGACGACGAAGGCGAACATCGTCCCGGTGTAGCCGAGCTTGAGGAACAGCGCGTACACCGCCACGGCGATGATCACCAGCGGCACGATCATCGGCAGGGTGAACAGGCCATAGAGCATTTCCCGGCCGGGAAAGCGCCCGCGCACCAGCGCAAAGGCCGTCGGCAAACCGAGGGCGACGGCGCAGATCGTGGTCAGCACCGCGACCTTGAGGCTGGCCAGTGCCGCGCTCATCCAGTCAGCGTTGGAGAAGAACTGCACGTACCATTTCAGCGTCCAGCCCGGCGGCGGGAACACCAGCCACTGGGACGAACCGAACGACAGCAGGACGATGAATACGATCGGCAACAGCAGGAACAGGCCGATCAGCCCGGTGGTGAAATACAGGCCGAAGCGCATCCGGCGACTCATGGCATTGGGCGTCAGGAGCATCTCGGCTTACCTCGCGTTACTGGCGCCAACCGGGGATTCCGGTTGCAGCTTCAGGTAGACGTAGAACAGCACCAGCGTGATGACGATCAGCAACGCGGCGCCGGCGCTGGCCAGGCCCCAGTTGAGGAACGACTGCACCTGCTGAATGATGAATTCCGGCAGCATCATGTTCTGCGCCCCGCCCAGCAGCGCCGGAGTGACGTAGTAACCGAGCGACATCACGAACACCATCAACCCACCGGACGCCAGACCCGGCCGGCACAGCGGCAGGAACACCCGGAAGAAGTTGGTCCAGGGACTCGCGCCACAGATCGAACCGGCCTGCAGGATCATCGGGTCGATGGCCTGCATGGTCGCCTGCAACGGCAGCACGATGAACGGGATCATGATGTAGCTCATGCCGATCACCACGCCGGTCAGGTTGTGCACCATTTCCAGCGGCTGATCGATGATGCCCATGGCCATCAGGGCTTTATTGATGACGCCCGAAGCCTGCAACAGCACCAGCCAGGAATAGGTGCGGGCGAGGAGGCTGGTCCACATCGACAACAGCACGATGTTGAGAATCCAGCGGCCCCAGCCGCGCGGCACCAGAGTGATCGCCCAGGCCAGCGGAAAGCCCAGCAGCAGGCTGAACACCGTCACCAATCCCGCCACCGAAAAGGTGTTGAACAGCACCCGTGCATACGCCGAGTTGGCGAACAGTTGTTCATAGTTGCCAAGGCCCGGCACCGGTTCGAGCACGCCGCGCAGCAACAAACCAATCAGCGGGGCGAGAAAGAACAGACCGAGGAACAACAGCGCCGGCGCGAGATTGCCGGCGCCGCGCCAGCGTTGCTTGAGGGACGGGGCTTGCGCCATTGCACTCGCCTTGCCGGATGCCAGGCCGGCAGCGCTCGCGGCGCTCCCGGTGGCAGTGGAGGGACGGGACGCGGTGGCCGCCATTTTCATTTGACCAGCCATTCGTTCCACCGTGTCGCGATGGCCGGACCGTTCTTGGCCCAGTACGCGAAATCAAGAGTGATCTGATCCTTAGCGTAGGCAGTCGGCAGGTTCGGGGCCAGCGTCGAATCCAGACGCTGCACACTGTCGACGTTGACCGGGGCGTAGGCGGTCAGGTTGGAGAAGTCGGCCTGACCTTTGGCACTGCTGGCGCTGGCCAGGAACTTCATCGCCGCGTCCTTGTTTTTCGCGCCCTTTGGCACCACCAGAATGTCGGCCATGACCAGGTTCTGTTTCCAGCTCACGCCGACCGGTGCGCCGTCTTCTTGCAGGGCGTGGATCCGGCCGTTCCAGAACTGGCCCATGCTCGCTTCACCGGAAGCCAGCAGTTGCTGCGACTGCGCGCCGCCGCCCCACCAGACGATGTCTTTCTTGATGGTGTCGAGTTTCTTGAAGGCGCGATCCAGGTCCAGCGGGTAGAGCTTGTCGGCGGCTACGCCGTCGGCGAGCAGGGCCAGTTCAAGTACGCCGGGGCTCGGCCATTTGTACAGGGCGCGTTTGCCGGGGAAGGTCTTGGTGTCGAACAGCGCGCTCCAGTCCTGCGGCTTGTTGGCGCCGAGTTTGCCCTCGTTGTAGCCGAGGACGAAGGAGAAGAAGAACGAGCCGACGCCGTAGTCGCTGACGAAACGCGGGTCGATCTTGTCGCGCTGGATCTGTTTGAAATCGAGGGGTTCGAGCAGGCCTTCGGCAGCGGCGCGCAGGGCGAAGTCAGCTTCGACATCGACCACGTCCCATTGCACGTTGCCGCTTTCGACCATGGCCTTGAGTTTGCCGTAGTCGGTCGGGCCGTCCTGCACGACGGTGATGCCGCTGGCCTTGCTGAACGGATCGGCCCAGGCCTGTTTCTGCGCATCCTGGGTGCTACCGCCCCAGCTGACAAAGTTCACACTCTCGGCGGCCATCGCGGCCTGACCGGTCACGCTCAGCAGTCCCGCGAAAAAGATCGCGGTTGCAGCTTTGTTCAACACCATTTTTACGCCCTCATTGTTGTGTTTTTGAGCGGGCTTGCGTTGTTGCCCGCCTGTCGGGAGCAGTAGCTGGACGGTTCTTTGATCGTCCGGTCTATGGAATATCATATTATGGTATTCCAAACTTTGTGCAAGCACTTTGCCGTACCGGCTATCTGGCGAAGGTCTTCTTGCTGTTCAAAACTCAAGTTCGACTCGGAGTTTCAGGTCGATGTATAGCGGTAAAACAACTCGGTCGGCTCCCTCTCCCTCCGGGAGAGGGCTGGGGTGAGGGCTGCTTTACTCGGTGAACGGAATGCTCTCGACCACCTCAAGATCGTAGCCAGTCAACCCGGCATATTTCAGCGGCGGGCCCAAGTGGCGCAGCTTGCCGACGCCCAGGTTCTGCAGAATCTGCGCCCCGGTGCCGACCTCTGAATAGATCCGCGATTGCGAGCGACTGAACTGCCGTGGCGGCTGAGTCAGTTGCGGAATGCGCTCCAGCAGCGCCTGGGAAGACTCATGATTGGCCAGCACCACGACCACGCCATGCCCCTCGGCCGCGACCCGTTGCAGTGCTGCCCACAACGTCCAGTTCGTCGGCCCGCTGTACTCGGCACCCACCAGATCGCGCAGCGGATCGATCACATGCACGCGCACCAGCGTCGGTTCCTCACGGCGCAGCTCGCCCATGACCATCGCCATGTGCACGCCGCCCTCGATGCGATCTTCGAAAGTAATCAAACGGAAGGTGCCATGCACCGTCGGCAGTTCCCGCTCGCCGATGCGCTCGATGGTGTGTTCAGTGCTCAGGCGATAGTGGATCAGGTCGGCGATGGTGCCGATCTTGAACCCGTGCTTGCGCGCGAAGATTTCCAGATCCGGACGACGGGCCATGGTGCCGTCGTCGTTCATCACCTCGACGATCACCGAGGCCGGCGTGAACCCCGCCAGCCGCGCCAGATCGCAACCAGCCTCGGTGTGACCGGCACGGGTCAGCACGCCACCTTCCTTGGCGCGCAACGGAAAGATATGGCCCGGCTGCACCAGGTCTTCTGCGCGTGCGTTCGGCGCCACCGCAGCGGCCACCGTACACGCGCGGTCGGCCGCGGAAATCCCGGTGGTAACGCCGACCGCCGCTTCGATGGAAACCGTGAACGCGGTGCTGAACACGCTGCCATTGCTCGGCACCATTTGCTCCAGCCCCAGGCGCTGGCAATGATCGTCAGTCAGCGTCAGACAGATCAGCCCCCGGGCCTCGCGGGCCATGAAACT
Organism: Pseudomonas sp. IT-P2; assembly: GCF_949767575.1. Classification (NCBI taxonomy): domain Bacteria; kingdom Pseudomonadati; phylum Pseudomonadota; class Gammaproteobacteria; order Pseudomonadales; family Pseudomonadaceae; genus Pseudomonas; species Pseudomonas sp. IT-P2. Next base: position 1,085,475 of record NZ_CATKQA010000011.1, on the reverse strand, counting down.
GATCGCCTCGGGCGTGCAACGGTCGGCGGCCAGCAGCAGGTCGCCTTCGTTTTCCCGATCTTCGTCATCGACCAGCAACACCATTTTGCCGAGGCGATAATCTTCGATGATTTCTTCGATGCTGTTGAAGGCCATGCTGGACTCTCGGTATGAATGAAATTTGTGGTATACCATAATACAAAATCAGCCAAGAGGTCACTATGAAGGCGTACTGGATTGCTCACGTGGACATCACCGATCCCGATCACTACAGCCAATACACCCAGCGCGCGCCGAAAGCGTTCGCCGAATTCGGCGCGAAGTTTTTAGCCAGAGGCGGGCGCAGCGAAGCGATGGAAGGACGGACGACGCCGCAGCGCAGTGTGGTGATCGAGTTCGACAGTTATGAGCAGGCCGTGGCGTGCTACCGCTCGGCGGCGTATCAGGAAGCGAAAAGCTATCGCGAGGAGTGGGCGAGGGCGGAGATCGTCATCGTTGAAGGGATGGCGCCGTAACGGCTTGCTTTGATCGTTCCCACGCTCTGCGTGGGAATGCAGCCCGGGACGCTCCGCGTCCCTTCCACAGCCGAACGCGGAGCGTCCGTTGAGGCATTCCCACGCGGACGGTTCGACGCCTCGACGTGGGAACGATCAGACGGCGCGGGCAGCACGATCAACGCATGAAATGAATCTTGCCGCTGTCGTCGTTGCCCATGTACATGCCATACACCCCGGCCTGGCGTTCCTCGATGTAGCGTTCGAGGATCTGCCGGATCGCCGGGTAGTAGATCTGCTCCCACGGGATGTCTTCCGGGGCGAAGAATTTGCAGGCGAGGGTTTCCGGGCCGTACTCGCCAGTGATTTCCAGTGCGAGGGCGCGGAAGATGATGTAGACCTCGCTGATTTTCGGCACGCTGAAGATCGAATAGGGCGAGACGATTTCCGCGCGTACGCCGCTTTCTTCCCGGACTTCGCGCAGGGCGGCCTGTTCAGTGGTTTCGCCGCTTTCCATGAAACCGGCGGGCAGGGTCCAGGTGCCCGGGCGCGGGGGAATCGCCCGTTGGCACAAGAGGTATTTGCCGTCCTGCTCGATGATGCAGCCGGCGATGATTTTCGGGTTCACATAGTGGATGTAGCCGCAGCCGCGGCACATCAGGCGCTCGTGCGTATCGCCCGGCGGCACCTGCTGACCGAGGTCGGCGCCACCGCATTTCGGGCAAAAGCTCGGGCTGAACATGTCAGTGACCTATGCGTGGTTCTTTCAGCGCGATGGGCAGGGTGATGGCCGGTGTGGCGCCGGTCTCTTCCTGTTTGCGCTTCAGATAATCGAGGGCCACGGCAGCGGCGGCGCGGACGTGATCGACGCAGGCCTGATGCGCCGCGAGTGCGTCGCCGCTCTTGATCGCCTCGACCATTTTTTCCATTTCCTGGTTGCTCGCGCCACGACGGTTTTCCTGGGACACCGAGGTCGCCCGCAGGTAGCTGATGCGCGCCTGCAACTGACGCAACTGGGTGGCCGCGACATGGTTGCCCGAGCCTTCCAGCAGCACGTCGTAGAAACCCTGCACCGAGTCGATCACCTGCTGCAGTTCGCCGTCCTTGAGCGCCTTGCGGTTCTCGTCGAGGGCTTTTTCCAGGGCCTTGATGTCCTTGGCCTTGGCGCGCAGGGTAAACAACTGGACGATCAGGCCTTCGAGCACGCAACGAAGTTCATAGATGTCGACCGCATCGGCGAGGGTGATGATCGCCACGCGCGGACCCTTGGCGTCGGCGAATTCCACCAGGCCTTCGGATTCCAGGTGACGCAAGGCTTCACGCACCGACGTACGGCTCACGCCCAGGCGATCGCACAGATCGCGCTCCACCAGGCGATCGCCGGGCAGCAGCTGGAAGTTCATGATGGCGCTTCGCAGTTTATCCAGCACGATTTCGCGCAGGGTGACGGGATTGCGATTGACCTTGAAGCTGTCGTCGAGTGGCAGGCGTTTCATGGGGTCCGCTCTTTAAGGTGGCTGTCCATGCCAGACGGGCATCAAAACAGCCGAGGGGTTAACTGGAGGCCTCGGCGTCGGCTTCGGCGAAGGCTTCACGGGCGAGCCGGAAACTGTCCACGGCTGCCGGGACGCCGCAATAAATACCGACCTGAAGCAGAATTTCGCGTATTTGCTCACGACTCAGGCCGTTACGCAAGGCGCCGCGCACATGCAGTTTCAGTTCGTGCGGGCGGTTGAGCGCCGAGATCATCGCCAGGTTGATCATGCTGCGCTCCTTGAGCGACAGGCCTTCACGTCCCCAGACGTGGCCCCAGCAGTATTCGGTGACCATTTCCTGCAGCGGGCGGGTGAAGTCGTCGGCATTCTCGATCGAACGCTGCACATAGGCTTCGCCCAGTACCTGGGTGCGGATCTTCAGGCCTTGCTCGTACTTTTCGTTGCTCATGTGTTTCTCCGCTCAACCCAGTGTCGGCAACGCGCCGAGCTTGCCCTTGTGATAAATCATCGGCGTCACCGGCTGCGCCGGCAGGATCAGGTTCTTCACTGCGCCAACGATGATCGCGTGATCGCCACCGTCGTATTCGCGCCACAGTTCGCATTCGATGATCGCCGTGGCCTTGGCGAGGATCGGGTTACCGAGCTCGCTCAAGTGCCACTCGATGCCGTTGGCCTTGTCCTTGCCTTTGCCGGCGAAAGCATAGGCCTCGGCGGTCTGGTCGGCGGACAGCAAATGGATCGCGAAACGCTTGCTGTCGCGCAGCACCGGGTAGGTGTCGGAGGCGTAGTTGGGGCAGAACAGCACCAGCGCCGGATCAATCGACAGCGCACTGAAGGCGCTGGCGGTGATGCCGACGATGCCGCCGTCCGGGTCGAGGGTGGTGACCACCGTGACCCCGGACGGAAACGAGCTCATGACGTCTTTGTAAATGCCGGGTTCGATCATGTCGCAGGACTCCTAACGCATCACAAACGGATCAGGCATCGGCGCCTGGGAGAGGTTGATCCACACCGTTTTCAGTTCGGTGTAGGCCAGCACCGAATCGATGCCGCTTTCGCGTCCATAGCCACTGTTCTTGAAGCCGCCGATCGGTGCCATCGCCGACACCGCGCGGTAGGTGTTGACCCAGATAATCCCCGAGCGCACGTCCCGGGCCAGGCGATGGGCCCGGCCCAGATCGCGGGTCCAGATGCCGGCGGCGAGGCCGAACTGCGAGTCGTTGGCAATCGCCAGCGCTTCGGCTTCATCCTTGAAGCGGATCACCGAGGCCACCGGACCAAAGACTTCTTCCTGCATGATCTTCATCGAGTTGCGATCGCATTCGAACAGCGTCGGCTCGTAGAACCAGCCGTCACCGACGCCGCTAGGCCGCTTGCCGCCCAGACGCAGACGCGCACCTTCAGCGATGGCATCAGCCACCAGACCTTCGACCACCGCCAGTTGCTGCGCGGTAGCCATCGGGCCCATTTCGCTGTTGTCGTCTTGCGGATTGCCGATGCGGATGCGCTGGGCGCGCTCCACCAGTCGGCTGACGAATTCGTCGTAGATTTCATCCTGCACCAGCAGTCGCGAGCCGGATACGCAACTCTGCCCGGATGCCGCATAAATCCCGGCAATCGCACCGTTGATCGCGCTGTCGAGATCAGCGTCGGCAAAGATGATGTTCGGCGACTTGCCGCCCAGCTCCAGCGACAACTTGGCGAAGTTCTCGGCGCTGCTGTGCACCACGTGCCGGGCCGTGGCCGCGCCGCCGGTGAAGGCGATTTTGCGGATCAGCGGGTGGCGTGTGAGGGCGGCACCGGTGCTCGGGCCGTAGCCGGTGACGACGTTGACCACGCCCGGCGGAATCCCGGCTTCGAGGGCCAGGCGCGCCAGTTCCAGAATGGTTGCCGAGGCATGCTCGGACGGCTTGATCACGATGGTGTTGCCGGCAGCCAGCGCCGGCGCCAGTTTGATCGCAGTCAGATAAAGCGGGCTGTTCCAGGGAATGATCGCGGCGACCACGCCCATGGCTTCGTGCACGGTGTAGGCGAACAGATCGGGTTTATCCAGCGGCAGGGTGCCGCCTTCAAGCTTGTCGGCGAGGCCGGCGGTGTAGTGGAAGAACTCCGGCAGATAACCGACCTGACCGCGGGTTTCGCGGATCAGTTTGCCGTTGTCGCGGCTTTCCAGCTGCGCCAGTTGTTCCTTGTTTTCGGCGATCAGGTCACCGAGACGACGCAGCAATTTGCCGCGCGCGGTGGCGGTCAATCCACGCCATGCCGGGCTGTCGAAAGCAGTTTGTGCGGCCTGCACCGCGCGTTCGACGTCGGCTTCGTCAGCGTCGGGTAGCTCGGCCCAGGGCTCGGCCAGCGCCGGGTTGAGGCTTTCGAAAGTCTTGCCGGAGAGGGCGTCGACCCATTCTCCGCCGATGCACATCTGGAAGCGTGCGAGCGTCATGCAACGATCCCCTTTATATGGTTTTGTCGGGCGTGTGCGGTGTCGAGAAATTCCAGCAGCGTCTGGTTTACCAGCCGTGGCGACTCTACCGGCATCATATGCCGTTGCTCGGGCAGCACGGCAACCTTCGCGCCGGGAATGCGCGCGGCCAGTTGCTCGGCCATTTCCGGGGTCGATCCGGGGTCCAGCTCGCCGGTGGCTATCAGCGTCGGCGCCTGGATGCTGCCCAGGTCGTCGGCGCGGTACATGTCCTGGGTGGCGAACAGTTCGTAGGTGGTCAGGTAGCCTTGCGGATCATTGCCGGCCAGGGTCTGGCGGATCGCAGCGATCTGCGCCGGGTTGGCCGCCTGATATTCGCGGCTGAACCAGCGTGACAGCGCCGCTTCGGCATTCGCGTCAGGTCCGTGTTCGGCAGCCTGCGCGGTGCGGGCGATGACCCCGGCGCGCTGCTCTTCGCTGCGGTTGAACACGCTGTTGAGCACTACCAGGCTTTTCAGGCGCTCCGGGTAATGCAGAGCAAACGCCCGCGCCACCAGGCCGCCCATGGAAAAGCCGATCACTGATGCCTCGGGCAATTGCAGGTGGTCGAGCAACTCCAGCAACTGATCGGCGTAACCGAGCAGGGCGGTGCCGCTGGCCGGTCGCGGGCTGGCGCCATGGCCGAGCATGTCGTAGGCGATCACCCGGTATTGCGTGGCCAGGCCAACGATCTGGCCGCCCCACATTTCTTTGTTCAGGCCTACGCCGTGGATCAACACCACGGGTTGGCCAACGCCTGTCGCCAGATAACTGGTGCCAGCCGGGGTGAGTTCAGCGGTGAGCCGAATCATGGAGCGCTCCTGCAATGCCTTTTTTATTGTGGTTACTGGGCTTTTTCGGCGGCCAGTTCTTCCAGATCGATGTAGCGGTTGCCGATGCGCGGGTGCAGGCGACCACCGTCGGCGCAACCGAGCACCACGACGATTTCGTCGGCGCGCGGGGCGTCTTCGATCTGCATTTCCAGGGTGATGTAGTGCGAGCGCAGGCCTTCGTCGTCCTTGTGCATCATCGGGATCTGAATCGAAGTGCCCGGACCACCGCGCTTGTTGGTGAAGCTCAGGTAGCTCTTGGCCTTGACCGCTTCGCGGTAGTGGTTGCCGAAGCGCAGGGTGTGGATCACCGCCGACGCGTGTTCGATTTCGCCATCGGCACCGACCACCGCGGCTTTGCCGTAAGCCTCGATCTTCTCGGCGCCGCCGATGATCCCCACCAGACGCTCGACCATCATCGCGCCGAGGTCCGAGCAATTGGCGCGGATCTGCGGCTTGAGGTCTTCGACAAAGCCATTGCCGACCCACGGGTTCTTCATCACGACAGCCAGGCCGACCATGGTCACCGGGGTGTCGGACGCCTTGCCGCCTTCAATGAAGGTCTCTTCGACATAGCTGACGATCTTGCGAATTTCGAAACTCATGAGCTGCTCCGTAGGGGATAAAGAGTGTCTGTGCGTCTGATGGTATACCATAATACCGATCGTGCAAGTCCCCCTCGCAAGAATCCCTGCCATCAGTCGGACGAATGCCCGCGCATTCAGCCGCCGCTGTAGTCCCTTTCGGTTAACAAAAGATAACGTTGCGCCGATTGTCAGACGTTTCGAATGCCCGATAGGATGAGCCAGCTTCCGAAGGGGCTCTGGACAGCGGGTTTCAGGACTATGCTTGTGACCAGGCAGTCACCGTGAGCACCCTTGCGGCGCCCTTAAGGTCCATGACCAACAATAATAAACAGGGGAAGGTCTATGAGTCGTTGCCGCCCGCCGGCGTTACGCAACACCGCGTTGCTGGCCACAGCACTCTCTCTGCTGGGCTTTGCCACTTTGTCGGCGCCGGTTCTCGCCGCCGAAGCGCCCGCCGACGTGGTCTATTCCACCGAATCGGCCAAGGCCTCGAAAAGCCTGATGCTCGATGTCGTTCACGCCGGAACCCGGCTGGTGGCGGTCGGGGATCGCGGGCACATTCTCTATTCCGACGACCAGGGCAAGACCTGGACCCAGGCCAAAGTGCCGAGCCGCCAGTTGCTGACCGCCGTGTATTTCGTCGATGACAAGCACGGCTGGGCCGTCGGCCACGACGCACAGATCCTCGCCAGCGAAGACGGCGGCCTGACCTGGACCAAACAGTTCGAAGACCTCAAGCGTGAATCGCCGCTGCTCGACGTCTGGTTCAAGGACGTCAACAGTGGCCTGGCCGTGGGTGCCTACGGCGCGCTGCTGGAAACCACCGATGGCGGAAAAAACTGGGAAGACGTCAGTGATCGCCTCGACAACGAAGACCAGTTCCACCTAAACGCCATCGGCGCGGTAAAAGACGCCGGTCTGTTCATCGTTGGCGAGTCGGGCAGCATGTTCCGCTCCGCCGACTGGGGCCAGACCTGGGAAAAACTCGAAGGCCCGTACGAAGGCTCGCTGTTCGGCGTGATCGGCACGGCGCAGCCGCAAACCCTGCTGGCCTACGGTCTGCGCGGCAACCTTTACCGCTCCACCGATTTCGGCAGCACCTGGGAGCAGGTCGAACTGAAAGCCGCGCGCGGTTCGCTGGAGTTCGGCCTGTCCGGTGCCACACTGCTTGCGGACGGCTCCATCGTCATCGTCGGCAACGGCGGCTCGGTGGTCAGCAGCAGTGACAACGGCGAAACCTTCAGCGTGTTCAACCGTCCGGATCGCATCTCGCTGTCGTCGGTCACCGCCGCCGGCAACGGCAATCTGATCCTGAGCGGGCAGGGTGGCGTTCGGGTCACGACTGCGAACGGCGCCGAGCTGGGCAAATGAGCCGAATCAATAATAAGAAGGCGGGGCTATGACTTCCTTGAGCACTCATCATCAGGACAAGGCGACGTTTCTCGAGCGCCTGATCTTCAACAACCGCCCGGCAGTGATCGTGATCTGCCTGCTGGTCAGCATTTTCCTGTTCTGGCAGGCCACGCTGATCCGTCCGTCCACCAGTTTCGAAAAGATGATCCCGCTCAAGCATCCGTTCATTGAAAAAATGATGGAGCACCGCAACGATCTGGCGAACCTGGGCAACACCGTGCGCATTTCGGTGGAAGCGAAGGACGGCGACATTTTCTCCAAGGAGTACATGGAGACCCTGCGTCAGATCAACGACGAGGTGTTCTACATCTCCGGCGTCGACCGTTCCGGCCTCAAGTCGCTGTGGAGCCCGAGCGTGCGCTGGACCGAAGTGACCGAGGAAGGTTTTGCCGGCGGCGAAGTGATCCCGCAGAGCTACAACGGCTCCCAGGACAGCCTCGATCTGCTGCGTAACAACGTGCTCAAGTCCGGTCAGGTCGGGCGTCTGGTGGCCAACGACTTCAAGTCGAGCATTGTCGACATCCCGCTGCTGGAGTCCTACCCGGACCCGCAGGACCAGGGCAAGCTGCTGGCGCTGGACTATCGCCAGTTTTCCCATGAGCTCGAAGACAAGATCCGCAACAAGTTCGAAGCGCAGAACCCCAACGTCAAGATCCACATCGTCGGCTTCGCCAAGAAGGTCGGTGACCTGATCGACGGCCTGGTGATGGTGGTGATGTTCTTCGGCATCGCCTTCGTCATCACCCTGATCCTGCTGTTGTGGTTCACCAACTGCCTGCGCAGCACCGTGGCGGTGTTGAGCACCACGCTGGTGGCGGTGGTCTGGCAACTCGGGTTGATGCACTTCTTCGGCTTCGGCCTCGACCCTTATTCGATGCTGGTGCCGTTCCTGATTTTCGCCATCGGCATTTCCCACGGCGTGCAGAAAATCAACGGTATCGCCCTGCAATCCGGTGAGGCGGACAACGCGTTGACGGCCGCACGGCGGACCTTCCGTCAGTTGTTCCTGCCGGGCATGATCGCGATTCTGGCGGACGCCGTCGGCTTCATCACGCTGCTGATCATCGACATCGGCGTGATTCGCGAGCTGGCCATCGGCGCTTCCATCGGCGTGGCGGTGATCGTGTTCACCAACCTGATCCTGCTGCCGGTGGCGATTTCCTATGTCGGCATCAGCAAGCGTGCGATCGCCAAGAGCAAGAAGGACGCGCACCGCGAACATCCGTTCTGGCGCCTGCTGTCGAACTTCGCCAACCCGAAAGTCGCCCCGATTTCCATCGCTTTGGCGCTGGTCGCTTTCGGTGGCGGCCTCTGGTACAGCCAGAACCTGAAGATCGGCGACCTTGACCAGGGCGCGCCGGAACTGCGTCCGGACTCGCGCTACAACAAGGACAACAACTTCATCATCAGCAACTATTCGACCAGCTCCGACGTGCTGGTGGTGATGGTCAAGACCAAGTCCGAAGGCTGCTCGCGCTATGAAGCCATGGCGCCGATTGACGAACTGATGTGGAAGATGCAGAACACCGAGGGCGTGCAGTCGGCGATCTCGCTGGTGACCGTGTCCAAGCAGATGATCAAGGGCATGAACGAGGGCAACCTGAAATGGGAAACCCTGTCACGCAACCCTGACGTGCTGAACAACTCCATCGCCCGTGCTGACGGCCTGTACAACAACAGCTGCTCGCTGGCGCCGGTGCTGGTGTTTCTGAACGACCACAAGGCTGAAACCCTGGATCGCGCGGTGCATGCGGTGCAGGACTTCGCCAAGGAAAACAACAAGGAAGGCCTGGAATTCATCCTCGCGGCCGGTAACGCCGGGATCGAGGCGGCCACCAACGAGGTGATCAAGAAGTCCGAGCTGACCATCCTGATCCTGGTGTACATCTGCGTGGCGGTCATGTGCATGATCACCTTCCGCTCGTGGGCGGCGACCCTGTGCATCGTGCTGCCGCTGGTGCTGACCTCGGTGCTGGGCAACGCGCTGATGGCGTTCATGGGTATCGGCGTGAAGGTGGCGACGTTGCCGGTGGTGGCGCTGGGCGTGGGGATCGGCGTGGACTACGGCATCTACATCTACAGCCGTCTGGAAAGTTTCCTGCGTGCCGGCCTGCCGTTGCAGGAAGCCTATTACCAGACCCTGAAATCCACCGGTAAGGCAGTGCTGTTCACCGGTCTGTGCCTGGCCATCGGCGTGTGCACCTGGATCTTCTCGGCGATCAAGTTCCAGGCCGACATGGGCCTGATGCTGACCTTCATGTTGCTGTGGAACATGTTCGGTGCGCTGTGGCTGCTGCCGGCACTGGCGAAGTTCCTGATCAAGCCGGAGAAACTGGCGGGGCAGAAGGGAAATTCTCTGTTTGCTCACTGATCCGGTTGGCTGAAATGAAAAAGCCGCAACCTTGAAGGGTTGCGGCTTTTTTTATGGTGTGAGATCAAAAGCCCCCTCACCCTTGCCCTCTCCCATGGGAGAGGGGACCGACCGCAATGTCTCGCGTGATACATCGACCTGGAAAACCGAGTCGATTATGGATTCAAAGCAGGTCGTTCAAGTCGGTGTAGATCGCTAATATCCCCGGATCGGTTCCCTCTCCCTCCGGGAGAAGGCTAGGGTGAGGGCAGGCGGTCTCAAGGCTTACGAAAGATCCGCCCCCAGCACAACACTCAAGGCACTGCGCGCATCATCCAACTGCACCAACGTCGCATGCCGTGCCCCCAACGCATCCCGATTCTCGATAGCCGTCAAAATCGCCTTGTGCCGAGGCAACGCCAGTTCATGCAGATTCGGCCGCTGGTTCGAATGCTTCAACGCCTCGGCAATCGCCACCGCAAGCATGTTGCACAGGTTGGCCAGCAAATCGTTGTGGGTCGCGTCGGCAATCCGGCTGTGAAAGTCCAGATCCGGTTGCAGCAAGGCCTCAGGCGTTGGCGCTGCTTCCATGCGCTGGTAAGCCTCGGCAATCGACGCAATGTCGGCATCGGTGGCGTGCTGGGCGGCGAGGGCGGCGGCGGCCGGTTCGATGATGCTGCGCACGCTGGTCAGAACATTGAAGAACTCGTTCTGCGGGCTGCTTTGCATCAACCAGTGCAATACGTCCGGGTCGAGCATGTGCCATTCGCGGCGCGGCTTGACCACGGTGCCGACGCGCGGTTTCGAATACACCAGGCCCTTGGCGACCAGCACTCGGGTGGCTTCGCGCAACACCGGCCGGCTGACCGCGTACTCCTCGCAGAGCAGGGCTTCGGCGGGCAGTTTGTCGCAGGGCAGAAAACGTCCGGAAACAATCTGCATGCCCAGTTCCTGGACGATGCGCGAGTGCATGCTTTTACGGTCGGAAGGTTTGCGGTAATCCATGGGGAGTGACGCGATCCTGAGCGATGGAGATGCCGCGCATCATAGCAGGCACGGCGTAATCTGGAGTTACGCAATGATCGTTCCCATGCTCCGCGTGGGAATGCCTGAAGGGACGCTCTGCGTTCCAGCTCTCGAATGGGACGCAGAGCGTCCCGGGCTGCATTCCCACGCGGAGCGTGGGAACGATCAGTCGGCGGTTTTAGTGGGAATGGCGCGGGACTTCAGCCCCTCGGCAACCAACGAGGAAGTCGAAATCGCAACCCTGATCCGCCTGTAGCACATGGTCGATGTACAACTGACGATACCCACCCACCAACAGTTGCTGCGGCGGTTGCAGATCCGCCATGCGCGCTGCCAGTTCGGCGTCCGGAATGTCCAGGTGCAAGCGCCCGCTGGCACAATCCAGCTCGATCCAGTCGCCTTCCTTCACCGCTGCCAAAGGTCCGCCGGCCGCTGCTTCCGGGGCGACGTGCAAAACAACGGTGCCGTAAGCGGTGCCGCTCATCCGTGCATCGGAGATGCGCACCATATCGGTCACGCCCTGCGCCAGCAGCTTGGCCGGCAAACCCATGTTGCCGACTTCGGCCATGCCCGGATAACCCTTCGGCCCGCAGTTCTTCATCACCAGAATCGAGTTCGCATCGACGTCCAGTTCCGGGTCGTTGATCCGCGCCTTGTACATGTCGAAGTTCTCGAACACGACGGCGCGGCCACGGTGCTGCATCAGTTCCGGCGTGGCGGCTGACGGCTTGAGCACCGCACCCAGCGGTGCCAAGTTACCGCGCAACACGCAGATGCCGCCGTCGGCGCGGATCGGGTTGTCGAGGGTGCGGATCACTTCGTCTTCACCGTAAATCGGCGCGTCCTTGGTGTTCTCGCCGATGGATTTGCCGTTGACGGTCAAAGCGTTCGGGTTGGGAATCAGATTGGCCTCGCCAAGACGCCGCAGCACGGCCGGCAATCCGCCCGCGTAGTAGAACTCTTCCATCAGGAAACGCCCGGACGGTTGCAGGTCGACGATGGTCGGCATGCCACGACCGATGCGGGTCCAGTCGTCCAGATCCAGCTCGACGCCGATGCGCCCGGCGATGGCTTTGAGGTGGATTACCGCGTTGGTCGAACCGCCAATCGCCGCGTTGACCCGGATCGCGTTTTCGAAGGCTTCCTTGGTCAGGATCTTCGACAGTTTCAGATCCTCACGAACCATCTCTACCGCGCGCATGCCGGACATGTGCGCCAACACATAACGCCGCGCATCCACTGCCGGAATCGCCGCGTTGTGCGGCAGGGACGTGCCCAGTGCTTCGGCCATGCAAGCCATGGTCGACGCGGTGCCCATGGTGTTGCAGGTGCCGGCCGAGCGAGACATGCCGCCCTCGGCCGCCAGGAAATCGTCAATCGTGATGGTGCCGGCCTTGACCTGTTCGCTGAGCTGCCAGACCACGGTGCCGGAGCCGATGTCCTTGCCCTTGTGCTTACCGTTGAGCATCGGCCCGCCGGTAACGACGATCGCCGGTACGTCGCAACTGGCCGCGCCCATCAGCAGGGCCGGGGTGGTCTTGTCGCAACCGGTCAGCAGCACCACGCCGTCAATCGGGTTGCCGCGAATCGCTTCCTCGACGTCCATGCTCGCCAGGTTGCGGGTGAGCATGGCGGTCGGGCGCAGGTTCGATTCGCCATTGGAGAACACCGGGAATTCCACCGGGAAGCCGCCAGCCTCGATCACCCCGCGTTTGACGTGTTCCGCGATCTGGCGGAAGTGCGCGTTGCACGGGGTCAGTTCCGACCAGGTGTTGCAGATGCCGATGATCGGCTTGCCGTGGAACTGATGGTCGGCGATGCCCTGATTCTTCATCCAGCTGCGGTACATGAAGCCGTTCTTGTCGGCCGTGCCAAACCATTGGGCGGAGCGCAGGGTGGGTTTCTTATCAGACATGATCGATTCTCTTATTGTAAGACTATTGTTTGCGAGCTTTGGCTAAACATAAGCGCAAAATCGCCGGTTTGGAAGTGTTGTTGCGTAATTAGTATTACTATATAGTCGTTTTCGACGGAGGGATGGCCCTGGCGGTTTTCCGCGAGAGGCGTCCCCCGAGGTTCCATAAAAACAACAATCGGAGACCGATCTCATGAGCCAGGAACTGCGGCTTGTCCGGCGCATCACGCTGAAACTGATTCCCTTCCTGATCCTGCTGTACCTGATCGCCTATGTGGATCGCTCTGCCGTCGGCTTCGCCAAGCTGCACATGGGCGCCGACATCGGTATCGGCGATGCCGCCTACGGCCTCGGCGCCGGGCTGTTTTTCATCGGCTACTTTCTGTTTGAAATCCCCAGCAACCTGATGCTCGAACGCTTCGGCGCGCGGCGCTGGTTTGCGCGGATCATGATCACCTGGGGCGCGATCACCATCGGCATGGCCTTCGTCCAGGGCCCGCACAGTTTCTACGTGATGCGCTTTCTGCTCGGCGCGGCGGAGGCGGGGTTCTTTCCCGGCGTTCTGTACTACATCACCCAATGGTTCCCGGTGCGCCATCGCGGTAAGATCCTCGGGCTGTTCATCCTTTCCCAACCCATCGCGATGATGATCACCGGCCCCGTGTCCGGCGGCCTGCTGGGCATGGACGGCATCCTCGGCCTGCACGGCTGGCAGTGGTTGTTCATCGTTATCGGCACCCCGGCGATCCTGCTGACCTGGCCGGTATTGCGCTGGCTGCCGGACGGCCCGCAGCAAGTGAAATGGATGGACCAGGCCGAGAAGGACTGGCTGACCGGCGAGCTGAAAAAGGACCTGCAGGAATACGGCCAGACCCGCCACGGCAATCCGTTGCATGCGCTCAAGGACAAACGCGTGTTGCTGCTGGCGCTGTTCTACCTGCCGGTGACCCTGAGCATCTATGGCCTGGGTCTGTGGTTGCCGACCCTGATCAAACAGTTTGGCGGCAGTGATCTGGTCACCGGTTTCGTGTCCTCGGTGCCGTACATCTTCGGGATCATCGGCCTGCTGATCATTCCGCGCAGTTCCGACCGCTTGAACGACCGCTACGGCCATCTGGCGGTGCTCTATGTGCTGGGTGCCATCGGCCTGTTCCTCAGCGCCTGGCTGTCCTTGCCGGTGGCGCAACTGGCGGCGTTGTGTCTGGTGGCGTTTGCGTTGTTTTCCTGCACGGCGGTGTTCTGGACGCTGCCGGGCCGATTCTTTGCCGGTGCCAGCGCGGCGGCCGGGATCGCCTTGATCAACTCGGTGGGCAACCTCGGCGGCTACATCGGCCCTTTCGTGATCGGCGCGCTGAAGGAATACACCGGCAACCTCGCTTCGGGCCTGTACTTCCTGTCCGGGGTGATGGTGTTCGGGCTGATTCTGACGGGCGTCGTTTATCGCTTGCTGGAGCGCAAACATGTGCTGCCAGTCGAGCAATTTGCAGCGAGCGCACGCGGTGCGACGCGCACCTGATTTCGATCCGGGATTTGTTTTAACAGGAGAACATCATGCATCTGGTTCAATTCGAATTGAGTAACGGCGAGCGCCGTGTCGGGGTGGTCGAGGGCGGTCTGGTGCGTGAAGTGCAGGATGCGCGCACGGTTCGTGATCTTGCCCTGGCCGCAATCGAGGCCGGCAACACGCTCGCGCAGCAAGTGCAGACCCTCGGCCTGGGCATCAGCCATGATTACGCCGAGTTGCTGGCCCAACTGCGGATCCTGCCGCCACTTGATCACCCGGACCCGGCGCACTTGCTTGTCAGCGGCACGGGCCTCACGCACCTCGGCAGCGCGTCGGCCCGGGACAAGATGCACCAGCAGGCCGGCGACGAAGCGGCGATGACCGACACCATGCGCATCTTCAAGTGGGGCGTGGAGGGCGGCAAACCGGCGGCGGGGCAGGCCGGGGTGCAGCCGGAATGGTTCTACAAGGGCGACGGCAGCATTGTCGTGCGTCCCGGTCAGCCGTTCCCGCTGCCGCCGTTTGCCGAAGACGCCGGCGAGGAGCCGGAGATGGCCGGCCTCTACATCATCGGCCACGACGGCAAGCCGTATCGCCTCGGTTTTGCGGTGGGCAACGAATTCTCCGATCACGTCATGGAGCGCAAGAATTACCTGTATCTGGCCCACTCGAAACTGCGCAGTTGCAGCTACGGCCCGGAACTTCGCACGGGTGAATTGCCTCAACACCTGGCGGGCACCAGCCGGATCCTGCGCAATGGCGAAGTGCTGTGGCAGAACGAATTCCTCAGTGGCGAGGCCAACATGTGCCACAGCCTGGCGAACCTCGAATACCACCACTTCAAGTACCGCCAATTCCTGCGTCCTGGCGACGTGCACATTCACTTTTTCGGCACCGCGACCCTGTCGTTCGCCGATGGCATCCGCACTCAGCCGGGCGACGTGTTCGAGATCAGCCAGGCCGAATTCGGCGCACCGCTGGTCAACGGCATCGCCCCGGTCGCAGCGGCATTCGAACCGGACAGCATCGGCACCCTTTAAGGAGATCCCATGACTCAGATTCTCGGTCACAACTACATCGGCGGTCGTCGTAGCGCGGCGGGCAGCGTCAAGCTGCAAAGCGTCGACGCCACCACGGGCGAGGCACTGCCTCACGACTTCATTCAGGCCACGGAAGCGGAAGTCGACGCCGCCGCCAAGGCCGCTGCGGCGGCGTATCCGGCGTATCGCAGCCTCAGCGCCGAACGCCGCGCGCAGTTTCTCGATGCAATTGCCGATGAGCTGGACGCGCTGGGTGATGATTTCGTCGCCGTGGTCTGCCGCGAAACCGCGCTGCCGGCCGGGCGGATTCAGGGCGAAAGAGGGCGCACCAGCGGCCAGATGCGCTTGTTCGCCAAAGTTTTGCGGCGTGGGGATTTCTACGGTGCACGCATCGACCTGCCGTTGCCGGATCGACAGCCGTTGCCGCGTCCGGATCTGCGTCAGTACCGTATCGGCCTGGGGCCGGTGGCGGTGTTCGGCGCCAGCAATTTTCCGCTGGCATTTTCCACAGCCGGCGGCGATACCGCGTCGGCGCTGGCGGCCGGTTGCCCGGTGGTGTTCAAGGCCCACAGCGGTCATATGGCCACGGCCGAGCTTGTCGCCGATGCGCTGATTCGTGCAGCAGAAAAAACCGCTATGCCGGCCGGTGTGTTCAACATGATCTACGGCGGTGGCGTCGGCGAATGGCTGGTCAAGCATCCTGCGATTCTGGCCGTGGGTTTCACCGGTTCGCTGCGGGGCGGACGGGCGCTGTGTGATATGGCGGCCGCGCGGCCTCAGCCAATCCCGGTTTTTGCCGAGATGTCGAGCATCAACCCGGTGATCGTGTTGCCCCAGGCACTGGCCGTACGTTCGGAAACCGTCGCCCGCGATCTGACCGCGTCGGTGGTACAGGGCTGTGGTCAGTTCTGTACCAATCCGGGCCTGGTGATCGGCATCCGTTCGCCACAGTTCACCGCATTCGTTGAGCAAGTCGCGGCGCTGATCGGTGATCAACCGGCGCAAACCATGCTCAATGCCGGCACCCTCGGCAGCTACGGCAAAGGCCTGGAAAAACTCCTGGCGCACGCCGGCATCGAGCATCTGGCGGGCAATCCGCAGCAGGGCAATCAGGCGCAGCCGCAGTTGTTCAAGGCCGATGTCAGCCTGCTGATCGATGGCGATGAAGTGCTGCAGGAAGAAGTGTTCGGCCCGACCACGGTGATTGTCGAAGTGGCCGACAAGGCGCAGTTGAGCGCGGCGTTGCAGGGCCTGCACGGGCAACTGACGGCGACCATCATCGGCGAGCAGACGGATTTCGAGCGCTTCCCGGAGCTGACGCCGTTGCTGGAGCAGAAGGTCGGACGGATCCTGCTCAATGGTTATCCGACCGGTGTCGAAGTGTGCGATTCGATGGTGCACGGCGGGCCTTATCCGGCGACGTCCGATGCCCGCGGCACTTCGGTGGGCACGCTGGCGATCGATCGATTCCTGCGTCCGGTGTGCTTCCAGAACTACCCCGACAGTCTGCTGCCGGAACCGCTGAAAAACGCCAACCCGTTGCGCATACAGCGGCTGGTCGATGGCAAACCATCGCGCGAAGCCCTCTAACCGCATGATCGTTCCCACGTCGAGGCGTCGAACCGTCCGCGTGGGAATGCAGCCCGGGACGCTCCGCGTCCCATTCGAGAGCTGGAACGCGGAGCGTCCCTTGAGGCATTCCCACGCAGAGCGTGGGAACGATCAAGAGCAGGGGCTTTGAGCTATCATTGCCCCTTTCCCCCTGAAAGACATGATTGCCATGACTGCCGTAACCGACACCCTTCTCAACGCCCTCGAACACTGCGGTATGGTCGAAATCGACGGCCTGCACGCTTTCGAATTCGCCCTCGACGAAGACGACAACCTGCACATCGAATGCATCGATGGCCGGGCAGCCAAGCATTGGGAGTTCACCCCGGCGCAGGTGGCAGCGGCGACGTTTGATCAAGATTTGCAGAGTTGGCTGATCGTCGGTTTTGCCAGCGACACCAAAACCGTCGGCGAGCACCGTCTGGTGTGCCTCGGTGATGTACTGAGCAGTGCCGACGACGAGGACGAAACTGAATGAACATGCGTAAATTCTGGCCATTGCTGATAGCCGGCAGCGTCGGCGCGATGGGCCTTTCCAGCGCCTCGGCCGAGAGCTTCCAGTTTTTGGTGGGCTCCTACACCGCCGATACCAGCGAAGGCATTTACCGGATGAACTTCAACAGCGCCACCGGCCAGATCGACGCCAAGCCGCTGCAAGTGATCAAGAGTGAAAACCCGTCATGGCTGACCCTGTCGAAGGATCAGCGTCGGCTGTTTGTGGTCAACGAAAACGGCCCTGGGCAGAAAGACCCGGTCGGTCGCGTCAGCAGTTATTCCATCGATCCGAAGACCCACGCCCTGACCCTGATCAATCAGGTCCAGAGCCTGGGCAACGAGCCGACCCATTCCAGCCTCAGCGGCGACGCCAGCCATCTGTTCGTCAGCAACTATTCGGTGATGGAAGATCCGGGCGGCACCCTTGCGGTATTGCCGGTGGGCAGCGACGGCAAGCTCAAACCGGTGGTGCAGATGAGCGCGCACCCGGCGAGCCGGATCAATCTCGATCGTCAGGCCTCGAACCACGTGCACTCGACGGTTTCCTCGCCGGACGGTCGTTATGTGTTCTCCAATGACCTGGGCGCGGACAAGGTCTTTGTCTACCTGTTCGATCCCAAGGCCAATCCGGACTTGCCATTGACGCCGGCGATGACCGCTTCTGTGCCTTTGCCCGCCGGCAGCGGCCCGCGTCATCTGTTGTTCAGCGCCGACGGCAAACATGCCTGGCTGACCATGGAAATGAGCGCCCAGGTTGCGGTGTTCGATTACCACGACGGCGTGCTGACCCAGACGCAACTGGTCGATCTGGCGGCCGGTCAACCGACCTCCGACAAGGCCGCCGCCGCGCTGCACGCGTCCGCCGATGGCAAATTCCTCTACGTCAGCAACCGTGGCTCGGCCAATCAGCTGCTGGTGTTCGCGATTGATCCGGCGTCCGGTCAGCTCAAAGAGTTGCAGCGACGTTCGGTGGAAGGCGATCACCCCCGTGAGTTCAGCCTCGACCCAAGCGGCAAATTCCTGCTGATCGCCAACCAGAAGAGCAATCAGATTGTCGTGGTCGAGCGCGACGGCAAGACCGGTCTGTTGGGCAAGACCGTGCAAAAACTGCCGATGGACGCCCCGAGCGATATCAAGTTTCTGGTGCGTCAATAAGCCGCAGGCCCCGTTCTACGGGGCCTGAAGCTTTGTATTAATCCTGCTGATAACAGGTAATGTTGCAAAGCATTTCAAGCGATCGACCCTCGAGCGTTAAGTTTGCTTCACGGCCCAACCGGGCAAGCAAGCCAACTGAACACGAGGGTTACCGCCATGAACTTCAATCTCTTCTCCGTAATTGCCGCTTCCGCCATCTCCGCCACCGTGGCTCTGCCAGCCAGTGCCAACGTTGAAATCAGCGACAAAAAATCCCACACCCAGAGCTACACCCAGAAATACCTGCAACAAAGCGCCAACTTCTACGCCGCGCTGGATCACAAAGCTCAACACTGAAATTTCCGTTACGCCCTGGAACTGCCCAAGGCTGCGATCCTTTGATCTTGTTTCCTGAAAAAGCAAAATCAAAAGATCGCAGCCTTGGGCAGTTTTTGCCTGCGCAACGACCGACGATAGCTATTTTTAAACGACGAGATAGATCGGCTAAATAATCAACGAAGCTGATGGTTACTATGGAAAACCCTGAGTGGATACCCCGGCTTTTTTGATCGATTCTGTGGACCTCGAAACATTGTCCACGGAGCACACATCATGGCCACTTCAATCATCACTTCCGCCAAACGCGGCGCCTACGTGGCCATCGGTCTGTACCTGGTCATGGTGCTGTTTGTCAGTCTGGCGTCGCAGTCGCAACACAGCTTCGAAGCACCTATCGACGTTGCACATCCCGGCATCCAGTTCGAACTTCGCTCACAAAACGCAGCGGTCGGTTCAGCTGAACTCGCGGGAGTCGGCGGAGCATGAAAGGCTACAGACTCTGGGTCATTGCCGGACTGGCGTTCATGACCAACGGCGCTTCCCTGTTGGGATTCGGCCAAGGCTCGGTCGGCGGGCTGGCCCGGGCCATAGAGGCCAACCACAACATCGCGCACAACATCGAACGGGCCAATGCGCTGGGGCTGCTGGCCGGCAATCCGCCAGCGAAAACCGCCAGCGGTTTTCTCGGCCCGTTCGAAGTGGATTGCTCGGCCATCGGCATGTGTGAAGTGTTGGCGTAACGCGCCTACTTTTTCATGATGCCGGTGAACAGTTCCGACTCCAGAAACCGCTGCAACCAGGCCTGCAACCGCACGTAAGGCGTCTGTGCAAACCAGTCACGATCAACGTGAGCAAACTGGCGAACGAACGGCAACAGCGCGATATCGGCCAGGCTCGGATGCGCGGTCAACAAGTAATCGCGACCCTCGAGCAACTCATCCAGTTTCTGCAAGAACAGAGCACCTTCGGCGCGATAAACCTCCATCGGCTGTTCCGGATAACGCTCGGCGTACTTGTAGCGATTCAAGTGAATCTTGAACACTTGATCGTTGGCTTCAATCAACTCGGCGATCCTTGAATCGCCACCCAGCAACCAGTCATCCGGATCATGCTGCGCCAGCGCCCAGTGCATGATCTCCAGGCTCTCGTCGATCACCTGACCGTCCGCATCCAGCACCGGCACCGTGCCCTTGGGCGAGATCGCCAGCATCTGGGCCGGTTTGGCCTTGAGGCTGACTTCGACGATCTCCACCGGCACGCCCGAATAACGCAGGGCCATCCGTGCCCGCATCGCGTACGGGCAGCGGCGGAAGGAATACAGCGTGTTCATTTCACCTCCAGCGTGCTCAAACCGTTGCCTTGTCGCTGCACCTGAATCTGTACCGGAATCCGTTCGTGCATTTCCTGTACGTGGGAAATCACCGCAACCTTGCGCCCTTGAGCCTGCAAGCCGTCGAGGGCGTCCATGGCCAGTTGCAGGGATTCCGGATCGAGACTGCCGAAGCCTTCGTCGATGAACAGCGATTCGATCTTCAACGTACTCGACGCCATCGAGGCCAGACCCAAGGCAAGGGCCAGCGACACCAGAAACGTTTCGCCGCCGGACAGCGAATGCACCGAGCGCAGTTCGTCGCCCATCTCCGTGTCCATCACCAGCAGGCCGAGCATGCTGCCGCCGCGCTTGAGGCGGTAGCGCTTGACCAGTTGCCGCAGCTGCACGTTGGCGTGATGCACCAGCAGGTCGAGGTTGTAAGCCTGGGCGATCTTGCGGAAGGTGTCGCCAGTGGCCGAGCCGATCAGCGCATTGAGCCGCGCCCAGCGCTGATATTCGGCATAGGCATCGGCGATCTGCTGCGCGAGCGCTTGATTGGCGTTCTGGCGGCGCTGGTCTTCGGCCTGCTCGGCGCGCAGTTCGGCGCATTGCTGTTCGCTGGCCGTGCACTGGTTTTGCAGGTCGGCGAGGGCGCTGGCGAGTTGTTCGGCGTCCAGGTTGCCGTTGTGTTGGCCCTGATGTTCGAGCAGACGCTGGTCGCGTTCCTGCACCAACACCGTGGCCTGTTCAACGGCTTTTTCGTTGCGCTGCAAGCGCTGGCGCAGCTCATCAACTTGCGCGTCATCAATCCGCAGCAGGTCTTCGAGGCCACCGTCATCCAGCTCCGGATGACGGGCGCGCCAGTCGGCAATCTTGCCGGCCAGATCACGATCTTCGGTTTCCAGCGCTTGCAGACGCTCTTGCTGCGCCTTGAGTTCGGCGGCGATTTGCACGAGCTGCGTACGCGCGTCCTGCAGCGCCTGAGTCGTGGTGGATTCGGCGTTGCGTGCCTGTTCCACGGCCTGTTCCAGTTGCTGCTGCCAATGCTCGGCGCAGGTGTGATCGCCCAGCAATTGCGCAAGCTTCTCTTGGCTGGTCTGTTGTTGCCCGGTCAGCGTGTTGAGTTGCTGTTCAGCGTTTTGCAGCTGCTGCACACGGCCCTGTTGGCGGTCCTGTTCTTTCTCGAGCGTCTGCTGGCGTTGTTGCTGTTCGGCCAGTTCTTCCTTCTGCTGATCGACTTGCGCCAGACGTTCGGCGATCTGCCGGTCAAGCTGCATGAAGGTCGCCGCCGGTTCGGCGCGCACGGCTTCGAGGGTGTCGCTCGGCAGCAGTGTGGCGAAGGCCGCCAGTTCTTCGTCCAGGCGCTGGCGGTCAGCGCCCAGCTCGCGTTGCTGATTGCTCAGGTGTTGGGCCGCTTGCTGGTGCGCCGTCTCGGCCTGACGCAATTGCTGGGTCAGGCGCGCCGCCTCCTGTTGCAGCGTGAGCAGGGCGGTCTGGCGCTGTTCGTCCTGGGTGATGCTCTGGTTCAGCTGTTCATTCTGGCGAGTCAGCCACGCAGCGCGTTTGTCACTGTCCTGATTCAGCAAGGACGCCGCCAGCGGATGCGCCTCGATGCTTGGCGTCAGCGTCTGCTGCTGAGCCGCCAGTTGCTCCTGCTGTTGCAGCAACTCTTTCTGTTGGGCAATCACGCCACCGACACTGGCACGCAGCTCGGTGAGTTTTTCCTTCAGTTGATCGACTGCTTGCTGCGCGCTGGCCTGCTCGCTTTCATCGTGACGGCCGAGGCTTTGCAGCAGGGCTTCCGGCTGGTGGTACGGATGCTCGTTGCTGCCGCAGACCGGGCACGGCTGGTCGTCCTGCAACTGCGCGCGCAGCTCTTCGACACTGGCACTGCGGGCCAGACGCTGACGCTCGAGCAGTTCACGGGTGACGTTGAGGGTCTGTTCGGCGACGGTCAGCTCGGACTTGGTCTTCACCCCGTCCTGGGTCAGGCGCTCGCGTTCCTGTTGCGCATCGAGCTGACGCTGTTGCAGCTCGGCACTGCGTTTGTCCAGCTCCTGCTGACTGGCCCACAGGCGCGTCAGGTCCTCGACGGCGCGCAATTGCTTGCGGTTGTCCTGCAACAGAGTGCCGAGGATGCCGATCTGCTCGGCGACGGCGTCCGGCTCGGCGCCGGCTTCCTTGAACAGCACTTCCAGCTGTTGCTTCTGCGTGGCGAGCGCTTCGCTGGCGCGAGTGGCGTTTTCTTCGAGGGAAGCGAGTTCGCTTTGGCCCTTGTTCAACCGGTTGCCGATCAGCATCAGTTGCTGCAAGCGGTCGCGGTAGGCATTCCACGCTTCGCTCAACGGTGCCAAGTGAGCGCTTTGCTCAAGATCGGCGGCAATGCGCTGCAAGCGTTCGGCGACCTGTTTTTGCTGATCGAGCAGGGACTGGATCGCGCTCTGGCCCTGGGCACAGGCTTGCTCAGCGGCTTGCTTCGCTTCGGTGCCGGACGCAACGTCCTTGGCGAGGCGGGCGAGGGTGCTCTGCTCCTCGAAGGCCTGACGCAACAGCGGCGCGCTTTCGCTCAGTTGCGTTTGCGCCTGGGTCAGGGCGATCTGCGCTGCGGCGAGATCCTGTTCCAGTCGTGTCTGGCGCTCGGTCAGCTCGCCATGTTGCCGGGTGTGCGCGTGGATCTGTGCGGCCAGCGGCGTCAGCTGTGCATCGAGTTCGGTCTTGCGGGCGAACTGGTGCCGTTGCGGGGCGAGCTGTTCCAGGCGTGTCAGTTTCAGACGTTCTCCGGCCAGCGATTCGCGTTCATGCTCGGCGCTGCGCAGTTGCTCGGCGGCGGCTTGTTGCGAGTCTTGCAGCCGCAACAGCTCCCTGAGCCAGTCGTGCTGTTGCTCGATCTGCTTGAGCTGCGCCTGCTGCAACTTCAGTTTTTGCTGGGCGGCATTGAAGCGCTCATCGAGTTCGGCGCGGGCTTCGGGGGCCAGCGGGGTCACGCCGGTGGCCTGATCCTGCAACTGCTTGTGGGCTTCGCGGGCCTCTTTGGTCTTGTCGAATGCGCGGCGGCCGAGGCGGGTGTAGAGCGCGGTGTCGGTGAGCTTTTCCAGCAGTTCGCTGCGGTCGTTGTCATCGGCCTTGAGAAACGCACTGAATTCGCTCTGGGCCAGCAGCACGGCGCGGGTGAACTGTTCGAAGTTCAGGCCCAGCGCGGCCTCGAGCTGAGTCTTGTACTCGCCTTTCTGGCTGGCGAGCAGTTGATCCTGATCGATGTCGCGCAGGCTCTGACGGCTGGCCTGCAACTTGCCGCCGGCCTTTTCCCGGGCGCGGTTGGCTTCCCAGCGCGCGCGATACCTGCGGCCATCGACGCCGACAAAATCCACTTCGGCAAAGCCTTCACCGGTGCCGCGACGCAGCAGGGTGCGCGGGTCGCCGGTGGCGATTTCGCCGTCGGCGTCCGGCACCTTGGCGTCACGGCTAGTGTTGTTCAAGCGCGGCACAGAGCCAAACAACGCCAGGCACAGCGCATCGAGCAAAGTACTTTTACCGGCGCCGGTCGGGCCGGTGATGGCGAACAGGCCAGCGCTGGCCAGCGGTTCGGCGGTAAAGTCGATCTCGAACGGGCCGGCCAGCGACGCGAGGTTCTTCAAACGAATGGCGAGAATCTTCATGGCTGCTCGCCCTCCATTTGTACGTCTTGCAGCAGTTCGGCGAAGTCCTTAAGGGTTTGCTCGTCGACCTCGTTGCCGTAGTTGTCGAGCCAGGCGCGACTGAACAACTCCTGCGGCGTAAGCTGGTCCAGCTCGATCAGCGCGCTGCCGTCCTCGGCGCCGTCAGCGCCCCGATTGCCGGCGTACTCCGCGGCAATTCGCACCAGTCGCACAGCCTTGCCTTGCAGGGCGCTTTCGACCTGATGGCGCAGGTCCGGCTGTGGCTCGTCGAGGCGCACCCGCACTTCCAGCCACGGTTGGCGCTGGGTTTCGGCCAGCAGGTCGATGTTCGGCAGATCCGCCAGTTGCAGCAGGATTTCCGCCAGCGGCGCAGGGCCGAGGCGCTGCAGATTGACAGAGCGAGGGATCAGCATTGGCTCGACGCTGACCAGGGTTTCGCCGTCCAGAACGACGTCGAGCACCTGGTGCTGATAACTGATTTCCGAAAACGACAACGGGATCGGTGAGCCGCTGTAGCGAATCCGCTCTTCGCCGTTGACCTTCTGCGGCTTGTGCAAATGGCCGAGCGCGACATAGCTGATGCTCGGTCCGAACAGGCTGGCGGGCAGGGCTTCGGCGTTGCCGATGATCAGGCTGCGCTCGGAGTCTTCCGATACCGAACCACCGGCCATGTGCGCGTGGCTGATGGCGACCAGCGCCTGGCCCGGCTGGCGCTTGGTATTCGCCGCTTCGATCAGCCATTCATGCACCTGGCCAATGCCGCGCAGGTAGTTGTCACCCAGATGCGCGCCGGTGACCTCGGCAGGCCGCAGGAACGGCAGCGCCAGGCACCACGCGGCGATCTCGCCGGACGCATTCGGCAACGGCAACAGCAGACGTTCTGCATCCAGTTGTCCGTCATCCAGCCACAGTACCCGACCCAACGCATGGGTGCGCAAACGCCGCATCAACGGCGCGGGCAGCTCGATCCGCGAACCGGAATCGTGGTTGCCGGCGATCATCACGATGGTCAGCAACGGTTGCTGTTCGTGGGCGCTGACGATGAAATCGTAGAGGCGTTCCTGGGCTTTGACCGGCGGATTGACCGTGTCGAAGATGTCGCCGGCGATCAGCAGCACGTCCGGCTGCGCCAACTTCAATTGGCGCAGCAGCCACTCGAGAAAACAGGCGTGCTCGAAATCGCGCTCCTGGCCGTGCAGGTTCTGCCCAAGGTGCCAGTCGGAGGTGTGAAACAGACGCAAGGCTGACTCCGCAATATAAAGAGGTGATGGCCGCCGGGATGAGAGGGCGGCGAAAGAGGGGAGAGTTTACAGATTATTGCGCCGGGAGGGCTGACCGAGGCCGGGAGGACGGTCTTATTGACGCTCAACTTGGCCATGACCGTTCATCGGCAGCGCACCGCTGTTGCATTCAATAATTGACGTCAAAATAGTGGCCATCTAATATCGCGCCATTAATTTGATATCAGTGTGCCGCTACGAGGGAACGAACAGGTTTTCATGGCATTTGCCGTGATCGACTGGGCGACGCTGGATTGCCTTGCGCAACTTTCTCCCTAACCCACTTCGCTCTGACTGGCGCTGACCGTGCGCCCGTCGGGGTTGTCGCGCCTGCCTTCAAATCGCCCATCCTGCCTGTTGCATTGAGACCTTTACATGGACGTTCGTCAGTTCGCCTTTCTCGCTCGCCTGCCATCTGCCGCCGTAAAAAGCCGTGATCAGTTCTGCGGTATGCCCAAGCGCGGACTGGCGTTTTTGCTGGCCAACGTCATGTTCTGGCAACCGATGTGGGCACAGGCCGACGGCATTGTGGTGGCCAACCCAGGCACTACCCTCGACCGCGCCGGCAACGGCGTGCAGATCATCAACATCGCCACACCCAACGGGGCAGGTCTGTCGCACAACCAGTTCCATGACTACAACGTCGGCGCGCAGGGCGTCATCCTCAACAACGGCTCCAACCAGGCTTCGTCCACCCAACTGGGCGGCTACATCATTGACAACCCGCACCTGAAGAACAGCGGTTCGGCGCAGGCGATTCTCAACGAAGTCATCGGTGGCAGCCCGAGCCAGTTGCGCGGCTACACCGAAGTGGCGGGGCAGTCGGCGCGGGTGATCGTCGCCAACCCGTACGGCATCAGTTGCAACGGTTGCGGTTTCATCAACACACCACGCGTCACCCTCACCACCGGCAAACCGGTGCTGGATGGCAGCGGTCGCCTGGACCGTTTCCAGGTCGATCAGGGCAGCGTCGCCATCGAAGGCGCCGGGCTTAACGCAACCAATGTCGACCGCTTCGAAATCATCACCCGCAGCGCAAAGATCAACGCCGAGATCCAGGCGAAAAACCTGACCATCGTTGCCGGGCGCAACGACGTCAACGCCGACAACCTCAACGCTACGGCCCGCGCCGACGACGGCAGCGCCAAGCCTCAACTGGCCATCGACTCTTCGGCACTGGGCGGCATGTACGCCGGTGCGATCAAACTGGTCGGCACCGAGGCCGGGGTCGGGGTGAAGCTGGACGGCAAACTGATCGCCAGCGGCGGTGACATCCAGCTCGACGCCAACGGCCAGTTGAGCCTGGCCGAGACCTCGGCTACCGGCGCGGTCAACGTCAAGGCCGCCGGCCTGGAGACCCGGTCTGCGGTGTACGCCGGCACCTCGCTGAACGTACAGACCCAGGGCGACCTGACCAACCGACAGACCCTCGCGGCGCGGGACAGCATCAGCCTCAGTGCGGGCGGTCAGTTGACCAACGCCGGGGCGATCGAAGCCGGGGTCAATGCTGACGGTGGTCGTAATGCCAGTGGTGATCTGAGCCTGAGTGCGCAAAACATCGACAACCGTGGCAAGAGCCTGGTGGCCAGCCGCAATCTGGCGGTGAATGCCGCACAGGTGCTGAGCAACCAGGGCGGCACGCTGAGCGCTGCGCAGATCGCAAGCATCGTTGCGGGCACGCTGGACAACCAGAATGACGGACGTGTGCTGAGTAAAGGCGCGCTCAACGTGACCGCCAATCAAGTGCTCAACAGCCAGGGTTTGATCGACGCAAAGGGTAGCCTGACGGCCACGATCGGTCAGTTGAACAACAGCAATGGCCAGGTTTCGAGTTCCGGTATCACTCGACTCAACGGGACGTCGGTCAACAACTTCGGCGGCCAGATTCTGGGTGATTTGGGGCTCAACATTGATCTCAGTGCGGCGCTGGACAATCGCGACGGCGTGCTCGGTTCCGGCGTTGCTCTCGATCTCAAGGCCGGCAGTCTCGATAACCGTGACGCCGGGGTCGTGGTCAGCGATGGCGGTCTTGTGGTGCGGGTCAGCGGTCTGCTCGACAACCGCAACAAAGGCGAAATCACTGCCAGGGGCGCCATTGACGCGCAGGCCGGTCATCTCGACAACCGTGACGGCAAGGTCATCGGCAAAGGCACGCTGGCCTTGCGCAGTGATTCGGCAGACAACCGTGGCGGCGCGCTGCAAGGCGACGGGCAACTGACGCTGAACGTCGATCGACTGGATAACCGCGACAACGGTCTGATCATCGGCAAGGCCGGCGTTACCTACGCGGGCACGCGACTGGACAACAGCAATGGTCTGGTCAGCGCTGTCGGCCCTGTCGGTCTCAAGGCCGGCGAGGTGCAGAACGCCAAAGGGCGGATCTCCAGCCAGGGCGACTTGACCGCGACCATCGGCCTGCTGCAACAGCAGGGCGGCGCACTGGTCGCACAGGGCAATCTGAGCCTGACCGGCACCACACTCGACAACCGAAACGGCGGGCTGATCGGCACCAAAAAAGCGCTGACTCTCGCGGTCGATGACATCGATAACCGAGCGGGCGAGCTATCTGGCAGCCTGTTGCTCAACATCAAGGGCCAGCGTCTGGACAACAGCGACGGCGGCAAAATTCTCGCCGCCAGCGATCTGGAACTGGCGGTTACCCGATTGATCAACCAGAACAAAGGCATGATCGTCGCCAGTGGCGCGACGAAACTGACCGGCAGCACGCTGGACAACACCGGTGGCTCGTTCGATAGCTTGAAAGGTCTGGTCATCACACTGGACGATGCACTGCTCAACGGCCAGGGGCTCATCAGCAGCGAAGGCACGTTGACCATCAATGCCGGCCGTGTCGATAACAATGCCGGCAACCTGACCAGCGCCGGTGCCCTGGCGTTGACCAGTCTTGGCACGCTGCTCAATCAGGGTGGTTCCATCAGCACCGACAGCACTCTGAAACTCAAGAGCGCCAGTCTCGACAATAGCCAGAAAGGTCTGATCTCCGGCAAGGACAACAGCCGGATCGACAGCGGCGATGTCGACAACAGTCAGGGCGGGCGCCTGATCAGTGGTGGAACGCTGGACTTCACGGCGGGGCAGGTCAACAACGCTGCAGGCCGCATCGCCAGTCAGCAAGCCATGACCATGTCGGTCACCGGCCTCGATCAGCAGGGCGGTGAACTGTTCAGCAAGACCAGCCTGAGTCTTGATTTGAACAACGGCCAGTTGAACAACCAGAACGGTTTGATCAATGCGCCCGGCGAGTTGCTGCTCAAGCAACTCAGTGGCGTGAACAACCAGGGCGGTGAGATCTCCAGCCAGCAAGCCTTCGCACTGACCGCCCATGACCTGGACAACAGCAACGGCAAACTGCTGAGCCAGCAGGGTCTGACCGTGCGTATTGCGCAAGCGCTGAACAACGCCAAAGGCGTTATTTCCGGGGCATCGCTGGACAGTCACAGCGCCAGCCTCGCCAACAATGAAGGCTTGATCAGCAGCCGTGGCCCACTGACGCTGACGACCGACAACACCCTGGATAACCAGCTTGGTACGGTGATTGCCGACGGCAAACTCGAACTGACGGCGCAGACGCTGGACAACCGTGGCGGCAGCATCGCCGGCAAGTCGGATGCCACCGTGCAGGCGAAAAAGCTCGATAACCAGGACGGCCAGTTGATCGCCACCGGCGTCCTCAAACTCGATGCTGACCTGCTCGACAACCGTCAGGGCGGACTGCTCGGCTCGACCAAGGCGATGACCTTGAACGTCGACGACGTGGATAACCGCGGCGGTGAAATCAGCACCAATAGCGATCTGCAGGTGACCGGCAAAAAACTCGACAACAGTGACGCCGGCAAAATCTTCACCGGCCAGTCGTTGACGCTCACTGTCGAGCAATTGATCAACCGCAACAAGGGCCTGATCAGTGCCAACACTTCGCTCGACCTGCACGGCGATTCACTGGACAACAGTGGTGGCGAGCTGCTCAGTCAGCAGACCATGGCTCTGACGCTGGGCGGTGCGTTCGACAACAGCCAGGGCAAGGTCAGCAGCGAAAGCATGCTGACGGTCAAAACCTCGCAACTGACCAACATCAAGGGCAGCCTTTCCAGCGCTGCGGACCTGACAATCGAGAGTCGCGGCAGCGTTGATAACCAGGGCGGTGCGGTGGTCACCGATGGGGCGCTGGTGCTCGACAGCACCGGCCTCGACAACCGTCAGGCAGGCACACTCAGCGCCAAGGGCGCGGCCAGCGTCACCACAGGCGACTTCGACAACAGCACCGGCAAGCTCAGCAGTGCCGATACCCTGAACCTCGTCGCGGGGAAGGTCACCAACCGCGATGGCGGGCAGATTGGCAGCCAGAGCGCTTTGACGGCGTCGTTCACCGGGCTAGAGCAACAGGGCGGCAAGCTGTTCAGCAACACTCGCCTGAGCCTGGACATGAACAATGGCCAGCTTAATAACCAGAATGGCTTGATCAATGCACCCGGTACGTTGCTGCTCAAGCAGCTCAATGGCGTGAACAACCAGGGCGGAGAAATTTCCAGCGGTGAAGCCTTTACCGTGGCGGCGCAAAATCTGGACAACGGCAATGGCAAATTGCTGAGCACCCAGAGCCTGACGCTGCGAATCGCCCAGGCACTGGACAACGTCAAAGGCATGATCGGTGCAGCATCGATCGATGCCCGGGCCGGCAGTCTTAACAACAGCGGCGGCAGCCTGATCAGCCGTGCCGACCTTGACCTGACCGCAGACGGTTTGCTGCGCAATGACAACGACGGTCTGATCAGCGCAGCGCAAGCGTTGCGCATTGGCAGCGCCGACCTGAACAACCAGGGCGGTGTTTTGCAGGGCATCGGCAGCGTCACGCTCAATGCCATGGCCCTGAACAACCGCGACAAAGGCTTGATCAACAGCCAGGGCAGTCTGTCGCTGATGGCGACAGCGCTGGACTCCAGCAATGGCGGTGAAGTCTCTGCTGGCGGTGACATCGACCTGACCTTGACCTCCCTGACGCAGAACGGCGGGCGTCTGCTGGGCGACAAATCCGTCACCGTGGACCTTGCCAATGGTGACCTCGACAACACCAATGGTTTGTTGACGGCCAAGGGACCGCTGACCCTCAAGCGCTTGCGCGACCTGAACAACCAGAGCGGTGAAATCTCCAGCAGCCTGGGTTTCGACGTCGTTGCCCGGGCGTTGAACAACAATGCCGGCAAGATCATCAGCGGCGAGAAACTGAAGCTCAGCGGTACGACCCTGACCAACCAGAACGGCTTGCTCTCGGGCTGGCAGCAGTTGAGCGTCAGTGGCGACAGTCTGGACAACCGCGCCAACGGCACGCTCTCAAGCCGCAACGGCGATGTGTCGGTCGATCTCAAGGGTGCTCTGCTCAACAGCGGTAACGGCGCTCTGGTTTCGCAAGGCAATCTGACCGTCAATGCCGCCAGTCTCGACAACAGCGACAAAGGCATCCTTAGCAGTGCGGCAGGGCAGACCCTCACGCTCAAAGGCGCACTCAACAACAATCAGGGCGGTCTGATCGACAGTGGCGCCGCACTCGACATCACCAGCACTGCACTGACCAACGCAGGCGGTTCTATCAACGCGCTCCAGGCGCTCACTGCCAACGCTTCGAGCCTGGATAACAACGGGGGCAAATTCGCGGCCAACGGCGCGATCACCCTGAACCTGGCGGGGCAGTTGAACAACAACGCCGGCAAACTGGCGGGCACCGGTCCGGTCGTGATCAAAGGCGTCAGCGATCTGAGCAACCGCAACGGCCAACTCGCCAGCCAAGGCTCACTGCAACTGCTGACCGGCTCGCTCGACAACGGCAGCAAAGGCACCATTGCGGCCAAGGATGACTTGCAGATCACCGCCAGCGGCGCCGTGCGCAACGATGCCGACGGCTTGATCTACAGCCAGACCGGCAGCCTGCAACTCAAGGCGGCAAGCCTGGCCAACGGCAAAGGTTCGATCCAGAGCCAGACCGGCCTGACGCTCGACGTTACTGGCGATCTCGATAACCAGAGCGGAAAAATCATCGCTCAGGAAGGCGACGTGACGGTCGGTGCGGCCAGCATCGATAACCGCGGCGGGATTCTGTCCAGCATCAAGGGCGCGCTTGAGGCGCGTACCGTCGGTGTCCTGCGCAACGGCTTCGACCTGAACAACAATCGCCAGGGCGGCGTCATTCAGGCTCAGGGCCTGAAACTGTCGGCACTGGCCGGTCTGGACAACAATGGCGGGCGCATCTCGGCGCAAGCCACCGACGCGAATATCACCACCGCTGCATTCGATAACCGCAATGGCGTGATCTACGCCAAAGGGCTGGTTGGCGTAAGCGGTTCGAGTCTGGACAACGGTGCCGGGCAGATCGCCGCCGAGCGCATCGATTTTGGCTTGAGTGGTGCGCTGAACAACGGCGCGGGTGTCATTGAAAGCAACACCCGACTGACCGTCAAAGCGGCCAGTGTCAATAACCAGAATGGCCGACTGCGTTCGCTGGGCACCTCTGGCAAGACCGAGTTCCAGATCGGCGGCTTGCTGGACAACCGCAATGGCGTGCTGGAAACCGCGAACACCGACATGACCCTGGCCGTCGGCAGCTTCCTCAACGGTGGCGGGCAGCTCAACCACGTCGGCCGTGGCCGATTCGATCTCTCCACGGCCAACGTGATCGGCGCCGGCGGCAGCATTACCACCGGTGGCCTGCTGGACCTGACGGCCGACACCTGGAACAACTCCAGCGTGATTCAGGCCGGGCGATTGAACGTGAATGTCCGCCAGTTCAGCCAGAGCGCCAGCGGCAAGCTGCTGGCCTCCGATCTTCTGCAGATACGTGGGGGCAACTGGACCAACGACGGCCTGCTCGCCAGTGATGGCCTGATCGACATGCAACTGACCGGTGCCTATGGCGGCAATGGGCGGATGTCGAGTCAGCGTGGTCTGAACCTGAGTGCAGCGCAAGTCAACATCGGTAGTGCCGGCAGCATCGCCGCTGGCGGATCGTCGACGATCAGTACCGGTGGATCGCTCGTCAACTCGGGCCGCATCACCTCCAGTGAAGATCTGACCGTGAACGCCGGCAGTGTCGCCAACTACGGCACGTTGGGTGCGGCGCAGAACCTGAACATCAACACCCCTTCATTGCTCAATGACCGCGGGCTGATCTTCAGCGGCAAGGACATGACGCTGAATGTAGGCAACCTGACCAACCAGCACGGTGATTTCTACGGATTGGGGAACGTGACCATCAATGGTTACGGCGGTGCCGCGCGGGCGGCGGGTGTCTACAACATCTCCGGCTCAATGGAGAGCGGGAGCGGGTTCACTATCAACGCCGATGTTTTCGAGAACCGTACGGAAGGCCCGGTGATGTCGGGTGACCGGAAGTTAATCTCGGGGTTTATTGCGGGTAGCTGTGGCGACTGCGTCGGCGATAACTACAGCCTGTTTATCGCTGCTCGCGAGACCTATCAAAGCACTGACAGCGATAGCACCCCATCTGCGGTGATCAACGCCGGTAAGGACTTCGTGTTCCAAGGCGGTACGTTTCTCAACAGCAAAAGTACGGTGGCAGCGGGTGGCAATATCAATATCACCGCTGACAGTCTCAAGAACATTGGTGCAAAAACCGGAACCATTGAAGTTACCCGCTATTACTCCTTCGGGTTGACCGATGGTGGAACCGAGCGATTTTTCAACGACGTTGTGATGCCTTACAACCAACGGAACAATCCAGATTTTCCAACTGTTTATTACGTTGCTCCACAGGACGAGATCCGCAAAGCGAAACCCGAATCAACGGAGTTCTCCCAGGGTGGAGAACTCGGACAATCCTTCGAATGGGTCGCGCTTTTAGACTCCGTAACGGGCGAAGACGTCAGTGCGCGCAAATATGGGGCAGGCCTGTCCGGGCTCAAGTATGGCTTCGAAAAAACAACACACTCTCTATACGATCCGAATAACCTGGTAGCACTGCCGAGCCAGCTGAGTCAGCGCACAGCGGACAGAACAACAGAGATCGCCGTCGACAGCACGGGTGCCGCAAGCACCGTTACCGGGCGCAACGCGGTTATCCAGGCTGGAGGCAACGTTTCGATCACGGCCACCAAAACCCTGGAAAATAGCGTTATCCATCAGGACTACGGTTCCACTGGTGGCACCAATAAAGTTGCCGATACCAAAGTCAGCAACAGCACCGCCGTCATCCGAATTAACAGCCAACTGCCACCAGACCTCGCCCAACAGCAAGTCAATCCACTGTCGCTGCCAGGCTTCTCCCTGCCAACCGGGGAAAACGGTCTGTTCCGTCTGAGCGGTCAGGCCGCGGCTGACACCGCACCCGTTGGCACAACCGGCCCGGCACCGACCTGGACGATGGGGGGGCAGGTTGTCTCTACCGAGGAGCATGTCGTGGCTGGCAGCAGTGGCGGCCCGCGTAATCTTTTCATTGATGCACCGCCCGCAGTCTCCGATAGCACGCGCGCGGTTGACACATTCCATCGGTCCCCGAGCGTGGTCACGGCGGTGGCCAGTACGGTCGATGTCAACGTGCCGGTGAAGTCAGCCGGTCCCGGCATGAAAGACCGCGGCAATGATGCCAGAGAGTCGATCGACACCCGTCCGGTGACTCGCGTTGCCGGTCTGCCGGACACGAAGGCGCCGTCCAACGCGCACAAATACCTGATCGAAACCAACCCGGCACTGACCAACCTCAAGTCCTTCATGAGTTCGGACTACCTGCTCGGCAAACTCGGTTACGACCCGGATCAGAGCGCCAAGCGCCTCGGTGACGGCCTCTTTGAACAGCGTCTGGTACAGCAAGCCGTGACCGCGCGTACCGGCCAGGCTTTCATCGATGGCCGCAGCAACAACGAGGACATGTTCCGCTACCTGATGGATAACGCCATCGCCAGCAAGGACGCCCTCAACCTGTCGATGGGCGTGGGCCTCACGGCCGAACAAGTGGCGGCGCTGACCCACGATATCGTCTGGCTCGAAGAGCACGAAGTGAACGGCGAAAAAGTGCTGGTGCCGGTGCTGTACCTGGCCCAGGCCAACGGCCGTCTCGGCCCGACCGGCGCGCTGATTGCCGGTAAGGATGTGACGCTGATTGCCGGCGGGAATCTGGATAACGTCGGGACGTTGAAGGCGACGAATAATCTGTCGGCGACGGCGGGCAAGGACATCGTCAACAGCGGCCTGATCGAGGCGGGTAACCGTCTGGATCTGCTGGCGACCAACGACATCGTCAACAAGTCCGGCGGCATCATCACCGGGCGCGATGTGAACCTGACCACTCGCACCGGGGACGTGATCAATGAACGCACGATCACGTCCTCCGACAACAGCACCCGGTTTGGCACCCAGCATCATGACTACGCCGACAACGCGGCAAGGATCGAAGCGGCCAATGACCTGACCGTCAAAGCGGCCAAAGACATCAACATCGCCGGTGGCGTGATGAAAAGCGGCCAGGACACCGTCCTGAATGCCGGGCGCGACATCAACGTTTCATCCGTCCAGGTCAACAACAGCGTCTTCCACGACGACCGCCACAACAGCAGCGACGTCACCCAACTGGGTGCCGAGATCGACGCTGGTCGTGACCTCAAGGCTGACGCCAAGCGCGATATCAACGTCATCGCCAGTCAGATCGATGCCAAGCGTGACGTTTCGATCAAAGCAACCGGCGATCTGGTCATCACATCGGCAGCGGATGAAACCCACTCGCTGTCGAAGAGCAAGAAGCTGACCGTTCAGGAAGATCATGTCAGCCAGGTCATGTCCGGTATTTCGGCTGGCGGCGACGTCAGGCTGGATGCGGGTAAAGACCTCAGCGTGGTGTCCAGCCGTGTGACGGCGGGCGATGAGGCGTATCTGGTGGCGGGGAACAATCTGGAGATCCTGGCCAAACAGGACTCGGATTACTCGCTGTACGACATGAAGAAAAAGGGCAGTTTCGGCAGCCTCAAAACCAAGCGTGATGAAGTCACCAACATCACGCACGTGGGCAGTGAGATCACCTCGGGTGGCGATCTGACCCTGAAAAGTACCGGTGATCAGCGCTATCAAGTGGCGAAACTGGATAGTGGTCACGACATCACGCTCGACAGTGGTGGCTCCATCACATTTGAAGGGGTCAAGGATCTACACGATGAGAGCCATACCAAGAGCAACAGCAACGCGGGATGGAATTCGGCAAAAGGCAAGGGCAATACGGATGAAACCCTGCGTCAAAGCGAGCTGACAGCCAACGGCAAACTCGTCATCAAAGCTGTTGACGGTTTGAAGATCGATATCAAAAAGATCGACCAGCAAAGTGTCAGTCAGACCATCGACACCATGGTCGCGGCTGATCCAAAACTGGCCTGGCTCAAAGAGGCGGAACTGCGGGGCGACGTTGACTGGCGCCGTGTCGAGGAAATTCACAAGAGCTTCAAGTACTCGAACTCCGGGCTGGGTGTGGCTGCGCAACTGGTTCTGGCCATTATGCTCGCTGCGGTTACCGGGGGGGCGGGCGCAGGCTTGATTGGTGCCACGGCAGGAACGTTCTCCGCAGGTTTTGCTAACGCGATTCTGATCGCTGTCGAGACCACCGCCGCCAATAGTGCGATCAGCAACAAAGGTGATTTGGGCTCGGTGCTCAAAGACGTCTTCAGCAGCGACAACATCCAGAGCTATGTGCTTTCCGGAATGCTGGGCGGGATCGGTACAGGTCTTGGTTACAACCCGACCGAACTCGGGTTCGACTGGAACAGCGCAGGGCAGGTGGTTCTCAAGACCAGTGCCGACACGCTTGCCCAGACAGCTCTGCAGGGCGGGAGCCTGGGCGATAACTTCATCAACAATATGTTGGGTGCTGTTATCGACATCGGCGGTGCTCTGGCGGCCAACAAAATCGGCAATCTGAATCTGGTGGATGGAAGCCCGACCAAGATTGCGGCGCACGCGCTCGTGGGTGGTCTGAAATCCATGGCCATGGGCGGAGATTTCAAGACCGGAGCCCTGGCGGGTGGCGCCAACGAGGCCATGGTTCAATACCTTGCGGATTTGATACTGCCTGCCGATTACGATCCGAATATGCCGGGGGCCGGTCAGTCCAAAGCCAACCTGTTGGCGATGTCGCAGTTGATGGCCGTGCTTTCTGCTGTGCTTGCCGGGACCGACCCCAATATCGCTGCGAACATTGCGGCCACGGCTACGCAGTACAACTACCTGTCGCACTCGGATCTTGAGCGCGCTGCGAAGGAGATGATCAACTGCGGAAACGACTCGACCTGCGCAAACAAGGCTTATGGCGAATACCATGAGCTGAGCCAGAAACAGGATATTGAGGCGGTCGCACAGTGTGCATCCAATCCGGATCGATGCGGTCCCTTCTCCAGTCTGGTTGCCGACGCGGAGAGCAAAGCCCAGAAACTCAAAGACCTGGCCGCTTCTGCATCACCTGAAGCCGCTCACCTCTTTGATCTGCTGATCACCGAAAACTATGGCTTCCAGAACATGCTGGCGGGTATTACCGCCGGGCATACGGTTGCAGCTATTGCCGACACGCTGGTCCAGACGCTCGGTATCAGTCATGAATTGGCGATGGCGGCTGTTGAAGGTCTAGCGCAGAGCGTGTCTGCCATCGCGCCGACGATCAAGGTGCCTGGAGGCGGGAAGGGAGGTACGAAGGAAGGGGCTGGTGGTGCAAAAGCGAAAGACGACTCTGTGTCCTATACTAAATGGTGGGATGATCTAGCACAGCCAAAAAGCTTAACTGATAGAGAGGCTAGAGCTTGGTATTTATCTAAAGAAGCAGAAATTCCGGCTCGTATTAACAGTAGCGCCTCCTTGGAAGAGCAGGCGAAGCAGGCTTTTGATATGAGAAATGATTTGAGATCAACGGCACGAGAGTTAATGTCTAATAGGACATTGGCTGACTCCTTGAGCAAGACTGACCCAAATAGAACTTGGAGTGAGATTGTGAATAAATATTCGGGGCAAGGTCTATCAGGAGATGCGTTATGGTCGAAGATCATAGAAAAATCCCAGTCTTCTCGTACGTCTGTTAATGATGGGTTGGGAATGTAATCTTATGTTTCGATTTTCCGAGTCAAGTTCCGAAACTAATCATTTCATATTTTTCGATGATTATGAGGAGGAAAGGTTTGAAGAATTTGTGAGTGTCGTCTTGAAAACTCTGAGTATCAAAGAAGAAGTTCGTAAAATTGGCCCGTATTCAGTATTGGTTTCAGCTTGTTATGAAGGCAATAACTTGATTTTGACTAGTGGATCCTTTGAAGGGTGTTTCATTTCCATAGAGAAAAATGCAAGTGCTTTGTCTAAAAAAATAATCGAAAAATTTAATCTCGTAAATTGATTTGGCTAAAGAAAAAAAGGGGAAGAAAAAAGGGGACAGATTTATTTGATTAGATTTATTTGATTAATAAATCGATTAACGATTAATAAATCTGTCCCCTTTTCAGTGCTATTATCAGGTGGCTCGAAGTTTGTTTCTGGCGCCGGAACGGTTATTGATGAGGCTGCTGACGTTGTAAAAACAGTGGCACCTCTAGTTTCAAAAGGGTCAGAAGTAACGGCGGAAATCATTCAAAAGGCACTGCAAGGTGATCCTGCCATCAGCGGACAAAAACTTGTTTCGCTACCTGCGGTTCAGAGGTATGTTGATCGTCTCTTGAATGGTGACGTTGCTCCACCCATAAAGATGGATGGAAACATAATCGTTGACGGAAATCATCGCTATATTGCTGCGAAAATACTAGGGCGGACTCCAGAGGTGACTCCAGGGACTTTACCCCCTAATAAGGTTGGCCAAACCAGGCCTATCTCCGAAGTGATAGTCGATCCGGTAGATTGGGGGAATAGATGATAGTTATTAAATATGAAACAGGTGGGGAGTTGATTTTGCCGTTGTCTAGTCTTGTCAACTCAAGGCTGAATTCGTTGGAATTGCACCGTGCGATTTTTGACAATATAGATGTTTCTGGAGCTGAATTTACAGGTTCAAATTTGAGGGGTGCGTCTTTCAATCGAGCCGTGATGGAAAAAGCAGTCCTTTGCAGTGTTGCGATAATGAATGCAAGTTTTGTGGAAGCAAGGATGAGGGAAGCTAACCTTTCGAACAGTATCGCGAGTGGGGCTGACTTTTCCCGGGCAGATCTTTCAAAGTCTAGGTTTGATGGTGCTGATGTTTTTTATGCAAACTTTGAAGGTGCCAACTTGTGTGATGTAAACTTGGACGTTGGGAGGGTGGAAGGGGCTGTCTTTAAAGGAGCTCTGTACAATGAAGGAACGCAATGGCCTGAAGGGTTGGATCCAGGAGCCTTGGGTGCGGTTAAGGTTTGACTGTTTTGAGTAAGTATAAAAGGCAAAAAGGCGACAGATTTGAATGGCACTTACTTAACACCTAACCGATCGAGCTGAAAAGCAAAAAATGAAGAGGGGCTGGCCTTGGTCCACGGTGATAGTTGCGAACACACCAGAAAACCAAGGACACAGCCCACATGGGTCGTAGACGCCAAATTCTCCAGCATCAACAGCAACGTTTTCGCCGCCAAATAAAAAAAAGGGGGCAGATTTATTTGATTAAATAAATCTGCCCCCTTTTGATGAAAGAAGGTTGCCTGAGGGGAACTAATTAATATGAGCTCAGTCATTGAAGAAATACAAAAGGCCATTTGCTCGCTGGGTGAGCGAATTGGTGCTCCAGGTTCTCTTTTGATTGTTAAAAGCAGTTCGCCAGAAGATGGAAGCCCCCATGTGGAGGTTAAGTCGGACGAGTTTAATTATGTATGCTCTGAGAGGGGTTTTGAAATATACAGAAGACGCACAACCTCTTTGGATGAGTTGCTGTATTGGATAATTAGTGGTGTGGCCTTTAAATTGGCTTCAGACTACGAATTGGCTAATAGAGTTGTTGGTGTCGACTCGCGGAGGCTGCTTTTTTCACAATATGTATCAATTCTTGGGCGGATCAGTGATGAGTGGAAAAAAAGGGCTTCTGATGAGGTGGAGTTAATATTGATCAACGCCCCGTACTTGGATGTATAGAAAAAAAGGGGGACGAAAAAAAGGGGGACAGATTTATTTGATTAAATAAATCTGTCCCCTTTGTAGTATGGAGATGGCATTGTCTGATCTGGGCGGAGCGCAGGGCGTTGTGGAAAACGCATACTATATTTCAGCGTATGAGCTTTTAGGTAGTGCGTTGGTGTCCGCCAATTCATTCCAAAGTCTTTTGATTTTCTTCAAGGATTTTCAACGTTGCCTGGGTGAAGGGGTGGAGCAGCGTTATTACTTTGTAGAGTCTATAGTCGACTGTTTCTCAGCCCGAGGAGACAATGTTGCCGCTCTCATCGATGCAGCACCTTCAAGTTATAGGATTTACTTGCATAAAAAGTTTCCAAAAAAGGGGGCGGATTTATTTGATTAAATAAATCTGTCCCCTTTGTATATTTAGAGAGAGGTGTATATGATTTGCCCAAGATGTCAGCAGGACGACGTTATCAAAGCGATGATAAAAGCAAATAAGTCGATTGTTTTTATTTGCCCTGAGTGCGAATCGACGTGGTTTTCGATCGACGAAATAAAGTTTCCCGGGTTTGTGGATTACATGACTTATATGAGCAGTATTGGTCTGTCCCATCTGTGGGATGAGTTGGAAATTATTTCGGAAAAAATATAGGTGCTTAAAAAATGGGACTAAAAAATGGGGCAGATTTATTTGATTGATAAATCTGTCCCATTTTTTAGTCCTTTTTAGAATCTATTTGGCTTTTTATTTGGGTGGCGTGGCTAATAAGTCGTTTGAGTTTTATTAGGAAGTAAACAGTGAGAAATAATATCGTCTCTCGTGTGATGATTTTTTGCGGCCTGCTTGGGATGGTGTTGTCAGTATGTTTTATAATTTCCTTAGTGATGGTTTCGTTGCTGATGTTTTTTCTATATTTTTTTTGCGAGCCTGATTTTAATGTGCTCTTTCTGTGGATTGGTATGCCGTTGACGTTGCTCTTGTCTATTTGGTGGGCGGGCAAAAATCTCGATTATATAAAAAGAGCTATGGATGGACGTTAATTGAGAAGAGGTAAGAAAGGGGGGCGGAATTATTTAATTAAATAAATCTGTCCTACTTTTTTACGAATTAGAAGTTTGAGGTGCATAT
Organism: Pseudomonas sp. IT-P2; assembly: GCF_949767575.1. Lineage (NCBI taxonomy): Bacteria > Pseudomonadati > Pseudomonadota > Gammaproteobacteria > Pseudomonadales > Pseudomonadaceae > Pseudomonas > Pseudomonas sp. IT-P2. The sequence goes on along the minus strand of NZ_CATKQA010000011.1, from coordinate 1,045,375 downwards.
GAGAGAGTTGTTCGGTCAGCCATATAGCCAGTCAGACCCTATTTGGATTGTTAAAGGGTATTTTGACAGGATGTATAATGACGGCCGTTTTATCGAGGCGGTTGGCTATCTTGTGAAAAGATGGGGGTTCAGTGTGGATGGGGCATACTGTAACTTTCCTGATGAAAGCAGCCCGTTCGACGAAGAACACTTCGAGGGGGTGGAATTTTCCTATGGCTATCCCCCGAGTGATGAGGACTCCATCGTCGTCAGCGAATCGGTTTGTACTGAGTATCTTCGGCTAGCTTGTGAGAAGTACCTTCAGCGTCATCCTGAAGATAAGGCGAAGATAGAAGAACTCTTGCGGGTTGTCTCTTTTTGAATTTAAGAAAAAGGGACAGATTTATTTGATTAAATAAATCTGTCCCCTTTGTAGTCCCTTTGTATAGAAAATGAAGCACGAAGAATTCCAGAGGTAATAGAGTGATTACGGAAGATTTAGAGATCGTCAAAAAGATTTTTCAGATGATCGAAGGCGGAATAGTTCATGGCTATGATGCATTTCGCTACGAGGTGGAAGTGGGTGAAAGCTATATGGAAGCCGAACTGGCAGTGGAAAAGGATGGTGTCAGTGTGACAGATGCGGAAATTGATTTTGATATTTCAGATTTGTATTTTTTGGTGAAAGAACTAAAAGCCAATGCGGTTCGGCGTGGTGAGCCATGGTTGTCTTTTGTCATGTCCTATCGTGAAGGTTGGCAAGTCACGACTAAGTTTAACTATGAATGATGCAGGGATATAAGAAGCAGGTGTTTTGTTTAGGCTAAAAAGGGGGCGGATTTATTTGATCTAATAAATCTGTCCCCTTTTTATACTGAGTGCGAAGTGACGTGGTTTTCGATTGACGAAATAAAGTTTCCCGGATTTGTGGATTACATGACTTATATGAGCAGTATTGGTCGGTCCCATCTGTGGGATGAGTTGGAAATTATTTCGGAGAAAATATAGGTGCTGGAGTAGTAAAGGCAGAGCAACACACCAAAAGGGGTGAATAGGTGCAAACCTATTTCAGGACTCGTCATGGCCAACCCATGAGAGGCGATCGTCAGTTGCCGTGAAAATCAGTCGCTGAGGATCACCTGAACTACTTCGGATAAAGCGGCGGCAACCCACTATCACCGACCGGATCCTGCACCCGCTCCGCCGTCGGAATCGTCCGGATCGCCCGCCACAAATCCTCACCCTGCCAATGCTGCCCCGTCTCGCTGTACAGCGCGCCGTTCAAACCATCGAGCGCATCCGACAACGGCACAAACCGCGCCGCCATGTCCGCCAGTGTCTCCGGCTGCTGACGGGCCCAGGCGTCGAGGGCCTGGCGGGTGGCGTGGGGGTCGTTGGCCTGGCTGGCGCGTTTGATGTCGTCGAGCAGGGTGCGCGGGCTCGGGCCGGTTTGCGCGGCGCGCAGGATTGCCGGTTGCCAGCGGGCACGCCACCAGAGGCCGAAGCCGAGCAGGGTGGTGCAGGCGAAAACGAAGGTGCTGAGTTTCCACCACCACAAGGCTTCGCTGTCGGCCGCGCTGAGTGGTTGCGCGTTGCCCGCCGGGGTGTCGACTTGCAGGCTTGGGTTGTTCGCCACTTGCAGGGTGCGCGCCGGCAGGCTGGTGTGTTCCAGGTGATCTTCGAAGGTGTTCCACCAGACCACGTCCACCGTTGGCAACTCGATCGAGCCACTGCGGCTCGGCACCAGCGCTTCACGTTCTTCGCGGCTGCCGATCAGGCCGCGGTCGCTGCTCTGGTTGTTCAGCACCGGTTGATCCGGGTAGCGGCGCAGGCCGTTGGCTTCGGTGGCGGGCAGGGCGGGCAGTTGTGAACTGGCCAAGCCTTCGACCTTGAGGGTCAGGCTGCGGGTCAGGGAGTCGCCGACCTGAGTGTGTTCCGGCTCCGGGTTCCAGCTTTCGCTCAGGCTCAGGCTGCGGGCCGGCAGCCACGGCGCATCGCTGGGGTAGGTCATCGGTTTCGGTTTGACCGTCAGCGAAGTCGCGGCGGAGCTGATGTGCATCAGCTTGCCCGGCTTCGGCCCCTGCGCCGTGGCGTCCTGTGAGGGTTGGGTATCGACCAGAGTGGCGCTGAAGGTCTGCGGAGCGATGCTCAGCAACCCGCTGTGCTGCGGATAGATCGCGTAGCGCATCTCGATCACGCCATGGCGCACACCGTTGATGTCTTTTTCGTAGGTGCGCATGTCGCCCAGTTGCTCAATGCGCGCGTCGGCGATCTGCAACGGCGTCAGGCTGCTGTCGTCGTACAGCGACACCGAATGGTAGATGCGCAACGTCAGGATGGCCTGGGCCTGCACGTAGACGCTGGTCTGGTCGAGGCTGGCTTCGATGAACACCGGTTCGCGGGCGCTGCTCTCTTCGCGGGTGTCACTCTCGATCACCTGCACGGTGATCGGCTGGCTCTCGACGTCGCCCAGTTTCAGCGGCGGGATTTCAACGCTGCCGTTCTGCTTGGGCAACAGGGTGATGATCCAGCGAGTGGTGGCGCGGTTGTCATCGTTGAGGGTGTTCAACTGGTTGACCTGACGCGTGCCGCGCACTTCGAACAGCGGCTCCAGCGGGCTCAGGTCCGGTTTGCCGAACTGCGTGACATCGTTGGATTCGAGGGTGAGTTCGACCGTCTCGCCGGAGTTCAGGCGACTGCGATCCACACTGGCCGTCAGCTCGGCCGCCTGGGCGGTGGCCGTGCAGATCAGCAGGGGCAGCAAGAGAGCGGTGAAACGGGTCATCGAATGTTTTCCTGATCCTGATGTTGTTGCTGTTCGTACCAGAATTTGCGTCGCAGCAGTTCGCCCGGATCATCCGGGATCTTGCCCAGCCATTGTTCCAGCGCCTGCTGTTGCTCGCCTTCGAGGGTGTCCTCATTGGGGCGCAGCAGCGGCGGGGTGTTCTGTTCCTTGTCCGGTTCGCTGTCCGGCAGCTCGTTGGCACCCGGCAGCGGCGGGGTGGTCGGCGGCGGTTCGCTGACGGACTCACCGGTTTGCGGCTCGCTCTGGGTTTCGCTTTTGACCGCTGGCGGCGGAGCGGTCGCTGGCGGTGGTTCATCGCCCGGTAGGTTTGGCTGCGCCGGTTTGTCTTGCGGTTCGGCCGGCGGCGGGGCGTTTTTCTGTTTCAGCAGGTTTTCCACCAGCGCCTTGTTGGTCAGCGCCGGGCGCAGATCCGGTTGGCGTTCCAGGGCCTGTTCGTAGGCGTCCAGCGCTGCTTCCAGCTCACCGCTTCTGGCCAGGGCGTTGCCACGATTGTAGTGGGCGTGGGCGTCATTGCCCTCGGCGAAACGCTGAGCGGCGCCACTGTAGTCGCCGGCCTCGTACAACGCCACCCCTTGCCATTGCGGATCTTCGAAATGCTTCGCCGCCTCGGCCGGGCGCTTCTGTTTGAGCAGGTGCAGGCCTTGCTGATCGGGACGCAGCCACAGGTCTTCGAAGTCGAAGGCATAGCTCGGTTGCGGCAATGCCAGCAACAATGGCAGGCAGAACAACCAGCCACGCCGCCCGGCGCACGCGGCGAGCAACAACAGCGGCAACAGCAGCCAGTAACCCTGATCGGCCCAGGTGTCGAGTCGAACGGTCTGGCCATCGCTGCGCAGGCTGCGCGGGCCATCGAGCAGGCCGAGGTCGCCCAGATCGGATTCATCCAGCCGTGCGCTGCGGTACTCGCCGCCGACCGCGTTGAGAAATGCGCCGAGGCCCGGGCTGTCGAGTTGCGGCACGCGGATTGCGCCCTGGGCATCCTTGAGGAAACTGCCGTCTTCCTGAGCAATCGGCGCGCCCTCGGCGGTGCCGACACCGAGCATCAACAACTGCGCCGATTGGCCGCTCAGCGCATTGCGAATGCCTTGGCGTTCTTCTTCCGACAGCGAAGAGCCAATCAGCAGAATCCGCCCCTGACCCAGCGCACCCTGCTTGAGCAGCGCCAGCGCTTTGCTCACCGCCAGATCGGCGCGATGACCGCTTTCCGGCATCAGGGAAGGCTTGAGCGCGTCGAGCAGGTTGCGGCTGGTCGCCAGGTCATCCGACAGCGGCACCAGCGTATGGGCGCTGCCGGCGTAAACGACGATAGCGGTCTGGGCATCGCTGCGCACCTGCAACAGGTCGAACAGCTTGCGCCGGGCCTGTTCCAGTCGCGTCGGCGGCGAATCGGTGGCGAGCATTTCCGGGGTCAGCTCCAGCACCACCACCAACGGGTCGGCGGGTTTCTGGCTGGTCTGTTCGACCCGTTCCCAGCTCGGCCCGAGCAACGCCAGAATCGTCAGCAGCCAGGCCACGCTCAGGGCGACCCAAGGCAACTTGCTGTCGCGACCGCTGCCGCCACTGAGCAACGTGGCGTGGAAGGCCGGCGGCAGAATCATCTGCCAGCGACCGGCGCGTTTCTGCCGGTGCCAGAGCTGCCAGATCAGCCAGCCGAGCACCGGCAGCAGCAACAGCCACCAGGGGCGGAACCAGTGCGGCCAGAGGGCGATCATCGACGCCTCCGCAAACGCAGGCGCTTGAGGCGCTCGCGCCAGTCAGGCAGAGGGCTTTGCAGATACAGCTCTTTGGTGAACAGCCGTTGCAGCGGGTTGTCCGGCCACAACACGCGGGCCACCAGCAGAATGCTCAGCAGCAGCGCGAATGCCAGCGGCCACTGATACAACGCCTGTGCCGGGCGGGCCTGGGTCGGTTGCTGAGTCACCGGTTCGAGCTGGTCGAGGGTGTCCTTGATCGCTTGCAGCTCCCTGCCATCGCGGGCACGGAAATAGCGCCCGCCGGTGACCTCGGCGATGGCCTTGAGCGCCGGTTCGTCGAGATCGAGGGTCGGGTTGCCGCCGAGCAACGCCGTGGCGCCGCTTTCTTCAGGATCGGCGCCGATGCCGATCGGGTAGATTTTCACGCCTTCGCTGGCGGCCAGTTTTGCGGCGGTCAGCGGATCGATTTCGCCCCCATTGTTGGCGCCGTCGGTGACCAGAATCAGCACCCGGCTCTGGGCCGGACGCATGCGCAGGCGCTTTAGGGCCAGGCCGATGGCGTCACCAATCGCGGTGTTCTTGCCGGCAATGCCGATCCGCGCTTCATCGAGCCAGACTCGAACGGTGCGCCGGTCAAACGTCAGGGGTGCTTGCAGGTAGGCCTGGCTGCCAAACAGGATCAGGCCGACCCGGTCGCCGTCGCGGCTTTCCAGAAAATCACCGAGCAAATGCTGAACCAGCGACAGGCGACTGACGTCTTCGTCGTTCCATTGCATGTCCGGGAAATCCATCGAGCCGGACACGTCCACGGCCACCAGCAGATCACGGCCGCTGGCGGCAATCGGCAGCGGTTCGCCGAGCCATTGCGGGCGTGCGGCGGCGGTCAGCAACATCAGCCACAACAACAGAAACGGCGCCTGTTGGCGCCAGGCCGGCAGATTGGCCCGGGCGCGACGGCGGGCGAGACCTTCGAGGTCGCCCAGGAAACTCACTTTCAGCGCCGGCTCGCCGCTGTCGGCCACCGGCAGCACGAGGCGCATCAGCCACGGCAGCGGCAACAGCAGAAAGATCCACGGCCAGGCGAACTCAAACATGTTTGCGGATCCAGGTGTCGACTGCCTGGGTCAGGCCGGCGATGGCTTTGTCGTCGAGTTTGCACTCGGGTTTGTAGGCGCCTTCGACGAGCACCATCCAGCGGGTCAGGCCGGCGGCGGGGCAACGGTTGTCGAGAAACGCCAGCCATTTGCGGCCGTTGAGGGTATGGCTCTGGCTGTAGGGGTAATGGTTGCGGCACAGGCGCTTGAGCAGGCCGTTGAGCTGCTGCAGCCAGGCTCCGGCCGGGGCGCCGTCGTAGGGTTTGGGCATCTGCGCCAGTTCGGCGAGTGCAGCGATGCGCACCGGATCGAGCGGCAGTTCGGCGCGCACGACCGGTTTCTTCTTGATCGGAATGAAACGCCGCAGACGCCAGACCGCAAAGCCGATCACCGGCAGCAGCAAAAGCAGCAGCCACCAGCCCGGCGCCGGTGGCCAGAAGGCGATCGGTGGCGGGGAGATCAGCGGTTGCAGTTGTTCGAGGCCGTTCATCGACCTTTCCCCGGGCGTTGCGGGTTAAGAAATTCGCGCATTTGCTCGACCATTTCGCTCTGGGTGCTCAGCGGCATCAGCAGCACGCGCAGCTTCTGCGCGAGCAGTTCCCAGCGAGCGATCCGCGCTTCGGCCTGGGCGCGGTAGGTCTGGCGCAGGTCGAAATTCAGCGTGTCGAGTTCCAGTTGCGCACCGCGTTCGGCGAATCTCAGCAGCCCGGCGGCGGGCAGGGCGTGGTCCAGCGGATCGGAAAGCGGCAGCATCAAAAGGTCGCAATGGCGCGACAGCAGGCTCAACTGTTGCTCGGCGCTGTCGGACAGTGCGCGCTCGTCGCAGATCACGATCACCAGGCTGCCCGGTCGCAGCACTTCACGGGCCCGGCGCAACGCCACGCCAAACGCATCGCGGTCCGGCTCCCGCTCGCTGTGCAGTGACTGATTGACCTTCACCAAGCGGTTGAACAGTTGCAACAGGCTCTGCTTGCTGCGGCGCGGCTTGATTTCGTAATGCTCGTTGTCGCCGAACACCAGCCCGCCAACCCGATCGTTATGACCCAATGCAGCCCAGCCGATCAGCGCCGCAGCCTGCGCCGCGAGCACCGATTTGAACATCAGCCCGGAGCCGAAAAACAGCCGCGTGCTTTGCTCGACCATGATGAAAATCGGCCGTTCGCGTTCTTCATGGAACAGTTTGGTGTGCGGTTCCTGCGTCCGTGCCGTCACGCGCCAGTCGATGGTGCGCACGTCGTCGCCGGCCTGATAGACCCGCACCTGATCGAAGTCCACACCACGACCACGAAATTTCGAGTGGTGCAGGCCGATCAGCGGGCTGCGCTGGCTCGGCGTGGAAAACAGCTGCACTTCGCGCACGCGGTGACGCATCTCGATCAGCTCGGCGAGGCTGATGCGGATGCCCGGTTCGGACGGCAGGGAGGCGTTCATCGGGGTCAAGCGACGGCTACGACGTCGAGAATCCGTTGCACCACCCGATCCTGGTCGATGCCGGCGGCTTCGGCCTCGAACGACAGAATGATGCGGTGACGCAACACGTCGAACAGCACCGCTTGGATGTCTTCCGGGCTGACGAAGTCGCGACCGGCCAGCCAGGCGTGGGCGCGGGCGCAGCGGTCGAGGGCGATCGAGCCGCGCGGGCTGGCGCCGTAGGCGATCCACTCGGCCATTTCCGGGTCGAACTTGGCCGGGTTGCGCGTGGCCATGACCAGTTGCACCAGGTATTCCTCCACGGCGTCCGCCATGTACAGCCCGAGGATTTCCTTGCGCGCGGCGAAGATCGCCTGCTGGCTGACCCGGCGTTCGGGCTTGGTTTCGCCGTTGAGGGCTTCGCCCCGGGCCTGTTGCAGGATCCGGCGTTCGACGGCCGCGTCCGGGAAACCCATTTTCACGTGCATCAGGAAGCGGTCGAGCTGCGCTTCGGGCAGCGGGTAGGTGCCTTCCTGCTCGATCGGGTTCTGCGTGGCCATCACCAGAAACAGCGGCGACAACTCGTAAGTGCTGCGCCCGACACTGACCTGACGTTCGGCCATGGCTTCGAGCAAAGCTGATTGCACCTTGGCCGGGGCACGGTTGATTTCGTCCGCCAGCACCAGATTGTGGAAGATCGGGCCTTGCTGAAACACGAAACTGCCGGTTTCCGGGCGATAGATCTCGGTGCCGGTGATGTCGGCCGGCAGCAGGTCCGGGGTGAACTGGATGCGATGGAACTGGGCTTCGATGCCCTCGGCGAGCTCTTTGATCGCTTTGGTCTTGGCCAGACCCGGAGCACCCTCGACCAGCATGTGGCCGTCGGCGAGCAGGGCGATGAGCAAGCGCTCGATGAGTTTTTCCTGGCCGAGAATCTGCGTTGAAAGAAAGGTTCGCAGCGCCAGCAGCGCTTCACGATGTTCCATCGATGACTGTTCCTGGAAAGGGTGGCCACAGGCGTTCGGATAACGCCGGGGCTGGGGGCGTTACTTTAATCCATCGCAGGGGGTGGCGACTAACGGCATTTTGCGCAAAGTGCGGAAAATGACCGGGGTAAATGTTGGAATTTTGTAGACAGGGAAAGGTGGGGAGTCAGTTCTGGCCCTATCGCTGGCTTGCCAGCGATGAGGGCAGTGCAGACGCCATCAAATCTGGCTGATATAGGTGCCAGTACCATCAAGAATGTTTTTCAGGGTTTCCTCAACCTCGGCCAGATCGACCATGTCCGGGTTGTAGGTGATTTCCAGCACATCATCCCCATTCAACGCATCGGCATCGGCGGCCGCGATTTCGATCTTCAGCAGGGTTTTGGCCAGGGTGACTTTCACGCCATCAAGGGTCGACGGCTCGCCATCCAGGGTGATCTCCAGCTCATCCTCGTCCGGATAGCGGCTCATCAGAAACATTTCGCCCTTGTCGCTGTGGCAGCAGAGCATGGCCATGTTGTCTTCTTCGTCGTCGCACGGGTTGACGATCAAAAGGGCGGTGGTCATTTGCATGGGAAATTCCTGCCTCGGCGGGCGTGTTGGTCGCAATTGGGCGCGATTCTGCCAGCCCCCGGGAATTTCTGCATGTGAGAGTGTCAGAGGATGTGTCGTGAACGCGACACAGATCAATGGTCATTCCTGGCACGCCTGTACCGTAAAAACGGGGATTCAGACCGGCGTTCCGCCCCATGAATGCTAGTGTTTACCGATGCGCAGGCCTTGGTTTACGTGCCAATGACCGAATATGTCGCAGCACCGCAAGCAGACACATTGTCGCACCCATTAAGCTGCGCAACGGATGAGCACCCGTAAAGGCATTGCCAGGGCCCCGCGAGCGGCGCCGGTCAGTCGTTTTTGCAGATGCCCATTCATGGAAGGTGAATGTGACCTGAGTGTCTCGTCCAGCTTCACCCACCTGTCACCCTGTTTCCTCTGCCCGAGATTCAGGAACAGGGCGACGGAACGCCCCGAAAGGGGTTTTGCACGCGACGCTTTCCATCAATAACAAGCCCAAGCGGAGTACCACAGATGGCGTTCTTCACCGCAGCCAGCAAAGCCGACTTCCAGCACCAACTGCAAGCGGCACTGGCGCAGCACATCAGTGAACAGGCACTGCCACAAGTGGCGCTGTTCGCTGAACAATTCTTCGGCATCATTTCCCTGGACGAGCTGACCCAACGTCGCCTCTCCGACCTCGCTGGCTGTACTCTCTCTGCGTGGCGCCTGCTTGAGCGCTTCGATCACGCGCAACCGCAAGTGCGCGTCTACAACCCCGATTACGAACGTCACGGCTGGCAGTCGACCCACACCGCGGTCGAAGTGCTGCACCATGACTTGCCGTTCCTGGTGGACTCGGTGCGTACCGAGCTGAACCGTCGCGGCTACAGCATCCACACCCTGCAGACCACGGTGCTGAGCGTGCGTCGTGGCAGCAAGGGCGAATTGCTGGAAATCCTGCCAAAAGGCACCACCGGCGAAGGCGTGCTGCACGAGTCGCTGATGTACCTGGAAATCGACCGCTGCGCCAACGCGGCCGAATTGAATGTGCTGTCCAAGGAACTGGAACAGGTCCTGGGTGAAGTCCGCGTCGCGGTCGCCGATTTCGAGCCGATGAAGGCCAAGGTGCAGGAAATCCTCACCAAGCTCGATAACAGCGCATTCCCCGTCGATGCCGACGAGAAGACCGAAATCAAGAGCTTCCTGGAATGGCTGGTGGGCAACCACTTCACCTTCCTTGGCTACGAAGAGTTCACCGTTGTCGATCAGGCCGATGGCGGCCATATCGAATACGACCAGAACTCCTTCCTCGGCCTGACCAAGATGCTGCGTACCGGTCTGACCAATGAAGACCGCCACATCGAAGACTATGCCGTGAACTACCTGCGCGAAGCGACACTGCTGTCGTTCGCCAAGGCCGCGCATCCGAGCCGCGTGCACCGTCCGGCCTACCCGGACTACGTGTCGATTCGCGAAATCGATGCCGACGGCAAAGTGATCAAGGAACACCGCTTCATGGGCCTGTACACCTCGTCGGTGTATGGCGAGAGCGTACGTGTGATTCCTTTCATCCGCCGCAAGGTCGAGGAAATCGAGCGCCGTTCCGGCTTCCAGTCCAAGGCTCACCTGGGCAAGGAACTGGCACAGGTGCTGGAAGTGCTGCCGCGTGACGACCTGTTCCAGACTCCGGTCGACGAACTGTTCAGCACCGTGATGTCGATCGTGCAGATCCAGGAACGCAACAAGATCCGCGTGTTCCTGCGCAAAGACCCGTACGGTCGTTTCTGCTACTGCCTGGCCTACGTGCCGCGTGACATCTACTCCACCGAAGTTCGCCAGAAGATCCAGCAAGTGCTGATGGAGCGCCTGAAAGCTTCCGACTGCGAGTTCTGGACGTTCTTCTCCGAGTCCGTGCTGGCCCGCGTGCAACTGATCCTGCGCGTCGACCCGAAAAACCGCATCGACATCGACCCGCTGCAACTGGAAAACGAAGTGATCCAGGCCTGCCGCAGCTGGCAGGACGACTACGCCGCCCTGACCGTCGAAACCTTCGGCGAAGCCAACGGCACCAACGTGCTGGCCGACTTCCCGAAAGGCTTCCCGGCCGGCTACCGCGAGCGTTTCGCTGCGCATTCGGCCGTGGTCGACATGCAGCACTTGCTCAATCTGAGCGAGAAGAAGCCGCTGGCCATGAGCTTCTACCAGCCGCTGGCCTCCGGCCCGCGCGAGCTGCACTGCAAGCTGTATCACGCCGATACCCCGCTGGCCCTGTCCGACGTACTGCCGATCCTGGAAAACCTCGGCCTGCGCGTGCTCGGTGAATTCCCGTACCGTCTGCGTCACACCAACGGCCGCGAGTTCTGGATTCACGACTTCGCGTTCACCGCCGCCGAAGGCCTGGACCTGGACATCCAGCAACTCAACGACACCCTGCAGGACGCGTTCGTCCACATCGTCCGTGGCGATGCCGAGAACGATGCGTTCAACCGTCTGGTGCTGACCGCCGGCCTGCCATGGCGCGACGTGGCCCTGCTGCGTGCTTATGCTCGTTACCTGAAGCAGATCCGCCTGGGCTTCGACCTCGGTTACATCGCCAGCACCCTGAACAACCACACCGACATCGCTCGCGAACTGACCCGGTTGTTCAAGACCCGTTTCTACCTGGCCCGCAAGCTCGGCAGCGATGATCTGGACGACAAGCAACAACGTCTGGAACAGGCGATCCTGACCGCGCTGGACGACGTTCAGGTCCTCAACGAAGACCGCATCCTGCGTCGTTACCTGGACCTGATCAAAGCGACCCTGCGCACCAACTTCTACCAGACCGACGCCAACGGCCAGAACAAGTCGTACTTCAGCTTCAAGTTCAACCCGCACTTGATCCCTGAGCTGCCGAAACCGGTGCCGAAGTTCGAAATCTTCGTTTACTCGCCACGCGTCGAAGGCGTGCACCTGCGCTTCGGCAACGTTGCTCGCGGTGGTCTGCGCTGGTCCGACCGTGAAGAAGACTTCCGTACCGAAGTCCTCGGCCTGGTGAAAGCCCAGCAAGTGAAGAACTCGGTCATCGTGCCGGTGGGTGCGAAGGGCGGCTTCCTGCCGCGTCGCCTGCCACTGGGCGGCAGCCGTGACGAGATCGCGGCCGAGGGCATCGCCTGCTACCGCATCTTCATCTCGGGTCTGTTGGACATCACCGACAACCTGAAGGACGGCAAACTGGTACCGCCGGCCAACGTCGTGCGTCATGACGACGATGACCCGTACCTGGTGGTCGCGGCGGACAAGGGCACTGCAACCTTCTCCGACATCGCCAACGGCATCGCCATCGACTACGGCTTCTGGCTGGGTGACGCGTTCGCGTCCGGTGGTTCGGCCGGTTACGACCACAAGAAAATGGGCATCACCGCCAAGGGCGCGTGGGTTGGCGTACAGCGCCACTTCCGCGAGCGCGGCATCAATGTCCAGGAAGACAGCATCACGGTGGTCGGCGTGGGTGACATGGCCGGTGACGTGTTCGGTAACGGCCTGTTGATGTCCGACAAGCTGCAACTGGTTGCCGCGTTCAACCACATGCACATCTTTATCGATCCGAATCCGGATCCGGCCACCAGCTTCGCCGAGCGTCAGCGCATGTTCGATCTGCCGCGTTCGGCCTGGTCCGACTACGACACCAGCATCATGTCCGAAGGCGGCGGCATCTTCTCGCGCAGCGCGAAGAGCATCGCCATCTCGCCACAGATGAAAGAGCGCTTCGACATCCAGGCCGACAAGCTGACCCCGACCGAACTGCTGAATGCCTTGCTCAAGGCACCGGTGGATCTGCTGTGGAACGGCGGTATCGGTACTTACGTGAAAGCCAGCACCGAGAGCCACGCCGATGTGGGCGACAAGGCCAACGATGCGCTGCGTGTGAACGGCAACGAGCTGCGCTGCAAAGTGGTGGGCGAGGGCGGTAACCTCGGCATGACCCAACTGGGTCGTGTGGAATTCGGTCTCAATGGCGGCGGTTCCAACACCGACTTCATCGACAACGCCGGTGGCGTGGACTGCTCCGACCACGAAGTGAACATCAAGATCCTGCTGAACGAAGTGGTTCAGGCCGGCGACATGACCGACAAGCAACGCAACCAGTTGCTGGCGAGCATGACCGACGAAGTCGGTGGTCTGGTGCTGGGCAACAACTACAAGCAGACACAGGCCCTGTCCCTGGCGGCGCGTCGTGCGTATGCGCGCATCGCTGAGTACAAGCGTCTGATGAGCGACCTGGAAGGCCGTGGCAAGCTGGATCGCGCCATCGAGTTCCTGCCGACCGAAGAGCAACTGGCCGAACGCGTTGCTGAAGGCCATGGTCTGACCCGTCCTGAGCTGTCGGTGCTGATCTCGTACAGCAAGATCGACCTCAAGGAGCAGCTGCTGGGCTCCCTGGTGCCGGACGACGATTACCTGACCCGCGACATGGAAACGGCGTTCCCGCCGACCCTGGTCAGCAAGTTCTCCGAAGCCATGCGTCGTCACCGCCTGAAGCGCGAGATCGTCAGCACCCAGATCGCCAACGATCTGGTCAACCACATGGGCATCACCTTCGTTCAGCGACTCAAAGAGTCCACCGGCATGACTCCGGCGAACGTGGCCGGCGCTTACGTGATCGTGCGCGACATCTTCCACCTCCCGCACTGGTTCCGTCAGATCGAAGCCCTGGACTATCAGGTCTCCGCTGACGTGCAACTGGAGCTGATGGACGAGCTGATGCGTCTGGGCCGTCGCGCTACGCGCTGGTTCCTGCGTGCCCGTCGCAACGAGCAGAACGCTGCCCGTGACGTCGCGCATTTCGGTCCGCACCTCAAAGAGCTGGGCCTGAAGCTGGACGAACTGTTGAGCGGCGAAATCCGCGAAAACTGGCAGGCGCGCTATCAGGCGTACGTCGCCGCCGGTGTACCGGAACTGCTGGCGCGTATGGTGGCGGGTACTACCCACCTCTACACGCTGCTGCCGATCATCGAAGCCGCCGACGTCACCGGTCAGGATCCAGCCGAAGTGGCCAAGGCGTACTTCGCCGTGGGCAGCGCGCTGGACATCACCTGGTACATTTCGCAGATCAGCGCCTTGCCGGTTGAAAACAACTGGCAGGCCCTGGCCCGTGAAGCGTTCCGCGACGACGTCGACTGGCAGCAACGCGCGATCACCATCGCCGTTCTGCAAGCGGGCGGCGGTAACCTGGACGTGGAAGAGCGTCTGGCGCTGTGGATGGCGCAACACGACGCGATGATCCAGCGCTGGCGCGCCATGCTGGTGGAAATCCGTGCCGCCAGCGGCACCGACTACGCCATGTACGCGGTGGCCAACCGTGAGCTGAACGACGTGGCGCTGAGCGGTCAGGCGGTCGTGCCTGCTGCGGCGACGGCGGAGCTTGAGCTTGCTTGAGTAACCGTTGAATGAAAAAGCCCCTGCATTGTGAGATGCCGGGGCTTTTTTATGTCTGTTGGATTCGTGTTGTTTGTTCCGGCCCTTTCGTCGGAACGCCGCCCGGAGCTAGCTCGCTCCCACACTTGGAACGCATTTCCCTGTGGGAGCGAGCCTGCTCGCGATAGCGGTATTAGAGTCACTGCAATTTAAGTACTTGTTTACGCTCAAGCATCGACACATTACCTGCCGATCTGGTCAATAAATTACCGAGCGACTGGTCAAACTTCTGCAGCGCCCGAACTTGCACGTTCTGCTGTTCATTAATATCCGCCACGATATCTTCCGAACGCTTGTAATCCGCCCATAACGGACTCAGCGCTCTGGCATCCGTCCCTTTGGCCGTGCCGATATAGTTGAACTTCCCGTCATAAAAATCAGCACTCACATCCGCCTTGACGTCCGAACTGCGTGAAGTAATCAACTGGCTGTGAGTGTCGACGATCGCCACCACATCCGGGTTGGCCGCGCGCAGGCTTTGCATGTCCGGATACACCGTGACCGAACCGAACTGGCGTTGCAGCGAGGCTTTCACCCAATCCACCGCCATGTCCGGTTGCGAGGTGGCGACGTAGGCGTCGTGGATCGGCTGCACCAGCAGGCTCTGGCCGAAACCGGTGCCGGCGTTGGCCTGGTAGTTGCGCAGGTAGTCGCGGTTGGTCTGGGTGCTTGGGCTGTAAATCACACCAAGTGACACGGCCGGGCCGGCCTTCACAGTGGTCATGCTGCTGCGGCCAACCGGGTGAGGCAGCAGGGTGTCGAGTGACGATACCGCTTTGGGCGCGGTGGGGATCGAGCAGGCAGTCAGTGTCAGCAGTGAAATGGTCAAGATGCTGGCGAACACAGGTTTCATGGTGTTTCTCCCGTGAGACAACTTGAGTAGAAAATCCTGGGCAGCCGTGCTGTCGGCCACTGATTCATGTTACCCCGACAAAAATTATATTAAATGGGGATCCAGGTGAAGTTTGGCAGGGCAATAGTCTTGTTTGGCGTGTTCTTGGTTTTCTAATTGCGACGGGAAATAAAAAAAGCTCAAATCCTGATTTGAGCTTTTTACTTATGAATGAACGAGTTTTTCTATTGAATTGTTAATGCTCAGTAATAGGGGCGTTCATCGTTTGATGACTTAAGCCAGAATTCGCATCAATACCGGTTTCAGTTCCGAGTTTACCTTGATGATGGCGCCTACCAGAAGCCGTTCCTGACTGTCGATTGCAATTGCCTCCGAAAGCTGGACGTCATCCAGCGTAAACAACCCCTCCTTGTTAAAGCTCAAATCAGGTTTGCCATTCTGCAGGATTCGGGCAAGTGGAAGGTAGGATGGCGCTGTCCCCGATTCCATCGAATTACCGGTAGCGATAATCCTGCCCTGTTGGTCGATCAAGCTATCGTGCCAAGAGAGACTTCTGCTTTCGTCGTTAGGAGTGAGAACAGGTTTACCTTCATTGAAGTCTTGCGCAATGTCTCCCGAGTGAGTGACGCTCGTAATGTAACCTTTATTGGGGAAACCCATTTTTTGACCGGCAATGAGCAGTGTTCCCGAGTTTGACTTTGCAATGGAAACAATATTGTTTGGGAAGTTTAAGTGCTTGAGCAGCAGATATCCATTGTCTGCAAAGTTACGTACTTGTTCTCCGGCTGCCGTATACATGGCCACTAACCCCACCCATCTGTTGTCGACGTTTGCGTTGCCTGCTACGCCGATCAGGTTGTCGGAAACTTTAATAATTTTGTAAATGTTTGCTGGGTAATCCGGGTGCCTGATATCAATGTAGGGCTTGCCATTGTTGAAATCATTGTCGGGTTGACCAGAGCTTAAAATTTGAATGAGGTAGTTGTTGTGGATGAACAGTATTTTTCCGTCAGGAAATACGATAGGCGCACTTGAAGAGTGTCCACCTTCCGATGATGGTGCGGGCAGGGATGACGTCGCAGGAGAGACGGGGAGCGGGATAACGATCTTCCCACTCTTGCCAAACTCAGTTTTGTAATTTCCGTGGTTGTTGAAGCAGGCAAGGGCGGCCATCGCCTGGCCGTCGTTCTGATGTGAGCCATGAAGCAATATGCTTTCATCTTCCAGCAGCCTGATACTTAATCCTGATGATTTTCCTTCGTTGGCAAATTTGTCCAGTACAAATCCATGATTTGCGTAGCTTTCATCGGTGGTGCCATCGGCTGCAATGCGACCCAATACAAAGTTATCAGCAGTGCTGCTGACCAACAGTGTTCGGTCTTTTGAGTCAGTGACCAATCCCTGAATTCTCGATAGCCCGCTATTGGGGCCGGGTATGTGAATGGTCACTTTCCCCCTCTCGCCGAAAGTTTCATCCAGATGTGCGGGAGAGCGGTTGCCGGACATTTTCAGATCCTCATTGATTTGGAACTTCCTGAGGATCATTTAGCTTTTCACTATTGCTGTCTACTGTAAGACTTGACAGTAGACAAGGTCGTTAATTTAAAGGTGGCGCAATGGCTATCTTCGAATTCGCCATCAACCTTATTCCAATGAGTAGCAGCGGAAAGCAAGAAGGGCCCTGTTCAATTGGCCCTTCTGAATTTTCGTGCTGTCTCAGTCGTTTTTCAGCGGAATCAGAACTTTGTCATCAGGCGAGAGCACCATGAACACCAGCAACTTGGCCGGCTTGCTCTTGCTGGCATTTTTCGAGATCAAATGCTCGGAACCGGCCGGCTCGTACCAGTATTGGCCCTTCTTGTAGGTGATCGGTTGTTCACCCTTGACCTGGGAAACGATCTCGCCTTCGAGCACGTACGCCATGGCGGTGCCGTCGTGTTTGTGGGCGATCGAGGACTGGCCGGGTTTGTAATCGACTTCGATCATCATGGCTTTTTTGCCGGGGACGTTTTTCAGCATCTGATCCTGCAGCACCGAAATTTTCTCGGACGGCGAATCGGTGCCGTGGGCCAGTGCCGAAGCGCTGATGGTGAGGGCCAGAGCGGCGAGCGGGGCGGCAAGCAAGCGCAGGATTTTCATGGTGATCACCTGATGAAGTGGGGGAGTCGGTGATCACAGTAGTCCGCGGGCCGGGGTATTCAAACGGCCAATATTCGGGAAGTTCGGGTGACAAATCTGGGGAATTTCAGCGCATTCAAATACGCCATCGCTGGCAAGCCAGCTCCCACAGGTTTTTGTGTCGTTCATATGATTTGTGAACGATACAAACCTTGTGGGAGCTGGCTTGCCAGCGATGGCGTCAGTAAGTCAAACGATTGGAAAAGAGTTGAAATCCACGCTATTGGCCAGACGACTGTCGATCAGGTCGATGAAGCCCTGGGCTTCCGGGCGATTGAAATGCGCCTGCATCGCCGCTTCCGACTGCCAGCGGGCGCTGACCGTCCAGCGGTGGCTGTCCTCGGGGCAGCGGTCGACCATGTAGGAATCGCAGCCCGGCGTCTGGCGCAGGGTTTCGACGATCTTCTGCAACTGCTTGCCCAGCTCCTCCGATCGGCCGGCGGCAGCCTGCACCTGTACGGTGTTGATCACTTCGTTGGACATTGCTCACACTCCTGAATCAGGCCGGACGAATCCTGCTCATTGAGGGATAACGCTTGTGCAGGATAGGCCTGCACCCCCGGATCACCAATAACCAATCGGCGGTTAATCGTTTAGGCCAATCTAACCCACGACCTGTTGCAGAATGTCGCGCAGGCGGTCGAGGGCGATGTCGATGTCCAGCGTCTCGATGGCGCCGAAACCGAAGTACATCCCGCTTCTGGCCGGCTGCTGGTAATAGAAGCCATCAATGGCATACAGCCCGACTTCGACCTTTTTCGCCAGTTCGATCACCAGCGGCAAGTCGATCGGCACCTTGCAGAACACTGCCATGTGAAACCCCGCGCTGGGCGGTACGGCTTCCAGCCATGGCGACAGGTCGGTGGCCATGCGCGCCAGAATCCGCTCGCGGCGCTGGGCATAAATGGTGTGGCAGCGGCGGATGTGCTTGAGCAGACAGCCTTCGGCGATGAACTTGGCCAGCGCCCATTGCGGCAGGGTGGAGGCGTGCAGGTCGGTGAGCTGCTTGGCGCGGATCACCGCTTCGAGAATCGCCGGCGGCAGGATCGCGTAGCCCAATCGCAGCTCTGGCAGCAGGGTTTTCGAGAAGGTGCCGACGTAGGCGACGATGCCGCGCTGATCGAGCTTGTGCAGCGAATCGGTCGGGCGGCCCTCGTAGCGGAACTCGCTGTCATAGTCGTCCTCGATGATGATCGCGCCGAGTTCATAAGCCCGTTCGAGCAGGGCTTCGCGCCGCGCCTGACTCATCGGCATGCCCAACGGGAATTGGTGCGACGGCGTCACGTAAATCAGCCGCGTGCCCTCGGGAATCCGCTCGACCTGAATGCCCTCGGCATCCACCGGCACACCGACCACCGTCGCCCCGTGAGTGCCGAACAGCAGCCGCGCCGGCGGGTAGCCGGGATCTTCCATCGCCACCAGACTGCCGGGGCGAATCAACACGCGGGTGATCAGATCCAGCGCCTGCTGCGCGCCGTTGCACACCACGATGTCTTCGTCCTGACAGTTCACGCCACGGGAAAACGCGATGTGCCGAGCAATCGCATTGCGCAGCGCCGGCAGGCCTTCCGGCACGCTGTAAAAACCTTTGGAATTGGCCATCTGCCGCAGCGCGTGAGAGACGCAGCGGCGCCAGTCATCCTGGGGAAACTGGCCCTTGCTGGTGGCGCCGCCGATGAAGTCGTAGCGCAGCGAGCCCTCGAGCGTCGGGTGGCGCAGGAACACCGGCAGATTGCGCCAGCTCTCGATCACTTCGGCGCTCGCCAGGTCACTGTGATTTTGCTTGCGCTCGATGGTCGCCGGGCGCGCGTTGACGTAAGTGCCTTTGCCGATCACGCCGGTGAGGAAATTCTCGTAAGTGAGCTGCGCGTAGGTGTCGGAAATGGTCTTGCGCGAGATCCCCAATTGCTCGGCGAGCAAACGGCTGGGCGGTAACTGGGTGCCGGCGGCCAGACGCCCGGATTCAATGGCGCCGCGCAGTTGCTGGTACAACTGACCGGCCAGATCCTTGCGGCCATTGATCACGACATGCAGTTCCATACCGACGGGGCGCTCCGGGCGATTGAGTGTGCCGGCCAGATTACTCCCGAATGCAGTATCGACAGAAGTTGCGTAGTGCAAATCCCGCAAATTGGCATAGGGCCCTGTGGGAGCTGGCTTGCCAGCGATGGCGGTATACCTGCTGACATCTATGTTGAATGTGATTGCCCCATCGCTGGCAAGCCAGCTCCCACAGGAATGTTGTTTTACTTGAATCAGTGGTCTGCCATTTTTTCGTGGAATTGGGGCTGTAACGTTGCCCAACCAGCGCTTACCGTGAAATCACTCTTCTGCTGCCCGAGGCCCGCCCATGTCCCCGCGTCTGGATTACTACAGCGCATCGCCCAAAGCGATGAAAGCGATGATTGGCCTGGAAGCGCTGACCAGCAACCTGAGCATCGAACCGCCGCTGCTGCACCTGATCAAGATCCGCGCCTCGCAACTCAACGGCTGCGCATTCTGCACCGACATGCATTCGGTGGAAGCGCGGCGGGCTGGGGAGACGGATCGACGGCTGTACGCCATCGCGGTCTGGCGCGACAGCGGCTTCTTCAGCCTGCGCGAGCGGGCGGCGCTGGCCTGGACCGAGGCGGTGACGCTGCTGGCGGACAGCCGGGTGCCTGACGATGTTTACCAGCAGGCGCGGGAACAGTTCAACGAGACCGAACTGGTGGACCTGACCATGGCCGTCAGCACCATCAACAGCTGGAATCGCCTGGCGGTGAGCTTCCGCCAGATTCCCAGCGACTGAACTCCAGACCTCGATCGTTCCCACGCTCCCACGCCCCACACGGTGATCGTTCCCATGCTCCGCGTGGGAATGCCTCTGGGGACGCTCCGCGTCCAGTGACGCAGAGCGTCACGGGCTGCATTCCCACGCAGGAGCGTGGGAACGATCAGTTCTGCGGCCGCTCTGATTCTGATCGTTTCCCACGCCCCACACAGTGATCGTTCCCATGCTCCGCGTGGGAATGCCTCTGGGGACGCTCCGCGTCCAGTGACGCGGAGCGTCACGGACTGCATTCCCACGCGGGAGCGTGGGAACGATCAGTTCTGCGGCCGCTGTGATTCTGATCGTTTCCCACGCCCCACACGGTGATCGTTCCCACGCTCCGCGTGGGAATGCCTCTGGGGACGCTCCGCGTCCAGTGACGCAGAGCGTCACGGGCTGCATTCCCACGCAGGAGCGTGGGAACGATCAGTTCTGCGGCCGCAGTGATTCTGATCGATTCCCACGCCCCACACGGTGATCGTTCCCATGCTCTGCGTGGGAATGCCTCTGGGGACGCTCCGCGTCCAGTGACGCAGAGCGTCACGGGCTGCATTCCCACGCAGGAGCGTGGGAACGATCAAGTGAAAGCTAGTTCGGTGGGCGCTGCGGTTTCACCGACGTACCAAACGTGTTGCCCATCCGCGTACTGGTGGCCGCCGGCGTCGCCAGCCCCACCTGATTGGGCGGGCGTTTGTCGATCGGCACATTCATCGCTTCCAGATTCTTCTGCGCAGCCGCCGCGCCGTCGGGGTTGTTGCCCATCTGCTGGCTCAGGCAGTCGTAATTCGGCGCCTTGTAGCCACCCACCGTCACCTCGACACAGCCCAGCGGCTGCTCCGCATGTGCAGCGCTAAACACCGTCAGCAGCAACCCGCCGAGGGCAACTTTCCAGACTGATTTCATGCCTGCCTCCTGGCCGGCCCGAAGGGGCCGCTCTGGCTCAAGAGTCTAGTGCAACGGCGGCGCCGATCCCGTGATGGTTTTTTTGCAGTGGCCGTCACACCAGATTCATAAACAGCCCTCAGGATGACGGTTTTCAGGGATACATCAGCCGTGCAGCGAGGCCGTGCCAGGGAGGATGTTGTGCGCTCAGCGCTCATGCGCCAGCTCTGTCTGGGGCTGCTGCTTGGCTTGTTTCTGAGCCGCGCCAGCGCCGACCCGGTGCCGGCGACGATGCGCATGACCTTGCACATCCCGGCCCAGGAACTGGCCCACGCCCTCGAACAGTTCAGCCGCGCCACCGGCATGGCGGTGCTGGTCGACAGCCAGTTGAGTCGCGGTCGACGCTCATTGGCGGTGGACGGTGAATTCACCGCCGCCGAAGCGTTGCGCCGGATGCTCGGCGGCAGCGGCTTGATGGCCAAGTACAGCCGCGACGACGCGTTCACCTTGCAGGTTGCGCAAGTCGAGGAAGTGCCAATGCCGGCGGAGAAACCGACCCCCGCCAGCGCAGCGGTCAACCGCAGTTACGCCACGGCGGTGCAGGCTGCGATTGAACGCAACCTGTGCCGCTCGCCGCTGACCCGGCCCGGCAGTTTTCGCGCGGTGTTGCAGCTGTGGATCGGCCGCGACGGCGTGGTGCAGCACAACCGGTTGGTCACCACCACCGGCGATGTTCGGCGCGATGCAGCGCTGGTAGACAGTTTTCACACGCTCAAAATCGACCGGCCCACACCCGGCGCATTGCGCCAGCCAGTCACGTTGCTGTTGTTACCCGAATCGTCAGGAAAGCGCATGGAATGCACACAATGGGAAGGAGTTTCCGGGGGATGAAAGACGCCGGACAAAGTTCGATGGTCCAGCTGTTCCTGACGTCCTACGAGGACATTCGGGTGCGCCTGCGACGCCGTCTCGGCTCGGAGGACCTGGCCAACGACGTGCTGCACGAAACCTACCTGCGGGTCGACCGCATGGAAACGCCGCCTAACCTGCTGCGCCCCAACGCCTACCTCTATCGCATGGCCCTGAACATCGCCGCCGACCGCCGCCAGGCCGATGCGCGGCTGCTCACCGGCAGTGAAGTCGAAGAACTGCTGCAAGTCAGCGACGAAGCGCTGGACCCGATGCGCGTGGTCGGCGGCCAGAAGGAAATCCAGTCCCTGCTCAGCGCCCTCTACGAACTGCCGGCCCGGCGCCGCCGGATCTTCATCGCCGCACGGCTGGAAGAAGCGCCGCACCTGGAAATCTCCCAGCGTTTCGGCATTTCCACGCGCATGGTCGAGAAGGAAATCAAGGCTGCCCTCGGACACTGCGCGGCCAAACTGGAAAGAAAAGTGTTTCAGCGGTTCGGTCGCGGGGCCGGAAAACCGTCTAGTGAATGAAGCTCCCGATCAACCCGTCGAGTACCTGCGCGTTTGAACATCTTCCGTCTGACACCTGCCGAGCCCACGCCTGCCGAGCGTCTGCAAAGCGAAGCCCGCGACTGGCTGATCCTGCTGACCTCCGGCCGCGCCACGGTCGCCGACGCCCGAGCGCTGCGCCAGTGGTGCGCGCAAAGCCCCGAACACGCCCGCGCCTTCGAAGAGAGCAAGGCCTTGTGGCACCTGCTGCAACCGGCGGCAGAAGCGACGCAGGCACCACGCCGGTTTGGACGACGGGCCTTTCTCGGCGGCGCCATTGCCGCATCGGCAGCGTTCCTGCTGGTGCGCGGCACGATCCCGGGCGGGTTCTCCGGGCTTGGCGCCGATTACATCACCGAAGTCGGCCAGCAACGCCGGGTCGAACCGGTGGATGGTTTGAGCCTGGAACTGAACACCCAGACCCGCATCAACCAGCGTTCGGTGGATGAGGGCGTGCAGGGCTTTGAACTGCTCAGCGGCGAAGTCGAAGTGCAGACCGCGCGGCTGCCCCTGGCGATGCAGGCCGGTGGCGGTTGGCTGCGGGCGAGCAGGGCGCGGTTCAACCTGCGCAACCTTGATCAACAGGTGTGCGTGACGTGCCTCGATGGCGCGGTGGATGTGGAAGTTAAAGGCCGCAGCCTGCGCCTGGAACCGGGCCAGCAACTGACCTATGACGCGCAACAGGTCGGCACCGTGCAAAGTGTCGACACGGCGGCGGTGATGAACTGGCGTCAGCAGGTGCTGGTGTTCAACGGCGCGACCCTCAGCCAGATGATCGACGAGATCAACCGCTACCGCCCAGGCATGTTGCTGCTGCTCAACCGCGAACTCGGCCAGCGCCGCGTGCAGGCGCGTTTCTCCCTCGATCAACTGGCCGGCGTCGGCGCACTGATCCGCGATGCCTACGGCGTCAAATGCACCGAACTACCGGGCGGCGTAGTCGTTCTCAGCTGATCACTGCAAGGGCCCCATGACCTGCCGGTACTTCTCCGGCCCTTGCGGTGTCTGCCGGGTCAACCGCACCTCCAACCCCAACGGATCCTCCCGCCGGTTCCCACTCAACTGCCGCCACCCCTTGTCCGCCTCCCAAACCCGCACCTGCAAATCACTCACCTCACCCAACACCGCCACCCCAGCCGTAGGCGCCGGCAACGGATACCGACTGCGCGCCGGCGCCACCGCGCGATACAACGTGTCCCCCTTGAGCCACCAGCGCACCCGCTGCAACGCCCCCGGCTGATCCGCCGCGCTCCGAATAATGTCCAGCCGAAACCCCTTGCTGTCACTGCTGCGCACCGTAACGGCAGGCGGGGCGGTCGCGGGCTCATCCTCGGTGCCGACTTTCTTCGGCTCCGTCAACTCGGTCCCCGCGCGCATCTCCACATCCCGCTGCATCTGATTCAACGCCCGCAACAGGCTGTCACTCTGCTCACCACTGGCCTGCAAATGGCTGTCGGCGCGGGTGACACTGTCCAGCCCCTTCCAGGCAATCAGACTGACCACCGCCATCAACAGAATCGCGACCATCACCTCGATCAGCGTAAAACCTTGTTGTCTGTTCATTGCACGCTAATCCGGCCCGAAGCATCGCGCAGCACACTCAACCGATTGAGCCCGTCAGACAGCGTCAACTGCAGCGGCGGATTGATCCACTCCGCGTTCAGCACCACTTTCTGCTTCGGCTCCACCCGCACCTCCAGCTTCGGACTCTGCCAGGGACGCGGCCGCAACTGCGGGTCCCGATCGAAATGATCAAAGCCCTTGCCACTGTCACTGCGCCGACTGAACCGAAACCCCTTGCCATCGCTCAACCACGTAATCGGCCGGCCATCGGCGCGGGCCTCGGCCTGGGCAATCTGCAGCAACTGCGCCACGCGCTCGGCGTCCTTGCGCAGCAACTGCAACGGATCGGGCTTGATACTCAGACTGATCGCCGCACTGGCGATCCCGATGATCACCAGCACCACCATCAACTCGATCAGCGTAAAACCCTGCTGCCTGCACCGGTTCATCGAATGCGCACTCCTTTGCGTTCAGCCCGTCCCAAAAAACCATCCTGCACGGCCAACATGTAAGGCGTGTGAAATAAAACCGTGAGAATTGCCGCGTAGTCTGGTCACCGGGACTAAAAGGAGATTCAGCCCATGAGATTCACCGCACGCTTTTCACCCCCCCAAATCATCCAGGCCACCGCACTGCTGGCCGCCCTGGTCGGCATCGCCACCTGGTCATCCCTGCTCCTGACCATCGCCGAATCCCACACCCCGGCGGCCACCCCGCAACTGCTTGCGGCGCGCAGCGATAACCCGGCGCTGCAATGGTTTTCCAATCGCACGGCGCCGGTGGAGATCAAGGTCAGTGGTGTGATGGCGGGGAGTCGGGGGGCGGTGGCGATTTTGAGTTTGAACGATGGGCCGCCGAGGAGTTTTTTGCAGGGGGAGCGGGTGAGTCCTGGGGTGAGGTTGGTTGCGGTGGAGGGGGATGGGGTGGTGATTGAGCAGGGTGGGGAGAGGGTGCGGTTGGAGGTGGAGAAGTTGGGGGAGGGGGTGGAGATGGCTAGGTTGGTTAGGCCGTGATTTTTTTGGGCGAGTAATTTTGGCCTTTCAGTCGGGTGGTGGGTACTGGATCGCCGGAGATGGACTTGATTGCTTTTGAGCAACCGAAGGAAGCGTGTCGTAAATGTCCGCTTTCTGCTGTGGATTCAAGCGGACGTTTGCAAGCGACCGCTACCGGCCAGAAGGAGACATTCGGGACAGAATAGCTACGGCCATTTTCGGAATTTGTTGATGAGGCTGAGATGGCTCCCTTGTCTCATTTTCCAAGGTCCCTCTCTAGAAGCCCTCACGTGCCAGTCGTCGCTTCGGCGCAGCTAGGCTGACTGATTATGGCAAACTCCCGCTCTGAGTACTGTTTTTTTGTACAGTTTTGTTTTGGGGCAAGGATGCTTGAAAAATCGCATACGGCGTGGACACGTTATGTTTCATTGATTATCGTGAAGGCAATGTGTCATCAATTTTTTGATGAATGCTCTTGAAAGGGAATTTTAATAGTGAGAAATCGTGTCAGTGTATTGACTGAAATCCAGCGAAATGAACTCGTAGTTGAGAACTTCATTTACCATATCCTGAAGTCTGGTGAGGACGAGCCTGAATGTTTGGATGAGGTTCTTCTTTCAAGTGATACACAAAGAGCATTCTTCAAGAAAATAATTTCGGAAACAGGGCAGGGTACTCAATACACCTTCGTTGATAAAGAAAACTCTCACTTAGTGGCGGCATGTAATGCAATTGTTGAAGAGCCTGATGCTCAGTTTGTCGAGCAGTCTAAGGAAATAGCTAGGTTATTTTTGGGGCAGCATTCAGCGGGGCAAACAGCTGATGGAGTCCTAATCGTAGCAAGAGTGACAATTATTTCTGGAGCTTCAAGGCAGTCTCTAGTTGCTTTAATAAAACTGGATTATAGCACTGTGCTGCGTCAGCAGAGAGATACAGTGCAGAATACGAGAGTTAGGTTGGAAGAAATTATAGAAGCACTTTCTGAGCAGGCTGCTGCTGTTCAAAAGAAGGCTCTGATTCAGCTTGGAGATGATTTCGCTTGGGATGTACTGGCAGTGGAGCGGAAAAAAACAGGTGCGGTGTTGGATACTGAGGACGCTATTACTGATTATTTCAAGCGCTTCCTTGGTGTCCGTCTTAGGGTAAATGACTCAACCTTGACTAAACAAATGGTAGTTGCCTGCCATCGATGGGCAAGAGCATATGACGGGGACTTGGGCGGTAGAACTCCTTCAGACGTTAGGCATTCAGTAATCGGTTTGCTTGACGCCTTTGCAGATGGTGAACTTGCCTATAATGAGATTAAAGATCGCGTCTGTATTCATGCCGATCCAGCACAAGTTACTCGTATGAAAAGCAGCTTTGATTCGTATATGGATGAGCTCGGGCTTGGAGGAGTGTCGTTCTCACCCAAGCCGGGTTCTATTCCTAATAAGGATAGGAAAGGTGAGTGGATTACTGATGCAGGCGTCAAAGTGATTTGGCAAGGAGAACGAAATCCAAATATTCTGGATAAGGTAAAGCAGGCTGATGGCTCATTCATTATTACCATCAGAGCTACTACCGTGGAAGAGCGGGAGTAGTTATGCCTGTTGATCTGGGGGTGCTATCTGGATTTATAGTTCGGTTACAGCGGGAGGCTGATATCTCTCATAATGAGAATTCGTTCGGAGCTAATTACTCTGGTATTCTTAGTTCCACTTCTCGGGCGATATTAAATGAGTTGTCTCAGTTGATTTGTGAGCATGCTATAACAAGCATACGCTTACAAGTCGATGGGCAAGATGAGGCTTGGGATGAGGTGGATTTTTCTGACCAGCGTATGCTCGATTGGGTTGTGTCTGTAACTGATAAGGCTGCTTTACTTCGAGATTCCTTAGCGATCAATGTCGATATAGATGGTTTGTTGTTTTTTGATAAGGTCTATTTCTTAGAAAGTTGGCTTCCGGAAGTTTCTGGTTTGCTAGGTGGTGAACTGCACCAGAGCCTTCAGTCTGAAAGACCACTTAAAATATTTTTATGTGGTCTCGAAGATTCATTTGGTGGACCTAGAATTGCCATAGTCCCTACAAGTAAATATGATCAGGTTTTGCCTGTCGAGTGGATGATGTCAACGAAGCTTCCTAATCTGGAAAGGCTTCTAAAATCAGTGCATTTTGTTACCGGAAACGCCGTTATGGTTTCCCCTGAGCGTTTTTTGTTTAATTGGGGAGCTGTTGATAATGCCATTGCAATCTACTTCAACAAGGCTTGTGTTGTTTATGCCATGATCTCCTTGGTTCAAGAGTTTTATGGTTGGGATAAAGTTGTCTTAAAGGGGCGTAGAAAGCTTGAGTTAAGTGTCTGTGATAACGAATTACAGGAATTTTCGAAGCGGGATATTGATGCGGTTATTGCTTGTGTTGAATGGTGCTATGCAGAAAGTGATGAAGAAACTAGAACTTTACTTGTAGTTGATAGGCTGACACTTGATTTAAAGGATGATCAGGCTCTGATTGGCGCGGTTCGCCTTGTATTCGCTGCGTTTGCGGAGGCAAGATCTAGATATAAATATGTAGTTTTGGATAGAAAAAAAGATTACACGAAAGAACTGTCTGATATACAAAAGGACCTGTCTGGCGTGGTGGATAAATATGTTTCAGCAAGTCATCAATTTACGGGGAGCTTGCTTACAGATGTATTGGCTCTAGCATTTGTGCTCACTGCTGGAGTCGTATCTCGTAGATTTATTGCTGAAGACGCGCTGAAGAGTCCGGAGGCAATAGTTTTGTTCAAGTCTTTTTCAATTTATTTAGTTGTGGCTGTGATTTTAAGATTTTGGGGAGCGATATCTGTAAGTCTTATTTCTACAAAGTTATTTAAAGACTGGAAGGGTATCGTTAGATCGCATATGTCGGCAGAGGAGCTTCAGCGAATTGTTGATAATTCTTTGTTTTCGGTTAAAGTGAATTTTTGGATTACCTGCGTTGTTGTGTTCGTTATTTATGTGGTTATGGCGTTATCCTGTTGGAATGTTGAGCTTACATTGGATTTATTTGGTGTGCTTGGCCGATAGTCGAAGACGTTCCTGTAGAAGGCCATGTCTATCCGTCGTCTATAGAGGAGTCCCTGAAATTAAAGTTTTCAGGTTTTATTATTTGTCGGTTGTACGTCGGGAGTGTGCATAGGTTTCACCTGCAGTTTTTTGATGTGATAGTTTGGGATGGGGCGGTTTTATAGATTTGGCTAAACTCCAAAAGGGGATCCATAATGCCTTTTGATCCGTCCTGAAAGCATGTAGTCGGACCTCACCCCACTCCCTCAGCCATATTTGTTGTGTCTTTGTATGATTGCACAAATTTACCTCGTCCGTGATGCCCTCGCGCATGAGCTGAAGAGAGCATCGGACATCTTGTATAATTAGGGTTCGGTATCGGTTCTAATTAGGTGAAGTATTCTGAACGCTTAAGAAGTTTAAGTTGCCACTGTTTAAGATAGTCCAGACTCTTCAATTTAATATTGCCTTCGCTCTTCTCCAGGATATTTTCTTCCTGATATGGAGGTAGTATCAATGCTGATTGAAAATCACTTTTCGCCAATACGTTTAAAATTTGTTCAAAGTTATATTTGTCGAAGTTGTAGATTAGGCCGTCCACCAAGAGTAGTGTAAGCTTTTGCTTACATGTTTCACGCGCTTTAGTTACGGCGAAACTCACTAGCAGCTTGCCATACTCGCTTGTCGCTAAGCGAGTTAGAGTTACCCAGCGCTGACTGTCGTGTCGCCGAAACAATAGATTTACGTAGGGTTCGCCATCTGACTTGTATTTATTTTTTGATACCGTTTCATCTTTATCATTGTACTCAATGTCTACGGCTTGCTCGAATTTCATATCTCCAGGTAACAATTCTCCGCCGCCCATCTCGGCCAAGTAAAATAAAGCAGTTTTATCTATACTCAGATAGCGCATCAAAAAATCAACATCATCTTCATGCGGCTTGCGCCGCGTCTCCCGTTCAGAGCATAAAATGACTTCCAAGTCTCCGGGGGGGAGCAGATAAGGTGTGCGACCTTCTTTTCGAATAAGGCTACCATTGCACATTTCCAAATCTAAAGTCTTATTGAACGTGTCGACAGTAGAGTACCTAATTTGCACTTTGTATCTAAGGTGAGTGCCATTTCTATAGGTGCCATCGAACGTCTCAGCATACTTTGAATCACTAACGGATGCCGCTGCTTCCATTAGAGATGTCTTTCCGCAACAGTTTGGCCCAAAAATCAACGTATTTCTTGATAGCGTGATACTAGGGGGGGTAATTAGATCGGCGTACTCTGAAAACTCTATCGTATCCACCCAGCCAAGTGGAGAAGGGGAGTCATCAAGTAGTTTCCTTATTCGGGCCTCTGCCAACGCTTTCCATGCAAATAATACAGCGGCGGGAAACTCATTTCCTTTTTTCTTATCAATTAAAGATGCGTGAGAAGAGCAACACCAAATACCATTTTTTTCGCTACTAATGAATGCATCCGTCTGTTCGCCCCGGCCGCGCGGCCCATCCTCAGCAGCACTATAAATATGGCAAGCAATCCCCATGTTTACTGCGCCATCAAATTCTAAAAAAGGGCCAATCGTAACATTGGCACATCGGGGGACAGAGCAACGGCCGTTTACTCTCTTAAAAATTTCGAGCTTTGTAGTTTGAGAAAAATCTATTCTAACTTCCTTTGGTGTCGCCATCTTTAATCCCTCGTATGAACATCTGCTCAGCCCGACTTTCACAGCTAAGCCGGATTGTTATTCATGCGATAGCGGCTCTTCAAGCTTTTCTTATTGAAAAGTGCGGTCTGTAAACCCTTCACCGCCAACGAAAATTTTCCATTTAGGCTTCGGAGCGCCCCTAAAGCGAATAGTACGTAATCGATGATGAGGCGAATCAACCAGTGGTTGGACTAACTATTTTTGTCTAAAAACGAATCTCGCCAAGCGTCCGCTTTGGGTGAGTGGTAGGCGGCATCAGTTTCTGCTTCTGGCTGCTAGCGGCCGCTTGCGTACATCCTTTTTGGGCCGAAAGTAGCTGTCGTTTTTAGGTGTAATGGCAGCTAAACGCAGAATACTCGGGCCGCAATCATCGTGGATGGCCATCTGCTGCCATACAACGATCCTCCCTCACCAGTTATCCTGCGCACCCCGCGAATGACAGGAATCAGCCGTTTGGGCACAGCTTTTTAGGTTTTGTCTTACAGCCGGCACTTGGGCTTTTCGATAGCGTCGGACTGTCAGAAACCCAAGCCGGGATTCCCGAAGTGAACAAGGATGATTCATGAGTGAAATTGGAAACGTACCGAGGCCCGCGCAACCTAACCCGCCAAGAAAAAAGGTCTACCGTGGCGTAGAACCGACCGACCTGCACGCCAAGCACTGGGCAGAATACCCAGAGGCTCCGGCAGAGAAACCGGCGGCTGCAAAGCCAATAGCTGAACCTGGTTTCTACATCGTGCAGCAGGTCATGCCGCGCTCTGCATTGGAAGCTGCGTTGTTCGATAAGCCGGACGGTGCAACGCTTGAGAAATTCTCGCGCCTCAACCCTCACGTCACTGGCTACGCCAAGCCTGGGCAACTCATCGTATTGAGCGATCCGAATAATCCCCAGTGCACACGTGAAGAAGCGTTGCTCATGGAAGCAGCTCAGAAAGTGGATGCGGCACTCAAGCCCATGTCCGACGAGGAAGCGAGCTTCATGGTCCGCTATCGGAGCCAGATAGAGTCCGTTCTTTCGCAAGGCTCTACATCAATCGGTGTTGGGGAGTCGATCTTCGCCAAGAACCTTGAAGACGTGAAAACGTCGCTAAAGGAAATCGAAACGCTGCATCAGAAAAGTTTTCAGCGTGACGGTCACTTGCGTAGTTCGGAGTTTTTCAACGAGCGTGCACGACTGTTTGCCAAGCTTGATAGACAGCTCACCGGGTTAACCAGAAAGGGCATCGGTTTTCCTGATCATCCAAGTCTTAAATCAGCTCTCGGCATCTCAAGCAAAAGCCTAGTGCATCACTGGACTCTGGCCGGTGCTCCGGGACAGATTCCCGGTTACGCCACTCACGCAGAAGGTGTCGCCAGAGCCGCCAAGGTTGTGAAATATGGTGGCTGGGTGGGTACAGCCGTAGGTGGCGGGGCGTCTTACATGAAGGTTCAAGAAGTCTGCGCGGCAGGCAACAAAGATGCCTGTGAAAAGATTAAATACACGGAGGGCGGTAGCTTCATTGGAGGGGTGGCCGGCGGCGCGGCAACAGGGGCAGTTTTGACAGCCCCAGTTGTAGGTGCGATTTGTGTAGGGCTTGGAGTGCCTACTGGTGGCCTAGGGACTCTGGCTTGCGGCGTAATAGTCGTAGCAGCAGGCTCATATGCTGGCGGTGCCGTAGGAGGTGCCACTGGTGAACTGGCAGGTGAAATGATTTACGAGGTTACGAAATGAATACTGCAGAACTCATTGTCGGCGGTATGTGTGTTGTGGTCATTGCTCTGCTGATCGTTTGGATCGGTGTTGCCCTGTATATCGGTAACACCAAAATGGATTTGATCCTTGAGAACCTCAAGAACAGCTCTGCTGGAGTCAAGTTGGCTGCACTGAAACACGGCGGAGCTTGGGGAAGGCTGCTTTTGGTCGGAGGTGCATCCGGACTCGTCACATTTGCAAATTTCTACACTCGCCGTGGCACTCTGAGCGTAGAGGACGTAAGCAACTTTCCGGCGCCACTCAGGCAGAAACTTGTATTGATGCAATGGAGCGCAATTGTGCTGCTTTCTGCGATGACGGTTCTTGCTGCTGTGGGGAAATCGGGAATTCTAAAATAACCTGGGTTCACCTTCGTTTTAACGCTCGGAGGGGCTACGGACGAAGGCACTACAAGAATGAAAAAGCTTTTAATCGCGGCGATCCTCGCCCTAGTGTCCATGCTTTACGTCGGCTACTACGAAGCCCTTGAGGACGGAGACATCGAGACCATTGTCTTCATCAAGAAGCACCCGACGTTTCAGATGAAGTTCTACAACATCCACGCGAACGATGGAGAGATCAGGAAAGTAGAGCGCCTGACAGCAGAGGAGCGAGGGTGGATTATTGATTACTGTAGGTATCGCTTGGGGATCGACACAGACCTGAAGACTCAGGATGACGTCGAGATGTGCCGCAAAAAATAGAAATGCTCATTTGGCCGAGGTCGTCAGTCACACCTGACAACCTCGGCCATTTTCTTTCCGGCTGCTGGGCTACGGCGCTCAGCCGATCACGCCTTCACCTCAACATGATCCAGCGCCTGATTCACCGCCAACTCACTCAACATCACCAACTGCGCAATCCCGATCGCAGTCTTGCGATGCGCAGGCTCTAGCGTGGCAGCAAAGTTGTTGAGCATTTCGCTGGCCGATCCCAGGGATTCGCTGGCGTTGGCCAGGAGGGATTCAGTGTTGTACGCGGGGTTGGCCATGTACATGGGATCGTGTTTGTGATGGCTGCCCATGATGCGTTGTTGTGGGGTGAGGTAGTGGTCGAGGGCGCGTTCGGCGGCTTCGTTCAGGGTTCGGGAGTCGGGGAATTTGTAGGGTGAAACCGGATCGGTTTCGGGGGGATTGGGTGTCGGTTTGAACATAGATGTAACTCCTCATGCTTCAAAAAGGGAGGCCATCCAAATTCGCTACCAAACGAAGGTGGCGGCCATGCTCAGGTTGGTAGACCGGCACATGAGGAACCCGGCGCACCCGAAGGTGCCCTGTGCATGACCACCATAAAGCTGAGACGAAACGACGCCGCGAATGGTGATGCTGTGCAACTCTCATGTGCGGGCTACCAAACCCGATCACTGTTTTTCAGTGACCCGGAAACGATAAGACCCGCACCCCAGACGCACAAGCCGGCGGATTCTGGCGTAGTCGTAGGCAATGACGCAAGGCGTTGTAGCCTTGAGGAAGTAACGCTGAGTGTCTTTAAACGGCACTGAAAAAATCGGTTAAACAGGCTATCGGCACAGCGTCCGTTCGTGCGGTAGAGGGGGCAGCCAGTGATTGAGCAGGGTGAAAAGAGAATGCAAGAGAAATGACCGTTGGTCGTAAACATCCGAATACCTGTCAGATCTGACAGGTGACGCTTCCTGCTGCCCACGATTGAATCACTCCGTCAAACCAAACCCACGAAACGGAGTTACTGACATGTCTACATCCAAGTCCAATGCCCCCATACCCATGATCGTTTCTATCAGCGATTCCAAGGGTGAAGTACCTAATGGCGGAGCAACCCCTGATACCACTGTGAGAGTCGCAGGTCTCTCGGTATCAGGGACGAACGTCGGAGTGTTCGATGGAACAATCTTGAAAGGTAATGTCCTTGCTGGACCAACAGGCCAATGGTTAATGGAGTTAGGTGGGCTGGCCTTGGGCAGGCACAGCATCACGGCTCGGGTTGACGGATCTGTGTCGGTTCCCAGAACATTTTCAGTGGTTCAACAGTAGAAAACAGATTCAATGGTTGCGAGTGAAGATCGGGAGATTTGAGGCGCGAAGTCCTCAGGGATCCCGATCTGTCCCCCCCTCGGGTTTGGCGTTTTGAGCAGGCCAGAACTATGGGGTATCCGGGCGGCTGAGCAGTGTTTCAAGCCTCGCCAGCGGCGGCGCTTCCCGGCTGCGGTCAAAGACTTGCACACCAACCTTCAACAACCGCCCATTCTCGCCCCCCCCAATCACCTGCTCACACCGCAACAACAACCGCCCCTGATCACACTCCATCGCCTTAACCCCCATCGGCAATCGCCCCTCCAACCGCAACTCCGCCATCCGACTCTGCGCCGCAATCATCGCAATCGAGCGATCCCGCAAAACCCCGCTGCTCTGCGTCATCAACCCCGCCACGCGCACGGCGGCGGACATGGCGACGGCGATGATCGCCAGCGCGACGAGTACTTCAATCAGGGTGAATCCGGCTTGCGGGGAGGGGGTGCGCATCGGGGTCTCGGGCGGTCGGGCAGCCCTTGACGCTAACGCCCGTGCTTGACGGCTTGACGACGAAAACACCCGAGGATTTTCAACATCCCTGACATATCTTCTTGCAACACTGCGCGTCGAATCGAATCAAGCCAGGGAATGACGAGATGGATATCGCGCAGTTCAAACAGCCCAGTCAACCGAGCCGGATGCCCCGTGGGCAGCAGGGTTTTACGCTGATCGAGATCATGGTGGTCGTGGTGATTCTCGGGATTCTGGCGGCGATGGTGGTGCCCAAGGTGCTCGACCGGCCGGATCAGGCGCGGGCCACGGCGGCGAAGCAGGACATTGGCGGGTTGATGCAGGCGCTGAAGCTGTATCGCCTCGATCACGGCACTT
This sequence comes from Pseudomonas sp. IT-P2, assembly GCF_949767575.1. Taxonomy (NCBI): domain Bacteria; kingdom Pseudomonadati; phylum Pseudomonadota; class Gammaproteobacteria; order Pseudomonadales; family Pseudomonadaceae; genus Pseudomonas; species Pseudomonas sp. IT-P2. The sequence continues at coordinate 1,011,310 of NZ_CATKQA010000011.1, read as the reverse complement.
ACCCGAGCCAGAGTCAGGGCCTGAAAGTGCTGGTTGAGCGGCCGGCTGATGCGAAGAACACCAACTGGCGCTCGTACCTGGAGCGCCTGCCGAATGACCCGTGGGGTCGGCCTTATCAGTACCTCAATCCCGGTGCCAACGGCGAGATCGACATCTTTTCCCTCGGCGCCGACGGCCAGCCTGACGGCGACGGCGTGAATGCCGACATCGGTTCCTGGCAGTTGTAAGGCCGGTCATGAACAGCCAATCGAACCAGCAGGGGATGGCGATCATCAGTGCGCTGCTGATTGCGGCGGTGGTCGCGGTGATCGCTGCCGGCATGCTGACCCGCCAGAGCGTTTCGACCCGGGCGCTGGAAGCCGAACAACTGCGCGTGCAGGGCCGTTGGCTGTTGCACGGCGGGTTGGAGATTAGCCGGCAATTGTTGTGGGACGCACGGCAGCGCGATCCGTTGACCCGACTCGATCAACCCTGGGCGCAGCGGTTGAACACCGAGGGTTTCGAAGGGCGGCTGGAGGACGAGCAGGGCAAGTTCAACCTGCGCAATCTGGTGGCCAACGAGCGGATCGATGACGCCCAGGTGCAGGCGTTCGAGCGTTTGTGCGAGTTGATCGGTGTCAGCAGCGGCTTGAGCCGGCGCATCAGTCAGCGGGTGATCGGCTCGTATCCGCACCTGTTGAATGCCCAAGTGGTGGACAAGCCTGTGGCGAAAAACACCTTCGACAGCGGGCGCGCCACGTCGCCGTCCGCGTCGCGCAAACCGCAATCGCCGACCTTGCCGATGCTGCGCACGCTTGATGATTTGCGCAGTGTCGACGGGGTCAACGATGCGCTGTTGGCGAAAATGGCGCCGTACCTGACGGTGATTCCGGCGACCACCTGGGTCAACGGCAACACGGCCACGGCGCCGGTGTTGGCGGCTTATGTGCCGGGGCTGTCGCTGGAGCGGGCGCAGGCGTTGATCAATGAGCGTGACGCCGGGCGTTGGTTCATCAATCGTGGGGATTTCGTCAATCGCCTGCGACTGCCGCAATTGGAGATCACCAGCGTCAAGGTCGGCATCACCAGCGACTGGTTTCGGCTGCGCGGGCAGGCGCGGCGTGATCAGCGGCGGGTCAGCCTCGATGCGTTGCTGCATCGCAGTCAGGATCGTTTGCCGCAAGTGATCTGGTCGCGGGTGGGCGTATGAGCCAGTTGCGCGTGAGTTTGCCGCCGCTGGCGGAGCTGAGTCTCGACAGTGAAGTGGATTGTGTGTGGCTGGATCGTCAGGGGCAGGTCACACGGCAGGAGCGCGTGCGGCTCGGCGCACTGCCGAAGCAACCGCTGGTGTGTTTTCTGCACCCGTCGGACAGCCTGTTGGCGAGCATCGATCTTCCGCCGCTACCGGCAAACAAAACCGCTGCGGCGGTGCAATGTGCGGCGCAGGCCTTGATGCTCGGCGACAGCGCCGAGATGCACATCGCTCACAGCGCTCGTAATGAAAGCGGCCAGGTGCAGATTGCCTGGGTAGCACGCAAGGATTTGCAGCACCTCGGGCAATTCGGTTTGAACCTCAAAGGTCTGTACCCGGCGGCCTACAGTTTGCCGGTGATGGCCGGCGGCGTCGGCTGTCTGCACGACGAGCATCTGTTGCTGCGCCACGGCCCGAATGCGGCGCAGGTGCAGCCGATGATCGACGAAGCGTGGCTGCTGGAAACCGGTCTGCCGGCGCACTGGATCGGTGACGGCGCGCCTGAAGCGGTGCAATCGACATTGGCCGACACGCAACGTTGCTCCGGCCCGTTGCCGAACTGGGGCCTGCACGGTGGCCTCCAGCAACCGGGCACCGAACATCGAGGTTGGGGCAGGGCGCTCGGTTGCTGTGCGCTGGCGCTGGCGGTGTGGGTGATCGGTTTGAACCTGTACGCCGCGCGCGAGGCCGGGCAGGGCCAGCAGCTCAAGGCGCAGATGGCCCAGCGGGTAAAGCAGGCGTTTCCCGAGTTGCCGGTGATCCTCAATCCACTGCAACAGGCCCGTCAGCAAATCGCCGCTCGCCAGCAAGGTGCGACGGATGCGCCGGGGCAGGATTTCACGCGGCTGGTGTCGCAGGCCGGCAGTGGCATGCCGTCCATGGCGGGCACGGTGCAGCGTCTGGAGTTCGTCGACGGCGCGTTGCAACTGAGTCTGCTGCCCGAGGCCCGGCGTTCGGGCAACGACAAGGATTGGCAAGGCACGCTGGCCCAGGCCGGCATCAGCATCAGCCCGAATGACGACGGCTGGGTCCTGCGCCCGGCCGGCGAGGCGACCGCTGCCACCGACAACGACGATAGCAGCGGAGCCGAAGATGAATAGCCCATCGCTTGCGAAATACCGCGCCGGTTGGCAGCGCTTCAATGCTCAGTTGCAGGCCCGTTGGCAGCCCTTGGCGCTGCGGGAAAAACGCATGGTGGGTGGCATGGCGGCGCTGTTGCTGGGGCTGTTTGTGTGGGTGGCGTTGGTTCAGCCGCCGTTGAAGAAGATCGCCGCCTCGCAAGTCGAAACCCCGAAATTGCGCGCCCAGGCCGAAGCGCTGGAAGTGCTGTTGCGCGACGTCAGCGTGCGCCCGGACGGGCAGAACCTTGAGCAGTCGCTGCAACAGACCTTGCAAGCCTGCGGACTGGGCGGCCATTACCAATTGGCGGCCGCGTCCGCCGGCTGGCAGTTGACCTTTGACGCGGCACCGGCCGACGCCGTGCTCGACTGGCTGCTGAGCCAACCCCGGAATTTTTCACTGCAAGTGGTCGAGGCCCGTCTGCAACGCGCAGACGACGCGGCGACCGATGACACGGCCGGCACTCTGTCGGGCACCGTACGCATGGATCAGGCGCTGGGCGCTAAGGAAGCTTCATGAAGGGGTCAGGATCCAAACGCATGGCGTTGCCGATGCTGCTGATGGCATTGAGCGCGTGCAGCAACACCACACCACCGAATCAACCGCCGCTGCTGGTGGACAGCGAACTCGGCCGGCCGCTGGCCAACACCCAGCGCAGTGGCGACGCGGTGCTCGACCGCGAGCGGGCGCAGGCTCAGGTCAAACCGGCGCCGAAGCAATTGCACAACATCACCGAACGCGCCCGCAGCGGCGGTTCGGCGCGGGGCACGACGTTGCCGGCCAATCCGCTGGGCGATCAACCGGTGACGCTGAATTTTGTCGACGCGGATATTCAAGCGGTGGTGCGGGCGTTGTCGCGTTCCACCGGCCAGCAGTTTCTGGTGGATCCACGGGTCAAGGGCAACCTGACGCTGGTCTCCGAAGGTCAGGTGCCGGCGCATCAGGCTTACGACATGTTGTTGGCGGCGCTGCGCATGCAGGGTTTCAGCGTGGTGGACGTCGGCGGCGTGGCGCAGGTGGTGCCGGAGGCCGACGCCAAGTTGCTCGGCGGACCGATTTACAGCGCCGACAAACCGGCCGGCAACGGCATGCTCACTCGCACGTTCCGCCTGCAATACGAGAACGCGGTGAACCTGATCCCGGTGCTGCGCCCGATCGTGTCGCCGAACAACCCGATCAACGCCTATCCTGGCAACAACACCATCGTCGTCACCGACTACGCCGAGAACCTCACGCGGGTCGCACAACTGATTCAGGGCATCGACACGCCGAGCGCCATCGACACCGACGTGGTGCAGATCCAGAACGGCATCGCCGCCGACATCGCGCCAATGGTCGCCGACCTGCTCGACGCACCGGGCAACGATCCAACGCAGAAAATCGCGGTGATCGGCGACCCGCGTTCCAACACCATCATCATCCGCGCCGGCAGCCCCGAGCGCACGGAGCTGGCGCGCAACCTGATCTACAAACTCGACAACGCCCAGAGCAATCCGAGCAATCTGCATGTGGTTTATCTGCGCAACGCCCAGGCCGGCAAACTGGCCCAGGCCTTGCGCGGTTTGTTGACCGGCGAGAGCGACAGCGGCACCAGCGACAATGCGCGTTCGGTGCTCAGCACCATGGGCAGCTCCACCAACTCGGGTGGTGGGCAGAACGGCCAGAGCGGTACGCAAACCAACGGCAGCACGTCGACCACCAACAGCGGCAGCACCGGCGGCAGTTACGCTCAGGGCAGCAGCGCCACCAGCGGCAGCGGCAATGCGCAAAGCAGCGAACAGAACGTTGCCTTCAGCGCTGGCGGTGTGACCATTCAGGCGGATGCGACCACCAACACCTTGCTGATTTCCGCGCCGGAACCGCTGTACCGCAACCTGCGCGAAGTCATCGATCTGCTCGACCAGCGCCGTGCGCAAGTGGTGATCGAAAGCCTGATCGTCGAAGTCGGCGAGGACGATGCCAGCGAATTCGGCGTGCAATGGCAGACCGGCAACCTCGGCGGCAAAGGCGTGATCGGCGGCGCCAACCTTGGCGGTTCGGGGATCAACGTCAACGGCAAGACCAGCCTCGATGTGCTGCCGCAAGGCCTGAACCTCGGCTACGTCAACGGCACCGTCGATATTCCCGGCATCGGCAAGATCCTCGACCTGAAAGTGCTGGCCCGGGCGCTGAAGAGCAAGGGCGGCACCAATGTGTTGTCGACGCCGAACCTGCTGACCCTGGACAACGAAGCGGCGAGCATTTTCGTCGGCCAGACTATCCCGTTTGTCAGCGGCAGCTACGTCACCGGCGGCGGGGGCACCAGCAACAACCCGTTCCAGACCGTGACCCGTGAAGAGGTCGGTTTGAAGCTCAACGTGCGGCCGCAGATTTCCGAGGGCGGCACGGTCAAGCTCGACATCTATCAGGAAGTCAGCAGCATCGACGAGCGCGCCTCGGCGGCGGCCAACTCGGCGGGGATCGTCACCAGCAAACGCGCGCTCGACACCAGCATCCTGCTCGATGACGGGCAGATCATGGTGCTTGGCGGTCTGCTGCAGGACGGCTACAGCCAGAGCAATGACGCGGTGCCATGGTTGTCGAACATTCCGGGGTTGGGCGCGCTGTTTCGCAACGAACGCCGCTCGATCACCAAGACCAATTTGATGGTGTTCCTGCGCCCGTACATCATCCGCGACAGCGCGGCGGGGCGCAGCATCACGCTGAACCGCTACGACTTCATGCGCCGCGCCCAAGGCGGTCTGCAACCGGAGCGCAGCTGGGCGATGCCGGACATGCAGGCGCCGCAATTGCCGGCCACCGCCCAAGGCGTACCGGCACCGGTGTCCGGCCCGCGCGCGACGATCAAAGCGGTGCCGCTGCAATGAGCGCATTGCCTTACGCCTGGGCCAAGGCGCAGCGGATTCTGCTGCGTGACGGCGTGCTGACGGTGTGCCCGTCGACGCCAGGTTGGTCGATCAGCGAAGTGCGCCGGCAGTTCGGCGCGGCCAGGCTGGAGCGGGTGCGCGACGACGAACTCGACGGCTTGCTCGCCACGGCCTATGCCGACACCGGCAGTGCGGCGGCGGTGGTCGGTGCGGCGGAAAACGAAGTCGACCTCGACCGCCTGATGCAGGACATGCCGGAAATCACCGACCTGCTCGACACCCAGGACGGCGCGCCGGTGATCCGCATGATCAACGCCTTGCTCACGCAGGCGGCGCGGGATGAGGCCAGTGACATTCACATCGAACCGTTCGAAACCCATTCGGTGGTGCGCTACCGGGTCGACGGCACGCTGCGCGACGTGGTGTCGCCGCGCAAGGCGTTGCACGGTGCGCTGGTGTCGCGGATCAAGATCATGGCGCAGCTCGATATCGCTGAAAAACGCCTGCCGCAGGACGGCCGCATTGCGTTGCGCGTAGCGGGGCGGCCGATTGATATTCGCGTCTCCACCGTGCCCACCGGTCATGGCGAGCGAGTGGTGATGCGTCTGCTGGACAAGCAGGCCGGGCGCCTGCATCTGGAAACCTTGGGCATGGATGCGCAGGTGCTGGCCAAACTCGATCACCTGATCCGCCAGCCCCACGGCATCGTGCTGGTTACCGGCCCGACCGGTAGCGGCAAAACCACCAGTCTTTATGCGGCGCTGGCACGGCTTGATGCGAGCACCAGCAACATCCTCACCGTGGAAGACCCGGTGGAATACGACCTGCCGGGCATCAGCCAGATTCAGGTCAACGCGAAGATCGACATGACTTTTGCATTGGCATTGCGGGCGATTCTGCGGCAGGACCCGGACATCATCATGATCGGCGAGATCCGCGACCTCGAAACCGCGCAGATTGCGGTGCAGGCTTCGCTGACCGGTCACCTGGTGCTCGCGACCCTGCACACCAACGACGCGGTGTCGGCGGTCAACCGCTTGATCGACATGGGCGTCGAACCGTTTCTGCTGGCCTCGTCGATGCTCGGCGTGTTGGCCCAGCGGTTGGTGCGGCGCCTGTGCAATCAGTGCAAACAGGAAGACCCGGCCACGCCCGGCACCTGGCGCCCCGTGGGCTGTGCGGCGTGCAATCACACCGGTTATAGCGGCCGAACCGGCATTCACGAATTGTTCTGCATCGACGACGACATCCGCACCCTGATTCACCAAGGGGCAGGGGAGCAGGCGTTGCGTGCGGCCGCGAGCAAGGCCGGGATGTTCAGCCTGCGCGAGGACGGCGAGCGCTGGATTCGCAGCGGTGCCACGGCGCCGGAAGAAATCCTTCGTGTGACACGGGACGCCTGATGAATCGCTATCGTTTTGAAGCCGCCGATGCCAGCGGCAAGATCGAATCCGGGCATCTGGAGGCGGAGAGTCAGGGCGCGGCGTTTGGCGTGTTGCGCGGTCGTGGCCTGACGGCGTTGTCGGTGGAGAAGGAGAGCAACGTCTCACAGCACGGCGGCGGTGGATTGTTCAGCGCCAGGCTCTCGGATAACGATCTGGCGTGGGCCACGCGGCAACTGTCGAGTCTGCTCGGCGCCAGCCTGCCGCTTGAAGCTGCGTTGAGCGCCACGGTCGAGCAGGCCGAGAAAAAGCACATCGCCCACACCCTCAGCGCCGTACGCGCCGATGTGCGCAGCGGCATGCGCCTGGCCGAAGCGCTGGCGGCGCGGCCACGGGATTTTCCGGAGATTTACCGGGCGCTGATTGCGGCGGGCGAGGAGTCCGGTGATCTGGCGCAGGTGATGGAGCGGCTGGCGGATTACATCGAGGAACGCAACAACCTGCGCGGCAAGATTCTCACCGCGTTCATCTATCCGGGTGTGGTCGGGCTGGTGTCGATCGGCATCGTGATTTTCCTGCTCAGCTACGTGGTACCGCAGGTGGTCAGCGCGTTTTCCCAGGCGCGGCAGGATCTGCCGGGGCTGACTTTGGCGATGCTCAATGCCAGTGATTTCATCCGGGCGTGGGGCTGGTTGTGCGCAGGCGTCATGGCGGGTGCGTTCTGGAGCTGGCGTCTGTATTTGCGCAACCCCGCGGCGCGTTTGAGTTGGCATCATCGGGTGCTGAAGCTGCCGCTGATCGGGCGCTTTGTGCTGGGGCTGAACACCGCCCGGTTCGCCTCCACGCTGGCGATTCTCGGCGGCGCCGGGGTGCCTTTGTTGCGCGCGTTGGAGGCGGCACGGCAGACCTTGTCGAATGATCGTCTGAGCCTGAGCGTCAATGAGGCCACCGCCAAGGTCCGGGAGGGCGTCAACCTGGCGGCAGCGCTGAAAGTGGAGAACGTGTTCCCGCCTGTGCTGATTCACCTGATCGCCAGCGGCGAGAAAACCGGTGCGTTGCCGCCGATGCTCGAACGTGCTGCACAAACCTTGTCCCGCGATATCGAGCGCCGAGCGATGGGTATGACCGCGTTGCTTGAGCCGCTGATGATCGTGGTGATGGGCGGGGTGGTGTTGGTGATCGTGATGGCGGTGTTGTTGCCGATCATTGAGATCAATCAGTTGGTGCAGTAGTTTTTTCAACTTTTTTTACCGGCGTCTGATCTCACCCGAGCGCCAAAAACAGCATCCTCGGGTTCTCCTTTCTGTCATCTGCAACGGCCCTTCAAGGGCTGTGGCCGATTCCCTCGAAAAGCTTGCCGCAGACACTCCGAACAACCCCCGGAACACCCGAGAAAATCCCTCGCAAACCACCTCGCACCTCCCGAGGTTTTTTCCTTTATCTGTCACCGGAAACTGCGAATTTCTCAGTGCGACTTAACCCCGGACCCCGCTTGCGAAGGTCGGCGGTGAGTCTTCCCAGTGTCATGCAAGACCCCTGAAAACCTGTGTTCACAACCAACGTTGAAAAGGAGATTCTTCATGTTCAAGCGCACTCTGATCGCAGCTTCCCTGACCGTCGCTGCCCTGGCTTCCGCCCAGGCCATGGCCGCCAACGTTACCGGTGGTGGCGCGACTCTGCCTGCCGCTCTGTACAAAGGCTCTAGCAACAGCATCCTGCCAACCAACTTCAGCTACGTGGGTACCGGTAGCGGCACCGGCAAGACCGCTTTCCTGACCAACAACTCGGCACTGTTCAGCACCACCGGTTCGGTTCACTTCGCCGGTAGCGACTCGATCCTCAGCGCTTCGGAAATCAGCACCTACAACGCCAACTTCGGCGCTTCGTACGGCCCGCTGATCCAGCTGCCTTCGGTGGCCACTTCGGTTGCCATCCCTTACAAAAAATCCGGTCAGACCGCTCTGAACCTGACCAGCGCTCAGCTGTGCGATGCCTTCTCCGGCGCCAAAGCCACCTGGGGCGAGCTGCTGGGCACTTCCGACACCACGCCGATCCGCGTTGTTTATCGCAACGTTTCCAGCGGCACTTCGGAAATCCTGACTCGTCACCTGAACTCGATCTGCCCGACCAAGTTCGCCACCAACTCCACATTCACCAGCGCTCGTCTGCCAGCCGGTTCGACCCTGCCTTCGAACTGGGTAGGCGTTGCCGGTACTGCTGACGTGGCCACTCAGGTCAACGCTGTTGACGGCTCCATCGGTTACGTCGGTCCGGACGGTGTGAACGCCGCCAGCAACGCAGTGGTTGCTCGCGTCAACGGCGTACAGCCAACCACCGCCAACGTTTCGCTGGCACTGGGTTCGGCTGCTCTGCCAACCACCCCTTCGAACCCTTCGCAGTGGGTACCGGTCGTTCCTAACCCAGCCAGCGGTTACCCGATCGTGGCTTACACCAACTTCATCTTCGGCCAGTGCTACAAGGACGCAGCCGTGGCCGCTGATGTCAAAGCCTTCCTGACCACTCACTACAGCAACCCGGGCAACAACGCTGCCACCATCGCTCACAGCTTCACTCCGGTTCCAACCAACTGGAAAGCGGCTGTGACTGCCAACTTCGTCACCAACACCTCGGGCAACAACCTGGACATCAACAACGCCAGCGTCTGCAACGCTGTCGGTCGTCCTTTGTAAGCCTCGTTTCACGGCAATGAAATGGCAGCAGCCTTCGGGCTGCTGCCATTTTTTTTGGCCGATCTACTCCTCATTCATGAAGTTTGTGTGACATCTGTTCAGTCGCGGCCCCCGCCAACCGCCTATGTCGTAACAGCAGGGGCAAGCCGACCTGCGGCCTCGTGTGGCAAACAAAAAGGATCTCGTAGTGATGCTCGCTCGCCCATCCCGTCGCAGTACCCGTGTTCAGCCTCAGCAGCGCATGGTCGCCGATCCGGCGCTGTGGTTGCTCAAGCCCCTGGCGCAGGCGATTGCCTTGTGCCTGGTGGCGGGCAGTGCCGAGGCGGCGACCACCTTCAGCTCGGGATGGTTTGCCGCCAAGGGCGCGGCGCAACAGGCCGCCGCAGCGCGCCCGAGCGTCGGCGGATTGCCGGGGATGACGCCGCCGCTGGCGCAGCAGCAAAAGGCCAACCAGCAGTTGCAGCGTTCGATTCAAACGCTGAACAACACGGTGGCCGCTATTGCCGCCCAACAGGCAGCGCAGGCGGCCGGTCGTGCGGCGGCACTGGGCACGGTGCAGTTTGTGCCTGACGGTCTGGGCGAGGGCGGCATGAAGGTCGACAACAGCCTCACGCAGGGTTGGCAGAACGCCAAAGGCCCGCAGCAGACTCAGGCCGACGGCAAGACCACGGTGAAGATCGAGCAGACCGCCGACAAGGCGATCCTCAACTGGGAGACCTTCAACGTCGGACGCAACACCACGGTCGACTTCGCCCAACAGTCGAACTGGGCGGTGCTCAACCGGGTCAACGATCCGAATGCGCGGGCCAGCCAGATTCAGGGCCAGATCAAGGGCAACGGCACGGTGATGCTGATCAACCGCAACGGCATCGTCTTCAGCGGCACCAGCCAGGTCAACGTGCGCAACCTGGTCGCGGCGGCAGCCAACATTACTGATATTCAGTTCCGCGATCGCGGCCTGTATTTCGACAGCACCGGCAGTCAGCCGACGTTCACCGAGGCGGCCGGCAAAGTGCTGGTGGAGCGCGGTGCGTCCATCGAAACGGCGCGGCCGGCCAAATCCACCGATGCCGGCGGCTATGCCTTGCTGCTCGGCAGCGAAGTGCAGAACGACGGCAGTATCAACACCGCCAAGGGCCAGACCGTGCTCGGTGCAGGCGATCGCTTTTACATTCGCAAAGGCTCGGGCACTGAAGGCAACGCCTTCTCCACGACGTTCGGCAACGAAGTCACGCCGGGCTTCAAGACCGGCAGTGCTGCCGGCAAGGTCAGCAACAACGGCCTGATTCAGGCCGCGACCGGCGACATCACCCTGACCGGCCACGAGGTCGTACAAAACGGCGTGTTGCTGGCCAGCACCTCGGTCGCCACTCGCGGCACGATCCATTTGCTCAACCCGGCGACCGACGCTCAGGGCAGCGTGACGCTGGGGCAGGGCAGCGCGACGGCGATCCTGCTTGACAGCAGTGACCTGACGGCCCTCGACAGTCAGCATCAGGCGGCGCTGACCGGCGTTACACCGAACAACCGGATTCGCAGCGATCAGTCGCGCATTGATATCCAGAGCGGTGGCAGCGTCGAGTTCCAGAACGGTTCGATCACCCTGGCCACGGGCGGCCAGGTTGCAGTGGCGGCGCAGCGTCGCAGTCTGGTGCGAGACGGCGCATTGATCGATGTCTCCGGTGCCATCGGCGTGAAAGTCGCGATGGAATCCAACAGCATCAAGATCAACGTCCAGGGCAACGAGCAGCGCGATGCTTCGGTCAATCGCGATAAAGGTGCGCTCAACAGCAATGACATCTGGGTCGATGTGCGCGAACTGGTCTACGTGCCGGCCGGCACCAACGGTTACGCCACGGATCGCTGGTACACGGCGGGCGGTCTGCTGGAGGTCGGCGGCTATCTCGGCACCCAGGGCCACAGCATCGGCGAGTGGATGGCTCAGGGCGGCATGGTGAGTTTCGCCGGCAATGACGTGGTGACCGAGAAGGGCTCGCTGATCAATCTGTCCGGCGGCACGCTGGATGTACAAAGCGGCGAGATTCGCCAGAGCTGGCTGCGTGGGGCCGACGGGCGCCTGTATGAAGTCTCCAAAGCGCCTGGGGATCTGCTCTACACCGGACTGTACAAGGGCTATGAAGACAGCAGTGAGCGCTGGGGCCAGACGAGTTATTACTACAACCCGTTGATTGCGCCGTCCAGTCGTCGGGAATCGGGTTACACCGTGGGTCGCGATGCCGGGCAACTGGTGATCGGCACCCGCAACGCTGTGCTCGAAGGACAAATGCTTGGCGAGGTTTATCAGGGCGAACGCCAGACCCAGGCACCGCGTGCGGTACTCGATGGCTATGCACAGAGTCAGACGGCGCTGGCGCGGCGCGGGCAGTTGATTGTCGGCAGTTACGACCCGGCGTACGTGGCGGCGTCCGGTGGTTTGCTCTATGGGCTCAATCCGTTGTTCGATCAGGTGCAGATCGGCGGCGAGCGGCCGGCTGAAGGCAATGATCGGGATCTGACCGGCGCCGTATCCGATGCGCGCGACGGCAAGCTGTTTCTCGATGCCGGGCAACTCAGCGACTGGCAACTGGGCGCACTGAAAGTGGCGGCCAAAGAACGGATCGACGTGCAAGGTGCCGTCACCGTCGACAATGGCGGCGACATCACCCTTTACGGGCCGGACGTGCAGGTCAGCGCAAACCTGACCGCGCGTGGCGGCAGCCTGCATCTGGGCAATGTGCTCAATCAGCTCAACACCGATCGCCTCACCGACACCCGGCTCGTCGCACCGACCGGCAAGGCCACCCGCGTGAGCGTGGCTGAAGGGGCACAACTGGACACGCGCGGTCTGTGGAGCAACCTGCGCACCAACCCGGATGATGCCGCGAGCCTGGCGTATCTGGACGGTGGCGTGGTGTCGATACGCAGTAGCGGCGACATCGAAATCGGTGCGGGCAGTCTGCTGGACGTGTCTTCCGGCGGAGCGATTCTGGCCAACGGCAAGACTCGCGGTGGCAAGGGTGGTGATGTGACGCTGGAGTCCAGCGCCTTGTCCGCGCCGGGTGACAGCCACCTGACCCTGGACGGCCAACTGCGCGGTTACGGTGTTTCCGGCGGTGGCCGACTGCTGATACAGGCGGGCGACATCCTCATCGGCCAGTCCGATAAACCCCTCGTCAACAACACATTGCATCTGCAACCGGATCTGTTCGACAAAGGCTTCTCTGACTACAGCCTTATCGGCCTCAATCGCCTCGACGTGGCGGACAACACCCGCGTTGAAGTGTTGATGCCGGTCTACCGTTTTGGTGACACGGCCGCGAATCAGGTCAGTGGCATCGCGCCAGGGCAGGCGCTGGAGTTGTGGACGCCGACGCTTTATCAGGAAAACCCGCTCAAGGCGCAACTGACCCAGCGTGTCGGCGCCAGCCTGGCTTTGCAGGCCGGTTCCAGCGAGATAGCTCTGGTCGATCCGACCCGCAACTCCCTGACTCTTGGCCAGGGCTCGCGGATCAGTGTCGATCCGGGGCAGCGCATCAATCTGCGCAGCGCCGGTCAGCTCACGGTCGATGGCCAGTTGAATGCCTGGGGCGGCACAATCGATATCCGCCAGCAGCAGTTCGGTTCGATCAATGTCGCCGATTCCTCGCAGACGGCGGACAAGCAAATCCACAACCGTTCCATCTGGATCGGCGAGCACGCGGTGCTGGATGTGGCCGGTCGCGTGGCCACCGGCATCGATGCGCTGGGAAGGGTGTATGGCCAGGTCGGCAAGGGCGGCTCGATCATCATCGGTGGTGAAACCGATGCGAAGAAAGCCACGGCCACGTCGGCCGATGCTTATGTGATTGTGCGAAGCGGTGCGCGACTGGAGGCTTCCGGCGCACAGGCGATGTTGGATATCGCCGGGCAGGGACCGACGCTGGTTGCCACGGATGGTGGACGAATTTCGCTGAGTTCCTACAACGGCCTGTTCATCGAAGGCGGCCTGCGTGCGGCGGCCGGTGGTGCCGGGGCGGCGGGTGGGCGATTGGACATTGCCCTGGAGACGCCGAGTTATCTGCGCAGCGATGCGAGCAACGCTGTTCGCGTGCCGCGCGAAATCGTCATCGGCCAGGACGCCGGCCCGTCGCTGTTGCCGGGCAGTCTGCAAGCGGGTGAAGCCGCCCCTGCGTTGCAATACGGACGTGCCCGTCTGGGCGCCGATCAGTTGATGTCCGGCGGGTTCGACAACCTGAGCGTGCTGAGCAACGGTCTGCTGTCGTTCGACGGCAACGTCGATCTGCACATGAATCAAAGCCTGAGCCTGTATGCCGGGGCCTTGTCGCTGGCCGACAGTTCGCAAAGCAATGCACGGATCAATCTGTCTGCGCCTTACGTGCGTCTGTCGGGTACGGGCAAGTATTCCGAGGCTCCCGGGGATATCCGGCCACGGGTGATGAACAATCCGACCACCGAAGTGGCGCCGGCACACTTCACCGCCACGGCAGATCTGCTGGATCTGGGCAACAGTCTGTCGTTCGGCACGGCCGGGGCAATCGTGCAGCTCGGCGGCCCGGCGCTGGAAGTCGGGCGGCGGGGTTTTGAACAGGTCACGCTCGACAGCCGAGGCGATCTGCGCTTTCTGGCGCCCACCGGCAACGTCGAGAAAACCGAACTCTGGACGCCGGGCGACCTGAACCTGCGTGCCGCGCAGATCTACCCCGCCAGTGATGTCACCGCCGAGGTGCGGGTGGGTTATCAGAGTGTCCAGCGTGACGCCAATCCTGAGCGGACACTGCGAATCAGCAGTTCCGGGGCCGCGCCTGCCGCGTTGCCTTACTCGGTCTTCGGCAACCTGACGCTGGCCGCTGCCCATATCGAGCAGGGCGGGGTGATCCGTGCGCCGCTGGGCATGATCAATCTGGGTGACAACCTGGTCCTCAACACCCAGACATTGCAGCTGTTGCCAGGCAGCATCACTTCGGCCAGCGCCGCCGGGCTGGTCATGCCTTATGGCGGTACCACCGACGGCATCGACTATCGCTACAACGGCAAGTCCGTGCTGCTTCGAGGGATCACCGCCGAAACCGCTGGCGTGACGCTCACCTCGAAGTACGTCGATGTGCAAGGCGGTGCGTTGATCGACCTGTCGGGTGGCGGTGATTTGCGCGGTGCCGGTTTCGTATCCGGGCGTGGCGGTTCCACCGATGCCCGCTACAACCCGCTGGTGCGCAATGCCAGTGATGGCACCTTCAGCCTGCCGGGCCTGGCCAGCAACCCGGTGTATGCCATCGTGCCGGGGAATCAGAGTGCTTATGCGCCGATGCTCGCCGAGGCGGGGGCGGTCGATCCGCGCATCGGCCAGCAGATCACCCTCGGGGCGGGCGTGCCGGGGCTGGCGGCGGGCACCTATACGTTGCTGCCCTCGACCTTTGCGCTGTTGCCGGGTGCCTTCCGGGTCGAGGTCAATGGCCAGGCGGCAGCGGGTGCAACCAACGCTGCACTGCCGCTGCGCAATGGTTCGTGGACGGGTTCGGGGCGGATGTCGATTGCCAATACCGGCCTGCGTGACAGCCTGGCGAGCCAGGTTATCCTGACATCCGCCGCCGTGCTGCGCCGTTACTCGCAGTACAACGAGACCTCTTTCAGTCAGTTCATCCAGAGCGATGCGACGCGCCGGGGCGTGCCACGGGCATTGGCGCCCATGGACGGCAAATCCCTGAGACTGAATCTGTCCCAGGGCGCCGCACCGGGTAACGCGCTGGATTTCAACGGTCAGGCGCTGTTCCAGCCCGCCACGGGAGGCGTCGTCGGGACGGCCGTGTTGCACGGCGCGCCCAACTTCGAAATTCTCGGCGCGGGACATTCGAGCACTGAAGGTTTTGCAGGTGTGTCGCTGTATGCCGGCAGCCTCAACGCGCTCAATGCCGGCCGCTTGACCCTCGGCGCGCAACCGACGATCGATTACAACACGTCGGGCAACATCATCGCGTTCAGCGGCGATACCTCAACGATTACCCTGCGTGAAGGTGCCGTGTTGTCGGCACCCGAAGTGCTGCTGCGCACCACCCGGACCGATGGCGGCATCAGCCTCGAAGCCGGCTCGGGCATCAACACGTTGGGGCGTGGCAATGCACCTTATGATTCCAGCACCGGCTTCATCTACAAACCGGGTGCGGCGGGGTTGCTGGTGGTGTCGAACGGCTGGACCAATGTGCTGGCGCCAGAAGTGTCGGTCAGGACATCCGGCGCGGGTAACATTCTCATTGGCAGTTGCCCGACGACAACGTGCAACAACCCGACGCTGCTCTATTCCAACGGCAGCATAACCGCCGCCACTGACAAGCAATTCGAACTCGACGAAGCGGTACGCTTCGGCACCCGTCATCTGACGCTGGCCGTGGGCTCGGTCAATGCCGGCAGTGCCGAGGCCTTGAGCGCCGCCGGCAACCGGGTGCCGACCGGTCTGACGCTGAACCAGAATGTCTTGAACCGCCTGTTGCGGGGCGATACACAGTTCGGCGCACCGGCGCTGGAAACCCTGAGCCTGACCAGCCGCGATGCGTTCAATTTTTACGGCAGTGTCAGCCTCGATACGCTGGACCCGCAGACGGGCATCAGCAAACTGCAAAACCTGATACTCAGCACTCCGGCCATTTACGGCCTGGGCGAAAGCGGCGACGTGGCGTCCATTCGCACCGCCAATCTGATCTGGAACGGTGCGACTCAGGATCCGGGGTCGGTGATCACGGGCGGCGCCGGCACTGGCCAGGGCACGTTCGATATTCAGGCGCAACGGATCGAGTTCGGCTACGGCCCCAATCCGCAGGCCAGCGGTCTGGACCAGAACAAACGTCTGGTATTGGGTTTTGCAGACGTCAACCTCTCTGCCAGTGATCGCATCACCGCCAACCACAAGGGCAGCCTGGCGGTGTACCAGACGCAGGGTGTTTTTGATCCGGTCAACGGTTATGTCTACAGCGGCGGCAATCTCACGCTGCGTACGCCGTTGCTGACGGGGGAGTCGGGCTCGGTCAACCTGCTCAAGGCCGGAAACAATCTGACCCTGACGGGTGCCGGTACAGCGGCTGTCGCCAATGCGCTGGGAGCCGAATTGACCCTCGATGCGCGCAATGTCCTGCTGGACAGTCGCATCGCCCTGGCCAGCGGCAAACTGGTGGTCAAGTCCGAGGACGATCTGACCCTCGCCAGTGGCGCGTATCTGGACATGGCGGGTCGCACCTTGCCGTTCAACGATGTGAACAAGTACAGCTGGGGCGGCGATGTGGCGCTGTACAGCCGCGACGGCAACATTCGTCAGGCGGCGGGTTCGCGAATCGATCTGTCGGCGCAGAACAATCAGGCCGGTAACCTGAGTGCCGTGGCCCTGGCCGCCGATGCCGGCATGGTCGATCTGCAAGGCGATATCCTCGGTGCGAGCAGCGGCTATTACGATGCCGGCGGCACGCTGGTGCCTTACAAGGCCGGTGGCGTGGATATCCGCGCGCAGCACCTGAATGGCGATGCGAGCCAGCAATTCGCGGCTCTCAATCAGCGCTTGAATGCGGGGCAGGTTTTCGGCAGCCGCAGCTTGCAGCTCAAGCAAGGCGATCTGCTGATCGGCGACGGGCTCAAGGCGGGTGAGGTCAATGTGTCGGTGGACAACGGCAGGCTGACGGTGGCGGGTCTGATCGATGCCAGCGGCGAGCGGGTCGGCAGTATTCGCCTGTCGGCGCAAAACGGCCTGACCCTGGCAGGCAATGCGGTGCTTGACGCCCATGGTCGTGTGCTGCGGGTCGACAGCTACGGCAAGATCATCGACGCACCGAACCGGGCGATGGTCGAACTCAACTCCGGACAAGGCGTGCTGACCCTCGGCGCCGGTGCGCGCATCGATTTGCGCCATGGCACCGAGGCCGTTCTCGGTACTCTGCCGGGGCAGTCCGACGGATTGCTGCGCGGTACGCTGGAGCTGAACGCGCCGCGTCTGGGGACGGGTGACATTGCCATCGATGCCGGCGGTGCGCTGAGTATTCAGGGAGCCCGCTCGATTGGCCTCAACGCCACGCGCCGCTATACCGATGCCAGCGACGGCACGGACCCGGCGGCCAGTGGACGCCCATATCAGGTAATCGATCAGGCGTACCTCGATCGCATCCACGGCGACAGCACGGCGTTCATCAACGCGGCGCTGGCCAACGGCAACTTGCTGAACAACAAACTGGCCGGCCTGAACAACGCCACTTATGCCGACGCCTTCCATCTACGGCCTGGGGTCGAGATCGCCAGTAAAACCGCCGACGGTGATCTGGTGGTGCAGGGTGATGTGGACCTGTCCGGTTACCGCTACGCCAGCCTGAATCCGCACACGCAGAAGACTTCGGTATACGGCTCGGGCGAGGCGGGTAGCCTGGTGATCCGTGCGGGCGGTAACCTCGATATCCACGGCAGCCTCAACGACGGTTTCGCACCGCCGCCGGAGACCGTGGACGATGCCGGCTGGAAATTGCTGCCGGGGATTCAGCCGTTCGGCGGCGATCTGATCGTGCCGGGGGCGGGCGTTACGCTCGCGGACGGTACGGTGTTCCCGGTCGGCGCCACGTTGAACTACGACCTCCCGTTGCAAGCGACGACGCTGGCCAGCGGCACACTGTTGCCGACCGAGGCGACGCTGGCGGCGCCTTACACCTTCGGCGCCGGCACGGTGCTTGCCGGCTCGGTTCGCGATGCTTCGGGCAACGTGCTGTATGCCGCCGGCACGCTGCTCATCGACAGCGTGACTTTGCCCGCGGGCAGCCGGTTGGGAGCGGGTATCCGCTTGAATGACGCAACAGCGTTGCAAGCCCTGCGCTGGCCCAAAGGCGTGCCGCTGCCGGGCAGCGTCGAGGCCGGCGACAACGGGATCAAGGGTGTGCGCCTGAGCGGTTCATTGGCCCTGTTGCGCGGCTCGCTGATTCCGTCGATGACCAATGTCGTACTGGCGGACGGTACGGCGTTCATCGAATTGCGGCCATTGACCGGCACGACCCAGGGGCGCAATTGGGCGGTCGCCAGCATGTTGCCGGCCGACAGCGCGTCGTGGTCGATGCGCGTGGTGGCGGGGGCCGATCTGAGCGCCGCGGACAGCCGGGCGATCAAGCCGGTGTCCAGCGATGGCCATCTGCGCCTGGCCGACACCCATTACGGTCTGACCGTGACAGAAAAACCACCGACCCTGGTCTGGGGCGAGGGCAACCTGGGCGGCTTCACGCCGGGCGACCCCGTCCCCGAGGATCAAATGATGTGGTGCGACTGGGCGCCGAACTCCTGTGTGCCGGCCCCGCGCTGGGTCTGGGCGCCGGACAACTGGATGGGCATGCCGCCTGGCTCGCCGATGACCGACGATGATGTACTCGCCTGGTGTGGTGCATTCCCGGAACTGTGCGTGGAGAACAAACCGGGTACCACCGTAAAGACCCACACACAGATGTTCAGCGTGCTGCGGACCGGCACCGGCGATCTGGACGTGCTCGCCGCCGGCGATCTGAGCATGGATTCGCCGTACGGCGTGTATACCGCCGGCACTCAGTCGCAAGACATCGACCCGCGCTTCAATCAGCCTCGCGGAAAACTGTCGGACAACGGCTCGGTGCTGGGCAGTGCCGGCGGCGACTACGAAAAATGGGTCAGTGGCAGTGACAGCCTGTATCAGGCCTGGTACCCGCAAATGGGCGGCAACCTGACCATCAATGCCGGCGGCTCGATATCGGGCGATGTACTGGGGCGTCGCGGCTTGTCGCAAAACATGGACACCCGTGAGCAGGTTCCGAGTGTGGCCGTGGGCAACTGGCTCTGGCGTCAGGGCACCGGCAACAGTGATGTGCCGACCGCGTGGTGGATCAACTTCGGCAGCTATGCGACGCAACCGTTGCCGGATCAGAGTGTTGATACCGGCCCGTACCTGGTCGGTTTCACCGGTTTCGGCACCTTGGGCGGCGGCAATATCAGCCTGCGCGCCGGGGGCGATGCCGGCATGCTCAAGGCGATGGGCGACGCTAACAAGACCAACCTTTATCCACGCGGGCAGGGGCTGGTCGTGGCGGTCGGCAGCACCGGGCGCGTGGGCAGCGATCGCAGCCTGCAATTGACCGGTGGCGGCGACATGGACATCCGCATTGGCGGATCGGTGAACCCGTCATTGCAGGCCCGGGCCGGAGAGAACGGCATCGGTGTCGCACAACACGACCTGCAAGGTGCATTGATCAACCTGCGCGGTGCCGCGCGACTGGCCGGCGGCGCGCTGGGCGGGATCAATCTGCAATATGGCGCCGCAGCCTCGACCCAGGATCCTCGTGAAGTGCGCCCGTTCGACCCGTTCACGTCCACGATGGGCAGCGCCTCCGGTGGGCTGGTGCTGATTCCGGGGGATTCGGGGATGAGCCTCAGCACGCGCGGCGATCTGGTGTTGGGCGGGGCGGCGGACCCGGGTCGGGTGCGGCTGCAGAACTCCACGCCGTTCACCACGGACGACGGTGTCGTCCATGAGGGGGGCGGCTTGACGGGCTTCTCGTTGTGGACCGATCACACCGCCATCGACCTGTTTTCGGCGGGAGGCAACCTGACACCGAGCACCCAACTGGGTGAAGTCACCGGTCAGGGCCCTGTCACCGGCCGCAATACGTCGCCTACCGACGGACGCTTCGTGTACCCGTCGATCCTGCGGGCGGTGGCGGCGCAAGGTTCGATTTATGCCGGGCCTTCAGCGGTCTACAGCCAGGGCAGTGGAACGGTGCCGGCAACCGGGTATTCGCTGCTGCTGGCACCCTCCAGCACCGGGCAACTGGAGTTGCTGGCGCAGGACTCGATTTACGCGGGTGGCTATGCGATCAATCAGTCGGGCGCAAGTCCGCTGTCCATCGCCACACCGTTCGCGCCGGCCTTCAACGGGTACGGCAACAACACGTCGGCCACGCCGATCATGAGCAATCGCAACAGCGACGGGGTTTTGCCGGACAAGAATCTGCGCTATCCGTTATTCGCTTTCGGCGCCAACAGCTACTCGGGCTTGAGCGACGTCCAGACACCGGCGCGGTTCTACGCCTTGACCGGCGATCTGGTGGGCGTTCGCAGCGGTGAAACGCTGACGTTCAGCCTGTCGAAACGTACCTGGTACGAAGCCGCAGGCCCTGTCTGGATGCTGGCCGGGCGCGATATCGTGGCGTCCGGTACTTTCCTGGGCAGCCCAACGACCGTGCCTGGTGCCGAGATGGGCATAACACCGACAGAAAGCATCACCTCGACCGGCAACCTGTTCGTGCATGACGACCCAAGGGACGTGTCGCGGGTATCGGCAGGGCGGGACATCCTCTACAGCAGCTTCGACATCGCGGGCCCCGGCGTCCTGGATATCAATGCCGGGCGCAATATCCTGATGGAAGACCGCGCCAGCATCACCAGCCTTGGCTCATTGGTGGCCGGTGATCAGCGGTCGGGCGCCAGTGTGGTGTTGCAGGCCGGTGTGGGCGCGCAGGGGCCGGATTATTCGCGGTTCATCGCCCGGTACCTGAACCCGCAGTACCTCGCGGACCCGAACGCATCCCTCAACGGGCAACCGGGCAAAGTGGTCAAGACCTACCTCGACGAGCTGCAGAGCTGGCTGACCCTCGGCTACGGCTTCAGTGGCAACGCAGAGCAGGCGCAAGCGTTCTTCGCCGCACTGCCGAGTACCGAGCAGGCGATCTTCGCCCGGCAGGTGTACTTCGCCGAACTGCGAGCCGGTGGTCTTGAATACAACGATGTCGACGGCCCGCGCAAAGGCAGTTACCTGCGTGGTCGCAACGCTATTGCTTCGCTGTTCCCGACCACTGATGTGGCCGGCAATCCGATCCGTTACGACGGCGACATCACCCTCTACGGTGGTGCCGGGGTCAAGACATTGTTCGGTGGCGATATCCAGATGCTCACGCCGGGCGGTGGTCAGGTGTTCGGCATCGAGGGTGCCGCGCCGCCGTCCACGGCAGGGATCATCACCCAGGGTTCGGGCAACATTCAGCTTTATTCCCAAGGCAGTATTTTGCTGGGGCAGAGCCGGATCATGACCACGTTTGGCGGCTCGATCCTTGGCTGGTCTGCCGAGGGCGACATCAACGCCGGTCGCGGCTCGAAAACCACCGTGGTCTACACCCCGCCGAAACGTGTGTACGACACCTGGGGCAACGTGACCCTGTCGCCATCGGTGCCGAGCACCGGCGCCGGTATCGCCACACTCAACCCGATTGCCGAAGTGGCGCCGGGGGACATCGACCTGATCGCGCCGCTGGGCACGATCGATGCGGGCGAGGCGGGGATTCGCGTCTCGGGCAACGTCAACATCGCCGCGCTGACGGTGGTCAACGCCGCCAACATTTCAGTGCAGGGCAAGGCGACCGGCGTGCCGGTGGTGTCGGCGGTCAACACCGGCGCAATCACTTCGGCCAGTTCCGCTGCTTCGTCGGCCACCCAGGCGGCGGAAGACGTCGCCCGTCAACAACAAGCCGCCTCGCGCCAGAATCAGGCCTCGGTGTTCACCGTGCAGGTGCTCAGCTTCGGCAACGAACAACTGGCCCCGACCCGCGATGGTGCCAGCCGTGCGCCGACACCGGGTTACAACCCCAACAGCCCGGTGCAGGTGCTGGGCGCCGGGGCGCTGGATGAACAGGCGAAACAGCAGCTGACCGAAGAGGAGCGGGGACAGCTGACGTTGTAAAGGACTCTCGTGTAGTACGCTTCGGGCGGCCGTTTGGCCGCCCTTTTTTTTTCGGTTCTTTTATTTAAAAAGCATACGGAATACTCACCTTCGCCCACAACATTTCCCCCTCTGGCCGGTTCTCCACGTCGAATTCTTTGGCCCAGCGGATCTCGGCGCTGGCGTACTTGAGGAAGGTGAAGTGCAGCGCCGGGCCGATGGCGAAGACCTTGCCGCGTACGCCGTCGTTCACGTCTTCGCCGGCGAACTGCACGGTGTGGCCGAACTGTTTGTCGTCGGTGGTCTGCTTGAGGAAATAGCCATTGATGCCGAGCATCAGGTCGTCGGTGATCTTGTAGCTGGCCGAGTAATCGAAGTGGAAGATCTGCCCGGACTTGTAGTCGGTGTCCTTGTTCTTCTCGTTGAAGCTGTAGGTGGTCTTCATCGACACCTCGGTGCGCTCGGTCGGCAACCAGGTGAAGGAAAACAGCGGCTTGTAGGTGTAGAAATTGTTGCTGGTGTTGGCCAGCCGATCGACGCTGTATTCGCCGGTGGGCACGGTGATTTCCACGGCGGCGCCGAGGGTCAGGTCCTTGCCCATGTCCCACAGGATGATCGGTGCGATGGTGGTATCGCCCATGCCTTCGCGGGTGTCGCTCAGGCCGAACACCGAGACTTCCTGCTTGAGCCACGGCTGGGCGATGTAACCGGCCAGGCGTCCGCCGAAAATCCGCACCGGGCTCAGATAATCGAGACGCGGGATGACGGCGGTGGATTCGATCTCGACATTCGGCACTTTGCCGCCGAACGAGCTGATGTTGAGCTTCCGAGCCTTGTAGTGGTTGTAGTAGAGGTTGAAGGCGACCATGTTCTCCGGAAGGCTGTCGACCTCCAGCGGCAGCATGAAAAAACCGTCGGTGCCGGGGCCGATGTTGTCGACGCCGGCTTCGGTGGCCAGCACCGGCAGGGTCGCGGCGCAGCCGAGCAGGCTCAGCGCCAGTCGCACAGGGAATGTCGCGCGGTTCGGGGTCATGTCCGTCCTCATTATTATTGTGTTTTGGGCGCAACGCCGGCACGCAGGGTGCCCGGCTACGATAGAAATAAGCCCTTGGCGCACGACAGGGCAGGGTATTGGCGGACACGGATGGGGGCTTCTGCGGACACTTCGTCAACCCTGTGCTAACTTCCTTCGACATAACCGGTAACAAAAATAACAATTCAGCGTGATCCGGAATGTCAGCCCCCATGAACGTAAAAGTCCAAGACCCGACCTTCGAACTGGCGCTGGTGTCGCCGTTTCTCCTGCAAACCCTGGCCGAAGTCGCCGCCAACAAGGGCATCGAGCCGCAGAGCCTGTGCCGTGGCCTGGGTTTTGATTTCGAAGACCTGCAGGATCCGGCGCAGCGGATTTCCTACCGACAGGCCGTGGCCATGATCCAGCGGGGGCTTAAAGCTTTGCCCAATCAGGGGCTGGGCCTGTGGGTGGGCGCGCAGAACGTGCTCGGTACGCTGGGGCTGCTGGGGCACGTACTGTCGCTGTGCAAGACCTTGCGCGATGCGTTCGACATTGGCGTTCGGCATCAGCACACCTCCGGCGGGATCGTCGTTTCCAGCGTCGATGTGGTGGGCGATCAGGTCTACGTCGACGTTGAGTGCCGGCTGCCGTTTGCCGAGGTGCAGGTGTTTGCCGTTGAAGAGTTTTTCGCCAGCCTGCTGGTCTATGGCCGGGCGCTGGTGGGCGAGACGTTCAAGCCGATTGCCGTGGAGTTCATGCACGCCGCGCCGGATTACGTTGATGAATACCGCCGTCTGCTGGGGCCGGAGGTGCGCTTCGGTTGCCTGCACAATCGGATGTTGATCGACGTGCAATGGCTGGATGTGAATTTGCCCAATCATCATTCGCTGGCGCTGCGTCAGGCGGTCAAACTGCTGGAGCTGGAAGCGGCGCAGGTTCATCAGAAACTTGATCTGATCCAGGCCGTGGAGCGGGCGATTGCGCGGGATCTGAGCCGGGGCAGTCACATTGAAAAGATTGCCGGTGACTTGAACATGAGCAGCCGGACTTTGCGTCGGCGGCTGACTGAACATTCGTTGACGTTCGAGGCGCTGCTGGAGCAGGTGCGGCAGGCGCGAACCATGAGTTTGCTGGCCAATCCTGATATGCCGATCGAGCGGATTACCGAGGAGGTCGGCTACAGCGACGTGCGCAGTTTTCGCCGGGCGTTCAAGCGTTGGACGGGGAAGAGTCCGAGTGCGTGGCGCATGGAGAGTTCTGTGATTTGACTTGAGACCGATACCCCTCACCCCAGCCCTCTCCCGGAGGGAGAGGGGGCCGACCGAGGTGTCTGGCGTTATACATCGACCTGAAAGGTTTGTGTCGATTATGGATTCCCAGGTGTTTTTTCAGGTCGCAATCCATCTTAAATATTCCCGGATCGGCTCCCTCTCCCTCCGGGAGAGGGCTGGGGTGAGGGCGCTTTTGACGTTATCCAACCCATTTCAATCCCCCACAAACCCTCCGCCTACAGTTAAACTCCGCGCTCTTTCCAAGGAGTCGACATGAGTTACTACCAGCCGGGCATTCTCGCCACCCCTGTTCCGCCGCAAGCACGTCACCTGTTTTTCGCTCTCGAGTCGGTTGAAGCGCTGCCGCAGGCGATCGACAACCTGCTGAACCTGGTGGATGGCAAGTCGGCGGTGGTCGGTTTCGGTGAATCCCTGGCCAAGGCCCTGAATGTGCACATCGACGGCTTGCGCAGCTTCCCGGCGCTGACCGGCGTTGGCGTGGAAAACCCGTCGACCCAGCACGCCCTGTGGGTCTGGCTGCACGGCGTCGACCGTGGCGAGCTGCTCAACCGCAGCACTGCGCTTGAGGCCGCCCTGGCCCCGGCGCTGCGTCTGGTGCAGATGCAGGAAGCTTTCCGCCACAAGGACGGCCATGACCTCACCGGTTATGAAGACGGTACCGAAAACCCCCATGACGAAGCCGCCATCGCCGCCGCACTGCAAAGTGAAGGCGCTGACGGTCTGGTCGGTGGCAGCTTCGCTGCGATCCAGCAGTGGCAGCACGACCTCAAGGGTTTCCATGCGCTGTCCGCTGAAGACAAGGACAACATCATGGGCCGTCGCCTGAGCGACAACGAAGAGATCGACGACGCCCCGGTGTCCGCTCACGTCAAACGCACCGCCCAGGAAAGCTTCGCCCCGGAAGCCTTCGTCGTGCGTCGTTCGATGCCGTGGATCGAAGGCGATCGCGCCGGCCTGATGTTCCTCGCGTTCGGTTTCTCCCTTGATGCCTTCGAAGCGCAACTGCGCCGCATGAGCGGTCTGGAAGACGGTGTCACCGACGGTCTGTACCGCATCAGCCGGCCGATCACCGGCGGCTACTACTGGTGCCCGCCGCTGCAAAACGGCCACCTCGACCTGCGCGCACTGCGCATCGGCTGAGGCGCAAGCATGCACGTGGTGCGTTGGGGCATGATCGGTTGCGGCAGCGTCGCTGAACGCAAGAGCGGGCCGGCCTTCTACAAGGCCCCCGGCTCGGCGTTGGTGGCCGTCATGGGGCGACGCCTCGAAGCGGTGACCGATTACGCCGCGCGCCACGGCATCGCCCGGACGTACACCGACGTCGATGCCCTGATCAACGACCCCGAGGTGGACGCGGTGTACATCGCCACGCCACCCGACAGTCACCACGCCTACAGCCTGAAAGTCGCCGCCGCCGGCAAGCATTGCTGCGTGGAAAAACCCATGGCGCTCAATGCCGGGCAAAGTCGCGAAATGCAGCAGGTGTTTGCCGACGCCGGCTTGCACCTGTTCGTCTCCTATTACCGCCGTTCATTGCCGCGCTTCCAGCAGGTTCGGCAATGGCTGGAACAGGGGCGCATCGGTGAGGTGCGGCATTTGAGCTGGACGCTGACCAAGGCGCCATCGCCCAAGGATCTGGACGGTAGCGCAAACTGGCGCACCGATCCGGCGGTGGCCGGTGGCGGGTACTTCGCGGATCTGGCCAGCCATGGTTTTGACCTGTTCCAGTACCTGCTTGGCGACATCGTTGAAGTCGCCGGCTTCACCGCACGCCAGGCTGGGTTGTATGCGGCGGAAGATGCGGTCAGCGCCAGTTGGCGATTCGCCTCGGGTGCGTTGGGCATGGGCTGCTGGAGCTTTGTTGCGGACCGGCGCGAGGATCGGGTCGAGATCATCGGCAGCCAAGGGCGGATCGGGTTTTCGGTGTTCGATGAGCATCCGGTCGAGCTGCATGCCGAAGAGGGCATCAGCCTGGAAATCCCCCATCACGAACACATCCAGTGGCACCACGTGCTGGGCATGAACGCGCAGATTCGCGGTGAGTCCCGGCACCCGGCTGTCGCCGCAGAGGCCCTGAAGACCGATTGGGTCATGGATCAGATCCTCAAGCGCCACTGAAGGCGCATCTAAGGTTATGCCCAAACAATATTTCTCAAGCTTGTCATAACGTCTCTAAGATCACGTCATTACTCGTTATAACAAGTGATCCCGTGATGACCGATAACGTTCTCTCCTTAAGCAGCGTTCCTCTGCACACCCAACTGCGCGACGTGCTGCGCGCCCGGATTCTCGACGGCGAATACCCGCAAGACAGCCAGATGCCGTCCGAAAGCGAGCTCGGCGCACTGTTCAAGGTCAGCCGCATCACCGTGCGCCAGGCCTTGGGCGATCTGCAGAAGGAAGGGCTGATCTTCAAGATCCACGGCAAAGGCACCTTCGTCGCCAAACCCAAGACCTTTCAAAACGTCAGCACCCTGCAAGGCCTCGCCGAGTCCATGACCGGCCGTGGCTACGAGGTGATCAACCGCCTGCGCAGCTTCAAATTCATCGCCGCCGACAAACTGGTCGCCGAGCGTTTGCAGGTCGCCGAAGGCGAAACTGTTGCGCAGATCAAACGCGTACGTCTGATCAATCGCGAGCCGATTTCGCTGGAAATCACCTACCTGCCCAAAGCGGTCGGCGAGCGTCTGGAGAAGGCCGATCTGGTCACCCGCGACATCTTCCTGATCCTCGAGAACGACTGCGGCATCGCCCTCGGCCATGCCGATCTGGCCATCGACGCGGTGCTGGCCGACAGCGACCTGACCCAGGCGCTGAACGTCGAGGCCGGCTCGCCGATCATGCGCATCGAGCGTCTGACCCACGACGCCAACGGTCAGCCGCTGGACTTCGAACACCTTTACTACCGTGGCGATGCGTTCCAGTACCGCCTGCGGATCGACCGGCAAAAAGGGGCGTGACCATGACCCGCAATACCCTCGAACAGGAATACGACATCGTCGTGATCGGCGGCGGCACCGCTGGCCCGATGGCCGCGATCAAGGCCAAGGAAAAGAACAAGGAGCTGCGCGTGCTGCTGGTCGACAAGGCCAACGTCAAACGCAGCGGCGCGATCAGCATGGGTATGGACGGCCTGAACAACGCGATCATCCCCGGCCACTCGACGCCCGAGCAGTACACCAAGGAAATCACCATTGCCAACGACGGCATCGTCAATCAGGCGGCGGTGTACGCCTACGCGACGCACAGTTTTGAAACCATCGAACAACTCGACCGCTGGGGCGTGAAGTTCGAGAAGGACGAAACCGGCGATTACGCGGTGAAGAAGGTCCATCACATGGGCGCCTACGTGCTGCCGATGCCGGAAGGGCACGACATCAAAAAAGTCCTGTATCGCCAGTTGAAGCGGGCGCGAGTGAGCATCACCAACCGCCTGGTCTGCACCCGTCTGCTGACTGACGAGGAGGGCGCCGTCAACGGCGTGATGGGGTTCGACTGCCGCACCGCCGACTTCCATGTGATCAAGGCCAAGGCTGTCATCCTCGCTTGCGGCGCGGCCGGCCGACTCGGTCTGCCGTCCTCGGGTTACCTGATGGGCACCTACGAAAACCCGACCAACGCTGGCGACGGTTACGCGATGGCGTATCACGCCGGGGCCGAACTGGCGAACCTCGAGTGCTTCCAGATCAACCCGCTGATCAAGGATTACAACGGCCCGGCCTGCGCCTACGTCACTGGCCCGCTCGGCGGCTACACCGCCAACAACAAGGGCGAACGCTTCATCGAGTGCGACTACTGGAGCGGGCAAATGATGTGGGAGTTCCACCAGGAACTGGAGAGCGGCAACGGCCCGGTGTTCCTCAAGCTTGATCACCTGGCCGAGGAAACCGTCCAGAACATCGAGGAAATCCTCCACAGCAACGAGCGCCCGAGTCGCGGCCAGTTCCACGCCAATCGCGGCACCGATTACCGCACGCAGATGGTCGAGATGCACATCTCGGAAATCGGTTTTTGCAGCGGCCACTCGGCGTCCGGCGTGTGGGTCAACGAGCGCGCCGAAACCTCGGTGAAAGGTTTGTACTCGGCCGGCGACATGGCTGCCGTGCCGCACAACTACATGCTCGGCGCGTTCACCTACGGCTGGTTCGCGGGTAACAACGCGGCGGAATTTGTTGCCGGGCGCGAGTTCTCCGCACTGGATGCCGAGCAGATCGAGAAGGAAAAGGCCAGGGTCTACGCACCGCTGGATCGCGAACACGGTCTGCCGCCGGCACAGGTCGAGTACAAGCTGCGGCGCTTCGTCAACGACTACCTGCAACCGCCGAAAGTGACCAAAAAAATGGAAATCGGCCTGCAACGCTTCAGCGACATTGAACGCGATCTCAACGAGATGAAGGCCAACAATGCCCATGAACTGATGCGCGCCATGGAAACCAGCGTGATCCGCGACTGCGCCGAAATGGCTGCGCGCGCCTCGCTGTTCCGCGCCGAAAGCCGCTGGGGCCTGTACCACTACCGCGTCGATCACCCGCAACGAGACGACCGCGAATGGTTCTGCCACTGCCACCTGAAGAAGGGCGAAGACGGGCGCATGACCAGTTTCAAGAAAGCCGTCGAGCCTTACATCATCCCGCTCGATGCCGAGGAAATGCAGGCCTACGACCGTTTGCGGGTCGGCGCTTTCGCCGCTTGATGCATCACTAGAGAGAGTCCGAACCATGGCCTATCAAGCCCAGGAAATCTTCTTCCGCTCCAACGCCCCCGTCACCGTGGACGAGGACAAATGCATCGCCGAAAAGGGCTGCACCGTGTGCGTCGACGTCTGCCCGATGGACCTGCTGGCGATCAACCCGGTCACGCAAAAGGCCTACATGGCCTTCGATGAGTGCTGGTACTGCATGCCTTGCGAAAAGGACTGCCCGACCGGCGCCGTCAAAGTCGAAATCCCGTATCTGCTTCGCTAAAAACGCTATCCGGCAACACCGGACGCCTGATTCAACACACCCCTCGTTTCCCACCGCGCCCTGATCGCGGCGGAGACGAACATCCTATAAATGATTCGAGGGGATTCAACCATGTTGCGTGCAGCAATCGCCGGTCTGGTACTGGCTTCGTTCACCCTGTCGGCCTCGGCCGAAACCATCCGCATTGCCATCGGCACCCAGGACACCACCATCAACTGCGCCGCCGGCGGCCTGTTGATTCGCGAGCTGGGCCTGCTCGACAAATACCTGCCTCACGACGGCGCCTACAAGGATGCCAGGTACGACGTGCAGTGGAAGAACTTCACCAGCGGCGCGCCGCTGACCAACGAGATGGTCGCCGGCAAACTCGACTTCGGCGCCATGGCCGATTTCCCCGGTGCGTTCAACGGCGTGGCGTTTGAAACCGCCGGCAAACACAGCCTGTTCATCAGCGTGTTGTCGGGCAGCATCAAGGGCAGCGGCAACGGCATCGTGGTGCCGAGCGCGTCGGGCGTGCAGTCGCTGAGTGAGCTCAAGGGCAAGACCATTTCCGTACCGTTCGCCTCCACCGCCCACGGCATGCTGCTGCGCGCGGTGGCGGAGCAGGGTTGGGACCCGCTGAAGGACGTGAACATCATCGCCCAACCGCCGGAGGTCGCAGGTTCCGCGTTGCAGGCCGGCAAGATCGACGCCCACGCCGACTTCGTACCGTTCGCCGAGCTGTTCCCGAGCCGTGGCTTTGCTCGCAAGATCTACGACGGTGCCCAAGCCAATGCACCGACCTTCCACGGTGCGCTGGTGGATCAGGCCTACGCCAAAAAATACCCGGAAATCGTCGTCGCCTACCTGCGCGCCAGCATCGAGGCCAATCAACTGTTGGCCGCCGAACCGGAGAAATACAGCGAGCTGATCGCCAAGGTCACCGGCGTTGATGCCGAGGTCAATTATCTGTTCCACGGCCCGCTCGGCGTGCAGACCCGCGACCTGAGCTGGAAACCGGAATACCGCCAGGCCGTGGGCACTGCCATCGACACGCTGAAGCTGCTGAAGAAGGCCGATCGCGGGCTCGACCTGAACACCTTTATCGACGATCAGTACATCCGCGCGGCGTTCAAGGCCTCGAATCTGGATTACACCGCGCAACTGGCCAACTACGCGCAGACGCCCTTGAAGTCGGTCGATGCGGCGACTGGAAAAGCTATCAGCGATTTCAGCCATGTCGCGGAAATCTGGGTGCGCGGTGAGGACAAGGTCCGGCGCTATGCCTCGGCTGAAGAGGCGTTCACTGCGTTGGCCGGTCTGAAGTCGGAAGGCAAGAACATCCGTGCGGTGTATGCCCAGGCGAGTGACAGCGGGATCAAGTTGCTGGCGGAGCAGGCGTGGTTTGCCAGCGATGCGAAGGGGCGCCTCAGCGCGTTCCTGCTCAAAGGCCAGGCGCAGCAATTTGCATCGGCGCAGGGCGGGAAAGTCCTCGACTTCACCGATGCCACGACTCAGGCAGTGGCCAGTCGTTAACTCAAACGTAGATCGTTCCCACGCTCTGCGTGGGAATGCCGCCATGGACGCTCTGCGTCCACTGTGACGCGGAGCGTCGCGGGATGCATTCCCACGCGGAGCGTGGGAACGATCAGAGGTGATATATGTTTTCACGCTGGATCCCCCGAGCCGCCTCATTGCTCCTCTGCCTGCTCTTCTGGCAACTAGCCGCCAGCCACCACTGGAACCTCGGCCTCGTCACCTTCGCCAACGTCCCGACCCCGCTGGCCGTGATCGAAGCCGCCCTCGGCCTCGGCGACTCCGGCAAGCTCATCCAGCACCTGAGCGCCAGCCTCGGCCGGGTCTTCGCCGGTTACCTCGCGGCGCTGGTGATCGGCATCGCCCTGGGCCTGGCCATCGGCCGCTCAAAGTGGGCCGAAGACCTGCTGCTGCCGCCACTGGAAGTGTTGCGCCCGATCCCTGCCGTGGCCTGGATTCCACTGGCGATCCTGATGTTCCCGTCGTCGGAACTGTCGATGGTCTTCATCACCTTCACCGGCGCGCTGTTCCCGATCCTGCTCAACACCGTGCACGGCGTCGAAGGTGTCGATCCACGCCTGATAGCCTCGGCCAAAAGCCTCGGGGCCGGGCGTCGGGCGATCCTGCTGGAAGTGATCCTGCCGGGTGCCGCACCGAGCATCATCACCGGCCTTGCGATCGGCATGGGCACGTCGTGGTTCTGCCTGGTGACCGCCGAAATGATCTCCGGCCAGTTCGGCATCGGTTACTACACCTGGGAGTCCTACACCATCCAGAACTATGCGGACATCGTGGTCGGCATGTTGCTGATCGGCGTGTTGGGCATGGGCAGCAGCCTGCTGATCAAACGCCTGGGCGGGCTATTCACGCCCTGGCATCGACCACGAGGAAAAGCCTGATGAGCGTGATGCAAACCCCGGAAGGGCGGATCGATATCCGTCAGCTGTCCATCGTGCTCGGCGAAGGCCGGCAAGCGTTTGAAGCGGTGCAGGGGCTGGACTGCCAGATCGAACCGGGCCAGTTCGTGTGTATTCTCGGCCCGTCCGGTTGCGGCAAATCGACCTTGCTCGGCGCGCTGGCCGGGCATCTGCAGCCCCATGGCGGACAGTTGAAAGTCGACGGCACCGACGTGTCCGGCCCGTCGCCACAGCGCGGCATGGTGTTCCAGCATCACACGCTGTTCCCGTGGCGCACGGTGCGCGACAACGTTGCCTTCGGCCTGAAGATGCGCGGCATCGGCAAAGTCGAGCGCCATCGCGCCGCCGATGAAATCCTCAAACTGGTCGGCCTCGAAGGTTTCGCCGAACGCTGGCCGGATCAACTGTCCGGCGGCATGCAGCAACGGGTGGAGATCGCCCGGGTGCTGGTCAACCGGCCACGGCTGTTGCTGATGGACGAACCCTTCGGCGCACTGGACGCGCTGACCCGGCTGAACATGCAGGAACTGTTGCTGGACATCTGGACGCGGATTCGCACCACCGTGGTGTTCGTCACCCATGACATCGACGAAGCGCTGTTCCTTGCCGACCGCTTGCTGGTGATGAGCGCACGGCCAGGGAGAATCATCGAAGACCTGCGCCTGGATTTCCCCCGGCCACGCACCACCGAACTGGTCACCAGCCACGAGTTCTCGCGCCTCAAGCGCCACTGCCTCGACCTGCTGCGCCACGACAACGACCGACCGCTGCCGCGCCTCAATCCGCTCGGCCTGCCTCCCGAAAACGCCTTGCCGAGATTTGCCCTGTGACCTCATTTTTTGCTGTGACCGATAACGACGACATTCTCGCCCTGCAACCACGCCTCACCGCCGATGATGCCGGGGTGCGGCGGATTGCCCTGATCGACCTGGCCGACCTCGAAGAGCCGGACGGTCTGCTCTGGCTGGTCGAGCGTCTGGCCGAAGACCCCGCCGAAGAAGTGCGTGCCGAAGCGGCGCGTCTCTTGGAAGCCTGGGAAGACGAGCCGGTGGTTGAAGCGCTGTGCCAGGCGCTGACGGATCCGTCCCCGGCCGTGCAAGCCGCAGCGGCGCAGAGCCTGAGTCTGCTCAAGACCGAAGCGGCGGGCAGGGTGATTCTGCCGTGGACCGCCCATGCCGAAACCGGCGTGCGGATTGCCGCGTTCCGGGCCTTGCGTGAGTTGCGTTTCCCCGGCGCTGCGCCGGCCGCGACTCAGGCTCTGAACGATGCCGACGCCAGTGTCCGCCGCGAAGCCGTCGGCGTGCTCGGCTGGCTCAAGCAACTCGACGCATTGCCGGCACTGTCCCGCTTGGCGAGTGATGACCCGGACACCGAAGTGCGCCGCGCCGCCACCGGCGCCTTGGGCCTGGCAAGTGACGCTGACGTGCTGCCTGCGTTGCGTCAGGCCTTGCAGGACCAGGCCTGGCAAGTGCGCGAAGAAGCCGCGACCACCCTCGGCAAGGTCGGCCATACCGATGCCGGGCCGGCGCTGATCGAAGCCTTGGCCGACGACTACTGGCAAGTGCGCCTGCGCGCGACCCGCAGCCTCGGGCGCCTCAAGTACGTCGCAGCCCTCGACGCCCTGATCGACACCCTCGGCCATCGCATCAGCAACCTGCGCAAGGAAGCCGCGCTGGCCCTCGGCGAACTGAATGATCGCGGAGCGGTGGCGGCATTGCAGGCCGCGCAGGACGACGGCGACCCGGAAGTGCGCAAAGCCGTGCGGATTGCCTTGAGTCAGCTGCAATGAATCCGCTGTCGGTCG
The DNA here is from genome assembly GCF_949767575.1 of Pseudomonas sp. IT-P2. Taxonomy (NCBI): domain Bacteria; kingdom Pseudomonadati; phylum Pseudomonadota; class Gammaproteobacteria; order Pseudomonadales; family Pseudomonadaceae; genus Pseudomonas; species Pseudomonas sp. IT-P2. The sequence continues at coordinate 977,832 of NZ_CATKQA010000011.1, read as the reverse complement.
GCAACTCCCAACGTGAGCACCGGTTGCTGCTGAGCTGGCCGGATGGCCGCGAGCAACTGCTTGAGCATGCCGAACTGCGCCGCCAATGCCCGTGCTCGCAATGCCGGGCGTTTCGCCTGCGGGGCTCGCCGCCCATGGTTGACCCGCGTGTGCGGGTCATCGAATTGAACGCTCAGGGCTATGGCCTGCAGCTGGTGTTCAGCGACGGCCACCAGCGCGGGATTTACCCGTGGGCCTATCTGGCGCAGCTGGAGGGGATCACTGTCCCGCCGTCATCGCCGGCCGACAGCCATGGAAAATATCCAGCCCCGGCTGATACAGCGACGTCCTGACTTCGAACAACCCGAGCACCGAATGGAACAGGTTGTCATGGCTCAGATCCGGCTGGCTGCTTTTGCCTTGCAGGCAGCCACGGTCGATGCCCAGTTGCGCCAGGGTGTTGTTGCCGAACCACATCACCATCGGCACATGGGTCTGCGCTTCCGGCGCCAGCGCATAAGGCGCAGCGTGCAGGTACAGGCCGTTTTCGCCCAGGGATTCGCCATGGTCGGAGACGTACAGCATCGACGTATCGAGGTGGTCCTGATTGCGCTTGAGCAGCTCGATCACCTTGGCCAGGAAATGGTCGGTATAGAGGATCGTGTTGTCGTAGACGTTAACCAGCTCGTCACGGCTGCAACTACCCAGTTGATTGGTGTGGCAGATCGGTTTGAAGCGCTCCATGTCCTTGGGATAGCGCTCGTAGTATTCCGGGCCGTGACTGCCGTCGGCGTGCAGGACAATGATCGCGTTGCCCTTGAGGCTATCGATGTAGCCTTGCAGGTCGGCCAGCAGCGCTTCGTCGAGGCAGTTGTTGCCGTCGCAGAACGGCCCCGGCTGATTCTTCGCGATGTCGCGGTTCGGCACGCGCAGGCAGGTGCCTTTGCAGTCGCTGTTGTTGTCCAGCCACAGCACCTGCACGCCGGCCCGTTGCAGGATGTCGAGCAGGCCTTCGTAGGTTTTGCCTTTCTTGTCGCTGTAGTCCTCGCGCGGGAACATCGAGAACATGCACGGCACCGACACCGCCGTCGAAGTGCCGCAGGAATGCACGTTGGTGAAGTTGATGATGTCGAGTTTGCTCAGCTCGGGATTGGTCTCGCGCTCATAACCGTTGAGCGAGAAATGGTCGGCCCGGGCAGTTTCACCGACCACGAACACCATCAGCGATTTCTTCTCGCGACCGGCTGCCTTGGCGCTCATGACTGCGTCTTCGCCGATGGCCTGCACCACAAAATGCTTTTTGATCCCCAGCCGCTGCTTGGTGTATTTGCTGATCGCGTAGATGTAGTTGGTCGGGTTGATGAAGTGGGTGAGCTTGTCTTCCTCGCGAAAGATTGGTGCGTAGGTCGAATAGAACGCGCCCACCGAAGCGCCGATCACCAGCACACAGGCGACGATCACCAGCACCTTGTTCAGCAAGCCCCGAAAGAACGGCCGATACACCACCGGCCAGCGCCAGATCAGCATGGCCGGCAACACACCGAGCAACAGCACGTAAGCCAGCAGTTTGCCGCTGAACAGTGCGGTGGCCTCCCCGGGATTGGTTTCGAACACGTTCTGGATCATCACCGTGTCGATGGTGATTCCGTATTCGTTCATGAAATACGCCGCGCAGGCCGAGAGCAGGGCCACCAGGGTCAGCGCCGGTTTCAGCGTCCAGCGAAACGACACCAGGGTCAGCAGCAGGGTTATCGCCGCCCAGAGAAACAGCCCGAAGGACGCGAAAAACGCCAGTTTCTGTGCGCCTTGCAGGGTGATCAGCGTTCCCAGCGCCTTCCAGGTCGCCAGGTTGTACAGCGCCACCAGTGCCAGCGAAAACAGCAGCACCAGGCGGGTCGGAGTGATGGACGGTAAACGCAGTCCTTTGCCCAAAGCCATTTCGATACTTTCCTCTACGTCAGTCGAAAACCCATACGGTTACGCGCGTAACTGTAGAAGAGCATTGGTAAAAATTCCGTAAACATCCGGTAACAAAATCACGGTAAGTGCAAAAAAATGTGGGCGCCAGCAGGCCGGCTCCCACGGGAGATTTGCGGCGGGTCAGAAGGACTTGCTGACGCTGGCGACAACCGTCGCCGTGCACACGTCCTTGAAGCCCCAGTTGCTCAGGCATTGGCTCTGCGACAGGTCGGTGTCGATGTAGCTCAGGCCGAGCACCACGCCGGCCAGGTTGTGGGTCAGTTTGACTTCCCACTCCCGGTAGGACTCTTCGCTATGGCCGGACGCCGAATACATATGCGGGTCCTTGAAGTCCATGTTGCCGTAGCGCAGCTTCAGCCCGGAATCGAACGGCAATTCGGTTTCATAGCCGATGTAGCTGTAGAGCGAGCTCTGTTTGCTGCCGATGCCCGGCGCGTCACTGGAGTAATAAGCCGCGAGTTTCACGCCGTAGGCGCTGAGTATCGAGTACACCTCGCTTTGGTTGAACTGGCTCTCCTTGGGATACGCGTATTTGATGTAACCCAGATCCAGGCTCACGGCCTCGGTGGCCTGCCACAGCCAGCCGGCGTAGTAATCGACTTCCTGACGGGTTTTCAGGCCGCCACCGAAATCGACGTTCGAACTCCATGCGCCGAGGTACAGGCCGCTGCTGTGGGCCAGGGTCAGACCGGCCTGAAGGGCTGGGTCGTTCTGGGTCTGGGAGATGCCGCGGGTGCGGTAATCGCTGGCCAGGGTCAGATCGACCAGCACCGCGAAATCATCGTTCAGGGCAATTGCGTGGCTGCTCAAAGGCAGCAGGCTCAAGGAAGTGAGGGCGAGCAGGGGCAAGGCTTTCATGTGAAGTCCCGTTGTTGTGGTTGTTATGGGCAGGAAGCGGGCAAGGCTGCGCCGGACCCGGCGTCGGGCGCGGGGGCGGGCAGCGGGTACGGCGATTGTTATTGGAGGGTAGGGGCGTAGACCTGACGGCCGGCGAACCAGGTTTGCAGCACCTGGGTGTCATGCAGGGCCTTGTCGTCGACGCTGAACACGTCGCGATCGAGCACGATGAAATCGGCCTGTTTGCCGGGGCTCAGCGAGCCGATCTGTTGTTCCAGGCCGATGGTCCGCGCGGCGTTGGCGGTGTAGGCGTAGAACATGGTTTCGCGATCCAGGCGTTCGTCGGCGTTGAGCACGCCCAGCGGCCCGGTGCGGGTGATGGCCTGGGCCATGGCGTTCCACGGGTTCGGCGAGGACACCGGCCAGTCACTGGCGCCGGCAATCGTCGCGCCTTGCTTGAGCAGCGAATGCGCCGGGTATTGATAGCGAAAGGCGAGGGCGCTGACGTAAGGCTTGATCATGTCGGTGGTGTAGTCGTCGGCGCTGGCCCACAGCAGCTGCATCGAGGCAATCACGTTCAACGGCTTGAAGCGGGCGAACTCCTTCGGGTTGACCATTTGCAGGTGGGTGATCGAGTGCGTCACGCCGCTCTGCCGGTCCTTGCGCGCCTGGGCGATACCGTTTAGCGATTCGCGCACCGCGCGGTCGCCGATGGCGTGGATGTGCACCAGCCAGCCGCGCTGGTCGATGGCACTGACCAGTTCGCCGAAGTGCTGCGGATCGATCAGCAACTCGCCCTGTTTGTGCGAGTTGCTGTAGGGATCGATCATCGCCGCGCTCTGGGCCGGGTATTCGATCACGCCGTCGGCAAAGATCTTGATCCCCGGCAGCGTCAGGTTGGGAATGCCCTGAAACTGCCGGCGCACTTTCTCGAGGGTGTCGAGATCGGCCGGGACGCTTTTCGGATTGGCCACCAGCAGCGCGGCGACGTGAGCAGTCATGCCGCCGCTTTCCGACAGGGCTTTATAAGCGGGCAACACGCCGACGGTTTTCTCGGTGGGCTTGAGGGCGAACACCGGCTCGCCCGGCGCGGCGTTGGCGGCGGGGTCCATCCACGCGGTGATGCCCAGGCTGTTGTTGAAACGCACCGCCGATTGCGCGGCCTTGAGCATGTCGGCCGGGCTCGGCACCGGCATTTTCGAGGCGACCCGATCCCAGCCGGCGTCGACCACAAAGCCGTTCGGTTCACCGCTGGCCAGTTTGCCGATGGTGTCTTTTTCTGCGTCCGGCAGGGTTTTCAGCAGCGCGGCGTCGATGCCCGCACGCTTGAGCATCACGTTATTGGCCCACGCCGTGTGGTGATCGCTGCCGGTGAACACCACCGGCACGTCGGCCCATTCGCCGTTGTTGAAGATTTTGCCCAGCGCTTCAGCCTTGGCCCAATACGCCGAACTCATGCCGGCCACGCTCAGCACATCGCCATGCCGGGCCTTGCCGTCGTCACGCCAGCCGCGCAGGCGTTTTTCCAGTTCATCCAGACCGACCACGTCGTCTTCCATGTTGGCCGAGACCATTTCCAGCCCGCCGAAAATCGCGTGGGAATGGCTGTCGATCAGGCCGGGCATCAGCGCCTGGCCTTTCAGGTCGATGACCTGGGTGCCGGGCTCGATCAAGGCCTTGATCTGCGCATCGCTGCCGACTTTAAGCACCTTGCCGTTCTCCACGGCCAGCGCCTGAACCTTCGGCTGGGCGCGGTCGGCGGTGAAAATCTTGCCATTGAGCAGCACCAGATCGGTGGCGGCCATGGCTTCCATCGAGGCAAAACTCATAGCGGCGACCAGCACATTTTTTGCGAAATGCGGGATGAATCTTTTCATTGAACATTTCCTTGTTATTGCGTCTGATGGCCAGATTAGTGGCTGCCAACGCCCGACAGAACGCCTCCCTCACGAAAAACGTTTTTGCCTGAATGGAAAAAGCATGGACAAGCTGGGTGCACTGAAAATGTTCGTGGTCACCGCGCAACTCGGCAGTTTCAGCCGCGCTGCCGAGCAACTGGGCAAGACCCCGTCGGCCCTGACCAAAGCGGTCAATCATCTGGAATCCGAACTCGGCGCGCGGCTGTTCGAGCGCAGCACGCGGCGGATTCTGCTGACCGAAATCGGCCGGCTGTATCTGGAAACCGCACGCCAGGTGTTGCAACGGCTGGACGAGGCCAGCGAGGAAATCGAGCAGTTGCAGCACGGCCTGCGCGGCAGCCTGAAAATCACCGCGCCGCTGGCTTACGGGCGGGCGTTTCTCGATCAGGTGTGTGACGGCTTTTTGCAGCAATACCCGCAAATCAGCCTGCAAGTGGATTTGTGCGACGAATTCGTCAATCTGCTGGAAAGCGGCTACGACCTGGCGTTGCGCGAGGGGCACGACGACTTGCCGGGGCTGATCGCGCGAGTGGTCGGCAGCAATCGCCTGGCGCTGTGCGGCAGCCCTGAATACCTGGCGCGCAAAGGGTTGCCGGTGACGCCGCAAACCCTCGATCAGCATGAATGGCTGCTGTACCGGCATCCGTTGCTCAGCCGCGAGTTCTGGTGGGCCGAACGCGACGGCCAGCGCCTGAGCCTGGCGCAACCGGCGGCGCCGCTGTTGCGCAGTGACAATTACGATTTGCTGCTGGCCAGCGCCCTGGCCGGGCGCGGTTTGCTGCACACCCCGCTGTGGAGCGCCGCGCCGTACATCGCCGACGGGCGACTGGTGCGGGTCATGGCGGATTACGAGATCGACCCGGACAGCTTCGGCCCGCACATTCTGGCGGTGTACCCGAGTCATCGGCGGGCGACGGCCAAGGTTGTGGCTTTTATTGATTACATCGCAGGGTTTCTCGCCGAACGCGGTTTGAGCTGACTCCGTGCTTCTGATCGTTCCCACGCTCCGCGTGGGAATGCAGCCCGTGACGCTCCGCGTCACTGGACGCGGAGCGTCCCTAGAGGCATTCCCACGCAGAGCGTGGGAACGATCATCAGTGGGTTTGAGCTGACTGGCGGTGCTTGTCAGGAAATTCCCACAAGAGTACAAATGTACTCCATGACGACTCTGACTCCCCGCCGTACCGCCATCCTGACCTTTATCCGCGAACGCATCGCCGAACACGGTCAGCCCCCAAGCCTCGCTGAAATCAGCGAGGCTTTTGGTTTCGCCTCCCGCAGCGTGGCGCGCAAGCATGTGCTGGCGCTCACCGAAGCCGGGTTCATCGAGGTCAATCCGCATCAGGCCCGGGGCATTCGTTTGCTCGGGCAACCGGCGCGACCGGAACTGCTCGAAGTGCCGGTGCTTGGCCGGGTGGCCGCCGGTGCGCCCATCGGTGCCGATGCCGACCTGCACAATCGGCTGATGCTCGACCCGGCGCTGTTCTCCCGCACGCCCGACTACATGCTGCGGGTGCAGGGCGATTCGATGATCGAGGACGGCATTCTCGACGGCGATCTGGTCGGCGTGCGGCGCAACCCCGAGGCGCTCAACGGCCAGATCGTGGTGGCGCGGCTCGACGGTGAAGTCACCATCAAACGCTTCGAGCGCATCGGTGATGAAGTTCGCCTGTTGCCGCGCAACCCGGCGTACCAGCCGATTGTGGTGCGGGCCGATCAGGATCTGGCCATCGAAGGGGTGTTCTGCGGTCTGGTGAGGCAAGGCTGATGGGGGCCGTCGTTGCGCTGGATACGCTGTTCAATGGCGGCCAGGTCTGGAAGGGTCGGCCTGCGCCACCCGCCGCCAGCCCGCAACCCACCGGGCACGCGGTGCTGGATGCGGCCTTGCCCAGTGGTGGCTGGCCGGAAGCGGCGCTGAGCGAAATCCTGCTGGCCGGCCCCGGTGTCGGTGAGCTGCAACTGGTGTGGCCGACGTTGGCGCGACTGTCGGCGGCGGGGGAGCGCATCGTGCTGGTGGCGCCGCCGTTTGTGCCGTACCCGCAGGCCTGGGCCAATGCCGGGGTCGATCTGCGGCAGTTGTCGGTGATCCAGGCCAGCGAGCGCGATGCGTTGTGGGCGGCAGAACAATGCCTGCGCTCGGGCAGTTGCGGCGCGGTGCTGTGCTGGCCGCACAAGGCCGATGACCGTGCCTTGCGCCGTTTGCAGGTGGCGGCGGAAACCGGCCAGACCCTGGCGTTCGCGTGGCGCCCCTTGAGCGAAGCGGTCAACCCGTCGCCGGCCGCGCTGCGCATTGCCATCGATGCGCGGCCGGCGCAGTTGCGCGTGCTCAAGTGCCGGGGTGGTCTGGCGCGCAGCGCACCGATTGCCTTCACCGTGGGGCATTGAGGTCGTCATGCGCTGGGTTTGCATTCTGTTCCCGCAATTGGCCCTCGACGCCGTGCTGCGCCAGCGCCCCGATCCCGAGCAACCCTTGGCGCTGCTCAGCGGCCCGGCCCAGCGCCGGGTGCTGCAAGCGGTCAACCCGGCGGCGCGGGCCCTGGGCTTGCGTCCGGGGCAGTCGATGACTGCTGCGCAGGCCATGAGCAAAGGGTTTGCCACCGTCGATTACGATTCGGCCGAGGTCGAGCACTGGCAGCAGTTTCTCGCCGCCTGGGCCTATCGTTTCAGCGCCCAGGTCAGCGTGCATTACCCGCGCACCGTGGTGTTCGAGATCGAATCGAGCCTCGGCCTGTTCGGTTCCTGGGCGCAGTTCGAGGCGCGGTTGCGCACGGAGCTGACCGAGCTGGGCTTTCGGCACCGCATCGTTGCCGCGCCCAACCCGGTGGCGGCGCGGGTGCTGGCCAACGCCTACGACGGATTGGTGGTGCCCGACGGTGAAGCCCTGCGCCATCACCTCGGGCAACTGCCGGTCGACCGCATCGGGCTGGAGCCGAGTGTGGCCACGGCGCTGTCGCGCATGGGCCTGCGCAACCTCCATCAGGTGCAGAACCTGCCGCGTCAGGCCCTGGCCCGGCGTTTCGAGGCGCCGATGCTCAAGCACCTGGACACGCTGTTCGGCGCACGACCGCTGGCGCTGGCGTTCTACCTGCCGCCGGATCGCTTCGACGTGCGCATCGAACTCAATTTCGACGTGCAGTCCCATCAGGCGCTGCTGTTTCCATTGCGCCGCCTGACGTCCGATCTGGCGGCGTTTTTGTGCGGGCGCGACAGCGGCGTGCAGCGCTTCGATCTGCATCTGGAACACGCCGGGTTGCCGGACACGCTGATCAAGGTCGGCCTGCTCAGCGCCGAGCGCGATCCGGCGATGCTGTTCGAGCTGGCCCGTGGTCGACTGGAGCAGGTGCAGGTCGAAGCCCCGGTACGCGGCTTTCGTTTGCGCGCCGAAGATCTGCCGAGTTTCGTGCCGCAGTTTCAGGAGCTGTTCGACGACCGTCCGCAGCAGACCTTGCCCTGGGAGCAGTTGCGCGAACGCCTGCGCGCGCGACTGGGGGATGAGGCGGTGCAGGGCCTGCGCTTTCAGGCCGATCATCGCCCGGAGTGCGCGTGGCAGAACGCCGATGACAAACAGCGTTGCCCTGCATTGCCGGGCGTGCAGCGTCCGGGCTGGTTGTTGGGCGAACCGCAATCCGTGCCCGAAGGTTCGGCGCGGATTCTCATGGGCCCGGAACGCATCGAGTCCGGCTGGTGGGACGGTGACGATGTGCGCCGCGACTATTACTTGATCCAGAACCGCGCCGGCCAGCAAGGCTGGGCGTACCGGGCGGTGGGTGAGGGTGGCCCGTTGTGGCTGCAGGGCTGGTTCGCATGAGCCAGGGTTATGCCGAGCTGCACTGTCTGTCCAACTTCAGCTTCCAGCGTGGTGCGTCCAGTGCATTGGAGCTGTTCCAGCGCGCGAAGAAACACGGCTATCAGGCGCTGGCGATCACCGATGAATGCACACTGGCCGGGATCGTTCGTGCCTGGCAGGCAGCCAAATCCGTGGAGCTGCCGCTGATTATCGGCAGCGAGATGCGCATCGAGAACGGCCCGAAACTGGTGCTGTTGGTCGAGAACATCGAAGGTTATCAGGCGTTGTGCGGCTTGATTACCCAGGCCCGACGGCGCACGCAGAAAGGTCAGTATCAAATACTGCGCGAAGATTTCAGCGAGCCGCTGCCGGGATTGCTGGTGCTGTGGGTGCCGGATACGGTCGAAGAGGTAGAAGAGGGCCGCTGGCTGAAACAGACCTTCGGTGAACGGCTGTGGCTGGCGGTGCAGTTGCATCGCGGGCAGAACGATCAGCAACGGCTGGCCGCACTGCTGAATCTGGCGGATGAACTGCAGATTCCAGCCGTGGCCAGCGGTGATGTGCACATGCACGCCCGTGGCCGGCGGGCCTTGCAGGACACCATGACTGCGATCCGCCATCACGTTCCGGTGGCCGAAGCCGGGTTGCGCCTGCACCCCAATGGCGAGCGGCATTTACGCAGCCTCGATGTGCTGCAAGAACTGTATCCGCAGGCCTTGCTGGACGAATCCGTGAAACTGGCCCGCCGCTGCACCTTCGATCTGGGCGAGTTGCGTTATCAATACCCCAAAGAGCTGGTGCCCGAGGAACACAGCGCCAGTTCCTGGCTGCGCCACCTGACCGAACAAGGCATCGCCTGGCGCTGGCCGCAAGGCGCACAACCCAAGGTGCTCAAGCAGATCGACGATGAGCTGAAGCTGATCGCCGAACTCGGCTACGAAAGCTACTTCCTCACCGTGCACGACGTGGTGCGCTTCGCCCGTGAGCAGAAAATCCTCTGCCAGGGCCGAGGTTCGGCGGCCAACTCGGCGGTGTGTTTTGCCTTGGGCATCACCGAGATCGACCCGGATCGCACCACGCTGCTGTTCGAACGTTTCATGTCGAGGGAGCGCAACGAGCCGCCGGACATCGACGTGGATTTCGAGCACGAGCGCCGGGAAGAAGTCCTGCAATACGTGTTTCGTCGTTATGGTCGCCGTCGTGCGGCGCTGACCGCGGTGGTCAGCACCTACCACGCTTCCGGTGCGATCCGCGATGTGGCCAAGGCGCTGGGGCTGCCGCCGGACCAGATCAATGCGCTGGCCGACTGCTGCGGCCACTGGAGCGATGAGACGCCGCCCGTGGAGCGTCTGCGCGAAGGCGGTTTCGACCCCGAAAGTCCGCTGCTGCATCGCGTGCTGAGCCTGACCGGGCAACTGATCGGCTTCCCCCGGCACCTGTCGCAGCACCCCGGTGGTTTCGTGATTTCCGAGCAACCGCTGGACACGCTGGTGCCGGTGGAAAACGCCGCCATGGCCGACCGGACCATCATCCAGTGGGACAAGGACGACCTCGACGCCGTCGGGCTGCTCAAGGTGGATATCCTCGCCCTTGGCATGCTCAGCGCGATCCGCCGCTGTTTCGACCTGCTGCGCCGTCATCGTAACCAGAAGCTGAGTCTGGCGACGATTCCGGCCGAGGATCGCGCCACGTACGACATGATCAGCCGCGCCGACACCATCGGCGTGTTCCAGATCGAGTCCCGGGCGCAGATGTCGATGCTGCCGCGCCTGCGCCCGCAAACCTTCTACGACCTGGTGATCGAGGTGGCCATCGTCCGGCCGGGGCCGATCCAGGGCGGGATGGTCCATCCGTACCTGCGCCGCCGGAACAAGGAGGAAGAGGAAACCTATCCGTCACCGGAGCTGGAAGTGGTGCTCAAACGCACCCTCGGCGTGCCGCTGTTTCAGGAACAGGTGATGCAGATCGCCATTGTTGCCGCCGACTACAGCCCCGGCGAGGCCGACCAGTTACGCCGTTCCATGGCCGCGTGGAAACGCCACGGCGGACTGGAACCGCACAAGGAGCGGCTGGCCGCCGGCATGAAGAAAAACGGCTACAGCCCGGAATTCGCCGCGCAGATCTTCGAGCAGATCAAGGGCTTCGGCAGTTACGGTTTCCCTGAATCCCACGCTGCCAGTTTTGCCTTGCTGACCTATGCCAGTTGCTGGCTCAAGTGCCACGAACCGGCGGCGTTCGCCTGTGCGCTGATCAACAGTTGGCCGATGGGGTTCTACAGCCCCGATCAGATTCTTCAGGACGCGCGCCGTCATCATTTGCAGATCCGCCCGGTGGACGTGCGCGCCAGCGACTGGGATTGCAGCCTGGAGCCGATCACCGGCGAGCAACCGGCCATCCGCATGGGCCTGCGGATGATCAAGGGCTTTCGCGAGGAGGATGCGCGCAGCATTGAAAGCGCGCGGGCGAGGGGGGCGTTTGCCGATGTCGCCGATCTGGGCGAACGCGCCGGGCTCGACAGTCGCGCTCAGGCGCTGCTGGCCGATGCCGGGGCATTGCGCGGTCTGGCCGGTCATCGTCATCGGGCACGCTGGGAAGTGGCCGGGGTGCAGAAACAGCTTGGGTTGTTTGCCGGGTTGCCGAGTCAGGAAGAGCCGGATGTGCTGCTGCCGACGCCGAGTGTCAGCGAAGACCTGTTCACCGACTACGCAACGCTGGGCACCACGCTGGGGCCGCACCCGCTGACGCTATTGCGCGACGAGTTGCGGGCGCGGCGCTGTCGCAGTTCCCGGGAGTTGTTGGAGGTCGAGCATGGCCGGCCGGTCAGCGTGGCGGGGCTGGTGACCGGTCGCCAGCGGCCGGGCACCGCCAGCGGCGTGACCTTCGTGACCCTCGAAGACGAGTTCGGCAACGTCAACGTGGTGGTCTGGCGCGATCTGGCCGAGCGTCAGCGTCAGGTGCTGGTGGGCTCGCAATTGCTCAAGGTCGATGGCCGCTGGGAGCGGGAAGGCGAGGTGCGTCACCTGATTGCCGGACGCCTGAGCGATCTGACTCCGCTGCTCAACGGCATCCGCGTACAGAGCCGCGACTTCCACTGACACCCACTGAACCTGCTGCTCGTTCCCACGCCCTGCATCGTTGATCGTTCCCACGTCGAGGCGTCGAACCGTCCGCGTGGGAATGCCGCCATGGACGCTCCGCGTCCACTGTGACGCAGAGCGTCACGGTATGCATTCCCACGCGGAGCGTGGGAACGATCAGTACGAGCAGCACGCGGAGCGTGGGAACGAGCAATAGCTTTCAGCGCTGTGGCCAGAACCGTTCGCCACCCCCCGGCGCTTCCGTCCACGCTTGCAACGAGCGGGTCGGTAAATCGAAGTAATCCCGGGTCCGCGCATAACCATGCCCACCCATGCGCCCGATCGCATCCAGCCCCAATTGATCGATGTACAGGGTTTTCGGGTCGATCAACTCGTCGCGCACATGCGCCATCAACACCTCGCCAAAAATGATCTCCCGGGACTGACCGATGTTCAGCGCCATCATCCGTCGGCATTCCAGCGCCACCGGTGCTTCGCCGATTCGCGGGCATTTGACCGAGGTGCCGGGGATTGCTGTCAGGCCCGCAGCGGTCAATTCATCGAAACCCGGCGCGAACGGCACGGCGCAGACGTTCATGGCTTCCACCAGTGCATCGCTGACGATGTTGACCGTGAATTCCTGATTCATCTGGATATTGCGCGTGGTGTCCTTCGGGCTTTGATCGCCGTAGTTCTCCACGCCGAGCGCCAGAATCGGCGGATCCGCCGACAGCGCATTGAAAAAGCTGAACGGCGCGGCATTGACCCGGCCTTCGGCATCAATGGTGGTGACCAGAGCAATCGGGCGCGGCACTACGCTGCCGATCAGAATCTTGTATTTTTCCCGTGGGCTCAGTTGGCTGAAATCGAAGCTGTGCATGGCAGTGTTCTCTAAAGAAGTGGATCGATGGCGCTCAAGGGCGCTTCGGCGCTGTAGTCGTCGGCGAACGGAATGGCCGGCTGAAACAGGGTTTTCCAGTCCGGTCGGCCAAAGGCCCGGTCGCTGTGGCTGCGCATCAGTTTTTCGTATTGGCGCTGGGCCTGGCGTTGCAGAGAGGGGTAGTCGACGCCGATGACCTGACCGTCCTGCATCACGCAGCGACCGTCGATGTAACTGGCGAGGCAGTCGTCGCCGCGTCCGGCCAGCAGCAGGTTTTTCAGTGGATCGAACAGCGGGCCCAGATGCAGACCGCGCAGGTTGAACACGGTGATATCCGCTTTGGCGCCGGCGGCCAGGCGACCGAGGTCGTCACGGCCCAGCGCCTTGGCGCCGCCGAGGGTGGCGGCGTTGTACAGATCCAGGCTGCTGGTCAGCGCGGGCCCGCCTTCCATCAAGCGGGCAATGTTCAAACCGTGGCGCATGTTCTCCAGCAGGTCTGCCGGCCAGGTGTCGGTGCCGAGGCCGAAGTTGATGCCTTTGGCACGATAGCGGCCGAACGAATTCAGCGCCTCGCCGTCACGGGCGAACACCAGCGGGCAGTGCACCAGACTCGCGCCGCCGTCAATGACCCGCTGCAGATCGTCATCGCCCGAGGTGTAGAGGCCGTGGGGCAGCAGGCTGCGCGGGGTGAGCAGGTCGAGTTGCTGCAACCAGCCCAGCGGCGTGGTGCCGCGTAGCTGTTCGACCATCGCCACTTCCCCCGGCGCCTGACAGCAATGCAGGCGCATCGGTGCGTTCAGCTCGCGGCTCAAGGCGGATGTGCGTTGCAGCAGTTTCGGCGTGCAGGTCTGGATGCGATCCGGCAGCAGCGCGCCGCGAATCAACCCGGCGCGGGCGCCATCGAAATCCTTGAAAAACCGTTCGGCCGCGTCCAGTCCCGCCAGGCCCCGAGCCTCATCCCAGTGATGGGCGAGGGTGCCGTCGGCGCGCCAGTAACTCATGCCGCTCATGTAGCAGGGGCCGAGATAGGTACGCAGGCCCAACTCGCCCGCCACGTCAGCGACAGCGGCAAACTCGTCGTAGGTCTCCGCCCATTCGCGGTAGTACATCGAGGTGATCGGCATGGCCGTGGTGATGCCGTTGCGGATCAACTGGGTGAAGGCGTAGCGGTATTTGAAGACCTCTTCTTCGGGGCTGAACGATTCGTGCGGGCCGGCCGCCAGATACTCCGCCGACCACATCCGGCCCATGGCGCGCTCGTCGCCGTTGTCCAGGGTCAGCACCGTGGAGTCGAGATCGCCGAGGGCGTCCAGGTCGATAAAACCGGGGCCGATCAGCGCATTGCCGTAGTCGATCCACTGATCCACCGGCCCTTGATAACCGCGACCGACAAACTCGATGCGCGAGCCGATAAACACCACTTCACCGTCACGCCACAGCACATGTTGCGTGCCGTCGAAACCGACCACGCAACCGGCCTTCAGGCCGATCCGTTTCACAGACGGCTGCCCAGCAAACGACCGCCGCTGGCGATCAGTTCGCCGCCGCGATAGACCTGACGCACTGGCCGCGCGACTACCGCTTCACCAAGGGTTTCCACCGGCATCAGCAGAAAGTCTGCCGGCCGGCCGATGGCGAAGCCGTAATCCTCGATCCCCAATGCGCGCGCGCCGTTGACCGTCGCCGCGTCGAACGCCGCCGCCAGTTCATCGTCCTTGCCCAGATCAAAACGAAACGCCAGCAGCATTGCCCGTTCCAGCATGTCGCCGTTGCCCATCGGTGACCACGCATCACGAATGCCGTCGGAGCCCAGACACACGTTGACGCCGGTCTCGCGCAGCGCCAGGAAGGGTGGAACGGCGCAATCGGCCGGCGCCGAACTCATCAGCGAAATGCCCAGTGCAGCAAGGCGTTCGGCGACCGGTTTGACCTGACTCCACGGCAGCATGCCCAGGCAATAGGCGTGGCTGATCATCACCCGGTTGTGTAGGTTGAAACGCTCGGTGTAATCGGCGATCCGGGCGATCTGCCACAGGCCCAGTTCACCTTTGTCGTGCAGATGGATGTCGACGCCGCGCTGGAATTCACTGGCCAGCTTGAATACGAAATCCAGTTGCGCGATCGGGTCGTTATCGATGCCGCACGGGTCGAGCCCGCCGACGTTCTCCACGCCCAGCGCGATGGCTTCGCGCATCAGTTCGGCGGTGCCGGGACGGCTGATCAGGCCGGTTTGCGGGAAGACCACCAGTTGCAGGTCGATCAGGTCGTTGTAGGTTTCGCGCAGTTGTTGCATGGCCTCAACGTGACGCAGGCCGAATTCCGGGTCGATGTCGACGTGGCAACGCATCGTCAGCGAACCCCGGGCGATGCAGTTCTCCAGCAGGGCGCCGGCGCGTTCGGCAATTGGCGCTTTGACTTCGCGCAGCACGCGGCGCTCGTTGCTGATGTAGTCCTTGAGCGTCGGGCCGGCGCTGTTCGGGCGCCAGGGCTGGCCGTACAAGGTCTTGTCGAGGTGCACGTGGCTTTCCACCAGCGGCGCGGTCAGGAGCTGGTTCTGGCCGTCGATGTCGGTGGCGGCCAGCGGGGTGCTGGAGGCCGGGCGGCGTTGGCTGAACTTGCCGTTTTCGATCAGCAGGTCTTCGGCAGGGGCGCCGTAGGGGCGGATGTTTCTGAGCCAGCGGGGGTGGGACATTTCATACCTCTGTTTCTATGTTGTCTGGGCGGGCCTCATCGCTGGCTTGCCAGCGATGGCCGCGACGCGGTCTCAAGTCAGGCGATCAGCCTTTGAGCTTCGACCAAATCCGATCCTGCAGCTCCCGCGCCTTGTTGCTGCATTCCTTCTCCGGCCGCAGCCGCGAGGCGTACTCCTCGGGCATGTTGATCGCGTCCATGACCTTCCATTTCGCATCCAGCAACTGATCGCTCTGAATCCCGTTGGCATAGGCAATCGCGTTGGACACGGCCGCCGCGTTCTCGGGCTTCATCATCCAGTCGATGAAGATCTTCGCGTTGCCCGGATGCGGGGCGCTTTTCGGTACGGCGAAGTTGTCCTGGAACATCGCCAGGCCTTCTTTCGGGTACACGTATTTAATCGTGCTCTTCTGCAACGTGGCGCGGGCCGTCGAGCCGTTCCAGTTCTGCATCATGATCACTTCGCCCGAGGCCATGCGGTCGACGGTGTTGTCGGAGCTGTACATCTTCAAAAACGGTTTCTGCTTTTGCAGCAGCTCGAGGATGCGCTTGGCGTCCTGCGGGTTTTCCGTGCACTCGTCGACGTTCAGGTAGTGGCTGGCGGCGTTGATCACGCTGCTGGAGGTGTCGAGGGCGGCGAGCTGGCCTTGCAGTTCCTTGCGGGGCTCGAAGAATTCTTTCCACGAATCGTCGAGCTTGCCGCCCGGCACCCGTGCGCTGTCATAGGAAAACCCGGTGGTGCCCCACAGGTAAGGCGCCGAAAACTTGCGACCCGGGTCGAAGCTCGGGTCGCGGAACGGGCCTTTGACGTACTGGAAGTTGCTCAGGGTCGGGGCGTCGATTTCCAGCAGCAGGTTCTGCTTGATCAGCGTCTGCATGATCGACTGCGACGGCACGATCACGTCATACGCGGCGCCGCCGGCCTGCAACTTGGCGAGCAGGGTTTCGTTGCTGTCGTAGCCGTCCATGGTGACCTTGATCCCGGTCTCCTTTTCGAACTTGGCCAGCAGGTCCACCGGGTAGTAATCGGTCCAGTTGTAGAAGAACAACTGTTTGGGCTCGGCGGCGTGGGCGCCGAACGCGGTGAAACAACTCAGGGCCAGACCGGATACTGCCAGACGCATGTTTTTCACTTTCATGAGCACGCTCCAGGTTTATTGTTGTTTGCCGCGTTGGCCGAGCCAGAAGGCCAGCACCACCAGCACGATGGAAATCACCAGCATCAGGGTTGAAATCGCGTTGATTTCAGGTGTTACGCCAGCCTTGATCGCCGAGAAGATGTACACCGGCAACGTGGTCGAACCGGGCCCGGCGACGAAGAAGGTCATGATGAAATCGTCGAGGCTGACCACGAACGCCAGCACCGAGCCGGACAACACCGCCGGCCACAGCAGCGGCAAGGTCACGCGGCGAAACACCTGCCACGGATTGGCATACAGGTCGTTGGCGGCCTCCAGCAGGCTCTTGTCCAGGTCGTTGAGCCGCGCGCGGATCGGCAGGTAGGCGAACGGAATGCAGAAGCCGATGTGCGCGACGATCACCGTCATCAGCCCGAGCTTGATCCCCAGGGCCATGAACAGCAGCAGGGTGGCCACGGCGGTGACGATCTCCGGCAGGATCAGCGGCAGGTTGATCCCGCCTTCGACCATTTTCTGCCCGTAGAACGGCCGGTAAGTCGCAAGTGCTGCGAGCAGTGCAATGGTCGTGGCGCAGACTGTGGCGATGGTCGCGACGATGATCGAATTCAGCGCCGCCGTCTGGATCGACGGGTTGGCCAGGATCCGTCCGTACCAGGCGAACGAGAACTCGGTCCACACCGTCGCCGAGCGGTTGGCGTTGAAGCTGTAGGCGATCAACACCAGGATCGGCACGTACAGATAGGCGAGGATCAGCAGGCTGATTTCGCGGGTTGCGGGGAGTTTTTTCAGGTGCAGAGAGATCATGCTTTCGCTCCCCGGTTCAGGGTTTTCGCCGCGCTGCGGCTGTACAGGGCGTAGAGCACCAGGGACAACAGCAGAATCCCCAGCAGCAGGAACGACAGCGAACTGCCCAGCGGCCAGTTGCGCGCGGTGCCGAATTGCTGCTGGATCAGGTTGCCGATCATCAGGGTCTTGCCGCCGCCGAGAATGGCCGGGGTGATGAAGGCGCCGAGGCTCGGCACAAACACCAGCAACGCGCCGGCAATCACGCCGGGCATCGACAGCGGCAGGATGATCCGGCGCAACGCATGCCAGCGGTTGGCGCCCAGGTCATAGGCGGCTTCCACCAGACGCCAGTCGAGTTTTTCCAGGGTCGAGTAGATCGGCAGGATCATGAACGGCAAGAAGCTGTAGACCAGACCCACACTGACCGCGAAGTCGTTGTACAGCAGGGTGATGCCGCCGGCACTCGGGAACAGCGCGTTGAGGCTCTGGGCGACCCAGCCCTGTTCGCGCAGGATGATCAGCCACGCGTAGTTGCGGATCAGCAGGTTGGTCCAGAACGGAATGGTGATGAGCAACACCATCAGGTTGCGCCGGCGCGGGGTCAGGCTCGACATCCACAATGCCACCGGAAACCCGAACAGAAAGCACAACACCGTGGTGCCACCGGCCTGGAACACCGAGCGCAGCAGCGCCTGGGCGTAGACCCAGTTCAGCTCCAGTTCGCCGTCAAAACCTTCCTGGAAAAACAGCTGCACGTAACTTTGCAGTTGCCATTGGGCCTGCCAGTCGACGCCGCCGTAGGTGTTGCGCGGCAGCAGGCTGATGTAGCCCATGATGCCCAGCGGAATGGCGATCAGCGCGAGCAGGGTCAACACCACCGGGCTGAGCAACAGCGCGCGGTTGAGAGAGGGCGAAGTGCTGCTGACGCTCATCTCAGGCCTCCATCAACAGACAGGCCTGGGGCGGCAGGTGCACCGCCACGGGCTCGCCGACTGCACGACCACGGTTCAGGCCTTCGTTGTTTTCCCGCAGCATGACTTTGATGTCGTTGTTCAAACGGCACTGGTACAGCGTCGCGGTGCCGACATACAGCACCGCCTCGATCACCCCGCGCAGATGATGCGGTTGATCCGCCGCGACCAGTTGCGAGCGCTCGGGACGAAACGCCAGTTGCACACTGCTGCCGTTGACGCCTTGGGGCGGGCAGGGGATTTCCACCGGCATGCCGTTGGGCACGAAGATGTTTTCGTTGTGTTCGCCGCGCTTGAGTTCGCCGGGGAGGAAATTGATGTCGCCGATGAACTGGGCGACGAAGCGGTGCTGCGGACGTTCATAGATGTCGGTCGGGGTGCCGATCTGCAGGATCTTGCCGGCGGACATCACCGCGATCCGGTCGGACAGGGTCAGGGCTTCTTCCTGGTCGTGGGTGACGAAGATGAAAGTGATGCCGGCTTCCTGCTGCACGCGCTTGAGTTCGACCTGCATTTCCTTGCGCAGCTTCAGGTCCAGCGCCGACAGCGGCTCGTCGAGCAACAGCACTTTCGGCTTCGGCGCCAGGGCCCGGGCCAGAGCCACGCGTTGTTGCTGGCCGCCGGATAATTCCGCCGGTTTGCGCCCGGCCAGATGCTCCATCTGCACCAGCGCGAGCATCTCGTCGACCCGTCCGGGAATCGTCTTGTGATCAAGACCCTGCATCTCGAGGCCGAAGGCGATATTCTGCGCGACACTCATGTGCGGAAACAGCGCGTAACTCTGGAACACCGTGTTGACCCGACGCTTGAACGGCGGCAGGTGATTGACCGTTTCGCCCGCCAGACGGATTTCGCCGTCGCTGACGTGTTCGAAACCGGCGATGGTGCGCAGCAGGGTGGTCTTGCCGCAGCCCGAGGGGCCGAGGAGGGTGAAAAACTCGTTGTCGGCGATGTTCACCGATACGTTGTCGAGGGCTGGCGCCAGGCCAGGGTCATCAGAATACCGCTTGGATACGTTACGCACTTCAATGGCTATTGGTTGACCCATAATGGTGCAATCCTCTAATTATTGTATGCAATATCTGAATGCAATTTAGAAATACCCGGATTAATCTGCTGGCGCAACCCCCATTTCCCTGACTGAGTCGTTCGTCGGGCAGCGTCGCCAGCGTTGAAGGAGCTTTCAAATGACCGAGAAAAAAACGGAAACCACGGTCGACCGCGTCTACCAAGGGGTTTACGAGGCGATCAGCAAGCGTTCGCTGCGTCCGGGGATGAAGCTGGGCGAGGCGTCGCTGGCGGAATTGTTCAATGTCAGCCGCACGTCGGTTCGCGCCGCGCTCAAGCAACTGGAGGCCGACGGACTGGTCACCACCGAGCCCAATAAAGGTGCGTCGGTGTCGCTGCCCAGCGATGAGGAAATCCGTTCCCTGTTCGAAACCCGGCGTCTGATCGAGATCGGCATCGTCACCGAACTGTGTCGGCGCAAGGACTCTGCGGCGATGCAGGACCTGCGTGATCATTTGCTGCTGGAAGACGAAGCCCACGAAGCCGGCGACCACGAGCGACTGATTCACCTGCTCGGCGAATTCCACATCAAACTGGCCCGCAGCCTGAACAACCCGGTACTGCTCGACTGGTTCCAGAAGCTGATTTCCCGCGCCTCGCTGTACGCCGCCGCGCTGGATGACGACAGCCACGAAGCCTGCCGCGACGACGAGCACCTGCGCCTGATCGAGTACATCGAGGCCGGCAATCAGAGCGCGGCGATCGAGCTGACCTGCATGCACCTGGACGGCATCCAGAAGGCGATCCTCGACGTCGCTGCGAAAATGAAGACCGGCTACCATCCGCTCAAACACCTGATCGGAGTGTGAGCGTCGAGTGCAGGTGAAATCGGCTATACCTCTAATGAAACCATCGCTGCCCGACACGCTCGAAACAGACGGGCGTGGCGTTTGAACGCGCGGCGATAGAACCGGACCCACTACAAGGCGTTGAAGCAGCTGATGCAGTTTTTATCCGATAGCCATGGGTGTGACGGCTGGCAAGGCGAGATGGCCGGGCGCATTCGTGCGTTTGACTGGAGCAGGACTGATCTGGGCCCCCTCGAAACCTGGCCGGCCAGCCTGTGCAGCACGGTCCAGCTGATGCTGGCCTCGCCGCTGCCGATGGTCATGCTCTGGGGCCATGCCGGTTACATGATCTACAACGACGCCTATTCGCGATTCGCCGGCGGCCGGCATCCGTACCTGCTCGGATCGCCGGTGGAACTGGGCTGGCCGGAGGTGGCCGATTTCAACCGGCATGTGGTCGACACCTGTCTGGCCGGCGGCACCCTGGAATACCGCAACAAGGTCTTGGTGTTGCTGCGCGACGGTGTGCCCGAGGATGTCTGGCTCGATTTGTATTACAGCCCGGTGGCCAACGATGCCGGCGTGCCTTCGGGTGTGATGGCGATGGTGGTGGAAACCACTGAACTGGTGCTGTCCGAACGCTTGCGTCAGGCCGCCGAAGACGCTTATCGCGCCGATAACGAGCGGGTGCGACTGGCACTCAATGCCGGGGCATTGCTCGGCTCGTTTGTCTGGGACGTGAGAAACAACGTGCTGTCGGCCGATGAGCGATTCGCCCGGACATTTTCCTACCCACCTGATCAAGACCTGAGCAACCTGCCGCAGCATATCGCCGAGACGCACATTCATCCCGACGACCGCAGTTGGGTGCAGGAATGCGTCGAGAATGCGGTGCGTACCGGCGAGCCGTACAACGCCGAATACCGGGTGGTGCGTGCCGATGGCAGTTGTCTGTGGGTGCTCGCCAGCGGCGCTTGCGAATTCGACGAGCAGGGCCGGCCGTTCCGTTTCCCCGGTGTGCTGATCGATATTCACGAGCGCAAGACCGCCGAGGAATCGCTGCTCAAGTTCACCCGCAACCTCGAACAGCGGGTAGCGGATGAAGTCGAGGCGCGCCTCGCCGCCGAAGAGCAATTGCGTCAGTCGCAGAAGCTCGAAGCCATCGGCGGCCTTACGGGCGGCGTGGCCCATGACTTCAACAACCTGCTGCAAGTGATCGCCGGCAACCTGCATCTGCTGGCTCGCCATGAACCGGACAATGCCAATGTCCAGCGTCGGGTCAGCGCCTCGCTGGCGGCGGTGGAGCGCGGCGCCAAGCTGTCCTCGCAACTGCTCGCGTTTGCCCGGCGTCAGCCGCTGTCGCCGGCGGTTTGCAACCCACGCCAGATTTTCGAAGGCGTGGGCGAGTTGCTGCAACGGGCGCTGGGCGAAACCATTCAGATCGACGTGCAACTGCCTGTTGAGCCGTGGCACATCAACGTTGACCGCAATCAACTGGAAAACGCCATTCTCAATCTGGCAATCAATGCCCGGGACGCCATGAAGGGCGAGGGCACGATTGTGCTTGGCGCCTCCAACCTCTCACTGGATCGGGCGTTCTGTTCGGGCAAGGGCATCGTGCCGGGGGATTTCGTCCGGGTCTCGGTCAGTGACAGCGGCGTGGGCATTGCCCCGCACATGCTCGAGCAGGTGTTCGAACCGTTCTTCACCACCAAGGCCGACGGCCAGGGCACTGGCCTGGGCTTGAGCATGGTGTTCGGCTTCGTCAAGCAGAGCGGCGGGCATGTGGAGATCGACAGTCGGATTGGCGAAGGCACGCGGGTGCAGTTGTACTTTCCACGCAGCCTGCGCCCCGTGCTCGATGACTCGCCGAGCGTCAATCATCAGCAGGCGGGTGGTCACGAGACGATCCTGGTGGTCGAGGACAACGAAGCGGTGCGCACCTCGGCGGTCGAACTGTTGCGCGAAGAAGGCTACCGCGTGCTGATCGCCGGCAACGGCGACGCGGCCATGCAGATGTTGATGGAAGGCGCTCGGGTCGACCTGATCTTCACCGACGTGGTCATGCCCGGTCTTATCAAAAGCTCCGATCTGGCGGCGTGGGCCAAGGTGCAAATGCCGCCGGTGGCCGTGCTGTTCACCTCGGGCCACACCCGCGACATCATCTCGCGCAACCACCAGCTCAGCCCCGACACCCATTTGCTCGGCAAGCCCTATGGCCCCGAAGCATTGCTGCAGATGATCCGTTCCGTGCTCAGCACCTGAGCTCCAAATCCCCTGACCAAGGCTGGCCGATGACTTCCAGACGCAATTCCAGTTCTGCCGCCGGCATGGTTCGCGTGCGCGGCGCCCGTGAACACAATCTGAAGAACGTGGACGTCGACATTCCTCGCGATGCACTGGTGGTGTTCACCGGGGTGTCGGGTTCGGGCAAGTCGTCGCTGGCGTTTTCGACGCTGTATGCCGAAGCCCAGCGGCGCTATTTCGAATCGGTGGCGCCCTATGCGCGGCGGCTGATCGATCAGGTCGGCGTACCGGACGTCGATTCCATCGAAGGTCTGCCCCCGGCCGTGGCCCTGCAGCAACAGCGCGGCACGCCGAGCACGCGCTCGTCGGTGGGCAGCGTCACCACGCTCTCGAGCCTGATCCGAATGCTGTACTCGCGCGCCGGCAGCTATCCGCCGGGGCAGCCGATGCTCTACGCCGAGGACTTCTCACCGAATACGCCGCAAGGCGCGTGCCCGCAATGCCATGGACTGGGCCGGGTTTACGAGGTCACCGAGGCGTTGATGGTGCCGGATCCGAATCTGACCATCCGCCAGCGTGCCGTGGCGTCCTGGCCGCTGGCCTGGCAGGGGCAGAACCTGCGCGACATCCTGGTGACCATGGGCATCGATGTCGATATCCCGTGGCGCAAGCTGCCGAAAAAACAGCGTGACTGGATCCTCTTCACCGAGGAAACACCGACCGTTCCGGTGTACGCCGGGCTGACGCCGGAAGAGACCCGCGTCGCCCTCAAGCGCAACATGGAACCGAGCTATCAAGGCACGTTCACCGGCGCCCGGCGCTACATCCTGCACACGTTTACCCATTCGCAAAGTGCGCTGATGAAGAAGCGCGTGTCGCAGTTCATGATCGGCAGCCTTTGCCCGCTGTGCGATGGCAAGCGCCTCAAGCGCGAGGCGCTGTCGGTGACGTTTGCCGGGCATGACATCGGCGAGTTGTCGCGGATGCCGCTGCTGCAAGTCGCCGAAGTCTTGAAACCGGTGGCGGACGCGAGCTGGCTGGAACACGCCGATGAAAGCGGTGAAACCCTGACCCACAGCCAGACCCGCGAAGCCCGGCAGCAACGCGTGGCCCAGGGCGCCAGCGGCCACGCCAACGCGCCGGACGTGCGCCATACGCCGAACCTCTCGCTGGAAAAACGCCTGGCCGCGCAGCGCATTGCCGAGGACTTGCTGGAGCGGGTCAGCACCCTGACCGATCTCGGGCTCGGATATCTGGCGCTGGAGCGCAGCACGCCGACCCTGTCGTCCGGCGAATTGCAACGCCTGCGACTGGCCACTCAATTGGGGTCGCAATTGTTCGGCGTGATCTACGTGCTCGACGAACCCTCCGCCGGCCTGCACCCGGCTGACGGCGAGGCGCTGTTCGAGGCCTTGCAGCGTCTGAAGGCCGACGGCAACAGCGTGTTTGTGGTCGAGCACGATCTGGACACGATGCGCCGCGCCGACTGGCTGATCGACGTCGGCCCGGCGGCCGGTGAAAAGGGCGGGCAGATTCTCTACAGCGGCCCGCCGCCGGGGCTGGCCGCGATCGAGGAATCGCAGACCCGCGCCTATCTGTTCGCCGAACAGCAACGGCCGAACCGCGCCGCGCGCAAACCGTCGGGCTGGCTGAAACTCGACGGCGTCACACGCAACAACCTGAATAACCTCAGCGCCGAATTTCCCCTGGGTTGTTTCACTTCGGTCACCGGTGTTTCCGGTTCGGGCAAATCCAGTCTGGTCAGCCAGGCGCTGCTGGAACTGGTCGGCGCGCAGCTCGGGCGCAGCGTCAGTGACGCCGAGCCGGAAGAGCTCAATCTGGAAGACGATACCCCGTCTGCCAGCACCGGCCAGGTCAGCGCCGGGTTGGAGTCGATCAAGCGTCTGGTGCAGGTCGATCAGAAACCCATCGGCCGCACGCCGCGTTCGAATCTGGCGACCTACACCGGGCTGTTCGACAACGTGCGCAAGCTGTTTGCCGCGACCGATGAGGCGAAAGCGGCGGGATACGACGCCGGGCAGTTTTCCTTCAACGTCGCCAAGGGTCGCTGCCCGACCTGCGAAGGCGAGGGGTTTGTCAGTGTCGAATTACTGTTCATGCCCAGCGTTTATGCGCCGTGCCCGACCTGTCACGGTGCGCGTTACAACCCCGAAACCCTGGCCATCCTCTGGCAGGGCTTGAGCATCGCGCAGGTGCTGAAGCTGACGGTGGACGAAGCGGTGACGGTGTTTGCCGAGCAACCGGCGATCCGCCGTTCGCTGGAGGTACTGCGCGACATCGGTCTCGGTTATCTGCGCCTCGGGCAACCGGCGACCGAGTTGTCCGGCGGCGAAGCCCAGCGCATCAAACTGGCCACCGAGCTGCAACGCAACCAGCGTGGGGCGACATTGTATGTGCTGGATGAACCGACCACCGGGTTGCACCCGCGCGACGTTGACCGCTTGTTGGAGCAACTGGATACGCTGGTCACGGCGGGGCACACGGTGATCGTGGTCGAGCATGAAATGCGCGTGGTGGCGCAGAGCGACTGGGTGATCGACATCGGTCCGGGTGCGGGGGATCAGGGCGGCAAGATCGTCGTGGCCGGAACGCCGCAGAAAGTGGCGGCGAGCAAGAAGAGCCGGACTGCGCCGTTTCTTTCTCGTGCCCTCAGCCGCTAGCCATAGCGTGTCGAATATCGTCATCGCCAGCAGGCTGGCTCCCACAGATTGCTGGTTTTCCATGTGGGAGCCAGCCTGCTGGCGATGGCGGTGTATCAGGCGCCGTCGAGGGTGCGGCGTACCTTGTCCAGCAACTCGCGGATCTGGAACGGCTTGACCAGCATCTCCATGCCGGCCCCGAGGAACACCTGGCGGTTGATCGCGGTTTCCGCGTAACCGGTCATGAACAGGATCGGCAGCGCTTCACGCCAGCCCCGGGCAACGTCCGCCAGTTCACGGCCGGTCATGCGTGGCAGGCCCACGTCGGTCAGCAGCAGGTCGATCGACGGGTCGTTCCGCAAGCGCTCCAGCGCGGTTTCGATATCGGCCGCCTGGGTGCATCGGTAGCCGGCGTCTTCCAGCACTTCGGTGACGAACAGGCGCACCGCCGGCATGTCTTCGACGATCAACACATGCTCGCCCGAGCCTTGCGGATCGATGGTCACCGGGGCCACATCGACAGCGGTCGGATCACTGGTGGCCGGCAGCATGATCGTCACTTCGGTGCCGCGTCGCGCGACGCTGCGGATGTGCGCATCGCCACCGGATTGACGAGCGAAACCGTAGATCGTCGACAGCCCCAACCCGGTGCCCTGGCCCAGCGGTTTGGTGGTGAAAAACGGCTCGAACACCTTATCGATGACGCTGTGCTCGATGCCGGTACCGTCATCGCGCACCGATAGCGCCACATAGGAACCATCGGCGAGGTTCGGGTCGCCGTGGGAATACGCCGCGTAAGTGCTGACCCAGATATTGCCGCCCCGTGGCAATGCGTCCCGGGCGTTGATCACCAGGTTGAGCACTGCGCTTTCGAGCTGGATCGGATCGACCAGCGCGATGGCAGGTTTGGTGGTCATTTCCAGTTTGAGGGCGATGCGTTCGCCGATGGTGCGCACCAGCAATTCTTCCAGCGAGCGGACGTGCTTGTTGATGTCCACCGGACGGGTGTCGAGCGGTTGCTGGCGGGCAAAAGCCAGCAGGCGATGGGTGAGCGAGGCCGCACTCATCGCCGAGTTCAGAGCTGCTTCGGCGTAAAACTGCACCTTGTCCGGGCGGGCATCGGCGACCCGTTTCTGGATCAGCTCAAGGCTGGTGATGATCCCGGTCAGGAGGTTGTTGAAGTCGTGGGCAATGCCGCCGGTGAGTTTGCCCAGCGCATCCATTTTCTGTACTTGCAGCAGTTGCGATTCGGCACGCACCCGGTCGGCGACTTCCTTGGCCAGTTGCGTGGTGGTGTCGTCCAGTCGCGCCAGGTGCGAACGTTCGCGGTGACGGTGTTCGGTGACGTCTTCGACGAACACCAGGCTCAGCTTCGGAGTCCGGTAGGGCGAAATCTGCCATTCGGTCTCGCGAACCTCACCCTGCACGCGCATGTTCAGCGTGCCCTTCCAGCGCTCGCCGTCCACCAGTCGCAGGCGCAGTTCGTCGAGGATCGCGCTCTGATCCTCGGCAAAGCATTCGCTGAGGGTCTGCGGGTCGCGGTTGTCCTGGATCAGTTGGGAGAAAGCGTGGTTGCACTCGTGGACTTTCAGGTCGGCATCCAGCACCGCGATGGGCGCGGAGATGTTGACGAAGATCTCGCGGAAACGCGCCTCGCTTTCGCGCAACGCGTTCTCCGTGTCGCGCACCCGAAGCAGGGTGCGCAATGTTGCCAGCAGCACGTCGGGATCGACTGGGTGAATCAAATAGGCATCGGCTCCGGCATCAAGGCCGGTGATGATGTCGCCGGTCTGGATCGACGCGGCCGACACGTGGATCACCGGGAGCAGGGCGGTGCGGGCGTCGGCGCGCAGTTCGCGGACAATATCGAAGCCGCTCATGTCCGGCAGGTTGACGTCGAGAATCAACGCGTCGAGCTTTTCACTGGCGATCAATGCCAAGCCATCGCCACCGGTGCCGGCCTCTAACACCTCATAGCCGTGGCGTTCCAGCCGCCGGCGCAAGGCGTAACGGGTGGCGACGTTGTCGTCGACAATCAACAGACGGATGTCATGTTTCATCGACGCTCTCCTGGGCGATCGCCAACGGGATGATCACGAAAAAGCACGAACCCACGCTCGGGGTACTCTGGACGCCGACCTCGCCACCGAGCAGTTCGGCGAAGCGTTTGCACAGGGACAAGCCGAGCCCGGTGCCGCGCAGGCGTTTTTGCAGCGGCGAGTCGACCTGAGAAAAGTCTTCAAACAAGGTGCCGTGCAGCTCCGAAGCGATACCGATACCGGTGTCGCTGACGGCGAACCGTACCTTGTCCTCACCCTCAAGGCGTGCCGAGATCCTTACTTCACCACGGGTGGTGAATTTCAGCGAGTTGGAAATGAAGTTGCGCAGAATCTGCGCGAGCTTCTTGTCGTCGGTATAGAGACGCGGCAGGCCCACTGGCTCTTCGAAAATCAGGTCTACGGCAGTGGCGTCGACAATCGGCCGGAACATTCCGCGCAACGCCGCGAACAGGTCGAACATGTCGAACCACGCCGGAGAAATACTGATGCGTCCGGCCTCGATCTTCGCCAGATCGAGCAGGTCGTCGACCATGTCACTGAGTTCCCGGGCGGCGCTGCTGACGAAGGCCACCTGTTTGTGCTGCTCGGGGCTCAGCGGGCCGTCGAGTTCGTCGGCCAGCAGGCTGTTGATGCTCAGGATCGAGCCCAGCGGTGTGCGGAACTCGTGGCTCATGTACGACAGAAAGCGGCTTTTCAGATCGGACGCCTGACGCAGTTGTTCGGCCTGGGTGTCGAGTTCGGCGTACAGGGCCAGCACGCCCTGATTGGTTTCGTCGAGCTCTTCGCGCAACGCAGCGGTTTCGCTCTGCAACTGGGCGATCAACGCAGCCTGTTCGGCATTGCTCAGTGTCGGGGACTCAGCCATGGGCGGCCTCCAGGGCAACGACCAGCACCGTTACATCGTCGCGCCCGCGACAGAAATCGCGGTGCAGGACGGTGGCTATCACGGCGGGATGGCGATGCACCAGACCGGGGTAGTCTTGAAGGTTCCAACGGGACTGCAAGCCATCGCTGTACATGATCAATAGATGTCCGTTCACGTGAGCATAGTCAAAGGGCTGGGCTTTTCGGTATTGGCCGCCGACTATCCCTGGATGCGAGGCCAGTCCGCGCGACTTGTCGGAGGCGATCAGGCTGGCACCGATGTTACCGACACCGGTGAACGACAGACTGGCACGCCCGGCATGAAACTGCGCGAATGCCACTGCGCCACCCCGGCTCCCGATCATTTCCCGGTGCATGTCTTCCATCAGGACCGTTGGCGCACCGAACGGGCTCATGGCAAAGGCTTTCTCTCCTGCTCGGGCCGCACGCTCGGCGTCTTCGCCATGGCCCAGACCATCGACGATCAGGGCACTGATGTCACTGCCGTGAATCGCCAGATGCCAGACGTCGCCGCAGGCGGGATCGTTGTGCAGCGAGTGTTGACTGACACCATACGGCATATCCAACTGCCGGTCGCTGCGCGGGTATAAACGAGCCAGCAGCACGGCGCCGCGATGGTCGGCATATACGTCGAAGACATCCGCCTGGCGTGCCACGGCGCCCAGACCGATGCCCTGAGTACCGCCGGTGGAAAAGCCATCGGTCATGCACGCATCCAGATCAAACCCCTGGGCACGGTCGACCGCAATCATCTCGATACCGTCGTCACCGTGACGGGGCAACAGGCGCAGGTGCAATTCCCCGCGCCCGGCGTGCTTGAGCACATTGCTCGCCAGCTCCGTGGCCACCAGCGCCACACGGCCTGCGTCGCTTTCGCCAAAACCGTGTTGCTCGGCCAGACGCTGGGCCGTACGCCGGGCATGGCCGATCTGGCTGCTGTCCTCGATCACCAACACCTGGGTCAATGTCCCGCTGATGTTCATGTCCATCGGGTGATCGTTATGCGAGTGCCTTTGCCGGGCTCGGTGTCCAGTTCAAATTCGTCCACGAGACGCTTGGCCCCGGTCAGGCCCAGGCCCAGACCGCTGCCGGAGGTCCAGCCGTCGGTCATCGCCAGTTTGATGTCGGGAATGCCCGGGCCTTCATCGCGAAAGGTCAGGCGCAGGCCGACCTTGTGGTTGTCGTCGAGGATCTGCCAGTCCATGTCTCCGCCACCGCCATACACCATGGTGTTGCGCGCCAGTTCACTGACGGCGGTCACCAGTTTGGTCAGGTCGATCAGGCGCATGCCGCACTCGGTGGCCAGCTTGCGCGCCGTTTGCCGCGCCAGCACCACATCCTGCTCGATGTTGATCGGTTGGGTACCGCTGCTGCGCACGGTCATTGCTGGCGTACTCGTTCCTGCAGCAGTTTCATGCCGCGCTCGACGTTCAGCGCGGTGCTGACGCCCGGCAGGTACAGACCGAGCTCGACCAGGGTAATGGCGACCGCCGGCTGCATGCCGACGAGCATGGTTTCAGCGTCCATGATTTTCGACAGGCCGGAAATGGTGCCGATCATCCGGCCGATGAACGAATCGACCATGTCCAGCGCCGAGATGTCGATCAGCACCCCGCGCGCGGAGGTCTTGCTGATGCGCTCGGACAGGTCGTCCTGCAAGGTGAGGGCGAGCTGGTCGTGCATGTCGACCTGGATGGTCACCAGCAGGAAGTCACCCATCTGAAGAATCGGGATACGTTCCATTGTTCAGACCGTCTTGGTGAGGGTGATGCCCAGACGGGTCAGGGCCAGCTTCAGTGCGTCGGCCAGATTGGCTTTGGTGACCACGCCTTGCAGGTCGAGGCCCAGGTGCACGATG
Organism: Pseudomonas sp. IT-P2; assembly: GCF_949767575.1. NCBI lineage: Bacteria > Pseudomonadati > Pseudomonadota > Gammaproteobacteria > Pseudomonadales > Pseudomonadaceae > Pseudomonas > Pseudomonas sp. IT-P2. The sequence goes on along the minus strand of NZ_CATKQA010000011.1, from coordinate 948,220 downwards.
GTCTGGGCAATCTGCGGTCGCACGCCGCTGATGATGCAATCGGCGCCCATCAGGCGGATCGCGGTCACAGTCTTGAGCAGGTGTTGGGCGACCAGCGTGTCGACGGTCGGCACACCGGTGATGTCGATGATGGCGATTTCCGAACCGGTGTCGACGATGCGTTGCAGCAGCGATTCCATTACCACTTGGGTGCGCTGTGAATCGAGGGTGCCGATCATCGGCAGTGCAAGCACGCCATCCCACAATTTGACCACCGGGGTCGACAACTCCAGCAGTTCTTCCTGCTGGCGCTTGATCACCGCTTCACGGGACTTCTGGAACGTGCGAATGGTGTACAGGCCGAAAGCATCGAACAATTCGGAAATTTCCCAAAGCTGTTCGGCGAGCAGGGCGGGCTGGTCCTGATAATGGTTTTGCAGCAGGGCGAACAGCGGGCCCTTGAGCGAGAAAATGAAGCTGGCGGTCTGCTGGGAATCCTGACCGAGCTGGGCGCGGCTATGGGAGAGTTTTTCGAGGAACTGGCGCATGCCTTCCCAGCCCGGCGCGGCGATGTTGGTGCCGCTGTCGTTTTCCAGGCCGCTGACCACCAGTTGCAGGAATTCACTGGTTTGCTGCTGCAAGTCGTGTTCTTTGAGATTGCGGGTGGCACCGCTGTCGACCAGTCCTTTAGTCCATTCGCCCAGCAGTTGTACCTGTTTGTTTTTCATCGCATCGAGTGTGCTGTTCTGCAGTGCTGCCATGTGCCTGTTGCTCCATTGCGAATTGGGGGCCGGTTCTTCGGAAAATGACCGGCGCGAAGTGAATGACCTTGGCCGTTCGAAATAGTTGTTCGTTCCCCCGAGGATATTTTTGATCTGCCGCAAGTAATGCACCGGTAACTCTAGTCGGCGCGGCCAGGAATGCTGATCTTTTGCCTGCAACAAAGCCCCAACGCAAAGAGGCCGCGTCCAATGGAGGCGGCCTCTTTGTGTACCTGGCGGTTACTTGCTGGGGTGTTTGGCCTGCAGCTCTTTAGCGTGGGCCAGGTGTTTCTCCAGTGCCGGCAGCATTTTCTGCGCAAAGGCTTTGAGTTCGGTGGCGCCTTTGACTTTGTCGTCGGTCACGGTATTGGCTTGTTTCTTGAACAGCTCAATGGTTTCTTCGTGAGCCTTCACCTGATTATTGGCATAGGCGGCGTCGAACGACTCATCACGGACTTCGAGTATTTTTTCCTTGGCCTGTTTGACCAGGGTCGTGGTGTCCGGCACCTCGATGTCGTTGGCCTTGGCAATCGTCGCCAGTTCATCGTTGGCCTTGCCGTGGTCGGTGATCATCATGTTGGCAAACGCTTTGATGTCGGCGGATTGGCTTTTTTCCAGCGCCAGGCGACTGGTTTCGATTTCGGCGATGCCGCCGGCCGCTGCGTTGTCGACAAAATCGTTGTCGGTAGCGGCGAAAGCCGAGCCCATGCCGGTGCTCAATGCAACGGCCAGAAAGAGATGACGCAGTTTGAATCCGTCCATTGGTGTTTCTCCACGCAGGTTTTTGTGAGCGTTATTCAATGGAGGGAGTTCGCCGACCAAAGGTTTTATCGCATTTGCGAAAGGGCGACGAACGGACACCGCTGGTCTGACAGGTGGTCGACAGAAGTGGCCAACCGAGGCCATTCTGATACCTGGCCAGCGCAATCGGTCGCGTTGGCTGCCGATCAACTGACGGAGGTGTTCCATGCCGGTGACCCATGATCTGTTACAGGACTTGAAACTTACAAAGGAAGAGATCCAGCAACGACGCACCGCGGATCCACATCTGGATGCACTGATCAACAAGTATTCCCAGGCGGACGCCGAAGTCGTCAAGGCCGAGACGGCGACTTCGGATGCGCCCAGTGACGACACATTGAAGAAACTCAAAGAGAAACGCCTGCAGGTCAAGGACAAGATCGTCGAGCAGTTGCAGGCTCGATCCTGACCGTCAGTCGCACCACCGGCCTGCGGTGGTGAATTGACTGGAACGACAGCCCCGACCGGCACCTCGAATGTTCAGAGTCTTCACATTGCGACTCTCAACGAGGTGCCTTATGAACGATCCAAAATTCCCCAGTGAAGAACAGGGCGCATTCGACCCGGTTCCCACCCATCCCGAGCCGAACAGTCCGGCGCACACCGTCCGTAATCCTGAAGAGGAACGCGAAAGCGAGGAAGTGCCGGAGGACGAAGACCCGGAAACCTTCGATAGATCCAGTAACTGACTATCCGCTATCGCCAGTCGACCCAATACAAAGTCCAGGGCCTCACTTCAAGGCGGCGTCCAATGGCATTCGCGCCATGTGCGTCGCCTTCAGCGAGCCGAAATACAGCCAGTCGCCATACTCGCGCACTGTGGTGATCGGCGAGTAATTGCCGGCGCTGGCATCCTGCAGATTGGCGATAACCTTGCCGTCCAGATCCAGCCCCAGCACGAACCCGCGCTTTTCCACCGGCTTGGGCAGCACGGTCATCGCCCGCACCAGCATCTTGCGCACGAAAGGGTGGGCGGCGGTACGGTCGAGCAACGGATTTCGAGGCGTGTACAACGCCACCCAGAAACGGTCCCGGCCATTGAAGGCGAGGTTGTCCGGCAGCCCCGGCAGATTGTCGATGAACAGGTCATGGGTGCCGGCCTGCGGCCCGGTCAGCCAGTAGCGGCTGATGCGGTAGGCGCCGGTTTCATTGACCAGCACATAGGCGTCTTCCGGGCCGAGGGTCACGCCGTTGGCGAACTCCAGCTTGTCCAGCAATACGCTGGTTTTTCCGGTCTGGAAGTCGTAACGCAGCAGGCGCCCGTCGCCGCCATGCTCGATGATCGCTTCGCCATCGTGGCCGTAACCCCAGCGACTGGAGGCATCGCTGAAGTAGGCGTAATGCCCGGACTTGTCGATGGCCACGTCATCGGTAAACCCGAACGGCAGGCCATTGGCTTCGGTGGTCAGCGCCACCAGTTGCCCCTGTGCATCAAGGGACAGCAAACCCTTGACCCCGTCGGCGATCACCAGCAAACCGTTGGGATGCCGTGCCAGCCCCAGCGGCCGGCCTCCCGTATCGGCCAGCACCTTGCGCTGCTGGCCATCGAGACTGGTGCGCAGCAGGCGTCCGTCGTGCAGTCCGGTGATCAGAAAGTCGTTTTCCAGCAGCAGCGCTTCCGGGCCTTCGATGTCACTTGGACCGACCTGCGCCGCGCTCTTGAGCCGCTGATTGCCAGCGTACTGGCCTTCGGTCAGCGAGGGCGCCGGTTGCGGCGTCCAGGCCACGGGCTCGACCCTGGTCGGCATCAACAGCAAAAAGCCCAGAACCCCGACAACCAGCAGCAACACCAGATAACGCCATCTCACACGTGGGCTCCCGCGAGTGCGAGATGCCGGGTGGCCATGTCACGCAGGGCCAGCATCGACGTTGCCGATTCGCGCTCGATGCGCCGCTTGAGCAGCAGATGGTTGGCGATGCGCAGGCCGATCCCTTCGAACCGGTAATCGAGGGTGCGCACGAACCGCGTGGCAGCGTTGTGCGCCGAGCATTCATAGGTCAGCCGCAACGACAGCCCCTGATCACCCTGGGCCCGGGCGCACCAGCGTCGGCCGGGCAGGTACTCGGTGACCTCCCAGCGCAAATGCCCCTCGCGACCGCCGGCATGGATGTCCTCGTCGAATCGTGCGCCGGCATGCAACGCACCGCTCGGGCCGTCGATCTTCAGCGAAGACGGGTGCCACTCCGGCCAGCGACTGACGGTGGCGGCGTAGGCGAGGACGGCGATCGGATCGCCGGCGATATCGACTGTGTGCCGCATGCGGGTCATGGGCGTTCTCGAATCGGTCAAAGGGGCGATTTCCGGCTCCCGGTAGAGGGTGCCGAACAGGTAGTCCATCAGCGGAAAAACGATATTGAAATTACGCTCCTGCATGTGCTCGCGACGGTGATGCAATTCGTGCAGACGGCGCATCTGGCGGATCCACGGCAGGCGGGTCAGCGGGTTCTGCGGCGGCAGATGCTCGCAGGCATGAAACACTTCATAGGTCAGGTAACCGAACACCATGCAGCCGCCGAACAGCCCGGCGACGTTGCTGTTGACCTGCGCGAACAGCCACCACAGGGGCAGGGTGATCGCCAGCGTGTGCAGCACGATCAGCCAGGCCGGGAACAGGATCACCCGCCAGTCGCGGGCGCCGTCGTAGGTCATGTGGCCGGGGGTGAAGAAACTGTGATGATCGCCGGCATGCCGGGCGTAGAACATCCGCGCGAAGCTCTTTTTGTGGTGGCCGAGGTGGCGGTGCACCATGTACACGCCGAAATTGAAGAACAGCAGGGTCAGCGGCACGGTCAGCCATTCCAGCGGCCGCACCTGGTGCACGCTGCTCCAGAACGCGCCGATGGCCAGCACGCCGAACAGCAGCACGAACGCGCCGTGCAACCACGGGTTGTAGCGGGGATGGATCGCCGCCCGGTAGCGGCTGCGAAATGCCTCGGTGGTCTGCCTCACTGCGCTCACCTGCGGATATTGTCGTTATCCCGGCAGCGTAGCCGATCCCGCCGTTTGTGCAGCGCCAAACTTCAGGTCACAAGTGCCATGCTCCGGTGCATAGCGGCCGTCAGCTCAACGGGTTCCAGCGCTGCGACCAGTCGTCATCGGCCCTGATCACTTCGCGCAACAGATCGAACGCCTGTTGCAGGATCGCCGAGTCGCGGTCGCGGGAGTACACGAGGTAGGTCGGGTAGCCGAATTCCGGGGCTTTGGTCACCGGCTCCAGCGCGCCGCTTTCCAGATAAGTACGCACGACCCGGGTCCGGAAATAGCCGCTGCCGCCGTTCTCCAGAATGTATTGCAGGGCCAGCGGGCCGAGGTTGAAGCTCAGGGCAGCCTTGGCTTTTTCCGGCAGGGCGGCGTCGTGCTGGCGGCGGAAATCCGGACCCCAGTCGATGTACACGTAAGGGGCAGGGCGGCCGGGCGTGGTCACCAGAATCAGTTTTTCTTCCAGCACCTGCTCGACCTGCAGCCCTGGCCAGTATTCCGGCTGATAGACCAGCGCCGCATCGAGCACCCCCAGTTCGAGCTGACGCAGCAGGTTTTCACCATCGCGGATCTCCATGCGCAGGGCGTGACCGGGGATTTTCTCGCGCAATTCGGCGGCCCAACTGAGCATTAACGGGTTGCACAGGCTGACCTCGCCGCCGATGTGCAGCACGTTGTGATAGCCCTCGGGCAAAGGCAGGTCCCGGCGTGCGGCTTCCCAGGTCTGCACCAGCTGATTGGCGTAGACCACGAAGGCCTCGCCGTTGGCGGTCAGCCGCGCACCGGCACGGTTGCGCACGAACAGCGTGCTGCCCAACTGGCTTTCCAGTTTCTGGACCCGGGCGGTGATTGCCGTTTGCGTGACGAACAGTTTCTCCGCCGCCGCGGCGAGGCTGCCGTGGCGGACGATTTCCAGAAAGGTGCGGGCGAGGTCGATGTCCATGGGCGGGCCGGTGGTTGAGGTGCGCGCATTGTACGGGCAGCCCCGGGACCGCGTCATTGTTCAGTCAGCCACTTCGACTTCACGCACCCGCGCCCAATCTTCCACCAACCGCGCCGGCGTGCAGCAAGTCTTGCGCTTGTAGACGAAGTTGCGGCACTTCTCGGCAAACTGATTGCGGTTGTACAGCATGTCTTCCTGCATCTCCCGCAGCTCCGCCTCGCGGCGCTGACGAATCAACACATGATCGACCCGCAGCTTGCGTTCGCGCACCGGCGCATAAGTCGGATCGCTCAGCACACTGTTGGCCCGTTGCAGCAGCCACAGCGAGAACTCGTCCGGGCAGCGCGGGCCGATTTCCTGAACCATGCCCAGTTGCAGCGCCTGCGCAGCGCTGACCGGCAGACAGGCCTGGGTCAGTTGTTCGGCCATGGCCGGGCCGACGGCGCGGGGCAGGCTGTAGGTCCAGTATTCCGAGCCATACAGGCCCATGCTCTTATAGTGCGGATTGAGCACGATATCGGCGCGGGCGAACACGATGTCAGCCGCCAGGGCGAGCATCACACCGCCGGCACCGGCATTGCCGGTGACCCCGCTGACCACCAGTTGCCGTGCGCTGAGCAATTCTTCGCACACATCATCGATGGCCTGGATATTGGCCCAGGCTTCGGCGCCCGGATCCTCGGCGGCCTGGATCACGTTCAGATGCACGCCATTGGAAAAACTGCCGCGTCCACCCTTGATCAACAGCACCTGAGTGGCGCGGGATTTGGCCCAGCGCAGGGCCTCGACCATACGCCGGCATTGCTCGGTGCTCATGGCGCCGTTGTAGAACTCCAGCGTCAGCTCGCCGACCTGACCGGACTCGCGATAACGAATCGGCTGATACATCTCGTCAGTGAACGGCGAGTTGGCAATCGACCAGTCCAGCACCGGCACGCCAGACAACTGACCGGCCAGCACATGCCGCGCCGGACGCTTGAAGGTTTCCTCGCCCGGTTGCGGTTTGCGTCGCAACGAGCCGATCCACAGGCTGTGATCACCGGTCGCCACCAGTACCGCGTCGTCGTGTACCGCGAGAATCTCGCCGGGCATGCCGGTGCGCTGATCGAGGTGCGCGTCGTACACGTAATACTGCCCGCCAGCGAGGCTGGCAAGTACGCCGGGCTGGCCGTCCGCCGCGTCGATGCAGCGCTTGATGAAGCGCGAGCAGTCGTGCCAGCTGAAGGTGCGGTCGTCCTGTTTCATGTTCGGCTGCAAACGCCCGCGTACTTTCGGATCGTTGTAATCCAGCGCTACCGGCTCGAAGCCGTCGATGAATTTCTCCACCACTTCGCGGATGCAACGGATCGCCGCGTCGCTGACTCGCCCGTTGTACAGCTCGGATTTGCGCAAGCCTGTCGGCAGGTTGAATTCGCAGGTGGCCCAGACCGGTCCGGCGTCCATTTCTTCCACCGCTTGCAGGGCGGTTACGCCCCAGGACGGCAGCTCGCGCATGATCGCCCAATCCAGTGCGCTGGCGCCGCGATCGCCGACGATGCCCGGGTGGATGATCACCACCGGACGCTGCGGATTGCTCCACAGCGCATGGGGAACGCGATCCTTGAGAAACGGGCAGATCACCAGGTTGGCGCCGCTGTTTTCGATCTGCTCGCACACGGCGGTTTCGTCGGTGAACAGCACCACGCTGGGTGAGTGCCCGGCCTGACGCAGTTCCAGCCAGGCACGCTGGGTCAGGCCGTTGAACGCCGACGACAGAAGAATGATGTTGAGTGATCGCATGATTTCTCGTCCTTGAAAGGTCAGCCGCAGGCTCCCGGTGAGCCGTCCGTGGCTATCGATGGAGGCGCAAGGTTAGAGACTGGCGTGGGGGGCGCCACTGATCGAGATCAACGTTGTGTCAGCCAATGTTGCTGCGGCGACGACGTGCCTTATTCTCAAAGGTTTGCTGATCCTGATTTTTTATTACTTCAAATGTATCGGGCGCTATTGCACAGTCGCACCCCTGATCACCGCCGGAAGATCCCGGCGTATCCATGGATTTTCGCAGCGGGTGGAGCCCGTTTTCAGGGAGTAAGGCATGGGGAGTCACAACCCGCATTACCAGGTCATCGGGCAAATGTTCCAAAAGGACTACCGATGGTTGTGCGCAGCGGTCAGCCGTACCCTCGGCTGCCCGCACAGCGCACAGGACATCGCTTCGGAAACTTTTCTTCGGGTTTTGGCACTGCCCGATCCGCTGGCGATTCGCGAACCCCGCGCGCTGTTGACCACGATTGCGCGGCGGCTGGTCTATGAAGGCTGGCGCCGGCAGGATCTGGAGCGCGCTTATCTGCAAAGCCTTGCCTTGGCGCCGGAACCGGTGCACCCGTCGCCCGAGGAACGGGAATTGGTGATCGAAACGCTGCTGGCGGTGGATCGCTTGCTCAACGGCCTGTCGGCCAAGGCCAAGGCTGCGTTTCTCTATCACCAAGTCGATGGCCTGACCTACAGCGAAATCGGCGAGCGCCTCGGTGTGTCCACCAGCCGTGTGCAGCAATACATGGTCGAGGCGTTCAAACGTTGCTATCAGGCGATGCAGGCATGAGGCCGGACGACATGCTGATCGACGAAGCGGCGCAATGGATGGCGCTGCTGCAATCTGGGCACGTCAGCTTGCAGGAGCGCGCGGCCTTCGACGCCTGGCGCACGGCGGATCCACGGCATCAGCAAATCATCGAGCAAATGGGTGGCGGGTTGAGCCTGCTGCGCCATGCAAACCTGCGCGGCTTGCCGCGTGAAAGTGTCCTGCACAGCCTGAATGCGCCGTCCAGTCGGCGTCGATTCCTCAGCGGCAGTTTGAGTGTGCTCGGGATCGCGGTGCTGGCGGGTCTGCTCGGGCGACACTATGACTGGCTGCCGGAGGCCGGCGAGTTGTCGACCGGTACCGGCGAGCGTCGGGAATTCACGCTGGAGGATGGCAGCGCCCTTACGTTGAATGCCCGCAGCCGCGTGGTGCCGCGCTTCAACAATCTCGAGCGCCTGCTGGACTTGCGCAGCGGTGAGCTGCTGATCGATGTCGCAAAAAATCTGTCCCGGCCGTTTGTGGTCGAAACCGAGCATGGGCGGATGCGCGCGCTCGGGACCAAATTCCTGGTGCAGCGCGGTGAGGATTCAACGCGGCTGGTGATGCTGCATTCACAGGTCGAAGCGGTCACCGCCAGCGGCGCGCGGCAGGTGGTGGAGGCGGGTGAAAGTCTGCTGTTCAACGCTCAGGAGATCCTCGCCCTGGAACCCAGCAAAGGGCAGGAAAGTGCCTGGGTGCAAGGGCGGCTTGAAGTGCGCGATCGCCCCTTGAGCGAAGTCATCGACAGCCTGCGCAGCTACCGTCGCGGCATCCTGCACTTGAGCCCGGAGGTCGCCGGTTTGCGCCTCAGCGGTCTCTATCCGCTGGACGACAGCGACCGCACCCTGCAACTGCTGGAGCGTTCGCTGCCGATCCGTGTCACCTGGCACAACCCGTACTGGGTGAGCATTGAAGCACGGTTATAAATCCATAACTTCCCGGTCTATCCGTCCCCCTATAAAAAGCGCCGGCCCGCTGCTCATTCCCTGCAGACGCCTTCAACAGGGAAGCCCCTCATGTTTTCATTCAAACAACAACAATTGTCCCGCCTGACACTGGCCATCGTGCTGGCGACGGGTATGGTCCCGGCCGCCGTTCTGGCGCAAGACGCCGCCACTCAAGTCTTTACCTTCGACATTGCCGCCGGGGCCCTCGACGAGGTGCTGCTGGACATCTCGCGCCAGACCGGCGTGCCGATTTCCTTCAGTCAGAATCTGGTTCAGGGCAAGCGCAGCAGTGCGGTGCGCGGCGCATTGGGTGGCCGCCAGGCGGTGGAGAAGGCTTTGCTCGGCAGTGGTCTGCAAGTCGAACAGGGGGCGCAGGGCCTGAGCATTCGCCCGGCCGATACGCCGAGTGCCGCGCCGGTCAAGGCCACTGCCGTGGCACCCGCCAGCAGCGCCGATTACCGCATGGAAAAAGTCACCGTCACCGGCTCGCGGATCGCCCGCGCGCAGAGCGATGGAGCGACGCCGGTCAACGTCATCACCCACGAAGAAATGGAAGCGCGCGGCTACAAGAACGTCTACGACGCCCTCGCCACGCAGACGCAAAACACCGGCATGACCCAGGGCGAAGACTACGGCAACACCTGGCAACCGGCGGCCAGCGCCCTCAACCTGCGCGGCCTCGGTCCCAACCACACGCTGGTGCTGATCAACGGCCGGCGGGTCGCCGATTACCCGACGCCGTACGACGGCAAGGTCAACTTCACCAACCTGGCGAACATTCCGTCGGCGATCATCGAGCGCATCGAAGTGCTCAGCAGCGGCGCTTCGGCGATCTATGGTTCGGACGCGATTGCCGGGGTGGTAAACATCATCCTCAAAGACAAAATGAATGGCGTCGACGTCAATCTCAAGGGCGGCACCAGCGAGCGCGGCGGCGGTGACAACCAGCGCTTGCAGATCAGCGGCGGCGGCAGCTGGGGCGACTTCGACGGGCTATTCGGGCTCGAACTGACCAATCGCGATCCGATCTGGGCCGATGATCGCGGCTTCATGCAGAGCGGGCCGCTGGCGGATGTCGGCTACCGTCGCGACCTGACCAACAACCGCTATCTGGGACCCGGCTGTGGCGCGTATCAGGGCACGTTCGACAACAAGCTGTTCAACAGCGGCGGGCGCTGCCGCACCGACCAGATTTACAACGATTACTGGACGGTGCAAACCCAGAAGGAAAACTACGACGGCTACACCCGTGGCACCTGGCATTTCAGCGACAGCGGGCAGGTTTTCGCCGATCTGATGTACGGCCTCGATCACATCCAGAACAACACACGCGGCCCGAGCTTCACCTCGCCGGATTTCATCAACCAGAACAGCGGCAATCTGGAGCGTTGGTATCGACGCTTCGGCGAAGAGGAAATCGGTGGGCGCACCAGCAACAACAGCAAGTGGCGCGACACCTCCTGGACCGGCACCCTGGGCCTCTCGGACAAGATCGCCGACACCGGGTGGAACTATGAACTGGCGGCCAACCGGTCCGAGTACAAAAGCGTGCGCACCACCCGTTACACGCCGCTGTCGTCGATCCAGGATTTCTACCTCGGCCCGCAGCTGGGCACCCGTGACGGTTACCCGGTGTTCGCGCCGGATGCCTCGCGCCTCGACCGGCCACTGACAACCCAGGAGTGGGAGCAGTTTCGCGGCAACCTGACGCAGAGCAGCAAGTCGGTTTCCACCAGTTACAACGCGTCGGTCAACGGCGAGTTGTTTGACCTGCCCGCCGGTCCGGTGGGATTTGCCGGCGTGCTCGAGGCGGGCAAGCAGGAATATCGCATCGATCCGGATGACAGCCTTAATGACGGCAGTTTCTACGGCGTGACCCCGGCGCAAAGCTCCGGCGGCTCGCGCAAGCGTTACGCGGCCGGCGGCGAGTTCAGCATTCCGGTCACCGACACGGTGCTGGCGACAGCCGCAGGGCGCTGGGACCAATACAAATTCAGCGGCCGCACCGAACAACAGAAAACCTACAACCTCGGCCTGGAATGGCGGCCGGTGAACAGCCTTTTGGTGCGCGGCAGCTACGGCACCAGTTTCCGCGCCCCGGACCTGAACTACATCTATCAGTCTGACAGCAACGGTTACTACCCGGCGCAGATCGACTATTACGGTTGCAGCCAGGGCGTGGAGGGCGCCTGTGATCGCGGGCGGGTCGATTACACCCAGAGCGGCACGGCGAATCTGGAATCCGAACGCGGCAAATCCTGGACCTACGGTTTCGTCTGGTCGCCGTCGCGCAATTTCGATTTCTCCACCGATTTCTGGCGGGTGGAGATCGATGACCTGCTGACCACCGTCGACGAAAACCGCCTGCTGCAGCAAGAGAACGAATGCCGCAATGGCACCCAGGACATCAACTCGGCCAACTGCCAGTCGACCCTGGCGCGCGTCGATCGCAATCCCGGCAACGCCGCCGTCGATCCCAATCAGTTGCAGCGGGTGCGGGTGAACGCGATCAACGCCGCCAGCGAGCGGGTCAGCGGCCTGGACTTCAAGAGCAACATCCGCTGGGGCGCCGGGCAGTACGGCGCGTTCAGTTCGGCGCTGGGTTACACCCTGGTGCTCTCGCACTACTACAAGGAATCGGACGAAGCCCCGACCCAGGACTGGCGCACCTCGCGCACCAACTACGACTGGCGCAGCAAGGTCAACGCCAGCCTGACCTGGGATTACCAGAAAGCTACGGCGACGCTGATGGGGATTCGTTACGGCTCGGTCACCAACGGCGCGGGCGACGGGCGTCTGTCGCCGTGGACGGTGTTCAACGCCAGTGCACGGTACAAGCTCAACGACCGGGCGAGTGTCGGGCTGACCGTGAACAATGTGCTCAATCAGGTCAAGCATGACGACTCGGCGGGATGGCCGTATTACCCGACCGGCAACTACGACCCGTACGGGCGCCAGTGGTGGCTGGATGTGAGTTATCACTTCGGGAGTTGAAGGCGGAATAATGCCCGGTAGCGTCCTACGGAAGTTGCCGGACTTTGGGCGAAAACGGGGATATTTCCGACGACTTTTTAAGGTTGGCCGTCGGAAGCAGGGCCTATAGCATCGGTCGTGACATGAAGTCACTGACCGGCCTGGAGACTCGGGCCCCTGACATTGGATGGATTATGCGAATCCCACATCTCGAGCACGAAAACTCTACTTATTCCCCTCGTGATTCCTGGCGCCACGATCATGCCAGATGCCCTATGGAGGGTGTTCCGATGCCCCAAGCGAAAGCACCCCGGTTTACGGGGCTGAAGAAGGTCGAGGGGAAGCCTGTTGAGGTGTTGCTGAACGGCCGGATATGGGACAGAGACACCATGCACATTGTTGGTTACGCGCGGGAAGGTTTTGATCTGCGGGACGTTGTGAACATGATTTCAACATCCGAGCTCTATCGGGAAAGCGAGCTTGTGCAGCTCATCACCGGAAAGTCGGTCAGAACCGTGCGGCGCTTGCTGAGTAGTGGCGAGCCGACGCGAATGAGCCGACAGCAGAGCATGATCGCTTTTCAGTATGCGCACGCTCTTGAGTCCGCTATCGAGGTGTTCCACGATCAGCCGAGCGCCGAGGAGTGGATGAGCAAGGCGACCAAATGGTTAAACGGTTACAGACCCGTTGCATTGATTGAAAGCTCACTGGGGTATCAATCGGTCATTGCTTATCTGCACCGGATTAAATACGGGGTTTATCAATGAACCCGCTGCCTTGGGACGACCGCTGGTATGCGTGGCGTTTGGACCCTGAGGTTTATCGGTGCACATGGGACAGCGGCATCGGTTCAGAACTGCAGGGCGGTCGATGGAACCGGCCCGGCCGCCGTGTCGTTTATGCTTCGATCGATCCATCTACAGCCATTCTGGAGGTGGCCGCTCACGGGAGTTTCAACGCACTTGATAGAAGTCCCTATGTGCTGACGTGCTTTGAGGTGGTCAGCGAGGCGCTTGTGAAAATCGTGCAACCCGAGGAGCTGCCCAACCCCTACTGGATGAGTCCCGCACAGGCCTCGCCCAACCAGCAGGATTTTGCCGACGCGTTGCTCGCCGAGCACCCGTTTGTACTGATTCCATCGGCAGCCACCCGGCACTCGTGGAATTTGCTGGTGAGCTGCGATTTGGCGGAGGGGCAATTCAGGATGGTCTCGCAAGAGCGATTCGGGCTGGATACGCGATTGCTCAAGGACGCAGAACTGGTATGAAAAATCACGCGCCTTTTTTTGCATAACCTCAGCACCCAACGGTCTAAATCGCGCCCTATAAAACCCTGTCTGCCATCGCACATCCCTGCATAAACCAAAACGCAGGGATGGCTGTTCATGATCCATTTTTCACCCGTTAAATCCCCTTTGAGCCTGGCCTTGCTGCTGGCGATCAACACGTTGCCGGCCGTCGCTGCCGACAGCACGGCAAACGAACCGACCACCCAACTGCAACGGGTCGAAGTCACAGGCACCGCGATCCGTCGGGTCGATGCCGAAACCGCCGTACCGGTCACCATCCTGCGGGTCGAGGAGTTGCAGAAGCAGGGCGTGACCACCACTGAAGAGCTGGTCAACCGCATCTCGGCCAACCAGTCTTCGGTGGGCTCCGGGCGCTCGGTGGGGTCGAGCAGCGGCGGGGCGTCCTATGCCGACCTGCGGGGCATTGGCCCGAACAAAACCCTGGTGCTGCTCAACGGTCGGCGTCTGAGCAACAACGCGACCAATGCGATCAATGGCTCTGGCGTCGACCTCAACACTATCCCGTTCGCCGCCATCGACCGGGTGGAAGTGCTGCGCGACGGTGCTTCGGCGCTGTACGGCACCGATGCCATCGGCGGGGTGATCAACTTCATCACCAAGACCAGCCTCACCGAAGGTCAGATCAGCACGAACTACGACACACCGACCCATTCTGGCGGCGGCGAAAGTCGCAATTTCAGCGGCAGTTGGGGTTTTGGCGATTTACAGGACGATCGCTTCAACGTTTTCGGCGTGGTGAGTTACGACAAGCAGAATCGCCTGGCCGCCGATAATCGTGGCTACACCTATAACTACCAGCCAGGGCGCGGTCTGGATTACACCTCCGGCACGGCATCGCCCGCCAACTGGAGCCAGGGCAGCAATGCCACCAACCCGCTGGCCGGTTCCGGTTGCAATGCGCCGGGGCTGTTGTCACGCAACGGCATCTGCCGCCAGAGCCTGTGGAACTACCTTGATCTGGTGCCGGAAACCGAGAAGACCTCGGCCTTCGCCAAGGCCACCGGCAAGCTGTCGGACGATCACAACGTCAGCCTCGAATACTTTTGGGCGCGCAACGAAAACCGTACCCAAATCGGGCCCGGCACTTTGATGGGCAATCAGGTCAACCCTGGCACGGCGTTCTATCCGGGGAACGGCATTACGCCCGGACCGAGCGGTTTTGCCCTCGACCCGACGCAGCCGGTGGACGTGAACTGGCGTGAAACCGCCGTCGGTGCCCGTCAGCATGAGGACGACAACACCGGTCAGCGCCTGCTGTTGAGCTTCGACGGCACCCTGGTCGGGTGGGATTACAACCTCGGCGCGTCGTACAACCAGAACAAGGTGGTCAACACGATTCGCAGCGGTTATGTGAACGACCGCGCCGTCAGCCAGGGCATCGCCAACGGTGTGATCAACCCGTTCGGCCCGCAGACCGCCGCCGGTTCGGTACTACTGGCAGCCAACGAGGTAGAAGGCGATTACGCGACCGCAGTGGGCCGGGTCAAGGCGATTGACGGGCGTGTCAGCCGCGAGATCGGCGACTGGTTCGGTGCAGGGCCTTCGGCACTGGCGCTGGGCGGCGAGTATCGCAAGGAAGATTTTCATCAGGATTTCGCTGCGTTTGCCGGCGACGTGCAGAGCCTGGGTGTTGATCCCAACGGCAGCGTACAAGGGGATCGCAGCGTCTCGGCGCAGTACGCCGAGGTCAACGTGCCGGTGCTCGACAGCCTGGAACTGTCCGCCGCCGTGCGCCACGACAAGTACAGCGACTTCGGCAGCACCACTAACCCGAAATACTCGTTCCGCTTCCAGCCGTTCAAGGAACTGGTGGTGCGCGGCGCCTACAGCGAAGGTTTCCGTGCGCCATCGCTGTACGAGTTGTACAACCCGACGTTTACCTCCTTCACCAACGCC
This sequence comes from Pseudomonas sp. IT-P2, assembly GCF_949767575.1. Taxonomy (NCBI): domain Bacteria; kingdom Pseudomonadati; phylum Pseudomonadota; class Gammaproteobacteria; order Pseudomonadales; family Pseudomonadaceae; genus Pseudomonas; species Pseudomonas sp. IT-P2. The sequence goes on along the minus strand of NZ_CATKQA010000011.1, from coordinate 933,029 downwards.
AACTACAACGACCCGCGCCTGTGCGCTGGAGGCAACCCGAGCAACGGCGGCATTGCCAACCGCGACTGCGCCCAGCAGTTCAATCGCACCTCCGGCGGCAACACCGACCTGAGCCCGGAGACCGCGCGCAACGTCACCCTCGGTTTCGTTTACCAGCCGTTCGATCGCCTGACCACCGGCCTGGATTTCTGGTGGATCGACATCGCCAACCAGATCGCTGAGTTCCCCGAATCGGCGGTGTTCGAGAATCCGGAGCTGTACCCGGAGCGCCTGATCCGCAAGCCCGACGGTTCCATCGACCACATCGTCACCGGGCTGGCCAACCTCGGCAAGATCAAGACCAACGGCGTCGACGTGAGTTTCGACTATCGCCTGCCGAGCACGCCGTACGGTGATTTCGGCATCGGTCTGCAAGGCACTTACGTGACCCGTTATGACTATCAGCAGCAGCTCAAGGGTGACTACATCGACAAGCTCGGCGATTTTCGCGGCGGCGACTTTGCCTCGGCCGGCGCCGTGGCCCGTTGGCGTCACAGCCTGACCGGCAGCTGGAACTACGGCCCGCTCGGCGCAAGCCTGACCAACCGCTACACCAGTGGTTACCACGACTCGGATCGCGAGACTCACGATTACGTCGGTTCGTACAACGTCTGGGACGTGGCCGGCACCTACACCTGGCGCAAGACCCTGGCGGTGACGCTCGGGGTGAAAAACCTGTTCGACCGCGAGCCGCCGTTCAGCAACCAGACCTACACGTTCCAGAGCGGCTACGACCCGAAATACGGCGACCCGTTTGGCCGCACGCTGTACACGCGGGTCAATTACAAGTTCTGAGAAAGATCGGTCGGGGCAGGTTTTAGTAACACATCGTTCTAAACCCCGCCCTATAAAAAGGCCCGGCCTGTTGCACATCACAGTCAGGCAGGCACGTGGTGAAAGGATCTGCCCATGTTTTCCAGAGTCATTCTGTTCAGTGTCGGTCTGTTGCTGAGCCCGGCGCTGTTCGCAGCGCCCCAACACGCCCTCACGGTCTACGGCGAAGCCCCGAAATACGCCCCGGACTTCCAGCACCTGGCCTACGCCAATCCCGCTGCGCCCAAGGGTGGAACCTTGCGCCGCTCTTCGCTGGAGAGCGGCCCGTTCGATCACCTGATTCCCTACATCGACAAAGGCACCGGCGTTGCCGACATCGACGGCTGGCTCTATGCGCCGCTGGCCTATCGCAGCAAGGACGAGCCCTACAGCGTCTACGGCCTGGTGGCCCAACGCATGGAGTTGGACGTGGACCGCCGCTGGCTGCGCTTTTACTTGAACCCCAAGGCGCGGTTCGAGGACGGCACGCCGATCTCCGCTGAAGACGTGCGCTACACCTTCGAACTGTTCACTACCCAGGGCAGCCTTAAGTATCGCCAGCAGTTTCGTGATGTCGCCGAGGTGCAGGTCGAGTCGCCGACCCAGGTGCGTTTCGTGTTCAAGAACAACGAGAGCCGCACATTGCCGCTGGATCTGGCGACGTTGCCGGTGCTGCCCGAGCATTGGTGGCGCACACGCAATTTCGCCGATGGCGCAGGCTTCGAGATTCCGCCGGGCAGCGGGCCGTACAAGGTCAGCGCGGTGGATGCCGGACGCAGCGTGAAATTCCAGCGGATCAAGGACTGGTGGGCCAGGGATCTGCCGATCACTCGCGGGCTCTATAACTTCGATCAGTTGAGCGTGGAGTTTTTTGCCGACACCGACGTGTCGCGACAAGTACTGAAGGCCGGCGGCTTCGATTACAACCGCGAGTTCTCCGCCACCAGTTACACCATCGGTTACGCCGGCGCGGCGCTGGAGCAGGGCAAGTTGCTGCGCGAACACCTCGCACCCGGCGCCGCGCAAGGTACCCAAGGCTTTGTGTTCAATCTGCAGAAACCGATGTTTCAGGATCGTCGGGTGCGGCAGGCGATCGCCATGCTCTGGGATTTCGAATGGAGCAACCGGCAGATGATGCGCAGCATGTACCTGCGTCAGCGCAGCTTCTTTTCCCACAGTGCGTTGTCGGCCACCGAACTGCCGGATGCCGAAGAACTGAAAATCCTCGAACCGTGGCGCGGCAAGATTCCCGATGAAGTCTTCAGTCAGGTTTTCGAGGCGCCGCGCACCGACGGCAGCGGCAACATCCGCGCGCAACAGTTGCAGGCGCTGAAATTGCTGGAGGCCGCTGGCTGGAAACCCCGTGGCGATCAATTGGTGAATGCCGCCGGCGAGCCGTTGCAATTCACCTTTCTCAACGGCCAGAAGGGCTTCGAGCGTTTGCTGCTTCCCTTCAAGCGCAATCTGGCGCAGATCGGTATCGGCTTCGATATTCGTCAGGTTGACACCGCGCAATACACCAACCGCGTGCGCAGCCGCGACTACGACATGATCGTCGTCGGTTACCCGGTGAGTCAGGCGCCGGGGCGCGAGCTGTTCAACTACTTCGGCTCCGAGGGTGCCGACGATCCTGGCTCGAACAACTACATGGTGCTGCGCGATCCGGCGGTGGATGCGCTGCTAGAAGGTGTGGTGCAGGCCGACAATCGCGAGAGCCTTCTGCGCCACGCCCATGCTCTGGATCGGGTGTTGCAGTGGGGCTACTACTGGATTCCCAACTACTACCCGCCGGGGATTTCCACGGTGTGGTGGAACCGTTTCGGTCGCCCGGCGATTGCGCCGTTGTACGACGCCGGACTCGACACCTGGTGGGAAATCAGCCCGACCGCGCTGACCTCGACGCAGATGCAGCAACAGCACAAGGAGTACGCCCATGTGGGGTTATAGCCTGCGGCGTCTGCTGCTGATCGTGCCGACCTTGCTGGCGATTCTGCTGGTGAACTTCGTGATTGTGCAGGCCGCGCCCGGTGGCCCGGTCGAGCAGGCCATCGCCCGATTGCAGGGGATTGGTGTCGGTGCGGCGGTGGGGGCCAGTCATGTCGAAAGCATTGGCGGCGAGTCCCGCGCGACCCGTGGCCTGGACCCGAAACTGGTGGCCGATATCGAGCGCCAGTACGGCTTCGACAAAAGTGCCGGTGAGCGCTTGTGGCTGATGCTCAAGAGCTACGCGCAACTGGACTTCGGCAAGAGTTTCTTCCGGGGGGCGTCGGTGACCGAACTGATCTGGCAGAAGCTGCCGGTGACCTTGTCGTTGGGATTGTGGGCGACGCTGATCACTTATCTGGTGTCGATTCCGCTGGGTATCCGCAAGGCGGTGCACAATGGCTCGGCGTTCGATGTCTGGAGCAGCGCGGCGATCATCATCGGCTATGCGATGCCCGGTTTTCTGTTTGCGTTGCTGCTGATCGTGGTGTTCGCCGGCGGGACGGCGCTGGACTGGTTTCCGGTGCGCGGGCTGGTCTCGGACAACTTTGCCGAGCTGTCGCTGTGGGGCAAGGTTGCCGATTACTTCTGGCATCTGGTGTTGCCGGTCAGTGCGCTGGTGATCGGCGGTTTCGCGACGCTGACGATCCTGACCAAGAACAGCTTTCTCAATGAAATCTCACGGCTGTACGTGGTCACGGCTCGGGCCAAGGGCCTGAGCGAGCGACAGGTGTTGTACGGGCATGTGTTTCGCAACGCGATGCTGCTGGTGGTGGCCGGATTGCCTCAGGCACTGGTCACGGTGTTTTTCGGCGGCTCGTTGCTGATCGAAGTGATCTTCTCCCTCGACGGTCTCGGCCGCCTGAGCTACGAAGCCGCAGTGTCGCGGGATTACCCGGTGGTGTTCGGTTCGCTGTTCATCTTCACCCTGTTCGGGCTCTTGATAAAACTGCTGGGCGACCTGTGTTACACGCTGGTCGATCCGCGCATCGACTTCACCGCGAGGACTGCCTGATGCCGACGCTTTCTCCCATCGGACAGCGCCGTTGGGCGCGGTTCAAGGCCCATCGACGCGGCTGGTGGTCGTTGTGGCTGTTTCTCGCGCTGTTCGGCCTGAGCCTGGGCGGCGAACTGGTCGCCAATGACAAACCGTTGCTGGTGACGTATCAGGGCGAGTGGTATTTCCCGGCGTTCAAGCGCTACACCGAGCAGGATTTCGGCGGCGAGCTGCCGTTCCAGCCCGACTACCGCAGCGCTCAGGTGCGTGAACTGATCGAGGGGCAGGGCGGACGGATGTGGTTTGCGCCGATCCCGTTCGGTTTCGACACGGTCAACTACGACCTCAGCGAACCGGCCCCGAGCCCGCCCACCGCTGAAAACTGGCTGGGCACCGACGATCAGGCGCGGGATGTGCTGGCGCGGGTGATATTCGGCACACGGGTGTCGCTGTTATTTGCTCTGGGGCTGACAGCGGTGAGCGCTTTGGTCGGCATCGCCGCCGGTGCCTTGCAGGGCTATTACGGCGGTTGGGTCGATTTGCTCGGTCAGCGTTTGCTGGAGGTCTGGTCGGGGCTGCCGGTGCTTTACCTGCTGATCATTCTATCGGGCTTCGTCGAGCCGAATTTCTGGTGGTTGCTGGGGATCATGGCGCTGTTTTCCTGGCTGAGTCTGGTGGACGTGGTGCGCGCCGAGTTTCTGCGCAGCCGCGGACTTGAGTACGTGAAAGCGGCGCGGGCGCTGGGTGTCGGCGATGCGCAAGTGATCGTGCGGCACATTCTGCCCAACGCCATGAGTGCGACCTTGACGTACCTGCCGTTCATTCTGACCGGGGCGATCGCCACGTTGTCGGCGCTGGATTTTCTCGGCTTCGGCATGCCCGCCGGCAGTGCTTCGCTGGGTGAGCTGATCGGTCAGGGCAAGAACAATCTGCAAGCACCGTGGTTGGGCCTGACGGCGTTCTTCGCCCTGGCGCTGATTCTTTCTTTACTCGTTTTCATCGGCGAAGCCTGCCGTGATGCCTTCGACCCCAGGACTTGATATGCGTGAACATCTGATCGAAATACGCGACCTGCGGGTGGCCTTCAAAGGGCAGGAAGTGGTGCACGGCATCGACCTCGACATTTGTCCGGGGGAATGCCTGGCCCTGGTCGGCGAGTCCGGCTCCGGCAAGTCGGTGACGGCCCACAGCATTCTGCAACTGCTGGACCCGAACATCACGCAGATCGACGGGAGCATCCGCTATGGCGGCGAAGAGCTGCTGGGTGTGCACGAGCGCTATCTGCGGCAACTGCGCGGCAACCGCATCGCAATGATTTTTCAGGAGCCAATGAGCTCGCTCAACCCGTTGCACAGCATCGAGCGCCAGCTCGGCGAAAGCCTGGCGCTGCACAAGGGCCTGACGGGCGCGGTGGCACGCAAACGGATTCTGGAGCTGTTGGAACTGGTCGGCATTCAACGACCGCGCGAGCGGCTGAAAGCGTATCCGCATCAGCTCTCCGGCGGGCAGCGGCAACGGGTGATGATCGCCATGGCGCTGGCGTGCGAACCGCAGTTGCTGATCGCCGATGAGCCGACCACGGCCCTCGACGTCACGGTCCAGCGCAGGATTCTGTTGCTGCTCAAGGAACTGCAACAGCGCCTGGGCATGGCGCTGCTGATCATCAGCCATGACTTGAATCTGGTGCGCACCATCGCCCAGCGGGTGGCGGTGATGCGCGCGGGCGAAATCGTCGAACAGGCTACTTGCGAGCAATTGTTCCGCGCGCCGCAGCATCCCTACAGCATCGAATTGCTCAACGCCGAACCCGGCGGCGCGGCGCTTTGCCGTGATGCAGCGGAAGATCTGCTCGAGGTTCGTGATCTGAATGTGCGTTTTCCGCTGGGTGGCGGATGGCTGCGGGCCAAGACGTATCTACACGCGGTCAACGGCATCGATTTGAACCTGCAGCGGGGCAAGACGCTGGGGATTGTTGGTGAGTCGGGCTCGGGTAAATCCACGCTGGGTCAGGCGATCCTGCGTCTGATCGACGCCGACGGCAACATCCGCTTCAAGGGCGAGGCGCTCGAACAACTGAGCGGCAAGCAATTGCGTCCGCTGCGCAAACGCCTGCAAGTGGTGTTTCAGGACCCGTTCGGGAGCCTGAGTCCGCGCTTGTGTGTGGAGCAGATCATTGCCGAAGGTCTGCAGGTGCACAGCGACTTGAATGCGCAGGCGCGCGAGCAGGCTGTGATCGATGTACTGAAGGAAGTCGGGCTCGATCCGGCGACGCGTCATCGCTATCCCCACGAGTTTTCCGGCGGGCAACGGCAACGTATCGCCATCGCTCGGGCGCTGGTGCTCAAGCCGGATCTGATCCTGCTCGATGAGCCGACGTCGGCGCTGGATCGCACGGTGCAGAAACAGATCGTCGCGCTGTTGCGCCGATTGCAGGAGGAGCACGGTCTGACTTATCTGTTCATCAGTCATGACCTGGCGGTGGTGCGGGCGCTGGCCCACGATCTGATCGTGATGAAGGATGGCGAGGTGGTGGAACGCGGCGAAACGGCCGGGTTGTTTCATTCGGCCCGACACCCGTATACGCGGGAACTGCTGGCTGCATCGTTTGTGACACCGGTCACGGCAGAGACGGGCAGGCAGGAGGCCAGCCTTTCACCCACAGGGCAGATCCGGTAAATTTCGCGGCCTCCGCTCATACAAGGATGTAGATGATGGCAAAACCTGCCGCGCGCCTCAGCGATCTCAATGCCTGCCCGATCACTGGACACGGTACCAACCCCAGCACCAGCGGTTCACCCAATGTGAACATCAATGGCATGCCTGTGCTGCGAGTCGGTGATACCACCGCCTGCGGTGATTCCGTCACCGAGGGCATCGGCAACATCCTGATCAACGGCAAGCCAATCGCCTTCCTCGGCAGCGCCACAGCCCATGGCGGAATGATCATTACCGGCTCCGGCGACGTTTTTGTCGGCACGCAGGTCGGTTCCGCGCCTTTCAGCCCGATTGTCACCGTGCCAAAACACAGTGAACGCTTCCAGCTGGTGGACGAAACCACCGGCGAAGCAATTCCCGACATGCTCTATTGCATCGAAACCGGCGATGGACAGCGCATGGTCGGCCATACCGACAACCATGGCAATGCTGAGAGGGTATTTACAGCCGATCCGACATCCATTGTTGTTCAGTGGGGCAAGGAAGCGGCCCTCCATCTGGATGCCCTGGGCATCGACTATTAAGGAGGGCGACGCGTGGCTGCACCAAAGAAGAAACAGGCCAAGACCACTGATCAGCATGCGACGACTCAGGTCACGGGCACGCTGGCACAGGATTATGTGACGGTGGTGGGGGCTTCCTACATGTCGACGATAGAAAACTGGCGCGGGCAGAAGGGCAATAAAATGCGCTTCATCAATCAAGGCATCCGACAACTGACGAAGTACCCCGAAGGCACGCCAAGTTTTTCGAAACAACGCGTCTTTCTGATTTTCAAGGATGACTATCCGCAAAACCTGCTGGCGGCCTTGAAACTGGTAGTCGAGCGCGATCATGGCGCGCAATACCGGGAACTGGATTCAATATCCGGCCTGGTGGATTTCATCTTTACCCGGCAACGTCGCGGCAGAGAAATCAAACAGCTCGATTTTTTCTCCCATGGCGTAGTGGGTGCAATCGAGCTGGGATACGAGCTGGATAAGCGTGAAAGTTACCGATTACGTGATGCCCAGGCGAAAATGTTCAAGCCGGAAGCGTTTGCATACGGTGCAAAGATTCACTCTTATGCCTGTCGCACCGGGCTGGGCATCAACGCCGAGCGTTGGGTGCTCGAGGGCGAAGACCCTCATTATGAACTCAGCCTCGCGCAAATCATGGCTAATGCAACCCGGACAACCGTCATGGCGTTTCCGCGTCGCAGCAATTACGACACGACTTATGGCACCAACGCGGAGCGGCAATCGGTGCCCGGCACGCGTCAGCGGATGGCCTCCGACAGGGAGGCGATGGAAAGCTACACCCGCAAGAATATCGAGTATCAACGAAAGCTTGCAGAACACCGTAAGACAGCGAAGAACCCGACGGCTGAGCTTCCAGATGAAAAGGCCCCGCAAAAACCCCTTTCAACGGTTACTGATGAGGAGCGCAAGTTGGTAGCACATGAGGACAGCCGCAGTTTTCACGAGAAAACCGTGGGTTACCCGCTGGATGCGTTGGGTGCACATCGTGATGTCCGTTCCGGGGATACCCCCACCGGGGTGCCGGCCCACCTTCTTGAATACAGACCCGCTTGAGCATGCTGCGTCTATCGAGAAAGAACTGCCTTCTGCTCATCTTGCTGGCAGTGTTCATCACTACGGTATTTTTTTATTACAGCAAGGAAGATCAAATGTCCGCCAGGGTAATGATGTATTACGGCGACTGGAGCCCTGAAGAAACGCGCTTTGACGCGACACGATGGTTCAGCTCGGGAATGTATCGACCGCGTTTTATGGGTACGCCTTCCGCACAGAGTCCTGTCACCATGCTGCGCAACAGTCCTGATCCGTTGAGGGGCATTTCGAATGACGAGTTTCTGACCAAAGTGCTGGTTGCGATGGAAGAGCGTTATCCGAAGGTGGATACAGAGGGGCTGGTTCTCGATACACCGGATCTTCGTCGCCAGATTCGATATGCCTACAGCGCGTTCTCCCAACCGGACAGACCGGTGGATTCCTATTGGTTGTTTGTGACTCTTGGGGGCGACACGTTTGTCATCACGATTGACTGGGATGTCACCGACAAAAAAATGCTGACTGGGTCGATGGCTGAGCATCTGGCTGAAGGAAGTGAAGCGGCCACTGCGTTTCGAGATATTCAGCGAGAGCTGGAAAGAGCGCCGGGTTCAACACGTTGATGGTTGGAGATCATCGGCCTCTGAAAGCACGAATCCCGCCAGAGGCGGGATTCGCGAATTGCGTCCGGACGTTTACGCCGGGAAAAGCTCGGACAGTTTCATCGACAGCATCATGTCGCCTTCAACGCGCAGCTTGCCGCCCATGAAAGCCTGCATGCCGTCGGTTTCGCCGCTGACGATACCTTTGAGGGTTTCGCTGTCCAGCACCAGCGTGCAGTTGGCGTCCGGGTTTTCGCCTTCCTGGATGTCGCAGGTGCCGTCTTTGACGATCAGGGCGTATTGCTTGTCTTCGTCAGTGATGTTGAAACCGAAGACCAGATCCAGACCGGCAGCGGCGGCTGGGTTGAACTTGGCTTGCATTGCTTTTACGGCATCAGCTACGGAGGTCATGGTTCGATCCTTTTTGGTTGATTGCAGCAGGGTCACAGTAATCCGGACTCAGCGAAACGTGATGAGTTCCGGGGCCTTCAGCAGTTGCAGGTGTGCATGACTGTTGAAGGAAGCCAGAGCCACCTCGCGACCGCGGAACTTCAGCTGGTTGAGCGAGGTGTTGACGATTTGCCAGTTCAGTTCAAAGGCCTGCCGGGCAGGCATTTGAGTGATGAGGTGGAGCAGGGCGGTGATTGTTCCACCTGAGGTGAACACCGCAATTTTCTGGGTGTTGTCGGCTTGTTCGAGTATTCGGTGCAGACCGGCCTGAACCCGTTCGACGAAACCCAGCCAGCTTTCCAGGCCAGGTGTGTCGTAGGTGCCGGCGAGCCAGCGCTCGATGATCAGGGCGAAGATGCGCTGGAATTCGCCACGGTTTTGCGCGGCGTTGCGCAGGATTTCCAGTGCTTCGGGCTCTTGCGGCAGCATGGCCGGGAGCAGGGCGCGGATCACGGCGTCGGCATCGAATTCGTTGAAGGCCGAATCGATTTCCAGAGCCGGAACCGGCAAACCGACGGCGGCGAACTGTTCCAGCGCGCTGTTGGCCGTGTGTTGCTGGCGGCGCAGGTCGCCCGACAGGCAGCGGTCGAAGCTGATTCCGAGTTCGGCGAGGTGGCGGCCGAGAATTTCTGCCTGGCGTACACCGGTCGGCGACAGGACGTCATAGTCGTCTGCACCGAAGGAGGCCTGGCCATGTCGAATCAAGTAGATGCTGCCCACGTCCGCGTCGTCCCGGTACGTTGAAGGTTGAGGCGAGGTTATGGGGATGACGGTGAGCTGTCAATGAAAAAACATACGCTTGTTTGAAATGCCCGTTCCAGCCTTGTTGCCAGAGGTTTCACGGCTGGCCGACGGGCCGGTGCATGGGTATGCTGGAGCCAATTCCCGCGTGTGTTTCAAGATCGCGCATCGTTTGAAGGAGTCACTGTGGAGTTTTTCACTGAATACGCCAGTTTCCTGGCCAAGACCGTAACGCTGGTCATCGCCATTCTGGTGGTGCTGGCCAGTTTTGCTGCGTTGCGCAGCAAGGGCCGGCGCAAATCTGCGGGCCAGTTGCAGGTCAGCAAGCTCAACGATTTCTATAAAGGCCTGCGTGAGCGTCTGGAGCAGACCCTGCTCGACAAGGATCAGCTCAAGGCCTTGCGCAAGGGCCAGGCCAAGTCCGAGAAGAAACAGAAGAAGAAACCCGAGGCCAAACCTCGGGTGTTCGTGCTGGACTTCGATGGCGACATCAAGGCCTCGGCCACCGAAAGCCTGCGCCACGAAATCACCGCGCTGCTGACCCTGGCCACGCCGAAGGACGAAGTGGTCCTGCGTCTGGAAAGCGGCGGCGGCATGGTGCACAGCTACGGTCTGGCTTCGTCGCAACTGGCGCGCGTCCGTGAAGCCGGCGTGCCGTTGACTGTGTGCATCGACAAGGTCGCAGCCAGCGGCGGCTACATGATGGCGTGCATCGGCGAGAAGATCATCAGCGCGCCGTTCGCCATTCTTGGCTCCATCGGTGTGGTGGCGCAGTTGCCCAACGTCAACCGCCTGCTGAAAAAGCATGACATCGATTTCGAAGTACTGACCGCCGGCGAGTACAAACGCACCCTGACCGTGTTCGGCGAAAACACCGAGAAGGGCCGGGAGAAATTCCAGGAAGACCTGGACATTACTCACCAGCTGTTCAAGAACTTCGTTGCCCGTTATCGCCCACAGCTGGCGATCGACGAGGTCGCCACCGGTGAAGTCTGGCTCGGCATCGCGGCACTGGACAAGCAACTGGTCGACGAACTCAAGACCAGCGACGAATACCTGGCCGAGCGCGCCAAACAGTCCGAGGTCTATCACCTGCACTACGCTGAACGCAAAAGCCTGCAGGAGCGGATCGGCATGGCGGCCAGCGGCTCGGTGGATCGCGTGTTGCTGAGCTGGTGGAGTCGTCTGACCCAGCAGCGTTTCTGGTAATGCTCCGTGGGGGCGTCGGCGGCAAATGCCAACTGCCCCCTCTGCATTTTTATTGAAACGATGTGCGTTACATATATAGTTTAAAGTTTAAAGTTACTGCTGTTTCATAGTTCGTATCCATCAACTATTTATGCTTTTTTTTAATTGGCCCCGGCTCTAGGCTAATTATTCAAAATTGTTTGATGGATGTTTTACATGGAAGTTAGGCGAGACGAAAAAATAACTTTAGAAATGACACCGGCTGAACAGGGTGTGCATTTTGATCTGTTGAAAAAACATACCCCTGCCTGGATGCTTGAGTCATCAGCCGAAGTTCGGAATGACTTATATGCAAGCCTGAAGTCCAGTTATGTGTCGAGGAACGCTGCGGTCAGCGCGTTGCGAGCATTCAAGTCGCCGGAGCAATTCTGCAAACCTTTACTGGCCAAGGCCATGTCCGACAGGTTGGCCGAACCTTTTCAGGTGGAGGGGGTGGTATTTCAACATGTGCGCTCCACTTCCAGCCTGCTTGGGCTGCGACGCAAACTTGTGCTGCCGATTGAACGGGATCTATTGACCGCTGCATGTGAAAACTTTGAAGTCAGCGAGACACTGCCCCAGAATTATCATGAACAATCACATCTCTATATTCCGGAAAAGATAACGGGGCATGTCAGTCGGACACTTTCAATTGAGCCTCATGAGTTTGCCAAGCTTTGTCGAGATCTGGATCTGGGAAAGCAATATCAAGCCCATGTGGCTGATTTGTTCGGTGACAAGAATAAAACTGGCAGCCTGCTTGATAAAGGTCTGGTCTATGCCAAAGATCGATTCGCGGTCGAACGGCATCTTGCCTACCTGCAAAAACATATCAGTGCCGATGTATACCGTATGCTTCATACCGTGGGGAACGAAGAGTCATCGAACCAGAATGTCCTCGCGTACAAGACTCTGAAAATACTGGGCGTACAACTGCATGGTCCGATATCCATAGCGCCCGTCAGCGAAAACGACGACCGATGTGTGATTTACCTGCCGGGTGATTCGCTGCACCCTTTGAAAGAGTATCTGTCGTTTAACCGATTTGAGGTAGATCTAAGTCGTCGCCTGAGAACAACCGAATTTCTCGGTTTTTTCATGGGGTTCATCAAGCTCAAGGATCGCCCCGAGTTTCTCGCTGCTCTGGATAAGCGCTTGTTGTCGGTGACACCTCCGATCCTGCCCAAGGACTCTATCTATCTCCCGCTCGAAGAGCTTGATCTGGGTAAAGAGCATAAGAATGATCTGTTTCGGGCAATGTTCCAGATGCAGGCCGAACGCATCCGCGCAGATGCACGATTGCTGGTGATCCCGACGGATGACGAGGACGAAAAGACCCGGTTGGCCAGGCTCGATACCTACAAAACCATTGCGTTCAATACGGCACTGTTCTTCGCCTCATTTGTGCCTGTTGTTGGTGAAGTCATGTTTGCCGTGGCCGGTATCCAGTTGCTTGACAATATTTACGAAGGTATTTCCAGCTGGGCAGCGGGGGACCAGGAGCGGGCCACGGATTATCTCTTTGATACCATCGAGAACCTGATTGTAATGTCTGCTGCGACCGCAGGCGTAAAGGTAGCGATCGGTACCTACAAGGTGGTCAGGGCCTCCCCCTTCATCCAGCGACTGCGTTCAGTGCCTATCTCGTCGGGTGTGCTGCGGTTGTGGAATGTCGATCTGGCGGCCTACAGGCGACACCGGGCGATGCCTCGCGGGATCGAAATGGACGAACAGGGGCTCGTCCGAGAGCACAGCAACCTTTTTTTGCGCATTGACTCCGACAATTATGTCGTACGGCCGAGGCCTGAGTCCGATGTTTGGGAGGTGGCCCATCCTGACGTGGCGGACCGTTACTCCCCCGTACTGGAAACCAACCGCGCCGGCGCCTGGCGACACGACTCCGAACTTCCCCAGGACTGGAACCGCCTGAGACTGTTCCGTCGTCTGGGGTATCGCCAGGAACACCTTACCGATGCGCAGGCTTTACAAGTCCTGGCGACCATCGATATCGGCGAACAGCCGTTGCGGCAACTGTTCATTGATCGAAGCAAGCCGATGGCCGTGCTCGTCGACAGCGTCAGGCGATTTCGCGCCGATGCGGCTGTCGAGCAATTCATGAAACAGTTGAATAACCCTTTATCCGCTTCTGCTGCCAATCCGGACTTGCAACTTTTCCTCCTTACGTCCGCCCCTGGGTGGCCAAAAAACCTCGCGGTGAGTGTGGTCAGTGTCGTCGGAAAGGAAATCGAACGCTATGGTCCGGCAAAGGCGCTACAGCGGTTGAAGATCGGCGAAGAACGGCTTCACAAGGGTGATTACTATCCGGTGTTGCTGGCCGGTCTCGACAGCCCTCAACGATTGCGCTTGCTAGGCTCGGCGCCCGCTGACCAGGCCGGACAGATCGAACAGCTGAGGGTCGTGATCGCCGGCAAGGCGAACAAATCACGCCTGGGACTGTTCCATCGGGTCGATCTCCAGACCGACGTTCTTCGCGAATCCCTGGCCGAGCCGGTACGTGAGGCATTTGCCGGTCTGCCAGCGAGCGTTGCCGATGAACTGGTGGCCAACGCTGATTCGGGAGAACTGGAAGAACTCGAGTCCGGTAGCGTGCCTTTGCGTCTGGCCGAAGAAGCGCGGCGCTATGAGCAAGTCGTTCGGTTGAATCGCGCCTACGAAGGACTTTATCTGGACGCCGCCTGTGGGCTGTCCAGCGATCTGCTGGTGCTGGATAGCCTGGCCAGTCTGCCGGGGTGGCCTGCCGACGTGTTCATCGAAATTGTGGAGTGGGCGGTGCATTCGGACGAGCGCGCGAGTATCGGCAGTACGACTGCGCGCCACAAGGTTTTTATCGAAGCCTACACGGATCGATTTCAAGCACTCGATGCGGACGAAAAAGTGCTTACAACTCACGACGGCCGCACTCGCGAGAGTTTCTTTCATGCGCTGTGGGACGGCCTGCCGGAGCACGCACGAAAATCCCTGAAGGTTGACGTCGACAAAGGAGAGGAGGTCTTGCGTCGAAAAATCACTGCGATGGCTCATCAACGACGCGAGGTTTTCGCCCGCCTGCTGGAAAAGGAAGCGTTGCGTGAAGGTTATCGCTCGCCCATGGTCCTGGCTGATCGCCTGGTGGAACGATCGACCTGGCTGGCCGAGCCACCTGCAGACCCGGCATCCAGGCGATCATCTGTACTGATACAACGTGCCCGGGAGTTGTTCCCCTCGCATTCGGCTGCGCAAATCGATCATTTCGTGAAGACACTGGACAGCGACGATGTACTGGCAGTCCGGACGCTCGAGGGGTTGAGGCAACAATACGAGTCGATGCGTAATACGCTGGAGCAATGGGTTCATCGCGACACCCGATATCAGGTGGGCGACGGCCCGAGGCGCAAAGTTCCTCCGCGCAGCAAGGCAAGGGCCGCCCAGGCGATTCTGCAGGCCTGGCGCAGGGAATCCGCTACCGTGACGCAAGCCTCCCGGACGTTCTACAGACTGGTGTTTGATCCGCAACCGCTTGGCGACCTGCCTGTCATCGTCGCCGACTTCCGACATGTCAATGCACTGGAAATGGACAATGTGGGCGCCAGTGCCGGTTTGAATGCTTTTTTGCATAACTTCCCCAATCTGAACGACTTGAGCCTGACTGGAAACGGGCTGACTCGGGTTCCCCTGGCGCTTGAGAGCATGTCACGGCTGACCCATCTGAATCTGAGCAACAATCAGATTCATCTGACCGCTGAAGCACAGGCTTCGCTAGCCGCAATGACACATCTGCAATCGTTGAACCTGAGTTTCAATCCTGATCTCGGCCGCTTGCCGGCCGTGACCTCCTGGAGTCGCTTGCGTCACCTGTCATTGCGTGCCAGTGGCATCAGTCAGTGGCCATTGGGCGTATACGGTCTGGCTGAACTGCAAACCCTGGATCTGCGTGACAACATGATCGCGACACTGCCCGACTCAGTGTTCACGGCTCGTCTGGAGCTGAACCGAGGTACTAATGTCGACGGCAATCCGCTTTCGCCTGCCACCCTGAGAGCAATCGCAACCTACCAGCGGGATCGTGGCATCAGTCTGGGCGTGATTACTGCCGACTACATCCAGCGAGTGCCGGAGGCGCTGCGTACGGATGCACTGGGTGCTCACTGGGTCTCGGGCGTGGCAGGCGATCTGGTCGTCCAGATGCAGCGGACCTGGGCGGCATTGATCACCAACCCGCGGTCCAGGGATTTCTTTCTGGTGCTCGAGCAAATGCGTTACACCGCCGACTACACCCGCCAACATACACAGTTGGCCCAGCGAGTCTGGAACGTGTTGCAGGCCGCTTCAGAAAGCGATGAACTGCGTAACGCGCTGTTTCGAATGGCCTGGATCGGTCGAGTCAGTGCTGCAGATGCCTCTGCTCTGTTCAGTGATATCGAAGTCAGGGTGTTGTGTTACCGGGCAATGGAGGCTGCGCGCTCCGGTGCGCAGTCTCTTGAAGGGGAGCTGATCCGGTTGCTGCGGGGCCTGTTCCGTTTGCAGGAAGTGGAAAAGCAGGCGTTGATCGAGATAAGCAGCCGTACGCAGGATGGCACGCTCAGTCGTCAGCAGGCGCTGGAGCTGAACCTCGGCTACCGGGTCGGGCTTGCCCAGCGACTGGATCTGCCTGCCCAGCCACGGGACATCAATGTCCGACTCGATGTCGAGATCACCGAAGAGCAACTGGACCGGGCCTACACCGAGGTCGTCAAGGCAGAAAACTCACCCGCACTGCTGGCGTCGATCAAGACACAGCCTTTCTGGTCGCAGTACTTGCATACGATATATCGGGAACAGTTTCTGACGCTGCTGAATGACAGTGCTGACGCGTTCGCGCGACTGGAGGTGCAGGCAGAGCTGCCACGGCCGGTTGCGACTCAAAGAATGATGGCGATCTTCGAAAACTATCGAAACCAAATGGCGAGACTGACCCGACAGTTGACCGAACAGGCCCTGGCCCGGCATCCAGGACTGAGCAGTGTGCAAGCACAGGGTTCTGCGCGCCTGTGAGCTGAAACAGTGGGGGGAAACGGTGCGATCCTGAGCCCGGTAGCCGGGCTCAGGCGCATGTTCAGCGGCGACGGAACAGCGGCAGCGGTTCGTCAGTGGCGGCCTGATAGGTCACCGAGAAGTCCTTGAGGCTTTCAAGGGCATCGTACGGGTCTTTGTCCGCGCGCAGGGCGAAGGCATCGAAACCGCAACGGCGCATGTAGAACAGCTGGTCGCGCAGTACGTCGCCAATCGCTCGCAGTTCGCCTTTGAAACCGTAACGGTCACGCAGCAGGCGGGCGTTGGAGTAGTTGCGGCCATCGGTGAACGCCGGGAAGTTCAGGGCAATTACCTGGAACTCATTGACGTCGTCACCGATTTCTTCGGCTTCTTCATCGGCGTCCAGCCACACACCCAGACCGCCATCGCGGGCCTTGAGCATGCGGGCGTGTTCACGCCACAGCTGCAGCGGGACGATCAGGTCGTCGCAGTTGCTGATTTCGTCGATGTTGAAATCCTTGGGCAGCAGGTGCCAGGTTTCGTCGACGACCTCGTTGTTCTTAATGATTCGCTGCATAGACGCGTTCCTTGAAGAGGTCGATGCCAATACGCTGGTAGGTGTCGATGAAACGCTCGTCTTCGGTGCGCTGTTCCACGTACACGTCGATCAGTTTGGAGATCACGTCCGGCATGTCTTCCTGGGCGAAGGAAGGGCCGAGGATCTTGCCCAGGCTGGCGTCACGGCTGGCGCTGCCGCCGAGCGAGACCTGGTAGAACTCTTCACCTTTCTTGTCCACACCGAGGATGCCGATGTGGCCGACGTGGTGGTGACCGCAGGCGTTCATGCAGCCGGAGATGTTCAGGTCCAGTTCACCGATGTCGAACAGGTAGTCCAGGTCGTCGAAACGGCGCTGGATCGATTCGGCGATCGGGATCGACTTGGCGTTGGCCAGGGAGCAGAAATCACCGCCAGGGCAGCAGATGATGTCGGTCAGCAGGCCGATGTTCGGAGTGGCGAAGCCACCTTCACGCAGTTCGCCCCACAGGGTGAACAGCTGGCTCTGCTCGACGTCGGCCAGAATGATGTTCTGCTCGTGGGAGGTGCGCAGTTGACCGAAGCTGTAGCGGTCGGCCAGGTCGGCGACGGCGTCGAGCTGCTTGTCGGTGATGTCACCCGGTGCAACGCCGGTCGGCTTCAGGGACAGGGTCACGGCCACATAGCCCGGCTTCTTGTGCGCCAGGGTGTTGCGGGTGCGCCAGCGGGCGAAACCCGGATGCTCTTTGTCGAGGGCGGCCAGTTCGGCGTCCTGACTGCTCAGTGCCTTGTAGTCCGGGTCGACGAAGTGTTTGGCGACGCGATGGACTTCGGCTTCGGTCAGGGTGGTCTGGCCGCCGCGCAGGTGTTCCATCTCGGCATCGACTTTTTGGGCGAAGACTTCCGGCGTCAGCGCCTTGACGAGGATCTTGATCCGCGCCTTGTATTTGTTGTCGCGACGCCCGTAGCGGTTGTACACCCGCAGGATCGCGTCGAGGTAGCTCAACAGGTCCTGCCATGGCAGGAACTCGTTGATGAACGCACCGACCACCGGGGTACGACCCAGACCACCGCCGACCAGCACGCGGAAACCGAGTTCGCCAGCAGCGTTGTGTACCGGCTCAAGGCCGATGTCGTGGACTTCGATGGCCGCACGGTCGGAGGTCGAACCGTTGACGGCGATCTTGAACTTGCGTGGCAGGTAAGCGAATTCCGGGTGGAACGTGGTCCACTGACGAACGATTTCGCACCACGGACGCGGGTCGATCAACTCGTCGGCTGCAACACCGGCGAACTGGTCGGTAGTGACGTTGCGCAGGCAGTTGCCGCTGGTCTGGATGGCGTGCATCTGCACAGTGGCCAGTTCGGCGAGGATGTCCGGGATGTCTTCGACCGCCGGCCAGTTGAACTGCACGTTCTGCCGCGTGCTGATGTGGGCGTAGCCCTTGTCATAGTCGCGGGCGATCTTGGCCATCATGCGCACCTGACGCGAGGTCAGTTGGCCGTAAGGCACCGCCACTCGCAACATTGGCGCGAAACGCTGGATGTACAGGCCATTCTGCAGGCGCAGGGGGCGGAATTCTTCTTCGCTCAGCTCACCTGCCAGATAGCGTCGGGTCTGATCACGGAACTGCTTGACGCGGTCCTCGATGATCCGCTGATCGTACTCGTCGTATACGTACATATAAGTCCTGTTCTCAGGCTTTGGCCACTCGGAAAACGCTGCGTTTTCGCTTGCTGGAGTCCGATGGTTCCTCTGCAATTCTGCGCGCACGGCCGCGCACTCCCTGACGGAGCCGGGGCAATATACCCGTTTGCAGTTATGCGCAAAAGTGATGTTTGAGTATATGTAAAGAACCAAATCGCCTAACAAGAATCACTGTCAACTAAACCACATTTGTCGTGCGGACAATCATCGTCTTTACTGTGGACGAGTCTTTCTGCAATCACCGATAAAACCGACAAGAGGCGATGCAATGAGCAACCCAACCAAAGCAAGGAAAAGCGATAGCAGCGTCGATGCCTGGGCGATTCTGTTCCTGATCATTCTGGTCGTTGGAACGGCGGTATTCTGGGTCAGCCATCAGTAAAACGACTCGTCCGGGCCCCGCTTGCGACGATTGTCGGACAAAAGGCGGGATCAAGCGCCAAAGGCCAGGTGATCAATGGCTATAATGCGCGGCCATTTTTCCTTGGGCCCGGATGATTCATGTTCAAGCTTCTTCACCTCAGCCTGCTGCTGTTCGGCGCGGTTTTCGGTACCTGCGCGCGTGCGGAGTCGGTGTTGTTCCTGAATCCGGGCTCGACGCAGGAAGCATTCTGGGTCAGCTACTCGCAATTCATGCAGGCTGCCGCCCGGGATCTGGGCATCGACCTGCGAATTCTCTATGCCCAGCGCCAGCCGGAATTGACCCTGGCGCAGGCGCGACTGGCCCTGCAGGGGCCTGAGCGCCCGGATTATCTGGTGTTCGTCAACGAACAGTACGTGGCGCCGCAGATTCTGCGCTTGGCCAATGGCAGTGGTGTGAAGCTTTTTATCGTCAATTCGGCACTGACGTCCAACCAGCAGGCACTGGTGACAGAGGGCGCGGATCGCATCGGCAGCCTGGTGCCCAATGACGAGGAGGGCGGCTACCTGATGATGAAAGAGCTGATCCGCCTGCATCCGCCCGTGGCGCCCGGTGAAAGCATCGATCTGCTGGCGTTTTCCGGCCTCAAGATCACGCCATCGGCGCAATTGCGCGAAAAGGGCATGCAGCGAGCCCTGGCGGAGAATCCGCAGGTGCGTTTGCGGCAACTGGTCTATGGCGGCTGGACCCAGCAGCGGGCTTACGAGCAGGCGAAGCAGTTGCTGGTCCGCTATCCCAACGTTTCATTGGTATGGGCAGCCAATGATGAAATGGCCTTCGGCGTGATGCGTGCCGCGTCCGAGGCCGGCAAGGTGCCGGGCAAGGACGTGCTGTTCAGCGCGGTCAACACCTCGCCCGAAGCCTTGCAGGCGGTGGTCGACGGGCGTCTGAGCGCGTTGCTCGGCGGCCATTTCACCCTGGGTGGCTGGGCACTGGTCGAGCTGCATGATCACGCGCAAGGCGTCGATCTGAATCAGTATGGCGGCCGGGATCGGCAGATTCCGTTGCTGCAACTGATCGACAGGGATCATGCCCGTCGAATCCTTGCCATGGGCGCCTCGCCGGACTACGGCGTGCACTTTCGCAAGCTCTCGGCGAAAGGGCGCCCGGTTTCGTATCGCTACCCGTTCAATCTGCAGACCCTGATGCACTAGTGCCGTCAGACGCCCGCCAGGTGCACCACCAGTTGCACAATGCCGAACAGCGTCAGCGCGAACACCGCCGTGAATGCGATACCCAAAAAGATGAAATGGCTGGGCTTGCCGTGGGTGAAGTCCCTTGCCCGGTTCTTGCCGCTCTGCACCCCGAACGCCGCCGCCATGACGCTATGCAGCATCTGCCAGAACGTCGGTGGCTTGTTGTCGACTGGATCGTCCATAAATCCCTCGTCTGCCGTGTGTGTCAGACAAGCATAGCCAACGCCTTTGAAGCCACAGAAATAACTGTGGGAGCCAATTGGCTCCCACAGGGTGTCGCGTGAAGCCGGATTAGTTGTCGTAACCCAGATTCGGCGCCAGCCAGCGCTCGGTCAGGCTTAGTTCCTGGCCTTTGCGCGAGGTGTAGCTCTGCACCTGATCCTTGTCGACCTTGCCCACGGCGAAGTACTGCGCCTGCGGATGGGCGAAGTACCAGCCGCTGACCGCTGCCGCCGGGAACATCGCGTAGTGCTCGGTCAGGAACACGCCGCTGCGACCGGCGCGCATTTCCTGGGCCTCAGGGTCGAGCAGGGCGAACAGGGTGGCCTTCTCGGTGTGATCGGGGCACGCCGGGTAGCCCGGGGCAGGGCGGATGCCGGAGTACTGCTCTTTGATCAGCGCCTCGTTGTCGAGGACTTCATCCTTGGCGTAACCCCAGTGCTCTTTACGCACCTGCTGGTGCAGCCACTCGGCGCAGGCCTCGGCCAGACGGTCGGCGAGGGCCTTGACCATGATCGAGTTGTAATCGTCGCCAGCGTCCTGATAAGCCTTGGCCACTTCTTCGGCACCGATCCCGGCGGTGGTGATGAAACCACCGACATAGTCGGTCACTTCGCTGTCCTTCGGCGCGACGAAGTCGGCCAGGGAGAAGTTCGGTTTGCCGTCGGTCTTGATGATCTGCTGGCGCAGGTGATGCAGGCGGGCCATTGGCTTGCCGTCATCGCCGTACAGCTCGATATCGTCGTCGTGCACCTGATTGGCCGGCCAGAAGCCGAACACTGCACGGGCGCTGATCAGCTTCTCGTCAATCAGCTTGGTCAGCATCTCGCGGGCGTCCTTGTACAGCGAGGTCGCGGCTTCACCGACCACTTCGTCTTCGAGGATGCGCGGGAACTTGCCGGCCAGGTCCCAGGAGATGAAGAACGGCGTCCAGTCGATGTACTCGGCCAGGACGTTGAGGTCGATATTGTCCAGCACGCGGGTGCCGGTGAAGGTCGGTTTGACCGGGGTGTAAGTGGCCCAGTCGAACTGCGGCTTCTTGGCGATCGCGGCGGCGTAGCTCAGGCGTTCGGTGCGGGCGCTGCGGTTGGCGGTGCGCTCGCGGACGTCGATGTACTCTTCGCGGGTCTTCTGAACGAAACCGGCTTTCAGTTCCTTGGACAGCAGCTGCGTCGCCACGCCCACGGCGCGGGAGGCGTCGGTCACGTAGACCACTGCGTCGTTGCTGTACTTCGGTTCGATCTTCACCGCCGTGTGTGCCTTGGAGGTGGTCGCGCCGCCGATCATCAACGGCAGGTGGAAGTCCTGGCGCTGCATCTCGCGGGCCACGTGGACCATTTCATCCAGCGACGGGGTGATCAGGCCGGACAGTCCGATGATGTCGCACTTCTGCTCCCTGGCCACCTGCAGGATCTTCTCGGCTGGCACCATCACGCCGAGGTCGACGATGTCATAGCCGTTGCAACCCAGTACCACGCCGACGATGTTCTTGCCGATGTCGTGCACGTCGCCCTTCACCGTGGCCATCAGGATCTTGCCCTTGGCTTCCGGCTTGTCGCCCTTTTCCAGTTCGATGAACGGAATCAGGTGCGCCACAGCCTGTTTCATCACACGGGCGGATTTCACCACCTGCGGCAGGAACATTTTGCCGGCGCCGAACAGGTCGCCGACGATGTTCATGCCGGACATCAACGGGCCTTCGATCACTTCGATCGGGCGCGCGAAGGACTGACGGGACTCTTCGGTGTCTTCAACGATGTGGGTGGTGATGCCCTTGACCAGCGCATGCTCCAGACGCTTGTTGACGTCCCAGCTGCGCCATTCTTCGGTCTCGGCTTCCTTGACGCTGCCATCGCCCTTGTACTTATCGGCGATGGCGAGGAGGGCGTCGGTGCCTTCGGGCGTGCGGTTGAGGATCACGTCTTCAACGGCGTCGCGCAGTTCCTGCGGGATCTGGTCGTAGATCTCCAGCTGACCGGCGTTGACGATGCCCATGGTCAGGCCGGCGCGGATCGCGTACAGCAGGAACACCGAGTGGATCGCCTCGCGCACCGGGTTGTTGCCACGGAACGAGAACGACACGTTGGACACGCCGCCGGAGCTCAGGGCATACGGCAGTTCGTCACGGATGTAGGCACAGGCGTTGATGAAGTCCACAGCGTAGTTGTTGTGTTCTTCGATGCCGGTGGCCACGGCGAAGATGTTCGGGTCGAAAATGATGTCTTCCGGCGGGAAGCCGACTTCGTTGACCAGAATGTCGTAGGAGCGTTTGCAGATTTCTTTCTTGCGCGCTTCGGTGTCGGCCTGGCCGGCTTCGTCGAACGCCATCACCACCACGGCGGCGCCGTAGCGCTTGCACAGTTTGGCGTGATGGATGAACTGCTCGACGCCTTCTTTCATGCTGATCGAGTTGACGATGCCCTTGCCCTGGATGCATTTGAGGCCGGCTTCGATCACGTCCCATTTCGAGGAGTCGATCATGATCGGCACGCGGGAGATGTCCGGCTCGCCGGCAATCAGATTGAGGAAGGTCACCATGGCCTTCTTCGAATCGAGCATCCCTTCGTCCATGTTGATGTCGATCACCTGGGCGCCGGCCTCGACCTGCTGCAGGGCGACTTCCAGGGCTTCGGTGTAGTTGTCCTCACGGATCAGGCGGGCGAATTTGGCGGAACCGGTGATGTTGGTCCGCTCGCCGACGTTGACGAACAACGAGCTGCGATCAATGGTGAACGGTTCCAGACCCGACAGGCGGCAAGCCTTGGGAATGTCCGGAATCTGCCGTGGCGCGTAACCGGCGACGGCTTTGGCGATGGCTTCGATGTGGCCCGGCGTGGTGCCGCAGCAACCGCCGACAATGTTGAGGAAACCACTCTGGGCGAATTCTTCGATGACCTTGGCGGTGTCCACCGGCAGTTCGTCGTACTCGCCGAACTCGTTCGGCAGGCCAGCGTTCGGGTGCGCCGAAACGTGGGTGCTGGCCTTGTCCGACAGTTCTTCCAGGTACGGACGCAGTTCGCGGGCACCGAGGGCGCAGTTCAGGCCGACCGAAATCGGTTTGGCGTGGGCCACGGAGTTCCAGAACGCTTCGGTGGTCTGGCCCGACAGGGTACGGCCGGAGGCGTCGGTGATGGTGCCGGAAATCATGATCGGCAACTCGAAGCCCAGTTCTTCGAACACGCCTTGCACGGCGAAGATCGCGGCTTTGGCGTTGAGGGTGTCGAAGATGGTTTCGATCAGGATCAGGTCCGCGCCGCCCTCGATCAGGCCTTTGGTGGCCTCGGTGTAGTTTTCCACCAGCTCATCGAAGGTGACGTTGCGATAGCCCGGGTTGTTGACGTCCGGCGACAGCGAGCAGGTGCGGCTGGTCGGGCCCAGAACGCCGGCGACGAAACGCGGCTTGTCCGGGGTCTCGAGGGTTTTCGCGTCGGCGACCTTGCGCGCCAGACGGGCGCCTTCTACGTTGAGTTCGTAGACCAGTTCTTCCATGCCGTAGTCGGCCATGGAAATCTGCGTGGCGTTGAAGGTGTTGGTCTCGAGGATGTCGGCACCGGCATCCAGATAGGCTTTCTCGATTCCGCCGATCACGTCCGGGCGGGTCAGCACCAACAGGTCGTTGTTGCCCTTGACGTCGCTCGGCCAGTCGGCGAAACGTTTGCCGCGATAATCCTGCTCTTCGAGCTTGTAGCTCTGGATCATCGTGCCCATGCCGCCGTCGAGAATCAGGATGCGCTCTTTGAGAGCTTGCTTGAGAGCTTGAAGGCGGACGCTGCGATCGGACATTGGGGCTACTCGAAAAAGACCATGACGAAGGGCCGGGATCATAACAAACCTGTGCGGTTTTAGAGCATGTGGCGCTTTTGCATGAATATCGCTCATGTTGGTACGAGCGTCATAACGGTAGAATCGCGGCGTTTTTCTTCAGGATCAGGATCAGGGACATGTCGTACCGCGTCATCAGCATTTTTTTGCTGTTCTTAAGCTGGGGCGCCGCTGCGCAGCAACCCTCGATTTCTCCCGCTATTTCTTACAGCCGCGATATTCAGCCGATCTTCACCGAGAAGTGCGTGGCCTGCCATGCGTGTTATGACTCTGCCTGTCAGCTCAACCTGGGCAGCGGTGAAGGCGCAGCGCGGGGCGCGAGCAAGATGCCGGTCTACGATGGCGAACGCACCCAGGCGGCGCCGACCACGCGGCTGTTCTATGACGCCTTCGGCAAGCGGGCCTGGCAGCAGAAAGACTTCTACTCGGTGCTCGACGCCCAGGGCAGCCAGGCCGCACTGATGACGCGCATGTTGGAACTGGGACACAAAACACCGCTGACCCCCAACGCCAAACTGCCGCAAGACAT
Organism: Pseudomonas sp. IT-P2; assembly: GCF_949767575.1. Taxonomy (NCBI): domain Bacteria; kingdom Pseudomonadati; phylum Pseudomonadota; class Gammaproteobacteria; order Pseudomonadales; family Pseudomonadaceae; genus Pseudomonas; species Pseudomonas sp. IT-P2. The sequence goes on along the minus strand of NZ_CATKQA010000011.1, from coordinate 908,469 downwards.
TGTCCTGGGTCTCAACCGCGAAAACCTGTGCGCGATGCCCGCCGAGTTCGAAGGCTATGCCGGCGCCCATCCGAGAGAGGGAATGCCGCTGGCGGTGACCGGGCTGACCGATCAGCAATATCAGACACTGCAACGCTGGCTCGCTTCCGGCGCACCGATCGATGAGCAAGGCCTGGCGCCAAGCGCCAAGGAGGCGATGCAGATCGTCCAGTGGGAAAATCTGCTCAACCAGCCTGGCGCGCGGGAAAGTCTGGTCGGGCGCTGGCTGTTCGAGCACTGGTTCCTCGCGCACATCTATTTCAAGGACGGCGAGCCGGGGCATTACTTCCAGTGGGTGCGCTCGCGCACGCCGACCGGGCAACCAATCGATCTGATCGCCACCCGTCGCCCGAACGACGATCCGGGTACTCAGGTGTATTACCGCCTGTGGCCGGTGCAGGGCGTGATCGTGCACAAGACCCACATCACCTATCCGCTGAGCGCGGCGAAGATGGCGCGGGTCAAAAGCCTGTTCTACAACGGCAACTGGCAGGTCAACGCTTTGCCGGGCTACGGGCCGCAGAGTCGGGCCAACCCGTTCGCGACCTTCGAGGCGATCCCCGCGCAGGCGCGCTATCAGTTCATGCTCGATAACGCAGAATACTTCGTGCGCACCTTCATTCGCGGCCCGGTGTGCCGTGGGCAGATCGCGACTGACGTGATCCGCGACAACTTCTGGGCGTTGTTCCAGGCCCCGGAACACGACCTCTACATCACCGACCCGAACTATCGCGGCCAGGCCACGCCATTGCTGGCCATGCCGGGGCAGAACGACGATGTCGGCAGTGTCCTGAGCCTGTGGCACAACTACCGCAACAAGCGAAACCAATACGAAGCCCTGCGCCGTGACAGCTATGCGGATCTGCCGGCGCCGAGCTGGTCGACCCTGTGGGCCGGCAACGATAACGCCTTGCTCAGCATCTTCCGCCACTTCGACAGCGCTTCGGTGACCAAGGGCCTGATCGGCGAGGTGCCGCAGACGATGTGGCTGTTCGACTATCCGCTGCTGGAGCGCACCTATTATCAGTTGGCAGTGAATTTCGATGTGTTCGGCAACGTCTCCCATCAGGCGCAAACGCGCTTGTATTTCGACCTGATCCGCAACGGCGCCGAACAGAACTTCCTGCGCCTGATGCCCGCCGATTCCCGTGAGGGCTACCTCGACGATTGGTACCAGAGCAGCGGCCAGTTCAAGATGTGGCTCGATTACGAAGCCATCGACGACGACAAGCCGACCGCGCTGAAACTCGACGAGAAAGACCCGAAACGCGATTTCGCTATGCAATTGCTGGCGCGTTACGGCGATCTCAACGCGCGTCCGGATCCGATCAACCGCTGTGAAGACGCCTATTGCTCGCGCCCGAACATCGACCCGGCGCTGCAAAACGCCGAACAGGCGCTGAGTCGCCTGACTTCGCGCCCGGCGGCGGGCCTGAAGGTGATCGATCAATTGCCGGAAGCCACCATGCTCCGGGTTGAAACCCGCAGCGGCAAGCGCGAGGTCTACAGCCTGCTGCGCAACCGCGCCCACAGCAACGTGGCGTTCCTGCTCGGTGAATCGCTGCGTTATCAGCCGGGCCTGGACACGCTGACGATCTACCCGGGCGTGCTCAGCAGCTACCCGAATTTCATGTTCAACGTCCCGGCGGATCAGGTGCCGGCGTTTGTCGATGCGATGGAAAGTGCCAAAGACGCGGCGCAGTTCGAGAAAGTCGTCGAACGCTGGGGCATCCGCCGCAGCCATCCGCAGTTCTGGTTCTATTTCCATGACCTGAGCCAGTACATCCACGAAACCGACCCGGTGGAGGAGGGCGTGCTGGACATGAACCGGTACGAGAATCTTTGATCGTTTGAGCGATGGCGGTTGTCCCAATCCTGTGAAGTACGGGATCGGGAGCGCCATCGATGTTGATTTCAGTGCAGGCCCTGCGAGCGCTCGCCGCGTGGGCGGTGGTCTGCCATCACTTCATGCAGATTTTCTTCGACTTCGAGGCGCGGGGGCCGATAGGTCAGCTGTTCATCGACAAGGGTGCCGTGGGCGTCGATATCTTTTTCGTGATCAGCGGGCTGGTGATTTTCCTGTCCACCGAAGGCAAGGCGCTGCCGCCCGCGCGGTTTCTGCTGTATCGGCTGTTTCGGATTGTCCCGGCGTATTGGCTCTACACGGTGCTGATGGCGTTGCTGGTGGTGTTCGCCCGGCCATTGCTGCCGGATCAGACGGTGGACTGGAGTCATCTGTTCCTGTCGTTACTATTTATCCCGACCGAAAACCCCGGCGGCTACGGGATCTACCCGACCCTGAATGTCGGCTGGACCCTGAATTACGAAATGCTGTTCTACGTGTTGTTCGCCTGGGCGCTGTTGTTCCGGCTGCAAGTGCGTTTGCTGGTGGTCGCGGCACTGCTGTTTGCGGTGTGCCAGGCCTGGACCGGGTTTGGCTGGGTCAGCGAGTTTTATCGCTCGGACATCGTTTATGAGTTCCTGCTGGGGATCGGCATCGGCATGCTCTACCGTCGCGGCTGGATCGGCCCGGCGCTTTGGCTGCCCTTATTGGGGATCGGCGCGGCGTTGCTGGCGATCTATCACCTGCCGCCGGAACCCCGATTGCTGAACTGGGGCGTGCCCAGTGCGGTGCTGGTCATGGCCAGTATGGCGCTGGAGCGCCATGTCGAGCGCAACAGGCTGCTGAAGCTGCTGGGCGACTGTTCCTACTCTGTATATCTGATGCACGTGCTGGTGTTGTCGGCCGGCGGTTATCTGGCCCGACGCTATGGGATCAACCCGTATTTGATGTTTGTTGTCTGTGCGCTGGCCATCGGTATCGGTTCTTGGCTGAGCTACGAATGGGTGGAAAAGCGCAGTTATCAGTGGCTTAAAGCACGGATTGACGGCGAACCTGGCGCTTAGCCGATTTGCGAACTATTCCTACGTAAATACTAGGACTTTGTGCCGCGCGCCGATTGGCGTAAACTCCGCCCCAAGCCTGCGAGGAGTTTCCATGACCGCTATTACCATTACCGACGCCGCCCATGATTACCTGGCCGATCTGCTCTCCAAGCAGAACACCCCGGGCATCGGCATCCGCGTTTTCATCACCCAGCCTGGCACCCAGTACGCCGAAACCTGCATTGCCTACTGCAAGCCGGGCGAAGAGAAACCTGAAGATACGGCGCTTGGGCTGAAAAGCTTCACCGCTTACATCGACTCGTTCAGCGAAGCGTTCCTCGATGATGCCGTCGTCGACTACGCCACCGATCGTATGGGCGGCCAGCTGACCATCAAGGCGCCGAACGCCAAAGTCCCGATGGTCAACGCCGACAGCCCGATCAACGAGCGCATCAACTACTACCTGCAAACCGAAATCAACCCGGGACTGGCCAGCCACGGCGGTCAGGTCAGCCTGATCGATGTGGTTGAAGACGGCATTGCCGTGTTGCAGTTCGGCGGCGGTTGCCAGGGCTGCGGCCAGGCGGACGTGACCCTGAAGGAAGGCATCGAGCGCACCTTGCTCGAGCGCATTCCGGAGCTCAAGGGCGTTCGCGACGTTACCGACCACACGCAGAAAGAAAACGCCTACTACTAAGGTGTTCGCTGCGACATGAAAAACGGCGCCCCGTGAGCGCCGTTTTTCATGCCTGTTGATCGTTCCCACGCTCTGCGTGGGAATGCAGTCCGGGACGCTCCGCGTCCCATTCACGGTCGATAAAGGTGCGCATGCCCCGCGCGATACAGCGACGACTCGCTAAAGTGATCGCTACCCAACACCCGCCCAACCAGAATCAACGCGGTACGCCGAAACCCCTTGGTCGTCACCTTCTCGGCAATATCCTCCAGCGTTCCGACTACCCAATCCTGATCCGGCCAAGTCGCCCGATGAATCACCGCGATCGGGCAATCTGCGCCGTAATGCGGCAGCAACTCGGCCAGAATCTTCTCCAGATGATTGACCCCCAGATGAATCGCCATGGTCGCCCCGTGCTGCGCCAGATTGCCGAGCTCTTCACCGACAGGCATCGCGGTCTTGTCCGCATAACGGGTCAGAATCACGCTTTGCGAGATGTCCGGCAGGGTCAGTTCTGCGCCCAACAGCGCGGCGCACGCGGCGGTGGCGGTCACGCCGGGAATGATTTCGAACGGAATATCCAGCTCGCGCAAATAACGAATCTGCTCGCCAATCGCGCCATACAGGCTTGGATCGCCCGAATGCACCCGCGCCACGTCCTGGCCCTTGGCATGGGCGGTCTTGATCAGGTCGATGATCTGTTCCAGGTGCAGTTTGGCGCTGTTGACCACGGTTTCCGCGCAATGACCTTCCAGCACCGCCGTCGGCACCAGCGAACCTGCGTAGATGATCACCGGGCAACTGCGGATCAGCCGCTGGCCTTTGACAGTGATCAATTCCGGGTCGCCGGGGCCGGCGCCGATGAAGTAAACGGTCATCGTTGGATCCTGTAAAAAAGGGGCAGGGCGGTGCTTCACAAGCGCTTCAGATGAAGAATGCTCATGATCGAAAGCTTGAATTATCGGGAATTTACGCCGCGCCGGCCAATGCCAGAGTTGCCTGGGCGTATTTTTGCCGGGGTATCAGCAGTTTTGCCGGGCCGCTTATCAACTGCTCGGCGAGCGCCAGCGCGGCACTTTCCGCTACGCCGTAGCAACCGGTGCGTTCGAAGGCAATCTGTGAATGATGGCTCAGTCGTTGCTGATAACTGGCCAGTTCTTCGCTGCTGAAATACAGCAACGGCAGCGCCAGTTGGGCGGCGAGTTCCTGCAGGCCAGGTTCGTCGCGCTTGAGGTCGATGCTGGCCAGCGCCTTGACCTTCTCCAGATCAATTCGATGTGCCTGTAATGCCTGATCAAGCAAGGCGCGCAGCGTGCTGGCCGGGCAGCCGCGCTGGCAGCCCAGGCCGACCACGAAGGTCGGCGCTGCGCTGTCATCGGTCATGCCTGGTACTGACCTTCGCTTTTGCGGCGGAACAACCACGCGCTGATCAGGCCCAGGGCCAACCAGAACGCGACGTTGGTCAGCTGCGAAGCGATTTTGAACTGCGCTTCGAGGGCTTCCGGGGCGAGCATCGAGTGCACTTCCGGTTGCGGCGCGCCGATCACGTGCGGCACGGCAAGGATCGCCACGCCGAGGATTTTCATCAGCCAGTGACGGCTGAATGCAATCAGGGCCAGACCGACAGCGGTGGAAGCGGCGGTGCCGATCCACCACATCTGACGCGAGGCCAGATCCGCGGCGGCGGTGCCCGGCAGCTCAGGTGGCAGGCCCAGGGTCGGTGCAAGTACGAAAGTCGCATAACCGGCCAGGCCCCAGAGCAGGCCTTGCGAGGTTTTGGTCGGCGCACGCAGGGTGTACAGGCCCGCGAGCATCAGTGCGAAACCCACGGCAACCACCAGATTGCCACCGGTGGTGGACACCACGCGCTGCCAGCCGTCTTCCGGCTCCCAGGCTTCGGCATCGTGGGTGTGGGCGGCGGTGCCGGCAGCGTGTTCGTGAACTTCGGCCACCGGTTCGGCTTTCTCGAAGGTTTCGGCCTGCAGAATCAGCGGTGATACCCAGAAGCTTTGCAGCAACGTCAGGAGCAGGGCGGCCAGAAGGCCGGTGAAACCTGCGGTCTGCGCAATACGCTTGATCATGTCGTCAGGTCTCAGTGGCACGGGAACGCGGCGCTGTGGCGGGTATCGTGAGCAGCGTTGTGCACCGCTTCGATGTGCGAGAAACCGGCGAAATACACCAGGCACGCACCGAGGATCGACGCGCAGGCGGCGGCGGTCAGGCGTTGGCTCAGGGTGGTGGTGCTGGAGATCTTGTCCGAATTGCTGCCGGTGCTGCTGATGATCGACATGGCGCTTCCCTCTGAAGTGTCAGCGGGTGAATAGAGCGCATGAAAACCCCTGCGGCCGGGCACGCAGAGGTTCGAACAGCGCCCGCCCACCGCGGGTTTGTTATGTTCAGCGACGCAAGATGCGCACTGTGTGTTGCGGGCCGGTCTCCGGGCTCACGAGGGGTGGCTGTCTGCCGACCTGCAAGCGTCACCTTCCCATGCCTGTGGGCACAGTGGATCTGACGCTTCGCTCGCTTACCGTTGCGGGGGCAGCACCGGACTGACATGGCTTTAGAGTAAAGCACATGATTCACCGGTTTCCCGTTTCACCCTGTGAAGGGCACCCGTAACAAGTTGTGTAGGAGACCATGGGCGGGGGTTTTTAGTCAATTGAATGGGTGGGTTTGGATAGGTGGGGGCATATCCGTTGCTTCGGGTGCTGCCGCTGGCGGTTTCGCTCTTACAGCGAGTCACTTTTGGCAAACGCCCCAAAAGTAACCAAAAAGTCTTGGCCCCGGCGTACGGCACTTCGCTTAGGCTCAGTGTTCCCTCGCTACGGTGTCCATCAGGGGGCATCGCCTACGGTTTGCTTCGCTGCACCTCCTCTCGATGTGTTCGACTTCGTCGAACGGCGCTACGCGCCTACCCCCTGATGGACACCTCCGCTCGGCCTGCCGAAGGGGCAAAAAATCAAAAGCCACATCAAAAGCCAGATCAAGAGCCCTTAACCACTCAACACGATGAGCGTTAGCTCGAGTACCGCTTTTGATCGCAGGGCCCGTCGGCAGGCTGAGTGGAGGGATTGATCCGGGGGTGGGAGCGCAGCGACCGTTTGGCGAAGCCAAACACATCGAGAGGAGGTGCAGCGAAGCAAACCGTAGGCGATGCCCCCGGATCAATCCCGGAGCGAAGGAACCCCGAGCCTCAGCGAGGGGCCGTACGTCAGGGTTAGAGACCTTTTGGTTACTTTTGGGGCGTTTGCCAAAAGTGACCCGCCGTAAGGGCGGAACCCTAAGAAGCCGTTACCGCAGCAACGGATATACACCCAAATCCGAAAAGCACCGCCCATTGACCCACAACCAACCCATGCGTAGCCTTGCGCTTTCGAGGTTCTTCGGCCCACGCCGAAGCTAAGAAGGGAACGCGGTCCAAGCCGCGGCTGCCCCCGCAACTGTGAACGGTGCTGTTCGCTGCCACGCCACTGCCAACTCAATCCAGAGCCAGCGGGAAGGCGCAGCGAATACCGGGCCAAGGCCCGAACACCGTCAGCCAGGAGACCTGCCTCGTCACAGATTCTCACTTTCAACCGGGCGGGGTGATCCGGTGGCGAACTCTCCAGGCACGCACTCGCGTTGCCGGTCTCGTCCCGTATGCCCGCCACCTTGCCAAAGGGCATCCGATGAAAACACTGGCCAAACTCCCCGTCACCATCGTCACTGGCTTCCTCGGCTCGGGCAAAACCACCTTGCTGCGGCACATGCTCGACAACGCCCAGGGCCGCCGTATCGCGGTAATCGTCAACGAGTTCGGCGAGCTGGGCATCGACGGTGAAATCCTCAAGCAATGCACCATCGGCTGCACCGAAGAAGAAGCCACCGGCCGCGTCTACGAACTGGCCAACGGTTGCCTGTGCTGCACGGTGCAGGAAGAGTTCTTCCCGGTGATGCGCGAACTGGTGGCCCGTCGCGGCGACCTCGACCACATCCTGATCGAAACCTCGGGCCTGGCCCTGCCAAAGCCGCTGGTGCAAGCCTTCCAATGGCCGGAAATCCGCAGCGCCTGCACCGTTGACGCGGTGATCACCGTGGTCGACAACCCGGCCGTGGCCGCCGGCACCTTCGCCGCGTTCCCGGATCAGGTCGACGCCCAGCGCAAACTCGATCCGAACCTGGATCACGAATCGCCGCTGCACGAGCTGTTCGCCGACCAACTGGCCAGCGCCGACCTGGTGATCCTCAATAAGGCCGACCAGACCAGCCCTGAAGACCTCGCGCGCGTCCGTCTGGAAGTCGCCGAAGAACTGCCGCCGGCCGTGAAAATCATCGAAGCCAGCAATGGTCGTCTGCCGCTGGACGTGTTGATTGGTCTGGGCGCCGGTTCCGAAGAACACATCGACAGCCGGCACAGCCATCACGATCACCACCACGGTGAAGGCGATGACGATCATGATGACCACGATCACGACGCCTTCGACTCGATCTCCATCGAATTGCCGCAAGCCGACGAGAGCCTGTTGCTCGACGCGCTGACGCAACTGGTGGTTCAGCACGGCATCCTGCGAGTCAAAGGCTTCGCGGCGATCCCGAACAAGCCGATGCGTCTGTTGGTTCAGGGTGTGGGCACTCGTTTCGACAAGCACTTCGACCGTCAGTGGGGCGCCGATGAGGCGCGCGTGACGCGTCTGGTGTTGATCGGTCAGGAGCTGGACGCCGCCCAGCTCGAAGCGCAACTGCGCGCCGCGCTCAGCGTTTAAGCCATGCACCTGCTCAGGACCCAGCCCGGCGGTTTCGTGTCGGATGACAACATTGCCGACCTTGGACAAACCCCCGCCGAGCTGGTGATCCTGTGCAGCGGCGATTCCAGCCTGGCGCTGCTCGCCGAAGCCGCGCAGCAACTGCCTGAGGATTACCCGAGCGTGCGGCTGGCCAACCCGATGCAGGTGCAGAACCATGCGTCGGTCGACCTCTATGTCGATGAGGTACTGCGCCACGCCAAGGTGATTCTGATCTCGCTGCACGGCGGCATCGCTTATTGGCGTTATGGCGTCGAGCGGCTGGTCGAGTTGTCCGAGCGTGGCGTGCAGGTGATTCTGGTGCCGGGCGATGACCGGCCCGACCCGGAACTCAGCGACCTGAGCACCGTGGGCGCCGAGGATCGCGACCGGCTCTGGCAGTTTCTGCGTCAGGGCGGCATGGACAATGCGCTGGACTTTTTCCGTTGCCTGGCCAATCGCTGGCTGGCGCGGGATTACGTGTGGGGCGAGCCGCAAACGCTGCCGCGCACGGCGATTTATCACCCGAACAAAAACACCGCCGCACTGAGTGACTGGCAAGCCGATTGGCTGCCCGGTCAACCGGTGTCGGCGGTGTTGTTTTATCGCTCGCATTTGCAAGCGGCCAACACGGCGTTTATCGACGTGTTCTGCCAACGGCTTCAGGCAGCCGGACTCAATCCGCTGCCGATCGCCGTGGCCAGTTTGAAAGAGCCTGGCTGCCTGTCGGTGGTCGAGGACTGGCTGGATGAAGTCGAGGCCTCGGTGATTCTGAACACCACTGGTTTCGCCCAGTCCAGCCCGGAAGCGCCGCATCTGCGGCCGTTCCGTCGCAACATTCCGGTGATCCAGGCGATTTGCGCCCAAGACAACGAGCCTGGCTGGCGCGAGAGCGAGCAGGGCCTCGGCCCCCGGGATCTGGCGATGCACATCGCCTTGCCGGAACTGGACGGCCGGATTATCAGTCGGCCGATCAGCTTCAAGGATCTGGCCTGGCGCAGCGAGCGCAGTCAGTCCGACGTGGTGTGTTATCGGGCCCAACCCGAGCGCATGGATTTCGTCGCCGAACTGGCGCGACGCTGGGTCGATCTGGCGCGGGTGCCGAACGCTGAAAAGCGCATCGCGCTGATCCTCGCCAACTACCCGACCCGGGACGGACGCATCGGCAACGGCGTCGGCCTCGACACGCCGGCTGCCGCGCTGAATATCCTGCGGGCGCTACAGGCCGAAGGTTATCCGCTGCCCGCCGAACTGCCGGACAGCGGCACCGAACTGATCCGGCAATTGCTGGGTGGCGTCAGCAATGACCTCGACACCCTCGATCAGCGCCCGTGCCAGCAAAGCCTGGCGATGAACGATTACCTGACGATGTTCAATGCGCTGCCAGAAGCCAATCGCGCGGCAGTGCTGGAGCGCTGGGGTTCGCCGCAAAACGATCCGATGTGCCGGGACGGGCGGATGATGATCGCTGGCCTGCGTTTTGGCCTGACTTTCGTCGGCATTCAACCGGCGCGGGGTTATCAGGTCGATCCGAGCGCGGTGTATCACGACCCGGATCTGGTGCCGCCGCACGCATACCTCGCGTTCTATTTCTGGCTGCGCCAGACCTACGGGGCTCACGGCGTGATCCACGTCGGCAAGCACGGCAACCTCGAATGGCTGCCCGGCAAAGGCGTGGGTCTGTCGGAGAACTGCTGGCCGGACGCGCTGCTCGGGCCGCTGCCGAACATCTATCCGTTTATCGTCAACGATCCGGGCGAGGGCGCCCAGGCCAAACGTCGCACTCAGGCGGTGATCATCGACCACCTGATGCCGCCGCTGACTCGCGCCGAAACCTATGGTCCGCTGCGTAATCTGGAGCTGTTGGCAGACGAGTATTACGAAGCTCAGTTGCTCGATCCGCGCCGCGCCCGGGAATTGCAGCGCGATATTCTGCAACTGGTGCGTGACACGCAGATCGACCGCGAGCTGCAACTCGACGAAGCCCTCGACAGCGATGCCGATGCGGCGATCTGGCTGCCGCGTCTGGATACTTATCTGTGTGATTTGAAGGAGTCGCAGATCCGCGATGGTCTGCACATCTTTGGAGAGTCGCCGAGTGGTCGGCTGCGCATCGACACGTTGCTGGCGTTGCTGCGGATTCCGCGTGGCGATGGCAAAGGCGCGCAATCGAGTTTGTTGCGGGCGTTGGCGAAAGCGTTTCAGTTGGGGTTCGATCCGCTGGATTGTGCACTGGCTGATTCCTGGACCGGCCCGCGCCCAATGGAATTGCAATCGCTGAGCGATGAAGTCTGGCGCACGGCGGGGGATACTCGCGAACGTCTGGAGCTGTTCGCCACCCAACTGATCTCCCAGTCACTGCCATCCCCCTGTGGGAGCGAGCCGCGCTGGGTTGAAGTCGGTGCAATCCTCGACAACCTCCGCGAAGTGATCGCCCCACGCCTCGATGCCTGCGGCCCGGCCGAAATGCGTGGCCTGCTTGATGCCTTGAGCGGCCGCTTCGTCCCGGCCGGCCCGAGCGGCGCGCCAAGTCGCGGTCGCCTCGATGTGCTGCCCACCGGGCGCAATTTTTACTCCGTGGACGTGCGCAACCTGCCGACCACCACCGCCTGGCGAATCGGCTTCCAGTCCGCGACCCTGATTCTCGAGCGACACCTGCAGGATCACGGCGATCACCTGCGCCAGCTCGGCCTGTCGGTGTGGGGCACCGCGACCATGCGTACCGGCGGTGACGACATCGCCCAGGCCATGGCGCTGATGGGCGTGCGCCCGGTATGGGCCACCGGCAGTCAGCGGGTCGATGATTTCGAGATTCTGCCGCTGAGCCTGCTCGACCGCCCTCGGGTGGATGTCACGCTGCGGGTCTCCGGATTTTTCCGCGATGCGTTTGCCAACCTGATCCGCCTGTTTGATGCCGCCGTACAAGCCGTGGCCGAACTGGACGAGCCGGACGATCTCAATCCGCTGGCCGCCAAAGTGCGTGCCGAGCGTGAGGCGCTGCGGCAATCGGGTCTGGATGAAGAAGCGGCGCGACGTCAGGCCGGCTGGCGGATCTTCGGTGCCAAACCCGGCGCTTATGGCGCGGGCGTGCAGGGCGCAATCGATGGTCGCCTGTGGCAAACCCGCGAAGATCTGGCCGAGGTCTACCTGAACTGGGGCGCCTATGCTTACGGTGGTTCCGACGAAGGCACTGCCGCCCGCGAGCAATTCGTCCAGCGCCTGAGCCAGGTGCAGGCCGTGCTGCAAAACCAGGACAACCGCGAGCATGACCTGCTCGATTCCAACGACTATTACCAGTTCCAGGGCGGCATGCTCGCCGCCGTGGAAAGCCTGCGCGGCGAAGCGGCGGCCAGTTATCACGGCGATCACAGTCAGCCGGACCTGCCGAAGATCCGCACCTTGAAGGAAGAACTGAACCGAGTTATCCGCTCGAGGGCGGCGAATCCGAAATGGATCGACGGGGTCAAGCGCCACGGCTATAAAGGCGCGTTCGAACTGGCGGCGACGGTCGACAACCTGTTCGCCTTCGACGCCACCACGCAACTGATCGACGACCATCAGTACGCCTTGCTGGCCGATGCGTATCTGCTGGACCCGGCGACCCGCGAGTTCGTGCGCGAGCATAATCCCCACGCCCTGCGCGACATGACCGAACGCATGCTCGAAGCGCAGCAGCGCGGGATGTGGCAGGAACCGGGCGCCTACAAAGAAGCTCTGGAAAACCTGCTGCTGGACATAGAAGAAGAGAGCTGAGACTGAACATGACCGACATTTCGCATTTCCCGCTCTCCGCCGTGGTTGGCGCCGATGATCTGAAACTGGCGCTGTACCTGACGGCCATCGACCCGAAGATCGGCGGCGTGCTGATCGAAGGCCCGCGCGGCATGGCCAAGTCGACGCTCGCCCGGGGTCTGGCGGATCTGCTGGCCAGCGGTCAGTTCGTCACCTTGCCGTTGGGCGCCACCGAAGAGCGACTGGTCGGCACGCTGGATCTGGACGCGGCGTTGAACGACGGTCGCGCGCAGTTTTCTCCCGGCGTTCTGGCGAAGGCTGACGGCGGCGTGTTGTACGTCGATGAAGTGAATCTGCTGCCGGATCATCTGGTGGACTTGCTGCTCGATGTGGCTGCCAGCGGCACTAACCTGATCGAGCGCGATGGCATTTCCCATCGGCACTCGGCGAAGTTCGTATTGATCGGCACGATGAACCCGGAAGAGGGTGAATTGCGTCCGCAATTGCTGGATCGCTTTGGTTTGAACGTCGCCCTGAGCGGTCACACGGCGCCGGCCGAGCGTGGTCAGATCATTCGTCGTCGGCTGGATTTCGACAGCGATCCGCAGGCGTTCTGTGCGCAGTGGGAGGCTGAACAGCAAGCTCTGCGTCAGCGCTGCGAGAACGCCCGCAAGGTTTTACCGGGCATCCCGCTGGATGACGCGGCGCTGGCACAGATCACCGAGCGCTGCTTCGCGGCAGGCGTCGACGGTTTGCGCGCCGATCTGGTCTGGCTGCGTGCCGCGCGGGCGCATGCGGCGTGGCGCGGTGCGGACGCCATCGCCGAGCAGGATATCGATGCGGTGGCTGAGTTCGCATTGCGTCATCGTCGTCGCGAACAGTCTTCGACCAGCTCGCAGCCACCGGCGCAATCGCCGTCCGGCACTAACGCCGAGCCGAGCGAGGGGCAGGGCCAGTGGGGAGAAATGCCGGCGCCGGCACTGGCTACCGGCGCACGCCGCGAAGTCCCTACCTGGCCGCCACACCTACAAAAAAAGCGTTAGGCATTCGCCCCCGATCCGACGCGGGGGCGAATGCCAGACCCCGCGCCGGACGCCTCGATAACGGCCGCCAGGGCAAGCGTCATGCCGCTCGCAGTGGCTCGGTGAACTGGCCCGGAACCTTGCTCAATGGCCGCCCGAAAACCCGGGCGGATCTGCTGTTTCAACTGCGTACCCGCACGCCCCATGAACTGTGGCTGGTGATCGTCGATGCCTCGGCCTCGACCCGTCGTCATCAGGCGCTGAGCGATGCCAAGGGCGTGCTCGCACAACTGTTCGATGACGCTTACCGGCAGCGCGCGCGCCTTGCGTTGCTGACCGCAAGCGGCGCCGCGCCGAAATGGCAGGTGCAAGGGCTGAAGGCCTCCAGCGGCTTGCGCGCGTGGCTCGATGGATTGGGTGCGGGAGGCGGCACGCCATTGTTGGCGGCGTTGACGGAAGCCGGGCATTGGCTGACGGTGCGGCGCAAGCGTTTCCCCGCTGAACAGCAACGGTTGCTGGTGATCACCGATGGCCGTTTGAAAGACTGGCCGCAACTGCCGGCGCTCGCATGTCCGGGCCTGTTGATCGATATCGAGCGCGGGCCGATCCGCCTGAAGCGCGCAAGGCAATTGGCGACCGCACTGGACGCGGATTACCGGCATATCGACGAGTTATTGTCGGTCTGAGGGCTATGCTGCAGTGAGGCCAAATCACAGGGAGTGAATCATGCGCGTGCTGGTCGCCAATCCGCAGGACGATTTTCGCGTCAAGGCCTACGCCGGCACCAACGGCGCGCTGCTCGCCATGGACCTCGCCGAACCCCGGCGCAAAGGCTTGCTGGGGTTTGCCATCGAGAAGCAGCAGGGCGACAAACCGTGGCTGTTCCTGTTCAACAGCCTGACCTTTCCCGGCAAGGCCCATACCTTCGCGCAGTTTCACGCCACGCCGAGCGACAAGGCGCCGTTGCAGAAATTTCGCTGGGCCGATTACGCGGTCAATCCAGGCATGACGATCCACTATCGCGTGCACCTGGCGTATGGCACGCCGGATGCGCCGCAACTCGGCGAAGCGCTGGAGCTGACGATCCGTTCTGATGACGGTCATCCTGCCAGTCAGGGCGTGATCTTCAACCGTGCCGTGGCAGCGAGCCAGGCGTTTCAGCGCAAATTCCCCGATCTCGACGCACAGATCAGTGCCAACAAAAACCTGCCCATCGAAGCCTGGCCCGATGCCGCGCGTCAGTGGCTGGAGAACGGTCTGCTCGGGCGCCTGCAAGGCTTTATCGAACGAGCGGTGGACGCTCAGTGGGCGCTGGACATCGCGATCTACGAATACCAGTTGCAAGCCATCGTCGACACGGTGAACGCGGCGTTCGATCGAGGTGTTCAGGTGCGTGTGCTGTATCACGCCCGGCCCGACGACGAAGACACCACGATCAATGAAGCGAGCCTTGCGAAACTGCCGGCGAGCAGCAAGCGCGGGCGGGTCACCCACAACATTTTCCATAACAAGTTCATCGTCCTCAGCCGCCTCGACAGAGGCGGCGAGCGTCAGCCGCAAGCGGTGCTGTGCGGCAGCACCAACTTCACCGCCAACGGCGTGTACCGCCAGGCCAACGTGGTGCATGTGCTGGACGATTCGGCGGTCGCCACGAGTTACTTGAAAACCTTCGAGCAGATCTGGGCCGAGCCGGCAGACGTCGGCGCCACCCGCGACTGGATTACCCAACACAACCCGATGAACCCGGCGCAACCCCTGTTCGCCGGGTTCTCCCCGCGTACCGGCGGCGCGGATCTGCGGGAGTTCGTCGATATCATCGAGGGGGCGAAGAAAGACCTGCTGTTCGTTACTGCATTCGCCTTGCCCGACGCGATTCTCAACGCGTTGCTCGGCCAGCCCCACGACGACATCCTGCGTTACGGCCTGCAAAACACGGTCAGCCGCATCACCGGGTTTCACGCCGACCGAACCGCCGAATTCGCCGCCACCGCGTTGCTCAACACCGGGCTGGAAGGCTGGTTGCGGGAGAACATGAAGGGCCAGAAAGGCAACCTGCTGGTGCACACCAAAGCGGTAGTCACCGACTTCACCAGCGACAGTCCGACCATCATCAGCGGCAGCCACAACCTCAGTACTTCCGCCAGCAACGGGAATGACGAGAACTACCTGATCATTCGCGGCGACACCGATCTGGCGGACCGTTATGGCCTGGAACTGCTGCGGTTCTACGAGCATTACCGTTTTCGCTATTTCGCGAAAAAACTGGCGTTGAAGCAGGTGCAGCCGTTGGCGGCGGATGATAGCTGGACCAACGACTACTACGTCGAGGACGACCTGCGTCAGTTGTCTCGCCTGCGGTTTTCCGGGCGTTAGCCCTTGCGCATCCGTTGGCTGCCGATGCTGACGAGAGCGGCGATAGGCAGGCGGCGTACAGATTTTGAAATGATTTCCAGCTGTAGGAAAAGTCATCAGAGCCTGTACGCTTCAAGGCCTTTTTTCATTCAGGATTTGCATGAACACCCTCTCGGAGCCTCCCAGTTCTTCTAAAAAAACAACGTTCCCCTCGCGCCATTGCGCGGTCTTGACGCACTCGCAACATCCGGTCTACCGACTACCGACTATCGTTGTTGGCGCAGCCTTCGAGCTTTCGCGCCGCACTTTGCCGTGTCCGGCAGCCTGAATTCACTGACGAGAGATAGAGACAGATTATGGAATGGTTAGCGGATCCCACGGCATGGCTGGGCTTGTTGACACTGATCGTGCTGGAACTGGTACTGGGTATCGACAACCTGGTTTTCATCGCGATCCTGGCGGACAAACTGCCGCCGCATCAGCGCGACCGCGCACGCATCATCGGTTTGAGCCTGGCGCTGATCATGCGTCTTGGCCTGCTGGCGAGTATTTCCTGGCTGGTCACCCTCACGGCACCGTTGTTCGAGGTGTTCGGCAAGAGCTTCTCCGGCCGTGACCTGATCATGCTGTTCGGTGGTGTGTTCCTGTTGTTCAAGGCGACCATGGAATTGCACGAACGGCTGGAAGGCCACATCGGCGAGCGCTCGACCAACACCGCTTATGCGCTGTTCTGGCCGATCGTGGCGCAGATCGTCGTGCTCGACGCGGTGTTCTCCCTGGACGCGGTGATTACTGCCGTGGGCATGGTCGATGAACTGGCGGTGATGATGATCGCGGTGGTCGTGTCCATTGGTGTGATGATCGTTGCCAGCAAGCCGCTGACCCGCTTCGTCAACGCCCACCCGACGGTGATCATGCTGTGTCTGGGCTTCCTGATGATGATCGGTTTTGCCCTGACCGCTGAAGGCCTGGGTTTCCACATACCGAAAGGTTATCTGTACGCGGCCATTGGTTTCTCGATCCTGATCGAGATCTTCAACCAGATCGCCCGCGCTCGTCGCAAGCGCTCGATGCAGGGCTTGCGCCCGATGCGTGAGCGCACGGCCCATGCGGTGATGCGTCTGTTGGGTGGTCGCAAACTGGCGGAGGAAGAGGTCGGCGAGGAGATTTCCGACTTGCTGGACAACGGTGAAGCGCCGAGCGCAGAGCTGTTCGACCGTCGCGAGCGGGTGATGATCAGTGGTGTGCTGCAACTGGCCGAACGACCGATTCGCGCCTTGATGACAGTGCGCGCCGATGTCGATCACATTGATCTGGCGGACGACGCCGAGGCTATTCGTACGCGGTTGATGCATTCGTCCTACTCGCGCTTGCCGCTGATTCGTAACGGCGCAGTGGATGAGCCGCTGGGCTTCGTGCACAAGAAGGAACTGCTCAAGGAGTATCTGGCCGGCAACGAGCCGAACCTTGAACACCTGGCGCGCAAGACCGTCAATCTGCTGGACAGTTATTCGATCCTCAACGCACTGGAACAAATGCGTGCGGCCTCGACCCACATTGCCTTTGTGGTGAACGAGTTCGGTGACTTTGTGGGTGTGTTGACCATGACCGACATTCTCGAATCGATTGCCGGCGAACTACCGGACGCCAGTGAGATCGCAGGCCCGGACGTGGTCGAGGAGCAGGGCGGGTTTATCGTCAATGGTGCGCTGAACCTGACCCGCATCCGCGAGCACACCGGTTTTCGCGCCGAGCCGACCGAGGATTATCAGACCTTGGCCGGACTGGTGATGAGCCTGCTGGATCGCCTGCCGATGAAGGGCGATCGACTGGAGCATGAAGGCTGGGGCATGACCGTGATGGCGGTCGAAGAACGTCGTGTGACACGGGTGTTACTTGTGCGTGAGGCCTGACGGGCTCATTGATGAAAAGTGTAGCGGTCCTTGCCGGTATGCTTTGACTCATACAGTGCTTCGTCAGCCTTGATCAGGGCTTGGTTCAGGGTGTCGCCATCTTCGACCCGGGCCAGACCGATGCTGATGGTCACCGGGTGCCGGGTCGGTTGCTCACGCACCACCCGGCACAATTTCCCGGCCAGCGCCTCGACATCCTCGCGGCGCACACCGGCCAGATAGATCGCAAACTCCTCGCCACCCAGTCGGGCATATTCGAAGCGTGACATCACGGTTTTGATGTCCGCCGCGATGCGCTTGAGCACTTCATCGCCGATGTCGTGGCCGTAGACGTCATTCACTTTCTTGAAGTTGTCGATGTCGATCATCGCCAGGTAATGGTCATGCTCACGCGGCACGGCTTGCAGGGTTTTTCCGGCGCGGGTCATGAACGAGCGACGGTTGGGAATTTCGGTGAGGGTGTCGTTGTAGGCCTGATCCAGCAACAGCTTGGACATGATGTAGTTGTAGAGCTTGGCCTCGCGCAGCTTCAGAAACGTATAGATCGTCAAAGCACAGAGAAAAACGCTGTAGGCGATGGTCATCACGCCTTTGAGTTCCAGCAGGTCGATGCCGGTGTTCATGAACGGATTGAGCACCAGCCAGGTGATGGCCTGGGCACCGAAGAACGACCAGCGGCTGAGCGGCAGTACCGAGGCGCTGTACAACGTAGTGGCTGCGGCGAGCACCAGCCAGATGCCATGAAAGGTCGGCGGCAGGCCGTCGATCACCATTCGGATGCCGAGTGTGATGATCACCACGAATGTCAGGTTCAGCCAGTCGAAGTGTCGAGCCTTGCGGGTGAACATCAACACCACAGCAAGAATCGCAAAGGCCGCGATGAACACCATCGAACGCCAGGTGAATCCCTGATTGCCGATGAAGCTGACGATCAGGTCGAAGGCCAGCCAGATGCCGATGCTCGCTAGGTAGATCAACAGGCAGAACGAATGCAGCCGCTCGAATTCATGCTGGATGAACTCGCTCCACAGTTCGGCGGGCGCGGTCTTCTTCAGGACTTCGTCTTCAATGGTTTTGTACATTGCTGCCCGGATGCTTGCGTTGGTTGTCGAGGATGACCGAGCCCCACGGTCGATAGCGCAGGGAAAACACCGCGTTCTGATGACAGCCGGTCGAGGTCGCATCCGGGCTGGCCGGTTCGGCACGGAAGGGCTCGCCCTCGCGGCTGACCTGCCGGAAGGCTTCGCGCACGATCCCCACGGAGCAGGGCAGTGCACTGGCATAACCATTGCGCACCATCGGTGGCAAACGACCGGTGCCCGCGCCGTCCTGCCACCAGACCTGCGCACCCGCCGCCGTCAATTCGCCCAGCCATTGGCCGTTGACCGCCGGAGCCAGCTTGCCGGCACTGAAGGCGCTGACATGCAGCGGCGCATCCAGCTTCGTGGCGAAATCCTTCAACTGACGCTGAAGCGTGGCCCGTCGATCTGCCGCCAGAAAGTGCAGGTCATCCAGTTCCAGCGGCAGATACCAGCCGCTGACCGGCAGCTTCCAGTCCTGCCGCAGCTTCTGCTGCTGGGCGAGCGACTGGCCCAGTTGCGCCTGCCAGTAGGCGCCGAGGCCGGCGCTGTCCAGTTCATCGATGCGCTTGTAGTAAGCCGGGTCCATCGCCAGGCCGAGCACCAGTTGCAGACCTTGTCGTTGAGCGAGTTTCAGGCTGTTGGCGAGCCAGCCATTGGCACCGCCGAAGTCCGAGTCGCCATAGGCTGTCCACTGCACGATCACGGTTCGCGTGCCTTGTTTCGCGGTGTCTTGCCAGACCTTCTGCCACTGCGCCTGCGTCAGGCCGGCATCGACATTCAGCGGCTGATAGAACAGCCGCTCATCGGCCTTCGCGACGGTGGCGCTCATCAGCAAACACAAACACAGCATCCATCGAGCCATCAGAAATTCCACTCCACGCCCAGCAGCACACCGTTGCCGCCTTCATACAGATTGCCGCCCAGCGACTGTTGATATTCGGTGCGAATCGTCAGTTTCGAACGGTAGGCGTTGTAGCGATCCTCGTCGTACCACCATTGCCAGCGCAGACCGACACCGGTGCGCAGGTCCTGGCGCCAGTCGTTGCTCGGGTCCTGGCTGGCAAATTCGAGGAAGCCGTAAGGCATGATCGTCTGGGCGCCGCTGAACGGCAGTTTCCAGGCATGACCTTGCTGGAATCGCGACAGCCACTGGTGATCGCCGGCCTTGGTCCACCACGCAGCATCAAGGTAGAGAAAACGCTCGTCCCATTCGTTTTCGTCGACACGCCAGTCGTTGCGGTACTTGCCCTGATCGAGGAATGAGGCGGTGGCGCGCAGCAGGTAGTCGGTGGTGGTGTGGCCGTCCTTGCGGTGATCGTTGACCTGATCGAACAGCTTTTCCGGCACCAGCATCTGGCCGAGGCTCAGGCTGTGACTGTCGTCATCGTCGAACTGGCTCTGCTTGTAGATCTCGCCGTAGAAGTTGATGTTCTGTGTGCCCCACGGTTTGTAGCGCAGGCCGACACCGGCGGCGAGGGACTCGGCGTAACTGGAGCGACCTTGTCCGCCCAGCAAGACACGTCCGTACACCGACAGCGTGCTGCCGGCGCGGCTTGGTTCTTCGCCCAGGGCGTGGTCCCACATTGCCAGTTGCACATTCTGCGAATCCGAGCGACGGCGTGAACCTTTGCTGTCGTCCGGGCGCACGAAGTCATTGGTCGAGATCCCGGCCGGCGACCAGGTGCTGGCAATCGTCCGGCTGTCACGCCGGGACAAGGTTTCATGGGCGCGGCGCTGGCGATAACGGCGGGCCTCCATGCTGCCGTCTTCGTCATCCGCCGCCACCGGGTTCTGCTCCAGATCGATCACCCGGCGCAGTTCCTTGCGTGCGGAGGCGCTGTCTTCCACTTCGTCGTAGCGCCAGGCCAGGGTTTCGCCGAGGCGGTAATCCTCGGGGAAATCCCGGGTCGCCTGTTGCAGATACGGAATCGCCGTGGCGCGCTCTTCGCGGGTTTCGGCACCGGCCAGACGCATGCCGTAGTCGGCGCGATAACGCGGGTTGTTCGGCTCGTGGCGTACCGCTTCGGCCAGCCATGCAGTGCTTTGCGGCAAGTCCCCGGCCTTTTGCGCTGTGACCGATGCGGCGTAGAAGTGGCCGGCATCCGGAGCCTGTTGCAGGGCCTGCCGCTGACGTTGCAGTGCCTGGGCGTGATCACCCCGTGCGTCGGCGATGGCTGCGCCGAGGGCCCACTCATTGGCGCC
The DNA here is from genome assembly GCF_949767575.1 of Pseudomonas sp. IT-P2. NCBI lineage: Bacteria > Pseudomonadati > Pseudomonadota > Gammaproteobacteria > Pseudomonadales > Pseudomonadaceae > Pseudomonas > Pseudomonas sp. IT-P2. The sequence continues at coordinate 887,805 of NZ_CATKQA010000011.1, read as the reverse complement.
GCGAGTGGTGCTTTGTTGCCAGTAGGTTTCTGCGGTCTGGCTGTCGCCGACATTCAGTGCGCTGCGACTGGCTGTCAGACGCGCGTTGTCGCTGAGTTCGGCGGTCGGGAAGCTGCGCCAGATGGCCAGCGCACCGGCAGAATCACCGGCCGCTTCCAGGGCATAGGCCAGCGGCAGACGACTGCCGCGATCACCGAGTTTTTCAGCCTGCTGGTAATAGACGACGGCCTCACCCGGGCGATCAGGCATGGCGCAGCGACCGAGCGCGCGGTAATCGCCAGCCGCTTGCGGGTGGCTGCCGATGGCATGCTGCACGGCGTCGCACTGGCCGGTCTCCGCGAGTTGCGCGAGCAGTTGGCCGCGCGTGGCACCGTCCACCCGGTTGAGCAGGAGCGCCATGCGTCGCTGTTGCTCCGGAGTCGTGGAGGGCGCTGCGGCATACAAACCGGCCAGACGCTGCAACGCCGTCGCCGGCAAACGCCCGCCATGACGATCGAACGCGGATTCCAGCAACTGTTGGGCATGCGCGCGATCACCCGCATTCACTGCCAGATAGGTGGCCTGATTCAGCGAGGACAGATTGTCGGTTTGCCGGTAATGCAGTTCCCACAGGGTTTGCGCTTCGATCATTCGCCCCATGCGCTGTGTCAGTTCGGCTCGGCGCTTGACGATATCGGGCGTCTGTTGCTGACCGGCCAGCCACGCGTTGACCTCGGCGCTGCGACCTTGCTCCTGCCAGATGTCGAGCACCTGCGTTTGCCGACGGCTGTCCCAAGGCTCCGGCAGACGGGTGCTTTGCAACAGATCCGTGGCTTGCAGGCGCTGGGCGAGTACCAGCCAGGTTTGTGGGTCGTCCGTTGGCGTGCAATTGCGCAGTTGCTTGAGCGCCGCTTCCGGATCCTGCCGCGACAGCCATTCGGCGGTTTCCAGGCAAGGACGTTGCAGATCGTTGCTCAGACGCTGCACGGTGGGCACGTCTTCGGTCTTGCGTGCCAGTTCCCACAGACGCTGTCGTTGCGCCGGATCGGCGAGGTCGCTGGCCGGCAGCGACTGCATCCAGCGCTGGGCCTGTTGCTCGTGACCCATGGCGATGGCGCGATCGACCATTGCCAGGCGAATGTTGCGCGCGGCTTCGGGACTCGGCGCCTGTTGCAGCAGTTGCTGCAGCGGCTTTTCATCGAGGCGTTGCACGTAGGCATTGGCCAGACGTTGCCAGCCTTCGGCGTCCAGTTGTTTGCGTGCGGCCAGCGGTGCCAGTTGGTCGATGGTGCCGCTCCAGTCGCGCAGTTGCTCCGACCAGTTGGCGCGGGCCAGACGCAGGATATTGTCATCGCCCTTGGGCGCCAGTTGCGCCAGCCAGTCGTGGGCCTTGGCCGCGCCGCCGAACTTGGCCAGGCTCAGGCTGTAGGCCTGCCAAAGACGCACACGGTCATTCAGGTTGCTGGTGGCCATCCAGCTTTCCACTTGCGTGCTGGTCGGAGGATCCTGTTCGATCCAGGTCAGGCGCAGGTCGAGCAGCGCTTCGCTGTTGTCCGGCAACGCTTGCAGTGCTTCCTTGTAACGACGTTGTATGGCCAGGGACTCCACCAACAGTGCCCGGGCCTCGTCATTTTTCGGGACCTTTTCCAGCAAGTGGCGCATCAGGCGTTCGACTTCTTTCCAGTTACCCTTTTTCGCCTCGCGATAGCTGCGGTCCATGTAGGGATAGCTGCGGAACTGTTCAAAGTCGCTCAGCGGTGCCGCTTGCAGCGGATACGTGGTGCTCAGGCCCAGCAGCAGGCTGCCCATCAGCAAGGTTTGACGATGCACAGGCTTCATGCGACCTCCCGGACAATGCGGTAGGCAGCTTGCTGTTCGCTGGTCTGATCAGCCAGCGCCTGTTCCAGTACTTTCTGGGTAATCATGCCCCGAGAAATCAGGTGTTCACCGAGTGACATCTTCTCGGCATCGAAGTCGATCAGCGCCTGATTGAACAGGGTGGGCGGCACCATGCCGCGCACCTGCAACAGATTGCCGAGCAGCACTTGATGGCGACTGACCCGTTCCAGCAGGGCCTCATCGTCCTGATGGCGCTCAAGCACTTCGAGCATATGACGCACTTCCTCATTCTGGCGGGGGCTGGCGTACCAGTAGCGAATCCCCAATGTGACGCGGCCCTGTGGTGCGAGACGGCTGCGCACCGGGCGTTTCAATTGACGGCTGATGGCGCCCAGCGAGACCTGGCTGACCGGGCCTTCGGAGGCCAGAATCAGGGTGTCGCCTTCTTCGGCCACCGGCAAAATGCCGTAGTGGGAAGCGACCCGGCGCGGTACGGCATCGATCAGGCGTTTGTCGAGCTTGAACGGATTGAGTGGCGCCCATTCCAGATCAAGCTGTTCGGCCAGGGTTTGCACAAGTTGGGTGCTGTTGATGTATTCACGCAAAAGCAGTTCGCGCCCGAGGCGCCGGCGTACCGGGCTGGTGATCGCCGCTTCCAGTTGCTCTTCGGTAAGCAGGCCTTTTTCCACCAGCCGATGGCCAAGTGGAGTGCGCTGGGCCTTGGTCAGCGCCGGGAATTCGTGAGTGGTTTTGTCCCAGGCCACGCGTCGAGAATCGCCCATTTCCATCACCTGACGCAGGGCGCGCAGGTTGGCGAAGAAATTGACGAAGTTGCTCCACATCATGCGCGGCGCTGACAGCAGACCTTCAACCAATCCGTAGTAACGAGTGACAAACCAGCCGCGCTGGAACAGGCGGTTGAGCAGCATCAGGCCGTTGAGCCACAGCAGCACCGAGAGCAGCGAACTGTCGGCGAGAATCGATGGATAACGCCACGAGTCCGGGGAAATGATCGTGACCGCCCACATCGACAGCAGTACCAGGAACAGCAGGTTCACCAAAAAGCTCAGCAGGTAGGCGATCAGCCCGCGACGGTCGCGCCACAGGAAATAATTGAGCAGACCCTTGCGGCTCCAGCCGAGGTTCTGGGTGCCCTGGAAAACGATGCCGACAATCCACCGCGATTTCTGCCGGATCGCATGTTGAAGGTCGCGGGGAAAGTGCTCGCGCACGCAGATCACCTGAGAGAACTCGCGGTTCATCCCGAACACCCAGGGTTGCTCCAGCGCCAGTTTCGGATCGCTGACCGAATAACGGGCGAAGATGCATTTCATGCCTTTCTGCTTGAGGCGGAAACCGATGTCGTAGTCTTCGGTGAGACTTTGCACATCGAAGGCAATGCCATCGCCGTCTTCCAGCAGGGCGCTGATGGCCTTGCGGCTGAAGCAGGTGCCGACGCCGGCGCTGGGCACTTGACCGGTGAGGGCTTCGCGAACAATGACGTCTTTGCCGTGGTTTTCCGCGAACTCATCGACGTAGTGCCCGGCGGTGAAGCCTTTCCACTCCGGCGCGTAGGGGTAGACCGGAATCTGGATCAGGTCCTTGTTCGGCAACAGATAGTTGTAGAGGCGCAATTCCATCGGCGAAATCACGTCTTCGGCGTCGTGCAGGATGAACCCGGCGAACTGGATTTTCGCCTCGCTCTCGAAGCGCAGGATCGCGTCGATGATGTTGTTCAGGCAGTCGGCCTTGCTGGTCGGGCCGGGTCGGGCGCACACCACTTTGTGCACGTTGGGGTAGTGCTGGCACACCGCGTCGACATCGGCCTGGGTGTCGGCATCGTTGGGGTAGGTGCCGACGAAAATCTGATAGTTCTCGTAGTCGATGGTCGAGGCGGCCAGACGCGCCATTTCGCCGACCACGCCGACTTCGTTCCACGCTGGCACCATGATTGCCAGCGGCTTCTCGGGAATCGAATACAGGCGCTCCTCGTCGGCGCGCTTGAATTTTTCGTAGATCCGCCAGCGCCGGATGAACTTGCGGCTCCAGTACACGAGGTCGATGAACAGGTCATCGAGGCCGAGGATGAACATCAGCAGGGCGAGGGCAATCGCCACATATTTGAGACCGAACAGCACATACGCGAAGAAATCGACCCAACCCAGACTCATACCCCTTTACCCACCGCCGAGTGTGCGCTCAGCCAGGCGTGGAGGCGGGTGGCGATCAGTTCGCTGGCGTGACCGTCGCCATACGGGAAGTGAACGCGGCTCATGCGGGTGTAGGTGTCCGGGTCGTCCAGCAGTAGCCGGGCTTCCTTGATGATGCGCGCCTTGTCGGTGCCCACCAGCAACATCGTGCCGCTCTCGAGCACGGAAGGCCGTTCAGTGACATCGCGCAGTACCAGCAGCGGTTTGCCGATTGCCGGGGCTTCCTCCTGGACGCCGCCGGAGTCGGTCAGGATGAAGTGCGCGCGGCCCATCAGCCAAACGAAGTTCGGATAGTCCTGCGGTGGCACCAGATAGATGTTCGGTTTGTCGGCCAGCATGCCGTACACCACCTCCTGCACCAGCGGATTGAGGTGCACCGGATAGACAAATTGCACGTCCGGGTATTGCCCGGCCAGTTCGGCCAGGGCCTGGCAGATATTGCGGAAACCGTCGCCGAGATTTTCCCGTCGATGGCTGGTCACCAGAATCATCCGGCGCTGGTCATCAATTGCCGCCAGAGGCGAATCGGCGGGCGGATGCCAATCGATGTCCTGCTGGTGCTTGCGCATCCACAGCAAGGCGTCGATCACGGTGTTACCGGTGATTTCAATGTTGTCTTCGGGTACGCCTTCGCGTAGCAGATTGGCAGCGGATTTGGAGGTCGGCGGGAAATGCAGGTCGGTTATCACGCCGGTCAGGCGCCGATTCGCTTCCTCGGGCCAGGGCGCGCGCAGATTGCCGGTACGCAGACCGGCTTCGACGTGACCGATGGGCAGCTGACGATTGAAGGCGGCGAGGGCGGCGATGAAGCTGGTAGTGGTGTCGCCGTGGACCAGCACGATGTCCGGTTTGACCCGCTCGTAGGCCTGATCGAGCTGGGCGAGCAGATGTTGCGACAGACCGTTCAGGGTCTGGCCTTGGGTCATGACTTGCAGGTCTTCGTCGACCGTCAGTTCGAACGCGTCCAGCACCTGAGTGAGCATCTCGCGATGTTGACCGGTGGAGCAGATGTTGAGTGTGATGTCGGGCCCCTGACGCAGAATCCGGGCCAGCGGAGCCATTTTGATGGCCTCCGGGCGGGTGCCGAAAACCATCATGACTTTAAAGGACATTGACCCCTCCTGGGACGTAGCAAGGCTGCGACCCGAGGGCCGGCAGCACTCTTCTCTTTCTGAGAAATAAAGAAAAGCAGCCGGATGGGAGCTTGTCCAATCCGGTCTCGAGGCTAGTTGTTACAGATCAATAGCAGCGAAGGTGCAACTGCCTGATGGCGCTTGGATGGCACTTTCAGGAAAGGTTCCACCGTTTTGCGCGGTGGACGGTGCAGAGGGTGCGGAGGGTGTGATGCAGCCAGTTCAGGTCATGGCTCGGTTTGCGTGGTGCAGCGCAGTGCCTGGTTTTGCCGAGGTGTTGGGTGAAGTTGTGACGCAGGGATTCCTCTGTACCGATGCCTTTCAGTATTTTGACCAGAACCCCTTCCTTGTAGAACAGCACCGTCGGTGTGCCCTTGACATCCGGATGCCGACACGACTGTGCGGTATCGAGCATGAAGATATCCATCCAGGGCCGAAAGGGCTTGGCGATCTCGAGAAAAACGGGGCCGGAAGACACGCAGGCACCGCAGTGCTCGTTGAAGAAATACAGGACAACAAGGCGCCTGGCTTTCAAGACTTTCCGGTACGTCGGGGGCAACGCTGAATATCGAGTCGGTGTCGTCATCGGAGCCTCCTGAACAATGAATATGGAAGGCCTTTGACGTTAAAGCAGGGCAAAACGGCGGTCTACTGTCAGAAATTACAGGTAGGTCCTGCAAAGGATGATTTCGTCCTACTTTGATGCAAGAGCATTCCCTCAGAAGACTCAGATCCGCGGAGGCAAGGCAGCTGGTATCGTTTTCAGGCATTTATCATAGGAGCTCCTGATGGGCAGCGATGCAGGTTTGAAAGCAGTTTCCGTAGTACGAATCGATGAGGCACTTATGAATCGCCTTGAGGATCTGGAGCTGATAGCTCTCTGCAAGGAGCGGGAAAATGATCCGACCATAAAAGTTTCGATAGACGACCTTTGAGCTAGGTTCTCGGAGATAAACGCTGCCCCTGAATCGATCACCCGTGCACCGACTGGGAACCTGTTACCCGCATTGTTGTAGCCAACGGTAGCGCACGCTCCGCGCTCTCGCTGTTTCTCTATTTTTCCGTTTTACGTATCTCTTTGATTCCTGTGAATTTTCAAACGGGTGCAGATTCCCCGCGAATCCTGTGGCACACTTTCTGCTGTCTATTCCGTAGTAACAAACCGTGTTCCGGTATAGCGGAATAAACAATCCTCTGGAGTGCTTGCCATGCATCGCCGACCTTCCTTGTTCAAAGCGTGTGTTTTTGTTCTCGCGGCTTCTTCCGCTGTCATGGGTATGGCCGAAGCGGCCGACAGCAAGCTCGACAGCGTCCTGGCCCGTGGAAAACTGATTGTGGGCACCGGCAGTACCAACGCGCCGTGGCACTTCCAGGGCGCGGACGGCAAGTTGCAGGGCTTTGATATCGACATCGCGCGGATGGTGGCAAAAGGGCTGTTCAATGACCCGAGCAAGGTCGAGTTCGTGGTGCAGTCGTCCGATGCGCGGATTCCCAACCTGCTGACCGACAAGGTCGACATGAGCTGTCAGTTCATCACTGTCACCGCCAGCCGTGCGCAGCAAGTGGCATTCACTCTGCCGTACTACCGCGAAGGCGTCGGCCTGCTGCTGCCGAACAACAGCAAGTACAAGGAAATCGAAGACCTGCAGGCCGGGGGCGATGGCGTGACCGTAGCCGTATTGCAGAACGTGTATGCCGAGGAATTGGTGCATCAGGCGCTGCCCAAGGCCAAGGTCGATCAGTACGACAGCGTCGATCTGATGTACCAGGCCGTGAACTCCGGTCGCGCCGATGCCGCTGCCACCGACCAGTCTTCGGTCAAATACCTGATGGTGCAGAACCCTGGCCGCTACCGCAGCCCGACTTACGCCTGGAGTCCGCAGACCTACGCCTGCGCCGTCAAACGTGGCGATCAGGACTGGCTGAACTTCGTCAATACCGCGCTGCATGAAGCCATGACCGGCGTCGAGTTCCCGACTTATGCCGCCTCGTTCAAGCAATGGTTCGGCGTCGATCTGCCATCGCCTGCCATCGGTTTCCCTGTCGAATTCAAATGATCCCGTGAGAGTGGGGCGCTCTGATGCGCCCCGCTCAAGGTACTGCCGACCATGAACTATCAGTTGAACTTTGCTGCCGTGTGGCGCGATTTCGACACCTTGCTGGCGGGGCTCGGTCTGGGCCTCGAACTGGCGCTGGTGTCGATCGCCATCGGCTGCGTGATCGGCCTGCTGATGGCGTTTGCCTTGCTGTCCAGGCATCGCGCCTTGCGGGTGCTGGCATCGGTGTATGTGACGGTGATCCGTAACACGCCGATTCTGGTGTTGATTCTGTTGATCTACTTTGCGTTGCCGAGCCTGGGGATCCGGCTGGACAAGATCCCGTCGTTCATCATCACGCTGTCGCTGTATGCCGGGGCGTACCTGACCGAAGTGTTCCGCGGCGGTTTGTTGAGCATCCCCAAAGGCCAGCGCGAAGCCGGGCTGGCCATCGGTCTGGGCGAGTGGCAGGTGAAAGCCTACGTCACCGTGCCGGTGATGTTGCGCAACGTGCTGCCGGCGCTGTCGAACAACTTCATTTCGCTGTTCAAGGACACCTCGCTGGCCGCCGCGATCGCGGTGCCGGAGCTGACCTATTACGCGCGCAAGATCAACGTCGAGAGCTACCGGGTGATCGAAACCTGGCTGGTAACCACGGTGTTGTATGTCGCGGCCTGTTACCTCATTGCCATGCTGCTGCGTTACCTCGAGCAGCGTCTGGCGATCCGCCGATAGGAGGCTGCGATGTACCAATCCCCCAGTTGGTTGCATGAGTTGTGGATTGCCCGCGAAGCCTTGTGGCAAGGCTTTCTGACCAGCGTGCAGGTGTCGGCGCTGGCGATTCTGTTCGGCACGGTGATCGGTGTGTTTGCCGGGCTGGTGCTGACTTACGGCAAGTTCTGGATGCGCGCGCCGTTCCGCTTTTATGTCGATCTGATTCGCGGCACGCCGGTGTTCGTGCTGGTGTTGGCCTGCTTCTACATGGCACCGGCGCTCGGTTGGCAGATCAGTGCCTTTCAGGCCGGCGCCCTCGGGCTGACGCTGTTTTGCGGCTCCCACGTAGCCGAGATCGTGCGCGGTGCGTTGCAGGCGTTGCCACGCGGGCAGATGGAAGCCGGCAAGGCCATCGGCCTGACGTTCTATCAATCCCTCGGCTACGTGCTGTTGCCTCAGGCGCTGCGGCAGATCCTGCCGACCTGGGTCAACTCGTCCACGGAAATCGTCAAGGCCTCGACCTTGCTGTCGGTGATCGGCGTGGCCGAGCTGTTGCTCAGCACTCAGCAGATCATCGCCCGGACGTTCATGACCCTGGAGTTTTACCTGTTCGCCGGTTTTCTGTTCTTCGTCATCAACTACGGCATCGAATTACTCGGCCGGCACATTGAAAAGCGGGTGGCCCTGCCATGACTCAAGCTCAAGTTTCCAACCTCCAGAACGCTCAGCCCCTGCTGGACATCCGTGGCCTGCACAAACAGTACGGCGCGGTCGAAGTGCTCAAGGGCGTCGACCTGAGCATGCAGCGCGGCAACGTGGTGACGCTGATCGGCTCCAGTGGCTCGGGCAAGACCACGCTGTTGCGCTGCGTGAACATGCTGGAGGAATTCCAGCGCGGGCAGATCCTGCTCGACGGCGAATCCATCGGCTATGACGAACTCAACGGCAAACGCGTGCGCCACCCGGAAAAAGTCATTGCCCGTCATCGGGCGATGACCGGCATGGCGTTCCAGCAATTCAATCTGTTCCCGCATCTCACCGCGTTGCAGAACGTCACGCTCGGCCTGCTGAAAGTAAAAAAGATGCACAAGGACGAAGCCGTGGCCCTGGCCGAAAAATGGCTGGAGCGGGTCGGTCTGCTGGAACGGCGCAATCATTTTCCCGGCCAGTTGTCCGGCGGTCAGCAGCAGCGCGTGGCGATTGCCCGGGCGATTGCGATGAACCCGAGCCTGATGCTGTTCGACGAAGTCACCTCGGCCCTCGATCCGGAGCTGGTCGGCGAAGTGCTGAACGTGATCAAAGGCCTGGCCGAGGACGGTATGACCATGTTGCTGGTGACCCACGAAATGCGTTTTGCCTTCGAGGTATCGGACAAGATCGTTTTCATGAATCAGGGGCGCATCGAAGAGCAGGGGCCTCCCAAGGAACTGTTCGAGCGTCCTCAATCGCCGCGGCTGGCGGAATTTCTCAAAAGCACGCGGTTCTGACTTTTCACTTTTTCAATCAGGAGAAACACCCATGAGCATTACTCGTTACGGCACCGGCAGCACCGCCGCTGGCGGCCAGCCGCGTCCATTCGCCCGCGCCGTTGAAGCCGATGGCTGGCTGCATGTTTCCGGGCAGGTGCCGGCGGTGGATGGCGAGATCATTGTGGGCGGCATCGTCGAGCAGACGCACCAGACCATGAAAAACCTGATCGCGATTCTCGAAGAGGCCGGTTATGGCCTGGAAGACGTGGTACGTGCCGGCGTGTGGCTGGACGATCCGCGGGATTTCAGCAGTTTCAACAAGGTCTTCGGCGAGTACTTCAAGCCCGAACACGCACCGGCCCGGGCCTGTGTGCAGGCGAGCATGATGGTCGACTGCAAGGTCGAGATCGACTGCATTGCGTACAAGAAAAAGGCCTGATCAGCACGCGGATCGTTCCCACGCTCTGCGTGGGAATGCCTCAAGGAACGCTCCGCGTTCCAAAGGACGCAGAGCGTCCCTGGCTGCATTCCCACGCGGAGCATGGGAACGATCTTTCGCGATAAACTCCCGGCACTTTGAATGGGAACCACAGAAATGACCGAAGACACCATCAAGCGCCGGGCACGCGGTCTGGACCGGGCGTTCGATATCCTCGATTTCCTCAAGGAAATCGGCCAGCCACTGCGCCCGAACGACATCGCCAACGGCATCGGCAGCCCGAAATCCACGGTCTACGAACTGGTGGCGTCATTGCTCGAGCGGCGGATCCTGGAGCCGGTGGGCAAGGATGGTCACGTCTATCTCGGTCGTCAGCTGTACTTCCTCGGGCAGGCGCATTTGCGACATTTCGACCTCAGTCGCGAGGCCGATCACGCGTTGCAGGAGATCGTCAGCCAGACCCGGGAAACCGCGCAGATGTGCCTGCTTAACGGGCGCAAATACACGGTGGCACTGATGAAGGAAGGCGAGCGGCATTTCCGCATTTCTTCCGATATTGGCGAAAACGCGCCAATCCCGTGGACCGCCTCGGGACGCCTGCTGCTGGCGCACTTGAGTGACCAGCAGATCAGCGATTTGATCGACCCCGACGACTTCATCCTGCCGGATGGCGAACGCCTGCCGATGGAGACGTTTCTGGCGGAAATCCGTCAGGCCGGCATCGACGGTTTCTTCTCCTTCGACAGTGTCGCCGACACCTTCACCCACTGCTTCGCCGCCCCGGTCAAAGACCCGAATGGCGTGGCCATCTGCACCCTGTGCATCGTCGCGCCGCGCGCCGATGCCAAGAACAATTACAACGACTATCGCCGGGTCTTGATCGAGAGCGCCAACAGCCTCGCCCGGCGAATCAACGAATAACCGCGCTTGCCTGCGGGCGCGACTGTGAGGAGTTCGACCATGACGACTGCCAACAACACTGCTGCCGTGGAAAAGGGCGACGCCGCCCTCGGCGCGCAACTGGTGCGTGACATCAGCCTGCCGGCGCTGGTGCTGCACCGCGAAGCGCTGGAGCACAACATCCGCTGGATGCAGAAATTCGTCAGCGACAGCGGCGCCGAACTCGCGCCCCACGGCAAGACCAGCATGACCCCGGCGTTGTTTCGTCGTCAGCTCGACGCCGGCGCGTGGGGCATCACCCTGGCCAGCGCCACCCAGACCCGCGCCGCATACGCCCACGGCGTGCGCCGGGTGCTGATGGCCAACCAATTGGTCGGTACGCCGAACATGGCGTTGATTGCCGATCTGTTGGCGGCCGATTCGGGCTTCGATTTCTATTGCATGGTCGACCACCGGGACAACGTCGCCGATCTGGGCGCTTTCTTCGCGTCGCGTGGCGTGCGGCTGAACGTGATGATCGAGTACGGCGTGGTCGGTGGCCGTTGCGGTTGCCGCAGCGAGCAGGAAGTCATCGAACTGGCCAAGGCCATTGCTGCACAACCGGCGCTGGCCCTGACCGGCATCGAAGGTTACGAAGGCGTGATCCATGGCGATCACGCCGTCAGCGGCATCCGTGAATTCGCGGCTTCGCTGGTGCGCCTGGCGGTGCAGTTGCAGGACAGCGGAGCATTCGCCATCGCCAAGCCGATCATCACCGCGTCGGGTTCGGCCTGGTACGACCTGATCGCCGAATCGTTCGAGGCGCAGAACGCTGGCGGGCGTTTCCTCAGCGTGTTGCGTCCCGGCAGTTACGTGGCCCACGACCATGGCATTTATAAAGAGGCGCAGTGCTGCGTGCTCGATCGTCGCAGTGACCTGCACGAAGGGCTGCGTCCGGCGCTGGAAGTCTGGGCCCACGTGCAGTCGATGCCCGAGCCTGGCTTTGCCGTGATTGCCCTGGGCAAGCGTGACGTGGCGTTCGATGCCGGGATGCCGGTGCCCTTGCTGCGTTACAAGGCCGGTGTGCTGCCAGCGGTGGGCGACGATGTCGGCGCCTGCAAGGTGACGGCAGTGATGGACCAGCACGCGTTCATGACCGTGGCGCCCGGCGTGGAATTGCGCGTCGGCGACATCATTTCCTTTGGCACTTCGCACCCGTGCCTGACCTTCGACAAGTGGCGCGTAGGGCTGCTGGTGGACGAGCAGCTGTCGGTGATCGAAACCATGGAAACCTGTTTCTGATGAACACGCTCAGTCCGTTGGGTCCGAACACCCCGCGCATCGCCCTGATCGGCGAATGCATGATCGAACTCCAGCAACGTGCCGATGGCAGCCTGCAACAGAGCTTTGGCGGGGACACGCTGAACACGGCGGTGTATCTGTCCCGCGCCATGGGCGACAAGGCGCAGGTCGATTACGTCACGGCGCTGGGTGACGACAGCTTCAGTGATGCGATGTGCCGCAGTTGGGCCGATGAAAACATTGGCTTGGATCTGGTTCAGCGTTTGCCCGGTCGCCTGCCGGGCCTGTATTGCATCCAGACCGACGCTGCCGGGGAGCGCCGCTTCCTTTACTGGCGCAACGAAGCCGCCGTTCGCGACTGCTTCACCACGCCGGCGGCTGCGCCGATTCTGGCGGCGCTGCCGGATTATGACGTGTTGTATTTCAGCGGTATCACGCTGGCGGTACTCGGCGCACAGGGTCGGGAAAAGCTGATTCAAACCTTGATCGAAGCCCGTCAGCGTGATGCGCGAATCGTCTTCGACAACAACTATCGGCCGCGTTTGTGGGCATCGGTGGAGGAGGCGCGGACGGCGTATCGCAGCGTGTTGCCCCATGTCGATCTGGCATTGCTGACGGTGGACGACGAGCAGGCGCTGTTCCATTTCGAGGACTGTGACGCGGTGTTTGACGCGTACGCGCAGATTGGCACGCCGGAAGTGGTGCTCAAGCGCGGCGCTGAAGCCTGTCTGATCCGTTGCGACGGGGAAGCGTTTGAAGTCCCGGCGCAGAAGGTCGAAAAGGTGGTGGACACTACGGCGGCGGGGGATTCGTTCAGTGCGGCGTATCTGGCGAGTCGCTTGTCGGGCGCAAGTCCTGCGCAGGCGGCGGAGGCGGGACATCGTTTGGCCAGTCAGGTCATTCAAGTGCCTGGGGCGCTGATCCCCAGGGATTGATGCCGATTCCTGAAGGCGCTGCCGAAAGCCGCGCCTTCAGGGCACTGGATCAATCGCGGTAAAACACCTGCACCAGGTGATACCCGAATTTGCTCTTGATCGGCCCGTGCACCGTGCGCAGCGGCCTTTTGAAGATCACCGCATCGATCGCACCGACCATCTGCCCCGGCCGCACTTCACCCAGATCACCACCGCGCTTGCCGGACGGGCAGGTAGAAAACTTCTTCGCCAGCACATCGAACGCTTCACCATTGGCGATGCGTTGTTTGAGTTTTTCAGCCTCTTCGGCGGTCTTCACCAGAATATGGCGGGCTTGGGCTTTCATCGTGCAATACCTGTAGCGGGGTGACGGCGGGGCGCGGATTATGCCTCAAGTCACGGATTTTGGCTGATCATCGTGCGGATCTTGCCGGCCAGCTGTTCGATGGAAAACGGCTTGGCGACCATGTCCATGCCATCTTCCAGAAAGCCCTGGCGTTCGGCGGCTTTCTGCGCGTAACCGGTCATGAACAATACTTTGAGCCCCGGACGATGCTGGCGGGCGATCTCAGCCATTTGCCGGCCGTTCATGCCCGGCAGGCCGACGTCGGTCACCAGCAGGTCAATCCGCATGTCCGACTCCAGCAGCGGCAGGGCACTCTTGGCGTCTTCGGCCTCATGGGCGCGATAACCCAGCTCCTTGAGCAGATCCATGACCAGCATGCGCACCGCCGGATCGTCCTCGACCACCACCACGTTTTCGCCGGTCGCGGGGGTGGGTGTCTCGCTGACCGTTTCCGCCAATGGCTGCTCAGGTTCCGGCGCGTGGAGGCGCGGCAAGTACAGCCGCACGCAGGTACCCTGGCCAGGCAGGCTGTCGAGGCTGACGTGTCCACCCGATTGCTGGGCAAAGCCATAAATCATCGATAACCCGAGCCCGGTGCCTTGCCCGATGGGTTTGGTCGTAAAGAACGGATCGAACGCCTTGGAGCGCACCGAAGGCGTCATGCCGGTGCCGTTGTCGCTCACCGCGAGCATCAAGTAGTCCCCGGCCTTGACCGGTTCGAGGGTGGTGATGTCGTTGCCGTCGAGGTTGACGTTGGCGGTTTCGATCAACAGCTCGCCGCCGTCGGGCATGGCGTCGCGGGCGTTGATCACCAGGTTGAGCAGGGCGTTTTCCAGTTGGCTGACATCCGTACTGACGGACCAGACATTGTCGGCGAGGCGCAACTTGAGCTCGATCGGATCACCCTTGGTGCGGCGGATCAGGTCTTCCAGCGAGTGGATCAGTTCATTGACGTCGATGGTCTTGCGATCCAGCGACTGACGTCGGGAGAACGCCAGCAGGCGGTGAGTCAGCGCGGCTGCGCGGTTGGCCGAGGACACCGCCGCGTCGGTGAAACGGCCGATCTCATCGGCGCGGCCATTGGCGATGTAGCGCTGCATCAGGTCGAGGCTGCCGATGATGCCGGTCAGCATGTTGTTGAAGTCGTGGGCGATGCCGCCGGTGAGCTGGCCGACCGCTTCCATTTTCTGTGCGTGACGCAGGGCGTCTTCGGCGCGTTCGCGTTCGAACATCTCGTTCTGCAAACGCTGGTTGGCCTGGGCCAGTTGCTCGGTGCGCGCGCTCACACGTTCCTCAAGGGTTTCGTTGAGGTTGCGCAGGGCTTCTTCGGTCTTTTTGCGTTCGGTCTCGTCGATCACGAAGATGTAGAAACCGTTCACCGCACCGTCCGCACCGTGGCGCGGCAGGTAATTCATCAAGGCATGCCGCTGGCTGCCGTCGCGGTGTGGCGTGTACAGGCTGAACGAGCAGGGCCGACCGGCGAGGGCTTCAGCGATGTACGGTGCCCGCAGGAAATAAGCCTCTTCGCCGATCACTTCGCGGATCGTGCGACCGTACAGCTCCTGTGGCGTGAGCCCGTACCAGTCAAGGTACGCGGCGTTGTTCAGGCGAAAGCATTCTTCGTGGTCGACATAGCTGATCAGGATCGGCATGGCGTTGATGATCAGTTGCAGCTCGGTCTGGCTTTGCCGCAGTGCCTGTTCGGTGTGCTTGCGCTCGGTCAGGTCCAGGGCGGCGCCGAGAAAACGCATCGGCCGGCCATGATGATCCTTGTAGCAGCGCCCTCGCGCGAACACCCAGCGCAGTTCCCCATTGGCTTGCAGCAGGCGATATTCCTCGGCGTATTCGGTGCCGTGGGTAATGCAATGCTTGATACTGCGGGCGATCATTGCGCGGTCTTCGGGGTGCACGCCGTGCAGGTACTCGCTGATCGGCAACTGACCGGCCAGGGCCGGATCGACACCGTGCAACTGGGCGAAATGCGCATCGGCGATGAAGCGGTCTTCGCCGATGTCCCAATCCCAGGTGCCGACCGCATCGGTGGCCGCCAGCGCCAGTTGCAGGCGCTCTTCGCTTTGACGCTGGGCCTTGAGGCTGTCTTCGGAACGTTGCTGCAGTTCCAGGGCGATGCGTCGGCGTTCGTTGGTTTCGATGGCGGTGACCAGAATGCCAGCCACTTGCGCGCTTTCATCGCGGATCGGGCTGTAGGTCAAATCCAGCCAGAAGTCGGAATCCTGGCCGTCCCGTTGCAGGGTGAAGCGACGTTCGCTGTAGGTTCGCACCTGGCCTTGTAGGACTGCGCTGTAAATCGGGTCGGTAAAGTCTCGAAGTTCCGGCCATATCTGATGTGCCGGCTGTCCGAAAGCGTGCGGATGCTTGCTGCCGGCCAGCAGCGCAAAGCCGTTGTTGTAGATCTGGGTCAATTGCGGACCCCACAACAGCAGCATCGGCATCGGCGAGTGAATCACGATGTCCACCGCGGTGCGCAAGCTCTGTGGCCAGGTGCCGGAGGCGCCCAGCGGGCTGCGGCTCCAGTCGGTTCGGGCAATCAATGCCTGGGCGTCGTTGGTGTTCGGTACAGCGTTCATCACATCAATCCTGAGCATCGGTCGGTGAGGCGGCGTCTACTATCCTAGTGCGGTAGACGCTGTAAGGCCCGTTGCGTCACGACGACGGGCCTTGCGATTCATTGAAAGCTTCACGGGTGTTTCTTGCCATGGAAATCGACGCACTGCTCAAACTGCTGGCGAGCCGTCACGGTTCGGATCTGTTTCTTTCCACCGGTGCACCACCCAGTGCGCGGTTCGACGGGGTACTGACACCCTTGAGCGACCAGCCCTTCAAACCCGGCGAGGTGAGCAGTGTCGCCGCCTCCCTGATGGACGCCGAGCAGCGCCGTGAGTTCGACCGGGATCTGGAAATGAACCTGGCGATTTCTCGAACGGGTATCGGCCGCTTCCGGGTCAATATTTTCAAACAACGCAACGACGTGTCGATTGTTATCCGTAACGTCAAACTCGACATTCCGCGATTCGAAGACCTCAAATTACCGCCAGTGCTGCTCGAAACGGTGATGCTCAAGCAGGGGTTGATTCTGTTCGTGGGCGCTACCGACTCCGGCAAGTCTACCTCCCTGGCGGCGCTGATCGATCATCGCAATCGCCACAGCAGCGGGCACATCATCACCATTGAGGATCCGGTGGAGTATATCCATCGACACAAGAAGTCGATCATCAATCAGCGCGAAGTCGGGGTCGACACACGTAGCTTTCATGCGGCGCTCAAGAACACCCTGCGCCAGGCGCCGGATGTGGTGCTGATCGGCGAGATCCGCGACCGCGAGACCATGGAGCATGCATTGGCGTTCGCGGAAACGGGTCATCTGGTGCTGTCCACATTGCACGCCAACAACGCCAATCAGGCGCTGGACCGGATCATCAATATGTTTGCCGAAGAGCGTAAGCCGCAGCTGTTGCAGGCGCTGGGCAATAATTTGAAAGCCTGCATCTCGCAACGGTTGGTGCGTACAGTGGCGGGGCAGCGAAGAGCAGCGGTCGAAGTGCTGCTCGGCACGTCTACCGTCGCCGATCTGATACAGGGCGGCGAGTTGGACAAACTCAAACCCATCATGGAAAAGTCCACGGAACTTGGCATGCAAACATTTGACGCAGCGTTGTTTGCGTTGGTGTCGGAAGGCGTGATCAACGAACGGGAAGCCTTGAAGAACGCTGACTCGATTAATAATTTGAAGTTGCGAATTAAACTTTCAGATGGTGCGGATGATGCTCAAGGCTCAGTGTCCGGGAAGTGGGATTTGATGGAATAGTTTTTTGCGTGCGCAAGTTTGTGAAGGGGGTTGGTAACGGAATTTAATGGTTTTAAACTAGACGTTGTTTTTTCGTTTAAGTACAACTTCGTCCGGCTGAGCGAATAAGCTCTTAACTTGATGAGGTTGTAAATTGGATACCGTTAAAAAGAACAAGTTCTTCCGGCCATCGGCCGTTACGCTTGCCGCGTGGAACAAAACATCCAAGGCTGATGCCGATGAACGTCGCGTTGTCCTGGAACAGTTGGAAATTGCGCTGGACAAGTATTCCGATGATCAAATCATCGACTGGTTTGCGCATGAAGTTGAATTGCAGGATGGTTCGTCGCTGTTCCAGATTTACAATCCCGGCATGCTCATGCTTAACAAGCTAGAGGAGTTAGGTGCGGTATTTGGGGCACTTATTCGGGAGGACGCTCGCGATCATGACGGTCTGTTACGCGTTACGGCCGACGGCAAGATGGAAGTCTACGTCGGAAAAAGAGGTTGGGTGGATCTGGTTGCAGCAGGGCACTTTGAATTCACTGAGGAAGTACGTTCAGAAATAAAGCTGATTTCAGATGTGGCTCGGGCGGCAGGCGGTTATATATGGACCGATCTCGCTATTACGCTTGACCAGTGGTTTGAGTTTCATGAAATCGACGTGCCGAAAAACAAGGCGCAGGTCAGCAACCTCATTGCGTTGTTCAAGTTTGATCCTCAAGTAGACGAACCCGCAGACTACTGGGAACATTTTCAAACTGAAGGCCAGACACTGGTAACGTTGTCAGATGAACAGTTTTCGGCCATTCGCCGGGCCAAAGCCAAAGTCATGACGAAAAGCAAGTTACTGACCGCTTTTTATAACGTCACCGGACGCGCCAAGGTCTCCCATGAAAACGCTGCTCAGCGCATTGTCGAGTACGTCAGTTATCCCGTCTCCCAGATTGCTGCCAGGAAGTATCTGCAAGAACTTGGCTGGGTGGGCGAGAACGAACAACTGCCTGTCTCCGATGCCGTTCTCCGGCAGTTCTTGACTACCGCCATATTGCTTGATCTGGATCCCTCGATAGGCCACAGCCATCAGCGCAGGAACATTGGCGGATTTGTTCTGTATTCACCGGACGATATGGATCGTCATCCATCGGTAATACGTGAGCTACTCGCCGATTTTCTTTCGGCCAAGGGATGGGTAGATCGACAGGTGGCTCCCCTGGCTGCGCACTTGCTCCTGGCGCGCACGGCTCCAGAGTTTCTGGTCAGTGATACACCGTCCTCTGTCACCCTGGGATCGATTGCGTGGCTCAACCTCAGTCGTGCCGTTGCACTGGTGGAGGCGGTGAAAACGGGTGCGTCGCGAGTATTGAGCTATTCGCAGATCATGGCTTACGCCGATCTCGAACCGGTCAGCGCAGCACAAAAACATTTACGGGATCTGGCTGTGATCGACCCCATCGTCGATTGGGCACTGCTTAACCAGGTAGTGACAGGCACTGAACTTGAACAAGCTGAGGAAGCCACCACTCGACGTGCGATCGATGCGTTCGAACAATACTCGGAGCAACTCGCCCAGATAGCCCGTGCATTCTCGACCCCATTACCCTCCAGAGCAGCCATTGCCCGCGCGGCATTGAAAGTCGCGGCACCGGGCTGTGACACCCTGGACGAAAATGCCCTCTCCGAGCTGGGAGGGCAGCAAGTCATGTCCATGGTCGACCTGCATCAATCGGGCGATCTGGTCACTGGCAAGTGGGACAGGCGCACTGTGCGTCTGGTCACAAACGGGATCCCCAAACCGGCCATCAATTACAACCCCTCGGGTATCAGCCTGTACACGCGCTACCCACAATTATTGAAGCTCACTTCCTGTGACGAGGAGATGGATCGTCAGTTAGCGGTGTATCGGACGGAACTCAACAGCGCCATGTTGTCCACCGTGAAACTGGCGTTGGCGCAGATGCCCGAACCGGATCTGAATGTATTCATGAATGCACAGATAAACTTTCTGACGGTGCGCGGATCAGCGATCTATACCGTTAAACGTCGTGGGCCTGGCCCTTTGGAGATAGAGCAAGATAGAGAAACCCAGCAAACCAGAGACGCTGCGACCGGACGTTTTGGCTTGGTGATGTTCGCTTCTCACGACAACGCCTTCATTTGCTATGAGCTGTTCACCTCGCGTGGAGAATTCCGCAAAAACGACGCGCTGGGTAATTGGATCATTCGCGAGCGAAAACTCGAACAGCGTTCGCGAATGAGTTGGCCGGCAGATCTGACTACTCAAGTGACGCTGACTGACCCGCAAGAACTGCCACTCAATTTGAAATGCTATACCCATGCGGCGGCACCGGACCCTGCGACCACTACCAGCCAGGCAATCCTCGATAACTTTGGTAAGTTGCCCAAGCCCCATACCTCTGCAAATCCCAGGCAGGGTTTATACCAGCGCTTCAACGATCCGAACGTTGCGCGCATTGCCAGGTTCATCGTCGATCACCGTCCGTTCCTGCATGCCCATGAACTCAGAGAGTTGGTGCGCATACCGACGCCACTTGAGCTTTCCCGACAGGAGGGTGAGCGACTGCTCACTTATTTCATCGACCTGGTGGTGCCGTTCAAAAAATGTATTGAGGACATTGCATCCGGCGAACATGACAAGGTAGTAGACGGGATCTACGGTTGTTTGATGGATGGCATTGGCCTGGTGGGAACGGTGGCGGGAGCCGCTTCGAAAGTGGTGAGCATTTCAGCCAAGGCCATTTCCAACACGTCAAAAGCGGCGCGTTTCACCAGGTTGGCCTTTACCTCGGCGATTTCCCTTTTCAATCCGTTCGACGGTGTGCCTTCGGGCCTGCAGAGCGGTGGGAAGCTCGTTCATAAAGGCCTGCTGCGATTCAATAAAAATACGCATGAGATTATCACGAGAGCGAACAGGCAGCTGCACACGATCAGCGGTCGCCGACATTCCTTTGATCTGATCGAAAGCGCCGGTACGCAAGTGGGAGTTGGCAGCTGGCGGCCATGTGGTGTCGCGAGCGACAGCGTTTCGGTACTGGCTGCGCGCAGAGATGGCAAATGGTATGCCTTGAATCGTCGCGGCGACCTTTGGGGCAAGCCGCTGGACGGTTTTTCGTATCGAGCGCCTGTGCAGTTGCCTTATTCCCCTAAAACCCTGCCAGAGAGCTACACGCGCAAGTTCGTCGAGCAGAGTCTGCCGCGCGCTCGAGCGAAAATAGATAACGCCATCAATGTAATCCAGCAACATGACTTCAAAAAAGATTGCAGCCTGGTGATGAAGACATTATTTGGTGACACCTCAGCGGTAGCCACCGAGCGCCTGGTGAACTATCTGCGCTTGATCCGCTTCGACTTTGCCGGTTTTTCGATGAGTAACATTGTGCTCGATGGGTTTAAGGAGGACGCCACGCTCGCCGCATTGGACGTGGACAATTACAAACGCTGGAAAAGTTCTGGGTCCAGTAGCGGATCAAATATTGCATTTGTTGAAATCCACACCAAAAATCTCAACAGTCACTTCACAGGTCTGGGCTTCAACCATGATGTGGTGGCCGATGACCTGATTCATGAACTGTTCCATGCAAGTGCTCAAACCGATGATGTCGGCTATGTCACTGATGCAGAGTTCGAAAGTAACGAGGGGCAGCGACTCGATATAACGCCGTTGCTGAATATCGCCATGGGTTGTCTGCCTGTATCGGAGGAAGGCACGGAATGCCATCCTCCGTCCAAGGCATTTGCAAACGCCGACTCTCTGGCTGTGGCGACGTCGCTGCTGAGTCAGGTTTGCACCAACAAGATCACGTTTGACGACAATATGGCGATTATTGGCGGCGCGGTCGACACCAGTGGCGGCAAGCCAATTGTCGAACCGGTGATCATCACGTTGAACAAGCCAGTGTAAGCATGCTGGCTGTCGGTTGATTCAAAACCGCCGCCCGGTCAGGTCGTCAACTCCGGCCGATCCCGAAACTGCTCCAGCGCTTCGGGATTGGCCAGGGCATCGGTGTTTTTCACGGGCTTACCGTGCACGACATTGCGAACCGCCAGCTCAACCACTTTCCCGCTGATGGTGCGCGGAATGTCGGTGACCGCGACGATCTTCGCCGGCACATGGCGTGGTGTGGTGTTGGCACGGATCACCTGGCGGATCTGCTGTTGCAGCGCTTCCTCCAGCGCTACGCCTTCCTTGAGGCGCACGAACAGCACCACGCGCACATCATCCTGCCACTGCTGACCGATGGCGACGCTGTCCAGCACCTCCGGGACTTTTTCCACCTGACGGTAGATTTCCGCCGTGCCGATGCGTACGCCGCCGGGGTTGAGCACCGCGTCGGAGCGGCCGTGAATCAGCATCCCGCCGTGAGGCAGTTGTTCGGCGTAGTCACCTTGGGCCCAGACGCCGGGGAACTGACTGAAATAGGATTTGCGCAGCTTTTCACCGTCGGGGTCGTTCCAGAGTCCGATAGGCATCGCCGGGAATGGTCGCGTGCACACCAGCTCACCTTTTTCGGCGATCACCGGTTGCCCCGCGTCATTCCACACTTCCACTGCCATCGCCAGGCTCTTGCCCATGATTTCGCCCCGGCGAACCACTGACATCGGGTTGCCGTTGACGAAGCAGGACACAATGTCCGTACCGCCGGACATCGATGACAGGCACACGTCCGGTTTGAAGTCGCGATAAACGAAGTCATAACTCTGCGGCGACAGCGCGGAGCCGGTGCAAAGCAGGGTTCTCAGGTGGCTCAGGTCGTAGCTTTCGCGCGGCTTGATGCCGCTGCTTTCCAGAGTCGCGAGGAATTTCGGGCTGGTGCCGAACACGCTGACCTGCTCGTCGTCCAGCAACTCCAGCAAGCGCTCGTTGTCCGGATAAAACGGTGAACCGTCATACAGCACCACCGCGCTGCCGACCGCCAGTGCCGAGACCAGCCAGTTCCACATCATCCAGCCGCAGGTGGTGTAGTAGAACAACCGGTCGCCGGGGCCCAGGTCGACATGCAGCCCGTGCTCCTTGACGTGTTGCAGCAGCACGCCGCCGGTGCTGTGCACGATGCACTTCGGCACGCCGGTGGTGCCGCTGGAATACAGCACGTACAGCGGATGATCGAACGGCACCGGGACAAAGTACGGCTCATCGGCCGGTTCATAGAAGTCGTCCCACAGCGTGACGTTGGCGGGCGTCCGGTAATCCGTGGCATGGGCGTGGGGGCGCGCGTAAGGGACGATGATCAGTTGTTGCAAGGACGGCAGCTGTTCGAGGATTTCGTTGATCTTGACGGTCTGGTCGATCTCTTTGCCGGCGTAACGGTAACCGGCGCAGGTGATGAGTACTTTCGGTTCGATCTGGCCAAAGCGGTCGATTACGCCGTGGGTGCCGAAATCCGGCGACGAGCATGACCAGATTGCCCCGAGACTGGTGGTCGCGAGCATCGCCACCAGGGTTTGCCAGGTGTTGGGCATGCACGCGGCAACCCGGTCGCCAACGACAACGCCAGAGGCTTGCAGGCTGGCCTGGAACCCGGCGACTTGCTGGGCCAGTTCGCCCCAGGTCAGCAGTTCTCGCTGGCCATTTTCCCCGATAGCGATCACGGCGATGGCATCGTCGCGTCGGCTCAGCAGGTGTTCGGCGAAATTCAACGTGGCGCCGGGAAACCATTCGGCCCCCGGCATTTTCATGCCTCCACGCAGAACAGCGTCGGGCTGGGTGTGAAAACTGATGTCGAAGAAATCCACGATCGCCTGCCAGAACGCTTCGCGCTGGTCGATCGACCATTGATGCAGGGCCGGGTAGTCGTCGAGCTTCAGGTGGTGGCGCTGATTGATGAAGCGCCGAAAGCCGTCCATGCGGGATCGGGCAATGCGTTTGGCATCGGGCTGCCAGAGAATGTCGGACATGGTTTGCCTCTTATTGTTGGTCAGAAAGCTCCCACTGCAATGTGGGAGCGATCAGTTGCAAGCTTACTGCGCCAGCCATCCGCCATCGATATTCCACGCCGCGCCACGCACCTGGCTGCCGGCCTCGCTGCACAGAAACAGCACCAGCTCACCCAAGTGCGCCGGAGTGACGAACTCCAGCGACGGCTGTTTCTCGGCCAGCAGATCGTGCTGCGCCTGCTGCGGGTCGACACCTTTGGCCGCGCGATCGTCGATCTGCTTTTGCACCAGTGGCGTCAGCACCCAACCAGGGCAGATGGCGTTGCAGGTGACATTGCTGGCGGCGGTTTCCAGACCGACCACCTTGGTCAGGCCGATCACGCCATGCTTGGCCGCTACATACGCGGCCTTGCCGGTGGAGCCGACCAGACCGTGCACCGAGGCGATGTTGACGATCCGTCCCCAACCCTTGGCGCGCATGCCCGGCAGACTGAGGCGGGTGCTGTGAAACACCGACGACAGGTTGATGGCGATGATCGAATCCCAGCGCTCCACCGGAAACTCTTCCACCGCCGCGACGTGCTGGATACCGGCGTTATTGACCAGAATGTCCACGCCGCCGAACTCGCGCTCGGCGTAGGCGATCATGTCGGCGATCTGCGCAGGGTCGCTGACGTCTGCCGGGTGATGGCCGACCTTGCCGCCGAACTGTTCGACTTCGGCGATCACCTTCGACGCGTCGCCAAAGCCGTTGAGGATCAGGTTGGCGCCAGCCTTGGCCAGCGTCAGGGCGATGCCCAGTCCGATGCCGCTGGTGGAACCGGTAACCAGTGCGGTCTTGCCAGAAAGAGTCGTCATCAATACCTCACACAATGCCAGTGGCGTAGAAAGTGCCGATCACCACGAAAACCGCCAGGGTCTTGATCAGCGTAATACAGAAAATGTCCTTGTAGGCCTCACGGTGAGTCAGGCCGGTGACGGCGAGCAGGGTGATCACCGCGCCGTTGTGCGGCAGGGTGTCCATGCCGCCGCTGGCCATCGCGGCCACCCGGTGCAGCACTTCCAGTGGAATGTTGGCGGCGTGGGCGGCGCTGATGAATTGTTCGGACATCGCTGCCAGCGCGATGCTCATGCCGCCCGAGGCGGAACCGGTGATGCCGGCCAGCAGCGTCACAGTGATCGCTTCGTTGACCAGCGGATTGGGGATGCTCTTGAGCCAGTCGGCCAGCACCAGGAAACCCGGCAACGAGGCGATGACCGCACCGAAACCGTATTCCGACGCGGTGTTCATCGCCGCCAGCAACGCACCGCTGACTGCACTTTTGCTGCCTTCGGCGAGTTTGCTGCGAATCGCCTGAAAGCCGAAAGCCAACACCATCAGGATGCCGACCAACAGGGCTGCCTGAACCGCCCAGATCGCCGTGAGTTTGGCGATCTCGGTGGTGACCGGCGCGGTCATGCCAGGCAGCGCGAGGCTGTGGGTCTTGCCGTACCACTGCGGAATCCATTGGGTGAACAGCAGGTTCATGATCCCCACCGCCAGCAGCGGCGACAGGGCAATCCACGGGTTAGGTAGTTTCAGGTCTTCGGCGGTTTCCGGTTCGTTGCGCAGTTCGGTGCCGTAGCCCTCACCGGCACGCTGCGCCTTGTTGCGTTGGCGCTGCAGGAACAGCATGCCGGCGCAGAACACGAAAATCGTGCCGATCACACCCAGCCACGGCGCCGCCCACGCGGTGGTGTTGAAGAAGGTGCTGGGAATGATGTTCTGGATCTGCGGCGTACCGGGCAGGGCGTCCATGGTGAACGAAAACGCGCCGAGGGCGATGGTTGCCGGGATCAGGCGCTTGGGGATGTTGCTCTGACGGAACATTTCCGCTGCGAACGGGTAGACCGCGAATACCACCACGAACAATGAAACGCCGCCGTAGGTGAGCAGAGCGCAGACCAGCACGATCACCAACATGGCCTGGCGGGTGCCGAGCAGACGAATCGCTGCCGCGACGATCGAGCGGGAGAAACCCGAGAGTTCGATCAGCTTGCCGAACACGGCGCCGAGCAGGAATACGGGAAAGTAGAGTTTGATGAAACCGACCATCTTCTCCATGAACACCCCGGTGAAAGCAGGGGCGACGGCAGACGGGTCGGTGAGCAGGACGGCGCCGAGGGCGGCGATCGGGGCAAAAAGGATAACGCTGTAGCCACGGTAGGCCGCGAGCATCAGCAGCGCGAGGGCCGCCAAGGCGATGATCACACTCATGGTGTGCTCCTTCGATTGTTATTTTTGTGGGTGGAACGGGTGTGGGGAGTGCTATAGCGAGATTTGTGCCAGATGGTTAAGTTATTGAGATAAAAGGAGTTAGTTTGATTTTTGGCGGCGGTCTTCGGGGTTTTGTCTCGGTTTGGAGACTTCTATGACTGAGAGGACGCTTTCGCGGGCAAGCCCGCTTCCACAGTTGAACGCATTCCCCTGTGGGAGCGGGCTTGTCCGCGATGCTTTGGATGTTGTCTTGATTTGGAGAATTGTGTCTCCTTAGTGAGACTCTGCGATCCCCAGCGCAATCATTTTCTTGTAAAGCGTCGACCGCCCAAGCCCCAGCCGCTCAGCCGCTTCAATCACCTTGCCCCCGCATTGCGCGAGGGTCGATTGAATCAACTGTCGGTCAAACCGCTCGCGGGCCTGACTGAAAGTCTCGTTGGTTGCCGGCTCTGACAGAGGCGTCAGCGTTCGCTCAACCGGAGTAAACGTGCCAATCGCCGCCCGAATGTCATCCGCCGTCAGCATCAAGTCATCACTGAGCAGCGCCGCCCGCTCCAGCACGTTGCGCAGCTCGCGGATATTCCCCGGCCAGGCATGCTGACCCAACAGCTCCAGCGCTTCACGGTTCAACTCGTGCTGACTGCGCAACTCCTCAAGAATCGCCTCACTGAGCGCCGGTAGATCGTCCAGCCGTTCTCGCAGCGGCGGTACCTGAATCGGCAATACGTTGAGGCGGTAATACAAGTCGGCGCGGAACTCGCCGCGCTTGATTGCCGCTTCCAGATCCGTCGAGGTCGCGGCAATCACCCGCACATCGCTCTGGATCACTTCGTTGGAGCCGACGGGTTCGAACTCCTTTTCCTGTAACACCCGCAGCAATTTGCTTTGCAAGGGCAGCGGCATGTCGCCGATTTCGTCGAGAAACAGTGTCCCGCCCTGAGCGATCTGCAGCTTGCCGGTGCGGCCCTTGCGGTCGGCTCCGGTGAAAGCACCCGGCGCAGTGCCGAAGAACTCGGCTTCGAGCAGCGCTTCGGGAATTGCCGCGCTGTTGATGCTGACGAAGGCCTTGTGCGCCCGTGGCGAAGCACCGTGGATGGCCTGTGCCAGCAACTCCTTGCCGCTGCCAGTCTCGCCCAGTAACAGAACCGGTGACTCGGCACTGGCGCTGCGACGGGCACGGCGTTTGACTTCCAGACTGGCAGCGCTGGTGCCGATAAAGTGGGCGAAGTTGTATTTGGTCTGCCGGGCGCGCAGCAGCGAACGGGTGGAGGCCAGTTCTTCCTGCATGCTCAGGTAGCGCTTGAGCATCGGCGACAGCGTGCGCAGTTCGTCGAACAGGGCAAAACCGATGGCGCCGATCACCGCGCCGGCGTCGTCATGGATCGGCAGGCGCATGACCACCAGCGGTTCTTTCGGGGTGTCCTGCATGTCCAGCAGAATCGGCCGCCCGGTGCGTACCACTTCGCGCAGCAGGCTGCCGGGGATCACGCTTTCGCAAGGCTTGCCGATGGCGCCGGCGGCGGAGTCGAGCCCGAAGCGCCGGGCGTAGCGCTCGTTCATCCAGACGATGTTCGCATCGCGATCGACAATCACCGTGCCTTCACTGGATTGCTCGATGATCTCGAACAACGAACGGATCGCCAGCGTGCGAACCCGTTGGTAATCCTTGAGGCTTTCGGTGGTGTTCATGGCGGCGTCCATTGGCGGAAGTCAGGTGGCGCGATTATGCCTATCCAGGATGCGCCGCCGCCAACAGCTCTTTGGTATAGGGATGCTGCGGCGAATCGAACACATCATGGCTGGCGCCGCTTTCGACCACTTTGCCGTCCTTGATCACGATCATGTCGTGGGCCAGCGCCCGCACCACGGCCAGATCGTGGCTGATGAACAGATACGTCAGTCCGTGTTTTTCCTGAAGCTGACGGAGCAGGGCGACCACCTGTTTCTGCACGGTGCGATCCAGCGCCGAAGTCGGCTCGTCGAGCAGGATCAGCGCCGGTTTGAGCACCAGCGCCCGGGCGATGGCAATGCGCTGACGCTGGCCACCGGAGAACTCATGGGGATAGCGATGGCGGCTTTCAGGGTCGAGCCCCACTTCCTTGAGCACGCGGATCACCTGGTCGTCGCACTCGTCGGCAGTGGACTGGCAATGCACCTCCAGCCCTTCGCTGATGATCTGCGCCACCGACATGCGCGGGCTGAGGCTGCCGAACGGATCCTGAAACACCACCTGCATCTGCCGGCGCCACGGCCGCATCTGTTTCTGGTCGAGGCCGTCGAGTGCCGTGCCCTGGAAGCGAATGCTGCCCTTGGAGTCGAGCAGCCGCAGGATCGCCTGACCGAGGGTCGACTTGCCCGAACCGGACTCGCCGACGATGCCCAGCGTCTTGCCACGCTGGATGTTCAGGCTGATACCGTCCACTGCGCGCAGGTATTGCTTGCGCTGGAACAGCCCGCCGCCGACCGTAAAGTCGACTCGCAAATCATCAACTTCCAGCACGTTCTCGCGTTCGTCCCGGGGCAGCGCTTCACCTTCCGGTTCGGCGTTGAGCAACACGCAGCTGTAAGGGTGTTTCGGTTCGGTGAACAGCGTTTCGCACGGCGCCTGCTCGACGATCTCACCGGCCTTCATCACGCACACCCGTTGGGCGATGCTGCGCACCAGATTGAGGTCGTGGCTGATCAGCAGCAGCGACATGCCAAGGCGCCGTTGCAGGGACTTGAGCAGCAACAGGATCTTGCGCTGCACGGTCACATCGAGGGCTGTGGTTGGCTCGTCGGCGATCAGCAGTTCGGGCTCGCAGGCCAGGGCCATCGCGATCATCACCCGCTGGCGTTGACCACCGGACAGCTGATGCGGATAAGCCTTCAGCCGATCTTTCGGTTTCTGAATGCCCACCAGTTCGAGCAGTTCGAGGATCCGCGCCTGAGCCTCCTTGCCGCCGAGGCCACGGTGCAGCAACAAGGTTTCGCCGATCTGCTTTTCAATCGTGTGCAGCGGATTGAGCGAAGTCATCGGCTCCTGGAAGATCATGGCGATGCGGTTGCCCCGCAGGTCGCGCAGGGTCTTGGGATCGGCGCCGACCAGTTCCTGCCCACGATAGCGGATGCTGCCGGTGGTCCGGGCATCGCATTCGGGGAGCAGTTGCAGGATCGAGTGGGCCGTCACCGACTTGCCCGAGCCCGACTCACCGACCAGTGCCAGGCACTCGCCGGGGCGGATGTCCAGGCACAGGTTGCGCACCACGGTCTGGCCATGGAAGGCGACGCTGAGATCACGGATTTCGATCAGATTGTCAGTCATATCAAGGTTCCGTTCATGAGCGCGGGTCAAAGGCATCGCGCAGCGCTTCGCCGATGAATACCAACAGGGAAAGAATCAGCGCCAGGGTGAAAAACGCGGTCAACCCGAGCCACGGCGCTTGCAGGTTCTGTTTGCCCTGACCGATCAACTCGCCCAGCGATGCGCTGCCGGCGGGCATGCCGAAGCCGAGGAAATCCAGCGCAGTCAGGGTCGAAATCGCCCCGGTCAGAATGAAGGGCAGATAGCTCAGGGTTGCGTTCATCGCGTTGGGCAGGATGTGCCGGACAATCACCTTGCGATCGCTCAAGCCCAAAGCTCGGGCAGCCTTGACGTACTCCAGGTTGCGCCCGCGCAGAAACTCGGCGCGGACCACGTCCACCAGCGCCAGCCAGGAAAACAGCGCCATGATCCCCAGCAGCCACCAGAAGTTCGGCTCGACGAATCCCGAAAGGATGATCAGCAGGTAAAGCACCGGCAAGCCCGACCAGACCTCCAGCAAACGCTGGCCGAGCAGATCGACCCAGCCCCCGTAATAGCCCTGCAGGGCGCCGGCCGCGATGCCGATCAGGGCGCTGACAAACGTCAGCATCAGGGCGAACAGGATCGACACCCGGGCGCCGAAGATTACCCGAGCCAGTACGTCGCGCGCCTGATCGTCGGTGCCCAGCCAGTTGACCGAAGTCGGCGGGCTCGGTGCCGGTTTGTTGAGGTCGTAGTTCGGGGTGTCGTCACTGAACGGAATCGGCGGAAACAGCAGCCAGCCACCGTCCTTGCGGATCAGCTTCTGCACGTAATCGCTGCGGTAATCGGCCTGGAACGGCAGTTGTCCGCCGAACTCCTGCTCGGTGTGGCGTTTAAACACCGGGAAGTACCACTGGCCCTGATAACTGACGACCAATGGCTTGTCGTTGGCGATCAGTTCGCCGCCGAGGCTAAGCAGGAACAGGCCGATAAACAGCCACAGCGACCACCAGCCCCGGCGGTTTTTCTTGAAACGTTCGAAGCGGCGACGGCCCAGCGGCGAGAGCTTGAACATCAGGCGTTCCTCGCGGCGAAGTCGATGCGCGGGTCGACCAGCGTGTAGCACAGGTCGCCGATCAGTTTTATCAGGAGGCCGAACAGGGTGAAGATGAACAGCGAGCCGAACACCACCGGATAGTCACGGGAAACGGCCGCTTCGTAACTCATGCGCCCCAGGCCGTCGAGGGAGAAGATCACTTCGATCAGCAACGAACCGGCAAAGAACACGCTGATGAACGCCTGGGGAATGCCCGACACCACCAGCAGCATCGCGTTGCGGAACACGTGCCCGTACAGCACCCGGTTTTCGCTCAGGCCTTTGGCGCGTGCGGTGACCACGTATTGGCGGGTGATTTCATTGAGGAACGAGTTTTTGGTGAGGATGGTCAGGGTGGCGAAACCGCCGATCACCAGCGCCGTGACCGGCAACACCAGGTGCCAGAAGTAGTCGGTGATCTTGCCCAGCGTCGACAGAGATTCGAAGTTGTCGGACACCAGCCCGCGCACCGGAAACCAGTTCAGCGACGTGCCGCCGGCGAACACCACGATCAGGAACATCGCGAACAGGAATGCCGGCATGGCGTAGCCGATGATGATCGCCGTGCTGCTCCAGATATCGAAATGGCTGCCGTGGTGCACGGCTTTGCGGATGCCCAGAGGGATCGACACCAAATAAGTGATCAGCGTCGCCCACAGGCCGAGGGAAATGGTCACCGGCATTTTCTGCAGGATCAGGTCGGTGACCGTGGCGCCACGGAAGAAGCTCTTGCCGAAATCCAGCTGCGCGTAATTCTTGAGCATCAGCCACAGGCGTTCATGGGCCGGTTTGTCGAAGCCGTACTGTTTTTCGATGTCCTTGATCAACTGCGGATCGAGGCCGCGGCTGGCGCGGGACGTGCCATTCATGGTCTCGCTCGCCCCGCCGCCGACGCTGGCGCCGCCAATGCCTTGCAAGTGGGCGATGGCTTGTTCAACCGGACCACCTGGCGCGGCCTGGATGATCACGAAGTTGACCAGCAGAATGATCACCAACGTCGGAATGATCAGCAGCAGGCGCCGCAGTATGTAAGCCCACATCAGTGCGGCCCTCCGGGTCTGCCACGGCTGATTTTCTCGGCCGTCATCTGCTGGTTGGTCAGCGGCGTGCTGCTGATTTCCCACCAGCTCTCGATCGCTTCGTCATTGCTCGCCTGCACGGTGGGAATGCCGAAACGGTTCCACCACACAGTCGATGTGCCCGGCGGGTAGTAGTTGGGAATCCAGTAGTAGTTCCATTGCAGCACCCGATCCAGTGCATGGGCGTAACGCAGCATGTCGGCCTGGGTCGAGGCGCGGATCAGGCCGTTGATCAAGGTGTCGACCGCCGGGTTCTTCAGCACCATGTAATTGTTGGCACCGGGGTCGTTGGCCGACGCCGAACCGAAGTAGTTCAACAGTTCTCCGCCGGGGGAAGTGGTGACCGGGTAACCGGTCACGATCATGTCGTAGTCGCGGCTCATCAGACGGTTGACGTATTGCGAGGAGTCGATGCGACGGATGTCGAGGTTGATGCCGATCTGTTTAAGTGTGCGCTTGTAGGGCAGCAGCAGACGGTCCATGCCGTTCTGGCTGACCAGGAACGTAAAACTCAACGGCTCGCCCCGGTCGTTGACCAACTGGTCGCCATCGGGTTTCCAGCCGGCCTGTTCCAGTAGCTCCAGTGCTTGCAGTTGTTTGTCGCGGATAATGCCGCTGCCATCGGTTTTCGGCGCTTCGAAAACCTGGGTAAACACTTCGTCGGGAATCTGTCCGCGCAAGGGTTCCAGAATCTTCAGCTCTGCGGCATCCGGCAGCTGGCGCGCGGCCAGGTCGGTGTTGGAGAAGTAACTCTGCTGGCGAATGTACATGTTGCGCATCATCTGCCGGTTGCTCCATTCGAAATCCCAGAGCATGGCCAAGGCCTGTCGAACGCGGCGATCCTGGAACATCGGCTTTTGCAGGTTGAACACGAAACCCTGGGCCGACTGCGGTGCCTCGGTGGCCAGATGAGCCTTTTGCAGGCGACCGTCGCTCAGGGCCGGACTGTCGTAACCAATGGAGTAGCCGGTGGCGGAGAATTCACGGTTGTAGTCATAGGCGCCGCCGCGCAGGACCTGACGGGCGACGTCGGTGTCGCCGAAATACTCGATGCTGAAGTGATCGAAGTTGTACAGGCCACGGCTGACCGGCAGGTCCTTGCCCCACCAGTCGGGATTGCGTTCAAAGGTGATGCTGCGCCCGGAGTCGACTTTGCCGACTCGATACGGGCCGCTGCCCAGCGGCGCTTCATAGCCGCCACCGCCTGCGAAATCACGGGTCTTCCACCAATGTTCGGGAAATACCGGCAGGGTCGCGATGTCCAGCGGCAGGGTGCGGTTTTCATTGCTCTTGAAATCGAAGCGCACGGTCAGCGGCGCTTCGACTTCGACGCCTTTGACGTCGGCGAACTGGGTGCGATAACGCAGGCTGCCCTGGGTCATCAGCAAATCATAGGTGTAGCGCACGTCTTCGGCGGTGATCGGCTTGCCATCGGCGAAGCGGGCTTTTGGATTGATAAAGAAGCGCAGGGACAGGCCGTCATCCGAGCGTTCCATTTTCTGCGCCACGAGGCCGTATACGGTGTAGGGCTCGTCGAGCGAGCGCTGGGCCAACGGGGAATACAGCAGGCCGTCGATCTGGCTGACGCCGATGCCTTTATCGATATACGGCAGGACATGATCGAAGTGGCCTATCTCGATGGCCGAGCGGCGCATCGTCCCGCCTTTGGGCGCCTGGGCGTTGGTGTAATCGAAGTGACTGAAACCGGGCGGGTACTTTGCCGGTTCGCCATAGACGGTCATCGCATGCTGCGGTGCGGCGTCCACACCAGTGATCCCAAGCAGCAGGATCAGGGCAGTGAACATCAATGTCGGGAAAGCCAGTCGCATTGTCAGCCTTAAAGCCGGGTAATCGATAAGCGCAATTTGTACGCGAGCGGCGCGCCGTTCGCCAGCGGTGCGGTGTAACCAAAACAAAACGGCCCGCCATCAGGCGGGCCGTTGCACAGCAGGTCGGGCTGAAATCAGTCCTGACGGCTGGTGACTTCCAGCAGGTGATAGCCAAACTGGGTCTTCACCGGGCCTTGCACGACGTTGATCGGTGCGCTGAATACCACGGTGTCGAATTCCTTGACCATCTGGCCAGGACCGAACGAACCCAGGTCGCCGCCCTGACGGCTGGACGGGCAGGTGGAGTTGGCCTTGGCCACTTCGGCGAAATCAGCGCCACCTTCGATCTGGGCCTTGAGTTCGTTGCACTTGGCTTCGCTGGAAACCAGGATGTGGCGGGCAGTGGCTTTAGCCATGGGGAATTTCTCCAATCAAATCGATAAAGGGTGGAGCCTACCGGATTCAGTGGTCGATTTCTCGGCAAAGTTCCGTTCGCTGGTCTGATGAGACATCTATAGATCAGCGGCTTGAAGGCGCAAGGCGTGCTCGACATAGAGACGTATCGAGTCGTTAGCCATGGCGTGTTGCCCGCTTGCCCGCCGCAGAGTATGCAGGTGATCGAGGGAGTAGTCGGAGCGGATCACGGTGCCCAGGTGAGAGCTGAAGCGACCGACAAGTCCGTCGTTCTGGGCGAGTTCTGTAATGAAGTATTCCGAGAGGGCGCAGCAGATGTCCTGGACAGGGTCGAGCGACGGCTCTTCGGGTTCGGGTACGACGCCGCTCCATGAAAAATAGCGAACGCCATTCACCCATTCTGCACCGTGACCGCCCCAGACCTCGGGCAGACCCTGCGGGTATTTGTCGTTGAAGTTGCCGACCCCCTCGGTCGTCAAGGCACCCAGCGCAGCCAGTGCGCTGTGCGGCAATGCCTTTTGCCCGCTGAGCAGTGACAGAAAATCGGCAAACCGGGTCGCTACATTCTGTGCCACGACCTCCGGAAGTCTTCCAGGTATCAACGCCTTGCGCAGGAAGTCCGCCAGTTCCGAGCCATGGTTTGGCCCGCTGACTGACGTAACAGACGCAACGTTGTGTGGGGCTAGCGCTGCAGCATAGCGTGCCGTGAGTGCGCCTTGACTGTGGCCGATCAGGTTGACTTTGGCCGCGCCTGTGCCCCTTAACACGGCGTTGATTTGCGAGAGCAGTTGCTCCCCGCGTATTTCATTGTCATGGATGACCGACAGATGGGGCACAAACACCTGCGCGCCGGCAGCCTTTAGCGCCTGTTTTACGTCGTGGAACAGTTCGAACGGGCCAATGCGCTCGAATCCGAACAGGCCATGCACCAAAAGAATGGGATGATTGGTTGTCGCATTTAGTAGCATTTTTCGTCCTTGATCGCAGATGATCGTCGATGTTTTCTGCTTGCCACTCTAAAACAGTCGTGAGGCTGGGGATGCCTGAAGAATCGCCGTCATGCGTTGGAAACTGGATCAATGCGTGTATGAATTTTCACTGCTGCATGAACTCCGCTTCGGAACATTCAGACAGCTCCCGCCTCATCGAAAGTACTTTTCCCTTTTTTGCCTACTTCCTTTAGTGCGTTTGGCCATGGCTCGAACAGTAAGGAGCTGACATCCGATCGGTGGTGAAGCGGTTTAAATGGAGGCTCTTCGACGCAGAGCTCAGGCAATGTGTCATTTCCAGGGAATGGAGAGACAACTGATGAATGATTTACAAGCAGCGGTCTTGCAAGAAAAGGAGACAGGGATGGAGGGTGGCAGCGTTCAGTCGTTCGGACCCTGTCGGGAGGGCGCAGGGGCTTTGCCGTTGCCGGCGCCCACACTGGATTCGATTGTCGGCGCTGTCGTTGATCCGTCATTGAGCAAGGTTGTCGTGCGGATTGCGCCCTGGCCTGGAATGGCATGCGGTGACAGGGTCGTGTTGAGCTGGCATGGTTTCGATACAGAAGGCCTGCCGTATCGACACGACATTGCGAGATCCGTCAGTGAAAGTCAGTTGGGCAAGGATGTCGTTCTGATCGTGCGGGACGTTCACATCGCAGCATTGGACGGGGGCACGCTGGAGGTGTTCTGGACATTGAACAGCGTCACGAGATCGGCGCCTGGTTCTTCAGCGCGTACGCTGCTGGACGTCGGAGACGTCCGCTACAGTCTGTTACCGGTCCTCGTGGAGGATGCCGTCGGGGGCAGTCTCGATCCGGCTCGCGTACCCGACGGAACGACTGCCATCCTTCAACCCTATGCCGGAATGAGTGCAGGCGACCGGGTAGAGTTGATCTGGCAGGGGCCTTCGCCGCAGGCATCATTTCGAGACATTCTTATCGTTGAGTTCTTTGCTGTCGGTCAGCCCTTGGTGTTCGGAGTCGCGCCCGAATTCATCGCTCCGCATATGGGGGGCGAGGTGTTGGTTCACTACCGTGTAGAGCAGAAAAGCGGAGCCATTCGCGAGTCAGGCGCTACGCGGATCAGCATTGGCCCATTGGCACGAGATGAGCTACCGGCACCCCGAGTGCTTGAAGCGGAAGACGGCGTGCTTGATATGCATGACGCCATCGATGGCATCAGCGTGATGGTAAGTGATGCGCAGGTGGAGGAGGGTGAGCTGGTTTATCTCAAGTGTGACGGAGAGTCGTTCTTCCATCGGGACGACCGGGAAAACATCGGGGGGATGGCCATGCAGCCGTTGGTTTTCATCGTGCCTTACCGGTTCTGGCGAGAGCATGTGAACACTGTTGTGCGACTGTCCTACTCGGTCGAACGGCTGGATGATGTGAGTCAGGAGTCTGCGGTGACTCTGGTCCGCGTACAGGCTTGATCCAGCGTTGCGAACGTAGCCCGCCCTCCGCTTGAAATTCGGCGGAGGGCGGTGCTCATCATCAGACCGAAGTCTGTTTGCGCATACGGTGGGCGGCATCCAGCAGCAATTGTCTCGTGGCATCGAACCCGAGGCAGCCATCGGTTACCGAAACCCCGTAGCGAAGCGACTCGCTCAAGGGCTGGCATCCTTCGAACAGGTGCGATTCAAGCATCATGCCGATCAGCGAGCGGTCGCCCTGCAAACGCTGCTCCAGTACATGATTGAACACTTCAGGCTGACGAAGCGGGTCCTTGCCGCTGTTCGCGTGGCTACAGTCGACCATTATCCGGCTCGGGATTTTCAGTCGGCTCAATTCGCTGTTGATCCTGGAAACGCTTTCACGGTCGTAGTTCGGCCCCTGATGTCCACCCCGCAACACCAGATGCGTATCCGGGTTGCCCAAAGTCGGGATGATTGCCGGATGGCCCTGGCTGTCCACGCCGAAATGGCGGTGGGGATGAGCTGCCGAACGCATTGCATCGACGGCAATGGCGACACCACCATCGGTTCCATTCTTGAAGCCGACCGGCATGCCAAGCCCGCTGGCCATTTCACGATGGATCTGAGATTCAGTGGTGCGGGCGCCGATGGCGACCCAGCTCAGCAAGTCGTCGAAGTATCCGGCGGCCATGGGTTGCAGCAGTTCAGTGGCGACCGGCAGTCCGAGGCGGATCATTTCCAGCATCAGTTCGCGCGATAGCGTCAGGCCCGCAGCCATGTCGTCGCTGCCGTCGAGATGAGGATCGTATGCCAGACCTTTCCAGCCGACGGTTGTGCGAGGCTTTTCAACGTAGGCGCGCATGACAAGCTGCATGTCCTGACGGACTTCGCTGGCCAGTTGTGCGAGCTTTTCGGCGTATTCAAGTGCGGATTCGGGGTCGTGTATCGAGCAAGGGCCAACGATCACCAAAAGGCGTTGGTCTTCACCATTGAGAATCGCTCGGACCGCCTGGCGGTGGGCAACGACTTGATTGTTCAGGGCATTGCTGAGCGGCAATTGCTGCTTGAGTTGCAGCGAACTTGGCAGACGCAGGGTCAGCGCTTCGTTGGCAGAGTTCAACGTGGACAGTGGCAGAGCAGAAACGGACGAGTTCATATTCGGTATTCCTGGGCGGACGGCGGGGTCTTCCCGCTCAATCGGCCCTACTGGGGTGTTCGACAATTGGCCGGATTGGCTACGTGTGTTGGCTTGCCACCTGTGGGTGACCGATCGGAGGCGGCAGGCTGTCCCGAGCGGAGGCTGGTAAATCGCCAGGCGGTAAAACTGTCGTAACGGTAATAAGTGGCGTAGTTCATTGGTTGAATCCTCAAAGTGTCTGGTGTGTTGCTGAAAAAAGTTCGGGCCTGAAAAACAAAACCCCCGGTCGGGAGGCCGACCGGGGGTTGAGAAATCTCTGGTAGGCGACCCGTTCAAATGGGCGCCGGTTGGGTATCAGGCGCGCCAGTGGCTAAACCAATACCCAAAATAAAAGCTTGCTGGAGCCGAGGCACCGTTCACCCGGGCAGCCGCAACCGAGCGCGAGGCGCTGCTGGTATGGAGCTGTGAAAGGGCGCTGAACATGAGCTGTCTCCGATGAATGCGCCGAGCTTACTAGAGGCTGCTGCGCATCAGCAATCAGAAAATGCTATCGGAGTAGCAAGAAGGACTTTATGGGTTGAGCGCTCGCCTGGGTGTGCCACACTCTGCTTTTGACGCGTATCGAGGCGGGAATGAGTTTTGAATTGCGCCAGGCAACGGCCGCCGACCTGTCGTTTGTGCGAGAGCTGACTTGCCGAAACATGCTCCGCTACTACATTCACTATGACTTGCTGTGGCAGGACGAGGCGTTCGATGTCGCCTGGGCCGGGCGCGACAACTGGTTGATCCTTCAGGAAGGCGAATTGGCGGGTTATTTCAGTCTGAGTCGTGATGCTCGGGCCGTGTACATCCGCGAATTGCAGATCGTCGAAAGCGCTCAAGGCCAGGGCGCGGGATCCTGGGCGATCGATCAGGTTGTTGCGATGGCGCGGCTGGAGCGTCGCCCGGCGTTGCGCCTGACGGTGTTCAAAAACAATCCGGCGCAAAACCTGTATCGAAAAAAAGGAATGTTGGTGCAGGGTGAGGATGAGTGTTTCCTGCGAATGCAGCTCGATTTCAGTACACCTGTGCTCTGAAACCCACAGCCGGCAAGCCCCCGATGAAGAATTGAAACTTTTAATATGTCGCTTGCCGCTAGGTCTGCCCCGCACTTTTTGCTAAGGTGTCCGGCATCCCAATAAGACCATATCGCGAGGTGTCTGCTTGATTAGGGTGCTAGTGGTCGATGACCATGATCTCGTTCGTACAGGCATTACACGTATGCTGGCCGACATCGATGGCCTGCAGGTGGTGGGCCAGGCCGAGTCCGGGGAAGAATCCCTCATCAAGGCTCGTGAGTTGAAGCCCGACGTGGTGCTGATGGACGTCAAGATGCCGGGCATCGGCGGCCTCGAAGCTACGCGCAAACTGTTGCGAAGTCATCCCGACATCAAAGTGGTTGCAGTCACCGTGTGTGAGGAAGATCCGTTTCCTACACGTTTGTTGCAGGCCGGTGCGGCGGGGTATCTGACCAAGGGCGCCGGGTTGCCGGAAATGGTTCAGGCCATTCGCCTGGTGTTCGCCGGCCAGCGCTATATCAGCCCGCAGATTGCCCAGCAACTGGCAATCAAATCCTTTCAGCCGACCAATGATTCACCGTTCGATGCGTTGTCGGAACGGGAAATCCAGATTGCGCTGATGATTGTCGGCTGCCAGAAGGTTCAGATCATTTCCGACAAACTGTGTTTGTCGCCGAAAACCGTGAATACCTATCGCTACCGCATTTTCGAAAAGCTCTCGATCAGCAGCGATGTCGAACTGACGCTGTTGGCGGTTCGTCACGGCATGGTTGATGCCAGCCTCTGACCATGACTGAAACATTCGATTCGGGCGCTTTTTTATCGACCGTCAGCGGGCGCCCCGGCGTTTATCGCATGTTCGACAGCGACGCGCGTCTGTTGTACGTAGGCAAAGCCAAGAACCTGAAGAAACGCCTGGCGAGTTACTTTCGCAAGACGGGGCTGGCGCCGAAAACGGCGGCACTGGTCGGGCGTATCGCCCAGGTCGAAACCACCATCACGTCCAACGAGACAGAGGCGTTGCTGCTTGAGCAGACTCTGATCAAGGAGTGGAGGCCGCCGTACAACATTCTGTTGCGCGATGACAAATCTTATCCCTATGTCTTTTTGTCTGACGGACAATTCCCACGCCTGAGTATTCATCGCGGGGCGAAAAAGGCGAAGGGTAAATATTTTGGTCCCTACCCGAGCGCCGGCGCGATTCGCGAAAGCCTCAGCCTTCTGCAGAAGACGTTCTTCGTGCGTCAGTGCGAGGACAGCTATTACAAGAACCGGACCCGGCCGTGCCTGCAATATCAGATCAAGCGTTGCAAGGCGCCTTGTGTCGGGCTGGTCGAGCCTGAGGTTTACGCCGAGGATGTGCGTCACTCGGTGATGTTCCTCGAAGGACGCAGCCATGCGTTGACCAATGAACTGTCTACGGCGATGGAAGAGGCTGCAATCAACCTCGAGTTCGAACGCGCCGCCGAACTGCGTGACCAGATTGCCTTGCTGCGTCGGGTACAGGATCAGCAGAGCATGGAAGGCGGAACGGGTGATATCGATGTGATCGCCGCGTTCGTCAATCCGGGCGGTGCTTGTGTCCACCTGATCAGCGTGCGGGGAGGGCGAGTGCTTGGCAGCAAGAATTTCTTCCCCCAGGTCGGGATCGAAGAGGACGTAGCCGAAGTCATGGCTGCGTTTCTGGGGCAATACTTCATCAGCAGCCCGGAGCGCGACTTGCCGAGCGAGTTGATCGTCAATGTCGTTCACGAAGACTTTCCTGCGTTGATCGAGGCTATTCACACGCTACGCGGACGTGAGTTGACCATCAGTCATCGGGTGCGGGGAACACGGGCTCGCTGGCAGCAGTTGGCCGTGACCAATGCCGAGCAGGCGCTTGGCGCAAGGTTGGCCAACCGTCAACACGTTGCCGCACGCTTCGAAGCATTGGCTGAAGTGCTGAACCTCGATGAGCCGCCACAACGGCTGGAGTGCTATGACATCAGCCACTCCAGCGGTGAAGCCACGGTTGCTTCCTGCGTGGTGTTCGGGCCGGAAGGAGCGATCAAGTCGGATTATCGCCGCTACAACATCGAAGGTGTGACCGCTGGCGACGATTACGCCGCCATGCATCAGGCCCTGACCCGACGCTTCAGCAAACTTAAGGAAGGCGAGGGCAAGTTACCGGACATCCTGTTGGTGGACGGTGGCAAGGGGCAGCTGTCGATGGCACGTGATGTGCTCAACGAGCTGGCTGTCCCCGATCTGATTTTGCTGGGGGTCGCGAAGGGTGCCACGCGCAAGGCGGGCTTCGAGACTTTGTATCTGAATGATGCGGCGCATGAGTTCACCTTGCGGGGTGATTCGCCAGCACTGCACCTGATTCAGCAAATCCGTGACGAGGCCCACCGCTTTGCGATCACCGGCCACCGTGCACGGCGCGGCAAGACCCGCCGCACGTCAACGCTGGAAGGCGTTGCTGGCGTAGGGCCGACCCGGCGGCGGGACTTGTTGAAACATTTTGGTGGATTGCAGGAGCTGTCTCGTGCAAGCATCGAAGAGATCGCCAAAGCACCGGGGATCAGCAAAAAGCTAGCAGAGTCGATTTATGCAAACCTGCATAGTGAGTAGAATGCCCATTCACCTCGTAGCCAGTTGTGCCGATGAATATCCCTAATCTGATTACCGTTCTCCGCGTCCTGCTCATCCCGATCTTCATTCTGCTGTTCTATCTGCCTTACCAATGGAGCTATCTGGCCTCAAGTTCGGTATTCGCCTTTGCGGCGGCGACGGACTGGCTGGACGGCTATCTCGCGCGACGCCTGGAGCAAAGCACGCCTTTTGGTGCGTTTCTCGATCCGGTAGCCGACAAGCTCATGGTCGCCGTCGCACTGGTCTTGCTGGTGCAAGAGCATGGCAATCTTTGGCTCACACTGCCGGCGGCTGTCATTATCGGTCGCGAGATCGTGGTCTCGGCGTTGCGTGAATGGATGGCCGAACTCGGTGCCCGGGCTCATGTGGCCGTATCGAATCTGGGTAAATGGAAAACTGCTGCGCAGATGCTGGCACTGGTGATTCTCCTGGCCAACCCCAAGGCTTTCAGTTTCTGGGTTCTCATTGGTTATGCGCTGCTGATGATCTCTGCAGGTCTGACCCTGTGGTCGATGGTTCAATACCTTCGCGCAGCCTGGCCACATCTGAAGACTGATGTAGAAAAGAAATAAAACTTTTTTGAATCAAAGGGTTGACGGGGCATCTGGAATCTATAGAATGCGCCACACCAAGCGGGAATAGCTCAGTTGGTAGAGCACGACCTTGCCAAGGTCGGGGTCGCGAGTTCGAGTCTCGTTTCCCGCTCCAATTTGTACAACGTTTGTTGTTGCGCTACTGACAGCAAATGTTTTGAGGCCGAGTAGCAAAATGG
The DNA here is from genome assembly GCF_949767575.1 of Pseudomonas sp. IT-P2. NCBI lineage: Bacteria > Pseudomonadati > Pseudomonadota > Gammaproteobacteria > Pseudomonadales > Pseudomonadaceae > Pseudomonas > Pseudomonas sp. IT-P2. The sequence goes on along the minus strand of NZ_CATKQA010000011.1, from coordinate 846,900 downwards.
TTATGCAGCGGATTGCAAATCCGCCTACGCCGGTTCGATTCCGACCTCGGCCTCCACTATTAAGAACCCGTAGATCTTCGATCTACGGGTTTTTTTATGTTTGCAAAATAGTACGGCTATCGATTTTGCTGGGTAGTACTCCACAAGTTAGCCATTCCCACTCTCTCAAACCTGACTCGGTTGGTTTCAAGCTTGTGGCCTCTGGAAGAGTTCACCCACAAGGACCTATATCCCGTCGCTGCGCTTGATCAAGGGGCAGGGCAATACCATGATTGTGCTGACGCCAGCTCCCCGCTCCAGGAGCTCCTGTCCAATTGCAGCGTGTCTGTGACATTTCGAAACCGTCGAATTTGGTTGGCTGAATTGTGAGGGGGGGGGATCGCGCCGAAAAGTCTGGCGCGATCTGTCTATGGTGTGCAAATGGTGAGGTTGCCAATGTTTTTTGAGTGGCAACCCTATTTTGCTGGCAGTGTTCGCACACGGCGTGTGTCTAGCGTGTTGAGGCCAGGTCATTCACAAATTGGCGCGCAGCAACAAGATCGGCAGCTGTATCGACTTCTGCAAGCTCAAGTAGCTTGCCCTCAAGTGGAAGCTGACTGACCAATCGCTCAAATACATAGCCCGGAGCATCGGCGAGGAGGTTTGCCGGCCCGGTTACTACGTTTGCCCATTCAAACGCACTGATCTGCTTTCTGGAGAACTCAGTAATTATCAATTTACCCGCTTCTTCCTCACACCCTACGAATACTGCATTCTCACTTTTTGCATCAGTCAGCCCTACCAGTATTTCTTTACTGGCTGCAGCTCGCAAGAAGCTTTCCAGGCTGTCAGGCGAAACTAACAGATCGCCATCCATATAGATGACTTTTTCAGAAAGGTTGGCGGCGCCCTTGGCGAAGCTAAATGCAGTATTAGTGGTCCGATAGTCCGGATTTCTCACTAGCACTACATTGCGATGATGTTGGGCGCAATAATCAATCACCATCTCCTCTCTGTATCCGACTACCACATGAATCAAGTCGACATGCGGAGTCAGCATTTCAATGAGTCGGGTTAATATAGTCTTACCCTCTATCTCAATCATGCACTTGGGCATGCCGAGCCCGAGCCGGGTCCCCATACCCGCGGCGGCAATTATAGCGCGTGTAACATTTTGCATAATGTCGCCCCCTCGTGAATGATGTACTGTGCTGCGTTCTTTGCTGTAGTAGAGGGCGAGTGCACACCGCCAAATGCAATTGAAATATCTGCCGCCGCGAGCATCGGGGCGTCATTTGCGCCATCGCCAATCGCTACAATTCTGTCGTAGCCCGATGCGCGGATTTTGGAAATGGCATGCGCTTTGTTTAGCACATTGTTGACATGCAGAATGTTTCCCTCATATACGCCTTTTGAAGAAAATACCTGACATCCGCACAAGTCGAGTATCGGTTGGATCCAGATATCAAGATTGCCCGTGACAATGAACGTATTATTTTTGTTTTTTTGAATGAATGACAGAATATCCGCATTGATCGGGATTTCTTTGGCGATGCTGCAAATACGTTCTGGAGGCACCCGACTCAAAATCAGGCAGCGCAGCCGGAATGATGCTTCAAAAGAAATCAAACCATCCATTGTAGCTCGTGTCAGCGTAGAGATTTCATCGGCGACTCCCAACTCGGAAGCGATACAGGGCAATATCTCCGTGCTGGTGACAGTGCCATCAAGATCAAAACAAAAAGCTGTTTTCATTGTTTAGTGTTTCTCCCACAAAAACCACTTCTGCCTCGTTTCAGTTCGATTGTTCAGCGAGGGATCCGGATAAACATCGCCTGAGTCTACTTGAATAAACGCATCGCCAAGGACGCTCTTAATAAGTGAGATCAACTCTTGCTCTGTTCTGTATATCGCGTTGTACTGCTGATCCATCTCGTCCGAGAAGTGTTCCAGCAGCGTCAGTCGCTGCTCCAATGCTACGGGCTCGCGAAAAATTAGCCTGCAGCCCGGTGCGCCGAGAGCGGCATAACCACTCAACGCATCCAGCACTTCGTCATCGTTCAAATAAATAAAAACGCCAAATGAGAGAATGTGTGTGAACAGGCGTTCGGTGCCAAGTGCCTCTTTCGAAAGAGCGTCTACCGGGCATACGGCAAATCGAACGTTTTCATGGCTGCCAAACCGATCGTGCGCAACCTTGATAAGTCCTGGGCTGACATCAACACCAAAATACGAGGCACAATGGGGGACGACGGCTTCTGCCCAGCGTCCAGTTCCACAGCCCGCATCAAGAATATGGCTGGATTGAGAGATACTGAGCAGCGGCAGAAGGAGGTTCTTTTCGGCTGTATCTCTTCTTTCCGCCAGATCCGGGCTTTTATCTTGATAGATCACGGCACGAGTAGGGCCGAGCGTGCTGACCTTTGTCGCTCTTTGTTCGAAAAAATCCAGAACAGCGGATTTATTGATTTTCGGTTTTTCATCTTTCGGTGTTGTATAAATTCTTGCCATGTTAAAAATCGCTTTGTCGAGATGTTGGTGTCTATGTTTTCTCGTTGACGCCAGAGGGTTGCATGATAATTAGATTGTTAGTCAGATTTCGCTCTCTCGCGTCAGTTATGACTCTTTCCTTTTTGATCGTAAATCCCGCTCTGTTGAATAGTAATCTGTAATCCTCAATGGATCTGTATTTTGCAAGGTAGCCGGATTCTGGATCTTCCGCGCTTTGTTCATGAGTTGTAGAAAGCGTGTCAATCATTAATAGATGACCATGATTCTTGACGAGCGCATGTAACTTTTGTAGAAAGAAAATAAATTTTGAGTCGTCAATTATACAGCTCGTAACGCCCATGCACGAAACAAGATCAAATTTTTCAAAGGGTGCGATTTGCTCAAGTTCTTGTGTGGAAAATGTGACGTTATTCACTTCAGCCGCCAGTGCTGCACTCCTGGCTTTTTCAATGAATTCTTCCGAAATGTCACAGGCCTGCATTCGCTGTACATGATTTGCAAGTTGAAGGGTGAACTTGCCGTCTCCACAGCCAATGTCCATTGCACTCTTGGGGCTCGCCAGTTGAGGGAGTTCCTCGTCAAGGATGGTCAACTTTCTTTCGTAGTAGTCTGGTGGGGCGAGGAAGGTGGTTGTTGCATTCTTCCAGTATGTTTCCGAGCGTTGCTGTAGTGCGGAGCTCTCGTCGTTCAATCGTGGGAACCAAATGTCGCCGTTGTACAGGCTCGTGGCGATGTTCTGGCAGATGCGGGCTCCAATGTGTCCATCAAGGCCAAACAGATAGTCAGTTATAACTGCGCATCTTTCATTTTGGAGTGTGTCTATATTGTCTTTTATGTTGGTAATAAAACGATCAATGTCTTGTGCGCTATTTGCGGTGTATAGCAATTTCGTCAGCGATTCATCATCATTCATTCCTAGTCCATCAGGATGATGCAGGTAGAGTATCGGTTTGTGAGTTGGCAAATACTCTAAAAGAAAAGAGCCTACGTCGGTCATAAGTCCGTCAGACAAGAAGAATGCCGATTGGTAGTCGGCACTTTCATCGAGTGCGATGTTATTGCTCTTGTTTATTTTTTCTTTTAGTTGAGCGACTTCCTCGTCGCTCATGACCTGATTTTGCACCAGTGACTTGAAGAACAATGGGTGGGGTCGCAAGATCAAAAATAGATCCTGATGCTTGTCAAATACTGAAAATATCGCATCCCCATAGAGAAGGTAGGTTGACCAGGACGGAATTTCGGTAACCGAAAAATGGGGAGTCCATAGTACAACCTTGCGCCCACCGATTTTTCTTTCGAGTTCTTCCGAAGGTATTGGACTATGAGGCGTGTTGATTGAATCGAACTTCGGATGACCGGTTACTACCACGTGACTGTTGCCCGATCGACAGTATTTGGCAAACATTCTTTTGTGGCGTTCGGAGCGAGCGAAAATTCTCCACGCCGTTCTGTGAAATGGCAGATCGAACTGTGCTGTTAAATTCCAAGCACCGCCTCCCATCTCAAGTCCATAGGGCACATAGGCAATCCTGCAGCCTGCTCGGACCAATTCCTCAGACGTTAAAAAGCCGGGTCTGGTCTCGTCATATGGGTTTTGCAGGAAAACGACATGCGGACGGAAAGATTCCAAATTCAACGCATCTGTTGTACAGAACGGAACTCCTTCCTCTATCAGGCTACGCCTCATGTTATCGATTGTAACGGCGGCCGAAGAGTAGGGGTGGAGCATGGGAGACAGGACGACTTTTGCAACAAATTGCGGGTCGTCTGCCATGGTTTGCCAGATGCTTCTCCAGCTCGGCCAAATCGACGGGTGTTGAGCAACAAAAAGCACCTTGATAGCACTACCGGGTTCTACCCGGGGGAACTCAGGTATCGGATCTGCGTGCTTTGATGCTATGGAATCTGGAGCAATAGGTTCCGGGTTTGATTCGACAGGTATCAGCTCCTCTTTTTGAACGGGTGGCTGTTCATGGTTTGAGGTGCTTGGAGCTTGGTCCATGGGGGGTAGCGATTGATCCTGATTCTCTGCTACAGGATTTTCGTCGCTGTCAGATGCTTCCGCTTGCGCCGCCGCCCATTCCTCGGTGACTGCAGCAGGACGCTTGCGCACGGCATTGACTAATCTCCGTACCCCGGTCCGCTCAATAAAAATGCTTTTTATTGAGTTGATTCCCATCATAAGTCCTTTCATTTTTGTGGTTTTCGTGTACGAAAATTTTTGTTAATTTGCGGAAGCGAGGAGGCATTTGCTCGAGCGCGTTTTGATCCGCTTAGCTCCATCTCTTGACGGCCACGTGCCGGATTAGGGTGCGGCAGATTACAAAATGACATATTTGCTCACAAAGAGTTACACGAACGTTTGTCATCGCACAAGTGTGGGTTTGTGTGAATATGTGTATCGTTTTTGAGTTGAACAGCGTTTTCGCCAATGATGCTGGAACCATCGCTCTAGAGCGGCTGCTGGCGTTATGATGGCGTGACTTTGTGCCTGGTAGGCCTGCATCCCACGTTTCTAATGAGAGATGACTGGAATCTCCAGCGTACGAAAACACGGCGGGAGCTCAGCAGGAGGTAGCGAATTCGACTGACCCTCCTGGAGATATCTTCTAGGGCAATGATTTTTTGATGTTTTTTCTGTCCAGCACTCACCAAATTTTGTCCTGGCACGGCCGCTTTCAACTTGCTTCGCGTCTCATGGATGTATATATTCCTCCCCCTCTGCTGCACCAGTGTTGGGCTTTTGCGATTGCTTGGTGATCGTTGCCCAATGCTAGACGCGCTACCGCCCGAATGGCGAAACTGGTAGACGCATGGGACTTAAAATCCCCCGCTCGTAAGGGCGTGCCGGTTCGATTCCGGCTTCGGGCACCATCTTAAATCAAGGGTTTGCGGGCGAAAGCTGATGCAAACCCTTGTTTGTTTCCGGTCCGCAATTTTGACAGTGGTCCGCAATTCACTTCGTTGACATCACTTTTTTACCCTTTCGAGTTCTAGATGTACTCTTGTGTCATTACGGACGAAGTGGGCTAGTGTTCCTTTCTAGTTCAACCCTACACAGGACAATAATCATGAAACGGCTGCTAATGGGCGTTTTGCTGATGTCTTCCGCCGCTGCTCAGGCCGGCATCCCGCTGTTGAACGCAACATGCCCCGGAAACATCGAGGTCCACGCAGACGAGGGCGGCCCGATCTACATCAATGGCAAAGAAGGAAAACTGAAGAAATTCAACGATAACGCCTTCGAAGCCAGAGGCAGCGGTGCGACCATCTCGCTGACGATCACGCCCGACGGCTCACCTGATGTTTCGTACACTGGCAAGAACAAAGCCAATGGGGTTTGTGAAGTCAAGGAAACGAAGTAAGCCGGGTTTTTTCCATGTCGGGGCCTGGATCGTAAGACAGCAAAAAGGGCCGATTCAATCGGCCCTTTTTTTGTTCAGACGAAGGCTTGCCCGGTAAACCCTCTAGGCAAACGCTGAAGCCCGGCCATAGCCGTCAACCGCTCGATCCACTCGGAACGCCAGTCGGACGCCGAGCGTGCAGCCCAGGATTGGCGAGCCGCGCGCCGCGCCTCATTGCGCTGATTTTTGCGCGCATCCTTGTATGCATCGGTATTGCGGCAGCTACGGCACTTCACTCGATTGAGTTCGCTGCTGGAGGAGAGGTTGTTGCCCTTGTGCCCACAGGCCAGATGCCCGTCGACTTTGAAATGAATGACCATGGGACGTCTCCTTGGTGACGTGTAAAGGTTTTGACCTCTCACGACCACGGGCGTTCTTTCATGTCCCAGGCGAACGACGAGCTATCTGAAGCGTGGTAGCGGCCGATCAATGGGTTTAAGCGACGACAAGGTACTGCGAATGAGGGGAGTGTCCTTGTCGATATCGTTCAGCCGGTCGCGGATGCGCAGAGCGGTCGGGTGTCCGCCTTGATGATCGACCCAGTCGGCGATCTCTTTGCAAGCTGCCGCGAGACGCGCCTCCCGAGCCTCGAGCAAGGTCAGCAGAGTGGTGATGGACTCTTTTTCGGACATGGAACACCTCCGTTCATTAATCCGCTCGGTACCAGCAAAAAGCTCGCCAAGCGCGAGCTCTCTGCCGTTGGGGCGCTGCTCCTTCAGCTGGTTTGAGTATAGACCCGTAAATGACAGCTATCAGCCCGACGACTCGGGGGCGGTCACTTGCGAGCTGGCGGTGTTGAGCCGATGACATTCCTTGCGGGCGTCCTCTTCCCGGTCGAAACCATCGCCGATGAAACCACCGGTTCGCGTGTCGCAGATGCGATACCAGCCCAAGGCTTCGGCGGGCTCATGGAGCGTTTCTCCGGCGCGCCGGCCGTGGATGACAATCTTGTTGCAGCGCTTCACGACAAATATGTCTTCCATGGCGTCACCGCAGCTGATTCCTACCAGATCAACTATAGAAGCCCTGAACAATCGTGCAAAAAATAGACAAGTCAGTTCGTCGGGTGCAGTTGCCAGCCTGACTGCTGCCAGCGCAGGTGGTGGGTCGGATTCAACGCCTCAAGGAAATCCTGATCGTGGGAAACGGCGACAATTGCGCCCGGAAATGTCTGCAATGCCCGCTCGAATGCTTCCACGGAAGGCAGATCCAGATGATTGGTCGGCTCATCCAGCAACAATAGCTGCGCAGGATCCGATCGCCACAAGGCCATTGCCAATGCCGCTTTCAAGCGTTCGCCACCGCTCAAAGAAGCACAGAGGCCCGTAGCGCGGCTCGCATCCAGTTGCAAGTTGGCGAGATAGCTGCGCAGGGTGCCCTCGGTCAGCGCAGTTCCATGCATCATCAGCTGTTCGGTGATGGAACGCTGATCGTCCAGTTGGGCCAACCGCTGATCCAGGAATGCTAAGGGCACGTGTGTTGTGGCGATTCCATCGACGGGTGCGAGTTCCCCGGCGAGCACCTTCAGCAAGGTTGATTTGCCACAGCCGTTGGGACCGCTGACAGCGATCCGCATCGGGCCGTGGATCGTAAGGCTCAGTGCGCCGTTTGACAGCCAGGGCAGCCGAGCATCAACCAGCGTGCAGATCTGGCGGTTGTTCGGCACCGCGCTCCCGGGCAGGTTGATCAGCACGCTGTCCTGGGGTTGCACCTTGGCGTAAGCCTCGCGCACCTGGGCATCCAGTTCGGACTTGCGGGCCTGATGGCCCTGCCGGACATGCCCCATGATTTCCCGGGCGGCGCCCTTGATCGCCACGTATTCGAAACTGGCAATGTTGGCGGTTTCGGCGTTGCGACGGGAGTTGGCGGCGTGGCGTTGTATCGTGTCGTGCTCGCGCCGTAATCGAATCCGCTCGCGCTGGCGTTCGCTTCTGGCGTGGTCGAGACGTGCTTGCGCCGCTGCATGATGAATTCGCTGATGCTCACGAAACGCCGAGTAATTGCCACCGAATTCGATAGCCCCCGACGCGCTCAGCTCGACGATGCGCTGCATCCGGTCGAGCAGTTGCCGATCATGGCTGGCAACGATCAAGCCGGTGTGCCAGCGTTCCAGCGAGTTCATCAGCCATTGCCGTCCCGATGCATCCAGATGGTTGGTCGGCTCATCGAGGATCAGCAACGGAGCCTGACTCAAAAACGCGCCAATCAGGGCGATGCGCGCTTGCTGGCCGCCACTGAGGTTGCCGGTGTGATCGGTGAAGGCCACTTCGGCCAGGCCGGCGTCATCAAGCAAGCGGCGCAGGCGGTCCGCCAGATCCCATTGTTCGCCAATGAGGTCGAAATCCTCGACTGATCCGCAGCCCCGGTTCATTCGCTCCAGCGCTTGAAGAATCGCGGCGCTGCCGGTGGACTCGGCGACCGTCTCGCCGGCTGTCGCGACAAAGGTTTGTGCCACGTAGGTCGTCGCCACGGCGCGCGTCACGCTGCCGCTTGTAGGTTGCCAAAATCCGGCGATCAGGCGCGCCAGTACACTTTTGCCAACGCCGTTGCGTCCGACAATGGCGGTCGGGGTGTGATCGAATTTCAGATTCAGTGCAGTGAAAATCGTCTCGCCATTGGCGAACTGGAAACCCAGTTGATTCAGGGAGACGAGAGCAGGCGTACGCGAGACGTGAGTCATCGGCACCTCCAAAAAATGTCGTGAGCATTGACAAGCGCCAGGAGCGGCGTGTCGCGATTACATTTTTTTGAGGGCTTAGTTGTTCACTTCTGCGGTCGTCCCGGGGAGGTAGGAGGGCGTAGCCTATTCGAGATGGCCGAAGGCTTCAAGGTGCAGCTGCCTTCTCGACCATCCGTTCAAGGAACAGGGCCAGCGCGACTTCTTCCTTGCGCAGCCCCTTGCGGACGCGTGGTTTCGGCAACTCGGCCAGGGCCCCGAGCATGAAGTGCTCGACCACCGCCGGGTGGATGTAGCACTTGCGACAGACCGCCGGCGTGTTGCCCAGTTGGCGGGCGACGCCCTTCACCATCTCGACCACATGCCGCTTGGCTTCGGCCTCGGATTCCCATTGCAGCTCCCGCAGGACTGCCAACGCCAATGCGCTGCCGGCCCAGGTCCGGTAATCCTTGGCGGTGAAATCCGCCCCGGTCAGGGTCTGCAGGTAGCTGTTGACGTCGGAAGAGCTGACGGTGTGTCGCTCGCCGTTTTCATCCAGATACTGAAACAGGTTCTGCCCCGGTAATTCCAGGCAGCGCTTGATGATCCGCGCCAGGCGCCGGTCCTTCACTGTGATCTGATGCTCGATGCCACTCTTGCCGCGAAACTGGAACAGGATCGCACTCCCGTTGATCTCGACATGCCGGCTGCGCAGGGTGGTCAGGCCATAGGAGCGATTGTCCCGCGCGTATTGCGTGTTGCCGACGCGGATCAGGGTGGCGTCGAGCAGCGTGATGACGGTCGCCATGACTTTGTCTCGGCTGAAGCCCGGCGATGCCAGCAGCGCTTCCAGCTGTTTGCGTAGTTTGGGCAGCGCCAGACCGAATTCACGCAGTCGCGAATACTTGTCCGCGTCGCGCACCTCGCGCCAGCGCGCGTGATAGCGATATTGCTTGCGCCCACGGGCATCGCGGCCGGTGGCTTGCAGATGGCCGCGCGGGTCGGCGCAGATCCACACGTCGACATAGGCCGGTGGAACGGCCAGTGAATTGATGCGTTTGATCTCGTCGGGATCGGTGATGCGCTGGCCCTCGGGATTGAAATAGGCGAATTTCCCGCGCAGTTTTTTTCGGGTAATACCGGGCTGGGTGTCATCGACGTAATGCAGATCCGAAGGCAATACCTCGGTGAGCGCAGTATCGGGCATGGCGGACTTCCTTCGCGGCAAATCAGGCTGTTAAAGCCATTGACCGCACGCCATGACGGTCGTGCCCGCGGGTTTACGCCAGCACCGCGACGGCCTTGATCTGGGCCCACAATGACTGGCCCGGATGCACGCCGAGTTGGTCCCGCGAGTAGCGTGTGATGCGCGCCAGCAGCGGTGTGCCCCCTGCATCGAGACGAATGAGCACGTGCGCGGCGTTATCGGCCGGCTGCTCGCTGACGACCGTAACCGGCAGTCGATTGAGGATGCTGCTGAACTCACTGTTTTGCAGAGTCAGGCTGATGTCTCGCGCGTGTACCTTGCAGCGAAGACTTTGGCCCGTCGTCATCGGCGCGTGGGTCACGCGAATGTTCAGTGACGAGTCCGGCAGTTGCAGGGTGAGCAATTGATAGTCGGCATCGTAGCCACTGACCTGGCCTTCGATGATCACGCCGGCGTTATTGTCCATGGCCAGGGGGAGGTCGAGTCGCGCCAGGGTTTCGCCAATCGGGCCGCTGGCCAGCGCTTTGCCGTCGCTGAGCAGCACCAGATGGTCGGCGAGCCTGGCCACTTCGTCCTGCGCATGGCTGACATACAGGACGGGGATTTCCAGTTCGTCGTGCAGGCGTTGCAGGTAGGGCAGGATTTCGCCTTTGCGCTGACTGTCGAGTGCGGCCAAAGGCTCATCCATCAGCAGCAGTCGGGGGCTGGTCAACAGCGCGCGGGCGATGCCGACACGCTGACGCTCACCGCCGGATAAGTTTTGCGGGTGACGATCGAGCAAGTGGCCGATCCCCAACAGTTCGGTGGCTTGGGTCATGTCGACCCGGCGCTGCGCCTTGGGAATGCGTTTGAGGCCGAACTGCAGATTGGCCAGCACCGACAGATGCTCAAACAGGCTGGCTTCCTGAAACACATAGCCGAGCGCGCGTTTGTGCGGCGGCACGAAAATGCCTTTCTCGCTGTCCTGCCAGACTTCGCCATTGATGCGGATAAGCGCCTGCGGCGCGCGTTCGAGCCCGGCGATGCAGCGCAGGCACGTGGTCTTGCCCGAGCCGGACTGCCCGAACAACGCCGTCACGCCGCGACCGGGCAGCCGCAGGTCAACATCGAGGCTGAAGCGCGGCCAGGCCAGTTTCAGACGTGCATCAATCATCGATCAGCTCCAGCCCGCGCGGGTCTTTCGGCTGGAATACAGCGCCAGCAACACCAGAAATGAAAACACCAGCATCGCCCCGGCCAGCCAGTGCGCCTGCGCGTACTCCATGGCTTCGACGTGGTCGTAGATTTGTACGGAAACCACCCGGGTCTTGTCAGGAATATTCCCGCCGATCATCAGCACCACGCCGAATTCGCCGACGGTGTGGGCGAAGCCGAGGATTGCTGCAGTGATGAAGCCGGGGCGGGCGAGGGGAAGAATTACGCTGAAAAAGGTGTCCCAGGGATTGGAGCGCAAGGTTGCGGCCACTTCCAGTGGGCGGGTGCCGATCGCAGAGAAGGCGTTTTGCAACGGCTGCACCACGAACGGCATGGAATAGAGCACCGAACCGATCACCAGGCCGGTGAAGCTGAAAGTCAAGGTGCCAAGCCCCAGCCACTGGGTGAACTGGCCAATGAACCCGTTGGGACCGAGCGCCAGCAACAGATAGAAACCGATGACCGTCGGTGGCAGCACCAGCGGCAACGCAACAATCGCGCCGATGGGGCCGCGCAGCCAGGAACGGCTGCGCGACAACCACAGGGCGATCGGCGTGCCGACAACCAGCAGGATCGCGGTGGTCAGAGACGCCAGTTTGAGGGTCAGCCAGATCGCCGCGAAATCGGCACTCGTCAGCGCCATTTACAGCTGGTAACCGTAGGACTTGATGACCGCAGCGGCTTTCGGGCCTTTGAGGTAATCAACCAGCGCCTTGGCAGCGGCGTTGTCTTTGCCTTTGTTGAGGATCACTGCGTCTTGCTTGATCGGGTCGTGCATGCTCGCCGGAACGATCCACGCCGAACCGCTGCTGACCTTGCCATCCTTGTAGATCTGCGACAGCGCGACGAAGCCCAGCTCGGCGTTGCCGGTGGATACGAACTGGTAGGCCTGGGTGATGTTCTGGCCTTCGACGATCTTGGCTTTGGTGGCGTCGGTCAGTTTCAGCTTTTCCAGTACCTGAGTGGCGGCCAGACCATAAGGGGCGGCTTTCGGGTTGGCGATGGACAGGTGCTGGTACTGGTTTTTCTTCAGGACGTCGCCTTTGGCGTCGACGTAACCTTCCTTGGCCGACCACAGTGCCAGGGTGCCGATGGCGTAGGTGAAGCGCGAACCTTTGACGGTGTCGCCTTCTTTCTCGAGTTTTTCAGGGGTGGTGTCATCGGCCGAGAGGAACACTTCGAACGGTGCGCCGTTTTTGATCTGGGTATAGAACTGGCCGGTGGCGCCGTACGCAGCGACCAGTTTGTGCCCGGTGTCTTTTTCGAAATCGGCGGCAATCGCCTGGATCGGTGCGGTGAAGTTGGCCGCGACAGCGACTTGCACTTCATCGGCCTGTGCCGCGCCGATGGCGAATAACGCGAGCAGGGCAGGGGCAAAACGTGAGGCACGATTGATCATGTAACGGCTCCGTGGGGGGCAAGTGCAGTGGGCAGTTGTTATTGGATGGGAAGACTGCGCCGATGCGAGGGGGTGAAACGCTATATATCGAAATATATAGCGAAATGCCGTCAAACGGAAAGCACTGGATTAAAACCGGGCGAGGGCGCCACGCTCCTCACCCGTTCGGGTTCATCATCGCGTCAGTTTTGCCAGAGCGCCTTCAGCCAGTTGCCGGGTCAATTCGGCGGTGCCGAGGTCTTTGCCGAGCGTGAAAGCCTGGCCGGCCCAGAGGTTGCTGAATTCGGCTTCGCCCTTCGCGCGCAGCGGCATCAAGGCCCCACCCGCCAGCGGAAAGGCAGGAGCCTTGTCCGACATCGGGCCCAGCTCGCGCATCACTCGATTGAGAATCCCCCGCGCCGGACGCCCGGTAAACAGATTGGTCACCGCCGTTTCGCTTTCCTTGGCGGTGCGCAAAGCTTTGTGGTGCGACGCGCTGACTTTCGCTTCCGGAGTAAACAGATACGCCGTGCCGACTTGAACTGCCGAAGCACCGAGCATGAACGCTGCTGCGACGCCGCGCGCATCGGCAATCGCACCGGCCGCAATCACCGGCGTGCTCACCGCGTCGACCACTTGCGGCACCAGGGCAAACGTACCGACCTGACTGCTCAGGTCAGTGCTGAGGAACATCCCGCGATGGCCGCCGGCCTCGTAGCCCATGGCGATGATCGCGTCGCAACCGTTCTGCTCCAGCCAGATCGCTTCGTCGACGGTGGTTGCCGAAGAGATGATTTTCGCACCAGTGGCCTTGACCCGATCCAGCAAGGACTTTTCCGGCAGGCCGAAGTGGAAGCTCACCACTTCAGGGCGAAACTCTTCCAGCACCTCGCAGGCGGCTGCATCGAAGGGCGCGCGGTTGGACACCGGCGTCGGCGCATCGAAATCGACACCCAGTTCGCGATAGTAGGGTTCCAGCAGGTTTTTCCAGTCGCGGGCCTTTTGCTCATCGGCGGCCGGAGGCTGATGGCAGAAGAAGTTGACATTGAACGGCTTGTTCGTGCCCTGGCGAATGGTTTTCAGTTCTTCGCGCAGTTGCTCGATGGTCAGCATCGCGGCCGGCATCGAACCGAGGCCACCGGCGTTGCAAGTTGCGATAACCATGGATGAATTAGTGGCTCCGGCCATGGGGCCCTGGATGATCGGCAGTTCGATGCCGAACAGGTCAAGAATGCGGGTATCAGGCCATTGGCTCATGGAATAGCTTCTCCGACGACAAAACAGGGCAGGGACGGTAGCAGCCGGTTTTTTAACGCAAAGCCAACCCCATGACCAGCACAGATTTGTAGCTTGAACAGCCGACTTTGGCTCGGCGTTGGGGCGCGATTGGCTAAAGGTCGAGTGGGGCAAAATGTTGCAATGTGCTATTCCAATGCCTCGACATCCTGAATTTCACCGGTAAGAGGCAGTCATGTTTAAAGGCATTGTGATCGATAAAGACAACAGCGGTTATCGCGCCAACCTGCAAGAGATCAGTGATGAGCAGCTGCCGGACGGCGATGTGACGGTTCGCGTCGCGTACAGCACGCTGAACTTCAAGGACGGCCTGGCGATCACCGGCAGCAGCCCGGTGGTGCGCAAGTTTCCGATGGTGCCGGGGATCGATCTGGCGGGCACCGTCGAAGTCAGCTCGCACCCGAACTACAAGGTCGGCGACGCGGTGCTGCTCAACGGCTGGGGCGTCGGCGAAAGCCACTGGGGCGGCCTGGCGCAGAAGGCGCGACTGAACGGTGACTGGCTGATTCCGCTGCCCAAGGCATTCACCGCTGCGCAAGCCATGGCCATCGGCACGGCGGGCTATACGGCGATGCTGTGCGTCATGGCGCTGGAACGCAACGGCGTGACCCCGCAACAGGGCGAAGTGCTGGTGACTGGCGCCAACGGCGGCGTCGGCAGTTTTGCCATTGCGTTGTTGAGCAAGCTTGGCTACCGCGTGGTCGCTTCGACCGGTCGGGTGTCGGAACACGAATACCTGAAACAACTGGGTGCCAGCGAAATCATTGATCGCGCCACCCTGTCCGAACCCGGCAAGCCGCTGGCCAAGGAGCGCTGGGCGGGCGTCATCGATTCGGTCGGCAGCCACACGCTCGCCAATGCCTGCGCCAGCACTCGGGCCGAAGGCACCGTGGCTGCATGCGGTCTGGCTCAGGGCATGGACTTCCCGGCCTCAGTCGCGCCGTTCATTTTGCGCGGCGTGACGTTGGCCGGGATCAACAGCGTGACCCAGCCCACGGCCCGCCGCATCGAGGCTTGGGATCGTCTGGCGCAGGACCTGGATTTTGCCCTGTTGCCACTGATCAGTCATGAAATAGGCCTCGGCGAAGCTATCGACGCGGCACCGAAGTTGCTGGCGGGGCAACTCCGGGGGCGAGTTGTCGTTGATGTGAATCGCTGATTACTGTCGGGGTTTGCCTTCACGCTCGAGCAATTCGCGTTTGCGCTCCACGCCCCAGCGGTAGCCCGACAGATTGCCGTCACTGCGCACAACGCGATGACAGGGGATCGCTACCGCCAGGCTGTTGGCGCCGCAAGCCTGGGCCACAGCGCGCACGGCTTTTGGCGAGCCGATCCGCAGGGCGATGTCCGCGTAGCTGGCGGTGCTGCCGACCGGTATTTCCCGCAGCGCCTGCCACACCCGTTCCTGAAACGCGGTGCCGCGCACATCCAGCGGTAAGTCGAGGCCGATGGCAGGCGCTTCGATGAAGCCGACGACGCGAGCGATCAGTTGTTCGAACTCGGCATCGGCACCGATCAGGTTGGCCCGGCGAAACTGGTCCTGCAGGTCGCACACCAATTGGTGCGGATCGTCCCCCAGCAGAATCGCGCAAATCCCGCGCTCACTCTGTGCCACCAGAATAGCCCCGAGCGAGCATTGGCCGACGGCGAAGCGGATGTCGTTGTTCTGGCCGGCAGCCCGGAAGTCGCCGGGTTTCATGCCCAGCACCTGATCGGCCGCCTCGTAGAAACGGCTGTTGGAATTGAAACCGGCGTCATACAACGCGTCGGTCACCGAGCCGCCGTCCGCCAGACGCTGACGAACCCGACGCGAGCGATGCGCGGCGGCATAGCCTTTGGGCGTCAGGCCCGTTGCTGCTTTGAACACGCGATGAAAATGAAAGGCGCTCAGGCCGGCAGTCTCGGCGAGATCGTTGAGCGCCGGCAGGCTGTCCGACGCTTCGATCTGGCGACAGGCTGCCGCGACGGTCGCAGCATGTTGCGCGGCGACTTCGGTCTGATCCTTGCTCGCCCGTTTGCTGGGACGATAGCCCGCTGCCTCGGCATCCTCGGCGGTGTCGAAAAACTCGACGTTCTGCGGTTTCGGCAAGCGCGCCAGGCTGCTGGGGCGGCAATAGATGCCGGTGGTTTTCACGGCATAGACGAACTGGCCGTCCGCCCGAGCGTCGCGTGCCACGACTGCGGCCCAGCGTGGATCGTCTTCAGTGTTCAGCGAGGTGGTAAGCGTTTTCATGATGGAGAGTCCGTTGACCTGTTGAATTTCAGGTTAACCAGTGCCACCGGCCGGAACACTCCGAGCCTTGCGGTCAAACTTTGCAGGATTATCCGGCGACGCGAAACGTGAGGTTGAAGCGTTGTTCTCCCAGGCGCGGGTGTCGGCCAGGCTTGATTGGCAGGATGCCGTGAAAGCGCAGCCGGTCGACGCCGCCCCAGATCACCATGTCGCCGTGCAGTAGCGGGATTTTCTGGCTCCTGTCGCCACGCGTGAAACCGCCGAACAGGAACGTCGCGGGCAAGCCCAATGACAGCGAAACGATCGGCGCTTCGTAGGCATTTTCGTCTTTGTCCTGATGCAACGACATCTTCGCGCCTGGGACATAACGATTGATCAGGCAGGAATCCGGCATGAATTCGGAAAATCCGGCGCCTTTCGCCGCCGCCTGTGCCAATTCACGAAACACCTCGGGCATTGCCGGCCAGGGTCGATGGCTCACTGGATCTTCGGATGAATAG
The DNA here is from genome assembly GCF_949767575.1 of Pseudomonas sp. IT-P2. NCBI lineage: Bacteria > Pseudomonadati > Pseudomonadota > Gammaproteobacteria > Pseudomonadales > Pseudomonadaceae > Pseudomonas > Pseudomonas sp. IT-P2. The sequence goes on along the minus strand of NZ_CATKQA010000011.1, from coordinate 830,542 downwards.
CGGTAACCGCTGCGATCGGTGATCCAGCCCAGTGCACCGCAACTGCTGGTGGCCACCGACATGCTGAAGCCCCCGGGCGTCATCATGTGGCGCAACGGAGCGCAGGCTATGATCGATTCCAGGGCCGGCAACAACTGCTCGATTCGCGGCAATGCAAAGCCGCGCAACACCCAGGATTGCTCGCCGATCTGTTCGGCGCGCCGGGGCTGCTCGGATTCTGTGTCGGCGAACAGATCGAAGGTGGTTTGCATGATCGTCAGGTCGCGTCGTGGAAGATGATGCCCAGAGTATGCCGTTTTCCGCTGTGCAGTCGGCTGACACCGTGGCGCATGGTCACCCGATAGTCGCCGCGCACGCCTTTGACCGGGCGCTGGTTGACGGCAAAGATCAGCGCGTCGCCTTTTCTCAGGTCCATCACCAGAGGGCGTGATTGCATTCTCGGACGTTGTTCCGTCAGGACAAATTCACCGCCGGTGAAATCTTCGCCAGGTTCTGACAGAAGAATCGCCACTTGCAGCGGAAACACATGTTCGCCGTACAGATCCTGATGCAGACAGTTGTAGTCCTGTGGGCCGTATTGCAGCAAGAGCGGGGTAGGTCGCAGTTGACCGGCGGCGTGGCAGCGCTCGAGAAATTCGCTGTGTTGCGCTGGAAAACGCTCCAGCAGCCCCATTCGCTCCTGCCAGCGGTTGGCCAGAGGCACGAGTCGCGGGTAAAGCGCGCTGCGCAGGCGTTCCACCACGGATGGAAGCGGATAGCGCAGGTATTTGTATTCCCCGCGTCCGAAACCGTGGTGGGCCATGATCACCTGGGATCGAAATGGTTCGCTGTGCGGGTAAAGCGCACTCAATCGATCGCAGGTCTCCGGGCGCAGCAGCGTGCGGATGAGGGCGCAACCGTCCTGATCCAGTTGCCGCTCCAGGGCGATCCAGTCGAGCGCAACGAGCGGGGAGGCGGGTGAGGCGGGTGAGGATGACATGCTGATTCCTTGGCTTGCATTCAGGTATCAGTCTGGGCCGTCCACCCGGCCGGAACACTCCGCCGCTTGCGGTCAAATTGTCATCCGGGGCTTACAGGGCCTTGCTGACGCTGATGTCGCTGATCACATCGTCGCTCTGGCCGTGCAGGGCATTCAGTGCTGCCTTGGCTTCTTCCGGCGTGCCGTTTTCCAGTTGGGCGAACTCGAAGCGGCGTTCACCGTTGAGTTTGTACTTGATTACGTATTTGGTCGTTTGGGCCACGTTGATGCTTACCTGTCTGCGTTGGCGGAAGCGCTCAGCTGAGTTTGGAGCTGGAGCGGCGGATGATCTTGATCGAATGCGTCAGGGTCGGCTTGCGGGTCACGCTGATTGCCCGGCGGTTGACGGTGTCGATGGTGATGTTCCAGAAACCGGTGCTCGGGGCGGTAATGCGGGCCGGGAATGTGTCGAAAGCACCGCCGTGATAGGTGTGACGGCCGCCATTTTTGAAGCTGCGGAAGTTGGCGTCGTTCATCAAGCGGATGTTGCAGGTTTGCGAGCATTGAATGACGACGATGTCGTCTTCGTTGAGGTGCTCGCGCTGGTGAATGAATTTCATGGGCGCCTCCAGAAGGGCTTTTTCTACAAAATCAAAACGATAGCATTGTCGATTGGCGCAGTTTATCAGCCCGGACAGGTTATTATCCGGCCGTCGGGCAGCGCTTTGACAATTAAAAACAGAATTCACGATTCGATGTGGGTTAAATGCAGTGAGCCTCGGAGAAAAACGGCATTCATGCTGTCGGAGGGTCTTTATTGGAGGTTTTGTATGAAGTGGGGTGTGGTGATTCTGCCGTTGGCATTGGCAATGGGTGGTTGCGCAAGTGTTTCGGAAATCAATGAAACACTGCCGACCATGAACGTCATTTCCGGCAAGAAGCCCCATGAATATGCTGAATGCCTGGCCGAAAAGCTGTCCAGCAGCCGCGGTGCCCTGCAGGTAGAGCGGAACAAGGACGAGGTTCGGGTCATTGTGCCGGGCAAGCTGGGATCGGGGCCGGCGGCGGTGTTTGACATCGAGGATCGCTCCGGTGGCAGCAGCATCAAGCTGCACGAGCGGATGTCCAACGTGCCGCTGCGTCCATGGGATGTACGCAAAGCCGCCACGGCCTGTATTTCCGGCTGATAGACTGTCAGCAGTCAGCATTGATGCCGTCACAGCGTTGCTGTGGCGGCATTGTCATTTCCGGAGCGGTGAATGAAGAGAGAGCAGGTGCGGGAGCGACGCAAGGAAGGGCTTATTGCGGCTACCCATGTGATCCAGAACCCGGCGAATCCGGGGGAGTGGATCGTGTTTTTCAAGAAAAGCGCCGGGCGCAGTTACTTCCTGGTCGACGATAACGACGAAGTCGAATCATTCAACCGGCTCGACGACCTGATCGAGGTCGTGCGCGGGCTGGGGATCAAGTTCGCCGAAATTCACATGTAAGGCTATTTGCAGACCACTACCACGCTGCGGGTTTTGTAGTTGCCGACGTCGACGCCCAGCGTCTTGTCGTCTTCCTTGGGCGCCGGTGTGCCGTCAGTTCCGACGATGCGATAACCGGTGCCGGCGCAGGACGCGTCAGCCTTTTCATAGCAGGTGGCCCAGGAATTGGCCTCGCCGGAGCAATCGATGCTCAACCCTTGTTCGCCATTGTTCAGGTAAGTGGTCTGTGAAGTGGCGCAGCCGGTCAGGGCGGCGAGTGCAATCAGCGGCAGGAAACTGATGAGGGAACGGTTGGTCATGGCAATGTCGTCTTCGAGGAGGAGGGGGGCTAGACGCTATGACAGCGCCGGCAGGAAAAGGTTATAGCGATTGGCCACTTCTTTTCGCGCAGCCAAAAAAAAGCCCTGCGCAATGGCAGGGCCGGCCTTCGTCGTTACCGATCAGTCCTGTTCCTTGCCGCGACGTTTCGGAGCTGCGGGCGTGTAATCGAGCACCGCGGCGACTTCAATCGCCATCGCCTCTGTGGGCAACGGGCCGGACACGTCTTCGCCGTTGGCGGCAGTGATATGCCACTGGCCATCTTTAGCCTTGGCGACGGTGTACCCGTTGATGATTTTTGCTGCGGACATCTAGCGGCCTCGTTGGCTGGTTCAAAGGCGCCATGATAACGGTAAATGGGCGAACGGGCGCAGGTCGATGCGGCGTTCCGAGATCTTTGGGCTAAGCTGAATGCGCAGTCTCTGTGAGCGGATTGAACTATCCGCCAGATTATTTCTCTATGTTGACATCGGTTAGCCAGTGCGGGGCATTGTAAGGTGCGCGCCGCCTGATTAGACTGCGCCGAAACTCGTACACACAGCCCTTTCAAGGACTTATATGATCAAGAAATGCTTGTTCCCAGCAGCCGGTTACGGTACTCGCTTCCTCCCAGCGACGAAGGCCATGCCCAAAGAAATGCTGCCGGTGGTAAACAAGCCACTGATCCAGTACGGCGTCGAAGAAGCTCTGGATGCTGGCCTGAACGAAATTTCCATCGTGACCGGCCGTGGCAAGCGCGCCCTGGAAGACCACTTCGACATCAGCTACGAGCTGGAAAACCAGATCAAGGGCACCGACAAGGAAAAATACCTGGTCGGTATCCGCAAGCTGCTGGACGAGTGCTCGTTCTCCTACACCCGCCAGACCGAAATGAAAGGCCTGGGTCACGCGATCCTGACCGGTCGCCCATTGATCGGCGACGAACCGTTCGCCGTAGTGCTGGCGGACGACCTGTGCGTCAACCTCGACGGTGACGGCGTACTGACCCAGATGGTCAAGCTGTACAAGCAGTTCCGCTGCTCGATCATCGCCATTCAGGAAGTCGATCCGCAAGAAACCAGCAAGTACGGCGTGATCGCTGGCGAAATGATCCGCGACGACATCTACCGCGTACACAGCATGGTCGAGAAGCCAAAGCCGGAAGACGCACCGTCGAACCTGGCGATCATTGGTCGTTACATTCTGACTCCGGACATCTTCGACCTGATCGAACAGACCGAGCCAGGCAAGGGCGGTGAAATCCAGATCACCGACGCCCTGATGAAACAAGCCCAGAACGGCTGCGTGATGGCTTACAAGTTCAAAGGCAAGCGCTTCGACTGCGGTGGTGCTGAAGGCTATATCGAAGCAACCAACTTCTGCTTCGAAAACTTCTACAAGACTGGCAAGGCTTACTGATAGCGCCTGATCTGCCTGTACGAAAAAGCCACCTTCGGGTGGCTTTTTCATTTTCCGCCCCTATATCGGCAGGAGTGCTTGCCCAACGGACGACGGCGGGTATGCTGATCGCCTGCCGAGGAGATAGAAATGGCCTACGATTTTGACCTTTATGTGATTGGTGCCGGTTCCGGCGGTGTGCGGGCTGCGCGTTTTGCTGCCGGGTTCGGTGCGAAAGTGGCGGTGGCCGAGAGCCGTTATCTGGGCGGCACCTGCGTCAACGTCGGTTGCGTACCGAAAAAACTGTTGGTGTATGGCGCGCATTTCGCCGAAGACTTCGAACAGTCCTCGGGTTTTGGCTGGAGCCTGGGCGAGGCGGATTTCGATTGGGCCACGCTGATCGCCAACAAGGATCGCGAGATCAATCGCCTGAACGGCATTTATCGCAATCTGCTGGTCAACAGCGGCGTGACGCTGCATGAAGCCCACGCGAAGATCGTCGGCCCGCACGAAGTCGAGGTCAATGGCGAGCGATACACTGCGAAGAATATTCTGATCGCCACCGGTGGCTGGCCGCAGATCCCCGAAATTCCTGGGCATGAACATGCGATCAGCTCAAACCAGGCGTTCTTCCTCAAAGAACTGCCCAAGCGCGTGCTGGTCGTCGGCGGCGGGTACATCGCCGTCGAATTTGCCGGGATTTTCCATGGGCTGGGCGCCAACACGACATTGCTGTATCGCGGGGATCTGTTCCTGCGCGGTTTCGACGGTTCAGTGCGTAACCATTTGAAAGAAGAGCTGACCAAGCGCGGTATGGATCTGCAATTCAATGCCGACATTGCGCGCATCGACAAGCAGCCGGATGGCAGCCTGAAGGCGATCCTGAAGGATGGTCGCGTACTGGAAGCGGATTGCGTGTTCTACGCCACCGGCCGACGTCCGATGCTGGACAACCTGGGGCTGGAGAACACTGATGTGCAGCTCGACGACAAAGGCTTCATCAAAGTCGACGAGCAATATCAAACTACCCAGCCGTCGATTCTGGCGCTGGGCGATGTCATCGGCCGTGTGCAATTGACGCCGGTGGCGCTGGCTGAAGGCATGGCGGTGGCGCGGCGTCTGTTCAAGCCTGAGCAATACCGTCCGGTGGGTTACAAGATGATCCCGACGGCAGTGTTCAGTCTGCCGAACATCGGCACTGTTGGGCTGACCGAAGAAGAGGCGCGGGAAGCGGGTCACGACGTAGTGATCTACGAAAGCCGCTTCCGGCCGATGAAGCTGACCCTGACGGACTGCCAGGAGCGCACGCTGATGAAGCTGGTAGTCGATGGCAAAACCGACAAGGTGCTGGGCTGTCACATGGTCGGGCCGGATGCCGGCGAGATCGTGCAGGGTCTGGCGATCGCGTTGAAGGCTGGCGCCACCAAGCGTGACTTCGACGACACCATCGGGGTGCACCCGACGGCGGCCGAAGAGTTTGTCACTATGCGTACGCCGGTCGGCGCTTAAGTCTTTTTCGGTTCTGCTGCGTCTGGCGCTGCCGCAACGGCAGTGGCCAGGCGCAAGCTGGCTTGAACCTTGGTCAATTCCTTTTCCAATGACTGATTGAGCTGCGACTGCTCGTCGACGTTCTGCTTGAGCGTCTGGCTTTCCAGCAGAGCCACGCGCAGGCGTTCCTGGAGGAGGGTGCGTTCGCTGTCGACGCGGGACGCTTGCTCCAGCAGTTGATCCTGGCGCTGATTGCTCTGCTTGAGCTGATCCTGCATCAGGCTCAGTTCGCGCACGGTGCCGCGATTCTCGGTCAGCAGACGTTCGTTGTCGCGGTGCAACTGAGTGATCTCGTCCTGACGTACCAGTGCGCTTTGCTGCGCCTGGCGCAACTCCATCTGCAACTGCTGCACCTGAGTTTCGTGACGGCTTTGCTCCTGCTCGCGCTGTTCCTTAATGGCGTTGCGGTAGTGCTCAAGCGCGTCGCGGGCGTGCAAGTGCTTCTCTTCCAGCGAGCGGATCTGCTCGTCCTTGTCCTGCAGGCGCAATTCAGAGTCTGCCAGTGCCTGATTCAGTCCGGCATTGCGGGTCTGTTCGGTCTGCAACATCGAGCGGGTATCGCTCAGCGCTTCGGATTCCTTGGCCAGCGCGGCAGTCTGAATGTCGTGCTTCTTCTCCAGTTGCACATGATCCTGACGAAGCTGATTCAGTTCGTCCTCCAGTGCCTGACGCTGTTGCTCGTACTGCTCGCGCGCCTGGTCAATCGGTTCCTGTGCCTGTTCTTTCAGGCGTTGGGCAAGGCGCGTAACGAGTGCCAGCAGCTCGTCATCGATGGGTTCTGCCGAAGGATCGGCCGGTTCGCTGCCGTCATCCAGCTCTTTCAGATAGCGATGAATCGTGGTTTTTGAACCCGTATTACCAAGTTCGATTCGTACTGCGTCGATGCTGGGGTGTTCGCCACGGGCGAGGATCGCTGCGCGCGCGATCTGGACCACTGCTTTGTTAACGCCGCCACGGGCCATATTTGCTCCTACCATTTCGTACTGTGGTACATGCCACCAAAGAACGCAGTGTACCATGTTGAAAATAAAGTGAAACAAGCACTGATAAACAGGCGGGATATACTGGTATTACCCCATGTGAAACCCATAAAATCGGTTTCCGCAAAAAACCTCAGTACGCCACGAGAAAATCAGTCCATGAGCGATATCGATCGCTATCTGCAAGCCGCCACCCGTGACAACACTCGCCGCAGCTATCGTGCGGCCGTCGAGCATTTCGAAACGGTATGGGGCGGATTCCTGCCCGCGACAGCGGACAGCGTCGCGCGGTATCTGGTGGCGCATGCGGGCGTGCTGTCGGTCAACACGCTGAAGTTGCGTCTGTCGGCGCTGGCGCAGTGGCATAACAGTCAGGGCTTCGCCGATCCCACCAAGTCGCCGGTGGTGCGCAAAGTGTTCAAGGGCATTCGCGCCCTGCATCCCGCGCAGGAAAAACAGGCCGAGCCACTCCAGCTGCGCGATCTTGAGCAGACCGTCGCCTGGCTTGAGCAGGAAATGAAAGACGCCCGGGAACAACAGGACCGGCCGGTGCTGCTCCGAGCCTGCCGCGACCGCGCGTTGATCCTGCTGGGCTTCTGGCGTGGCTTTCGCAGCGATGAGCTGTGTCGGGTGCAGATCGAGCACGTGCAGGCGCACGCCGGCAGCGGCATCACCCTGTACCTGCCGCGTAGCAAGGGCGATCGGGAAAACCTCGGGCAGACCTATCAGGCCCCGGCGCTGCTGAAGTTGTGCCCGGTGCAGGCTTATATCGAATGGATCACCGAAGCGGCGCTGGTGCGGGGCCCGGTGTTTCGCGCCGTCGACCGGTGGGGCAATCTGAGCGAAGAGGGCTTGCACGCCAACAGTGTGATCCCTTTGTTGCGCCAGGCTCTGGAGCGCGCGGGAATCTCTGCCGAGCGCTACACCAGCCATTCCCTGCGTCGCGGCTTCGCAACGTGGGCCCATCAAAGCGGCTGGGACCTCAAGTCGTTGATGAGTTACGTGGGCTGGAAGGATATGAAGTCCGCCATGCGCTATGTTGAAGCGAGCCCCTTTCACGGGATGGCCCGGATTACGGATAAGCCGCTGTCGCCGTAGATATCGTTTTCTTCTATTAATACCTCCAGCTAATAGCGAAAACAAATCAGCAGCATCAGGTTTGCCAATGAGCCATCCGTCGAGTGACTGGGTAGGATTCACCCATCGAATTCACAACCCTGACGGAGAGTCATCAATGCCTATCATCAACAGCCAAGTAAAACCGTTCAAAGCTACCGCGTTCAAAAACGGCGACTTCGTACAAGTCTCGGACGCTGACCTGAAAGGCAAATGGTCCGTAGTGTTCTTCTACCCGGCCGACTTCACTTTCGTTTGCCCAACCGAACTCGAAGACCTGGCTGACAACTACGCCGCCTTCCAAAAGCTGGGCGTAGAGATCTACAGCGTTTCGACCGACACCCACTTTGCTCACGCTGCCTGGCACAACACTTCGCCAGCCATCGGCAAAATCCAGTACACCATGATCGGCGACCCGACTCAGGTCATCTCCCGCAACTTCGACGTGCTGATCGAAGAAGCAGGTCTGGCTGACCGTGGCACCTTCGTGATCAACCCTGAGGGCCAGATCAAAATCGTTGAACTGAACGATGGCGGCGTTGGCCGTGACGCTTCCGAGCTGCTGCGCAAAATCAAGGCTGCTCAGTACGTCGCTGCTCACCCAGGCGAAGTTTGCCCGGCCAAGTGGAAAGAAGGCGAGGCCACTCTGGCTCCGTCCCTGGACCTGGTCGGCAAGATCTAAGTCTGTGACAAACGCAATGCAGGGCGGGATTCCGCACCTACTCAAGTAAGCTGCACCGCCCAATAGAAAAGCCCGGGCGAGATTCGCTCGGGCTTTTTTTCGCCTCAAATAAAGTCAGGAGATCGCCCGTATGTTGGACGCCAATCTTAAAGCCCAGTTGAAATCGTACCTGGAACGGGTCACCCAGCCGATCGAGATCGTTGCCTCACTCGACGACGGTGCGAAATCCCGTGAAATGCTCGACCTGCTGAAAGATGTTGCCAGTCTTTCGCACCAAATTACCTTGATCGACAGCGGCGACGATGCACGCAAGCCGTCGTTCTCGATCAACCGCCCCGGTGCCGACATCAGCCTGCGTTTCGCCGGCATTCCGATGGGCCATGAATTCACTTCGCTGGTGCTGGCCCTGCTGCAAGTCGGCGGCCACCCTTCGAAGGCCAGTGTCGAAGTGATCGAACAGATCCGCTCGCTCAAGGGCGAGTTCAACTTCGAGACTTATTTTTCGCTGTCCTGCCAGAACTGCCCGGACGTCGTTCAGGCACTGAACCTGATGGCCGTCCTGAACCCGAACATCCGCCACGTCGCCATCGACGGTGCGCTGTTCCAGGACGAAGTCAACGATCGCAAGATCATGGCTGTGCCGAGCATTTACCTGAACGGCGAAAACTTTGGTCAGGGCCGCATGGGCCTGGAAGAAATCCTCGCCAAACTCGACACCGGCGCCATCGAGCGTCAGGCCGAGAAAATCAGCGCCAAGCAAGCCTTTGATGTGCTGGTGGTCGGCGGTGGCCCGGCTGGTGCTTCGGCGGCGATCTACGCCGCACGGAAAGGCATTCGCACCGGTGTTGCAGCCGAGCGCTTCGGCGGTCAGGTGCTGGACACCATGGCCATCGAGAACTTCATTTCCGTGCAGGAAACCGAAGGCCCGAAACTGGCGACCGCGCTGGAAGAACACGTCAAGCAATACGACGTCGACATCATGAACCTGCAACGTGCCGACAAGCTGATCCCGGGCAAGAATGGCGAGCTGCATGAAGTCCGCTTTGCCAGCGGCGCGACCCTCAAGGCCAAGAGCGTGATTCTGGCGACCGGCGCGCGGTGGCGTGAAATGAACGTGCCGGGCGAGCAGGAATACCGCAACAAAGGCGTGGCGTACTGCCCGCACTGTGACGGTCCGCTGTTCAAAGGCAAGCGTGTGGCGGTGATTGGCGGCGGTAACTCCGGCGTCGAAGCGGCCATTGACTTGGCCGGTATCGTGTCTCACGTCACCTTGCTGGAGTTCGACGTACAGCTGCGCGCCGACGCCGTATTGCAACGCAAGCTGCACAGCCTGCCGAACGTCACCGTGATCACCAGTGCGCTGACCACTGAAGTCACCGGCGATGGCCAAAAGGTCAACGGTCTGCGCTACAAGGATCGCAATACTGACGAGTCGCGCACGGTCGAGCTGGAAGGGATCTTCGTGCAGATCGGTCTGCTGCCCAACACCGATTGGCTCAAAGGCACCATCGAGCTGTCGCCGCGCGGCGAGATCATCGTCGACAATCGCGGTGAAACCTCGATCCCCGGTATCTTCGCCGCCGGTGACGTGACCACCGTGCCGTACAAGCAAATCGTGATTGCGGTGGGCGAGGGTGCCAAGGCTTCTCTCAGCGCTTTTGATCACTTGATCCGCACTTCGGCTCCGGCGTAAATCCCGGGCCTGAAACAGAAAAAAACCCATCAGCGATGATGGGGTTTTTTCTTTGTGGGGTGCTTTCTACCCCGTTTCAGCTTTACAGCGGTGCCGGCTGAATGATCTCGACCCAGTAGCCATCCGGATCCTTGATGAACGCCAGGCTCTTCATGCGGCCATCGGTCAGGCGCTTCTGGAAGTCGCAGCCCAGTTCTTCAAAGCGCGCGCAGGCAGCGACGATGTCCGGTACCGAGATGCAGATGTGACCGAAACCACGTGGGTCGGTGTTGCCGTTGTGGTAGGCGAACTCTGCGTCGTTCTCGGTGCCATGGTTGTGGGTCAGTTCCAGAATGCCGGGAATCGACTTCATCCACTCGGTGCGGGCAGCGGCGTCGGCCGGGATCTGCGATTTGTCGACCAGGGCGAGGAAGTACAGGCTGAATTCCGCTTCCGGGAAATCACGCTTCTCTACCAGCGAGAAACCCAGTACGCGGGTGTAGAAATCCAGCGACTTGGTGATGTCTTTGACGCGCAGCATGGTGTGGTTGAACACGAAGTTGCGGGTTGCGCTGTCCGGGGTGGCGGTGACGCCGGGGAAGGTGTTCAGTTCTTGCAGGCTCATGAGCCCTCCGTAACAAATTGGGGCGAGTGAATGGGCGCAATGATACGCATGCCTGGCAGCATCGCCAAACCGAAAGCGCGGGCTTGCCCTGTGAGCGGGCGAGCCTCAGACTTTACGGCTCAATCCGCGAGTGCCTCTGGTAATGATCCGACCGTTCAAATCGCTGTTCGTTTTCCTGGGTTTTTCCCTGCTTGCTCTGCCGGCCTTTGCCGAGGCGCCGAGCATCACCTGGCCCGCCGGCTGGGAGGTCGAGGCGCTGCCCGAAACCTCGCCTGAGGTCTCGCGTCAGCGCGCAGTGAAGACTGACGCCGATGGCAATCAGGTCATGGTGATGGAGTTGACGATGACCCGTGTGGAAAGTGGCCACCAGGTCAACTTGCAGGGCGTGTTACTGGAGATGCGCAAGTCGGTGCAAAAAGACTTTTTCCAGAGCGGTTATCAGAGTGTCTGCAACAGGGTTCATCCGAGTACGCTGGGTTCGCTCGCAGCGCTTGAGACCACTTGTACGGTGACTGAAAACGGTCGCCATGTGTTGTCGCAAACATTGGTTGCAGCGGTCGAGGCGGAAAAAGCGTACGTACTTTCGTATGCCGGGCAGGCGGAGGTTTATAAAGCCAGCGGCGACGACATAGTGGCTGCGCGAAACAGCTTGAAATTTTAGTCGTCTGTTGTGGCCGGCGTGGTGTTAGATACCTGAATTGATTAAACATAAAGTTAATCTTGGGTGCTGGGGGCAACATTCCGAAGCATAGTTTCAGTGCGGGAGCGGTTTGAGAAACAACTTTCCCACCAGAAAAATCGTTTCATTTGTTAAATATTGTCCAAAAAAAAGCCCTGCATATGCAGGGCTTTCATGTTTGCGAGAGATTAACCGCGCAACCAGGAATCAACGGTAGCTGCACCGTATTTTTCCTTCCAGGCTTTCAAGCCGCGATGGTTGCCACCCTTGGTCTCGATCAGTTCGCCAGTGTGCGGGTTCTGATAGACCTTGACCACTCGAGCGCGGCGGGTTTTAGGTGCGGCGGTCAGTTGCAGACCGGATTTCGCCGGGTTCGGATCGAGAATGGCGATGATGTCTTTCAGGCCTTTGCCGTAGGTTTTCATCAGCCCCTGGAGCTTTTCTTCGAATTCGATTTCTTTCTTGAGCCCGGCATCATTCTTCAGCGACTCCAGCTGCTTGAGCTGTTCCTGAAGGGCCTTTTCAGCTGCACGAAATTCAGCGAGTCTGGACAATATCTTTACTCCAATAGTGTGTTTGGCTGATACCAACCGCAAACAAAGCTATAAGCCAAGAGCCTTGAAGCGACTCGGTGATAATGGCTCACCTGCCCATCTTGCAACAGGTAAGAAAAATTGTAGTAGTTAATGCGACAAGAGTAAATCCTGACTTTTTCTTCATGTAACAACAACGCTGTTTTGTATCAATTTGGTGCGGGCTGTCGGCGTGACAGGATTTATCCAGACAAGTTAATGATGAGTTAATGCTTCGATGAAGTCGGCCGCCGGCATGGGCTTGCCGAAAAGGTAGCCCTGCAGAAAGTTGACATGGTGGGCGGCCAGATAATCACATTGGGCTTGCGTTTCCACACCTTCGGCCACGATGCCCAGATCCAGCTTGGTGGAAAGCTCGATGATGGTGTCCAGAATGTGCCGGGAAAGGGCATCCTTATCGATCATGGCCACGAATGTCTGGTCGATCTTGAGGAAGTCGACATTGAAGGTTCTCAAGTAGCCGAGGCTTGAATGGCCGGTGCCAAAGTCGTCAATCGCGATCTTCACCCCCATCGCACGCAACTCTGCGAACAGTTGTTGGGTGATGTCGGATGGTTCGATCAGCTCGCGTTCGGTCAGCTCCAGGACCAGGCTGATGCTGCCGGGATGGAAAGCTGACAAAAATTCACGGCAATCCTCCACCAGTTCCAGATCGTGGCAGTGGCTGGCGGTGATGTTGATGCCAATGTGGAAAGGCGCTTTGAAGGTCGGTGACTGCGGCCCCAGGATGACAGCCGTTTGCTGCATCAAAGCGCGGGTCATTGGCACGATCAGCCCGGAATGTTCGGCAAAGGGTATGAACAGGTCCGGACGCACCAGCCCTTCCTTGGGATGGTTCCAGCGCATCAGCACTTCCGCACCTGACCAGCGTTTGCTGTCGCCGTGCACCACCGGTTGGAAGTAGGGAATGAATTCTCCCGCCTCCAGTGCCCGAAGCATTTCGTGGCTTGGCGACGTGGAGCGCTTCTGCACGATGTAGCCGATGGCCCCGGACACCGCACCAAAGAAAATCAGCAGGCTGAACAGCGGCGGATATTCATCTTTCATGTAGCGCCAGGTTTCGCCTGCCGGAAACGCGGCGCTGACCGAGAACGCATAGTGCGACGAGTGCAAGGTGCTCTGCGCCACCGGCAACGCGGGCAGGGCGCCCTGATGCACTTTGCCGTCGGCGGAGAGCCAGTTGTTGCCGACTTGCAGCAACAATAACGTGTGCCGGCCGATGAGGCGCAGGATGTTGCTCAGGTGGTAGCCGTCCAGCGTGGTCAGCGCACCACCGCGCCCTTCGCTCAGGCGATACACCAGCAGCGCGGTATTGGGTGTCACCGGGTTGCCGTTCATGAGCCACAGCTTGCCTTCGGCGTAATCGCCCGGATTCACGGCTTCCTTGAAGTCGCCGAACAGCGAACTGCAATAGAGATTGTCATCCCACACCAGATTGGTCGAGCGTACGAACGGACGGCGGGTGACTTGCTCGCGTAAAGCCAGCTTGACGGTCTCGCAGGTCTGGCCGGCCAAAGGCAACAGTTCGCGGGCGGCCTGGGCAGTGTTGTCGAGCATCAGTTCGAACTGTCGCAAGGCTTCATCGGCGGTGTGTTGCGAACTCTGCTGGAGGGCGCGTTCAGCCTGCATATAGAGAATGACGCTGCCGAGTACGATCGGCAGCAGGCCACACAGCAATGTCACGATAATCCGGGTGCTGCGCTTGCGGCGGGGCCTGACGGTCAGTGGCATGGGCGCATCCTGTCGCGATGGAGTGGGGCTCTTGATTGCAGGAGAAGCGTGCGCGCAAAGCCCAAGGTCTGAGCCCATGATAGATGGCCAATGGCACCCGCGCCGCTCAACGGTAATCCAGCCGAGTTGCCAGTTGAATGAACGCCAGCGTGGCGGGCGAGGCCTGACGTTGATCCAGCACCGCCAGACCCACCTGTCGAGTGACTGCAGGGGATAGCAGTCGCTTGCTGGGTCGGAAGGCAACGAACCTTAGGCTACCACGGTCATCGCATCGCCCCGGCCAACGGCATCGAGGGTGTGAGCAACTGCGCGTAGCGATAGCGAATGTTCGGGCTCTGCCGGGCGGCGTTGAATAGGCGCGGAACTTTCTGGCGGGCATCTGGCTGTGCAACAAACCCCTTGCACCGGGCCGAAAAAAGCGGATTTTATAGAGAGGGCAGACAACCCTATTTACGCTGTGTAGAATCGGGTTACGCATACAATAATAATCGTCTTCTGGCAGCAGAAGCCTCGCCCGCAAGAGCCTTGGGTCGACAATGAAGATATTCGGGTTTCAACTGATCTACGGTGACTTCCTCGCCCGCAGTGTGCGTGGCATCTCCTGTGCGCCACCCACTGGTCTCAGCATTACTGACAAATAACTCTGGTTAATTGATAAGAATGATGAGGCGCCAACCATGGCAGATTTATACGAAAACCCAATGGGCCTGATGGGCTTCGAGTTCATCGAGTTCGCATCGCCGACACCTGGCACCCTGGAGCCGATCTTCGAGATCATGGGCTTCACCAAGGTCGCGACCCACCGCTCCAAGAACGTGCACCTGTATCGCCAGGGCGCGATCAACCTGATCCTCAACAACGAACCCCACAGCGTTGCTTCGTACTTCGCGGCCGAACACGGCCCGTCCGTTTGCGGCATGGCGTTCCGGGTCAAGGATTCGCAGAAGGCCTACAACCGCGCTCTGGAACTCGGTGCTCAGCCAATCCACATCGAAACCGGTCCGATGGAACTGAACCTGCCGGCGATCAAAGGCATTGGCGGCGCGCCGCTGTACCTGATCGACCGTTTCGGCGAAGGCAGCTCGATCTATGACATCGACTTCGTGTTTCTGGAAGGCGTTGACCGCAACCCGGTCGGTGCCGGCCTGAAGATCATCGACCACCTGACCCACAACGTGTACCGGGGCCGCATGGCCTACTGGGCGAACTTCTACGAGAAGCTGTTCAACTTCCGCGAAATCCGCTACTTCGATATCAAGGGCGAATACACCGGCCTGACCTCGAAAGCGATGACCGCGCCGGACGGCATGATCCGCATCCCGCTCAACGAAGAGTCGTCGAAGGGGGCCGGGCAGATTGAAGAGTTCCTGATGCAGTTCAACGGCGAAGGCATCCAGCACGTGGCGTTCCTCACCGACGACCTGGTCAAGACCTGGGATCAGTTGAAGAAGATCGGCATGCGCTTCATGACCGCGCCGCCGGACACCTACTACGAAATGCTCGAAGGCCGCCTGCCGAACCACGGTGAGCCTGTTGATCAGTTGCAATCGCGCGGCATTCTGCTCGACGGCGCCTCGGATAAAGAAGACAAGCGTCTGCTGCTGCAGATCTTCTCGGAAACCCTGATGGGCCCGGTGTTCTTCGAATTCATCCAGCGCAAGGGCGACGATGGTTTCGGTGAAGGCAACTTCAAGGCACTGTTCGAATCGATCGAACGTGACCAGGTGCGTCGTGGCGTACTCGCTACCGAGTAATCCGCATCAGATGTAAAAAAGCCCGGCCTGCAGAAATGCAGGCCGGGCTTTTTATTGCGCGTCTTATGGGCGCCGTTGGCGCATCAGGTGCTTGAACCCTTCAAACACCAGCACCACCACCGCGAGCCAGATCGGGATGTAGGTCAGCCATTCGCCGGGCTTGATGCTTTCGCCCAGCAGCAGCGCAACACCGAGCAGCAACACCGGCTCAACGTAACTCAACAAACCAAACAGGCTGAACGGCAACAAACGGCTGGCGATGATGTAGACCACCAGCGCCGAGGCACTGATCAGACCGAGCAGCGGTATCAGCCACGTCAGCGCCGGGTACTGATCGAACACGCCGAAACCCTGTTCACCGCCGCGCACGAACCAGTACGCCACCGGCAGCATCAGGGTCATGTCGACCCACAAGCCGCCAAGGTTGTCGGTCTTGAGGTATTTGCGCAGCACGAAGTACAGGGGGTAGCCAACGACCACCACCAGCGTCGCCCAGGAAAACCCACCGACCTGATACAACTCGTTCAACACGCCGAGGCTGGCAAAAAACACCGCGACTTTTTGCAGGTATGACAGGTTTTCACCATAAGCGATGCGGCCGGTCAGGACCATGGACAACGGCAGCAGGAAGTAACCCAGCGACACATCAAGGCTGTAGCCATTGAGCGGCGCCCACATGAACAGCCACAACTGCACGCCCAGCAGCGCTGACGAAAGAATCAGGCCGCCGATCAACTTCGGCAGCGCAGGGATCCGGCGCAGCAGCTCGAGCACCCGCCGCCATTCGCCGGACACCAGCATGAACACGGTCATGCAGGGCACGGTCAGCAGCATCCGCCAACCGAAGATTTCCACGCCGCTCAACGGGGTGAGCAACGAGGTGTAGTAATACATGACGGCGAACAGCGTCGATGCTGTCACCGATAGAGCAATGCCTTTAGACAAACTGTCCTCGCGGGGATGATGGTGAAGCGGGGCGCGCAGGATACGTGGTTTTTGTGGTGAATATTGGCCGAGTGATCAATATTTCCAACATTCGACACAGGTCCCGTGAGAGCGGGAACCTGTGTCGAAGCATAGGTGCTTAAGCCTGATGCGGTTTACGCCCCGACACAAAATGGCTCACATCATTAAACCCCGGCGTAGACGCATGCCCCGGCGTCACCAGCGAGTCGATAAACGCCTCATCCTCGGCCGTAATCTTCACCGCCTGCGCCTTGGTATACGCATCCCACTGATCTTCAGTACGCGGCCCGACAATCGCCGAGGTCACCGCGCCGTTGTTCAGCACCCAGGCAATCGCAAACTCGACAATCCCGACCCCACGCTCCTGGGTGTATTGCTGAATCTGCTGGGCAATGCGCAACGACTCCACCCGCCATTCAGTCTCCAGAATCCGTTTGTCCTGGCGCCCGGCGCGGCTGTTGGCGTCCGGGGTTACGTCCGGTGCGTACTTGCCGCTGAGCACGCCACGGGCCAGCGGGCTATAAGGCACCACGCCGAGGCCGTAGGTCTGGGCGGCGGTGATCTGCTCGGTTTCGGCCTGACGGTTGACGATGTTGTACAGCGGCTGGCTGATGATCGGGCGATCAACGCCGAGTTTGTCCGCCACTCGAATCACCTCGGCAATCCGCCAGCCACGGTAGTTCGACAGGCCCCAATAACGGATCTTGCCCTGACGAATCAGATCGCCAATCGCCGAGATCGTCACCTCCAGCGGCGTGTTGTGGTCTTCGCGGTGCAGGTAATAGATGTCGAGGTAGTCGGTGCCGAGCCGGGTCAGGCTGGCCTCCAGACCATTGAAAATGTGCTTGCGGCTCAGACCGCTGCGGTTTGGCACGCCGTCCACCGGGCCGAAACCGACCTTGGTCGCCAGCACCCATTCATGCCGATGACGGGCAATGGCCTCGCCGACGATCTCTTCCGAGCGGCCATTGGTGTAGACGTCAGCCGTGTCGATGAAATTGATGCCCTGATCCCAGGCCTTGTCGATGATGCGCAGCGAATCTTCTGCGCTGGTCTGCTCGCCGAACATCATCGTGCCAAGGGTGAGAGTGGAAACCTGCAACCCCGAGTGACCCAGTGTGCGATAGCTCATGCCGAAATCCTTTTGTCGGTGGGAAAGCTTCCATCAAATACCAGAAGCGCCCGGCGCGGCAAAGTGAATTTATCGGCGCAACGCCTCGCAGCGCTGGCGCAAAAACGCCTGCAACACCTTGACCCGTTCCGACACCTGCACCCGGTGCGGGCACAACAGATTGAACGGCACGCTCTCGCCATGCCAGTCATCGAACAGCGTCATCAGCCGCCCGGCGCGCACGTCTTCGGCGACGTCGAGCCAAGCCTTGTAGGCGATGCCGTGCCCGGCGAGTGCCCAGCGGCGGGCGACTTCGCCGTCATCGCTGAGGTAGTCGCCGCGTACTTCGACCTCGACGGTTTCGTCTTCGCGATGGAAGCGCCAGGTGTTGTAAGGCCGGCCGTTGCGCAGATAGAGCAGGGCGCTGTGCTTGCTCAATTCGGCAGGGTTTTGCGGCGTGCCGTGCCGTTCCAGATACGCAGGGCTGGCGCAAGCCACACGGCGATGATCAGGCAGAATCGGCAACGCCACCAGCGTCGAATCACTCGGCACGCCAAAGCGCAGCGCCACGTCCACCGTTTCGCGAAACAGATCCGCATGCCGGTCGTTGAGCAGCAATTGCAATTGAATATGCGGGTGCTCGCGTTTGAAATCGTCCAGCCACGGCAACAGCACATTGCGCCCGAAATCCGACGGCGCTGCCAGTTGCAGCACGCCGCTCAGGCCTTCGGTTTGCTGCTTCAGCGCTTGCTCGCCTTCGGCCAGGGTGGCCAGCGCCAGACGCACACTTTCCAGATAGCGTCGGCCCTCTTCGGTCAGGCGCATGCTGCGGGTCGAGCGGGCGAACAGGCGGATGCCGAGGCGGGTTTCCAGGCGTTTCAGCGCGATGCTGGCGGCGGCCGGGGTCAGTTCCAGAGCCCGGGCGGCGGCGGAGATGCTGCCGGAGTCGGCGGTGCGGACGAAGATTTCCAGATCGAGGATTGAGCTCATTAGTAAAAATCCGTTGAAGATCCTTGGCGTTTTGCGGGATTTTTCCGGGATTGGCAAGCGCAGATACTGGAATCCTGAATAACCGCAGGAGACAGACATGACGTGGACATTTGATCATCTGGCCTTCAATACCGCTAACGGTCAGGCGCTGCAGGACGCTTTTGGTGGGTTACTGGGGCTGACGCCGGGGCGCCGGCCGCCGTTTCCGTTTCCGGGGCGGTGGTTGTATCAGGATGCGCAGGCGTTGGTGCATGTGATTGAGCAGCCCGCGCTGGATGAGGCGGCGTTGAGTCATATTGCGTTTCGCACCGATGAAGACGCGGCGGTGGTTTTGAAGCGGGTGCAGGGCAGTGGGTTGCCGTATCAGGTGGCGCAGGTGCCGGAAGATGGGATCTGGCAGATTTTTGTGCAGATGCCGGGTGGGTTGGTGCTTGAGCTGGATGCAAAAAACAGTGTGTGACGCTCGTTCCCACGCTCTGCGTGGGAATGCCTCCACGGACGCTCCGCGTTCGGCTTTGGAAGGGACGCGGAGCGTCCCGGGCTGCATTCCCACGCGGAGCGTGGGAACGATCGGAGTAGGGGTGTTTAAGAGGGGTGTTTAAAGGACACGTTCAGACACGCACCCCAGGCTACACAACCTTGCGCCGTTGCCTACGACTGCGCCAGAATCCGCCGGCTTGTGCGCTTATGGGCCGGGTTTTATCGTTGTCCCGTCGCTGAAATGCAGCGATCGGGTTTGGTAGCCCGGATCTGACTTGTTGCGCAATTCACCGTATTCGGACGCTCATCCGTCCGTGCTTTTATGGTGGCCATGCGTGGGGCGTTTTCGAGCGCGCCGGTTCTCCAAGTCACCGGTCTACCAACCCGTGTATGGCCACCACCTCTTCGTTTGGTAGCGAAGTTTGATGGCTCCATTTTTCTGATTTGGAGATTCAAACGTGATCAAACCAACACCCAACCCACCCGAAACCGATACAACCTCACCCTACGAAACCCTCGACTCCAAGAAATTCCACGAAGCCGCCGAACGCGCCCTCGACCACTACCTCAATCCGCTGCTCCCCAGAAAACCGCTGCTCAAACCCAACACCCGCTACCTCATCGCCCCCGGCATCGACAGCGAAGAACTGCTGGCCGATGCCTCTGAAACCCTGACTTGCGCCAAAACCATGGCCACTGACTTCGCCGGGCTGGTGGACGGCTCGCAGCGGCATGTGCTGCTGGGCATCTCGCAACTGATCATGCTGAGTGAACTGGCGGTGAATCGGGCGCTGGATAATCTGGAGTTGAAGCCAGAAACACCGCTCTAGCCAGATCCTTAGCCTGATCGTTCCCACGTCGAGGCGTCGAACCGTCCGCGTGAGAATGCAGCCCGGGACGCTCCGCGTCCCTTCCAGAGCTGGAACGCGGAGCGTCCCTTGAGGCATTCCCACGCAGAGCGTGGGAACGATATAAACGAGAAACGGCCCGAGATGGGCCGTTTTTGTGTGCCTGCCAATAATCAGGCCCGCAACGTCCGCGTCATCCGCAACGCCAGCAGACTCCCGCCAACAATCACCCCCGCCAGCAGATACAACGCCGCATCGGTCGACCCGGTGCTGTCCTTGACCCAACCCACAAGGTAAGGGCTCAGGAACCCGGCCATCTGCCCCATCGAGTTGATCAACGCCAGACCACCCGCCGCAGCACCCGCGCTCAACATGGCAGTCGGCACCGGCCAGAACATCGGCAGACCGGTCAGCGCGCCCATGGTCGCGATGGTCAGACCGAGGATCGCAATCGCCGGATTCGCCGCGAAGTTCACCGCGATCAACAGGCCAATGGCGCCCATCAACATCGGCACCACCAAATGCCAGCGACGTTCTTTACGCAAGTCCGCCGAACGACCCACTACCAGCATGAACACGGCGGCCAACAGATACGGAATCGCACTCAACCAGCCAATCACCAGGTTGTCGCTGAAGCCGAGGTTCTTGATGATCGACGGCAGCCAGAAGTTGATCGCGTACACGCCGCTCTGGATGCAGAAGTAGATCAAGCCAAACGCCCAGATGGCCGGGTTCTTGAAAACGGCGATCAGCGAATCGGAGGCGGTTTTCGGTTTGTTCGCCAGGTCTTCGGCCTGATCCGCTTCCAGCACCGAACGCTCGTAAGGGGTCAGCCATTTGGCGTTGGCGAAGTTGTCGCTGAGCAGGAAGTAGGCGAGGGCGCCCAGCACCACGGTTGGAATGCCCTGCAGCAGGAACATCCACTGCCAGCCGGCCAAACCACCCTGGCCGGCGGCGAAGTGATTGAGGATCCAGCCGGAAAACGGGCTGCCGAGCAGGCCGGACACCGGGATCGCCGACATGAACAACGCCATGATCCGGCCACGGCGGAAGGTCGGGAACCATTGCGAGAGATAGAGCACAACACCCGGGAAGAACCCGGCTTCGGCGGCGCCAGTGAACAGGCGCAGGGTGTAGAACTGGGTTGGCGTGGTGACGAACAGCAGGCAAGTCGACAGCGTGCCCCAGGTGATCATCATCAGCGCGATCCAGCGCCGTGGCCCGAATTTGGTCAGCGCCAGGTTGCTCGGTACGCCGCACAGCACGTAGCCAATGAAGAAGATACCGGCACCGAGGCCGTACACGGTTTCGCTGAATTTCAGCGCGTCGAGCATCTGCAGTTTGGCAAATCCAACGTTGACCCGGTCGAGGTAGTTGAACAGGTAGCAGATGAAGATGAAGGGGATCAAACGCAGGGTGATGCGTTTGTAGACGGCATTTTTATCGTCAACGATGGTCTGGGCGGCAGCGGCGCTCTGCGACATGGCGGCTCTCTCTTTATTATGATTTTTTGCGATGCAAAGGGTAACGTTGATCGCCCTGAGAGTCTCGGCCACCTTTGGCCGGATTGTCTTTGTGCCTGAGCACAGGGTTTGCCGCCAGACCCTGTGCGGGTGAACAACCGTCCGCGCCTGTTTTCAAGGATTCCAGCCCCTATGTTCGAACTCGATCACGACCTCGCCCAGGACATCGTCGACCGGGCCATGGCCATTTTGCCGTACAACGTCAACGTCATGGACAGCCAGGGGCTGATCCTCGGCAGTGGCGAGCCGGAGCGCATCAACACCCGCCACGAGGGCGCGCAACTGGTGCTGGCCAACGGGCGGGTGGTGGAGATTGACGCGCAGACGGCGGTGCATCTCAAAGGCGTGCAGCCGGGGATCAATCTGCCGCTGCTGCTCGATCAGCGTTTGATCGGCGTACTCGGCATCACCGGCGAGCCGGAGCAACTGCGTACTTACGCCGAGCTGGTGCGCATGACCGCTGAAATGCTGGTGGGCCAGCGCAACCAGCAATCCGAACAGCAATGGCGGCGGCAACGTTGCGATGATTTACTGGCCTTGCTGCTGAGCGAGGCGGGGGATTCGCCAAGGCTGATTGACGAGGCCCAGCAACTTGGCCTTAAACCGCAACTGACACGAGTGCCGTATCTGTTCGAGTTGGGCCTGGAACACGGACCGGGGCAAACCGTCGAGGCGTTGAGTGCCTGGCTGATGTCGCGCTATCCCGACAGTTGGTGTGTGAGCTCGGCCAAGTCGTCACTGCTCTGGTGCCGGCCGGCGAGTCAGAATGTCGAGCATGATCGCCTGCTGGAAAAACTCGATGGTCTGGGCTGGAACATTCTGCGTATCGCGGTTGGCGGGCAGGCCGATGGGCTGGCAGGGTTGCGCCGTTGCTATCGGCGGGTCGGCGACTTGCTCGCCTATGGCCGCGAAGTGCTGCCGCGTTCACGGCTCCTGACTCTCAATCGCTATCGCTTGCCGGTGATGCTCTGGCGCCATCGCAACGACGATGCGCTGGATGAACTGCTCAAACCGTTGCGCAAAGTGATCGCCAAGGACAGCAACGGCCAGTTGCTCGCGACCCTGCGCAGTTGGTGCGATCACGACGGCCAGAGCCAGGCCTGCGCCGATGCCTTGGGCATTCACCGCAACAGCCTGCGTTACCGGATGGAGCGGGTTGCCGAGTTGAGCGGGGTCGATCCGTTGAAGCTCGACGGGATGCTGGCGTTGTATCTGGGTGTGCAATTGCTGCCGCAGACCGACGATTTGTCGAAATGAACAATAAACGCCTGCACGACTTGTGCAGCGGACAGGCGTCAACCGGCAAGGCGACTGGCAGCATGAGGGGCATTGGAACTGGAGAATTCGCATGAAAATCGTCATCGCCCCCGATTCGTTCAAGGACAGCCTGAGTGCCCAAGGCGTTGCAGAAGCCATTGCGTTGGGCCTGGCGCAGGTCTGGCCGCAGGCGACGCTGGTCAAGTGCCCGATGGCCGACGGTGGCGAAGGCACGGTGGAATCGATTCTCGCCGCGTGCGAAGGCGAATTGCGCCGCACTCGCGTGCGTGGCCCGTTGGGTGCGGCAGTTGAAGCTGCGTGGGGCTGGTTGCCGCATAACCACACCGCAATCATCGAAATGGCTGAAGCCAGCGGCCTGCAACTGGTGCCGCCGGGGCAGCGTGATGCCTGCATCAGCAGCACCTTCGGCACGGGTGAGCTGATCCGCGCCGCGCTGGATGCCGGCGCGCAGCGAGTCATTCTGGCCATCGGCGGCAGTGCCACCAACGACGGTGGCGCCGGCGCCATGCAAGCGTTGGGCGTGAAACTGCTGGATGCTCAAGGGCAATCGCTGGTGCCGGGAGGTCTGGCGTTGGCGCAACTCGCACGTCTGGACCTGAGCGAACTTGACCCACGTCTGGCTCACGTCCGTTTCGACATCGCCGCTGACGTCAACAATCCACTGTGCGGCCCCCACGGCGCTTCGGCGATTTTTGGCCCACAAAAGGGCGCATCACCGGCGCAAGTTCAACAACTGGATCAGGCCCTCGGCCACTTCGCCGGACTCTGCGCGCAGGCGTTGGGCAAGGACGTACGCGATGAACCGGGCAGTGGTGCCGCAGGTGGATTGGGCTTTGCCGCCAAGGCGTTTCTCGGTGCGCGATTCCAGGCCGGTGTCGAAGTGGTCGCCGAGCTGGTCGGACTGGCCGACGCAGTAAAGGACGCAGATCTGGTGATTACTGGAGAAGGGCGCTTCGATGCCCAGACCCTGCGCGGCAAAACCCCGTTTGGCGTGGCGCGGATCGCCAAGCAACACGGCGTCCCCGTGATCGTCATCGCCGGCACCCTCGGTGAGGGCTATCAAGCGCTCTACCATCACGGCATTGACGCTGCATTCGCGGTCACCAGCGGCCCGATGCCCCTGGAACAGGCCTGCGCCGAAGCCCCGCGCCTGTTGCGTGAACGTGCAACAGATATTGCTCGCGTATGGCGTATTGCAACTCCGGCCTGACCTGTCAGTCATCATTTGAAACAACGGGTGTTTCAGCGCTGAAACACCCGCAGCGCCGTGAAAAATATTTCATCTTTCCCCGCAAACTTCCTCAAGCCTGGCCGATACAGAAATCAGGCGCACACAAGATTTTCCAGAACAGTGACGCCGGAACGAAGCCCGCCCACGGGCACGTGATAACGGCATGGACGCTCGTAGTTTCAACTATCCGAGAGTCCTCCTATGTCCCTGCGTAATCTGAATATCGCGCCCCGTGCCTTCCTCGGTTTTGCTTTTATTGCCTTGCTGGTGATCGTGCTTGGCGTGTTCGCCGTCAACCGCATGTCGATCATCCGTCAGGCTTCCCTGGAGATGGACTCGACGCAGTTGCCAAGCGTCACCCAACTCGCGGTGGTGACGGAGAACGTGCTGCGCCTGCGGATTCTCTCGTTCCGCATTCTGGTCAACCGCGAACCGGCCGGTTTGCAGGAAGCCCAGACCCGCATCGGTGTGCTGGTGGACAAGGTGCGCGCTGCCCAGGCCAGTTACGCAGTACTGCCGGCCGGCCCGGAGGAACGCGCGTTATATCAGGAGTTTTCGACGACTCTCGACAACTATGTGCAAGCGCAGAATCAGATGATGGAGCTGTCGCGTCAGGACAAGCTCGACGAGATGCGCGCCTTGATCAACACGAGGATCAAGGACGGCACCGACAAGATGGGCGAACAACTCAACAAGCTGATCGCGATCAACGCCGCCGACGCGAAGACCGCTTCCACTCAGGCGGGTGAGTATTACAACAGTGCCATTACCGGCATCATCGCCGTGTCTGTAATTGCCGCGTTGTTGACCGTATTGCTGGCCTGGCTGCTGACCCGCAGCATCGTCACCCCGCTGAACCGCGCCGTCGCTGCCGCGCAAACTATCGCTGGCGGCAACCTGACCAAAGCCATCGAAATCGACGGCAAGGACGAGCCGGCGCGCCTGCTTGAAGCCCTGTCTGCCATGCAGGCCAACCTGCGCAAGACCATCGAGCAGATCGCCGGCTCCGCCACGCAACTGGGCGCTGCTGCCGAAGAACTCAGCGCCGTGACCGAAGAAGCGTCCCGTGGCTTGCAACAGCAGAACGACGAAATCGAACAGGCCGCCACTGCGGTCAACGAAATGACCGCAGCGGTGGAAGAAGTTGCGCGCAACGCGGTGTCGACCTCCGAAGCCTCGAACCAGTCGACCCAGGCCGCCCGTGAAGGTCGCGATCAGGTGGTGAAAACCGTCGACGCGATCCAGACCATGACCCACGACGTGCAGAACACCGCACAGATGATCGAAGGCCTGGCCGAACAGGGCCGCGATATCGGCAAGGTGCTGGACGTGATCCGCGCCATCGCCGAACAGACCAACCTGCTGGCGCTCAACGCCGCCATCGAAGCGGCCCGTGCCGGTGAAGCCGGGCGCGGATTCGCGGTGGTAGCGGACGAAGTTCGCGCCTTGGCCCATCGCACTGCGCAATCGACCCAGGAAATCGAAAAAATGGTCGCCGGCATCCAGAACGGAACCGGTGAAGCGGTCGAGTCGATGCAGCAAAGCAACCAGCGCACCCAGACCACCCTGGAAATGGCCCGCGCCGCCGGCGTTGCCCTGGAGCAGATCACCCAGTCGATTCACCAGATCAACGAGCGCAACCTGGTGATCGCCAGCGCCTCGGAAGAGCAGGCGCAGGTGTCCCGTGAGGTCGACCGCAACCTGGTCAACATCCGCGACCTGGCCACTCAATCGGCCGCCGGCGCGAATCAAACCAGCGCCGCGACCCACGAACTGTCGCGCCTGGCGGTGGATTTGAATGCGATGGTGGCGCGCTTCGTGATTTGACCTAGGGTGAAGGCTGGAGACCGCGCAATCAGGAGACGTACATGCGCTATTCAGCCTTGACCCAACGAATCGCCGGGGAGGGAGCAGCGGCCTGGCGGATTCACGACCGAGCGCTGGAGCTGCGCGCCGAGGGCATTGATGTCTTGCTGCTGTCCGTGGGTGATCCGGATTTCGATACGCCGCTGCCGATCATCCACGGCGCCATCGACAGCCTGCTGGCGGGTGATACCCATTATTCCGACGTGCGCGGCCGGCTGGAGCTGCGCAAGCAGATCGCCGAGCGCCATCGACGCAACAGCGGCCAGGATGTGGATGCCGAACATGTGATCGTGCTGCCCGGCGCGCAATGCGCGGTGTATTCGGTGGCGCAATGTCTGCTGGATCCGGGCGATGAAGTGATCGTCGCCGAACCGATGTACGTGACCTACGAAGGCGTGTTCGGTGCCTGCGGCGCAACCGTGGTGCCGGTGCCGGTTCGTCCGGAGAATGGTTTTCGCGTCGACCCGGCGGATGTCGCGGCGCGGATCACTCCCAGGACACGAGCCATTTTGCTCAACAGTCCCAACAATCCTTCCGGTGCGAGCCTGTCGCTGCTGATCTGGCAAGAGCTGGCAGCGCTGTGCATCCGCCATGACTTGTGGTTGATCAGCGACGAGGTCTACAGCGAATTGTTATACGAAGGCGAGCACATCAGCCCGGCGAGCCTGCCGGGCATGGCCGAGCGCACCGCGACCATCAACAGCCTGTCGAAATCCCATGCCATGACGGGGTGGCGCATTGGCTGGATGATCGGGCCGAAGACGTTGGCCGAGCATCTGGTGAATCTGTCGCTGAGCATGTTGTTCGGTCTGCCGGACTTTGTGCAGAAAGCGGCGCAGATCGCGCTGGAGAAAGATCTGCCGGAAGTGACGCAGATGCGCGAGGAATACCGCTTGCGTCGGGATCTGGTGTGCGAGCGGTTGCGCGGCTGTCCGGGGTTGTATCCGATCAAGCCGGATGGCGGGATGTTTGTGATGGTCGACGTGCGCCAGACCGGGCTCGGCGCGCAGGACTTTGCCGAGCGGCTGCTGGAGGGGTATGGGGTTTCGGTGCTGGCAGGGGAAGCGTTCGGGCCCAGTGCGGCGGGGCATATTCGCATCGGGCTGGTGGTAGATAGAGTGAAACTGGCGGATGCGTGTTCGCGGATTGCACTTTGTGCTGCGCAGCTTCTGCAAGTGCGCAGTGCCTGAGGGTTTCCTCCTGATCGTTCCCACGCTCCGCGTGGGAATGCAGCCCGGGACGCTCCGCGTCCCTTCCAGAGCTGGAACGCGGAGCGTCCCTTGAGGCATTCCCACGCAGAGCGTGGGAACGATCATCAGTGGAGAGGATTCACCAGGTTGGCGGGTTTTTCCCCAGCCAACGCCGCCAACAGATTCTCCACTGCACACCGCGCCATCGCCTCGCGCGTTTCGTGGGTTGCCGAGCCCATGTGCGGCGTCGCCACCACGTTGTTCAGCTGCAACAACGGCGAGTCATGATTCAGCGGCTCACGCTCGAACACATCCAGCCCCGCCGCGCGAATCCGGTTATGGCGCAAGGTGTCGATCATCGCGGCCTCATCCACCACCTTGCCTCGTGAAATGTTGATGAAGATGCTGTCCGGGCGCATCAACGCAAACTGTTCGGCGCCAATCAAACCTTCAGTCTGCGCCGTCAGCGGCAGGGTCAGGCAGATGAAATCCGCCTGCCGCAACAGATCCTCCAGACTGCAGTACTGCGCATCGAAACGTTCTTCAACCGCCGGTTTGCGCGACTGGCTGTGATAGATCACCGGCATCCCGAACCCGAAATGTCCCCGCTGCGCCAACGCCTCGCCAATCCGCCCCATGCCGATGATGCCCAGGGTCTTGCCATGCACATCGGTGCCGAAATGCGCCGGGCCGATGCTGCGGTGCCAGTGGCCGCCGCGCACCATGTTCGCCAGTTCGACCACGCGCCGGGCGGTGGCCAGGATCAGGGCGAAACCGGTGTCGGCGGTGGTTTCGGTGAGCACGTCCGGGGTGTTGGTCAGCAGGATTTTGCGCCGGGTCAGGTAGTCGATGTCGTAGTTGTCGACGCCCACCGAGACGCTAGAAATCGCTTCCAGCTGCGGTGCCAGATCGAGCAGGGCCGCGTCCAGCTTCAGGCTCGCGCCGAGCAAGCCGTGGGCACCGGGCAGGGCGTCGCGCAGTTTCATCAGGCCGTCGGCATCGAGGCTGTCGATCAGTGTCACATCGACCTGTTCCTCAAGGCGCGCCATCAGCGCCGGCGACAGTTTTTTGTACAACACAACCTGCTTTTTCATCGCAGTCATCTCTCTATCAATTCAGGAATGGGCCGGCAGCGGACGCGGTACGCGCTTGGCCGTCACCCGGTCGCTGGCGCCGGGCTTGAGAAAAATCGTCAGCACCACCGAGAGCATCAGCGCGCCGCTCATCAACAGGTACGAAGCGCCGGGCGAACCGGTGGAGCTGTTCAGGTAACCAACCAGATACGAGCCGCCGAACGAACCGAGGGCGCCCATGCTGTTGATCAGCGCCATGGCGCCGCCGGCGACGTTGGCCGGCAGAATCTCGGGGACGATGGCGAAGAACGGCCCGTAAGGCGCGTACATGCAGGCGCCGGCGATCACCAGCAACGTGTACGACCACCAGAAATGCTCAGCGCCCAAGGCGTAGGAGCCGTAGAACGCCACCGAAGCAATCAGCAGCGGCGGCCAGACGAAGCGTTTGCGCTTTTGCAGCTTGTCCGAGCCCCAGGACACCAGCAGCATGCCGATCACTGCCGCCAGATAAGGCAGGGCCGAGAGCCAGCCGGCCTCGATCATGTCCATCTGCGCGCCGGCCTTGAGGATCGACGGTAGCCACAGCACGAAGCCGTAGACGCCAATGCTCCAGCAGAAAAATTGCAGCGCCAGAATGATCACCTTTGGCGAACGGAAGGCTTCGGCGTAGTTCTTCACCGCTTTGATCCCTACCTGTTCGGCCGCCAGCGCGCTTTCCAGATCGTGCTTTTCCTGGTCGTTGAGCCACTTGGCCTGGGCCGGACGATCATCGGCCAGCTTCCACCAGATAAAGGCCCAAAGGACTGCCGGCAGACCTTCGATGATGAACATCCAGCGCCAGCTGAAATGCTGCACCAGATAGCCCGACACCACCGACATCCACAGCATCGTCACCGGGTTGCCGAGGATCAGGAAGGTGTTGGCCCGCGAGCGTTCGGCGCGGGTGAACCAGTGGCAGAGATAGACCAGCATCGCCGGCATCACCGCCGCTTCGACCACGCCAAGCATGAAACGAATGACGATCAGCCAATAGGCGTTGGAGACCACGCCGGTCAGCGTGGCGAGCCCGCCCCAGAGGATCAGGCTGACGAAGATCAGCTTCTTCACGCTGTGCTTTTGCGCGTAGATCGCGCCGGGCACCTGGAAGAAAAAGTACCCGAGGAAGAACAGCGCGCCGAGCAGCGAAGACAGGCCTGGGGTGATCATCAGGTCCTCAGCCATTCCGGACGCAGCAGCGAATCCGTAATTGGCGCGGTCCAGGTACGCCAGGCTGTAGGTGATGAACACGATCGGCATGATGTACCACCAGCGGCGGGTGGCGAGGGTTACGGTTTTCATGGTCTTGCTCCTGAGCTTGTTGTTTTTGTCGCAGCAGGTTCAATTGATTGGATGTTGCTCGTTCCCACGCTCTGCGTGGGAATGCCTCCGGGGACGCTCCGCGTCCCATGTGACGCAGAGCGTCACGGGCTGCATTCCCACGCAGGAGCGTGGGAACGATGAGCTAGAAGTTCGGATCGGGTCGGCAAACCCTCCATATCGCCACGGCTCTGCACCGCGCGACTGCCAATCCAGTTGGCGCGTCTGACGGCCTCGGGAAAACTCTGGTGCTCCAGCAGGGCACTGATCATCCCGACCGCAAAACCATCCCCGGCGCCGACCGTATCGACCACGGTCTGGACCGGCACCCCGGCGACAAACCCCTGATCCAGATGCGTGCGGTAATACGCACCCTGCGGCCCGAGCTTGATCGCCACGGCTTCGGCACCCTGATCGAGATAAAACGCCGCGATATCCGCCGGATCTTCAAAACCGGTCAGCAAGCGACCTTCACTCAACCCCGGCAACACCCAGTGGGCGAGGGCAGCGAGGCGGTTGATCTCGGTGATCATCTCCCGTTCGCTGGCCCACAGGCTCGGGCGCAGGTTCGGGTCGAACGACACGCTGCGCCCGGCGTTGCGCATGCGGGTCATCAGTTCACGGGACATTTCCCGGGCCGATGCGGACAGCGCCGGCGGAATGCCAGTGGCGTGCAGGTGTCGGGCGCTTAATAACGTCGGGTTGATCGACTGCGATGACAGATGACTGGCTGCCGAGCCGCGACGGAAATACTCGACCGTCGGATCGCTGCCGTCATCGTTGCGTGACTTGAGCTGGAAACCGGTCGGGTGCGCGTTGTCGACTTCGACATGGCTGCAATCCAGCCCTTCGCGAGCCAGGGTTTCGACGACAAATCGTCCCAGCGAATCGGCACCGACCCGGCTCAGCCAAGCCACATTGAAACCCAGCCGTGACAAACCGATGGCGACATTGCTGTCGGCCCCGGCAATCCGTTTGTGAAACTGCTCGACCGAGGCCAGATCGCCGCTCTGTTCGGCGACAAACATCGCCATGGTTTCGCCGAACGACAGAATATCGATCTCAGACATGAGCAGGCTCCAGACGGGATTGGCCGAGGTGGGCGAGGGCGGCGACGTGTTCGGTGGTGAGTTGCACCAGATCATCGCCCTGCAACGGGTATTCGGCGGCGCGCATCACCCCTTGGGCCATGTGCCGCAGCAGTTGTTCCCACAGATGCAGGTCGCTGGCGGCAGGTGGAACCGCTACCAGTTTGCCGTCGGCGCGGCGGGCCACGGCTTTGCAATGCACGTAACCGACGTGGCGGCCCAGCAGTCGAGCGGCACTGGTGGCGGACTGGTCCTGCCACTGCCAGTTGCCGATGTCGAAGGTCATCTTGATTGGCAAGTTGTGTTGCTCGACGGCGGCGAAGAAGCGCTGGAACGGTTCGATGCGGCCACCGTGCAGGGTCTGGTCATTCTCTACCAGCAGTTGAACAGGGCTTTGCGCAAGGATTTGCGCGAGCGTCTGCAAATCGTTGTTGTCGGTGAAAAAACCCAGCGACACCTTCAGCCACTTCGAGCCAAACGCTTCGGCGTTCTTCAGCGCGGTGATGAGTTCGGGATTAGGCCGCGACTGACCGGCCAGCCACAGTTCGGTCGGCGAGGAATAGATGCTTTGCAGGCCTTGAGCTTGCGTGGCGGTGGAGAGTTGTTCCGGGACTTCGTTGGTCAGCAGCTCTTCACGCCATTCGATGCGATTGGCGCCGGCAGCGGCCAGCACTTCGAGGAACGAAGCCTGGCCACGACGGCGAACGAGGTCGGCGCCGTAGCTGGACAGGCTGATGGAAACGGCAGGTTTATTCATTGTTATCTACCTCTGAAACCGGTTTCATTTTTGTTCAAAAATTTTTTGGTGGCCCCACAGGGCCTTATTCCGCCTTGCTGAGCGTTGAGCCGCGCTCGATCAGCATCGGTGCAAAATCCAGCGTACGCGCCGCTTCATCATCCCCACG
Source organism: Pseudomonas sp. IT-P2 (assembly GCF_949767575.1). Lineage (NCBI taxonomy): Bacteria > Pseudomonadati > Pseudomonadota > Gammaproteobacteria > Pseudomonadales > Pseudomonadaceae > Pseudomonas > Pseudomonas sp. IT-P2. Next base: position 799,114 of record NZ_CATKQA010000011.1, on the reverse strand, counting down.
CAAACGCTTGAGCAAACACTCAAACGCCCGCGCACCAATCTCCTCCGTCGGTTGAGCAAGAGCAGTAATCCCACTGCCCACCAACGGATACCAGTCCAGATCATCCAGGGCGATCAGCCCGACATCCTCGAACAACCGGCAGCCAATCTCGCGCAGCGCCAGGGTGCAAGCCAGCGCCGCCACGCCATTGGCGCAGAACAGGGCTTTCGGGCCGTTATCAGGTGCGTTCAAAAAGGTTTGAAGATCGTTCACAAGGCTCGAGTCAGTTTCCAGTACCGCGCCTCGCATGTCTTTGCGCTGGCCAATCTGCTGCTGAAAACTGCTGACCCGCTCGATCCGCGAACTGGTACCGTCATAGGCTTCGGTCACCAGCAGCACATCGCGATAGCCGCGCTGCTGCAGATGTTCGAGCGCCATTTCGACGGCTTGCGGGTTGTTCAACCCAACCATGTCGCTGTCGAGCCCGTCGACCTTGCGATCTACCAGCACCAGCGGCATTTCCCGTTTCAACTCATCCAGCTCATCCCGATGATGGCCCAGGGTGTTCACGATCAGCCCTTCGATGTTGTACGAGCGGAGCAGCGCCAGGTGCTGACGTTCCTGCTCGTCATCGCGGTCGGTGTTGCACACCACCAGGCTGTAACCGTGCCGCCGGCAGGCGGTTTCCACGCCGTGCATCACGGCAATCGAATAAGGGTTGCGGATATCGGCCACCAGCATGCCGATCAGGCGCGTGCGGCCGCGTTTCAGGCCGCGGGCCATTTGATTGGGGCGATAGCCGAGTTCGGCAATTGCCTGCTCGATGCGCTGGGCGATGGCATCCGAGAGCAGGGCGCGGTCGTCACCAATGAAGCGCGAGACGCTGGCCTTGGACACGCCTGCGTATTCGGCGACATCGAGCATGGTGACGCGGCTGCGCTGGGCGGCGGAGAAATCGTTCACGTCATGGCGACCTTGTTATTGGAATTAAAGCGTTAGCAATGTAGTGCTGAAACCGGTTTCATGAAGCGTCAAATGTAAGCGCTACGTCAAGTCGGCGGAAACCGATAATTGCCTGAACAGCCACCATAATCCGACGAACGGTATCTAAACCTGTTAGATCTGACAGTAGCCAATGAGAGACCGCCGTTGCCTAATCGTTAACGAGGGACGAAGAACTTCAAACGTGTGGAGGAATTCCAGATGTCTTTGAGTACTCAATCGAGTGAAGAAAAACTTGCGTCCCAAACGGAAGCACCATTGGCGGCTGAGATCACCGTGGATGGTGTTACAGAACCTGATGGATTTATTCCCTTGCCGCTTCTGATTAGCGGCACCACAGCCCGAATTCAACGCTGGGAAGAAACGTCATTTGATGATCATCTTGAAGTGTTTTGGCTTCAGGACGGAAATGAGGAACTCCTGTTTGAGCGGCGATTCCCGACGGGGATCGTTCCGCCGGAGATCGAAGTAACAATCCCTCCATCACGGATGGCAGTTAACGGTACTGCACTGCTTTATTACATCATAACTGCCTTCGGTATGCCGGATCCATCACCCCGCAAACCACTGATCATCGATCATACTCAAGAGCCTGAAAAGATACTTGCGGAAGCCATTTTTACCAATCTGACGAAGTACGGGTACTACAATTGTGAAACCGATCCTGCATTGACATCAGGCATCGTTATAGATATTCCGAAGCAGCCATGGGCTCGTCCCGGTGATCAATTTTCCCTCAAATTACAGGGTTATCGAACACTTAACGGATCCCCCGGGGAAAATGGAGAACACATCGTTCCGGAGTCGGCAGAAACGCTGACTAGGTTTTTGAATGATCAAGAGATTGAAAACGGATTTTCTCAATCTGTTTCTTTTGCTCCCTGCATAAAGCCATTAATTGATGAAGACTCGCTTGTTGCGATCTATACCATTACCAGGGCCGGCAGGGTGATTGGAAAATCTCGTCTTGCCGTGGCAAAGATAGATAGAATTCTTTCTGGTAGTACGTACTGTTATTCATGACGGCTCTCGCCAAGTGATTTTCAGGGTGGCCGCGCAGGCGCAAGGTTTTGGCGCAGGTGTGTGTTTCGAATAACAAAGGGTAATAACTTAAGGGGCGAGTTTATGATTGTTGATTCAATCTGCTTTTAACGTTGCTTTTCATCAGGAAGTTGTTGTGTAGCTGTCAGACTGATGGAGCAGATCAGGCCATTTGGCTTAATGCACAGAGGAGAATATTAAAATGACTGCTAAAGAAAATGCGGAGAATGGCGGGCCTCGTAAATCAACGCGAACTGGGCCATTTGCTGACCCGCCGACAATCGTCGGTCAGATTGAAGGCGATGGCAGAATCCTGTTGGAAGAGTTGAATAAACCCGCTATCCGAATGAGGTTAATGGAACTCAAAGATGGACTGTTTGGTGGCGGTATAGCAATGGTAAAAGGGAATAGAGTTGGGCAACCTGAAAAAGAACTTGGAAAGATAGATATACCAGAGGACTTTGCAGGCTTCTTTCCGGTGGATATCCCGGTACCCAATAGCCTGATTCCGGATGACCCGGACATTCCTGGGCCAACGCAGTATTACGCCCGCTTCCATATCATCGATGGGCTTGGCATTGAAGATAGCTCGACCCCGGTTGAGTTCTTTGTCGACAAGAATGCTCCCTATTATGTAAAAAAACCCTTCAGCAGAAGCGCACCGCCTTTCGCGACATTTGCCAATCTGGATGTGGCTGGAGGGGAGAGGATTGACGAAGAGTGGGCCGACAAAAATCCTAGGGGACTGGTGGTTAACGTTGCAATAGACTACGCCAACCGTGTGGACAATGACGAAGTTACCTTTTGTGTCGCTAACAGATCGGGCACGACCACAACCATGCCCGTCATTTACCGAGATGTGGTCACACCCTCGTCGAATCCTTTGCTAGGAGAGTTCACGATCAGTCTCGATGAGCTGAGGAAACTTCCAAACGGAAGCTTATACCATCGCTATATGTGGCATGACGCACCGAGGAACAAATCGCTGGACTCTGTTATCTCAGGCATCCCCTTGCTGCCGATCGCATTTTTGCCGCCCCCACTGCTCAAGCAACTCAGGGTACCAGCGGCGGGCCCTAGCCATACGGAAGCGATCAGTCTCGGTACTTTTTTGCCTGTCGGCACAAAAATCTTTGCCGAGATCGATTATCCGGAAAACGGCGATCCGAAAGACCTTATCACCGTAAAAGTCAAGGGCGACAAAGAGGTAGTGCTGGGGAGCGAAGAGTTAGGCGCGAGCCCCGGTCCGTTCAAAATGGAACTTACCTACGATATTCTGGACGAAGTGACGAAAGGCGCTACAGATGAGAAGACTGTAGAAATTTCTTACTCGTTGAAACGTGGAGCGAACACTCCAATAGATGAGCCGCCAACGTCGATATTCGTCTACTTTGTGTTCCCGGGAATACCTCCTGATACGTTACCCGAACTGGACAACGATAATCTGCTTCCGGTCGTAGTTAATGGGCGCGAGGGTGCTGGCAACAAGAACCATCTGACCACGGAGGATATTAATCATCCTGTACGCTTCACCGCTACCAGGTGGACAGGTCTGCCGGATCTACTGAGGGATGCGTTAATCACGTTCTACTGGGACGACAAGCCAGTAGGATCGATACAAATGAAAAATACTGATACCGCTGTCTTTATAGATGTTGATTACTCGGAGATTTCACCTGTCGAGCCAGGAAACATCAAGGCTCACTACACCATTGAATACCCTGGCAATCCCAATATTATGCGGCAGTTGCCCAGAACTGACGTGCTGGTCGAAACATTTGAAATCGACTTGGATCCGCATAAAGGTCCATTCATTGAGCTGGGTGGTGAGCGGTATATTACCTGCAAAACGATGGTGCCTCGAACTGTAGACGAAGGAAATACTATCGTACCTCCACTTAAAGTGTCGGCGCCGGGCGGTCATCGCGATCTACCACCAAACAGGCCTGTCACTATGAGGATGGAGGGTTGGAAAGAGAAAGTTCCGGTAACGCCGATCACCGGCGCAACGTTCAAGGAAACAAAAAATATGCCGGCAGGAGGGGGCGATCTCGTCTTCGATATGGACTACGAGCTGTTCAAGACGATTCAACTGGAGACGCCAGCAACGAATCCGGTCACCTTTTATTACGCGCAAATTTGGTACGAGATAAAACTGGGTGAAACAACGTTTGAGTCACCCAAGGAAATGCATCCGGTCAGAGTACGTAATAGTAGTCTCGAATACTGTGAAGACTTGGGGGCGGGCAGTGACGGTTAATTAGTGGCTGGACACCCAATCAACATGGCGAACGAGGTTCATGTTGATTGGGTGTGATTTTACATACGAGCTCTTGCGACGAAAACCACCAGAGATGAGTGTTCTGAAGACTTATCTGTCGACACTTTAGGATTAGTCCTACAGAGACGTAGCGGTTACATCTGTAGTCTTCGGCGCGCTTTCCATATTTGTTATCCGGCGCCGGATTCGAACTACTTCTGCTTTGGCACAGGATATTACTAAGGGCTACTCGCATGCGTACCACGCCACCTTTCAAATTCGATATTTTTGGCAATAGCCGGGCAATTCCTTCCTTTGCGCTGCTGATGCTATCTGTCTCGGTTTCTCACGCCGGTGTATTAAATCCTGGACAAAGTGAGACGATTGATAGCACCGACCCGATTGAATCCTGGACACTGAACCCAGGCTCCGAGCTGATTTCCAACGGTGCGGATACAGATAATATTGGGGCGGTTGGAGCGAAGCTGGAAGTCAATGGGGGAAGTAACAAACAGATTGCTCTTGAGCGATTGTCGGTCATGAACATGATTGGGGGGACGGTTGCAAACACATCGGGTACTGGCGCAGCGATCAACCTTGCCAGCAGCAGCGCGGAGATCACGAACAGCACTATAACGAGTAACGCTGTGGGGTTGATGTTGACACGCAATATTCAGGATCAATCCGGCTCCAGCGTAAAGTTGGTTGACAGCACCGTGACGGCTTCGAGTGTGGGGGCGCAGGTCAACGGTCTTGGCGTACTCGAGTTGATTGAAAGCACCATCAGCGCAACTGGCACGACGTCGGACGGCGTCAGACTCCTGAATGGCTCACTCTCGGCGAAAAATAGCTTCATCAGCGGTGGCGACGTCGGTCTGCACATTGGGAGCGAACCCAGTCGCGGGGAAACGTCAACGGTAGTGCTTGATGATTCGCGGATTGAAGGTCGAACGGGCCCCGCGATCTCTACCGACTTGTTGAATTTGCAAGGTGCAAAGGCCGATATTCATGTGCTCAATGATTCCACATTGGTGGCGGGCAACGGCAATGTGCTTGAAGTAAAAAACGGGGCAACCGTCGGGCTCACCGTTGATAACAGTGCGCTCGTGGGGGATGTAGTGGTCGACTCCGGCAGCGCCGCTCGGACCCGTTTTCAAAATGGCGCATCACTGGCCGGTAATCTGCAAAATGTCGCTCAGGTCACGCTCGATACTCGAAGCACCATGACCGGAGATGTACTTGCCCAAGCCGGTAGTGGCGCTGCGGTCACGATCGATAATGGTGCTGCACTCAATGGGAACGTGAACAACGTCATCAGTCTGTCACTGAATCATGGTGGCAGCATGACAGGCGATGTTGTCACCGATACCGCTGGCACGGTCGCGCTGGATAATGGCGCAACGCTGACTGGCCAAATTGAAAATTCAGCGAATATCCAAATCAGAAATGCCGGCCAATGGGTTACCACGGGCAACAGCTCGGTGCAAAGTCTGGAGCTGGAAGACGGTATTGTTCGCCTGGGGGATACAGGCTCTTTCCACCAACTGGATGTGGAGAATGTGTCGGGCAAGGGCACCTTCGTCATGCACGCCGACCTGAATACCGAGCGTACCGATTTCCTGAATGTTACAAAAGGTGCCAGCGGTGAGCATAAACTTCAGGTGACAGCGAGTGGCACCAATCCGACGACTCCCGATTTGGTGAAAATCGGCAACGTTGCAGGTGGCGATGCGAGCTTCGCGTTGAATGGTAATGGGCTGGTCGATGCAGGCTCACGCACTTATGGATTGTTGAGGGAGGGTGAAGGGCTGTTCCTTAAACCCAATCAGACTGTCAGTACCTCGACGAATACGGTATTGGCGATTGCCGGCAGTACACGAAGCATCCTGTATGGAGAGATGACCTCGCTCAATAGCCGTCTGGGCGATCGTCGTCTGAGCAGTAGTAGTGGAGATACATCGCCTTTGGCAAGAAGCGATACCTCGATGAAAAAGTTGAGCAATAGTGTGTGGATGCGCACTTATGGCAGCCAGTACAACGTTTCCAACGCTTATGGTGGAGGTTTCACCCAGAACCAGCGTGGCTTCTCGCTGGGTGCCGATACTCAAGCGCAACTGGGCGGTCAGCAATGGCTTGTCGGGGCGTTTGTAGGGTCGGGGCGCACTGATATAGACCTCAAAAATGGTTCCACGGCGACAGTCGACAGCCTCAATGCGGGTGTCTATGGCACGTTGCTTGATGTAGCGAGCGGCATGTATGTGGACGTGGTGGGCAAGGTCAACCAGTTTGATAACCAGGCCAACGTCACAATGAGTGACGGCACTCGCAGCAAAGGCAACTATAAAAATCTGGGTTTAAGTGCAACAGTGGAAGTGGGCAAGCTCATTCGGTTTGATAACGGTGACTTTATTGAACCCTTTGCTCAGGTAGGCCTTGGCGCGGTCCAGGCAAAGCAATACCGGTTGGACAATGGTCTGGAAGTTGATGCCGGTGCGGCGCACTCGCTGTTGGGTAAAGTGGGGATGACCATCGGCCGTGAGATCACTCTGGACAACGCCAGCAAGCTGCAACCAAGGGTACGCTTGGCGATGGGGCACGAATTTGTAAAAAGTAACGATGTAAAGGTCAATAATGATGACTTTAACAGTGACCCTTCCAGTACCAGCCTTGAATATACAGTGGGGGTGAACTGGGTGCCCGCCCAGAAAAACTGGCAGGTCTATGGCGAGGCGGGAGGAAGTAAAGGTAATACCATTGAACAGAACTGGAACTACAGTGTAGGCGTAAGCTACAACTTTTAATCACCGCTTTTGGTTGACGAAAAAAATCCCGACTAATGTCGGGATGTTTTTTTTCATGTAAAAAGTCATGGAAGCAACATGTCAAATTCACCATCAGTCTCTAATTGTGTATCGTGGTTGTCATCCTCGACTTTGACCTCGAATTGAGCAGCCACGGCATTGGTCTCACTGGATTCGAAAAGCGTGATAGTGCCTTCAATCCCTATGTAAACATTGATGTCGGCGTTAGTATCATTGATATATTCAAAGCGAATCGGGGTTTCAGAGTCAGTCAACGAATAAGTCTTGTATTCAAGCGTTTTCGGTAAAATTATCCGGATTTCTCTATAGCTTAAATCGGCTTCGCGCTGAGTGGCCGAAAAAATAAGGTGATTATCAAATGGAGGTGGAAGGTTAGCGTCCTTTACCTCCCTTTGGTTTGCTTCAAAGGGTGTCTTGTCAATGTTGCCGATAAAATACGGTGCGACGGGTTTTAGTTGAGTACTTGTTCTCATAATAAAATCCTCTATGCCTGGGTGAGGTATCCAAAGACCTGATCGGGGTCCTGTTTATGGATAAGTTATCAGAACTCATCATATCGCCGCTGTAAACTGTCAGAGTTGACAGTTTACAGATAAGTTAAAGTGTGCTTGTTTTCCGTTCTTTGAATGGTTTAGAGAAAAGGTAAGTGCCCCGATTTTATACAAGAGCGTTCGCTGGTCAGTGCCCCGGCCCATGTCGAGTCCGCCTTGCCGTGGCCAGGCGCAGTTGCACCAGATACACATGTGGATTGAGCGTGGAACATTTGTCAACCAAACAACCCCGCCGCAATATTGATCGAAAACCCCAGAATCGCCGTATTGAATACAAACCCGATCAACGACTGCGCCAACACGATCTTGCGTATCTCTCGCGTGGCCACGCCAACATCCGCCGTCTGCACGGCAACGCTGATGGTGAACGAGAAGTACAGAAAGTCCCAATAGTTGGGCGTGGTCAGGCCTTCGGCAAAGCGCAGCGCCGGCTCCTTGCCGTCCCAGGTGTAAAACAGCCGGGCGTAGTGGACGCTGAAGATAACCCCGATCAGCAACCATGAACCGATCACCGTCAGCGCGGTGAATCCGTAGTGCAGGAGTTTGCGAGTGGTTTCCAGGTCCTTGCTGCCGGCCAGTTCGAAGGTGATGGTGGCGAGGCTGGCCAGAGCCGCGATGCACACAACGAACAACACCAGCCCGGCATTTTCATCCTCGACTTCGGCGATGCGTCTGACGTCCGGTGCTTTCGCGCGAGCTGTCAGCCAGAACATCAGGAGCAGATAGGTCCAGACGCCGGCGTTCCAGCCGATAAGGATTTTGCTGATGACCGAGTCGGCAGGGATCAGCAGGCCGACGGCAAGACCGAATAGCGCAGCGGCGGAAAGGCGAGGGTGGGTGCGGGCGAGGAAGCGCATGGGGACTCGATGGGCCAGGGCGGTTCAGACACCTTAGCCCAGCGCGGCGACCTCTGGCCACCGCGCCGGGAGCGCTCTATCAATCAGGCTTGGTGAACCGGCGCACAAGCTTGATCACGACCACGAAAAACACCGGCACGAAAATCACCGCCAATGTTGCGGTAATCATCCCGCCAATCACCCCGGTGCCAATCGCCTGCTGACTTGCCGAACTTGCGCCCGTGGCAATCGCCAGCGGTACCACGCCCAGAATGAACGCCAGCGAGGTCATGACAATCGGCCGCAAGCGCAGACGCGCGGCTTGCAGCGTGGCGTCAATCAGGTCATGACCTTCGTCATACAGGCTCTTGGCAAACTCGATGATCAGGATCGCGTTCTTCGCCGACAGGCCGATGATGGTGATCAGGCCGACCTTGAAGAAGACGTCGTTGGGCATTCCGCGCAAGGTCACCGCCAGGACCGCGCCGAGAACACCGAGCGGTACGACGAGTAGCACGGAAGTCGGAATCGACCAGCTCTCGTACAACGCCGCCAGACACAGGAACACGATCAGCAGCGACAGCCCGAGCAGAATCGGTGCCTGACTGCCGGACAAACGCTCCTGCAACGACAGACCAGTCCATTCCTGACCCAGACCTTTCGGCCCCTGGGCCACCAGACGTTCGATTTCCGCCATGGCTTCGCCGGTGCTGTGACCAGGTTTCGGCTCACCGGAAATCGAGATTGCCGGGTAGCCGTTGTAGCGGGTCAGTTGTGCCGGGCCCTGGGTCCATGTGGCTCGGACGAACGCCGACAGCGGCACCATTTTCCCGGCGTCGTTGCGCACGTGCATTTTCAGCAAGTCATCGACCTGACTGCGACGGTCGCCTTCGGCCTGCACGACAACGCGCTGCATCCGCCCCTGATTGGGGAAGTCGTTGACGTACGAGGAACCGATGGCAGTGGACAGCGCGTTGCCGACATCGGCGAAGGAAATGCCCAGCGCGTTGGCCTGTTTACGGTCCACTTCCAGTTGCACTTGTGGCGCTTCGGCCAGTGCGCTTTCACGCACGTTCATCAGGATCGGGCTTTTCTCGGCGGCTTCCAGCAACTGGGTGCGCGCCTCCATCAAAGTCGCATAACCCAGGCCACCGCGATCCTGCAGGCGGAACTCGAAACCGCTGGAAGTGCCGAGACCATCCACCGGCGGCGGCAGCACGGCGAAGGCCACGGCGTCCTTGATCTGGCTGAGGGCGATGTTGGCACGGTCGGCAATCGAACTGGCCGAGTCGTCGCTGCCGCGTTGCGACCAGTCCTTGAGCGTGGTGAACGCCAGCGCGGCGTTCTGCCCGCTGCCGGAGAAGCTGAAACCGAGAATCACAGTGCTGTCGCCCACGCCCGGTTCGCCGGCGTTGTGCGCTTCGATCTGCTCAACCACCTGCACCGTGCGGTTCTTGCTCGCACCGGGTGGCAGTTGAATGTCGGTGATGGTGTAACCCTGATCCTCGACCGGCAGGAACGAGGAGGGCAGGCGCGCGAAGCACAGGCCCAGACCCACCAGCAGCACACCATAGATCAGCAGATAACGACCGGTGCGTTTCAGCGCATAGCCAACCCAGGCCTGATAGCGATCGGTCAGTTGCTCGAAACGGCGGTTGAACCAGCCGAAGAACCCGGTTTTTTCGTGGTGTTCGCCCTTGGCAATCGGCTTGAGCAAGGTGGCGCACAGTGCCGGGGTCAAGGTCAGGGCGAGGAATGCCGAGAACAGGATCGAGGTGGCCATCGACAACGAGAACTGGCGATAGATGACGCCCACCGAACCTTGCATGAACGCCATCGGAATGAACACCGCCACCAGCACCAGCGTGATGCCGATGATCGCGCCGGTGATCTGGGTCATCGCCTTGCGCGTTGCTTCTTTCGGCGACAGGCCTTCGGTGGCCATGATCCGTTCGACGTTCTCCACCACCACGATGGCGTCGTCCACCAGAATACCGATGGCCAGCACCATGCCGAACATGGTCAGCACGTTGATCGAGAAACCCAGCGCAAGCATGGTCGCGAAGGTGCCCATCAGCGCCACGGGCACCACCAGCGTCGGGATCAGGGTGTAGCGGATGTTCTGCAGGAACAGGAACATCACCGCAAATACCAGCAGCATGGCCTCGCCGAGGGTGTAGACCACTTTGGTGATCGAGACCTTCACGAATGGCGACGTGTCGTAAGGAATCTTGTATTCCACGCCCGCCGGGAAGTAGCGCGACAGTTCATCCATCTTCGCCCGGATCAAGGTCGCGGTGCTGAGGGCGTTGGCGCCCGGCGACAGTTGCACGCCGACGGCGGTGGAAGGTTTACCGTTCAGACGGGTGCCGAACTGGTATTCCTGGCTGCCGATTTCGACCCGCGCCACATCCTTGATGCGCACGGTGGAGCCGTCCGGATTGGCCTTGAGCACGATGTCGGCAAACTCTTCCGGCGTCGACAGCTGACCCTTGACCAGAATCGTCGCGGTGATTTCCTGAGTGCTCGGGTTCGGCAGATCGCCGATGCTGCCGGCCGACACCTGGGCGTTCTGCGCGACGATGGCGGCGTTGACGTCAGCGGGTGTCAGGTTGAAACCGATCAGCTTCTGCGGATCGACCCAGATCCGCATCGCCCGCTCGGCGCCGTACAACTGGGCCTTGCCGACACCGTCGATGCGCTTGATCTCGTTCATCACGTTGCGCGCCAGGTAATCGCTGAGCGCCACGTCGTCGAGCTTGCCGTCGCTGGAGGTCAAAGTGATCAGCAACAGGAAGCCGGCGGAGACTTTCTCCACCTGCAAACCTTGCTGATTGACCGCTTGCGGCAGGCGTGACTCGACTACCTTCAGGCGATTCTGCACATCAACCTGCGCCAGCTCCGGGTTGGTGCCCGGCTGGAACGTGGCCTTGATCGTGGCGCTGCCCAGGCTGCTTTGCGATTCGAAATACAGCAGGTGATCAGCGCCGTTGAGCTCTTCCTCGATCAGGCTGACCACGCTTTCGTCGACGGTCTGCGCCGAGGCGCCCGGGTACACGGCGTAGATTTCGATCTGCGGCGGCGCGACGTCGGGGTATTGCGCCACCGGCAATTGCGGGATGGCCAGCGCACCGGCCAACAGGATGAACAACGCGACGACCCAGGCGAACACCGGGCGGTCGATAAAGAACTGCGGCATAGAAGAGCGTCCTGCTTACTGACCAGAGGTCTGGGCAAGTGGAAGAGGGGTGTCGTCGATCTGCACCACTTCGCCCGGACGGGCGTGCTGCAGGCCTTCGATGACAATGCGGTCGCCGGCTTTCAGGCCACCGGTAACGATCCAGCGGTCGTTCTGCACCGCGCCCAGTTGCACCGGCTGTTGGGCGACGCGCATCTGATCGTCGACGGTCAGGACTTGCGCCACACCGGCGCTGTCACGCTGTACCGCGCGTTGCGGCACGGTGAGACCGTGCTGGATCACGCCTTGTTCCAGGCGCACGCGAACGTAGCTGCCGGGCAGCAGATCGAGATCCGGGTTGGGAAACTCGCTGCGCAGGATGATCTGACCGGTGCCCGGATCGACGGTGATGTCGCTGAACAGCAGTTTGCCCGGCAACGGATAGAGGCTACCGTCGTCCTGGATCAGCGTGGCCTTGACCTGATCCTGGCCAACCTGCTGCAACTGGCCGGAACGGAAGGCCCGGCGCAGTTCATTCAATTCGCGGGTCGACTGGGTCAGGTCGGCGTGGATCGGGTTCAGTTGCTGGATCAGCGCCATGGGCGTGGTTTCGTTCTGGCCGACCAGCGCGCCTTCGGTCACCAGGGCTCGGCCGACACGCCCGGAAATCGGCGCGGTGACGGTGGCGTAGCCCAGATTCAGCTTCGCCCGCTCGACAGCAGCCTTGTTGGCGGCAACGTCGGCGGCCGTCTGCCGGGCATTGGCGCGGGCGTTGTCGTAGTCCTGAGCGCTGATGGCCTTGTCGTCGATCAACTGGGCGTAGCGCTGCTCCTGCAGTTTTGCCTGGAACGCGTTGGCCTCGGCCTTGCGCAGCGCGGCTTCGGCGCTGTCCAGGTCAGCCTTGAACGGCGCCGGATCGATGCGGAACAGCACGTCGCCCTTTTTCACGTCGCTGCCTTCGCGATAGGTGCGTTGCAGCACCACGCCGGCGACCCGGGCGCGGACTTCGGCAATGCGCGGCGCGGCAATCCGCCCGCTGAGTTCGCTGCTGATCGACAGGGGGCGCGCCTCAAGGGTTTCGATCCGCACGGTGGCCGGCGGCGCCTGTTCCTCGGCGTTCGAGGATTTATCACAGGCGCTCAGCATCAGCGCCAATGCGATCAGGCCGAGCCCGGCCAGCAGATTTTTCGACATGTACAACCCCCAATATTGATCTGCGCATCCTACGGACAGTCGCCGAGGGTAGCGGTGAAGCTTTGTAGGTGCTGTGTGAAATTGTGTAAGGGTTTTGCTCAGGGACGGGCGAGGGCGTATATCCTTCAGGCCTTGAAATTTTTTGCGACATAGCAGTCGCCACCGCCTGTTCTGGACACCTCAATGCCCAACATTCTTCTGGTCGAAGACGACACCGCCCTCGCCGAACTGATTTCCAGCTATCTGGAGCGCAACGGTTACTCCGTCAGCGTGATCGGCCGTGGCGACCATGTGCGCGAACGGGCGCGGCTGAGTCCGCCGGACCTGGTAATCCTCGATCTGATGCTGCCGGGCCTCGACGGCTTGCAGGTCTGTCGCCTGCTGCGCGCCGACTCGGCAACGCTGCCGATCCTGATGCTCACCGCCCGCGACGACAGCCACGATCAGGTGCTGGGCCTGGAAATGGGTGCCGACGATTACGTTACCAAACCCTGTGAGCCGCGCGTCCTGCTGGCGCGGGTGCGCACCTTGCTGCGCCGCAGCAGCCTCGGCGAACCGATGACCGCCAACGACCGGATCCTGATGGGCAACCTGTGCATCGACCTGTCGGAACGCACGGTGACCTGGCGCGAGCAACCGGTGGAACTGTCCAGCGGCGAATACAACCTGCTGGTGGTGTTGGCCCGTCATGCCGGTGAAGTGCTGAGTCGCGACCAGATCCTGCAACGCCTGCGCGGCATCGAGTTCAACGGCACCGACCGTTCGGTGGACGTGGCGATTTCCAAGTTGCGGCGCAAGTTCGACGACCACGCCGGCGAGGCGCGCAAGATCAAGACCGTGTGGGGCAAGGGTTATCTGTTCAGCCGTTCCGAGTGGGAATGCTGATTCGATGTTCAGAATCCTGTTTCGCCTCTATCTGGTGACGATCGTCTCCTACAGTGCGGCGATTTATCTGGTGCCGGATCTGGTGGTGATGGCGTTCAAGCAGCGTTTCGTCACCTACAACCTCGACTACTCCCGTGGCCTGCAATCGCTGATCACCAAGCAGTTTCGCGCGGTGCCGCAGGACCAGTGGCCGGCACTCGCGGCGTCGATGGACAAGGATTTCCAGCCGCTGCACATCGTGCTCGCCCGTATTGATGACCCTGGCTTCACCGCCATCGAGCAAGAGCGGCTGCGGCGTGGTGAGAACATGGTGCGGGTGGGCGACTGGGGTTGGCGCACGCTGGCGGTCACGCCGCTGAACGACGAAATGGCGGTGCAGATGGTGGTGCCGCCGGATCCGATGGACGTGAACCTGTTGTACTGGAGCATCAACGTGCTGATCGGCGCGAGTCTGCTGGCGTGCCTGTTGCTCTGGTTTCGTCCGCACTGGCGCGATCTGGAACGCCTCAAGGGCACGGCCGAACGGTTCGGCAAGGGCCATTTGAGCGAGCGCACGCAAATCGGCCCGAGCTCCAACATCGGCAGTCTGGCCAACGTGTTCGACACCATGGCCGGCGACATCGAAAACCTGCTCAACCAGCAGCGGGACCTGCTCAACGCCGTGTCCCACGAACTGCGCACGCCACTGACCCGCCTTGACTTCGGCCTGGCGCTGGCGCTGTCCGATGACTTGCCGCAGGCCAGCCGCGAACGCCTGCAAGGGCTGGTCGCGCACATCCGCGAACTCGATGAGCTGGTGCTGGAGTTGCTGTCCTACAGCCGTTTGCAGAATCCGGCGAAGTTGCCGGAGCAGGTCGAAGTGTCGCTGGACGAGTTCATCGACAGCATTCTGGGCAGCGTCGACGAAGAGCTGGAATCCCCGGAAATCGTCATCGATGTGCTGCTGCACAATCAGCTGGAGCGCTTCACCCTCGATCCACGCCTGACAGCCCGGGCGATTCAGAACTTGCTGCGCAACGCCATGCGCTACTGCGAAAAACGCATTCAGATCGGCGTGCAGGTCTGCCCGAAGGGCTGTGAGATCTGGGTGGATGACGATGGGATCGGCATTCCGGAAGATGAGCGGGAGCGGATTTTCGAGCCGTTCTATCGACTGGACCGCAGCCGTGATCGGGCCACTGGCGGGTTTGGCCTGGGACTGGCGATCAGCCGGCGGGCGCTGGAAGCGCAGGGCGGGACGTTGACGGTGGAAAGTTCGCCGTTGGGTGGGGCGCGGTTCAGGCTCTGGCTGCCAACCCCGACCTGATGATCGCTGAGTTCCCACCCAGAGCGCTGATCGTTCCCACGCTCTGCGTGGGAATGCCGCCCAGGACGCTCCGCGTCCTTTGTGACGCAGAGCGTCACCGTATGCATTCCCACGCGGAGCGTGGGAACGATCAGCACGTCGGTCAAAGCAGTTCAGTGGACTGGATCAATCCAACCCCGGCCACCTGCATCCGCTCGATCGCCGTCGCCAGCGAGCCATTCAAATCAATCGCCCGGCACGCATCCAGCACCACAAACGCATTGAACCCAGCCGCCCGCGCATCCAGCGCGGAGAACATCACACAGAAATCCAGCGCGAGACCGACCATATACACCGTGTCGATCCCGCGTTCCTTCAGATAACCGGCCAGACCCGTAGTCGTGACGCGATCCGCTTCCAGAAACGCCGAATAACTGTCGATGTCCGGGTTGCAACCCTTGCGGATGATCAATTGTGCGTGGGGCAGATCAAGTCCTGAATGAAACTCGGCACCGTGTGAACCCTGAATGCAGTGATCCGGCCAAAGAGTCTGCTCGCCATACGGCAGTTGAATCACATCATAGGGCTGACGGCCGGGATGGCTGGAGGCAAACGAAGTGTGGCCGGCCGGGTGCCAGTCCTGGGCAATGACCACTTGCTTGAAGTGTTCGGCGAGACGGTTGATCAGCGGGACGATCAGGTCGCCTTCAGGCACGGCCAGTTGGCCGCCGGGTATGAAGTCGTTCTGTACGTCGATGACCAGCAGGGCTGTGCGTGGCGAAATCGGCATAAATCCATCCTTCTTGGAAAATCACCCGAGCAGCATAGTGACAAAATTCTTTAAACGTTCAGCCTGGTCTTAAACATTTTCGCCATGTCTTCCAGCTCGGAAGCCGGATGATGGCCGATCAGCATCCAGGCGTGTTCGCGTTCGGTCCAGTACACCACGTTCATCCCGTGACGGCGTTCATGGGCCAGCGGCTGGCTGCCGCTGTTGGTGCGCGTGACGCACAGCGCCAGCGGGCCATGTTTGGCATCGAGCCAGGTCATCTGCGCAATCGGCACACCGTCATACTCAAGCAATTGCGCACGTTTGAACTGCCCGCCGGGCAGTTTGAGTTTCGCCGGCGACAGGCTTACACCCAGCCGCGCATCGACGGCTCGCAACTGCGCCTGTTGCGAGGCTTCATCGGTGGGCAGATGTTCGAGGGTCTGCGGCACATACAGCGCCATGTAATCGCCCACCAGCTCGCGCCAGTTGTGCGATTGCTGCGTTTGCCAGGCCAGGAACAAGCGGTCCGCCGCGACACCCGCGAGTGCCACGCCCGCTGCCGCCGCGCCGATGAACCAGCGTCGGCTGAAACCGGGTTTCTGCGGTGACGGTGCCGCATCGAGCCGGGCCTGCAAACGGTCGAGCGGGGCCTGTTGCGCCAGTTCGTCATAGGCGGCCTTGAACGGCAGGTTGCTGCGGCTCAGCCATTGCACCCGCAAACTCAGCAGCGGATCGTCGGCAATGAGGCTGTCGAGTTGACTGCGCTGTTCGCGGTCCAGCTCATCGTCCAGATACGCCACCAGTTGCTCGTCGGAAGGCGTATTCATTGCCGGTCTCCTGCGGGGGTGTTCGGTACCGCTTGCAGCGGCGGGTATTCGGCCAGTTTCAGGCGCGCGGTGGCCAGGCGGCTCATGACTGTGCCGATCGGCACTTGCAGGATCTCGGCGACTTCGCGGTAGGACAGGCCTTCAACGTAAGCGAGATACACCGTTTCACGCTGAGTTTCCGGCAGCGCATCGACGCGGCGGATCACCTGCGCGGCCATCACATGAGTCTGCGCGGCGTATTCGCCATCGAAGGTCAGCTGCCTGTCGGCTTCCGTCACGCCTTGGCCCTGGCGCACCCGGCGGGCGCGCACTTCGTTGAGCCAGATCGAATGCAGGATGCTCAGCAGCCAGCGATCCATGCGCGTGCCGGCCACGTACTGGCCCGAACGCTCCAGCGCCCGCACGCAGGTGGCTTGCACCAGATCCTCGGCCACGTGCCGATTGCGCGACAGCAGCAAGCCGTAACGCCACAGGCGCGCCAGGTGTTGCCCGAGTTCGGCTCTGAAGGCCTGATCGCTGAAAATGTTCGCCTCCGCGTGTCGTGTCAGGTTTTCGATGAATCGTTGATGGCTTCGGCCAGGTCCCGGTATTCCTCGCAGGTCGTGCCGCAGATCTTCTGGATGTGCTGCAACTGCTCCTGCGCCAGATCGACGCGGCCCTTGATGACGTAAGCCTCGCCCAGGTATTCGCGGACCTGCGCGTACTGCGGATCAAGCTTCACCGATTGCAGGTAATAACCGATGCCTTCGTCGGTGCGCCCCAGTTTGCGCGTCGCGTAACCGCGATAGTTGAGAGCCTTGGCGGTGTTCGGTTGTTCCAGCGTATCGAGCAGGGCCAGGGCTTCGTCGTAACGGCCGGCCTTGGCCAGACGGTAGGCGTAATCGGTCCGGTCGGCGTCGGGCACCAGATGGCTGGTCTGCATCACGCACTTCTGCGTCTTGGTGTCGAACACCTGGCCTTTGGGGCAGTTGGGCTTCTGTACCGGCGCCTCTTCATCGCCATTGGCGAAGGCGAGGGGGCTCGCGAAAACGGCGGCCACCAGCAACGGGGCGGCGAACATAACGGAACGGATAGTCATGGGCAAGGCTCCACAAGGGGTCATGTTTCACTTTGAACACCGCAGGGTGAACATTTATTCATCGCTTTGTCAGGCTTTGTTAAAGGAAAGCCCTTTTTCCGGCGCTATGCTGGTCAGCGTTCGTCGTCGATCTGCAGTTCTACCATGGGAGTTTGGCCATGAAAGATCAGGTTCACCACTCGGCCGCCAGCGGCTACAAAACCGCCGCCGACACCTACGTCAAAGGCCGGCCCGACTACCCGCCGGCCGTCAGTGAATGGCTGACGGGCACACTGGGCCTCGATGCCCACAAGACCGTTATCGACCTCGGCGCCGGCACCGGCAAGTTCACCGGACGGCTGGTGGCGACCGGCGCTCAGGTGATTGCCGTGGAACCGGTGGCGCAGATGCTGGAAAAACTGTCGCTGGCCTGGCCGCAGGTGCTGGCCGTCAGCGGCACTGCAACGGATTTGCCGCTGCCCGACGCCTCGGTGGATGCGGTGGTCTGCGCACAGGCCTTTCACTGGTTTGCCAGCACCGAGGCGCTGGATGAAATTGCTCGAGTCCTCAAACCGGGCGGCAAACTGGGCCTGATCTGGAACCTGCGCGACACCCGGATCGACTGGGTGCCCAAACTGGACGCCATCGTCAATGCGCTGGAAGGCGACACGCCGCGTTTCTACACCGGCGAATGGCGCAAGGCCTTTCCCCATCCGGCGTTCGGGCCGTTGCAGGCGCAGCATTTCCAGCACGGGCATACCGGCGCGCCGGAAGATGTGATCTTCAACCGGGTGCGCTCCACCAGTTTCATTGCCGCGCTGAGCGATCAGCAGCGCGCGAAGATCGACGAGCAGATTGCTCAACTGATTGCCGGCGAGCCGCAGCTGCGGGGCAGGGAGATAGTGACGGTGCCTTACGAGACCGCCGCCTTCGTCGCGGTGAAGAACGGCTAGAGTCCCGCATTTGGCCGAACCGCCGTGCTGATGCCTTGTTATAGTTCGGGCCTCATTTTCAGCCCGGTAAAGGATTTCTGCCATGACTCAATACACCGCCTTCAGCGTCGAACTGGCCGACAACATCGCCCATGTGCAGATCAATCGTCCGGAAAAGATCAACTCGATGAACGCCGCGTTCTGGAGTGAAATCGTCGAGGTGTTCCAGTGGATCGACGACACCGACGAAGTGCGGGTGGTGGTGCTCAGCGGCGCCGGCAAACACTTTTCCTCGGGCATCGACCTGATGATGCTGGCCGGCGTGGCCAATGAGCTGGGCAAGGATGTCGGTCGCAATGCACGTCTGCTGCGTAAAAAAATCCTGACCCTGCAAGCATCCTTCAATGCGGTCGACAATTGCCGCAAACCGGTACTCGCGGCGATCCAGGGTTATTGCCTGGGCGGCGCCATCGACCTGATCGCCGCCTGCGACATGCGCTACGCCGCCGAAGACGCGCAATTCTCGATCAAGGAAATCGACATCGGCATGGCGGCGGACGTCGGCACCCTGCAACGGTTGCCACGGATCATCGGTGACGGCATGCTGCGTGAGCTGGCTTACACCGGTCGCACCTTTGGCGCTGAAGAGGCGCGCAGCATCGGCCTGGTCAATCGCGTCTACAGCGACAAGGACGGCCTGATCGAAGGTGTGATGGACATTGCCCGGGATATCGCCGGCAAGTCGCCAATCGCGGTCACCGGCACCAAGGAAATGATCAGCTACATGCGCGACCATCGCATCGACGACGGTCTCGAGTACGTTGCCACCTGGAACGCCGCCATGCTGCAATCCAACGATTTGCGTGTGGCCATGGCCGCCCATATGAGCAAACAGAAACCCGAATTTCTGGATTGAGAAACCATGACATCTCGCTGGACCACTGCAGTACTGGACACCGATCAACCCGGCGGCTGGGCCGTGGCGCGCAGCCCCGAGGGTTTCCTGTTCGATGACAACGGCGCGCTGTTCCCCCGGGAATGGCTCAAGCGCCAGGACTTGTCGATCCTGGCCGAACACGGTATCGGCCATCTCGATGGCGAACCGGTGTATCTGCTGGAACTGCACAGCACCAGCGAGGTGCCGGGGTGCAACTGGAAAGGCTTGCGGGCGTTCATGCTCGACGGCGATCACACGATCTACAAAGTGCTGGGTTATGCCGCACAGATTGGCACTTGGGCGCGCGAACACCGTTTCTGCGGCAACTGTGGTCAGGCCATGACCCAGGTGCCGCGGGAGCGGGCGATGTATTGCCAGCCGTGTGATTTGCGTAGTTATCCGCGGATTTCCCCGAGCATGATCGTGCTGGTGACCCGTGGCGATGAGATCTTGCTGGCGCGTTCACCGCGTTTTGTCACCGGGGTCTACAGCACGCTGGCCGGGTTTGCCGAACCTGGGGAGTCGGCCGAGGATTGCCTGATCCGCGAAGTGCGCGAGGAAGTGCAGATCGAGGTGAAGAACATTCAGTACATGGGCAGCCAGTGCTGGCCGTTCCCGCACTCGATGATGCTCGGCTTCCATGCCGAATATGCCGGTGGCGAGATTGTCTGTCAGGAAGACGAGATCGAAGACGCCCAGTGGTTCAACGTGCACGCTCTGCCGCCGTTGCCGGCGTCCAAATCGATTGCCCGTTACCTGATCGACGTCTACGTGGCGCGGCGCTTAGGCCACGCTGAACCAGTGCTGCCAGGCTAGGCGCACGGTCAACCCCAGCACCACGGTGATGAACACCGGACGAATGAACTTGGCGCCGCCGCTGATCGCGGTGCGCGCCCCGAAGAATGCGCCGACCATCACCGACAGGCCCATGCTCAGGCCGATGATCCAGTCCACCTGCCCGGAAAACACGAACACCGACAGCGCCGCAATATTGCTGACGAAGTTCATGCTGCGCGCCACGCCGCTGGCCTTGACCAGATCGATCGGGTACAGCAGCAGGCTGCTGACGGTCCAGAACGCGCCAGTGCCGGGACCGGCTACGCCGTCGTAGAAACCGAGGCTGAAGCCTTGGGTCGATTGCCACTTTTTCTTGATCGGTGCGTCGCTGTCCAGCGGCGCTTTCGGCGTGCCGCCAAACAACAGGTACAGGCCGCAGGCGAAGACGATCACCGGCAGCATCTTGTTCAGCCATTCGGCGGGCAGGTAATGCGCGACGATGGCGCCGGTCAGCGCACCGACCAGCGTGCCGACGATAGCGTGCATCCACTGCCGTGGGTGAAACAGCTTGCGTCGGTAGAAGGTGAAACTGGCGGTGGCCGAGCCGAAGGTCGAACTCAACTTGTTGGTGCCCAGCACCAGGTGCGGCGGCAGGCCGGCGGTGAGCAACGCAGGCGTGGTCAACAGACCGCCACCGCCGGCGATGGCGTCGATGAATCCGGCAATGAAAGCGACAAGGGCCAGAACGGCCAGGGTAGTGAGGTCAACGCTGAGTTCGAAAGGCATGGAATCGGCTTATTCGGCAGGTTGCAGAGCTGGGCTGCGGGGAGGGCAGTCATGTTACTCATTTCCTCATGTCGCGGCGACCTGTCTTGGTTCTGCCAGCAAAGCCTTTACCAATCCAATGGTTATCAGATTGAGGAACATCATTCCCAATTCAACTAACTGCCTCTCAGATCTGACAGGTTATGCACTGCTTTCCTTATGAAACAATTCGTGCACCCGGTTACTCGAATTGGGCACGGACAAAATGAGGTTTCATATGGAAATTATCGTCGATTTAAACGGCACTTCGGAGACCGAACAAGATGCTAAAAACAAGGCCGAATCCTTGCTAAGAAGGCGGGCAAGATTGTTTCAATATCCAATGTGCAGTTGAATCCAGAGAGTCATTCGGCAACGGTGACCTATACGCTTGAGAATGATCCTAACTATGTCCCCTCAAGCGGTCCCCGTTACTAAAATCTCTGTGACTCAAATATGATCAGCGAAAAAACTGCAGGAGCTGCTAAGTGCAGCTCCTGCAGATACATGTTTACAGACCGAGTTCGGACAACCCCGGATGATCATCCGGGCGCCGGCCCAGCGGCCAGTGGAACTTGCGTTCGCTTTCCTTGATCGGCATGTCGTTGATGCAGGCGTAACGCTGGAACATCAGGCCGTTGTCGTCGAATTCCCAGTTCTCGTTGCCGTAGGAGCGAAACCAGTTGCCCGAGTCGTCGTGCCACTCGTAGGCGTAGCGCACGGCGATGCGGGTGTCGGAGTAAGCCCAGAGTTCCTTGATCAGGCGGTAATCCAGTTCCTTGGCCCATTTGCGGGTCAGGAAACCCTTGGCTTCTTCGCGGTTGTTGGCGAATTCGGCGCGGTTACGCCATTTGGTGTCCAGGGTGTAAGCCAGCGACACGCGTTCCGGGTCGCGGGAGTTCCAGCCATCCTCGGCCAGACGAACTTTTTCAATGGCCGATTCACGGTTGAACGGTGGCAATGGCGGACGAACTTCGGCTGCAGTAGACATGTTTGTCTCCCGATCTATTAACAGTTAAACAACTTGTCAGGCTTATTAAGGCGTTACAGGTCCAATAACTTTCGCGCCATGCATTGCGCATTATCGGCGGCACTGTGATCACCCATCACAAGCGCTACGGTAATGGCGCCGTCAATCAGGATCAGCAACTGTTTGGCCAGCAGTTGCGGGTCCTCGGCCCCATGTTCGGTACACAGCTCGCACAGGTAGTCGAGCAGTTTCTGTTTGTGGTCTTTGGCGACCTGGCGAACCGGATCCTGCGGATCGCCGGTCTCACCGCTGGTGTTGATAAAGGCGCAGCCCCGGAAACCTTCAGAGGCGAACCAGCCCTTGAGCACGGTAAACAGGTTGAGCAGGCGGTCGGCCGGGGTCTCGGCCTGGTCGACGGCGCTTCTGTACCAGTGCATCCAGCGCACGTCGCGGCGTTGCAGGGCGGCGACGGTCAGCTCCTCCTTGTTGGCGAAGTAGCGGTAGATACTCTTTCTGGAAACGCCGGCGGTTTTCACCAGTAGATCCATGCCGGTGGCCGCGATGCCACTTTTGTAGATCAACTTTTCGGTGACATCCAGAATGATGTCTCGGGTTGTGTCGTTGCTTGTGATTTCGTTCATGTGGTGAACAGTAGAACGATCGTTCTCCTTGGTCAAGCAGTTATTTTATGATCGCTCTCGCGTTCTACTTGATCGTTCCCACGCTCTGCGTGGGAATGCCTCAAGGGACGCTCCGCGTTCCAGCTCTGGAAGGGACGCGGAGCGTCCCGGGCTGCGTTCCCACGCAGAGCGTGGGAACGATCATTCAAGCGCGCGGGAACGGTCAGTCATTACAGACACTCACAAGACCCGAAGGAGTTGATGGTGTAAGCTCTCGGGTTCTTCGGATTCGACCCATTGCGAGCCCTATGCCGTTGCTTTTCAAACGCTCTCTGCTGCCCAAACTGCGCAGCTTTCCGCTGACCGCCGAGGCCGTGACAATCCTGCCCGGCGCCGCCGATTTCCGTCGTTGCCTGCTGGAGAAAATCGCCCAGGCGACCCGGCGCATCTACCTCGTCGCGCTTTATCTGCAAAACGATGAAGCCGGCCAGGAAATTCTCGATGCCTTGCACGCCGCCAAACTCAAGCGTCCCGAGCTTGAAATCGCGGTGGTCGTCGACTGGCTGCGGGCCCAGCGTGGCTTGATCGGTGCCGGCAAGCAGCCGGGCAACTCGGCGTGGTATCAGGAAATGACCCGCACCCACCAGAGCGTGGTGCCGGTCTACGGCGTGCCGGTGCAGACCCGCGAGCTGTTCGGCGTGCTGCACCTGAAAGGCTTCGTGATCGACGATTGCGTGGTCTACAGCGGCGCCAGCCTGAACAACGTCTACCTGCACAAGTTCGACAGGTACCGCTTCGACCGTTATCACGTGTTGCAGAGCCGTGAATTGGCGGACTCGATGCACCACCTGGTCAAGCACGGCCTGATCGAATCGAAAGCGGTGCATCGCCTCGACCTGCCGCACCTGCCGACCACCCGCAGCCTGCGCAACGACATCGGCGACCTGCGCAGCCGCCTCAAATATGCGGCCTACGACACCAGCGCCGGCAGCACGGCGCATGCCGGCCTGTCGGTCAGCCCGTTGCTCGGCGTGGGCAAGAACAACCCGTTGAACCGGGTGATCCTGGAGCTGATCGCCAGCGCCCAGAAGCAACTGACCATCTGCACGCCGTACTTCAACCTGCCGCTGGGGGTGATCCGCGAGATCAACCGGGCGCTGGCCCGTGGCGTGAAGATCGACATCGTGGTCGGTGACAAGACGGCCAACGACTTCTACATTCCGCCGACCGAGCCGTTCAAGGTGATCGCCGCGCTGCCGTATCTCTACGAGATCAGCCTGCGCCGCTTCGCCAAGCGGCATCAGCGCAACATCGACAGCGGCCAGTTGAACCTGCACCTGTGGCGTGAAGGCGACAACAGCTATCACCTCAAGGGCATGTGGATCGACCAGCGCTACACGCTGCTGACCGGCAACAACCTGAACCCGCGGGCGTTCCGGCTCGATCTGGAAAACGCCTTGCTGATCGATGACCCGAAAGGCGAGTGGCTGGAGCCGCGCCGCGTGGAGCTGGAAAACATCTTCGAATACACCACGCGGATCGAGCGATTCCAGGACCTGGAAGCCTTGCCGGACTACCCGGCGGGTGTGGCCAAGTTCCTCAAGCGCGTGAGCCGGGTGCGGGTCGAGCGGTTGCTGTATCGCATTCTCTAAAACCGGCCCACAAAAAATCCCCCGAACGCAGCACGCGTCCGGGGGATTTTTTTATGCGCGGACTCAGTTCAGACCGAGTTTGCCACGCAACGTCGACAGGTCTTCAGCCAAGGTATTGACCGGGCCGACCAGCGCCTTGCGGTCGTTGTCTTTCACCTTGTCGTAAGTCTCGAAACCACCGTCACTGGTCTTGTACTTGGCCAGGATCTTGTCCACGGTGGCGAAGTTCTTGTCGACTTTGGCGACGAAGGCCTTGTCCTGTTTCTCGATCTGCGGACGGAACAGGTCGACGATTTTCTTCGCGCCGTCGATGTTGCCCTGAAAGTCGTAGAGGTCGGTGTGGCTGTAACGGTCTTCTTCACCGGAAATCTTGGTCGCGGCAACTTCTTCAAGCAGCGCAGCGGCGCCGCCGACGACTTTTTCCGGCGGGAACGTCAGGCCGGCGACGCGGGTCTGCAGGTCCTTCACGTCCTTGTTCAGGCCATCGGCCAGGGCGTCCAGATCCTTGGTGCTCTTTTCCGAGAACAGCGAGTACTCGATGCGGTGAAAGCCGGTGAAATCTTCGGCTTTCACGCCTTGCTCGTGGTCGTCGACACGGGAGTCGATGGAGGCGTCGAGGTCACTGAACAGCTCGGCGATCGGCTCGATCGACTCGTAATAAACGCGGGTCGGCGCGTAGAGCTTTTGCGCGGTGGCCAGGTCGCCTTTTTTCACCGCGTCAGTGAACTGCTGGGTGTGGCTGGCCAGTTCATCCAATTGTTCGGTGACATAGATCTTGTAGTCCGACACCGGCCCCACCAGATCCAGAGGCGCGGTCGCGGCGAACGCCGACAGCGGGGTGTTGAGCAAACCAAGGGTCAGCAATAACGCGAGTGGCGTCTTTTTCATGGGGGCGGCTCCTGATATGACTGTTGTTATGCAGTTGTTTTGGGTTGTGTGGCAGCCAGCAGCGAGCGACCAATGAAGTCCTTGTCGCCCGTGACACCCGGCAGGGTGAAGAAATAACCGCCGCCGACCGGCTTGAGGTATTCCTCCAGCGGTTCGCCGTTGAGGCGGGTCTGCACGGTGATGAAGCCTTTTTCCAGGTCGGACTGGTAACAGATGAACAGCAGGCCCATGTCGAGCTGACCGTTCTTGTTCACGCCGTTGGAGTAGTTGAACGGCCGGCGCAGGATCAGGTTGGCCTGGCTCGCGGCAGTGCGCGGGTTGGCCAGGCGAATGTGCGCGTCGAGCTTGGTCAGCTTGCCTTCCGGGTCCTTGCTGTAATCCGGGACTTCGGTTTCATGGCTGGCGCCCATCGGCGCGCCGGTGGTTTTCACCCGGCCGATGATGCTTTCCTGTTCCTGCAATGGCGTGCGGTCCCAGCGTTCGACGAAGTTGCGGATGATTCGCACCGCCTGATAACTGCCGTGGGCCGCCCAGGCCGGTTCGTCGCTGCCCGGTTGCACCCAGACGATGCGGTCCATGGCCTTGCCGTCGTTGGAATCCGGGTTGGCCGAACCGTCACGGAAACCCAGGAAGTTACGCGCCGATTGCGCCGGCACACCGGGTTTGGCAGGGGCTTGCGGCGGCACGCTGCCTTCCTGTTTCCAGCGCACCAGCAGCAGGTCCGGCAGGTTTTTCACGATGTCGCGCAGGGCGTGGATGTTGGTGTCGGCGGTGTTGGAGCAGAACTGCAGGCTCAGGTCACCGTGGCAGCAATCGGCTTCCAGCGCATCGTTGGGGAAACCGACCATGCGCACCAGGCGCTTGGGTTTGGCGGACGCGAGGCCGAAGCGCTCATCGAACAACGATTCGCCGACGGACACGGTGATGGTCAGGTTGTCCGGCGTCACCACCGGGCCGAGGATTCCGGAATCCGGCGGCGGCAGCTTCGGATCGATCTGCGCCACCGGGCCGCCCTTCATCAGAAACGCGATGCGCTCGTTAAGGGTGCGGAACAGCCGTTCGAGGTCTTCACGGTCGCTGGCCAGCACATCGAACGCCACCAGCATGCCGGCCGCCGGACGCGGGGTGACGATGCCAGTCTGGTGCACGCCATGGAAATCGTGGTGATCCTGGGTCTTGTCGCTGCTCGGCGCTTCGGTGACTTGCGCAGGCGCGGCGGCCATCGCCGGGCAGCTCAAAGCTGTGCCGGCCAGTGCGACACCGGCGGCACCCATGCCCATCAGTACGCGGCGACGTTGCAGGTTGAAGTGTTCGGAATCGTTCATCGGTATTTGTCTTCTGCTTACAGGCCCGAGAGGCCGAGGGCGGGATCAATGGCGTCGAGGGCGTCGGCCAGAGCCTTGGCCTTGTCGGCGATCTGCTTGCGTTGCTCACCGTTGACGGTGTCGTAACTGGCGTAGCCGTCCTTGACCTTGAAGCCGTTCAGCGTGGTATCGAAATCAGCCAGCGCGCTGTCGATTTTCGGCAGCAGGTCGGCGGCGGATTTGCTCAGCAGCGGGCGCAGCAGTTCGACGACTTTGTGCGCGGTTTCCTGATTGGCCGCGAAGCCGTTGAGATCGCTGTGGCTGTAGCGTTCCTCTTCGCCGCTGGCGGCGCGCACGTCGGCGAGGGTGTTGAGGTTGCGCACGACGATTTCCACCAGTTGCTCCGGCGGCAGCGACTGGGCCAGCAGCTGTTGTTTCAGCGTGGTGACGTTGTCGAGCAAGCCCTGGGCAATCGGTGTCAGCCCGTCGAGTTTGCGTTGCTGGAACAGCGCGTATTCGAGGCGGTGGAAACCGACGAAGGCCGGATCCTGCTCGCGCTTTTCGAAGTAATCGGCGCGGGCGTTGATGCTGTTGTCCAGCTCCGCCAGGCGTTGCGCGGCGGGGGCCAGACGCTGATACGCGGCGCGGGCCGGCAAATACAACGCCTGGGCCTGGGCCAGATCGCCGCTGTCGATGGCTTGATTCAGCGCCGTCACGGCTTTGATCAGCGCGCTGCCCTGGCTGGCCAGGTAGACGCGGAACTCCGACAGCGGCCCGACGAAGGCAACCATCGATGGCTTGGCCTTGGCGGCGGCATCGGAAGCGGCGGTTGGCGTCACGTGCAGGGTGCCGCGCGGGTTGCTCAGCAGGCCACAGGTGATGGCGTAGTCGCCGGGTTGCAGGTTGGCGTTGATCACCTGGCTCAGGCCCGGCGCGATGTTCTCGCGCTCTTCGATCACCAGCACGCCGTCGAGAATTTCCCACTCCACCGCCCGGTCGGAGCGGTTGACGATGCGGAAACTGGCGCGACCGGCCGGCACGGTCAGGGCGTTCGGCTCGCAACTGTGGGGATGGATGTTGACCACCACTTCGTCACGGTTGTGCTGACGTTTGGCGGCGGCCAGTTTCGAGGCGTAGTAGAACAGGCCACCGGCGGCGATCATCACGACCACCGAACCGGCCACCGCCCAGCGCAAGGCGCGGGGAGGCGAGGCCTGAGGAATTTTAGGCTTTGACATGAAGGCCCTTATTGGCTGGAAACGGAAGACGATTGGGCAGCAGGCTTGGGCGCCGGCATGAAGAACATGACCAGCGCCACCAGCAGATAAATCAGGTACGCGCCGAGGGTGCTGACGGTTGGTGCATCCTGATAACCGAACATGCCGGCCAGCACCGAGCCCAGCGGGCCGTCCATCGGCAGCGTCGCGCTGAAGTCGAAGAGCACGGTTTGCAGGTGGTTCCACACCCCGGCTTCATGCAGGGCCTGCACCGAGTTGGCGAGAATCCCGGCGGCGACCACGAGGATGAACAGCCCGGTCCAGCGGAAGAACGCCGACAGGTTCAGGCGCATGCTGCCGCTGTAGATCAGGAAGCCGACGATGATCGCCAGAATCAGGCCGAGCAGGGCGCCGATCGGTGCGGCCGGGCCTTCGCTCTGCTGGAACACGGCCAGCAGGAAGAACACGGTTTCCAGACCTTCCCGGGCCACGGCGAAAAACACCATGGCGATCAGCGCGATGACCTGATGCTTCGAAGCGGTCAGTGCATGGTCGAGGGAGGCTTGCAGTGAATGCTTGATCGAACGCGCCACCTTGCGCATCCAGAACACCATCGAACTGAGAATGCCCACGGCCACCAGCCCGACCACGCCTTCGAACAGTTCCTGCTGCTTTTGCGGGAATTCGGCACTGACCAGTTCCAGGCCACCGCCAACCAGCAACGCCAGCGCGGTGGCGAGAAACACCCCGATCCACACTGCCGGCATCCACTGTCCACGGCCGGTCTGTTGCAGGTAGCTGGCGATGATGCCAACGATCAGCGCGGCTTCGATGCCTTCGCGCAACATGATCAAAAAGGGAACGAGCATTCGGCGGTCACTGTGTAACGAAATGAGGTTACAAGTTGTAACATAATGAAAGTCATTCTCACATGGTATTCATTGACATTTAGCTGAACCGGAGCTGAACGAGTCTGAACATCCACGCCACCGAGTCAGCTGCGCTAAGATGCCCGCCACTCGAACAACAACAGGGCTCAGCGGGTTCCATGTCGGAAAAAGACACCATCGCCATTCAACTGGTGCGCGAAGCACTGCTGCAAAGTTGTGCCCCGGGCGTGGCCACGGAAGAAGTCTTGAGCAAGGTCGGGATCGATCCGGCGCTGCTGTCCACCGACGACGCCCGCGTGCCGGCCAGCCAGTACGCGCGGTTATGGCGCCTGCTGGCGCGGCGCGGCGATGACGAGTTCTTCGGCATGGACCCGCGCAAGCTGAAATCCGGCAGCCTCGAATTCCTCTGCCGCAGCGCGATGGCCCAGCCGAATCTGGCGGCAGGGCTGAGCAGCGGTCTGAATTTTCTGTCGTTGATGCTTGAACGTCTGCCGGCGCAACTGGTGCACCAGCAGAGTCTGGCAGAGATCGTTCTGCTGGAAGACGACCCGGAACCGCGCCGCGCCTTCACCTATTTTACTTACTGGATGATCGTCCACGGCGTGGCGTGCTGGCTGGCGGGACGGCGAATTCCGATCCTGGCCATTGAGCTGCGCTGCCCGGCGCCGGATTTCTGTGATGACTATCGGGTGATGTTCTCGGAAAACCTGCGCTTTGACCGGCCACGCACGCGGATGATCTTCGCCGCTGATGTGCTGGATCTGCCGATCAAGCGCAGCGCCGAGGAATTGAAACGCTTCCTGGCCCATGCCCCGGCCAACATTCTGGTGAAGTACCGCGACCCGGAAAGCCTTGCGAGCCGGATCAAGCAGGATCTGCGGCAGTTGCCCGCCGAACATTGGCCGGAAACCGACGCGCTGGCCCAACAGTTGTGCATGTCGGCCTCGACCCTGCGCCGGCGTCTGGCGGAAGAAGGGCAGACTTATCAGGGGTTGAAGGACAGCGTGCGCAAGGAGCTGGCGATCACCTGGCTGGCTGAGCCTTCGATCAGTTTTGCCGAGATTGCCACGCGACTGGGGTTTGCCGATGCGAGCTCGTTCTACAAGGCGTTTCGCAAGTGGTCGGGGACCAATCCTGGGCACTATCGCAGCTTGATCCTCAACGAAGCGGTCTGATCCACACCTCCCACCGTTGATTCTCGTTCCCACGCTCTGCGTGGGAATGCCTCAAGGGACGCTCCGCGTTCCAGCTCTGGAGGGGACGCGGAGCGTCCCGGGCTGCATTCCCACGCAGAGCGTGGGAACGATCAGTTGCAACCGAAACCTTGGCCAAACCAGTCATCCACTTTGAGGGCTTTGACCATTGCCGCAGCCGGCGTGCGGCGCGAGTATTCCTCTGTTGTTTACGGTTCCCCAACCTAATAAGAACAGAGGGATTCTGGCAATGCGCGATTACTTGTCTGCCACCGCACAGTTTGATTATCAGCACACCGTGGATGCCGCGCTCAGCGGCACGCTCGAGGCGCTCAACGCCTGCGTCGAATGTTGTGACCGCCACGCCTTGCCGGGGCGCATCGCGCTGTTCTGGGAAGGCCGCGACGGCGCCAGTGCGACGTACACTTTCAGCGACCTGCAGGACAAAGCCGCGCGTTTCGCCAATTTCCTTCTCGCCCAGGGCGTGCAGAAGGGCGACAAGGTCGCCGGCCTGCTGCCACGCAATATCGAATTGCTGATCACCGTGTTCGCCACCTGGCGCATCGGCGCGGTGTATCAACCGCTGTTCACCGCGTTCGGCCCCAAAGCCCTCGAACATCGCCTGAACAGTTCCGGCGCCAAAGTCGTGGTCACTGACGCCGCCAACCGGCCAAAACTCAGCGAAGTCGCCGACTGCCCGACCCTGGTCACTGTCGGCGGCCCGAAAGGCCAGGGCATCGTCCGTGGCGATTTCAGTTTCTGGGCCGAGCTGCCCAACCATTCCAATGTCTGCGAACCGCTGATGCTGACCGGCGAAGACCCGTTCCTGCTGATGTTCACCTCGGGCACCACCGGCCCGTCGAAAGCGCTGTCGGTGCCGCTCAAGGCCATCGTCGCGTTCCAGAGTTACACCCGTGACGCCGTGGACCTGCGCCCGGAAGATGCGTTCTGGAACGTCGCCGATCCAGGCTGGGCCTACGGCATCTATTTTGGCGTGACCGGCCCGTTGTCGATGGGCCATCCGATCACCTTCTACGATGGCCCGTTCACCCTCGAAAGCACCTGCCGGGTGATCAACAAGTACGGGATCACCAACCTCACCGGTTCGCCCACTGCGTATCGCCTGTTGATTGCCGGTGGCGATGAGTTCGCCAGGTCGATCAAGGGCAAGCTGCGCATCGTCAGCAGCGCCGGTGAGCCGTTGAACCCGGAAGTGATTCGCTGGTTCGCCGACAACCTCGGCGTGGTCATTCACGACCACTACGGCCAGACCGAACTGGGCATGGTCCTGTGCAACCACCACGGCCTCGAACACCCGATCCACCTCGGCGCTGCCGGTTTTGCTTCGCCGGGCCATCGCATCGTGGTGCTCGACGAGCAGAATAATGAACTCGGCGTCGGCCAGCCCGGCATCCTCGCCATCGACCGCACACAGTCGCCGATGTGCTGGTTCGCCGGTTACGAAGGCGCGCCGACCAAAGCCTTCGTCGGCAATTACTACCTGAGCGGCGACACCGTCGAGTGGAACCCGGACGGCAGTATCAGCTTCGTCGGCCGCAGCGACGACGTCATCACCACTTCCGGCTACCGGGTCGGCCCATTCGACGTGGAAAGCGCACTGATCGAACACCCGGCCGTCGTTGAAGCCGCAGTGGTCGGCAAGCCCGATCCGGAGCGCACCGAACTGGTCAAAGCCTTCGTCGTGCTCAACCCGCAATACCGCGCCGAACCGGCGTTGGCCGAAGAACTGCGCCAACACGTGCGCAAGCGTCTGGCCGCGCATTCGTACCCCCGTGAAATCGAATTTGTCAGCGAGTTGCCGAAAACCCCGAGCGGCAAATTGCAGCGCTTTATCTTGCGCAACCAGGAAATCGCCAAGGCTCAAGAGGCCGCGGCGCACAACGTTTCAGCTTGAATCAGGAAGTCAGTCATGCAGATCGAGAACAAGGTTTTTATCGTCACCGGCGGCGCATCCGGCCTGGGTGCCGCCACCGCTGAATTGCTGGTGAGCGCCGGCGCCAAAGTGATGCTGGTGGACATGAACGCCGATACCGTCGCTGCTCAGGCCCAGCGCCTGGGGGCGCAGAGCGTGGTGGCCGACATCAGCAACGAAGCCGCCGCCGAAGCCGCCGTGCAGGCGACCGTTAAAGCCTTCGGCAGCCTGAATGGTCTGGTGAACTGCGCCGGCATCGTTCGCGGCGAGAAAATCCTCGGCAAGAACGGCCCGCACGCATTGTCCAGTTTCGCGCAGGTGATCAACGTCAACCTGATCGGCAGCTTCAACATGTTGCGTCTGGCGGCAGCCGCGATTGCTGAAAGCCAAGCCAACGCTGACGGCGAGCGCGGTGTGATCATCAACACCGCCTCGGTCGCTGCGTTCGACGGCCAGATCGGTCAGGCCGCGTATTCGGCGTCCAAAGGCGCCATCGCCAGCCTGACCCTGCCTGCGGCCCGTGAGCTGGCGCGCTTCGGCATTCGCGTGATGACCATCGCCCCGGGCATTTTCGAAACCCCGATGATGGCCGGCATGACCCCGGAAGTGCGCGACTCGCTGGCCGCCGGCGTACCGTTCCCGCCGCGTCTGGGCAAACCTGCCGAATACGCCGCGCTGGTGCGGCATATCATTGAAAACAGCATGCTCAACGGCGAGGTGATCCGTCTCGACGGTGCCTTGCGCATGGCCGCCAAGTAAGGAGGATTTCCCATGACCATCTCCAACGATCCGATTGTCATCGTCAGCGCCGTCCGCACCCCGATGGGCGGTTTTCAGGGCGAACTGAAAAGCTTGACCGCGCCGCAACTGGGCGCAGCTGCAATCAAGGCTGCGGTTGAACGCGCCGGTGTCGCCGCCGATGCGGTCGATGAAGTGCTGTTCGGCTGCGTGTTGCCGGCCGGTCTCGGTCAGGCACCTGCGCGTCAGGCTGCGCTGGGCGCCGGACTGGACAAGTCCACCCGCTGCACCACCGTCAACAAGATGTGCGGCTCGGGCATGGAAACCACCATCCTGGCCCACGACATGCTGCTGGCCGGCAGTGCCGATGTGGTGATCGCCGGCGGCATGGAAAGCATGTCCAACGCGCCGTACCTGCTGGATCGCGCCCGTGCCGGTTACCGCATGGGCCACGGCCGGGTGCTGGATTCGATGTTCCTCGACGGCCTCGAAGACGCCTACGACAAGGGCCGCCTGATGGGCACCTTCGCCGAGGATTGCGCCGAAACCAACGGCTTCAGCCGCGAGGCTCAGGATGCTTTCGCCATCGCCTCGACCACCCGCGCCCAGCAGGCAATCAAGGACGGCAGCTTCAAGGCCGAGATCGTTCCGCTGACCGTCACCGTCGGCAAAGAACAAGTGATCATCAGCAACGACGAGCAGCCGCCAAAAGCCAAACTGGACAAGATCGCTTCGCTGAAACCGGCGTTCCGCGAGGGCGGTACGGTAACTGCGGCCAACTCCAGCTCGATCTCCGACGGCGCCGCCGCACTGGTGCTGATGCGTCAGTCGCAAGCGCAGCAACAAGGTCTGAAACCGCTGGCGGTGATTCACGGTCACGCCGCGTTTGCCGATACTCCGGGCCTGTTCCCGGTGGCGCCGATTGGGGCGATCAAGAAGCTGATGAAGAAAACCGGCTGGTCGCTGGATCAGGTCGATCTGTTCGAGGTCAACGAAGCGTTCGCCGTGGTCGGCATGGCGGCGATGACCCACCTGGAAATCCCCCACGACAAGCTCAACATCCACGGCGGCGCCTGCGCTCTGGGCCACCCGATCGGTGCGTCCGGCGCGCGGATTCTGGTGACCTTGCTCTCGGCCCTGCGCCAGAAAGGCCTGAAACGCGGCGTCGCGGCGATCTGTATCGGTGGCGGTGAGGCCACGGCGATGGCTGTCGAGTGCGTCTGAACCCGAGTTAAGGATTTGCCATGATTCCCAATGACGACCAACAACAAATCCGCGACATGGCCCGGCAGTTTGCCGAGGAACGGCTCAAACCGTTTGCCGCCGAGTGGGATCGCGAGCACCGCTTTCCGAAAGAAGCCATCGGTGAAATGGCCGGGCTGGGCTTCTTCGGCATGCTGGTGCCGGAGCAGTGGGGCGGTTGCGACACCGGTTACCTGGCTTACGCCATGGCCCTGGAAGAAATCGCCGCCGGCGACGGCGCCTGCTCGACGATCATGAGCGTGCACAACTCGGTGGGTTGCGTGCCGATCCTCAAGTTCGGCAACGACGACCAGCGCGAGCGATTCCTCAAACCGCTGGCCAGCGGCGAGATGCTCGGTGCGTTCGCGTTGACCGAACCGCAAGCTGGCTCCGACGCCAGCAGCCTGAAAACCCGTGCACGCCTTGAAGGCGATCACTACGTGCTCAACGGCTGCAAACAGTTCATCACCTCCGGACAGAACGCCGGGATCGTGATCGTGTTTGCGGTCACCGATCCGAGCGCGGGCAAGCGCGGGATCAGCGCCTTCATCGTGCCGACCGACTCGCCGGGCTATAAAGTCGCCCGCATCGAAGACAAGCTCGGCCAGCACGCCTCGGACACCTGCCAGATTCTGTTCGAAGACGTGAAAGTGCCGGTGGCCAACCGGTTGGGCGAGGAGGGCGAGGGCTACAAGATCGCCCTGGCCAACCTCGAAGGTGGCCGCGTCGGCATCGCTTCGCAATCGGTGGGCATGGCCCGCGCCGCGTTCGAGGCGGCCCGTGATTACGCCCGCGAACGCGACACCTTCGGCAAGCCGATCATCGAGCATCAGGCCGTGGCCTTCCGCCTGGCGGACATGGCCACCCAGATCGCCGTGGCGCGGCAGATGGTGCATTACGCCGCCGCCCTTCGCGACAGCGGTCAGCCGGCGTTGGTCGAGGCGTCGATGGCCAAACTGTTCGCCTCGGAAATGGCCGAGAAGGTCTGCTCCATGGCCTTGCAAACCCTCGGCGGTTACGGTTACCTCAACGACTTCCCGCTGGAGCGCATCTACCGCGATGTGCGGGTCTGCCAGATCTACGAAGGCACCAGCGACATTCAGCGCATGGTCATTTCGCGCAATCTTTGAGAAGGAATCTGCACATGAGTTACGAAACGATTTTGCTGGAAACCCATGGCCGCGTCGGCCTGATCACCCTCAATCGCCCGCAGGCGCTGAATGCCCTGAATGCGCAACTGGTCAGCGAAGTGAACCGCGCGCTCGATGGTTTTGAAGCCGACGCGAACATTGGCTGCATCGTCATCACCGGCTCGACCAAAGCCTTTGCCGCCGGCGCCGACATCAAGGAAATGGCCGATCTGACCTACCCGCAGATCTACATGGACGACCTGTTCAGCGATAGCGACCGCGTGGCCAACCGCCGTAAGCCGATCATCGCGGCGGTCAACGGTTTTGCCCTCGGCGGTGGCTGTGAACTGGCGCTGATGTGCGACTTCATCCTGGCCGGCGACAACGCCAAATTCGGCCAGCCGGAAATCAACCTCGGCGTGCTGCCGGGCATGGGCGGCACCCAGCGCCTGACCCGTGCGGTGGGCAAGGCCAAGGCCATGGAAATGTGCCTGAGCGGTCGCATGATCGACGCGGTGGAAGCCGAGCGCTGCGGCATCGTCGCGCGGATCGTGCCGAGTGCCGAGTTGCTGGATGAGGCGCTGAAAGTCGCTGCAGTGATCGCCAGCAAATCGCTGCCGATTACGATGATGGTCAAGGAAAGCGTGAATCGTGCGTTCGAAGTGAACCTGACTGAAGGCGTGCGCTTCGAGCGTCGGGTGTTCCATGCGGCGTTTGCGACGCAGGATCAGAAGGAAGGGATGGCGGCGTTTGTGGCCAAGCGGCCTGCCGAGTTCCAGGGCAAGTAATAGCGTTCGCCCCCACGCATTGCGTGGGGGCGATCAGTCAGAGCTGATAGTTCTTCAACTCCCGAGCAATCACCATCCGCTGTATCTCGCTCGACCCCTCATAAATCTGGGTAATCCGCGCATCCCGGTAATACTTCTCCACCGGGTAATCCTCCAGATACCCATACCCGCCATGAATCTGAATCGCTGACGAACACACCTTCTCGGCCATTTCCGACGCAAACAGCTTGGCCTGCGAAGCCTCCGACAGGCACGGTTTGCCCGCCGTGCGCAGCCGCGCCGCGTGCAGGATCATCAAGCGGGCCGCGTTGATCTGCATCTGCATGTCCGCCAGCAGGTTGGCGATGCTCTGGTGCTCGACAATCGCCTTGCCGAACTGCACCCGATCACGGGCATAACCCAGCGCCGCCTCGAACGCCGCACGGGCGATGCCCAATGCTTGCGCGGCAATACCGATGCGTCCGCCTTCCAGGTTGGAAAGGGCAATCGCCAGACCTTTGCCGCGTTCACCCAGCAGATTGGCTTCGGGAATGCTGCAATTGTTCAGCGTCACTGCGCAGGTGTCGGAAGCGCGAATGCCCATCTTGTGTTCGGTCCGGTCAACCATGAATCCCGGCGTATCGGTCGGCACCAGAAACGCCGAGATGCCACGCTTGCCCAGATCCGGATCTGTCACCGCAAACACGATCGCCAGTTTCGCCCGCTTGCCGTTGCTGACAAATTGCTTGGCGCCATTGATTACCCATTGCCCGTCGCGCAGTTCGGCGCGGGTGCGCAGGTTGTGGGCTTCGGAGCCGGCCTGGGGCTCAGTCAGGCAGAAGCAGCCGATCACCGCGCCGCTGGCCAGATCCGCCAGCCAGGTCTGTTTCTGTTCTTCGCTGCCATAGTTGAGCACCGGCCCGCAGCCCACCGAGTTGTGGATGCTCATGAACGCGCCGGTGGCGCCGTCACCGGCGGAAATCTCTTCCACCGCCAGCGCATAAGCCACGTAGTCGACGTAGGTGCCGCCCCATTCCTCCGGCACCACCATGCCCAACAGGCCGAGTTCGCCCATCTTCGCCACCAGGGCGTCATCGATCCAGCCGGCCTTTTCCCAGGCTTGTGCGTTGGGCGCGATTTCGCCACGGGCAAAGTCCCGGGCCATGTCGCGGATCATGACCTGGTCTTCAGTCAATTCGAGATCGTGCATGGCTCAGCTCCCGCTCTCTGCGAAACCGTGGAAGAAACTCGCGACCTGTTCGGCGTGCAGCGCGGCCAGGGTCGGCGGATTCCAGCGTGGTGATTTGTCTTTGTCGATCAGCAGGGCGCGCACGCCTTCGATCAGGTCGCCGCGTTCGAACCACTGGCGATCCAGATGCAGTTCGAGGGCGAAGCAGTGTTCCAGGCTCAGATGGCGGCCGCGACGGAGCATTTCCAGGGTCACACCCATGGCCAGCGGCGAGCGGGTTTCCAGCAGGTCGGCGGTGGTGGTCGCCCATTCGTGGCTGTCGGCGACCGTCACGGCGCGCAGTTGCTCGACGATGCTCGGCACGTCAGGCAAAGCGAAGAAGTGGTCGATGGCCGGACGCAAGGCTTCGAGCGGCGCATCGGGCAGGGTTTGCACGGCGTGGCGAGCCAGCAGGTTTTGCAGGTCTTTGAGCGGCGTGTCGTGCCACTCCAGGTGATCGAGCTGTTCGTCGAGGATGCCGAGTTTGCTGCTGTCCAGATACCAGTCGGCGAGGCCGCAATACAGCGCATCCGCCGCACGGATCTGCACGCCGCTGACGCCCAGATAAATCCCCAGTTCACCGGGAATGCGTGGCAGGAAATAACTGCCGCCGACATCCGGGAAATAGCCGATCGCCACTTCCGGCATCGCCAGACGGCTCTTCTCGGTGACCACCCGCAGATCGGCGCCTTGCACCAGGCCCATGCCGCCGCCGAGGACGAAACCGTCCATCAGCGCCAGCACCGGTTTGCGGTAGTGGTGGATCGTCAGGTCGAGGGCGTATTCCTCGACGAAGAAATCTTCGTGCAGCGTGTCGCCGCTTTTGAAACTGTCGTAGAGCGAGCGAATGTCGCCACCGGCACAAAAGGCTTTCTCGCCGGCACCGCGCAGCACCACCGCGTGGATATCGGCATCGGCGGCCCAGGCGTCCAGGTGTTGCTGGAGCTGGCGCACCATGTCGAGGGTCAGGGCATTGAGGCCGGCGGGGCGGTTGAGGGTCAGATGACCGATGTGATTGCGAACCTCGGCCAGCACTTCGTGCGGCGTGGCATCCATGGACGAAGTCCGCGGGGATGAAGCCTGAGCAGTCATCACTAACTCCCTGCTTTTATTGTCTTTATTCGAGAAGCTCGCGCGCGAGCGTTAGCGGATCGTAACAGTGCAAATTTGCCGTGTACAACGGGGATATGTGCACGGGCTGTCTGCATTTTTACCTTAGGCCAAATGCACGGGATCGCGGCTTCTTTTCAATCGACAACGCTGACAGGTACAGGCTCCGGACTCAGCGGAACACCTGACCAATGCTGCGCCGTTTGGCGTGCAGTTCACTGGCATGAATCAACTGTTCCAGATCCTCCGGCGTGACGTCGATGAACGCCTCCATATCGGCCAGTGCCCGTTTCAGATCCTCGGCCGTAATGGACTGAATATCCACCGGCGCCACGGCCGGCGCCGGTCCTGCGGGGCGTTTCGGGTAGCGGATGCGGGTGAGGTTGTTGTAGGCCAGTGCGGCGAGCAGCAGGCACGCGGCGCTGAGCATCACCGGTTCCAGGGCTTTCCAGTCCATGGCGATGGTCATCGGGTCGGCCAGCACCATGGTCAACGCGACGGCGCCGGCCGGCGGGTGCAGGCAGCGCAGCCAGCACATCAGGATCAGCGCCATGCCTGCGGCGAGGCAGGCACTGCCGAGGGTTCGGCCGAGGACGTGGGCCACCAGCAACGCGACGACGCCCGCGCACAGGTAACCGCCGATGATCGACCACGGCTGGGCGAGGGCGCCGGACGATACGGCGAACAACAGCACCGCCGAAGCGCCCAGAGGGCCGATCAGGTGGTAGGCCACTTCAATGCCGAACACCTGACTGCACGCCCAAACACTGAACAACGTGCCCAGGGCCATGCCGATGGCGGCGCGGCTCCATTCAGTGGGGCGGGTGTTGATGGCGGCGGGCAACCAGCGAGCGAGCATGCAGAATCGATCCTTTGCGAAATTCAGGGCAAAAAAAAGGACTTGTCCGTAAACGCGGAAAGTCCTTCGAAGTGTTCCAACTATTGGGGGAGGAACGCGCACAGTGTGCCAAGCAATCTCGATGCTGACAAATTCATATAAATGCAGTTTCAGTGCATTATTTGTGAAGTAAAGCCACGCGTCGCCCGCTCATGAAACACAGGAACCCGCCCATCGCCGTCAGTGCGCTGAGGGCGTAGAACATGGTCGGCGCCGGCGTGTGCATCAGCAGGAAACCGCAAATCACCGGGCTCAGCGCGCCGCCGAGGGCCGCCAGGTTCTGCGCGCCGTAATAGCTGCCGCGCAGTTCTTCGGGCGCCAGGGTGTCGACGAACAGAAATTCCGACGGGTAAATGATCATCTCGCCGAGGGTGAAGATGAACATCGCGATGCACCACGACACCAGGCTGTCGGCCAGGCTGAAGCCGATCAATCCAACGATGAACAGGCTGGTGCCGGCGGCGATCCAGTAGCGCAGTTTTTCCCGGTTGAGGAAGCGGCCGATCTGGTACTGCAGCAGAATCACCGCGATGGCGTTGCAGGCGAGCAGGGCAGCCATGGTTTGTAACGCCCGTTGCGAATCCTCGACCACCAGCAGGTATTGCGACAGGTACAGGGTGAAGCGGCCGTGGACCACGGTGCTGAGCAGACAGCCGCAGGTGAACATGATCAACGTGCGGTCGTTTTTCAGGGTGATGAGGGTTTTCAGGAAACTTTGCGGCTGGCCGATGGCGGCGACCGGGCTGGCATCCTTGGGAATCCCGATCATCAGGAAGATGCTGCCGAAAGCGATGCCGGCGGCAATCAGGAACGGCGCAATCGGGTAGACCCCGGCGATCACCACGCCGAGCATCGGGCCAGTGGCGTAGCCGATGTTGGTCAGGGTGTAGCGCAGGGAAAACGCCTTGGCCCGTTGGCCCATGGGCAGGTTTTCACTGAGGATCGCCTTGGAGCCGATCAGGAACAGCGCCGAAGCGGTTTCGGTGATGACCAGCGTCAGGGTCGTCAGATACAGGTCTTTGGCGAAGGTCAGCAGCACGAAGCCGATGGCGCTGGAAAGCATCGCCAGAATCAGCAACCGGCGCTTTTCCAGCCGGTCGATGATGTAGCCACCGTACAGCGCGAGCAGGGTGGCGATGAACACCGCGATGCCCAGCAACAACCCGACATCCTGTTGGTTGAGGCCGAGCTTGTTGCTCAGAAACAGCGTGAGCAACGGACTGGTGATGGCGCGGCTGACGACGATGGTCAGCGAGACGATCATCAGGCGGCGGATAACGAGCGAGTAAGTGGCCACGGAAAATCAAATGTCCTTATTCGGTTAACAGGTGCTCGAGATCGCGCACGGAATCCAGCGTTTGCAGTTGCCGCAGCTGCGCCAGTAACGGCTCGGCCTTGACCGGTGAAATGACTCGCAGCGCCAGACTGAAAAACTTCTCCTCCAGCGCCGCCTCGCTCAGCGGATTGCCCGGCGCGCCCAGCGGCACCTCGACACACAGACTCGCCTGACGCCCGTCGCGGGTTCGAAGAATGACCAGCGGCTCGCCATCCTCCGACAGTCGCTCATCCACTTCAAGGCGAATGCGCGTCAGCCAGTGGGTGATTTGCGGATCGTTGCGCGGCTGCTCATCGTAAGCCTCGAGCCGGCAATGGCCGTGCACCAGTCGCGCGGCGAGGGCGTAGGGCAGGCTCATTTGCGCGGCGGCCAGACTTTGGATGTCGCGACCGCCGCACATGTCGAGCAGAAACCCGCACAGGTTCACCTGGACGTCTTCCACCTGATCGGCGCCGACCTGCAATTGCTCCAGCAACAACCCAAGCGCATCGATGGCCGAATGGGTGCCACGGCACGCGGCGTAGGGTTTGATCGAACAGCGCGCGAGTTTCCACACACGCCCCAATTCGGCATCCAGCGCATCCGGTTGCGCGCTGCTTGGCGCCAGGGTCTTGAGAAAACCACCCCAGACATCCTCGAACAATACCGACGGCCCGCTGACGCCTTCACGGGCAAAACGCGCCGCGAGCAAACCGCCCTCGGCCGCCCGGCCGCTGTGCAGTTTCTTGCTTTGCGAACCGT
The DNA here is from genome assembly GCF_949767575.1 of Pseudomonas sp. IT-P2. Taxonomy (NCBI): domain Bacteria; kingdom Pseudomonadati; phylum Pseudomonadota; class Gammaproteobacteria; order Pseudomonadales; family Pseudomonadaceae; genus Pseudomonas; species Pseudomonas sp. IT-P2. Next base: position 758,118 of record NZ_CATKQA010000011.1, on the reverse strand, counting down.
CATGGATGAACGCCCACAACCCGCCGCTGAAACTGCCGGCGATGCCCAGCGCCGACACGGTTTGCCCGACATCCAGCGCAAAGATCCGCGCACAGGCCGCCGCCGCGCCGAACACGCCGCAAGTGGCGGTCGAATGCCAGCCGGCGCCGTTGTGCGCCGAATAACTGCCGCAGGCCTCCAGCACCCGCCGGCCGATTTCGTAGCCGATCACCACGGCGGTGATGAACTCGCGACCGTCCACCGGCCGATCCACCAGCGACAGTGCCGCCATCACCGCCGGAAGCACCACCGCGCCCGAGTGATCGCACCCGCCGGTGTCGTCCAGCTCCAGCGCATGGGCGGCGATGCCGTTGAGCAATGCCGCATGCCCCGCGCCGACCCGCAACGATGAACCCCAGACCAACGCAGTGCCGGGTTCGGCGCCGAACACCTGCCGTGCCTGAAACGCCACCGCACTGTCGGCCCCGGCCAGTGCTGCGCCAAAGGTGTCGAGAATGTGTCGCTTGGCCTGTTCCACCAACGCTGGCGGCAGGTCTTCAAAGCGGGTCTCGACGCAAAACCGCGCCAGCCGCTGCATGCGTTCGGTCATACGAGGTAGTCCCGATAATGGCGCTCATACACCGACGCCGGATGATCCTGCGCGACCGGCGCCGCCGTTTGCGCCCACCACTGCGCGACTTCGGCGCCGGTGGCGATCCACACGTCGTCATGCTGCTGAATGCCTTGCAGCAATTCGCGCAGCACGCCGATGCGTCCTGGCGTGGCGATGATTTCCGGGTGCAGGCGCAGCACGTAGCACAGGCCGAAGCGGTGGAAGCCGGCGAAGTCCATTTGCAGGTTGCCCAGGGTGTGGCTGTAAGAGGCGATCCGCGATTGCGCCGGCGGTACGGCCGGGCTCAGGTTGAAGGCGAAGTAGGGTTCGTCTTCCAGTTCGTAATGCAGCGGCAACTCGACCACTTCGGGCGCGGTCGGGTGCAAGAACGGCAGGTCATCGCCACGCCAAGATGACGACCAGAGAATGCCGTGATCTTTCAAGGCTTCAATGAAGCCCGGCGCGCCGTTGCCGGCGGGAATCCGGAAACCGGTCGGACGCGCGCCGGTCAATGCTTGCAGCGCTGCACAACCCTTGGCGACTTCCGCACTCTGCGCCGCCAGATCCAGCGTGTCGTAATCCTGATGGCGGTAACCGGCGCAGGCGATTTCATGGCCGTCAGCCAGAATCGCGGCGATGTGCTGCGGGTTTTCCTCGGCGACGATGCCGGGCACGAACCAGCTGCTGCGCACCCCGAGTTCCCTGAACAGGCCGAGCAAACGCTCGACGCCGCGTTGCGTGCCGTAGCGCCACACCGACAGCGTCTTGTCGCGCCCGACGACTTCCGGGGCCTGGGTGAGAATGCCGTGGATGTCGTTGTAATCGACGGTCAGCACCACCGCGCAGCGTTTGCCGGCGGGCCAGAGTTTGCTGGAGTCAGCCATGGTGATGCTCCTTCAGCCACCAGCGGGCGACGTCGCGGCAGGTGGCGAACCACACGTCATCGCGTTGGCGCATGTGTTCGAAGAGTTTCTCCAGCAACAGGATGCGCCCCGGTTTGCCGGTGATTTTCGGGTGGAACAGGGTGGTCAGGCACAGGCCTTCGTCCATTGCGCCGTCGTATTCGCGTTGCCAGTTGTCGAGGGTCAGCTCGTAGCTGGCGGTGCGATCGAGCCCGGACGGGAAGTTCGGGGCGCGGGTGTAAGCGAGGGAGGCGTAGTCGTCCATTTCCCAGCGGCCGGGGATCTCCACCAGCGGCGTGTCGTGGCCGGGGACGTTGACCAGATACGGGCGATCGTCGCCGCGCATGCTGCTGGAATAGATGACGCCGTTGTCGGCCAGCATCGCCGGGGTTTCGGCGCGCCAGTCACCCGACGGGGTGCGAAACCCCTCGGCGCGGATGTGCAGGTATTGCCAGAACACATCGCGGGATTTATTCATCACGGCCTGCTGCTGGTCCAGCGTCAGGGCGTAGAAGGATTCGTGTTTGTAGCCGTGGTAGGCGACTTCATGACCGCGCTCGACGATGGCCTGGCATTGTTTCGGCCAGTTTTCCACGACCCAGGCGGGGACGAAGAAGGTGGTCGGGATCTTGAAGGTGTCGAGCAGATCCAGCAGGCGCGGCAGGGCGCGGTAGGGGCCGTAGCCGCCGAAGCCGAAGTATTCGGGTTTGTGCCAGATCGAGCCGTTAAGCATGGCATCGCCGGTGGGGCCATCGAGGTCGAAGGCCAGGGCGAGGCAGGCTTTGTGCTGGTCGGGCCAGGTGGGTTGGGGTGATGAAGACATCACAGCGCTCCGATACTCATCTGTAGGAACTGCCGAAGGCTGCGATCTTTTGATTGATCGCAGCCGGGCATCCGTGGCGAAGGTTTACTTGCCCGCGTTAATGGTCACATCCTTGATCGCACCCAGTTCCAGATCCCACTTCTTCAGAATCGCGTTATAGCTGCCGTCATCCACCATGCTCTGCAACGCCACTTTCACCGCCTCACTCAGCTCAGGCTTCTTCTTGCTCACACCCAACCCGGTGAACTGCACGGAGATCGGCTGGCCGACCGTTTTGTACATGTCCTTTTCCTGAGTCTTGAGGTACGACAGGGTTTCGCTGCCCTGCATCGCCGCATCAATGCGGCTCTGGCGCAGTTGCGCACGGGCGTCGGCCGAGCCTTCGGTGCCGATCACGTTGATCGCCGGTTTGCCGGCGGCTTCACAGTTGGCCTTGCTCCACTCGGCGATTTCCGCCGGGAACGTGGTGCGGCGGCTGGTGCCGACTTTCTTGCCGCACAGGTCGATGATCTCGTTGGTCGCGGCGTTCTTCTGCAAGGTGTAGAACTGCGGGCCGCTGGTGAAGTAGTCGACGAAGGTCACGCTGGCCTGACGCTCGGCGGTGTCGGTCATGCCCGACAGGACCATGTCCACGCGGTCGGTGGTCAGGGCGTTGATCATTTGCTCGAAGCCGGTTTCCTGCCACTTGATCTTCACCCCGAGGCGTTCGGCCAGGGCGTTGCCCAGGTCGTAGTCAAGGCCGGTGAGCTTGTTGGTGGCCGGGTCCTTGAAATCCATCGGCGGATAGTTGGGCATGATCGCGACGACGATCTCGCCTTTTTCCTTGATGCTGGCCGGCAACTCGGCGGCCACGGCGACACCGCAAGACATGAGGGAGGTGAGTACTGCTGGAATGACGAAGTTCTTCATGGACGTTCTCTTATGAGTGTTGTGAAGGCCAAAGGGGCCTCAGGTTCGAACGGCAGAAATGAAGCTTTGGGTGCGCGGGTTTTGCGGACTTATTAGTATTTCTTCGGGGCTTCCAGCCTCCACGATCTGCCCGCCGTCCATGAACACCATGCGGTTGGAAACCTCCCGGGCGAAGCCCAGTTCATGGGTGACGACGATCATGGTCATGCCGGTCTGCGCCAGATCGCGCATCACCGACAGCACCTCACCGACCAGTTCCGGGTCGAGTGCCGAAGTGGGTTCATCGAACAGCATCAGCTTGGGTCGCATGGCCAGCGCGCGGGCAATCGCCACCCGTTGCTGCTGACCGCCCGACAGTTCAATCGGGTAGCTGTTGCGTTTGTCGGCCAGGCCGACCCGGGCCAGCAGCTCCAGGGCTTCTTCGTGCGCCTCCTTGGGCGAACGCTTGAGCACCTGGCACGGGCCTTCGATGATGTTTTGCAGCACGGTCATGTGCGGGAACAGGTTGAAGCGCTGGAACACCATGCCGGTGGCCAGGCGCTGACGGGCGATCTGCGACTCGTTGAGTTCGTGCAGCTTGTGCCCGACGACGCGGTAGCCGACCAGTTCGCCGTCGACCCAGAGGCCGCCCTTGTCGATTTTTTCCAACTGGTTGACGCAGCGCAGCAGGGTGCTCTTGCCCGAGCCCGACGGGCCGATGATGCACAGCACTTCGCCTTGCTCGACCTCGATGTTGATGTCCTTGAGCGCGTGGTACTGGTCGTAATATTTGTTCAGGCTCACGGCCTTGACGATGTTTCTCATGTTCGACTCCTCAAGAACGCTTGCCGGCGCCGCGAGCGAAACGACGCTCCAGACGGCTTTGACCAAAGGACAGGACGGTGACGGTGGCCAGGTACCAGATACCGGCGACGATCAGCAGCTCCATGACCCGGGCGTTGGCGTAGTAGATGTTCTGGGCGTTGTAGAGCAGTTCCGAGTACTGGATGACGCTCGCCAGCGAGGTCATTTTCACCATGCCGATGAATTCGTTACCGACCGGCGGAATGATGATCCGCATGGCCTGCGGCAGGATGATCCGGCGCAGCGCCTGCAAGCGCGGCATGCCGATGGACTTGGCGGCTTCGTACTGGCCGGTGTCCACCGACAGCAGGCCGGCGCGCACCACTTCGGCGGTGTAGGCGCCCTGGTTGATGCTCAAGCCGAGCAGGGCGGCCACGAACGGGGTCATCAGGCTCACGGTGTCGAGTTCGAACAGGCCGGGAATGCCGATGGTGGGGAAGATCAGCGCCAGGTTGAACCACAACAGCAGTTGCAGAATCAGCGGCGTACCGCGAAACAGCCAGGTGTAGGTCACGGCCACGTAGCGCAGGATCGGGTTGGCCGACATGCGCATGATCGCGGTGATCACCCCGAACACGATGCCCAGCGCCATGGCCAGCACGGCCATGATGATCGTGTTGAACAGGCCCCACATGATCGCTTCGGAGGTGAGGAACTGGCCGATGTACGACCATTCGATCTTGCCTTCGGCGAAGGCCCGCACCAGGCCGATGATGGCGATGACGATCACGGTGGCGAAGAAGATCCGCCCGTAATAACGCCGTGGCACATGCTGGTACTGGGTAATGTCGAACTGGTTTTCCGCCAGTTTGCGCTCCGCCTGGAGTCGTTCTGCCTGAGTCTGGCTCATGGTGTTTCTCCGTACACTGTACTTGTCGATCAACCCCCTCCCGATGGGAGGGGGACCCGGCTTAGAGGCGGAAGCCCTGGTAGTTTTCGGTCCACTGTTGCTGCGCGGCGAGGGCGGTTTTCAGGCGGCCGATCTGCTCGCGCACCTGTTGCGGTGCGGTGCCGCCCCAGCCGCTGCGTGCTGCGATGGCGGCTTCCAGGGTCAGGCTGTCTCGCACGTCTGCCGTGAGGCGCGGGTCGATCTCGGCCAGCAGCGCCGGCGAGGCTTCCCACAATTCGAGGTCGTGTTTTTCGCAGGCCTGCACCAGCGCGCCGGTGATTTCGTGGGCCTCCTTGAACGGCACGCCGCGCACCGCCAGCCAGTCGGCGACTTCAGTGGCGAGGGTGAAACCCAGCGGCGCCTGACGCCGCAGTTCCTCGACGTTGACGGTCATGGTCGCGACCATTCCGGCCATGGCCGGCAGCACCAGCAGCAAGGTGTCGACGCTGTCGAGTACGCCGTTCTTGTCTTCGCTCAGGTCGCGGTTGTACGACAGCGGCAGGGATTTGAGCGTCGACAGCAGACCGGTCAGGTTGCCGATCAGACGCCCAGCCTTGCCCCGGGCCAGTTCGGCGATGTCGGGGTTTTTCTTTTGCGGCATGATCGAGCTGCCGGTGGCGTAGGCGTCGTCCAGATCGACCCAGCGGAACTGGCGCGACGACCACAGGCAGAACTCTTCGGCCAGACGCGAGATGTTGATCCCGAGCATGCTGGCGATGAACAGGAACTCGGCGACGTGATCGCGGCTGGCCACGGCGTCGATGGAGTTTTCGCAGACCCCGGCGTAGCCCATTTCCCTGGCCGATTGTTGCGGCTGGCGAGCAATCGCGGAACCGGCCATGGCCGCGGCACCGAGGGGCGACAGCGAAGTGCGGGCGTCCCAGTCCACCAGGCGTTGCACGTCGCGCAGCATCGATTGCGCGTGGGCCAGCAGGTGATGGGCGAACACGATCGGTTGCGCCTGCTGCAAGTGGGTGAAGCCCGGGCAGATGCTTTCGACGTGCTGCTCGGCCTGATCCACCAGCGCCGTTTGCAGGGCCAGCACTTCCACGGCCAGGGTGCGGACGTGATCACGCAGGAACAGGCGCAGGTCGTTGGCGGTCTGGTCGTTGCGCGAACGGCCGGCGCGCAGCTTGCCGCCCAGTGCGCCGAGGCGTTCGGTCAGCAGGCGCTCGATGAAGGTGTGAACGTCTTCGTCGTCCAGGGTCGGGGCGATGCGCCCGGCAGAAAAATCGGCACCGATGCCGTCCAGGGCTTCGATCATCGTGCGGGTTTCCTGCTCGTCGAGCAGGCCGGCACGTTGCAGTTCCCCGGCGTGGGCCTTGGAGCCGGCCAGATCGTACGGCGTCAGGCGGAAATAGCGCTCGGGGCAACGGGACAGGGCCGCCAGGGCTGCGGACGGGCCGCTTTTGAAACGGGCACCCCAGAGACGGTCGGTGGTTTGAGACATTGGTTGTTTTCCTCGTCGGTAACGCGAACTGAAATCGATGTGCCGGGCCCTGAAATCGCGCTGGCTATTTAGCGAACAGCAGCAGCGGACAGAATCAGGCCAAAGCAGTATTCAAGAGGGCAGTTGCAAAGAGACAAGAGCTGATCGAAGTGTCAGCTTTTAATGTTTGGCGATCAGTGAGTTGGCACTGATGTTCGGGATTTTCTGGCGGTTGCCAAGGCTGGTTTTCTGTGATCATTATTATTAGCCGGCGATGTTTTTGTTGTTGGACACAGATTGTTGAACATTGCACCAGAGGTAAATCAGCATTATGGAAACCCCACTTTCCAATTCCGGAAACCCACCGGTCAAAACCGCTCACCGGGCACCTTTGGCCCTCAGCGGACTGGATTTCAAACTGCTCAAGGTGTTCAAGGCGGTGGTCGAGGCCGGCGGCTTCAGCGCGGCGCAAAACGAGCTGAACGTGGGCCTGGCCGCGATTAGCAAGCAGATCTCCGACCTGGAAATCCGCATCGGCATGCGCCTGTGCACCCGGGGCCGAGAAGGGTTTCACCTGACCGAAGAAGGGCGTCTGGTGTATCAGGCGTCGATTGATCTGTTTGCTTCGGTCGACAACTTTCGTGACCGGCTTAGTTCGGCACAGAACGAACTTATCGGCGACCTCGGAGTGGGGGTGATCGACAATACAATTAGCGACGATAATTCACCGTTAGTTGCCGCGCTTAAAAAGATAAATGAGCATTCACCGAAAGTAAGGTTTCAACTTCAGGCGACTCAGCTGGATGAAGTGGAAAGAGGCGTGGTCGAGGGTCGCTTAGTTGCCGGAATAGTCCCGGTTTATCAAAAGCGTGAAGAGTTCGATTATTACCCGCTCTATGAAGAACGCTCGCAGGCTTACTGCGCGGTCGGCCACCCGTTGTTCGAGATGCCGGCGGAGCAGATGGGCGGTAACGTTCTGCAGGATTACGAGTGCATCAACCACCGCTACGCGATCCATCGCGACAAGCTCAACTTCGCCCGCTACGACAGTTTTTCCGCCTCGGCGACCCAGGTCGAAGCGGTGGCATTGTTGATCAAGACCGGGCGTTTCGTGGGCTTTCTGCCGCAGCATTACGCTGCCACGCTGGTGGCCGCCGGGCAGTTTCGTGCGGTGTGCCCGGAGCTGATCCACTTCGACACGCCGTTCAATCTGATCCTGCGGCACAACACCGTGCGCAGTCCGTTGGTCAAGGCGTTCGCCCAGGCGCTGGGGGTTGATCTCAAGGCGACGGCGTGAGATCCAGGCGCATGGCGCAACGTCGCTCGCCGGGCAATCCGTGAGCGATTTCATCGCGCAATACATGGTTCAGACGTGCGTCGCTGTCGTCGGCGTTCAATAGCGCAAAACCCATGCGTTGATAGAACGGCGCATTCCACGGCAGATCGCGAAACGTCGTCAGCGTCACCGCCCGAAGTTGCCACAGACGCGCCTGTTCAATCGCCGCCAACAGCAACTTGCGACCGACGCCCCGGCCCTGAAAGTGTTGGCTGACGGACAGTTCCTCAATGTGCAACTGTTGGTCGACAGTCACCGCCCTTAAAAAACCTGCAAGTTGCCCGTCGTTGTTTTGCGCGACCCACAGTTCGCCCCGTTCAATGGCCGGTAAATGCGCCGAGGCCTTCGGCACATCGGCATCTGCCAGCCAGGCCAGTGATGGGTCGAGTCGAAACAGCGCGGCGGCCGAACGCTCGATGGTGGGGAGGGCAATGGCATCGGCTGTAAGGGCCTGTCGCACGGTAAAGGTCATCAGTCAGCGGTCCCTGTGGAAATCACGTCGCGCAGGTTAAGGCGCCAGCCACAGCAACACATAATCGTTTTTATCGAAACGCCCGCTCAATATCGGCTGCAACGCCCCGAGCGACGTGCCTTGCAGGGCTTGATAGTCGCTGCGATCCATCATCAACCATGCCGGCCCCTTGAGTGCTTCGAGCGCTTGCGTGGTTTCGCTGAACTGCGGTTGCAGATCCTGATCGACGTTGACCATGAACTTGATGGCCTTGGCGTCCTTGCCCATGCCGTGCAACACCAGCGGCGCGGGTTGCGCGTGGATTCGCGCAAGCGCCGACTGGCTGAAGCTTCGTGTGTCGTAGAGCAGCCGTTCCACCGGCTCGAACACCAGAACGTAGGCCGACCAGACCGCCAGCACAGCGCTGAACGCGAGGACTTCGGTTCGCCAGCGCGGTCGCCACAACCGTGACAAAGCGGCCAGTTGCAGCAATCCCAGCACGATCATTACCAGCGTCAGATCGGTCAACGACTCGGGAAACCGCCGCTTCGCCACCCACAACAAAGCGATCAACAACGCGGGAATCAACAACCACAGCCCCTGCATGCCGACGCGCAGCCAGGCAAACACCCGGCCGTGCACCACCTGAAACGGGTACGCCGCAATGATCGCCGCCATGGGCAGCATCGGCAGCAGGTAACGGGCCTTTTTCGCCTGGGGAATCGACAGCCCGACCATCACGATCAAACCCGCAGCGGCGCAATACTGCACCAGGCGCAAGGCCGGGCCGCGTTGCCGGGGCTTGCTCAGCCACACCGCCGCCAGCGCGAGCAAGGCCAGCGGATACGCCAGCGCATAGTTGCCCAGAGAACTGGTGAAGTAATACAGCGAACCGCTGACGCCTTCGCTGCCGTCCATGCGCCCCATGAACTGCATGCGGATCACGTCCTGCCGAAACGCCGGCCCGCCGCTGACCTCCGCCAGCCACAACAGCAGCCCCACGCAGGCCGCCAGCAAGAGCGACGCCAGCACACCGAAGGTCAACAAGCGTGACCATTGGCGATCCAGCAGGTAGTAACTGCAGAGCATGCCGGTTGGAACCACCAGCCCGATCGGCCCCCGAATGCCGAACCCCAGCAGCAACAGAATGAACACCAGTGGCCAGCGCCGACCGGCAGCGAAATGGTCGTGGGCATAGCCGAGGTAGAACACCGAAAACGCTACGGCGGCGAGCATCAGGTCCTGCGACACCGCCCGGGTCTCGGTGATGAAGGTGCTGGTGAGCATCAGCAACGCGATGCTGACGATCGCCCAGCGCACGGACGAGGGCGCGAGCAATCGATACATCAACGTCACGATCACCGCGCCGGCGAAAGCGCTCGGCAGCCACGCCGTCAGGCTGTTGACCGTCCCGAGCGGCAGCGACAACAGCCAGATGAACAAGGTCGAGAGCGCCGAATAATCGGCGTACGGCTCACCGTAAGTGGTGGGAAATACACTGGGCCCGTGGCGCAGCATTTCCTGGGCGAACAACACGAAGCGCGAGTCGAAACCGATGGGCGCCTGCCCGTACACGCCGGCGATGAACAGCACCAACGCCAGCAGCCCTGCGATCAAGGACTGCCGGCGAATGGCACAGGACAACCCGATCAAGCCACGTCCGAAGCGTGCGGCCATTGCTGCAACGGAATCGGCAGGGTGCGCGATTCGCCACGGCCCATCGGGAAGTAATGGAAGCCGTTGCGGGCCAGGCGTTCGGCGTCGTACAGGTTGCGGCCATCGAAGATCACCGGAGCCTTGAGGCGTTGCTGGATCAGGTCGAAATCCGGCGCCTTGAACTGCTGCCATTCGGTGCAGATGATCAGCGCGTCGGAACCGGCAAGTACCGATTCCGGGGTGCCCATCAGCATCAGTTTCGATTCGTCCGGGTACAGATGCTGGGTTTCCTGCATCGCTTCCGGATCAAACGCCCGCACATTGGCGCCGGCGGCCCACAGCGATTCGAGCAGGACCCGGCTCGGCGCGTCGCGCATGTCGTCGGTGTTGGGTTTGAAGGCCAGGCCCCAGACGGCGAAGGTCTTGCCGCGCAGTTCGCCCTTGTAGAACGCGTTGATGCGCTCGAACAATTTGTGTTTTTGCCGCTGGTTGATCGCTTCCACCGCTTGCAGCAGATCGCTGGAGCAGTGCGCTTCTTCGGCGCTGTGGATCAGCGCGCGCATGTCTTTGGGGAAGCACGAGCCGCCGTAACCGCAACCGGGGTAGATGAAGTGGTAGCCGATACGGCTGTCGGCGCCGATGCCCTGGCGCACCGACTCGATGTCCGCGCCCAGGTGTTCGGCCAGTTCGGCGATCTGGTTGATGAAGCTGATCTTGGTCGCCAGCATGCAGTTGGCAGCGTACTTGGTCAGCTCGGCGCTGCGCAGGTCCATGAACATGATGCGGTCGTGGTTGCGGTTGAACGGCGAGTACAGGTCGCGCATTACGTCGCGTACTTCTTCGCGTTCGCAGCCGATGACGATCCGGTCCGGCCGGCGGCAATCGGCGACGGCTGAGCCTTCCTTGAGAAATTCCGGGTTGGAGACGATATCGAACTGCAACAGACGTCCGGCCTTGACCAAGGCTTTGTCCAGGTGCGTGCGCAAGGTGTCGCCGGTGCCGACGGGTACGGTGGATTTTTCCACCAGAATCAGCGGTTGTTCACGGTGCCGGGCCACGGCGTCCCCCACCGACAGCACGTAACGCAGGTCGGCCGAGCCGTCTTCTTTCGACGGGGTGCCAACGGCGATGAACGCGACCTTGCCGTGCTGCACCGCGAGTTTTTCATCGCAGGTGAATTGCAGGCGCCCGGCGTCCAGGCCCTCGCGGACCAGGCTGGCCAGCCCCGGTTCGAAGATGCTGACGTGACCCTGGCGCAGCAGCTCGACTTTTTTCTCGTCGATGTCCATGCACACCACGTCATGGCCGACCTCGGCCAGCACGGCGGCCTGCACCAGGCCGACATAACCGCTACCAAACACTGTGATTTTCATGGCGAACTCCTCAATTCGGGCGCACGGGCCGGACGAGTGTTGATGGTGATGACCCCGAGCATGACCAGCGCCACGCCCAGTGATTTGGAGAAACTGAAGGATTCGTTGAACAGCGGCAGACTGGCCGCCAGCAGGTACACCAGCGCGTAGCTGATACTCAGCAGCGAATAGGCCCGGCCCAGCGGCAGATCGCGCAGGGCGGCGAGCCAGCAGAGCATCGACAGCGCATAGGCGAAGATCGCCGCCAGCACCACGACCAGCGCGACTGAGTCGACACTGGGCAGGGCCAGCCACTGATCCGGTCGGGGCAGGCGCGTCATGCTCCAGCGCATGCTCAGTTGCGCCACGCTGACCAGCAGCACGCTGGCCAGGGCGAAGAAGATTCCACGGCACCGGTTCATGACTGTTGCCCCAGCAGCGCCACGCCACCAATCACCAGCACCACACCGAACCAGTGCTGAGCGTCGACGGGCTCCCTGAATACGAAGCGAGCGATCAGGGTGATGATCACGAAATTGAGGCTGAGCATCGGATAGGCGATGCTGACCGGCAGGCGCTGCAACACCAGCAGCCACACCAGCAGGCCCGCGCCGAGGGCGAGCAGGGCCAGCCATAGCCACGGCGAGCGCAATTTGCTCGACCACGACAGGCTCGCGCCGCGCCAGCGCTCGACGGCAAATTTCTGCGCGACCTGGCCCAGGCAGGTCAGCAGGCAGGCGGCCAACAGCAGCAACAGGCTCATGACGCCTCCTGCGGCAGGATCATGATCACCAGGTTGCCCTGCTCATAACGAACGCCGTCCTTGGGCAGTCTGTCGAGTTCGTCCAGTTCGTCTTGCCCCTTGACCCGCATCACCACGCCGACCGAACCGGTCTTGCGGGCTTGGCGCATCCACTGCTGCACCTGATCGGGATCGACCCGTTGTTGGATGCCGTCAGGATAGGCAAGGCCATATTTCAATTCGCCTATCGTGTTGTACAGCGCCACCTGCGGGCGTTTGAGGCGCCAGGACAGGGCCGACGCGGCGCCCAGGTCGTTGCTCAACAGGTGAGCGGCGCTCGCCAGTTCCGCTTGGTGGGCGAGGACGAACTGGTCCGGCATCTTGTTCGCCACCACCGATTTGGGCAGTGCCGCCGGCAGCAATGCGATCAGCAGCAGACTGCCCACCGCCGGCGCCGCCCAGCATTGCAACGGACGGAAGGCTTGCAGCAGGTTGCTGATGATCCAGCCGGTCAGGGCGATGAACACCAGCACCAGACTGTGCAATTCGTGGTCGTACAGCGGACGCTTGAGCTGCACGTAAACCAGCCCGATCAGCGTGACGATGCCCAGCAACAGATTCAGTAGACCATTGAGGCCCAGCGCCCGGCCTTGCTCCAGACGCAAGCGATCGGCCAGCGCGTGGCCCAGCAGCAACGCCAGCGGCAGCAGGCACGGCAGGATGTAGGTCGGCAGCTTGCCGTTGCTCAGGCTGAAGAACAGCAGCGGCATCAACAGCCACAGGCCTAGAAACGCGATGCCGGTTTCGCGGCGGGTCTGCCACGCTTGCTTCAACGCTACCGGTAGCATCCCGACCCACGGCAAACTGAACGCCACCAGCAGCGGCAGATAGAACCACCACGGCGCGTCATGCTGGGCATCGTCCCCGGCAAAGCGGCGGATGTGCTCGTGCCAGAAGAAGAACCGCCAGTAATCCGGTTCCTGACCGTGCACCGCCAGCATCCACGGCAGGCTGACGATGATCGCCACCGCGATGGCCACCGGGCCGTACAGCAGCAATTCCTTCCAGCGTTTTTGCCAGAGCATCCACGGCAACGCGATCAGCACCGGCAGCAACCAGGCGAGAAAACCCTTGGTCATGAACCCCATGCCGCAGGCCAGGCCCAGCACCGCCCAACCGGCCAGGCGCTGGCCGTTGGCGCGGCTGTCGAGGGCAAACCACAGCGCCACCAGACTCAGGTTGACCCAAAAGGTGAATTGCGGATCGAGGTTGGCGTAACCAGCCTGGCCGGCGACGATGACGAAGCTCATGTAGAGCAGGGCGCAGACGAAGCTTTTGCGCGGCTCATTCCACAAACGACGGGCAATGAGGAAGCACAGCAGCACGCTCAGCCCGGTGCTCAGGGCCGAGGCAAACCGCACACCGAACAGGTTCTGCCCGAACACGGCCTGCCCGAGGGCGATCATCCAGTAACCGGCCGCCGGTTTTTCGAAGTAACGCAGGTTCATGAAATGCGGCGACACCCAGTTGCCGCTCAGCAGCATTTCCTGGCTGATTTGCGCATAACGGGTTTCATCGGGAATCCACAGACCATGACTGCCCAGCGGCAGCAGATACGCCAGCAGGAAAATCCCCAGCAACAGCGGCAATGCCCAGCGTTTGCTCATGCGCCTTGCACTCCCAGCCAGCCTTCGCGGCCTTCGAGGGCGCCGCGTTGCACACGGCCGACGGGCAGTGTGTTGAGAAACTCGGGCAGCAAGTCGCCCAGCGGTTGAAAGTTGATGTTTCGCTGGCGCGCGTCGGCCAGCAGTCGACGAAAGTCTTCGGCCATCAGAATCCCTTCTACTTCGGCGTGAATGGTGTAGACGTTGAGGTTGTCCGGGCGGAACCGGTCGAGGATGAAGGCGTTGAAATCCTTCGCTGCCACACTCGGCCCGACCACCTCATCGAAGGTCGGCAGGTCCACCGGAATCTGCGGCGCACCGACCGAGCCGTCAGACAGCAATGGGCGAAACAGCCGCTGCCCACGGCAATCGCTGTTGTAGCGAAAGCCGAAGGCCTGTTTGGCTTCGATCACACGCTCGTCCGCGCGCCAACCGGCGGCGGCCGAACATGTGACTTTTTCGCCAAGGATGTCGCTCAAGGTGTCGACGCCCTGACGGATCTGCTCGACCAGTTGCGCATCGCTCCAGCGCCCGGCATTGGCCTGCCAGCCGTGGTGATCCCAGGCGTGCAGGCCGACCTCGTGGCCGGCGGCCCGGGCCTGACGCATCAGGTGCCCGAGGTCGCGACCGATCGGTTTGCCCGGCCACGCTGTGCCGGCCAGCAGGATGTCCCAGCCGTACAGGCCGGCGGCGTTGGAGCGCAGCATCTTCCACAGGAACTGCGGACGGATCAGGCGCCACAGATGCCGGCCCATGTTGTCCGGGCCGACACTGAAGAAAAACGTCGCCTTGATCTGCGCCTCGTCGAGCATGTCGAGCAGACGCGGCACGCCCTCACGGGTGCCGCGAAAGGTGTCGACATCGATGCGCAAGCCGGCCTGCATCAACGCTTGCTCTCGATTTCGGCCATGGCCTCACGCAGGAAGAAGTCCAGCGTGTTGCCGATGGTCTCGCGCATTTCCACGGTCGGCGTCCAGTCCAGCAGGCGCTTGGCGTTGGCGATGCTCGGTTTGCGGTGCTCGACGTCCTGGTAACCGGCGCCGTAGAACGCCTTGCTTTCCACGTCGCGGAACCCGGCGAACGGCGGGAAGTTGCTGCGCAACGGATGTGCCTCGAACTGGCGCAGCAGTTCTTCGCCCAACTGGCGGATGCTGGCCTCGTTGTCCGGGTTGCCGATGTTGATGATCTGGCCGTTGCAGACGTCGTTGTCGTTATCGATGATCCGCGCCAGTGCTTCGACGCCGTCGGCGATGTCGGTGAAGCAGCGCTTCTGCTCGCCGCCGTCGAACAGGCGGATCGGCGTGCCTTCCACCAGGTTGAGGATCAACTGGGTGATGGCGCGGGAACTGCCGATGCGCGCCGAATCGAGGCGATCCAGCCGTGGGCCCATCCAATTGAAGGGACGGAACAGGGTGAAGTTCAGGCCTTTGGCGCCGTAGGCCCAGATCACCCGGTCCAGCAGTTGCTTGGACACCGAGTAGATCCAGCGCTGCTTGTTGATCGGGCCGACAATCAGGTTGGAGCTGTCCTCGTCAAAGTGCTTGTCCTGGCACATGCCATAGACTTCCGAGGTCGACGGGAAGATCACGCGCTTGTTGTATTTGACGCAGTAGCGCACCAGTTTCAGGTTTTCTTCGAAGTCGAGTTCGAACACCCGCAGCGGATTGCGCGTGTATTCGATCGGCGTGGCGATGGCCACCAGCGGCAGGACCACGTCGCATTTCTTGATGTGGTACTCGATCCACTCCGAGTGAATGCTGATGTCGCCTTCGACGAAGTGAAAACGCGGATGGCTGCGCAGGCGGTCGATGGCGTCGGAGCCGATGTCCAGGCCATAGACTTCGTAGCGCTCGTCACGCAGCAGGCGCTCGGACAAATGGTTGCCGATGAAGCCGTTGACGCCAAGGATCAGCACCCGCGTGCGACGCGGGCCACGACCGGACTCGGCACCGCGCAGCAGCGAGCCGTCCACCAGGCCGAGTTCATTGGCCAGTTGCGGGCCGCTCAGGTACAGGCCGTTGTCGTTGCGCTGGCCGGCGTTGATCACCAGCGAGTCTTCACCGCAGGCGATGCGCAGCGGATCGACACTGATGACCCGGCCCGGCGCCTGGCCTTCGTTGCCCTTGACCACGTCGGCGCTCCAGACGATCAGCTTGTGCTCGCCCACGGCGCAGAAGGCGCCGGGGTAGGGCTGAGTCACGGCCCGCACGAGGTTGAACAGTTGCTCTGCCGGTTGGGCCCAGACCAGTTTGCCGTCTGCCGCGGTTCGACGGCCGAACACCGTGGCTTTGGATTCGTCTTGCGGGGTTTCGGTGATTTTGCCCTGAAGCATTGCAGGCAGTGCATCGCGCAGCAGGTCGCTGGCGGTGATCCGCAGTTTGCCGTGCAGGCTCAGCGCTGTGTCGCTGCGTTCGATGGCCACGCGTTGCTGGGCGAGGATGGCGCCGGCGTCGGCGCGTTTGACCATGCGGTGCAGGGTGACGCCGGTTTCGGTTTCGCCGTTGACCAGTACCCAGTTGGCCGGAGCGCGGCCACGGTAGCGCGGCAGCAGGGAGCCGTGCAGGTTGAACGCGCCTTTTTTGGCCAGCGCCAGCAGCGGCTCGCTCAGCAGGTTGCGGTAGTAGAACGAGAAGATGTAATCCGGGTCGAGCTTGGCGATCCGCTCGATCCACAGCGGATGGTTGGCGTCTTCCGGTGCGTGAACCGCGATGCCTTTGTTGGCGCACAGTTGTGCAACCGAGGCGTA
Organism: Pseudomonas sp. IT-P2; assembly: GCF_949767575.1. NCBI lineage: Bacteria > Pseudomonadati > Pseudomonadota > Gammaproteobacteria > Pseudomonadales > Pseudomonadaceae > Pseudomonas > Pseudomonas sp. IT-P2. The sequence continues at coordinate 741,784 of NZ_CATKQA010000011.1, read as the reverse complement.
GAAGGTGTTCTCCTTGGGATCATCGGCATGGGTGAATACCGCCGCAATGTCATAGCCACTGTCGAGCAGGGCTTGAATGCCGGCGCAGCCAATATCGTGGTAAGCGAAGACAACGGTTTTTGCGCTCATGAGAGAACCTGATCGGACGTGGAGTTGGAAGTGAGGCCGTCAACGGTGATGGCGGGGGCCGGCGTGGCGGGATGGCCGCGCAGGACTTTTTCAATGAAGAAACGTGGACGAGCGCGCACGTCGCTGTACATGCGGCCCAGGTATTCGCCGAGCAGGCCCATGCCGATGAACTGGCCGCCAGTGAACACGAACAGCACGGCGAACAGTACGAACAGGCCATCGCCGGCCCATCCGGCACCAAAGGCCAGGCGCATGAAGATCAGCGCCGCCGCGAACAGCACGCCGAGCCCGGCCATGGCGAAACCGACGATGCTCAGCAGGCGCAGGGGCGTGGTGGTCATGCAAGTGATCAGGTCGAACATCAGGTTGATCAAACGCATCGGGCTGTATTTCGAATCGCCGTGTTCGCGCTCGGCGTGGGCCACGGTGATTTCCGTTGTGTGGCGGGCGAAGCTGTTGGCCAGGATCGGAATGAACGTGCTGCGTTCGCGGCAGGCGAGCATCGCGTCGATGATCGTGCGGCGGTAGGCGCGGAGCATGCAGCCGTAGTCGCTCATCGCGACGCCGGTGGAGCGCTGCACGGCGAGGTTGATCAGTTTCGAGGGGTAGCGACGCAGCGCCGAATCCTGGCGATTGCCGCGTACGGTGCCGACCACGTCAAAGCCTTTTTCAGCCTCGGCCACCAGGCGCGGGATTTCTTCCGGCGGGTTCTGCAGATCGGCGTCGAGAGTGATCACCACGTCGCCCTTGCACTGTTCGAAACCGGCCATGATCGCCGCGTGCTGGCCGTAGTTGCGGTTGAGGATGACGGCCACAAACGGGCTGTCATCGACCGAGGCAGCGTCCTCGAGCAGTTGCGCGGAGGCGTCGCGGCTGCCGTCGTCGACCAGCACGATTTCGTAATCATGATGCAGTTGCTGGCAGGCGGCCTGGGTACGGCGCAGCAGTTCCGGCAGGCTGTCTTCTTCGTTGTAGACCGGGATGACGATCGACACGCAATGAATCGGATAAGGTCTCACGGGCGTTTCCCCATCAGGTGTTCAATGGCCCCGACGACCCGGTCCAGATCCTGGTCGGTCATGTCGGGAAACAAGGGAATCGAGCACAGCCGTGCCGAGTTCCACTCGGTATCGGGCAGGGACAGGTGCGGATCACGCTGGCGATACCAGGTGTGCAGGTGGGTGGCGATGAAGTGGATGCCGGTGCCGATACCTTGCTCCTGCAAACCCTTCATGAAGGTTTCGCGGTCGATGCCGCAGCGTTCGCTGTCGATACGCAGGATGAACAGGTGCCAGGCGTGGGTTTGCGCGTAGGCAGGCACCGCCAGCGGTTGCACCGGCAGGCCTTCGAGTTTTTGCAGGTATTGCGTGGCCAGCTCGGTGCGGCGGGTGTTGATTGCGTCCAGGCGCTCGAGTTGCACCAGGGCAATCGCGGCGTTGATGTCGGCCAGGTTGTATTTGAAACCGGGCTCGATCACCTGGGCCTGGGGTTTGCGGCCGTGGGTCAGGCGGTCGTAGGCATCGACACCGAGGCCATGGAACTTGAGCATGCGCACGCGGTTGGCCAAGGCTTCATCATCGGTGACGAACATCGCGCCTTCGGCGCAGGTCATGTTCTTGATCGCGTGGAAAGAAAAGATTGCGGTGCCTTGCGAGCCGACGTGACGACCCTTGTAGCGGGTGCCAGCGGCGTGGGCGGCGTCTTCGATCACGGCGATGCCATGCTTGTCGGCCAGCGCGTAGAGCGGGTCGAGATCAAACGCGGCGCCGGCGTAATGCACCGGAATGATTGCTTTGGTGCGCGAGGTGATGGCGGCTTCGATGCGCGCGGCGTCGGTCATCAGGGTGTCGCGGTCGACATCGACGAACACCGGCGTGGCGCCGAGCAGGGAAATCATGTTGGCGGTGGACACCCAGGTCTGCGACGGGGTGATGACTTCATCGCCGGGGCCGATTCCCAATGCCAGCAACGTTACATGCATGGCACCGGTGGCCGAGGAAAGTGCCACGGCGTGACGACTACCGACGTACTGGGCAAACTGTTCTTCGAGGGCCTGGTTTTTCGGCCCGGTGGTGATCCAGCCGGAGCGCAGGACTTGCTCCACGGCGGCAATTTCTTCATCACCGATACTGGGGCGGGAGAAGGGGAGAAACGCCTGACTCATGCACACCTCATTGCAAAGAAAAAAGAAATAGATCCACAGAAAAATCGGATCCAATCAAAGCGTAGACGCGAAAAAATCCTTTGCATCAATAAGTTGCCAAGACGACATAACGTCGGGTTCGGTTGACTTTTCAGGCATTGCCCGGCAGCTTGGGCGGCGCCGGCACAGGACTCAGTGGAATTAAGGTTATGCCCGTTTTTGTGAAAGGAACATGAAAAACCGGTCGGCGAATCGTTTATCTGAAACCCATACAGCCACTGTTCAGACTTCTACCGTTTATCGCGGTTTTTAGTAGAAAAGTCCTACGGAAGTGTTCCCCTTATATTAAGAATGTTGCAGTTGTTAGTTGCTGTGTTGAACTGTTTTTACTCAAGGCCCGACGTTTGATTGACTTACCCGTTGCATCCCCCGACCCCCTGAAAACCAACCCGATGACCGTGTATCTGGCGCGTCTGGCTCCCTCCAGCCAACTCACCATGCGTTACGTTTTACAAGATGCCGCCGACCGTCTCGGTTTCGAAGACATGAACGTCGAAGAAATTCCCTGGCATGCGCTGCAACCGGAAGATGTGGTTGCATTAGTCGCTGCATTGCGCGCCGACAATTACGCACCGAATACTTCTTCGCTGTATGTAAACGCCATTCGCGGTGTAATGAATGAAGCCTGGCGCATGAGCCTGATCAGCCAGGAACATCTATTGAAAATGCGCTCGGTCAAAGGCATTGCCGGCACACGACTGTCTCAGGGGCGCAATTTGAAGCGCACGCTGATTCATGAATTGATGGAAGTCTGCGCCGCCGATCCACGGCCACAAGGTTTGCGCGATGCGGCGGTGATTGCGCTGTTGTACGGCACCGGCATGCGCAAGTCGGAGTCGGTGGATCTGGACCTGAATCAGGTGGACTTCACCGAGCGCAGCTTGTGTGTCACCGCTAAGGGCAATAAACAGCTGATCAAGTACGCGCCGGCCTGGGCGTTCGCCAAATTGAATGCGTGGCTGGAGTTTCGTCGTTCGGAACTCAAGGAAGGCGAGAGCGACGACGCGTTTCTGTTCAACCGTATTCGCCGTGGCAGCCACATCACCCGCGAGCGCATCACCAAGCACGCGATCTATTACATCGCCCGCCAGCGCGGCACCCAGGTCGGGGTGAAGATCATGCCTCATGATTTCCGCCGTTCGTTCATCACCCGAGTGATCGAGGAGCATGACCTGTCGATTGCCCAGAAGCTCGCCCACCACAGCAATATCCAGACGACCGCCAACTACGACGTGCGCGACGACAACGAGCGGCGCCGCGCGGTGGATCGCTTCGACCTGTAGTCAGGGCGTTGCAAAGACGTGGGCCGCCCCCAGAATGGACAATTGCACGGCGCTGCCGGCCGGTGGCGTGTGCATGCCGGAGCTGCGCACCAGCAGTGAGCGACCGGGGCTGGCTTGCGTGCGCAGCTCCACCGTCAGGGTGCAGACGTTGCCGCCAAAGTCCCGATCCGTCACCACTGCGTGGCAGCCCTGAAGGTCGGCGGGAATGTCCGACAGTTGCAGTTGCTCGGGCCGCAGCATGATCTGCGCGGCGCCGGAAAACCCGTTGCTGTTGACCATCACCCGGCCCAGGTCGCAGTGCGCCCAGCCGGCTTCGATCCGGGCGGGCATGACCACGGCTTCGCCGAGAAAATGCGCAGTTTGCTCATCGTTGGGGTAGCGGTAGAGGTCCATCGGATGGCCTGACTGCACCAGCCGACCGTCGCGCATGACCGCCAACTGATCGGCGAACGACAGCGCTTCGCCCTGATCGTGGGTCACCAGAATCGTGGTCACGCCAGCCTCTTCCAGCAGGCGCGCGACCATTTTGCGCATGGCGCCGCGCAGGCCGGTGTCGAGGGCGGAGAAGGGTTCGTCGAGCAGCATCAGGCGTGGACGTTGGGCCAGTGCCCGGGCGAGGGACACCCGCTGCTGTTGGCCGCCGGACAACTCGTGGGGCCAGCGTGTGGCCATGTCGGCGTTCAGGGCGACGTTGTCCATCAGCGCCTGAATACGTTCGGCTCTGGCGCTGCCGGTTTCTGCCAAGCCGAAACCGATGTTGTCGGCCACGGTCATGTGCGGGAACAGCGCGCCGTCCTGCGGCACGTAACCGATCTGCCGCTGATACGCGGGCACGGCGTGGGTGCGGTCGACCAGGGTCTGGCCGTTGAGCGTCAGACTGCCGGCGTCGGGGAATTCGAACCCGGCGATCATCCGCAACAGGGTGGTCTTGCCGGAGCCGGACGGACCGACGATCACCGTGCGGCTGCCGGTCGGGACGGACAGGTTGATGGAGTCCAGCGCCGTCTGTGCGCCGAAGGATTTGCTGAGATTGATGATGTCGAGAGCGTTCATCGGCCGGCACTGCGCCTGGATTGGTGATAGAGGATGGCCGTGAGCGGCAGCGACAGCAGCACCATCAGCAGTGCGTAAGGCGCTGCGGCGGCGTAGTCGATTTCGCTGGTCATGGCCCAGAAACCGGTGGCCAGGGTGCGCGTGCCGTTGGGCGCGAGCAGCAGGGTCGCGGTCAGTTCATTGGTGATCGCCAGAAACACCAGCGCCGCGCCCGCCGCCGCACCGGGTGCAGCAAGGCGCAAGGTAATCAGCCACAGGGCGCGCAACGGTGAACGGCCGAGGCTTTGTGCGATGTTTTCCAGCTCCACCGGTGCCTGTGCAAACCCGGCGCGCAGGCTGACCAGCGCGCGGGGCAGGAACATCAGCAGGTAGGCCAGCAGCACGGTAATGGTGGTCTGGTAGATCGGTCGGGCGAAATGGATGGTCACGGTGACCAGCGCCAGCGCCACGACAATTCCAGGTAATGCGCTGGTGATGTAATTGCAGCCCTCAAGCAGGCGTTGCAGCTTGCCGGGCGCGCGGATCGACAGCCAGGCAATCGGGATTGCCGCCAGACTGGTCAACAGCGCGCCGGCCACGCCGAATGACAGGGTCTGAAGCAATGCAGGCAGCAGTTCTTCGCCTTCCCAGACCTCGGCACCGCCGGCGATCAGCCATTTGCCCAACGTCAGCATCGGCACGCCGAGGGCCAGCAGGCAGGTCACGCCTTGCAGGCACAATCCCAGCGCGGTAGTGCGTCGTTGCAGGCGCACGGTGCGTTGTTCGCGAGCGCTACCGGAGCCGACGCGGGCGTATCGCGCATGACCACGGGCGCCGGATTCCACCACCAGCATCGCCAGGCAGCACAACGCCAGAACGCTGGCGAGCATGTTGGCGGCCGGGCCGTTAAAGGTCGATTTGAACTGGTCGAAGATCGCCGTGGTGAAGGTGTCGAAACGAATCATTGCGTACAGGCCATATTCGGCCAGCAAGTGCAGGCCGACCAGCAACGCACCGCCACAGATCGCCAGCCGTAATTGCGGCAGCACCACCCGGAAGAACACGGCCCACGGTTTCAGGCCGAGGGATTCGGCCACGTCTTCAATCGCCGGATCGAGACGACGTAACGTCGCCGCAATCGGCAGATAGAGGAACGGAAAATAGGCGATCACCGACACCAGCACCCCGGCCGGCAGCCCATGAATCGACGGAAAAAGGCTGACCCACGCGTAGCTGTGCACGAACGCCGGGACCGCCAGCGGCGCAACCGCCAGCAATGACCACAGCCGTCGCCCCGGCAGGTCGGTGCGTTCGGTCAACCACGCCAGCGTGGTGCCGAGCACGATGCAGATCGGCAGCGTGATCAGTACCAGCAACACAGTGTTGATCAGCAACTCGGCGACCCGCGGACGGAAGATCAAGGCTTCGATGGTCGCCCAGCCGGTGTACCACGACACGCCGATCACAAAGCCGATCGGCACCAATGACAGCAGCGACACCGCGATGGCCAGCACGACCACCCACGGACTTCCGCGCCCATTGAGGGCGCGGGGCCGGCGTGACAAATGGGCGGAGGGCGCCGCAGCGATCCCCGCCGGTAGAGTTTCAGGCATCAATTAAAGCAGTCCTGCCTGGGTCATCAGTTCGACGGCTTTCTTGCTGTCGAGCTTCGATGCATCGACTTTCGGCGCGTCCAGATCCTTCAACGGCACCAGCTTGGGGTTGGAGGCCGAGTCCTTGCCCACGGCGTATTCAAAGGAATTGCCGGTGCGCAGGACTTCCTGGCCTTGTTTGCCGGTGATGTACTGGAGGAATTTCTGCGCGTCCTCCTGGTGTTTGCTGGAAGCCAGCACGCCGCCGCCGGAAATGCTCACGAACGCGCCCGGGTCCTGATGCTTGAAGTAGTGCAGGGCAGTGTTCTTGCTGTTTTCGCCGGTCTTGGCCTGATCGACGAACGCGTAATAGTGGTAGATCACGCCGCTGTCGACTTGCCCGGCATTCACCGCTTTGAGCACCGAACTATTGCCCCGGTAGGCGGTGAAATTGGCTTTCATGCCCTTGAGCCATTCGAGGGTGGCGGCTTCGCCTTTCTGTTCCAGCACGGCGGCGACGATGGCTTGGAAATCCGCACCGGCAGGCGACGCGGCCCAACGACCTTTCCAGGCTGGGCTCGCGAGGTCCATCAGGGATTTGGGCAGGTCCTTTTCCGGCAGTTTGGCCGGGTTATAGACGAACACCGTGGAGCGCGCGGCGATACCGACCCATTGGCCGTGGGCCGGGCGATACGCTGCGTCGACTTGCTCAAGAGTCGCCGGAGCCACCGGCGCGAACAGCTTGGCGTTGTCCACCAGCACCATGGCCGGGGAGTTTTCCGTCAGGAATACGTCGGCAGGAGAGGACGCGCCTTCCTGGACAATCTGGTTGCCCATTTCCGTGTCGTCGCCGTTGCGCACGGTGACCGGGATCCCGGTTTCCTCGGTGAAGCCGGCGACCCAGGCCTTGGTCAGGGTTTCGTGCTGGGCGTTGTAGACCACAAGGCCGACGGAGTCGGCGGCAAACACCTGACCGGCAGCGAGCAGCGCAGTCGCCAGCGCGGCCTGTTTCAGAAAGGACGGAAGGGATGGACTCATGGCGGGGGCTGCTCCTGTTTTTAGACGTTATGGGCAAGCATTCGCGGGAGTTTCAATGCGAATGATTTGCATATGTTGGCTGGCTGGCAATGTAGAGAGGCAAATGAGAAAAAAACGTCAAAACAACCGTTAATACATGTCATTGCCATTCAGGTTAGCAGTCACTCGGCGGGGACGCCGGGCGAACCCGGCGCCGTCTTTCAGGAGCCTTGGGGCAGGTAGGCGACGCTTTGATCCTCGCGACCGTGGAACAGCTGTTCGCCGCGGGTGGGCGTGGTGGTAATGACCTGATGATCGCGGCTGAGGTGACTCAGCGGAACGGGATCGCCGGTGCGGTACTGGGCGACAAAGAGGGTCCGCTGCGGATCCCAGTGCTGGCCGCTGGTGCGTTCCAGCCAGGCGATCATGGCTGCGGTATCGCCGTCGCGCGGGAAATCCCGGCTCTGCGGCACGTAGTAGAACGGCGCACCGCCGGTCTGCAGGTACATCGGCACTTTATTGTCGACCTCGACCATGACCACGTGCCATTGACTCAAGGGAGCGCGTTGGCTGGCTTGCAGGCGCACGGTTTCGCCGAAACGGATTGCACCGCCTCCGCTGTTGGTCCACGGGTAAAGCACACCGAGTATGCCGAGCAGTAGGACAGTGGCCACGCCGAAACCGATTTTCAAACCACGCCCGCCGAACGGGCCTGCGGCATTTCGAGCCGCCAGACGCCGGGTGATCCACCACGCCCCGAGCAGTTGCGCGAACGGCACCAGTGGCAACACGTAGTAACTGCGCCGGCTGCCGCTGGCGGTGAAGAACAGCATCAACAACCCGAGGCCCTGAATCAGCCAGCGGGTGTCCGGTTCGATGTGTTTCCAGTTCCGCGCCGCGACCCACAAGGCAATGATCCAGCACGGCGCCCAAGGCAGGGTATAAATCGGCAGGTACAGCAAATAGGTGTAGATCGGACCGATGTTGTCGAATGGCTGGAAAAACCGCACGACGTTTTCCCGCAAGACCAGCCCGAGGCCGCTTTCCCCGTAATTTGGCGCGCCGTAGAGGTGGGACAGCAGGAACGGCGTCATGTAGAACGCCCCGGCAATCACCAGCGCTGCCAGCAGACGTAGATTGAGATGACGCTTCCAGCGGCCTTCATGCAATAGGTGCGGCAGCAGCACCAGCCCGGGCAGGATGAAACCGATCAGGCCTTTGAACAACGACGTCAGGGACAGCAGGACGCAGAACACCAGATAGCGCGAAAACCGCGTATCGTCCGGCCCGCGCCAGTACCACCAGACCGCCGCCAGCACACCGCAGACCGTCAGGATGTCGGCAGTGGCGACCCGCGCCCAGAACACGAAGTAGAAGGTGGTCGCCAGCATCCACCCGGCGATCAGTCCCGTGCCCTTGCGAAACCGCTGCTCGCCCAGTTGATACACCAGCCACACGCTAAACCATGCGGACACCACCGAAGACAGGCGCAGCGACCAGTGATCGAGACTGCCGGTCAGCCAGGCGGTCGCGGTGATCAGCCAGTACGACAAAAGCGGCTTGTCGTAGTAGGGATCACCCTTGAGGTACGGGTCGAAGTAATCACCGCTTTGCAACATCTGCAACGCGATGTTGGCCCAGCGGGTTTCCGCGCCCCACAGTTCGCGACTGCCCAGGCCGAGCAGCAACATCAGGGCGCTGGCCGCCAGCAGGAGCAACAGGGCGGCGCGGTCGTTGTTGCGCACCGTCATGGCTGTTTCTGCGCAAAGATGAAAATGTGCAGATTGCCGCGCCGATAATGCTTGCCGTCCACGGGCAGCAATTCGACTTCCTGTTCTTCCTGCGTACTGTTGACGCGCAAGACCACACCGACGGCGCCTTTTTTCCGCGCGTCAGTCATCCACTGGCCGACGCTGTCCAGGGTGACTTTGCGTGCCGCCATGGCCGGGTCTTCGAGGCCGTACTTCAGTTCGCCAATGGTGTTGAACAGATCCACTTGCGGGCGTTTCAAGCGCCACGCCAGCGCCGAGGCCGCCCCCAGGTCGTTGCTCAGCAGGGACGCGGTTTCACTCAGTTCCCGTTGATGCTCGGCGATGAACTGATCCGGCATCTTGCTGTTGACGATCTGCGCCGGCATGGCGGCGGGCAGCAACGCCACAAGCAGGCCGATGCCCAGCGCCGGCATTGCCCACAATGTCAGTGGCCGCAGCACTTGCAAGGCGTTGGCGATGATCCAGCCCACCAGCACGATATAGGCCAGCGACAGGCTGAACATCTCGGTGTTTTCGTAGATTTCCTTCGTGGCCTGAAGATAGAGCAGGGCCACCAGCGCAGCACTGGCGAGCACCGTGTTGATCACACCGTTCAGACGCAAGAGCCGGCCATTGCGTTGATCCAGCCACTTGACCACGGTCTGCCCCATCAACAGCGCGACGGGCAGCAGGCACGGCATGATGTACGTAGGAAGTTTGCCGCTGCTCAGACTGAAAAAGGCCAGTGGCAGCAGGAACCACAGTGCCAGGTAAGCGGTTTTTGCCTCACGCTTTTCGCGCCACATGCGCAGCAAGGTCGAAGGCAGAAGCAGCGCCCACGGCAGGGTCGAGGCAAACAGCAACGGCAGGTAGAACCACCACGGGCGGGCATGTTGCGCGTCGTCACCGGCGGCAAAACGACGGATGTGTTCGTGCCAGAAGAAGAACCGCCAGAAGTCCGGTTCCCGGTAATGGACTGCCAATACCCACGGCAGGCTGACGAGGGCGCAGGCCACCACGGCGACCAGTCCGTAACGCACCAGCTCACCGAACCGCCGTTGCCAGAGCATGTAGGGCAGGGCGATCAGCACCGGCAACAGCAGGGCCAGGAACCCTTTGGTCATCAGACCCATGCCGCACGCAACACCCAGCAGCGCCCAGCCACCGAGGCGAGCGCGGGGCGTGCGGCTGTCGATGGCAAACCACACAGCCACCATGCTTAGGTTGACCCACAAGGTGAATTGCGGATCGAGGTTGGCATAGCCGGCTTGACCTGCGATCAGCCCGAAACTCATATAAAGCAGGGCGCTGGCGGCGCTGATGCGCGGGTTGTTCCAGAGCCGGCGGGCCATCAGGTACGTCAGCCAGACGCTGGCGCCGGTACTCAGCGCCGAAGCGATACGCACGCCGAACAGGTTGTCACCGAAAATCGCCTGGCCGATGGCAATCATCCAGTAGCCGGCAATCGGTTTCTCGAAATAACGGATGCCCATGAAGTGCGGGGCGACCCAATTGCCACTCAGCAGCATTTCCTGGCTGATCTGGCCGTAGCGGGTTTCATCGGGGATCCACAGGCCGTGGCTCATCAATGGCAGCAGGTAAAACATTACGAACGCCAGAATGAGGCCGGGGATGGCCCAGCGTTCGACCGCAGTCGTCGAAGGGAAAAGGGCAGTGTGTCGCAGCGGGTTGTTTTCAGACGTCATGACAAAGCCTTGGTACCGTACGAAGTTCTGATGTCGATGACCTGCCCGGCGTGTTCCTGAGCGGGCGAGTCATCGTGTTGAATGAATGCAGGTGTCGGGGCATTTCCTGTATCCAGAGAACTGTCGTACCTCCAGGCCGAAGTTCTCGCGATATAGCCAAGCATGAAAAAACCAGCTGTCCAGCAAGTTGGGGGGTAGATACATTTCTCATTAAAATTTAATGAAGTGTGCTTTGTTTAATTAAAAACAGCTCAGAACTGTCAATTAGCTGTAACCAGGACGTTAATCGCTATTGAGTCGTGACCAGGCCTCGGCATTCAGAATGCCCAGCACTTCAAGTTGCCCCTTGGCATCAATGCGAACAAACAGCGTGCTTCCATAATCAGCGGCGATCGCGTGGGGGAAACCGGTCTGTTTTTCAAAGTCGCTGATGCAGCCGCTGTGGGTGACCAGCACCAGATTGCGCTGTGCAACTTTGTGCGCCACCACCTCGTTACGCAGCGACGAACCGCAGGATTCGAGCCAGGTCTGTGCAGTAGCGTCCTGCCCGAACATGGCACGCGCCGTTTGCACGGTTCGGGTCAGCGGGCTGGTGAACACCTGTGCCTGCTGCATGCCCAGGCGCGTGAAACCCTTGCCCACCCGCGCAGCCGAGTCATTGCCTACCTGAGTGATGCCGTCTTCCGGGCCCAGACAAAGATGGTCGGAGCGGTCGCAACGTTCAGCATGGCGCACCAGTGCCACCACTTCGCCCGCCTGCCAGGCCCTGGTCCAATCAGCCCTTGAGGCCTGCCCCGCGTGGCCCAGATCAATGGGGGAGCGGGTGACCCAGACAAAGCCGCTGACCAGTGCAATCGCCACCCCTGCACCGATGACTGTCAGCAGTTTTCCAGGTCGCAATATTCGACGTTGTTTATAGACTGCTGTTAATAGCATCTGTCGCTCCACGCCATGCCCCTTAACTTCGCAGGCGCAACTGGCCTGCGATTTAATCAACTTTATGGTTGCGTACTTGAATGCTGGCTGAATGTTGGGGCTATTCACGTCGGGCCGCAGTGAAGAACATGTGAAAAATTTGCGGGAGTTGAAAATGTGCAATTAATCAAGTTTCTGATAACCAGACTCAAATACGCTTTTTTTACCGGGCTGGCTTAACAACTGTTGCTGTTTGAGGTGAAGCTGAATCTGTTCGGTCCATCTATTGAGTACACACCTGATGTTGACCGCTGAGTCTGATAACCGAGGTGGAGTCCTCCAGCCGAATGGATTTCAAGCAAAGCCTGACGAAACGGATCGTCATCGTATTCGCCTCGATGAGTGCGCTGGTGGCCGGCGTATTTGCGCTGGGAATCGTAGCCACCGTGCATGTGGTGGAACACAAGTTGACGGCCACGACCTTGATGGGCGGACTGCATCGTCTGCTGGCAATGGATGACATCAGTCGCTGGAGCCATCGACCGGAAAAGAGCGAGCTGTTTTTCTTCGAAGGTGGACCGGGCGCCATGGCGCTCGTTCCGTCACTGGCGGCTCTGTCGCCGGGGTTTCAGGAGGTCATGTTCGAGGGCGATGGCTTTTTCGCCATGGTCGAGATGGTGGGCGGACGCAAGTACGTGCTGTTGCGTGATCAGGAAAGTCTCGAACAGCGTGAGCGTCTGTTGTTCATTGTGGTGGCGGTCGGGTTCATCCTGAGCATTCTGCTGGCGATTGTGCTCGGCCGATTGCTGGCACGACGGGTAATGGCTCCGGTCATCCGTCTGGCGCGCCAGGTGCGTCACCGCGACCAGTTACTGGTGCTGGCGCCGCCTCTGCATCCGGACTACGCGGCGGACGAAGTCGGAGAACTGGCACTCTCGTTCGATCAGACACTGGGCCGGCTGCGCGAAACGCTGAGCCGGGAAAAACTGTTCACCAGCGACGTGAGCCATGAACTTCGCACACCGTTGATGGTGCTCGGCGGTGCCTGCGAGTTGCTGCTCGCCAATCCGTCGCTCGATACCCGCTCGGCCGCGCAGGTCAACCGCATCGCACGGGCCAGTCATGAAATGCGTCAATTGGTGGATACCTTCCTGATGCTCGCCCGCGCCCAGGAAGATACCGGTGGCGACATTTGCGTTTCCCTTGGGGAAGTTGCACGCGTTCAGGCGGAGATCTGGGGGCGGCTGATCCGCGAAAAAGGGCTGGAATTTTTCTGCGACATCAATCCGGCCGGCACGGCTCGTTACAACCAGACCTTTTTGCAGTCAGTGATGGGTAACCTGCTGCGCAATGCCTGGCATTACACCGATCAGGGTTTTGTGAGGCTGACCGTCGGGGAATGCGGGTTTGTGGTTGAAGACAGTGGCATCGGCATTCCCGAAGAACGCCGACAAGCGATGTTCCAGCCATTCGTGCGGGGTGACGAGCGTCGAGGCGAGGGGCTTGGGCTGGGGTTGTCACTGGTGCAGCGGATTTGCAATCGCGAGCACTGGCAGGTCGAGCTGACAACCCGTGAGCCCCACGGTTGTCGCTTTACCGTCCTTTTGAAGACGGACGCTCAGGACGCCGGTGGACAGCCCCGCGCAGTGCCCGCCGCCTGACCGATCAACGCGGCGAGACGCTTGACGTTGTTCTGCTGGGCCGCCACCAGATCGTCAATGCTCGGCCCGGACGGGGTTTGCAGCAGCGAGCGGCAGGCGAGCAGGGCGTCGTCACCGGTGTTGGCCTGGCGCAGGCGCCATTTGACGTCGATCAGCCCGTATTGCCCGGGAATCGAATCGAAGCGTTGCACATCGATGCGCACCGAGGTTTTGCGCGGGCCGCCGGCATTACTGAGCTGATCCACCAGTGCGCTGCGCAATTCATCGCTGAGGCTGGCGCCCCACCATTCGGTCTCGAGAATCGCCAGGCCGCTGTTGCCTTGGCGGATCACGATTTGTGGCCGGTCGACCTGCGGCGGCACGCTGATGCCTTCGATGGCGATTTCCGAACCGGCGCGGCCGGCCATCGGTTGCGTCGGCGTCAGGGTGTGAAAGCTGATCGGGGCGCTTTTGCAGGCGCCGAGCAACAGGCCGATCGCGAGCACGGTGAACTTCAGCTTTAAAGCCATGGGACAGCTCCTGTGCTCAGTTGCGCGGCGGCCCTTTGAGGTCCAGCGGCGCGGCGTTGTCGGGGCGGCCGCGAATCAACGATTCCGGATGACGGCCCAGGTAATCGGACAGTTCACGCAGCGAACGCGACATGCGCCCAAGCTCGTCGAGGGTCTCGGTCAGTTGTTCGCGTTGCGGCGAATCTTCGGCCAGGGTCGAGCTGGCCGACTGCAGGGTCTTGCTCAGGTCGGCGAGGGTGTTCTGCACGCCGGGCAGGGTCCTGGCATTGAACTGGGTCAGGCCTTTGCGCAATTCCACGAGGTTGCTGTCGAGGTTGCCGGCAATCCGTTCCACCGGCAGCTTGTTGAGCTTGTCGATCATCGCTTCGAGTTTTTCCTGCAACTGTTCGAGGCTGCCGGGGACGGTCGGAACGCTGATCGGGCGGGCGGTGGGGTCAAACGCGACTTTTTCGGCTTTGGGGAAGAAATCCAGCGCGATGTACAACTGACCGGTCAGCAGATTGCCGCTGCGAGCCTGGGCACGCAGACCGTTGTCGATAAAGGTGCCGATCAGGCGCACGGCAGCGGCTTCGTCGTCCGGATTGTGGTCGAGTACCTTGAGCATCTTGACGTGAGCCTGACCGAGGCGTTGCGGGTAGATCACGATGCCGACGTTGAGCGGGAAGCTGCGTTTTTTCGCATCGAAGTCCAGGTTGACGCTCACTACCCGGCCGATTTCGATGCCGAGAAACTCCACCGGTGCGCCGACTTTCAACCCGCGCAGGGCCTGATCGAAACGCAGAGTCAGGTATTGCGCCTTGCCGTTGGGCGGGGCGAGGGCGGTTTGCTGGTCGTCGAACAGGTCGTAAGTTCTTTCTTCGGCGGCGGCGACATCATTGGGGCTGTATTCCGGCGCGCGAAAAGCGATGCCGCCCACCAGCAAGGTCGACAACGATTCGGTTTTCACCGCAAAGCCGTTGGCGCCGACGTTGACGTCAATGCCGCTGGCGTTCCAGAACCGGGTGTTTTCCGTGACGTAGGCGTCGTTCGGCGCATGGATGAACACCTCGATGTTGACCCCTTTGCCATCGGCGTCCAGTGCGTAGGCCACCACCTGGCCCACCGGGATCTTGCGGTAATAGACCGGCGAGCCGATATCCAGCGAGCCAAGGTCCGAGGCGTGCAGGTTGAAGCGTTTGCCCGGCTCGCCGTAGGTAATCGGCGGCGGGTTTTCAAGGCCTTTGAAGTGTTTGGCGCGCGAGTTGGACTGACCGATATCGGCGCCGATGTAGTCACCGGACAGCAATGTGTCGATGCCCGAGACGCCACCCGCACCGATGCGCGGCCGGACGACCCAGAACTGCGAATCTTCGCGGGTAAAGGTTTCGGCCTGCTTGGCCAGTTTGATGGTGGCGTTGACGCTTTTCTGGTCGTCGCTCAATTCGACGTCTGTGACCTGGCCGATGACCACGTTGCGGTATTTGACTTCGGTCTTGTTGGCGGTCAGGCCGCTGCCGGTCTTGAAGGTGACGGTGATGGTGGGGCCTTCCTGCATCAGGTTGTGCACCACCAGCGAAAGGCCCACCAACACCGCGACGATCGGCACGATCCACACCAGCGAAATGCTGAAACGCCGGGTCTTGACCGGCGCCTGGCCGGGCGCTCGCGGTTGATCGGCGGCTGACGACTCCATCCATGACCTCCAGGGTGTGTTGGGCACTGAGCGTCAGGAACGCAAAAGCACTTCATCAATATAGAAGTGCTTCGCGATAGAGCAAATGTGCAGGGCGCTTTAACCGGCAGGCCTCATCCCAGCAGTTCCCGCAGGCGATACCAGAACATGCCCAGTGCCAGCAGCGGCGAGCGCAGCGCCGGGCCGCCGGGGAAGGTCATGTGCGGCACGCTGCTGAATACGTCCATGCCCTGACTGTGACCGGCATGAATTGCTTCGCCCAGCAGCTTGGCGCACCAGTGGGTGACGTTCAGGCCATGGCCGGAATAGCCCTGGGCGTAGAACACATTCGGGTGCTGTTTCAATCGACCGACCTGCGGGAAGCGGTTGGCGGTGATGCCGATCTTGCCGCCCCACTGATAGTCGATGCGCACATCCGCCAGTTGCGGGAACACCTTGAGCATCTTCGGTCGCATGTAGGCAGCGATGTCTGCCGGATCCCGTCCCGAATAATGGCAGGCACCGCCGAACAGCAAGCGCCGGTCTGCCGAGAGCCGGTAGTAATCGAGGCCGACTTTCTGGTCGCACAGCGCCAGGGTCTGCGGGATCAATTCGGCGGCGCGCTCCGCCGACAGCGGTTCAGTGGCGATGATGTAGCTGCCGGCGGGCAGGACCTTGCCACTGAGTTGCTGTTCGAGTTCGTCCAGATGCGCGTTGCAGCCGAGTACCAGACTGCCGGCGCGCACGCTGCCGGTCCGGGTGCGGACTTGAACGGTCGAACCGTGGAGGATTTCCAGCACCGGGCTCTGCTCGAAAATCCGCACCCCAAGGGACGCCGCCAGCCGCGCTTCACCCTGCACCAGGTCGAGCGGGTGCAGATGGCCCGAGCCCATGTCGATCAGGCCGCCCTTGTAGACCCCCGCGTTCACCACTTGCTGACGAATCAGCTCCGGGGCAACCAGCCGCGTTTCATGGCGGTAGTCCAACTGCGCCAAGCTGTCCTGCTCGGTCTTGAAGGCTTCGAACTGCCCTGGAGTGTTGGCCAGTTCGCAGAAGCCCCAGCGCAGGTCGCACTCGATGGCATTGTCGGTGATGCGCTGGCGCACCAGTTCCACCGAGTCGATTCCGGCCCGGTGCAGGTAACGCACGCCTTCGCTGCCAACGTGCCGGGCGAAGCCTTCGACGTCATGACCGATCCCGCGAATCAGCTGCCCGCCATTGCGCCCGCTGGCGCCCCAGCCGATGCGCCGGGCTTCGAGCAGAATCACCGAAAGCCCGCGCTGCGCCAGTTCAATCGCCGTATTGACGCCGGTGAACCCGCCACCGATCACGCAGACATCGGCAATCAAGTCACCCGTCAGTTCCGGATAGGGTGTGCTGGCCCGGGCCGACGCGGCGTAATAGGAGCGGGCGTGTTCCTGGGTGTACTGATTCATTTGTTCGACTTCACTTTGCTCCAGGACCGGGTCATCAGACGCATGATCGACTGGGGCGGGGTAGAGGAGATGTAGAGCTTGTCGAGGACTTCCTGAGACGGATAGACCTCGGGATTGTTGACCAGCTCCGGATCCATGTATTGCTTGGCCGCCGGGTTCGGGTTGGCGTAGCCGACCGAGGCGCTGACCTTGGCGATCACTTGCGGATCGAGCAGGTAATTGATGAACGCGTGAGCTTCCCTGGTGTTGCCGGCGTCGGCGGGAATCGCCAGCAGGTCGAACCACAGGTTCGCGCCTTCCTTGGGAATTGAGTACGCGATGTTCACGCCGTTCTTGGCTTCCTTGGCGCGGTTGGCGGCCTGGAACACGTCGCCGGAATAACCGAAGGCCACGCAGATGTCGCCGTTGGCCAGGTCGGACACGTATTTCGAGGAATGGAAATAGGTGATGTACGGCCGGATGCTCAGCAGTTTCTCTTCGGCCTTCTTGTAGTCCTCGGGTTTCTCGCTGCGCGGATCCATGCCCATGTAGTTGAGGATCGCCGGGAACACTTCATCGGCCGAGTCCATCATCGACACACCGCACTGGGTGAGTTTCTTCAGGTTTTCCGGTTCGAACAGCACGGCCCAGGAGTCGATGTGATCGATGCCCAGCACTTGCTTGACCTTGTCGACGTTGTAGCCGATGCCGTTGGTGCCCCACAGGTACGGCACCGAGTGCTCGTTGCCCGGATCGTTTTTCTCAAGCAGGGCCAGCAGTTTCGGGTCGAGGTTTTTCCAGTTCGGCAGTTGCGCGCGGTCCAGTTTGAGGAAGGCGCCGGCCTTTACCTGACGGGCGAGGAAGTGGTTGGACGGCACCACCACGTCATACCCGGTACGCCCGGCGAGCAGTTTGCCTTCGAGGGTTTCGTTGGAGTCGAAGACGTCATAGATCACCTTGATCCCGCTGGAGGACTGGAAGTCGGCGAGGGTGGTTTCGCCAATGTAATCGGTCCAGTTGTAGACGCTGACCTGGGGTTGGGCGAAGGCACCGGCACTGCATGCCAATGCCAGGGTGGCGGGAATCAGGGATTTCAACAGACGCATATCGACACCTCTTCGATTGATCTTCCCATGCTGATCGTTCCCACGCTCCGCGTGGGAATGCAGCCCGAGACGCTCCGCGTCCCAAAGCGGACGCAGAGCGTCCATTGAGGCATTCCCACGCGGAGCGTGGGAACGATCGTTGGGTTGGGTTGTTTTTATTTTGGTTACACGCTCAGCAACAGGAACTCCCGCTCCCAGGAACTGATCACGCGCTTGAAGTTTTCATGTTCGGCGCGTTTCACCGCGACGTAGCCGCGCACGAACTTGTTGCCCAGGTATTGCGCGACGGTGTCGCACTCTTCCATCTGGGTCAGGGCTTCTTCGATGGTGATCGGCAGGCGCAGGTTGCGGCGCTCGTAGGCCCGACCTTCGACGGCAGCGCTCGGTTCGATGCCTTCGACCATGCCGATGTAACCGCACAGCAGGCTCGCGGCGATGGCCAGGTACGGGTTGGCGTCGGCGCCCGGCAGACGGTTTTCAACCCGCATCGCCTCAGGGCCGGAGGTCGGCACCCGCAGGCCGACGGTGCGGTTTTCTTCGCCCCATTCGACGTTGACCGGTGCCGAGGTGTCCGGCAGGAAGCGGCGGAACGAGTTTACGTTCGGCGCGAACATCGGCAGCACCTTCGGGATGTACTTCTGCAGACCGCCGATGTGATGGCGGAACAGGTCGCTCATGCTGCCGTCGGCATTGGCGAAAATCGGCTGGCCGCTGGCGATCTCGACCACGCTCTGGTGCAGGTGCATGGCGCTGCCGGGCTCATCGCCGATCGGCTTGGCCATGAAGGTTGCGGTGACGTTGTGCTTGAGCGCGGCTTCACGCAGGGTGCGTTTGAACACGGTGATCTGGTCGGCCAGATCCAGTGCATCGCCGTGGCGGAAGTTGATTTCCATCTGCGCCGGGCCGTCTTCGTGGATCAGCGTGTCCAGGTCCAGGCCTTGCAGTTCGCACCAGTCGTAGACGTCTTCGAACAGCGGATCGAATTCGTTGGCGGCGTCGATGGAGAACGACTGACGACCGCTTTCGGCGCGACCGGAACGGCCCAGCGGTGCTTTCAATGGCAAGTCCGGGTCTTCGCAGCGCTGGGTCAGGTAGAACTCCATTTCCGGCGCCACGATCGGCTTCCAGCCTTTGTCGGTGTACAGCTGCAGGACTTTCTTCAGCACGTTGCGCGGCGACAGTTCGATCGGGTTGCCGAACTTGTCGAAGGTGTCGTGGATCACGATGGCGGTCGGCTCGATGGCCCACGGAATCACGTACACCGCGTCGCTCACCGGCTTGCAGACCATGTCGATATCGGCCGGGTCGAGCAGGTCGTAGTAGATGTCGTCATCGACAAAATCCCCGGTTACCGTTTGCAGCAGCACACTTTCCGGCAGGCGCATGCCTCGCTCATGCAGGAACTTGTTGGTCGGTGCGATCTTGCCGCGGGCGATGCCGGTCAGGTCGCTGACCACGCATTCCACTTCGGTAATCTTGTGATCTTTCAGCCATGTGAACAGCTGATCGAAAGGGGCATTCATAAAGACCTCGTCGTTGGTTTTGTTGACGCGGGGGAACGCGATTTCATCTTTCGCAGGCTTCCCCTGTGGCGCGTTGACGACTATCTTGGGCGGGCCTTGCCGTTCCATCTATCCACTTTCAGCAGCACCAAAGCGCACCAAAAGAGTGCGCAAGGTTCCCCATGACGACGTGCAATCCGCTTCAGGTTCAAGCGTTCAACACCGCCGATGTCACCGAACAAATCCGCGCCACGCCGGGTTGGGTGCAGCATTACCAGCAGATGTCGCCAGGGCATTTCGCCGGGCAGATCCGCTATCTGGATTTGCAGGGAGTGGAGGTTTACGAAGAACAGATGAACACCCGGGTCGAGCAGAATTTCAGCGCGCCGCAAGGGGCGCTGGCGTTCTGTTTCGATCGCAGCGACAACGCGCTGTATCTGCTCAATGAAGAGAGCCGCAACATCTGGATCACCCCGGAGAACTACCAGGAAATCGCTGTGGTGTTCGGCCCGGAATTCGTCCAGCGCAACGGACTGGACATGGCCCGGCTGGAGGGTTTGTTCATG
The DNA here is from genome assembly GCF_949767575.1 of Pseudomonas sp. IT-P2. NCBI lineage: Bacteria > Pseudomonadati > Pseudomonadota > Gammaproteobacteria > Pseudomonadales > Pseudomonadaceae > Pseudomonas > Pseudomonas sp. IT-P2. The sequence continues at coordinate 721,746 of NZ_CATKQA010000011.1, read as the reverse complement.
GCACCGCTCAATGGCGCGCAGAACGGATTGTTCAGTCGCTGGTTAAGCTCCACTCTCACGAATTTGTCGCAACCCATTGATCTGTCTGGCAAAGAAGCACTGACCCAACAGTTGCTGGAGGACTGCCTGTTCATCCTCGACAACGCGAGTGTGTGCCTGGACGGTGGCGGTTTGCAGCGCCGTGCCGAAGAGCGGATCACCCTCAAACGCGTGGGCGAGTGGGCGGCGGATTCGCCGGAAGAAACCCTCAATCTGCTCGAGTTATCGCGGGTCGCCGGGGTTTCCCTGCGCCAGTTGCAGCAGACCTTCAAGGCTTACACGGGGATGTCGCCGAGCCACTGGCTACGGTTGCGCCGGCTCAACAGTGCGCGGCGCGAATTGCTCAAGCGTTCGCCTGCGGAGACCACCGTGGCGGAAGTGGCGATGAACTGGTCATTCTGGCATTTAGGCCGTTTTTCAAGCAGTTATCGAGCATTGTTCAAGGAGTTACCGAGCGAGACGTTGAAGCGCTCATCGTCCTTGTGACGGGCGCTCTGCGCCATAAAACAAAAAAAGACGGGAGAGGTTTCGATTTACTGAAACATCTCCCGTCTTGTTGTGACGCCTACAGAATTTAAAATCGTATGCCAAGGATTTCCGACCCGCCGTAGTGACCTGAATTTACGGTCCTCCGGCTTGCGGCTCTGCCGCCAGACGTAACTGCACTCCGCAATTGCCCTATGTGTTCGAGTGGTTAGCCCCTAGGAACAGATGCCAGAGCATTCCTGACATAGCGACTCGGACCACGCTCGCAGACATGGTCACGCAAAGCAGCCAATCAACGCCAGTGCGGGTTCGATACATTGGTCTGCCGGTGCGCCTCGGTCGTACGAAGGTGGCGCACCACAAACGGATGCGAAACAATAGCTATAGCTCCCCGGTGTGTTGTTGTACATACCCTTTCCAAGGGCGCCGGTAGATCGCTGCGTCTGACTGCGCGTTCATGGTCTGAGTGTACATAGGTCCATCTGGTGAATGAAAACGCACGAGTGCGTACACCGCCTGCGAAACATCTCGCCAATAATTGATACCGTTCGCATCCGTGATCAGTACAGCGGGCGGGGATGAGCGGAAAGCATACGCATTCGTGTACGATCCAACGGAACCGTCAGCGAAATTTATCGTGCACTCCGCGATTGCGTAAGGGGGATTACTTTTGATCTCCTGAATATAATCTAACGATCCGGGGCTTAACATGATTATGTACCTGCCAATCTGTCGTGTGAAGCTGGATCGTCTCGCGATAGAGGGATGCGGGGTACTGTCAGATATGACAGTTTTTTAAACGTGTTCGGAATAGAGGGTATAACAAAGAGATCAGCGATAACGAAACTGCGAGTGAGCTCTGACAAGACGTAATCGCAATCACTGTCCAGAACGGTAGTGCGCTGACTTCAATTGGGTCAGGGATTTTATACACCAGTCCAACCCCTAATACCGGCATAGCCGAACCCGCTTCGTGACACCTGCAGAACGGCATCGAGGGCAGGATGAACAAATCGTGGCTTGGCGTCATGAGCTGTCTTGAAAAAACGCCGGAGGCTTAGCGTACGATTTCTCCCGAATTCCACGGCCCCCCCCTTTTTCATCTTTCGATAGGCCGATATTGCCAAGCCTGTTGCGCGACCGACTAACCCACTCTGAGACGATTGAAGGAGGATGAAAGAGATCTTTTCATCAGTCTGGCAAACGGGGTCTCGATTTTTTCATGAATGATATAGGACGCAACGATCATCAAAGCGATGGTGCCCCAGAGCAGCACGTGTGGATTGATGGTCGGATAAGCGATGTTGAAGATCATGAAGCCGATCATTTGATGCAGCAGGTAAAGCGGGTAAGTCAGTGCGCCCAATGCTGTCCAGTCGAACTTCCCCACGGCTGACGTCTTATGCGTCGCGATAAAAAGAAAGGTCATGAAAAACAGGGCAATGACGCCGCAGATGATCAAGGAGTCGTATTCGGTCGAATATTTCAGTTCAATCGACTCGGCCCACTTGATCGCGTTGAAGCTGGCCAATGCCTGCGCGGCTGCCAGCAGGGAAATACGGGATTTGGTAAAACCCTTGTCCCAGATGATGTAGAACGTCGCGCCAGCGATGAAATAGGCCGCGTAGTCGGTGATCAGGACCGAGCGCAGCTTTTCGAAAGCAAAGACTTCCGCTGCGGCCGAGATCAGCAGCCAGAGTACGAGGAAGGTTTCTATTTTCTCTATCTTCTTGAAAGCCAACAGGATCGCGATCATCAAGTAGAACTTTATCTCGACGAACAGAGACCAGTAGACCCCGTCTATGGGGGGCACACCGAGCAGGTCGCCTAGAAAGGTCAGGTTGATCAGGTATTGATAGAAATCGGCCGAAAATCGTGGCTGCCCGATGGCCAGCGTGATGAGAAAGGTGATCGTGCAGCACACCCAGAACGCCGGGCAGAGGCGGATGACCCGAGAAATGAAGAACACTTTGAGGTTGTTGCTCGAAGCGGTCATCAGGATCACGAATCCGCTGATCATGAAAAACAGTTCGACGCCCAGATACCCGTATTTGGCAACGTCAGCCAAAAGTGGATAGGGCATGACCGACATCTCACCCCTCGCATAGCCGCGAAACGCATAGTGAAAGATCACCACCGCGAACGCCGCAAGAAAGCGCAGCAAATCCAGTTCTGTCAGCCGTCGGTTGTTCATGTGCATGCGCTCCGGGGGTGTTCGCGCGAATTGAAAACTGACGACTGTGCCGAGTGAAAATCGACTCAAGGCGAAAGCTATGACGGTTGGGGCGGCTCATCGTCTGGCCCCAGGCCTGGTGTGAGGGTCAAGGATTGCGTTGCCACATGCGGATGTAATCGACTTCAAAAGTGGAGGGCAGGTCAGCATCGTCGACCACGCCGAACCATTTCCACATGGCCTCGCTGTCGAAGACGATCTGCATGGGGAAAAAGAAATAATGGTTCTTCGATTCTCTGACCAGCACACCATCGACGTACCAGCGCAGGGTATCGGGCTGCCAGTCGAAGCCGTAGACATGAAAGTCGCCGGCCAGCCGCCAGGGACTGGTCCAGGTGCTGCCGTTGGCTATATGTTCGGTGCTGTGCGGTGTGGCCCAGAGGTGGGCGTTCATGTTGTAGGCGCGGTCTGAAAGCGCATTTTTGGTCTTGCCGCCGATTTCAAAAATGTCGATTTCGGTGGCGTTGTCAGTCATGCCCGTCCAGGCCAGCCAGAAGGCGCTGGACGCTGCGGAATTCATGGGTTTGGCCCGCGCTTCGTAGTACCCGTAGAAGCCGCGTTCAAGGGTACGCACCATGGCTGAGGTGTAGTCCTTGAAGCCGAGCTCGACGTATTTCTGCGGCAGGGTTTCCCTGCGAAAGACAATGTTCAGGTTGCCATTGCCGACACTGGCGTTGCGCTCGGTGAACAGCGCCGGCTTGCGGCCCAGTGACTCATTCCCGACAGCATTGTTGACGTGCCAGCGTGTGCGGTCGAGGGTGGTGCCATCGAACTCGTCGGACAGCTTCGTGTTGAGCACCCATTGCCCGGCATTGGCCTGATCGGACAAGGGCAGTTGGGCGTTGATGCGCGTCGGCAATGTCCCTAATGGGCCGACGCGGGTCCAGGTGTCGGCATGCGTGGGGATGGCCACGGACCATTTGTCTGCCAGGTATTGAAAGGCGCGCTGGCGCTCGGCGAGCGAGGCGAATGGACGGTCATACACCAGCACTTCGGCGATGTCGCCGCGAAAGTTTTCCGAGTGACCGACGGCATTGCGCCCGACCCCGTAGGGGCCGATCGGTACGTCGTGCAGTTCCAGCACGGAAACCGTCGGCTCGTACTCCCCGGTTTGCGCCAGGCTGACCGCGAAATTCGGCAGCACGTTGTCGTTGCTGGCGGCCTGCGGGCGTGAACTGAACAAGCGTTGCCAGGGATCGACTCCGGCCTGGTCCGGCAACCGCCGGGACACGATCAGTACGGTTACAGATCCTTTAGCCGTGCGCAGGGCCCGGCCGAGTAATCCCGAGTTGCCGTCGAAGCGCACCACCGCATGGCCATTGAGGCTGTTTCCTATCCACTTTGGCGGTGAGGTGGTGTCAGCGACCGTCGCGTCATTGGCCTTGCCGGATTTGTCGCTCCAGCGCTGGAGCCGGTTCTGCGCATCCAGGGTCATCGCGGATGAGTCGGCCGCGTCCAGCCACAACACCAGGCCGGTGGTCGGTACAGGCGCTGGCGCTGGCGCTTGCGCGGCGTTGCTTGCCAGCGCAACCGAAAACAGCACGACCAGCAGACATTCCTTGAGCATCGGCATCACTTCACCGCTACGGGTGCCGGAATCTTGAATGACGATTGATACCCCTGCGGATTGCACGACTGCCAGCGCCAGCTATCGGTGATCATCTGTTCCAGGCCGCGTTGCGCGCTCCAGCCCAGTTCGCGTCCCGCCTTGGCCGGATCGGCCCAGCACTTGGCGATGTCGCCGAGACGTCGAGGGGCGAAGCGGTAGGGAATGCTGATGCCGGTGATGTCCTCGAAACTGTGGATGATCTGCAGCACGCTGTAGCCGACGCCGGTACCGAGGTTCCAGAAGTGAATGCCATTGTCGTGCTGCAGCACTTGCAGGGCCTTGAGGTGACCGATGGCCAGGTCGACCACGTGGATGTAGTCGCGCACGCAGGTCCCGTCCACGGTGGGATAGTCGCTGCCGTACACCGTGAGTTCGGGTATCCGGCCTATGGCGACCTGGGTCAGGCACGGCAACAGGTTGTTGGGGCGGCCGCTCGGGTCTTCGCCGATCATTCCGCTTTCGTGGGCGCCGATCGGGTTGAAGTAACGCAACAATCCAACGCTCCAGCGCGGATCGGAGTTGCACAGATCCGTCAGCAACTCCTCGATCATGAGCTTGGTGCGGCCATAGGGATTGACCGGTTTGCCGGTGCCGAAATCTTCGGCAATCGGCGTGCGCGTCGGCTCCCCGTACACCGTGGCTGACGAGCTGAACACCAGCCGGAATACGTTATTGCGGGCCATCGCCTGACACAGGCCAAGCGTGCCGGCAACGTTGTTGACGTAGTAGTCCAGCGGCTTGCGCACGCTTTCCTCGACGGATTTGAGACTGGCAAAGTGCACGACGGCGTCGATGTCGTACCGGCTGAAGATATCGTCGAGCAGGGCCGGGTCGCGAATATCGCCCTTGATGAAGTCGACGCGGGTCAGGGTCAGTTGCTCGAGGCGCCGGATGCACTCTCGACAGCTGTTGCACAGGTTGTCGAGCACCAGCACCTTGTGGCCGGCGTTAATGAGGGCCAGAGCCGTATGCGAGCCGATGTAGCCGGCTCCGCCAGTAATCAACGTGGTTTTGCGCATGGTGAGGCCTTCCTGTCTCAGGGCTGAACTCAGCGGGAGGTGAAAACCGATTTGAATTCCTGTGGCCAGTGCGGGTGCAGGGCGCTGTAACCCACGGCATAACTCAGTGCGCCGAGCACGACGCTGCCGATCAAATGCAGGTAACCCTGGAGACCCAGCTGCGGTAGCACCAGCAGCACGGTTGCAGCCATGACCAGGGAAGCGATCACGCTGCGGTAACTGGCTTCGAAAAAGCCGCGCCAGCTGTAACCGATCGCCGTGTTCAGGCCACGGATCTGCAGCGGCGTGATGACCAGCATGCGCGCCAGCAGAGCGACGGCTGCAGCCATGCCGCCGTACAGGTTGCCGAGGGCGTAGACCAGCGCCAGGGCCAGCGCGGTGGTCAGCACTTCAGCCTTGATCGTGAGGTGGCTGCGGTTGACCGCCACCAGTGCGGTGGTGGCGTACATGGCGCTGTTGCCGATGGCGGCGGTGCAGGCCAGCACTTGCAGCAGCGGGATGGCCTCTGCCCATTTGGCGCCGAAGATCAACAGGATCAGGTCGCTTGCCGTAAGTGCGAGTCCGATGAACAGGGGCGTCAACAGAAAGCCGCTGACGGCGGTTGAGTCGCCAACGATCCCGATCAATCGCTTGGGTTCTGCGCTGCGCCGGGAGAACGCCGGCAGCGCGTAGCTCAGCAAGCCGTTGTAGATCGCGGTACGTGGCAGTTCGATGATGCGCATCGCCATGTTGAACATGCCGACCGCGTTCGCGCCGGCGGTGATGCCCAGCACCACGTTGACCCCGCGTTGCAAGGTTTGCGAGCTCAGCGCGTTGACGGCAACCGGTGCGCCTGACCTCAACAACTCGCGCAGGATCGGGCCGTCGATGTGAAAGGGGATGTGGCGTGGGTCTGCGCGCATCAACACAATGATCGACACCAGTTCCATGATCAGCGCCTGGGCAATGACCGCCCACGCACCCAGTCCCCAAAGCGCCACGGCAATCCCGCCGACACCACCCGCCACTTTGCCCAGCAACGTGCGCGAAGCCAGCATCTTGAAGTTACCGCTGCGGCGCATCTGCGCCACATAGACCCGCGCCATCATGGTGAACAGGATCTTTATCGAGGCTATCGCCGTCATCCATTGCAGCAGCGGGTCGGGGGTGTACAGCATGACCGCGCCGGAAATGACGCCAATGCTCGCCAGACTGACCAGCACCGCCGCCCAGTAGGCGGTGCTGATGTGCTTGTCCTCCAGTCGCTCAAGCCGGACCAGCGGGTCTTCGAGCACCGAGGAGTACACCAGACCGATCAACTCGACGATGGCGATGATTACCGTGCCCACACCCAGCTCGGCAGGCGACAGCAGCCTGGCGTAGGCGACAAAGGTAATCATCGACAGCAGGATCAGGCCGAATTTCTCGGTGAAGATCCAGGTCAATGTCGTCAGACGGTGGTTGGCCATGGCGGATTCCGGATCAATGAGCCGTGGTTGACGCCGTTGCCTTGCGCAAGGTTCTGGCGCGGGCATACAGGTAGCGCAAGGTCGGTTTGCCGCTGGCGAAGATCAGGGCCTGCCAGGAGCAATCCAGCATTCGCCGGTACACGCCGAGGACCTGGTCGTGCTCGCCACGTCGGGAAAACGCCTCGAGAAAATCGGTGTGGTTGCCCAGCACGAAATCGATCCGCTGCTGCCGGGTCAGCTGCGCGCCGTAGCGGGCGAGGTACACCTCGATGAAGCGGATTTTGTTCTGGTAGTACTTTTTCGGATTCGCGGTCATGTTGCCGCCATTGACCGTGCGCTCCAGCAACACCTCCGGCACCGTGTGGATCTCCCAGTGTTCGGCGATCCGGGTCCACATGAAGCGGTCTTCGGAATAACGCAGGCTGGCATCGAAGCCGCCGAGTTGCATGATCACGTCACGCTTGACCAGCGCGGTGGAGACACCATTGACGACGTTGGCGTGGATGAAATCGTAGAAATGCCTGCCGTTCTTCAACCGGTCGTCCCGCTGGCGTCTGCCGTCGCTGTAATTGACTTGCGCGTAGCAGTCGATCAGCCCCACCGGTCGACCCTGTCGCGTGAGCTCGTCATACAGTGCCAGCTGTAATTCCAGCTTCCGCGGATGCCATTGGTCATCGGCATCGAGCATCGCCACAAACGTCTCTGCGGAGTGCCGCATCCCATGATTACGGGCGCTGGCCTGGCCTTCGTTGGGTTGCTGTAACAGCGTCAAGCGAAACGGCGCGACAAAGTCTCTGACCCGCTGTGGTCCGTCATCGGTGGACCCGTCGTCGATGACGATGACGTGATCGGGCAGTCGGGTTTGCCGGGCCAGGGAGGTCAGTGTCTGCTCGATGCTGTCGGCGCCGTTGTACATCGGAATGATGACGCACACTGAATCTGCTGAACGGGGAGCTTGGTTTGGCACGGTGATTCTCCTTGGGTTACGCGCGGGCGGAATCGCGCGGTAGTGCGCGGCCCGACGAGCGCTGACGCAGCGCTGCCGGTGAGGATTCGGGGTAGGTCGCGTGGTGGTGCCGGAAGGTCAGGGCCAGGGTGCAGAACACCAGAAACTCGGCGGAGCGGTAGTTGGGAATCACGTACGCCACATAATTGGTGACGGCGAACAGGCCGATGATGACCAGCGCACTGGCACGAAACCGGGCTGCCTGATTCGCCGTCACCGCGCGGTATTGCTTGAACAGTGCCTCACCCAACATCAATGCCAGCGCCGTCAACTGGATGAGGCCGCCGTTGAGCAGGGTCTCCATGTAGCCGCTGTGGGCGTTGCCGATGTAACCCCAGCGGGTGATGAACGCATCGGCATCGGGACTTGCCCAGAAGGCGCCGAAGCCGTAGCCCTTGAGTAACTGGCTGTCGATGAAAGGCGCGAGCAGTTCCCAGATAAGGGTCCGATCGGTCAGTGACGGATCGCGCCCGGCCATTTCCAGCAGCACCGCAAAGTTGCTGTACAGAAACAGGCAAACCAGCAGGTAAAGGAGGGTGCATCCGAGGAACAGCAACTGTGAGCGATTGATGCCCAGGCGGATCATCGTGAGGAAGTACCAGTAGCTGATCGTGCCGGAAATGATCAGCGCCACGCCGGTGGCTGACTGGGCAAGCAGGATCGCGACCAGCGAAAAGAACGAACAGAAGAGCGCCCAGCGATTGCGCTGCCGGATCATCGGCAGCAACAGCATGATGGCGATCGCATTGAGTCGGGCGCCGGCATTCTTTTCGGCGAAAACACCTTTGAACGCGCCGTCGCGAATGCCCCCGGAGAGAAACGCCACTTCAGGCATGACCACGGCGAGCAACAACCCGATCAACGCCGCGATGCCGATGGCGCAGCCGAGCATGAAGGCGATTTTTTCAAGGGAGTAGTTATAGGCAATGAAGCCTGCAAAAAACACCACGCCGAGCAGGGCGATAAACCGTTTGAGACTGAGCATCGGGTCGTGGGACCAGCCGATCGATGCGATGACACAGAGCAGGAACACCAGCAGAAAGAAATTGCTGCGATAAAAGGTCTTGCTGAGGAACACCTTGTTGCGGATGAAAAAGAACAACGGCACCAGCAGCGTGATGAGGCCGCAGACCTGATTGGCGACATTGCCTTCGAGGTCCTTGTTGATATCGCCGAAGCTCGCGGCACTGCCCAGACCCAGGACAAAGGTAATCACCTGGATGTAGAACAGGATGCCGAACACGGTGAAGGCGTCCCGTAACGTCGAATACCTGATCGTCAGTGTGCTCATGATGACGGACTCCCGATCAACGCTTTGAGGTAGGTCTGCACCGCGCTGGCACTCATGAATCGCGCGGCCGCATCGAGGCGTGACTGACGCTGCAGATCGCGGGATATGGACAGTTGCTCGGCGATGGCCTGCGCCAGGGCGATCGGATCATCTACAGCAACCAGCGGCGCCACCAGACCGCCGAGGAGGATGTCTTGCGGACCATGGGGGCAGCGGGTCGCCACCACCGGCGTACCCGTGGATAACGCCTCGACCAGCGCGTTGGGGCTGCCCTCGAAACGCGACGACAGCACGAAGCAATCGGCTGCGGCCACTTCTGCCAGGGGATCGTTGGCATAGCCCGGCAGATCGAAGCGTTCCGCCACCCCCAGCTGTTTCGCCTGTTCAAGCAGTTCGGACCTGAGGACGCCTTCGCCAAAAATAATCAGGCGGGCATGCTGATCCGGCAGTGCGGCGAACGCTGTGATCAGCGTGTCGAAACCTTTTTGTGGCGCCAGGCGCCCCACGGCGACTATCACGGTGCCGGACTTTTCCAGCAGCCAGCGGTGGCGGGGCGGTCCCGGTGTCTTCTCGCGAAAGTCGTTGTCGAGCACCGGATTGTCGGCGATGGTCACGTCTTGGCGCCGGGCGAGGGTGGTATCGACCAGGTCCTGGGCGACACCGCGTGAAACGCAGATCACCGGGTTGGGAATCAGCCTGTACAGCAGGGGCGCCACCCGATAAGCGATGCGCACCATCAAATCGGGATTCACGTGCCGGTCATGGGAAAAGGCATTGCGCTCGCTGACGTGCAGCCGGGCCAGCGTGCCGGACAGTGCCGCCGCGATGATCGCCACCACGTTGACGTGGGTGAGGGCTGCCAGCTGGGCGTCAAAGCGATTGTCACGCAGAAATCGCGTGAGTGCCGGCACCGCACGGACGCTGCGCGGGCTGTGCAATTCGACTTTTTTCACACGCGGATCGAGATGCGCTGCGTGAAGGCCACCGCCGGTGAGCATCAGCAAGGTCACGTCGTTGCCTGCATCCACCAGCGCTTTGGCCAGGCGCGCCATCATTTTTTCAGCACCGCCGGCGCTGAGGTCATGGAGGATGATCAGTAACTTTTTCATTGATTCCAGACCTGGTAGTACGCCTGCGCCGCGTACTGACTGGTGTACGGGCGCAGGGTGGCAGTGAGCGTCTCTTCGCCGGGGGCGATGGCATGACTTGAGATCAGGTTGCGCAGCATTCCCTCGGCCAGTGCCTGTACGTCGTTGACGATCACCAGTTGACCGAGTCGGCCGTGGTCCAGCAGTTCTCTGGGCCCGGTCTCGCAATCGCAGGCCAGCACCGGCGTGCCCAGCGCCAACGCCTCGATCAGCACGGTCGGCATGCCTTCTTGCAGGGAACTCAGAATGAACAGTCGGGCGTGCCTGAGCACGGGATAGGGATTGCTCATGAACCCGCTGAAATGCACCCGTTGTGCGATACCCAATTGCCTGGCCTGGGTGACCAAGGCTTCGCGCAACGGGCCATCACCGACGATCACCAGATCCGGCAGCGCCGCGCTGCGCAGCGCCAAGGCGTAGGCATCGAGCAGCAGATGAAACCCTTTGGGTTCGACCAGACGCCCCAGGCTCAGCCAGTAGTTGCGGGGCAAGTCGGCGGGCCGGGGCGCCCGGGCGGCTTGAAACAGTTGATCGGTGACGACCGCGTTGGGGCAATAACGGATGCGCTGTCGCCCCCAGGGCACGGCGTCTGCGAGGGTCTGGCGCAACGCCGAGGACACCGTCACCACCTTGCCGCTGCCACACAGGTACAAGGCGTAGAGAAAGCGCAGGCTTGAGGGGCCGGTTTTCTGTTCGCTGCAATCGAGGGTCGCATGGCGGCTGTAGATGACCTTGCAGGCACTGCCCAGGGTGGCGAACCACGTGCAGAGGTTGGCCTGCTCCTTGGCGGAAATGAGATGGGTGACACCTTCGTGCCGTATGAGCCGGCGCAGCAAAACGATGGACTTGAACAGGCCGACGAGGCCGTTGCCGCCACCGCTGTAGCATTGAATGTCCCGGGTGTCGGGCATGTCTGCGTTCATGACGAAAAAACTCACCCGCCGACCGTCCTTGAGAAACTGCTCGGACAGCCGCTGCTGAACGCGCTCGACGCCACCGCCGGGCTTGAAATCCTTGAGGGTAAACAGGATGTGCATGGTCATTCCCCAACGCTGATGGCGACTTTGTGTCGAACGATCATGTTCAGCAGGTGCAGGAAGTTGCTTGGGTAATCGATGAGGTAGCGTTTGATCGTGTGGGGCTCGCGGTACATGCGATAGAACGCGCGCAAGTGCAGGCGATTGATCAGCGCCGGGTAGTACTGCCGCGTGGCCAAAGCTTCCTGGCGGATGAACCCGCCACAGCTGAAGGCGACCCCGCGAAAGCCTGCGCGCAGGGCATCCTGCTCGAACTGCTCTTGCCGTCCGGCGCCCAGGCCGACGATCAGAATGTCCGCTGCGCTGCGACAGATGTCGTACCGAATGTCTTCGGCCTGGGCAGCGTCGAAATAGCCGTTGTGATAGCCGGCGATGCTCAGTTGCGGATAAAGGCTCTTGATCTTGCTGATGAACAGGTCGAGTTCGGCTTGTCGGGCGCCGACGAAATAGACGCGTTTGCCCTGTTGCTCGGCGCTGCGCAGCACGACGTCGGCTATCGAGGTGAAGTCGAAGCTGACCCGGCCAATCGGTCTGCCGGTGATGCGAGACATGAAGGTTGACATCAGCATGCCGTCGCAAAAATAGGCAACGCTGCTCGGGTTCTGCTCGAAAAAACTGCCGATCGAGGCAAAGTTGATGAAGGAATAGGCCTGGTTGGCCTCCAGCAATTTCGCCGAGTAGTGGCCGACTATCTCCAGTTTGAACATGGCGCGGCTCCTCTCAGAGAACTGAAGGGGTCTGCCGACCCACGGAGACGTAGGTGAACCCACGTTTGCTCAAACGCTGCGGATCGAACAGATTGCGCCCGTCGAAAATCAACGGCTGTTTGAGCAACCGGCTGAGCTGGTCGAAGTCCGGTGCCCGAAACGATTGCCATTCGGTGACGATGATCAGGGCGTCGGCATTTTTCAGCGCCGCTTCCTTGGTGCCTGTCAGCGTCAGGTCGTCGCGCGAGCCGTAAAGGCGCTGGGCCTCTTCCATGGCTTTGGGATCAAACGCCTGCACGCTGGCGCCGGCTTGCCACAAAGCCTCCATCAGTACCCGGCTGGGGGCTTCGCGCATGTCGTCGGTATTGGGTTTGAAACTCAGCCCCCACAGGGCAAACGTCTTGCCGCGAAGGCGGCCGTCGAAGTGATCGAATACCTTGCGGTAGAGGCTGGCTTTCTGTTCCTGGTTGCGCGCCTCCACGGCCTTGAGCACCCGGGCGTCAATGTCGACAGCGTCGGCCGCCTGTATCAGCGCTTTCACGTCTTTGGGAAAGCACGAGCCGCCGTAGCCCAGACCTGGGTAGATAAACTGGTAACCGATGCGCGGGTCGGCGCCGATGCCGTGGCGCACTTTTTCAATGTCGGCGCCGAGCCTTTCGGCGAGGCAGGCCATTTCGTTCATGAAGCTGATCTTGGTCGCCAGCATGCAGTTGGCGGCGTACTTGGTCAGCTCGGCGCTGCGAACGTCCATGACAATGATTTTTTCGCGGCTGCGATTGAACGGTTCATACAGTTCGCGCATGACCTCTTCGGCACGCGGGCTGTCGGTGCCGATGATGATCCGGTCCGGGCGCATGCAGTCCTCGACCGCGCAGCCTTCCTTGAGAAATTCCGGGTTTGAAACCACGTCGAACGTCAGATCGCCGCGACCGTTGTCGGCCAATACTTGCTCGATACAGGCTCGCACCCGATCGCCCGTACCGACGGGCACGGTGGATTTGTCGACGATGATCTGGTGCCGGTCCATGTTCAGCGCGATGGTCTGCGCCACGCTCAGCACGTATTGGAGATCCGCCGAACCGTCTTCGTCGGGCGGTGTGCCGACGGCGATCAACAGCACATCGCCATGGTGAACGGCGTCCACCAGGTCTGTGCCGAACCGCAGCCGGCCGCTTTGGTAGTTGTCGCGCACCAGACTTTTCAGGCCCGGCTCGTAGATCGGCAGCGTGCCCTCTTTCAGCGCCTCGACCCTGCCGGCATCGACGTCGACGCAGAGCACGTTGTGCCCGACCTCGGCCAATGCAGCTCCCTGGACAAGGCCTACGTAACCAATACCGAATACGCTCACATTCATGGTCGAACCTCAGATCGTGGTGACGGTTATCAACGGTCGGGCAGGGGACGGCAGAGTTGGGGCGGGCTTAGTAGATGTTTTTCGAGAACAGGGTGAAGGGGGTCTTGATGAGGATTTTGATGTCGAGCCACAGCGACCACTGGTTGATGTAGTTGAGGTCCTGGGCGACGCGCAGCTGCATCTTTTCCACGGTCTCGGTTTCGCCACGATGGCCGGTGATCTGGGCCAGCCCGGTGATCCCCGGCTTGAGGCGATGCCGGGCCATGTAGGCGCGCACCTTGCCGGTGTAATAAAGGTTGTGGGTGACGGCATGCGGACGCGGGCCGACCAGCGCCATGCGGCCGGACAGCACGTTGAACAGTTGTGGCAATTCGTCGATGGAACTGCGGCGCAGAAAACCGCCGATCGGCGTCAGGCGATCATCGTTGCGGGTGGCCTGCCGAACCTGCTGGTCGTCGTGGACGTGCATCGAGCGAAACTTCCAGACCTTGATCACTTCGCCGTTGCAACCGTGACGGTTCTGCTTGAACAGCACCGGGCCGGCGGAGGTCAGCTTGACGGCGATGGCCACCACCAGCAGCACCGGGCTGAGCAGGATAATCGCCAGGGCGGCAAGGCTGCGTTCAAACAGATCCTTGCAAAACAGGCTGGCAGGGTGCGAGCTGATCAGGCTCTCGTTGAGGTAGATGGCCGGCATTCGCTCGATTTCCGAGATCGAATGGTTGAGCAGCACCATGCTGCCGAAATCCGGGATCCACACCACGTCGACGTTCATGTCCAGCAGGTCGATGTACAGCGCTTCGATGGTGGCGGCATGGGCCATCGGCAGCACGATATAGACGCGGCGCACTTCCTGGCCCGTGATGATCTCGCGGATGGCGGAAACGTGGCCGAGCAACGGCAGAATGCTGGGGGCAGGGCCACAGCTGTCCTCGGCGGCAATGAAGCCCAGCACCAGCGCGCGGTTCGGTCGGGACAGTTTTTTCGCCAGTTCATGGGCCGTCGGGCAGGTACCGATGATCACCGAACGGCGTCCGTTGCAGACCTTGCGCGAGTACAGGCGGGCCAGGTAATGCAGGGGCAGAAAGCTCAAGGCCTGAACCACGAAACCCAGCACCGCCCAGACCATGATCACCTGGCGTGAATAAATGGCGCTGGTCTGGGTGAAGAACGCAATCGCCGCCAGTACGGCCAGCAGGGTCAACCACCCGGCCAGCAATCTGCCGAGCCCGACCAGCAGGCCATGGCGCTTGTGGTAGACCTGCATCACGCTGTAGATCGGCACCGAGCCGAGCACCGTCAGAATGATCAGGATGCGGTATTCGCTGGTCAGACTGCCGACGCGCCAATGCACGAGCAATATCAACAGCGCCGTCACCAGCGACAGCGCGCAAAGCCACTGGCCCCAGAACGTCAGGCCTCGGCGGTGTGTCATGTGAGCGGTATAGAGCGATGTCATGGGCTTAACCTCGAGACAGCATTCATGCATCAGCGCGAATCGAGCAGGCACGGCGTGCCTCCCGATGGCTTTTCCGTAGCTCGGCGGAGGTGAAGCGAGTGGTGCGTTGGCAGAAGAGGGCGTAGCGGCGGGCGTATGCGCCCGATGGTTACCTGGGCGCGAAATCGTAGTTATAGAACGCCCGGGAGTGGTGGTAGCCGTACTTGCGCGCCTTGCGCAGGTCGACCTGGTTGAGCACCGTGCCGAAGACCGGCACATGGCTTTGTTGCAACATGGCAATCCCTCGCTGAACCTGGCTGATCGAGGTGCTGTCAGCCTTGACGACATAGATCACCGCGTCCGAATGTTTTGCCAGCAGCAGCGCGTCACTGATCATCTCCGCTGGGGGAGAATCAATGATGATGTGGCGATAACGTGACCTGAGCGCCTCGAGCATGCGCGCCATGCGCGGCGAGCTGAGCAAATCCTGTGGCGGTGGCTGAACCGGGTTGAGCGGATCGCCAGGGGACGGCAGGCGTGGCGCAACGAACATATCCAGCGACGGCGGCAAGACCTTCCCGGCCGGCAGCATGTCCAGATTGCCCACTGAAACAATGCAGTCTTCAAGTCTGGCCGTGCCGGCAATGACATTCGCCAGTCCGGGGCTGTCCGGCGGAAAATCGAAGTTCAGCGACAGGGTTGGCTGACGCATGTCGGCATCGATCAGCAGCACGCGTTCCAGCGGCGTGAGCGAACTGGCGAGGTTGGTGGCGATGGTGCTTTTACCCTCGCCGGCAACCGTGGAGGTCACGAGCACCACTTGTGACGGTTTTTCGCTGCTTTGCAGCATCAGCCAGGTGCGCAGGTTGCGAATGGTCTCGGAAAAGCGCGGGTTGTCGTTGTCCTCGAACAGGCGCGCCAGTTGCCGACGACTTTTCTTTATCACCAGCGGCACGACGCTGAGCAGTGGAACATTCAACACGCTCTCGATCGATTCATCGGTTTTGAAGGTATTGCTCAGACTCTCGAAGAGCAGTGCCAAACCGACGCCGATCACCGCTGCAATCAGCCCGACGATCGCGACAATCAATGTCTTGCGCGGTTTGCTCGCGTCGACGGGAACGATGGCCGGGTCGACGATGCGCACTTTCGTCGAGTCCATGTCGGCGGTGGCCGTGGTTTCTTTCAGGCGTGTGACGAAGGTTTCATACAGCGCGCGCGTGCTGTCGACTTCACGCTGGAATTCGCGCAACTGGAACTCTTTGCGCGCGATGTCCTGGATTTGCGCCTTGTTGCTGTTGAAGGACTGACGCAGCGACGCTTCACTCGCCGTGGCGAGCTGGTATTGCCGCTCGATACCGGCCACCACTTGCTGCACCTGCAATTGCAGACTGGTGGTGGCGGTGCGCAACTCGGTTTGTGCGGAGATCAGGCTGGGGTGCTTCGGACCATAGCGCCCGGCCAGTTCATCAACCTTGGCCTGGGCCACCGCGCGATCGGCCTGGAATTTCTGCACCAGAGGGTTGCTCAAGACCGCCGGCACGCTGGACAGTCGGCTCAGGTCGCCGTTGCCCAGGGCCTTCGCCTGCCGGTACTCGCTCTCGGCTTCAGCGCGGTTGCGTCGGGCGTCGACCATGCGGTTGCCGGTCATTTCCAGTTCGTTGGCGCTGATGGTGGCAACGCCGCCAACATCCACAAGACCTTGTTCTTCGCGGTAACCCTGGAGTTTTTTCTCGGCCGCACGCAGGTTGTCGCGCAGCTTGATCAGACGCGTGTTCATCCAGGCCGTGGTGGTTTGCGACGATTTCTCGCTGGTATCGAGCTGGCTGTCGGTAAAGCCCTGAGCCAGTGCGTTGGCCGCCGCCGCTGCCAGAACAGGGTCTGGCAACTCGACTTCGATTTCGAGCAACTGGCTTTTGCCAACGAACTTGACGCTGGTGTGCAGCATGAGGTTCTGCGTGACCTGGTTGAAAACGTCTGCTTCAGTGAGTGGCTCTTTCTTTTGCGGTAGATATCGACCTAGCCCCGGGATCCATTGATCAAGGTCCAGATCGGCCAGCCATTGGCGCGGCGCAAACCAGGACTTTGGCTGCTGGCGCGGATCGGTGACCGGGTGAGTCGTCAGCCCGAGTTTTTTCACCGCGCGTTCGGCGAGGTCCCGCGATTGCAGGAGCGCCTGCTGAGTCTGCAAGTAATCTGTGGCGTTGCCGCCTGAGTCCTTGACTTGCTGGAACGACATCAGCGGAGGTGTTTTGTCGTTGAACAGCAGGGTGGTGCTGCCAATGTATTGCGGCGTGATATTGGAGACCACCACGGCCGCCAATACGCAACTCAGCAGCACCAGCCAGCCGATGCGCCACTTGGCGCGCCAGATGATCCTCCACAGATTGAGCAGATCCAGGGTGTCCTTGTCTTCGGCGTGCTGCGGATGCAGATGCGCTTGAAGAGGACGTTCGACGTAGTTGCTTGGGCTGTTGTCCATGATCAGAAAAAGCCTTGTGCAATGGAAATGGTGTCGCCGGGGGCGATCGTGGTGCTGCGTGAAATGTTATCGGTGACGCTTTCGCCACTCTCGCTGCGCAAGATGGTCACTCGCTTCATCGAGGCCCGCTCGGTCAAACCACCGCCCAGTGCAATGGCTTTTTCCAGTGTCAGTCCGGGCACGAACGGATAGCTGCCGGGCTTTTTCACTTCGCCATTGATGTAGAACGAGCGGTATTCAATCTGGCTGAGACTGACTTTCGGGTCGATCAGATAACCCTGCTTGAGCCCGTCGACGATGATTTTCTCGACCTGGCTGGGGGTCAGTCCCTTGGCGGAAATCTCTCCCAGAAACGGATAGGAGAAGGTGCCGGCATCGCTGAGTCGGATCTTTTTGATGCTCAACTCCGGTTCACCGAAAACGATGATTCGCAACACGTCGCCGGCAGCGAGTTTGTATTGCGTGGCAGGATCTGCCGCATGGACGTGAGGCAAGAGAAACAACGCGAACAAAAGGACAAGTGTGCGAGTGTTCATGTCGAGACCCTCTTAAAGGCTGACGTTGAAGCTGATCTGGAACACGTTGCGGGTGAAGCTTTCGTTGTCGGCATCGGAATCGTTGTCGCGATATCGATAACCCAGTTCAATATCCAGCCAACGGCGCATGGCGTACACCACGGCCAGGTTGTAGTCCTGAAGATTGTCGGTACGGCTTTGGCCTTCGTAGACATAACGCCCGTAACCGGCTTGGGCCACGGTAGTAATCCGTTCAGTCCAGCCGTGACGCCAGCCGACCTGGGTGAAGGTCGACTTCACGGCATCAGCGCCGTCGTCACCCTCGGCGAGGGCCTGGCGAGCGACGAAGGTGAATGTCGAATAGGTCCGCGGTTTCCATTGCAGATCGACTTGCCAGGTCGGGTTGTCGAGGTCTTTGGATTCGCTGTTGTCGAAGTTCTTTTTCTCGTAACCGACGCGGACTTTACCCGTCGTGCGTGCCGTGAAATCCCATACGGCACCGGCCATGACGGCGTCGGATTTACTGCTGCGCGGGCTGTTGGCCTGCTGGTAATCAAAGTCGGTGTGGTTATATTCGACAAGACCCCGGGTGTTGCTGCCGATGCGGTGATACCAGGTGCTCGTCAGGGCAGTGGTATTGCGTTCCTTGTCGTCGTTGATGCCATCGGCGTTGTCGTAGCGCAGTTGTGCGTAACTGGCCCCGAGATCGATTTGGTTGTCAGCGCTTTTCGCCCCGAAGGTGTAGAGACCGCCCACCCGTTTGTTGTTGAGCTTGTCGTTGATGCCTTCGACCGCCGTCGATTCCGTGCGCTCCCATTTGCGGTACTCGGCGTCGAGCTTCAGACGATGCCGGTCAGTGAACTCCATGATGCTGTCGGCACGCACGCGTTGTGCCGTGTTCGAGGCATCCGACTCGTCGTGATAAATGTAGCGAGTGGGTTGCCAGATCAGTCGCGTGGCACTGTTGCGATCCTCGGCCTTGAGCTCGAAAGAAGGCGCCAGCTTGGTGACCATGGAGGACTGTTTGCTGTTTTCCAGTTCGCGAAAGTTGTCGTCATAACTTTCTGAAAACAGGAACGATGGCGTGAAGTCGAATCCATACACATCAATGGCTTGCGGATTGATGCTCCAGGCCATTTCGGGATAGAGACAGGCCATCATCAGCGCGACAGGGCATCGTGACTTCAAAGCCATGTTATAGCTCCTGAGCAAGGGCATATAAGGCAAGTCGTTAGTTGTAGGGGTGAAAACCGGCTTGTTGTCGTTCAATCACGCTCAATGGCAGGCAGACAGGCTGCTCACGGTTGAGAAACTGCAGGAGGATCATCACGCGGTCGGTTCCGTGCAATCCGAGGAACACGCCCTCCAGTGGCGCGAGCGGGCCGCTGACAATCTGTAGATTCTCTCCGGGTTTCAGCGCTTCATCCGGCTCCGACGTCATTGATTCGATGCAACGCGTACGCAGATGCTCGATGACGTGCTCAGGCACGGTCGCGGGACCATGATTGAATTCGACAAAGCGACTGACCCCTCGGGTGGAACGCAAGGGTGCCCAGTTGTCGTCACGACTGAGCTGGATGAACAAATATCCAGGAAAGAGGGATTCGTGCACTCGCTGGCGTTTTCCGCGAATAATGCGCTCGCTGACGAGTTGGGGATGAAAGACCACGTAATTCTGTTGAAGCAGATTGAGATGAGCACGCTCATCCTGACGTGGCTTGCATTGCAAAAGGTACCAATTGGGGTGGTCCGAGCTGATGACTGGCATGCTGGTAAACTCTGTAATGATCGAAAGTTTATGGCAGGCAGAAGCTCTATTGAGGGCTAAGTAAGGGCAGTCAGCGAAAGTGCTTTTTTATTATGGGTTATTGAAGTGTTTCAAACATGAATCACAAAGTGTTTCATTGGTGTGCATCGAGCAGTGAAGTTTCGCTCTGTTATGCGGCACCTCTGGAGGAGTCATCGGTTCAACTTTTTAGAGGGCAAAGCTACCGCACGGTCTGTTCATGCAGGCTTAAGGTTAGGTAACTAAGTAGTTGTCCCTGAAGCGACAGGGCGCGAGTAAGTAACTGCTCGCGCCCTGCAAAAAATCAACCTTGGTAGTTATCGGCCAGTCTTTCTGGTCTGTCAAACGTTAGCAGTCAAAAAACACGCCATCCATCCAGTAATGCTTTTGCCGATGGATAACTAACTGTTTTTTAATGACTTATTCTTTTGGCTGAACGGTAGAAACTTTTTCTGCCTGTTATGGTCGCGACTATTATTTAGATCGAAAGCTTTCCCCACTATTGGGTGCTGTTATAAAACCTGGACTGAATAAGTCATCCAGCGCTATAACTTATCGCCTGTCGGCTTGTGTGGAGCAGGGATTATGACCGTTCTTGTTACAGGCGCTGCGGGCTTTATCGGCTATCACGCGGTCAAACGATTGGCGCAGCAAGGCCAGGAAGTTGTCGGTATCGACAACCTTAACGATTACTACAGTGTGGATCTCAAACAGTCGCGGCTTGAACAGTTGAGCAGTCTGCAGAGTTTCAGTTTTGAAACACTGGATATTGTCGACAAGCCTGCCTTGATGGCGTTATTCAAAGCGCACGATTTCACCGAGGTGGTGCATCTGGCCGCTCAGGCGGGTGTGCGCTATTCGCTCGACAACCCGGATGCCTATGCGCAATCGAACCTGGTGGGGTTTCTGAATGTGCTGGAAGCCTGCCGACATTATCCGCCCGCGCATCTGATCTACGCGTCGAGCAGCTCGGTATACGGGGCCAACAGCAAGTTGCCATACAGCGTCGATGATGCGGTCGAGCACCCTGTCTCGCTGTATGCCGCCACCAAGCGCGCCAATGAGCTTCTCGCCGACAGCTATTGCCATCTCTACGGCTTGAAGGCCAGCGGCCTGCGCTTTTTCACGGTTTACGGGCCCTGGGGCAGGCCGGATATGGCGCTGTTCAAATTTACCGAAGCCATTCTTCAGGGACGACCGATCGACATCTACAACCAGGGTCAGATGGCGCGGGACTTTACTTACGTCGATGACGTTGTCGAAAGCATCGTCCGCCTGTGTCTGAAACCGCCAGCGCCGGAGAAGGAGGCGAGTGGCGTCAACCGGATTTTCAACCTGGGGCGCGGCAAACCGGTCGCGTTACTGGATTTCGTCGACTGCCTCGAACAGGCACTGGGCATAAAAGCCCAGCGCAATCTGTTGCCGATGCAGGCCGGCGATGTCATCAAGACCTGGGCTGATGTTTCGGCATTGGAACAATGGATCGGGTTTTCTCCGCGAGTGGAAGTTGCAGAGGGTGTGGCGCAGTTTGTGAGTTGGTATCGCCAGTACTATCGAATTTGAGCGGTGCTTCATGCGCCTGGAGTACGGTCATGAGCCGAGACCCACCCGGTTGTTGCGCATGATCGAAAAATTAAGCGCCGCAGCAACACACAGCCAGGCCAGATAAGGAAACAGGATCAACCCGGTGATCACATCCAGGCGCAGGGCCAGGACCACCATCACGGCGACGACCAGCCACAACAGTACGAGAATAATCATCGCGGCAACGATCCGCTGCGCGCCGAAGAACACAGGCGTCCACAGTGTGTTCAGGGCAATCTGCGCCGCCCACAATGCCAGCACCTGTTCGCTGCCGGGAATCATGGTCAAGCGATAGCCAACCCAGGCCAGCAGCAGGTAGATCGTCGTCCAGGCCACCGGAAACACCCAGTTGGGTGGCGTGAACTTCGGTTTGTTGAGCTGCGCGTACCATTGGCCGGGCTTGAAAACCATGCCGGTGGTTGCCGCCGCACCGCACGCGATCAGAAAAATCAGGAAAGTCACCATTTCACACTCCTTGGCCGCAGCCCGTTTGCCTGGTTTGTTCCGCCGCAGCGGTCGTTCATTCGGATCTTGAGCACATCAGTTCACTGACCCGCGCCACCAGCGTATCGACCGCGAACGGCTTGGTCAGCACCTGCATGCCCGGGCCCAGTTGGGCGGCGCCGATTACTGCGTTCTCCGCGTAACCGGTAATGAAGAGGGTCGTCAGGTTCGGGCGGATCTCCCGGCCGGCGTCGGCCAGCTGCCGACCGTTCATGCCACCCGGCAGGCCGACATCGGTGATCAGCAGGTCGATATGCACGTTTGATTGCAACACTTTCAGCCCGGCAACGCTGTCGCCCGCCTCAAGCAAGTTGTAGCCGAGATCGCCAAGCACATCGGTCAGCAGCGCGCGCACCGTCGGCTCGTCGTCCACCACCAGAATGGTCTCGCTGGCCTTGGGCACCACCGCCGGTGCGATGTGCTTGTCATCGTGGCTCTGCACGGGATCGCCACGGTGACGAGGCAGGTAGATGCACATCGTGGTGCCCCGGTCGACCTGCGAGTGCACGCGCACCTGGCCGCCGGACTGTTTGGCGAACCCGTAGATCATCGACAAGCCCAGCCCCGTGCCCTGGCCCAGCGGCTTGGTGGTAAAGAACGGGTCGAAGGCCTTGGCGATGACATCGGCCGACATGCCGGTGCCGGTATCGGTGACGCACAGGCACACATACTCGCCCTCGGGCATGTCCAGCGCGCCGGCGATCTCGGCATCCATGATGCGATTGGCCGTCTCGATGGTGATGCGTCCGCCGTCGGGCATTGCATCGCGCGCGTTGATACACAGATTGAGCAGCGCGTTCTCCAGTTGACTGGCATCCACAAGTGTCGGCCAAAGCACGGGCGAGCCAATGGTTTCCAGGAGAATGCTCGGGCCCACGGTGCGCTGGATCAGCTCGGTCATGCCGGTCATCAGTGTGTTGACGTCGGTCGGTCGTGGATCGAGGGTCTGGCGTCTGGAGAACGCCAGCAGGCGGTGGGTAAGGGCGGCGGCTCGCTTGACCGCGCCCTGGGCGGTCACCATGTACTTGTCGACTTCGTTCAAACGGCCCTGATTGATCCGCGCGCCCATCAGCTCCAGTGCGCCGGAAATGCCGGCCAACAAGTTGTTGAAATCGTGAGCGAGGCCTCCCGTCAGCTGGCCGACCGCTTCCATCTTCTGCGACTGACGCAGTTTTTCCTCTGCCTGCATCAACTCGGAAGTGCGCGATGAAACCCGTTGCTCGAGGGTGTCGTTGAGCGAACGCAACGCGGCAAGAGCCCGGTCGCGCTCCGCCTCGACGGTGCGCCGCTCCTCGACGTCGATCAGCACGCCGGGAAACCGCAGGGGAACTCCGTCATCTGCACACTCAACGCGTCCGTTGGCTTCGATCCACTGGAATCTGCCGTCCTCGCGCCGTACACGGTACTGATGGGAATAGGCGCCACCGCGGCCAATGGCTTCGTCGATTGCCATGGTCAGGCTATCGCGGTCGTCGGGGTGCACGCTGGTGATCACTTGTTCGAGGCTGAGGCCTTCGCGCCCCAGTGCCGGGTCGAGGTTGAACACCTGGGCGAAGCCTTCGTCGATGGCAAAACGGTCGGTCAGCAGGTCCCAGTGCCAGGTGCCGATGATGGCGCCGGCGGCAAGGGCCAGTTGCACACGTTCGACGTTTTCCCGGGCGATTGCCTCGCTGGCGCGCAAGCGTTCCTCGGCGGCGCGCCGCTCGGTGACGTCGTTGAACAGGATCGCGATCTGCCGGTCGGCCGGATCGCCGACCCGCACCGCGCGCACATCGAACCAGCGTTCAAAGGTATTGGCGTAATTTTCGAAGTTCGCCGGTTCCCCGGTCTTGGCCACGTGGCCGTAGGTTTCGAACCAGAAGCGTTCAAGATTGGGCGCGAACTCGGTGACCCATTTACCGCGCAGGTTGACCCCGCACTGGCGCTCGAACGCCGGGTTGGCCTCGACGAAGTAGTAGTCGACAGGCTCGTCGTTGGCGTCGAATTTGACTTTGACGATAGCGAACGCCGACTCGATGGTTTCCAGAATGGTACTGAAGCGTTCCTCACTCTGGCGCAGCGCCGTTTCGGCACTGCGCGAGCGCGTCAGGTCAAGCATCGCGCCGATCATGCGTTCGGCCTGGCCGGCGGGATTGCGGATCAAGTGTCCGCGATCGAGCACCTCGGCGTAGGAGCCGTCCTGACAGCAGAACCGATACTCCGCGCTCCATGTCGTGCCGTCGCCTTCGATGGCGGCGCGCATCGATGCCTGCACCCGCGCCTGATCCTGCGGATGGATCCGCGCGAACCGCCAGTCGCCACTGGGATCAACCTTCTCCAGCGGGAAACCGTACGCCTGTTGCAACGCCTGGTTCCAGATGATCTGGTTGGTTTGCAGGTCCCAGTCCCACACCGCATCGCTGGTCGCCATGACGGCCAGTCGATAGCGTTCTTTTGTTTCGATGATGGCGCGCCCGTAGAGATGCTCCTGAGTACGGTCGCGGAGTATTTTCACGAAACCCAAGTGAGTCTGGTCTGCATCGTAAAGCGGCATCAGCTCGCCGGAGGCCCAGAATCGCTCGCCGTTCTTGCGCAAATGCCAGCGCTCATCGTAAGCACGGCCTTCGCCAAGGGCGCGCTGCATTTCATCTTCTACACGGCCGGCAGCGCGGTCCTCAGGTGTGAAAAAGCAGGCCGCGCTCTGGCCGCGAACCTCTTCGGCAGACCAGCCGAGCACGTTGGTCGCGCCGCAGTTCCACTCGGTGATGTACCCGGCAAGGTCGGTGACGACCATGGCAAAATCCACGGCACTTTCGAATACCGCCCGCTGCCGCGCTTCACTGCGGGCGAGCGCGGCTTGACTGGCGTGCAGTCGCGCCGTGATGTCGCGCTCAATGTCGACTTCATTGCTCTGCAGCGCGGCGCGTAATCGCTTGACCTCGCATTCGAGCGCTTCGCGACTAAGGTGTTTGAGGGTGTCCATCTCGCCTTCTTGGTCAGGTTTTTCATGGGGTGGGTAAGCCCGTCAGGTGCAACCATCAGCGCGAAGCGGTGTGGCTCTGTGGTTGCTCATCCGTTGACAGGTTGCGTCGTCGTTAAGTTTCACTGATGGAGCAAGGTCGCTTCGGGTGAACGCTGATTTCAAATCGAATCACCGTTATCCAGGCGCGCCAACAGTGCCTGGCCACGTTGCCAGAGTGCCTGTTGCCTGGTTTGCGGCATGCGGTCGAGGTTCCTGTACATCATGGCCATGCGCTGATTGCCGCGCAGCAGCTCACCGTGGCGCATCAGGAAATGCCAATACAGCGCGTTGAATGGGCAGGCATTGTCCACCGTGCTTTCGCTGACCTTGTACGCGCAACCGCGGCAGTAATCCGACATGCGATTGATGTACTGGCCGCTGGCGCAATAGGGTTTGGAACCGAGATAACCGCCATCGGCGTGCATGACCATGCCCAGCGTGTTGGGCAGCTCGACCCAGTCAAAAGCATCCATGTAGATCGCCAGATACCACTCGCAGATCTGGCTCGGCGCGATACCGGCGAGCAGGGCGAAGTTGCCGGTGACCATCAGCCGCTGAATGTGATGCGCATAGGCATGCTGCAGGCTTTGCCCGATGGCCTGGCGCATGCAGTTCATCTGCGTCTCACCCGTCCAGTAGAACTCGGGCAGCGGCCGGCTGTTGCCAAAAGAGTTGCCCAGCGCGTAATCCGGCATCTTCAGCCAGTACACGCCCCGCACATATTCCCGCCAGCCAATCAGTTGCCGAATGAAGCCTTCGGCGGCATTGAGCGCAACGCTGCCGGCCCAGTACGCCGACTCCACATCACTGCAAATTTGCCGCAAATCCAGCAGGCCAATGTTGAGCGCTGCGCTGATGCGCGCATGAAACAGGAACGGCTCGTCACTGGCCATGGCGTCCTGGTAATCGCCAAACCCCGCCAGGCCATAATCGAGAAAGTACGCCCAGAGTGCCTGCGCATCGGCATGGGTGACGGGATAGTTGAAGTCATCAAGCGCACCGTAGTGCTGGCTGAAGCGCGCCTTGACCAGTGCCAGCACATCGAGGGTGATGGCGTCGTTATTGAAGCGTACCGGGTAGGGCGCTTTGACGCCTTTGGGCAGGGCCTTGCGATTCTCGGCATCGAAGTTCCATGCGCCGCCCACTGGCGAGCCGTCACCATTGAGCAGCAAGCGGCTCTTGCGCCGCATCTCACGGTAGAAAAACTCCATGCGCAGCTGTTTCTTGCCCTCGGCCCAGGCGGCGAACTCTTCGCGACTGCACAGAAAACGCGTGTCGGCGTGCCAGTGAATCGGCAAGCCGGATTCCTTCATCGAAAGCTCCAGCCGCCAGTCGCCACACTCGGTGATGTGCACTTGCTCGGCCTGCAACAGCGCTTGCCAGCGATTTAGTTCACCCGGCACCGAGCCGCTGTTTTGCGGGTCATCCAGGGTCACGTATTCAACACGTATGTCTTGGTCTCGCAACGCCTGAGCGAAATGGCGCATGGCGCTGAAGATCAGAGCAATCTTCTGTGGATGGTGGGGCACATGGCTGGCTTCTTCCATGACCTCGACCAGCAGCACCGTATCGCGCTCCGCATCGAGTGCCTGTAAGGAAGCGAGGTCGAAGGACAACTGGTCGCCCAGGACCAGGCACAAGCGGCGGATAGTGTTCATTTTGCGGTTCATTGGCTTGCTTCGGTGCTCTGGCGACGGAAGAACAAGGTCACCTGGCCGACCTCCACGCCGAACTTGGACATGCGGGTGCGGTTGATCAACGTGTCCTCGTCCATCAGGTACATCCAGTCGTCCATGCTCATTTCATAGGTCGAATCGTCGACCGGTACGTTCAGCCGATAGCGCCAGTGAAATGTGTTGCCCGCCATCTGGCCTTGGGCAACGCCGACTACATCGCCAGCGCGACCGCTCCAGCGTCCCTGGCCCTCGGGCGTCAATGTCCATACGCGGTGCTGGCGGGTGCCATCGCTGTACAGAAAGCGCTCGTCAAGTATCAGGTTGTTGCCTTCGCGACGGCTGACGATATTGACTTCGAAACGCTTGGTCACTTCGCCGCTGCGCTTCTGAAACATTCCCCAGGCCTTGACGGGCTGGCTGAAAAACCGATGCAGATCCAGGGCTGGTTGTTGATCGGCATAACGGGCGACGTCCACGCTGGTGCAGCTTGCGATGCTGAGCATCAGTGTCAGTAACAGCAGTAATCGCGTCATTGCCTTGCTCCCTGATTGCAAAGGTGTCGAAGGCCATGTTCGAACCATTTGCTTGTACGGTGGGCTGGATATGTACAGGTTTATCGTTTTCCCCGGCTGGTCTTGACGCTCGACTTTTGACGACGTCAACGAGAGTCTTACGGCGATGGCCGGCTTTGTTTTTCTCGCGGCAGCGATGTACGTGAGGGCAAGCCATCGCGAAATAGTTGTACGTGGTTGGATGGTCTGTATAGGTATAAATCAAGATAGGCTGAAAAAAACCATCTGACAATACTTCTTCCCCCACGCAGGGCGCTTGCTGCGCCTTAACGCGATGCCGAACGTTTTGCCCTGGAAACAGCGGTTGGTCGGTCTGCCGGGCGAGCGCTGGTACTGGGCAATATCCAGTGCAGTGAACGCCGGACCGTGAGGCGCAGGATGCTCAGTGAGCATCCTGCGGGGATAGGAGTGGCCGACAGATCAATGCGCTGTCGGACTTGGCTGTGCACCGTATTGCGCAATGATGTGAGTACCCAGCTCCTCAATAACGTCCGCTGCCGGGCGCTTTCCGTATTTGAGATTCAGGATGACGTGATCGACGCCGATTTCCTCAAGCGACTCCAGCAAAAAACGCAAATGGTAACGTCCGAGTTTGAACCCCAAATGAATGCGAGTGGGTGGCGTAGACGGGTTTTCATCAAGGTCGATGTAAAGCGACTGAGTGAAGGGCTTATAGACGGAACCACATTGCTTCGTGACCTCCAGCCGCCAATCTTCCACGACCAGTCTCTGCATGTTCGGTATGCGTGGATAGTTGATCCATCCGTTGCTTTCGCGCGCGATCCAATCCAGTGACTGACGGCTATTGCCGGTCACGAGCATTGGAATGAATTGGGTGGTCGGTTTCGGAATCAGATCCGCGCCGCGCATTTCCCCGGCGCTCCAGTGGATGGGTTCGAAACTGGTGCTGTGGGCTCGGCGAATCACCGCGTAGTGCTCGCGAAAGATATCCCCGCGCCTTTCGGGATCGACGCCAAAAGCCGAGAACTCCACCGGGCGGTCGCCGGACGCCACCCCAAGAATCAAGCGACCTGCGCTCAACTGATCGACGCTGGCTGACGCCTTGGCCGTGTGCAGGGGATGGTGCAAAGGGATGGCGATGGAGGCGGTGCCAAGCGCAATTTCCGATGTATGGGCGGCCATATAACCCAGGTAGACCCAGGGGTCGAAGACTTGGCCGACATCGCCGAATCCGGGATCGCGAAGCGGCACGTCACGAAACCAGAGCGCGCTGAAACCCAATGCCTCGGCCTGTTTCGCCAATGCGACCTGGTTGAGCATGCTCGGCGTGTCGCCGTCGAAGGCCTCCATGGGAAAGAACAATCCAAGGCTCAAATGCCCCGGCGTGAAGGTTCGGCTGAACCCTCGATGCTGCTGATAAGGAATCGTGCTCGGCCGATACATACTGATTTTCCTCAGTGGCAGAACGTGAACAGCGCCCCGTTGCCAGAGGTGCTGCGGCATCGGTCGCTTGGGAACGACAGGTGGGGGGACTGAGTGCAGCTTTGCCCATTGCGCCGTACTGCCGGTCGGGTGGACTGGATTGAGGAGCCAGTTGCTGGCGATATGCGCGGGCAGGTCCGGATGGGTGATAAGCGGACGGTAAAAGGAATCCTCTCCCGGCTCGATACCGTCAACTCGGAAACGGGCCCAGAGGTTACCTCATCAGCGTAGGCGGTATTGCCGTGTTGCGCCTTTGTGCCTCGCACATCGTGGGAGACCTTTGCGACTTCAACCGATCACAAGCAGGTGGCAGGATTACGATCCATCGAGTCCCACTCGACATGACTTCGGTGATTGGGCGAATCATCGATGAATCTCGAGCGGTTCCAGCAAAGGGTGAAAGCTGCATGCCATCAGGCATGCAGGGCCGAGCGGGCAGGTTCAGTCTTGGAGATGGATTCAATCCGTTTCATTTTGCAGCCAGCAGTCGCCTGGCGGTAGCAAGGATTGAATCGATATTGAAAGGCTTTTCCAGGACAGCATTGAACAAGTCCGATCTCTCCATGCCGAGGTGGGCTTGTGCGCCGCTGATCAGAATGATGGGCAAGAGATGCGCTGAGGGCAGGGCGCGGACGGCCGTGGCGAATTCGAGTCCGTCCATTACCGGCATCATGAAGTCGGTAATGATCAGGTCAGGGCGCTCTCGCTCAAGTACCTCAAGCCCTTTTTTGCCATTGCTGGCCTTCACGACCATGAAGCCTTCATCCTCCAGCGCAAAGCCGAGAATGTCAGCGATCAAATATTCGTCGTCGACAACCAGGATGGTGGTCATGAGAATGCAACCTGAATAGAAGACCTAGGAAAATGAACCTGGCAGGGCTGCAGGATTAGGAACTGGCGGTTCATTTCTTGAAGCCTTTTTCAGATCAACGTCCTGGTCACGGATGACCACTTCAAATCGCGAAGGGTCATAAGAGCTATCTCTGACTTTAAG
This sequence comes from Pseudomonas sp. IT-P2, assembly GCF_949767575.1. NCBI lineage: Bacteria > Pseudomonadati > Pseudomonadota > Gammaproteobacteria > Pseudomonadales > Pseudomonadaceae > Pseudomonas > Pseudomonas sp. IT-P2. The sequence continues at coordinate 692,374 of NZ_CATKQA010000011.1, read as the reverse complement.
AATGGAAATGGTTCTGCTTAGTTCAGAGTCATTCTCGAAGAACCGCATCAGCATCAGATTGTCGACGATGCTGGACAGGTCAGAGTTTGGTGAACTGATCTCGGAGCCGAACAGATCTCGCATCTCCCAAGAGGCAAACACGGTCACGCCCCTGGAACGTAATTCGTTCATGAGGGCACTGTAAAAGTCAGTAATTCGGGCTGGATTCGTCGAGACGCGCGTCATGCCGCTAAGGCTGTCGATGAATAAACGCTTGATGCCCTTTTCTTCGACGATGCTCAGCAACCTTGAGCCCAGGCCGTCCAGGAGACCTTCGGTGGTCGGTTGCCACGCGATGCTCAACGCACCGCTTTCTTCCATGCCTTTGATGTCGATTCCTAGTGACTGGCCCTTCAGGCGTAACCGCTCCGGGCTTTCATAAAAGCCAAAATGCAGGCCCGGTGCCTTCACCGTCGACTCACCCAGGAATTTAAGACCTAGGGTTGTCTTGCCTATTCCTGACGGGCCCATGACCAGCGTCACGCTGGAACTGTGCAGCCCGCCACCCAGTATCGTGTCCAGAGAATGTATACCGCTGGGGATGCGCGTCATGTTGGCGCTGTCGGGCGAAGAGGGGTGGCTGTAGAGGCTTTCCAGGCGCGGATAAACCACCAGACCGTTCTCGGTGATTTCGCACTCGTGAAGCCCGGTCAGTGCCGCGCTGCCCCGGGTTTTACGCAGTTGAATACGACGCACCGAGCGGGTGCCATAAAGCTCCTCTCCCATTTCGATCACGCCATCCACCATGGTGTGCTCGGGGCTGCCGTCATCCAGTCGGGAACTGGTGAGAAACAACACGGTGCATCCAGCAAATGCAGCGTGCCCTTGCAATTCAGAGATGAACTTCTTGGTGTCGATGGGCGAGTCGGCTTTAGAGCGTGCGTTCAGCAAGCCGTCGACAACCATGACTGTGGCCTTCTGGCGGCTGATCTCACGCCTCAGCAGTTTTACGACTTCATCCAGACCTTCATTTTCCAGCGTATCGAATGCGCTGACGAACTGGATTTCAGCGCCAACTTTGGAAGCGTCGTAAAAGCTCAAGGTGGACAGAAACTGAAAAAGCCGGTCATGGGATTCGGCAAGCAGTGTCGCTACCAGAACACGGCCGCCATTGCGCGCATGATGGAATCCAAGTTGGTTGGCGAGGATCGTTTTGCCCGACCCTGGACGCCCCTGAATAATGTAGGAAGCGCCTGAGACCAATCCGCCCTTGAGCAGAGCATCCAGGCCTTCGATTCCACTCTGAAGGCGATTTAACTTTTCCACTATGCGACCCTGATCTTGAAATCATGCTGTTAAACCGAATGTACGGGATGCTAACGCCATTTGTGTGCCGGAGCTATCTGCACTTCACTGACGTTTCAGGCAGCAGTGCCGGTAAAGCTATTCATTCGCCGCTGAACATGCGTTGGAGCAGCAACGCAACTTACTCAACCTGGTTGCACACTCTTTTCCACCCTGGGCGGCTCCAGCATTGTCAGCGGATGAACTACGCTCCTGAAACAACCCCCGCAGATTGAAGAAAACAGTACAAAGGGTCGATATGACCAGAAGGCTGGAGGGAACCAACAGGCCATTCTTCAGGATCCGGTTTTCCTGATGTTCATTGCCCGGAGTACGCTCCGTGAGAAACCAGCAGCGATGAGCCTTGGAGATGAAGGCTTTGCCTGATGCTGGCGGCTGGATCTCATATAGCCTAAGCGTAGCTTTTTATTCCTAAAACGAAGTTCATATTAATTTTATAGTGCGTTTTAATCTAACCAGGCATTTCCTGATTGGAGCATTCGCACTTGAAGATCCCCACACATTTGACACTTGGCCTGGCGCTCGCCGTCAGTTGCGCGGCAGCCTTCGCCGGGCCCACCCTCGATCGCGTGACGCAAAAAGGTGAGCTCACCGGTGTCCTGATGGAGAGTTACCCGCCGTTCTCTTTTCTCAATGACCAGAACCAGCTCGACGGCTTCGATGTGGATGTCGCTAAAGCTGTGGCCGAGCGCCTTGGGGTCAAGTTGAAACTTGAAACGCCTTCCTGGGACGTGATTGCCGCGGGGCACTGGAACGGTCGATACGACATCTGCGTGTGCTCGATGACACCGAGCAAGGCGCGGGCCGAAGTGTTCGACTTCCCCGTGGAGTATTACCAGTCACCGGCGGTGATCGTGGTCAATGCGAAGGACAAGGAGATAGTCACCGGCAAGGACTTGTCCGGCAAAAAAGTCGGTGTGATCAGTGCCTCGACTTATGAGGCTTATCTGAACAAGGACCTGGTCATTGAAGGCGCCGAGGACAAGCCGTTGAGCTATCCGTTCGACAATGTCCAGATCGCGCCTTACGACAATGAAACCGTTGCCTTCCAGGATCTCGCACTGGGTACCGGCGTGCGCCTGGATGCCATGGTCACCAACCTGATCACCGCGCGCGAACGCATCGCTCAGGATCCGCGCTTCAAGATCGCCGGAGATCCACTGTATGCCGAACCGAACGTCGTGGCGGTCGAGAAGGGTGATCCGCAATGGAATGCGAAAGTCACCGAGGTCATCGCACAACTCAAGACTGACGGCACGCTGAGCAAAATATCCCGCAAGTGGATCGGTTCTGATATCAGCCAATGACAGCCATCAATCCGCATCCGGCCAAAGCGGCTGTCAGCCCGCAAAAGCAGCCGCCACTGACACGTCAGCTGTTCGGTTTTCGCACGCGCCTGTATCTGACGTGGGCGGCGCTGTCGGGTCTGGGCGTGTGGTTTTTCATGCGCTTCGATCTGAAGTTTTCGATCATTCTGGAAAAGTGGCCAAACCTGGTCGGCCTGCATCTGGGCCCGAACGGGTTCTTGCAAGGCGCGGCGCTGACGATATTCCTGTGTTTCTGCTCGATCTGGTTTTCGTTATTGCTGGGCTTTGTCACCGCGTTGGCCAGGCTGTCGAGCAGCGCCGTGGCGTTTGGTATCGCTAGCTTCTACGCCTCGTTCTTTCGTGGCACGCCACTGTTGATCCAGATCCTGTTGATCTATCTGGGGCTGCCGCAGTTGGGCGTGGTGCCAGGCGCAATCAGCGCCGGGATCATCGCGCTGTCGCTCAACTACGGGGCTTATCTCAGTGAGATTTTTCGTGCCGGCATCCTCGCGGTTGCCCCAGGTCAGCGCGAAGCAGCCGCCGCACTGGGCCTGAGGCCGGCCGCGACGTTCATCCATATCATCCTGCCGCAAGCCATGCGCACGATCATTCCGCCGACCACCAGCCAGTTCATTTCGATGCTCAAGGACTCGTCCCTGATTTCGGTCATGGGGGTTTGGGAAGTGATGTTTCTGGCGCAGTCGTACGGGCGCTCGTCCTACCGTTACATTGAAATGCTGACCACCGCAGCCGCCATCTATTGGCTGTTATCCATCGGTCTCGAACTGATCCAGCATCGCCTCGAACGCCATTACGGCAGAGGCTTCAAGCATCAGCGCTGAGCCATTCCGTTGAATGATTTCTTGCAGGAACCAAGATGTCCGATCCTAAACCTCTGCTGTTTGCACTCTATGAACAAGCCAGTGTCGGCTGCGGCGGTGCGCCGAGTCTGTGGACGCACCCGGCTGACGAACGCCTGGCGATCAACTCGCTGGGTTACTGGTCAAACCTGGCGCGGATTGCCGATCAGGCGCACCTCGATATGTTGTTCTTTGGTGATGTGCTGGGTTTCTACGATGTGTTCGGCGGCAACGCCGATGCGGCAGTGAAATGGGCGGTGGAAGCACCGGCCAACGATCCGTTGATGATCATTCCAGCGTTGGCGGCCGTGACGGAAAACCTGGCGTTTGGTGTCACGGTGACCACCAGTTATGAACACCCGTTTACCCACGCCCGGCGCTTCAGCACGCTTGATCACCTCACCAATGGGCGAGTGGGCTGGAACATCGTCACCTCTTACTTGTCCAGTGCCGCCCGCAATTTCGGGCTGGAGCAAATGATCAAGCATGACGATCGCTATGAACGCGCCGAGGAGTTTCTCGATGTGGTGTACAAACTCTGGGAAGGCAGTTGGGCCGACGACGCCGTGGTTGCCGACAAGGCCCGCCAGCTGTATGCCAGAGGCGAGCGGGTGCGACCGATCAATCACGAGGGTGCGCACTATCGCGTGGCCGGGCCGCACCTGACCGCTCCGTCCCCGCAGCGCACCCCGTTGCTGATTCAGGCGGGCTGGTCGGGACGCGGTCGAGAGTTCGCCGCCAAGCATGCGGAACTGATCTTCATCGCCAAATCCAACCCGCAGGAAATCCGGCAGGGCCTGGAAGACATCTGGGCCCAGGCTCAGGCGCGTGGGCGTCAACGTGAAGACGTGAAATCGTTGACGGTGTTGCGCATCGTCACGGCCAAAACCGAAATCGAAGCCCAGCGCAAATACGACGAGCTGCAAAGCAACTATCACTTGCAGGCACAGCTGGTCAGTTACGCCGGCGACACCGGCATCGACATCAGCCGCTACGCCGACAGCGATGCACTCTCGACGCACACCGAAGGCCTGACCTCTTACGTGATGCGCCCTGATGGCAGTGGCAAGCCGCTGACGGCGGGTGATGTGAAAAAGCGCTTCGCCAGCGTTACCCGTGGCAGCGACCTGATTCTTGTCGGTACACCGCAGCAAGTCGCCGAGCGCATCGAAGAACACGCGCGAATTTCCGGCACCAGCGGCTACATGCTCAACCCGTTGATCAGCCCAGGCAGCCTTGAGGACTTTGTCGAACTTGTTATTCCCGAATTGCAAAAGCGAGGGCTGTACCGGACTCAACCGCAAAGCGGCACTTTCCGTTCGCGGTTACGGGCAGATCACTCCAGCCACCTGCCAGCCTCGGCCTATGGGGCTTCGTTCCGCTTCGACAAGGCGCTTTATGGCTGATGGCAGGCGTTGCCGGCGAACACCAGCCACCATTGATATAAAACTGCTGAGCCGTTTGCGAATCCACGGCGTGGATATTCGAAGATTGTGTTGTCATCCAACTAGCTCCTTAGAGGACTGATGGGGGCTGTTAACCGCAGGGACGGAGGGAGGTCAGAGCAACGCCGGGGCACCGGTATATCGGGTGCCCTGTGGTTTGAATAAGCTAGCAAAAGGGCTCAGTCGAAATATGCCGTTCTTGAAGTCGGCAAGGGATAATCTGCTGTATCTCAGGGGCTGACGTTGCTTCTGTGCGATCGAGCATCAAAGCTGATAGTCAGGTATTACTCACATCGATATTTTTTCATGTCTAAACTTGCCGAATTCCGCCAGCTCGAAAAACACCTCGCCGAACAGCTCCAGGCCCTCGAAGCCCTCAAGGGCGTCTGGCTGTCATTGACGATCCCGACAGCCTCGACGTGATGCCGACGATGTCTGTCAGCAGAACTGATGCACCTGCGAGCTCCATGCTCGAATAATAAACATTTAACGATATCTGAAATTCAACAAAACATAACAGATCATGGTGGCTGTCAGGCCGACCAATATGTACTCAATACGGGGTAGGAATATAACCAACCCACCTAGAGAAAACACGATCAAGGTATTTTGTAGTATGTATTTCCTTATTTTAGGTACCGCTATGAAGTAGCCATATTGCTTGCCTAAGAAAAACAAAGCCATGCCGATGATTGACGCAATCTGGAAATCGCGCATCGCAATGTCATTCAAGATCGCATGCCTGATCAAATTTGCGAGAAGTGCCAGACCCACAAATAGAAAAAGGTGCGAGTAGATTAAGGAGTGTCCACTCATGCTGCTTTCATTTTTGCTCAACAAGTAAAAGCTATCGAAATATATCCACCATATACTGCAGATCATGATGAATCCGGTGATTGCTGCCATCACATTATAACGATCCCATTGAATGTCAGATAACCCTCCAGAAAGGCTAATTACCGACTCGCCCAATAAGATGAGGGTGAGTAAACCTATTCGTTCAACCAAGTGTTCTGTATGTGCGGGCAATGGCTTTAGCTTACCCCAAGAAAATAAAGGGAGCAGAATATCAAGAAAAATCCCAATGTAAGCGACAAGGTAACGCATGGGTGGTTCAAAAAGAATGGATGAAAGACTAATAGCTGCACTAACTAACAGGGCAAAGCCAAGCCTGGAGGAGAATTCGCTATGATGATCGAATTTATTTATGGACGAAATGTACATGATGCTGATAATGGCACGTATGCCAAAATAGCAGGCAATAACAAGCGCATAGTTGACTTCCAACTCTTCCCCAATCCGTGCAGACAGCACAATGAGCAGCAACATTATAAATAATGTTGCCAAGCGGTGAAGATTACTGTCTGTATCAAACCTATTTGAGTAAATCGTGTGGCTGGACCAGATCCACCATAATGGAACAAAAAGCAGTAAAAATGTCCATAATTGCTCCTGTTCAAAATGGCCGTGATGAAGATGTCCGAGAGTGTGCGTAACCTTGCCAATTGCAACAACAAAAATCAGGTCAAAAAACAACTCTAACCATGTGGCGTGTCGGTTTTTTTCATAATACTTCAAGGATTTCATTCGCTGCTGGCTCCGTGTTGGCGATCTGTATATGGCCAAATGGCGAGTGCGCAGCAGCGAGCCAATTGGATCGGGCAGATGCTGCCGTTCAACAGCCGTACATGCCGCCTCGATTACGGTGGGGAACTATCAGGCGAATTGACTATCCGGCCATTTCGTCAACTCACCAACGAACGCTCAATCATCTGACTCATTTCGGCGAACTCTGGAACCCCGTCATAGCGAAGCCCGTCAATGTAAAACGCGGGGGTGCCGTTAACGCCGCTCCGTACGCCGCCATTAAAGTCGGATTTTATTTTGGCCAGGTAAGTGCCTTCCTGCAGCGCAACATAAAGTTCTTCACTGGAGAGACCGTGTTTTAGAGCGATGGCCCGAAACAGTGGCATGCCCAATCGATCTTGATTTTCATACAGTTCGTCGTGAGCCTCCCAGAAGAGTCCTCGACTCCCTGCATATTCAGCGGTGACGGCTGCACCCATTGCGTGCGGGTGGGCGGTGGTCAGGGGAAAGTTACGGAACACGAAGAGCAAATCGTTGCGAAAACGCTGTTGGAGATTTTTGACGACCCAATACGCTAAACCGCAATAGGGACATTCATAATCGCCAAATTCCACCAAGGTGACTTTGGCATGCGCGCTTCCCTGGCGATGGTCGTTGGCACTTACCGGCACTTTGAGAGAGGCCATGTGATCACCTGTTAATTTTTGGTTGGCGTGCTTTCTGGTGCATTCGCCAGCGCATCCAGCGCATCCAGAATGCCGTCCGCCCCTGGGTTGATTGCCATTGGTGAGATGTAGCTCCAGGTGATCACTCCCTCCTTGTCAATCACGAACAGTGCCCGCTTACAAACGCCCAAATGGGAGTCGTACGCTCCATACCGTCGCGCCACAGCTCCTTTGGGCTCAAAATCGGCCAGCAGGCAGAAGTGGAAATTCCGATCTTTGGCAAAGGCCTGATGACACCAGGCGCTGTCGACTGAGATCCCCAGGAGCGTCGCACCGTATTCTCTGAATGTGGGAAGCAACTGGTTGTACAAGGTCAGTTGATCGCCACAAACCGAACTCCAATCGGCGGGATAAAACGTCAGTATCACGGGATTTCCCTTCAGCTCGCGTAGCGACAATTGCTGATCGGGAGTCGCATACAGTAAGAAGTCGGGCGCTACGGTGCCGGCTGGCAGCGGCTCCTGAACCAGGTCGTCTTTCGTTTCCTCTGCATCACCAAATTCTGAAGTGTTCATTGCTTGAGCCCTGATAGATAGGAGTTTGGGGTCTACTCAGGGGGGATGCGACTTGCCCGGCGGGGATAACTCCATCCACCATTAAGGGATTTACAAGAGGCAACGCTGCCACGATCTCAGCCTGAGCCTGAGTGTTTTCGGCAGCAAGACGTTCATACTCCGCGTCCAGAAGCACGACGACGCCCGCCGTGCTTTCGCGGTATTGAATTGAGGGCCAGGTGGGGAGAGCAGCGACAGGATTCGCTCTGGCTCACCAATGACTATAGTCGCTGTTGTCGCTTGTCGTAGTCGCTAAACGCGTTTTCGGTTTCCTTGGCAAGGTCTCGCGCGCGCGCTCTGTTGCCATACACCTTCGCCGTAAACGCCTGGTCATCTCATTACTGATCGATTCGCCCCGGCGAATTCGCAGATCAAAGCGTTGCTCGATCACTCTGGTGATTCCATAGCCTCAATTGCTGATGAGTGGGTGATTTACCACCGGCGGTATTTCTGATCATGAAGTCGATGTTCTTTGCGGGTTTGGCTGAGGTGCAGGAAGGGCTCGAAGCGGACGAACGGGATGGTTTCGTCATCATCGGAAATCGCAGTGAACTGCCTTCACTTGGAACAACCCCTGGGCCCGTAAGTCTATCTGTATCTACTCATTGGTAAGGTACAGCGCAATGGATAAGACAATCACTGTCGATCAACTGGCTACCACCGACCTCAGATCAATCAACGAAATATGGCTCGGCGAAACTCATACTCAACTTTGCCTATGGCGAGGTGAACAAGTCTTTACGCACGAGATGATGAGTGAGGGCACCCACGATCAGAATATCCAGCGCCTGTGCCTGCAGCTGGTCGACCCTGACGATCAAGCCGCAGTTGCCAGCGTTGAATTGATGGTGCGCGAACAGCTCAAAAGGATAGGGAAGGAAGGTGAGTTTTATCCGGCTGAGGAGGCGGATACTCATCGATAAGACATTCACAGGAAATCAATTCAAGGCCTGTTGAGGCTGTCCAGGTAAAGACCCAGCGCCAGTCCTTGTAAGTGCGGTCCGTGATTTATGGTGTAACCTTCAGCTATTACCCACATCGAGATTTTTTCATGTCTAAACTTGCCGAATTCCGCCAGCTCGAAAAACACCTCGCCGAACAGCTCCAGGCCCTCGAAACCCTCAAGGGTGATGCTGGCCTCAAGAAAGAAATCGAGTTCGAAACGAAGCTGCGCGACTTGCTCGCAAAATACGGCTACAGCCTTAAGGACGTGATCAACCTGCTTGATCCGCAAGCAGGTCGTCGCGCTCCAGCCGCCGGGTCCAAAGCCGGCAGTCGCAAGCCTCGCCAGTTGAAGGTCTATAAAAATCCGCACACTGGGGAAGTTGTTGAAACCAAAGGCGGCAATCATAAAACGCTGAAGGATTGGAAAGCAGAGCACGGCTCCGACACTGTGGAGTCCTGGCTGACCAAATGATTTTGGTTTGAACACAAAAGGGCCTGATTACGGCCTTTTTTTGTTTTCGATTTTTAGCTACTTGAGAGGAATTCCATAACTCTAATCAGGGTGTAAGTGAGGCGCCTTTTACTTGCACCCTGGCAAGATATGTGAACTTTAGTGATACGCGAATTTCCATTGCTTGAGAGTGGAGCCGCCTGACTTCCAGCCCGGTTCGGGCGTCAGGTTTGAACATCCCGCCTCGCGTCTTTGCCTTTATTGCATTGGTCGCGGTAGCCAACGGTGCACTTCTAACCATGATAATGGCCAGCCGCCTTACTTATGGCATGGCCTGCCTTGGACTTTTGCCGAATGCCTTGAGCAAGGTGCTGCCTCAACGACGCACCCCGTGGATAGCAGTGATCGCTACCACCCTCGTGGCAATCGGGCTCACGCTGACGGGGACGCTAGCCACACTCGCTGAAACGGTCGTCCTGCTCCTGCTGTTCGTATTTCTCAGTACCAATTTGTCCGTGTTGATCCTGCGCCGTGACGAGGTTGCGGAAGATCACTTTCGAGTACCTACGTGGGTTCCGTTACTGGCTATCGTCTCGTGCCTGGTACTGCTTAGTCAGCAAAGTCTGGAAACCTGGATGCGTGGAGGCGCATTGATCCTGACAGGCATGCTGCTTTTCGCCTGTGCAAGAGTGGCACTGCCGGCGCCAGTGGAGCCTGGCTAGGCTTGCAAGCGCTTTCCCTGTCTACCGCAGCGTTAACTTGGCTAAGTTATACAAGTGCCAGGGCGAGCGGTTGTATGGGTGCATTCAATGCCTTGGATCGGCGGTTGTGAGCAACACTGGAACATCATCAGAATCCCGCCTTACGCCGAGAGTTAATCAGCCTCTTGGAGCGAGCTGAACCATTCGGCATAAGGGGAATTGATGACTAGCCGCCGGTTGAAGTCCGGGCTTCCATCAGTCCACCAGACAGGCCCCCGTTCCCCGAGGGCCACTTTGGCCATTTGTACCTTTTCCCGAACGCGCTTCAGTTGCGACGCGTCTTGCGAACCCTTGGCGTTCTTGACCTCTCGTCGAGCGGCCATAAGCGTATCGACAAGACGCTGGCGCACATCTTCATCCAATGATGGGTTGGAACATCGCCATAGCTGGCCTTTGACAACAAAGTAGCGACCGTCTGGTGTCACTGGATACATTCCTGTCTCCGATCGTTCAAAGAGCACTTATCCAAAAAATCAGCAAGGACGGCTATCTCGGTTTTCGGGCAGGAAGGCGATTGGCTTGTTTGACTCCAAGCAGTATTCCCAGTACTAGCGCGGCGCCTGCCGCCAGAAGTATTGGATACGGATGTTTACCTGACATCCGGACGCCCTCGACTCCGAGTTGATCGCTTGCCGGAGCAGGGCGATGCCGTGATGGCGATGGAGTAAGACCGCTTGGACTGGCAGGGGAGTCGACATCTGCCCTGTACGGCATTTCGTTCAAGGGCAATCGCGCACCGTCCACGAGAGTCAGGGTGAGGTCTTCGACAGTCCCGGCGAGTCGATCGGGAAACACCGGCTCACCCGTGGGATCAAGCTCATCGTAATAAAACTGCTTTCCTTCCAGCCAACCTATGGCCGTCATCAATTCCGGGCCAAGGTAATATTTTCCGTCGAGGAAGAAACCCGGGAAATGTCGTGTGCGTTCGAGACTGTCTATGGTGTAGCGCTCGCCTGCCTTCATACCGGTTGCTGGGTCGATCATGATGAAATCCTCAGATTCGCTGGTGTTGCGATAGAGGACGGGGCCTGGCGCAACGTTCCATCGAGATTACCGAAAGGCTGTTCTTCGTCAGACCTTTTGAACCTAATTCGAAAACTGTTGCTCAACCGGGAAATGTTCGGGGTAGGTGAAATGAATGCTTTCAAGAATCAACTGACGCTTGAGCAGGAATCCAGATTGAAAGCCCTGGATGCCTGGCATCGTGCGTTGGAGAATCGAGCGTTACGCATGGAGTGTCCCGATGCCTATCACGAGGAGCTATTACGCCAGTCTGATGAGATGCATCGGTTGGGTAGGTTGACCGATTCCGAATGGCGTGACCTGAGAAGGGAGGCAGATGCGGCCTATCTGCGTGCGGTCGCCGGTGAGGATTATCACTGAGGTCATTCAGCTCATGTCTATTGCCGACGACACTGTTCACTACCCCCGCGGGCCGTGGAACGAAGGGGAGGACTGGGAGTTCGTAGAGAATCCAGCGCCGGCGGTGGATGGAGGCGAGGGCACCGCGACTGTGCAATTGAGCGCCGAGGATGAAGCGTTGCTCATGGACATGAAAGCCAGGACGATGTCCGACCCAGACAGCAATCCGATCACGGGTGCGGACCTGGGGGCGGGTGTGCAAGGCGAACCACAACCTTAATGACGCGACCGCACGCCGAAGGGCGTGCGGTTTTTCCAACTCAAGAAAACAGGAGGGTGCGATGTCCGAGCCGTTGACCTCATCTGGCGCAACACTTCGCTCACGGTTTGTTCGACTCTCAAAATCCGGATGGGGCGGGCTAGCCTTCTGGTCAATTCTGATTGGCGTGACGCTTTGCCTGCTGATTAGCGGGTACGGCGCCTTCGTCGGCGCCAACAAACAAAATCTGCACTTTGCATTTCTCGGCGGCATGTCAGGCTTCGCTGCCACGGCCATAGGTGCGGTGGCAGCGATTGCGTTACGCGATATCGCCGCCAGAACGCAGGACATCATGCTCGGCTTCGCCGCCGGAATGATGCTGGCCGCCAGTTCGTTTTCGCTCATTCTTCCGGGCATCGAAGCAGCCCAGTCGCTGTACGGTAACCAGTTGCTCGCAGCCTGCGTCGTCGTCGCAGGATTGGGACTGGGGGTAGCGCTGATGGTCGGTCTGGATCGATTCGTGCCTCACGAACATGAGAAAAGCGGTCGCCGTGGGCCCGAGGCGCAGCGCATCAATCGCGTATGGCTGTTTGTCCTGGCAATCACGCTGCATAACTTGCCGGAGGGGATGGCCATTGGAGTGAGCTTTGCCAATGGCGATATGAAGGTGGGATTGCCGCTAACCACTGCCATCGCCATTCAAGACATTCCCGAAGGCCTGGCGGTGGCGCTTGCGTTACGCGTGACCGGGATTTCAGCGCTTCGCGCTGCGCTTATTGCGGTGGGCTCAGGGTTGATGGAACCCATTGGCGCGATCATCGGCTTGGGGATTTCGAGCAGCTTCGCATTGGGATATCCCATAGCGCTCGGTTTGGCGGCGGGCGCGATGATTTTTGTGGTGTCCCATGAGGTTATTCCCGAGACCCATCGCAACGGTCATGAGACACCTGCAACCTTGGGGTTGATGCTCGGTTTCGGGGTCATGATGTTTCTCGACACGGCTTTGGGTTGACCCTTTACCTCCCATTCATCATTGAAAGGCTTGGTTGAAGAGTCAAAGAAGCCGCTGGAGGAAATTGACAAAGGCGCCGTGCTTGATGAGAAGTCCAAGGCCATGACTCCTGACCAACACGTGCAGCAAGGAGAAATCATGACAACGCACAGGCTACAACGAAGGGCTTGAAGTTGAACCTGTCGATCTGTGGACAAGCCTGCTTCGCTTGTCCCGGCTGCTTCAACGCACGCTGATTCTTGCCGGCGACCGCGATCCGTTAATACAGGCGTACAACGGCCATATCCTGCGCCGCACAATTGGACGTTCAGAACTTCGCCTTCTGAAAGGTGAGGGACATTTCTTTGTGGTGACCAGCGCTAGACGAACTGCCGTCCTGGTCCGCGAATTTCTTCGCCGCCATTACGACGAAGAAGAGAAGGCACCGAGGATCACAAACTGAAACACCAAGGCTGGCCTGGAGCGCACCCAGGTCAGTTAATCCGCTCTTCTCATCAATAGTCGCTCTGCACCTGATAAAGAAAAGGGGAGACCCGCTATCACACTGCTGCTAAAGCAGCGCCTCAAGCCTGCTCTTCAAGCCTGCGCACATCACCCAACGAATCACGTTGCATCGACTGCAAGTTCTTTTCAATGGTTTCGCACAGTGCTTCCATTTGAATCTGGTGTTCGCTGTGGCGAAACGGGCTTTGCAGATCGGTGCCGATGCGTTCGATGGCCAGCAGCATGAATCCCACCACGGTCGACGCCAGCGGCGTGAACCAGCCCAGGGATTCGACCAGTCCCACCGGTACGATCAGGCAGAACAGCGAAATAAACAGCCGCGGAAAATAGACGTAAGGGTAGGGCAGCGGGGTATTGGCGATCCGCTCCATGCCGCCCTGACTGTTGGACAGGTCGACCAGCGTCGACTCAAGCCGCGCCAGGCGAATACTGTCCAGATGCCCGGCCTTGTATTCCTTGGCGAGCAAAGTCGCGGAGCCGGTGAGGATATCGTTGGCAAAGTTATTGGTCGTGCCACTGCGGGCGAACTCTTCGGCGGGAATAAACGCCCGCACCTCGTCGGGACAAGGCTGGCCTTGCAGATGCGCGGCGAGGCAGTTCACATACGCGACGTGGCGGCGCAGCAGAGTGGATTTGACCGGATTCACCTCGCCGCCGGCATCGTCCAGCAGCGTCAGCACCTGCCGGGCGAAGCTGCGGGAGTTGTTGATCATCGCCCCCCACAACGTCCGCGCTTCCCACCAGCGGTTGTAGGCGCTGCTGTTGCGAAAACTGATCAATACGATCAACGCCGAACCGAGCAAGGTCAGCGGCATCAGCGGCAGGTTCAGCTTGGCGTTGAGGAACAGCATGAAGTCGACGGTGACGGCGATGTCCCACAGCAGCAACCAGAACAGAGACCAGCCCACGTAGCCCAGGGTCTTGATGATCAGGCGGTATTTTTTGACGATGGCAGCTTTCAAACGGAAACCTCGTGGCGAGCAGTTTGCTTAAACGCTTAAGCTCGGACGATGCCTGGCACCGGCAGTTCCCTGGTGAAGCAGCCAACCGTCAGTCAATCTGCGAATGCAGAAGGGAACGGACAGAGCGACCGAGCAAAAAGTTGTTCGTCCGCTCTCTCAAAGACTCTTGAACACTAGGCGGGGGTTTGCCGCGCTGCCGACACACTGGATCGTCGGTCCGCCCGCTCGCCGAGCCGCCATCCCAGCAGACCCCATAGCAGTGCACACAACGCGCCGACCAGCGCTGCCATGCCTGCACCTTGGCCGAGCGCGTCCAGCGCGCTTTTCGCCCAGGCGCTGATGGCGTCACCGGCGCGGTAGACCACGGTGTCGATGACGTTCTTTGCCTTGTACTTGCTTTCGGCATCGAGCGGGGCAAACAGCATCTCCCGACCTGGGCGAACGAGGGCATACTCACCGATGCGGCGCACGATCATCAGCGCGGCGATCAGGCCAAAGCCGGGCGCGAAGATCAGCCCGATAAACCCCGCGCACATGACCAGCGGCACCATTGCCAGCAACACGCCGACGCCTAGCTTTTGGGCGACGCGTCCAGTGATGAACAACTGACAGAGCAGGGCGCCCGCCTGCACGACAAAGTCGATGATGCCGAACACGCGCACCTGCGACTCGCGGTCCGGGAAGTGGTCGGCGACAACACGTGCCTGCTCGAAGTAGAGGAAAGTGGTGACCGTGGCCAGCAGCACCACAAAGCCACAGATGCCGAACAGATAAGGTGATTTCAAAATGGCCGTCATCCCGCTGAAGGGATTGCCCGGCAACGGCCTGCGGGGGCTTTCGCTCGGCGCTGCACCTGGGCGTCCTGCGCCACCCCGATTACGCCAGCGCATCAACTGGCGCTTGAACAACATCGCAGCGCCCAGCAAAACAGCGGCCAGCAGCATCAGGCCGGACTCGCCCAGCGGACCGATCAGCAAGGCGCTCAGAGCAGGGCCGCTCAGGCCACCCACGCTGGCGCCCGCCGCGATGAAAGCGAACAGGCGTTTGGCCTGGGCACTGTCGAATACATCGGCCATCAGGCTCCAGGCGACCGATACGACAAACAGGTTGTAGACCGATATCCAGACGTAAAACACTCGCGCCAGCCACGGGCTTTCCTCGCCCAGGAACAAGGCGGCGAACAACAGCAGGTTGGCGCAGAAAAATCCGTACACCCAGTCTACGAAATGCAGGCGCGGCACGCGTGCGCTGAGCCAGGCGAACAGCGGAACGGCCGCCAGCATGACGAAGAAGGTCGCGGTGAACAGCCACTGCAGGTTGTCGACGCCGGCAGTGATGCCCATCGATTCACGGATCGGACGAAGCATGAAATAGCCGGCGAACAGGCAAACGAATAGCACAAAGCCATTGAGCGCGGGGCGCAGCTCGTGAACCTCGGCATTGATGATGGCGCTCGTGCGTTGGGCGAGAAGGGACATATCCATGTTGCGCTCCTGTAGGAGTGTCGAGGCAATGGCACGCGGCTTGCCCGTGCCGGGTTGGTCAACGGTAGGTCACGCCGGTCAGACGCTCGGAAAGTTGCCACAGCGCGTCGGAATTCGAGCGATCGGCAGCGGCCGGAGGCATCTTGGCGAAGCCCAGCGGCCCGCGCTTCTCGTTATCACCGGTGGGCCCGTAGTAGGCTCCGCCGACGGCCTCCGGCGCCGTCGCCGCATACAGTGTGGGCAGTGCGCCCTGCGCTGCGGAATGGTACATGTCCCGCTCTACAGCCCATTGTTTGCCGAATTCACTGTCCAGGCCAGGCCCTCGGGCGATCAGCTCGGTCACGGCAACGCCGGGGTGAGCGGCGATGCTGCGTATGCCCCAACCGGCGGCATCGCTGCGTTGCTGCAGCTCAATACTCCACTTGAGTACGGCCAGTTTCGATTGGCTGTAGGTAGTGAACGGGTCGTAAGCGCGCTCAGCCTGCAGGTCATCGAAGTTCAGGACGGCGCGCCCTGCGGCGATGCTCGACAGACTGACTACCCGACCATCGTCGCTTTTGCGTAGCAGAGGCATCAGCAGGCCGGTCAAGGCGAAATGCCCCAGGTAGTTGGTCGCCAGCTGCATCTCGTAGCCGTCGGCCGAAACGCCTCGAACAGGCGGCGACATGATGGCGGCGTTGTTGATGAGCACGTCGAGCCTTGGCAGACGCCCTTGCAAGCGGTTGGCGAGGTCGCGCACGGATTGCAGATTGGCAAGATCCAGCGTTTCGAATTGCACGCGCGCCTCGGGCACGGCTTGCCTGATGTTTGCGATCGCTTCGCGGCCGCGCTCGGCGTTCCGTGCGGCGATGATCACCTCGGCACCGGCTCGCGTCAGGGCCAGCGCGTCTTCATAGCCCATGCCGCTGGTCCCTCCGGTCACCAGCACGATGCGGCCATTCTGGCTGGGCATGTCCTGGGTTGACCAGTCCGGCTTCGGCTCTGTTCGGGAAGTGGCTTGCGCAGCCAGTGTGCTGGCCAGCGCGGAAATGGCGAACAGCATCCGGACGGCCTTGAGGATGCGTTGGGTTGCGGTAATGCTCGGCGTAACGGGTGAATGAACCATCGGGGAATTCTCACTCGCGTTGTAGGTTCCCGGTTTGCGGGGCGAGTGAGCAGTATCGGTGTACGAGTGCGCGAGGATAAGTCGGGCATTGGTGGATGGCCCGTACGGCATGGCGTACAGTCAACCGCCTGCGGAGGAATAATCCATGCGTAAACCAAACCTTACCGATGTGTCGATATTTGCTGCGGTGGTCGAGGCAGGGGGATTTCGAGCTGCGGCGCAGAAGCGGGGTTTGTCCGCCTCGTCGCTGAGCGATTGCATACGTCGGCTGGAAGGCGACCTGGGCTTGCGCCTGCTCAATCGAACCACGCGCAGCGTCACGCCAACGGCGGCCGGCGAGCGATTGCTCGAGCGCCTGCGCCCGGCCTTGCAAGAAATCGACGCTGCTTTCAACGATCTGGACGACGACGCTCAGCGTCCGGTCGGCACGCTGAAGCTCAATGTGCCAGTGCCGGTGGCCCGCTTTTTGTTGCCCGACCTGCTGGCGCGTTTTCTGCGTCTTTATCCAGGGGTCAACGTCGAAGTCGTCATGGACAATACATTTGTCGACGTCAACGCTGGCGGGTATGACGCCGGCGTGCGCTATGAAGAGAGCTTGGCCAGGGACATGATCGCCGTTCCCATCGGCCCACGTCGCCAGCGCTTCGTTGCGGCGGCCGCCCCGTGCTATCTGGCTGAACGTGGGACGCCTACTCAGCCCGAAGAACTGCCGGGCCATGACCTGCTCGGGCATCGATTCGAGAGTGGAAAAGTGGGCGTGTTTGAGTTCCACCGAGACGGCCGTGTTGTGCGTATCCCGCCTCAAGGACAATTGCTGACGTCATCGCACGATTTGAAAATCCAATCGGCCATCAACGGGCTGGGCATCGTGTATACCTTCGAGGATTTTCTGCGCGAGCCGCTATCCGATGGTCGACTGGTGCCGATTCTCGAGGACTGGTGGCAGGCCTTCGACGGTCCTTTTCTTTACTACCACGGGCGCCGTCACATGCCTTCGCCGCTCAGGGCGTTTGTAGATTTTCTGCGGGCCGAGCGGCAACTCGCAGAGAGCTCAAGCATCTTCAGCGCCGTGTCGTAAGGCCTGCATCGACCGCAACCTGCGTGTCCGCTCAGGGTCAATCCGCCCCAACGAACACTGCAGCAACCCAAGGCCGTACCATTTCCATGCTTCTGGCGGTGACGCCAAGACCTGCGCGCGTCGCTGCTTTGATGCCAATGGGAAGACCTAAGCTCATTCCAAAAAGATATTTATTTAATCTTTTTAAGATCGTTTAGCTTTTAGCAAAGGAAACGTGCAGCGTCTCGCTTGCGGCGTTTTTTTGCCTCAGGCCAGCCCTGTCCGCGGTCATGCCTGAGGCTCCTGTCCATTTTTTCTACCCTGAACGGCCACATATCTGGCCGTCAGCGGTTCGTTGCCCGGAGCCCTCGTGACACTTATTCAAACCTCTTTGGCAACGGTACAGATCGACTTGCCTGAACGATTGGCCCCACCCATCGACGATAGCGCCGAGGAGGGCGATGTTGTCCTCGAACTGCGAGGCGTCACTAAAGCTTATCTGCGCAAAGGCGGATCGCCGTTGCCGGCTGTCAACCATGTCAGCTTGAAGGTTCGACGCGGCGAAGTGCTGTGCCTGATGGGCACCTCCGGCAGCGGCAAATCGACCTTGCTTCGCCATATCAATCGTTTGATCGAACCCACCAGCGGTGAGGTCTTGATTGAAGGTCAGGCTATCAGCGGCCTGAGCCACAAAGCGTTGCGGGATTTGCGCTCGCGGCGAATCGGCATGGTGTTCCAGCATTTTGGTCTTTTGCCCCATCGCACGGTGCTGGACAACGTTGCGCTGCCTCTGGAGTTGCGCGGCGAATCCGAGGCCGTCCGGCACGCAGCGGCCACCCGACAGTTACAGGCGATGGGCCTGGAGGGATGGGGCGAGCATTATCCCCACGAGTTGTCCGGCGGTATGCAGCAACGGGTCGGACTTGCGCGGGCATTGGTGACTGATCCGGATATTCTCCTGATGGACGAGCCTTTCAGCGCACTGGATCCGACCATCCGGCGAGACCTGCAAAGCCACTTTCTGGCCTTGGTACGCGAGCGCGGGATCACCACGTTGCTGGTCACCCACGATCCTGCCGAAGCGGTACGTCTCGCTGACCGGATAGCGGTATTGCGCCAGGGACGTCTGGTGCAGTCGGGCACCCCGAAACAGCTGCTCGAGACGCCGGCCGATGCTGAGGTCGCGGATTTTTTCCGCGATTGCCTTCCAGCCGCACCGGTATTGCACGATGCCGGTGGCGCGGTACGTCAGGTTCCCGAAACGGCACCGAAGGAGCAACCGGTTCAGCCGGGCTTGCGCGGCTGGCAAGCCCTGTTGCTCGGGCCGGCAGCGCTGGCGGCGCGGGGCCGAGGCGGGTTGTTCTGGCTCGGGTTCGCCGCAGAACTCGCGGCTCTGGCCACTGCGGTGCAAGGCATTGCGAGCGCATCCTGGATATCGGTCGTGGTGGGATTGGCCGTGCTGGCGGCCAGTCGTTTCACCGCGTATTCGCTGAGCCGTCAACCGGTGCGGCGCGCCGTTTCGAGTTGGGCGTTGCCGCTGGCGGTGCTGCTGGTCAGTCAGGCATTGGTGATCTGGCGCGTGTTGACGCCCGATACCACCCAGGCGTTCATGCAGTTCCCGGCCAGCCGCCAGGCGCTATTACTGACTGCACAGAGCGTGGATGACTTTATCGGTTGGTCACAGGTGACGTTCGAGAGCGCTTTTGTCGGCGTGATCGTTGCGGTTCGCACGGTCATTGAAGGAATCGAATCCCTGCTCGGTTGGCTGCCTTGGCCGGTTTGCGCGCTGGCGCTGGTATTGCTGGCATGGCGCTCGGCGGGCCTGGCCCTGGCGCTCACCAGCAGCGCAGCGTTGTTGTATATCGGCCTGTTCGGGTTTTGGGAGCGGACAATTGCCACGCTGGCGCTGGTTGGTTCGTCGGTGCTGATCGCACTGGTGATCGGCGTACCCACCGGCATTTTGCTGGCGAAGCGGCCGTTTGCCCGCAGGCTGCTCACGCCTTTGCTGGATGTCATGCAGACCCTGCCGACCTTTGTCTATCTGATTCCCGCTGTGGCGTTCTTTTCGGTGGGCAAGACCCCGGCGGTCATTGCGACGGTGATTTTTGCCCTGGCACCGATGATTCGTCTGACGTCCCTGGGTATTCAGGAAGTCCCGAAGGATGCCGTGGAAGCGGCAATCGCCCATGGAGCGAACCCTTGGCAAACCCTGGTGAAGGTGCAACTGCCGCTGGCGCGAAGATCCCTGTTGCTGGGGATCAATCAGACCATTGTCATGAGCCTGTCGATGGTGGTGGTTGCTGCCCTGATCGGCGCTGGAGGACTGGGTTACGACGTCATGACGGCGTTGCGCAATATCAAGGGCGGCGAGGGCGTGCTGGCCGGCGTGGCGATCGTGCTGTGTGCATTGATCCCCGATCGAATCATTCAATCGAGCTTGCGCAAGCAAGACCATCTGCATAACTGAACTGTGAGACTTATCGTGACAAAACATCTATTGCGTAACCTGAGTGCGGTTGCAGTGCTGGCTTCCCTGATCGTGCCGGCCAGCGTGATGGCCAAGGACAAAATTGTCATTGGCGAGCAGAACTGGACGGGGGCCATCGCCATTCAACACATTTTGGGTGAGGTGATCAAAAGTCGTCTGGACGGTGATGTGTCGTATCTCGCCGGAGACGTGCCGGTGCTTTTCAGTGCGGCGGCCAAGGGCGACGGTTCTGTGGATGTGCTGACGGACATCTGGCTGCCCAATCAGTCGGCGGCGTGGGCCAAGTACGTCACCGGCGGCACCCGCTCACTGGTGCCCAATGCTCACCCTTATGCCGGCGAACAAGGCTTCTACATTCCCGGTTATCTGCAAGACAAGTACGGCGTCAAATCGATCTACGACCTGAAAAAACCGGAAGTGGCCAAGCTCTTCGAGCCAGTGGGCGGCGGCAAGGCCGAACTGCTGGTGGGGCCGGCGGGCTGGGAGTCGACCTATATCGGCCAGATCAAGGCCAAGGATTATGGCTTCGCCGATAAATTCGAGTCCGTGTCGACGGAAGCCTCGGTGACTTACGCCAAACTGGCCTCGGCTTACAAGGCGCAACGCGGTGTGGTGTTCTACGCTTACACCCCTGACTGGATTTTCTCGGCCTATGATCTGCGTCGTCTGGAAGAGCCCGCGTTCGATGGCTACGCCCAGGACAACAAAAAAGAAGATCCTCTTTACAAGGCGGATGGCTGCTGGAAATTCGTCAGCCCGACCGTCGATCCCGACTGGCTGAACAAGAGCCACATCACCTGCGCCTTCCCGGATGCCAAGGTGTACGTCCTGGCTTCCACAGCACTGCAAAAGCGCGCGCCGAAAATTGCCGAGTTCCTGCACAACTTCTCCATCGACCCGGCACAGTTGAACGGACTGATCCAGAAGATCGAAAAGGAGAAACAGCCAGCAGACGTCGCCGCCAAGGCCTGGGTTCAAGCCAACCCTTCTACTGTTGATCAGTGGTTTGCAGGGCAGGCGCAGCAAGTGAGTTCAGCCCAATGACCAGAGCGAACGTACGTGTGCTCGATGGCGGCATGGGGCGGGAGTTGAAGCGAATCGGCGCGCCGTTCCGTCAACCGGAATGGTCGGCCCTCGCGCTGATCGAAGCGCCCGAGTATGTGCTGCAGGCGCATCAGGCGTTCGTGACAGCGGGCGCCCGAATCATCACCACCAACAGCTATGCGGTGGTGCCTTTTCATATTGGCGACGAGCGATTTGCCGAGCAGGGAAGAGCGCTGGCTGAGCGCGCCGGACGACTGGCGCGGCAGGCCGCCGGCGAAAGTACCGATCCGGTCACCGTGGCCGGGTCGTTGCCGCCGGCGTTGGGGTCCTACCGGCCGGATCTGTTCGATCATCAGCGTTCAGTAGCTATTCACCGCGAACTGATTGCCGGATTGCAGGCGCACGTCGATGTGTGGCTGGCCGAAACGCAAAGCTCCATTGCTGAAGTGCGTGCGGTGGTCGAAGCCCTCGGAACGAATCCCGCGCCACTCTGGGTGTCATTCACGCTGTTGGACGAAGAGGGCCGGGAACCGCGATTACGCTCAAACGAGGCCGTTGCTGATGCGGTTGGGGTGGCGGCTGAGCTGGGGGCCAGGGCGGTGCTCTTCAATTGCAGCCAGCCGGAAGTGATGGCCGCGGCCTTGATTGAGGCACGCGCTGTGATTGAAAACCTGGATCATCCTGTCGAACTGGGGGTTTATGCCAATGCTTTCCCCCCTGTCAGTGCCAAAGCCGAGGCCAATAGCGATTTGTTGGACATTCGGCGCGATCTGGGCCCCGAGTCCTACCTGGACTGGTCGAAATCATGGGTTGCCGCAGGGGCCAGCATTGTCGGCGGATGCTGTGGAATCGGCCCGGAGCATATCGCCCAGTTGCATTTGCACCTGCACTATCAAAAGGGTGAGGAGGCCGCGCATGAGTGATTTTCCAGGCGACGTTCTGTCAGAGCAGGCGACATTCGGTGCCGGCTGTTTCTGGGGGGCGGAAGCCTCATTCCGGGCATTGCCGGGTGTGCTCGACACCCGCGTCGGGTTCGCGCGGTCAGACTTGGGCGATGCCACCCTGATCGAAGTCGTGCAAGTCGACTTCGACCCCCGACTCATTTCCTACAGCCGTCTCGTCGAGCACTTCTGGACACTGCACGATCCCACGTCAGGCGACCGGCAGGGTGCGGACGTCGGGGCGAAATACCGTTCCGCGCTGTTTTTCAACAGTGCCGAGCAGTCCCGACTGGCGCTTGTCGCCAGGCAGCAGCTGGATGCCAGTGGCCAGTTGGGCAAGCCAGTGGCTACGGTGATCCTGCCACTGGGTGAGTTTCAAAAGGCAGATGAAGAACATCAGCGCTACCTTGAAAAGCATGGTGGTAGCGCCTGTTCCATTTGATGCATAGGCAACGCTTTTGCCGTCTGGGCCGGGGCGTTGCAATTGCTCGGCGAGGTACTGGTCGCGGGGACGCGGATCGATCTGCGGAAAAGTGCCGTTTCAGCTTTGCCGATTCTGGCGACCAGGTTGTCGGCTTGACGGCCGCTTTGGAGCCAGATGGCGTAACCGTCGAGAAAGCCAGAATCGCCTCGCAATAGAAAGCCTGGATCGCTCGCAGGTGCGCGGAGTGCTAAAGCACCAGAACACCAATGCCCTCAACGACCAACCCTATGGCTGATCTAGAAAGGAACGGATTAACGGGTTCAGCGCTGGCGCACACTCCTCTGGGACCCAGTGGCCACATTCAGGCAAAACGTGTGCTTCAACATTAGTAGCGTATCGTCGAATATTCTCAGGCTGCCGGGCTCCGAATCCGCCATTGCCCCCCCGCCAACGGCGAGAACCGGCATGGTCACTTTGGTCGTCGCTAATTTCTCGTTCTGCGCAATCGAACGGGGAAGTGCGCGGTAATACTCAAATGCGTGGTGGAAGGTCTGAGGCTTTGAGTATGAGCGGACGTAGCTGTCTATCAGTCCATCCGTGAGCGCTACCAAGCTTCTATGCTGCATTCGGCAGCAAAGGAGCTTTTTTTTCGGATGCATTGAAACGCTATTCAGCCACGGTGGTGCCATTGGACCGGTTCTTGATCCCGGGCAAGTCACCTAGCGCTGCCCTTAGCGAAATGCTTATTGCTGCGGCGCGTGCTTATGCCGCCCATCCTCAGCGGCGAGGCTGCTTTATTCGGTTGCACTGCAATCAGACGCCCGCTGCTTGTTGAATATCTTGTGATTGGTGCTGCTGGCGGTGAGGCGGCCTTAAGGATGCTCGAACTGTCGATGAAGAGTCGCCCCAATTAAGCCTTCTCCGGGCATTAAAAAATGCTAAAGCACTTTTCCGTTCTGGGCTCCGTGGACGACTGCTTTCGGCCAATAGCGGACAATCAGTTAACGCATTTCTTATGCACTTTGCGAAATTCAAAATCTGATCTTGGAGTCGCAAGGGGAAAAAGGGCGGGATTAACCCGCCCCATTTTTTAGCTCCGCACGAATGCCAGCAGATCTGCGTTAATCGTCTCGGCGTTGGTTGTCGGCATTCCATGAGGGAAGCCCGGGTAGATTTTCAACGTACTGTTTTGCAGAAGTTTGGCCGACAAAACCCCTGCATTTTCATAAGGCACGATCTGGTCATCATCACCATGCATTACCAGGACGGGGATCTTGATGCTCTTCAAATCTTCGGTGAAGTCGGTCTGAGAAAACGCCACTATCCCGTCATAGTGTGCCTGTGCACATCCCATCATGCCTTGTCGCCACCAGTTCAAGACAATGCCCTCGGAGGTCTTTGCACCCGGGCGGTTATAGCCATAGAAAGGCCCTGCAGGAACGTCGTGGTAAAACTGTGCCCGGTTGGCTTTCAGTTGTGCCTGCAAGTCGTCGAACACTGACTTCGGCAGGCCGCCAGGATTGGTCGGTGTCTGGACCATCAGCGGTGGCACGGCACTGATGATGGCCGCTTTCGAGACGCGGTCTTCGCCATGGCGAGCGATATAGTGAACGACTTCACCGCCGCCGGTGGAGTGCCCGACGTGAACTGCGCCTTGTACACCCAGGTGATCAACTACGGCCGCGACGTCGTCGGCGTAGTGGTCCATGTCGTGTCCATCCCAGACCTGGCTGGATCGCCCGTGACCGCGCCGATCGTGTGCTACAACCCGGTAACCGGCACCCAGGAAAAAGAGCATTTGCGCGTCCCAATCATCCGCGCTCAGTGGCCATCCGTGGTGAAAGAAGATGACCTGGGCATCGCGTGGCCCCCAGTCTTTGTAGAAGATTTCAACACCATCTCTTGTAGTGACATACCCCATGTTCGTATCTCCTGAATGAAGTGGAGGCCTTCATCGAATCGCGTTCCGATCATGGCCTTGAGTTAATAGCATGCAGCCCTTCCGGTAGGCAGTTCAGAGTGCGTTGCTGGATTAGCCTGCGCTTACTCACGAACGCCATGACGACCAAGTCACACGGTGCGCTTGGCCGCTCGATGACTTTAGGTTTAAAGTCAACTTTAAGGTCAATAGATTTTTCAGGGTGATGTATGAGAATAGGCGAACTGGCGAAAATCAGCGGACTGGCACCGTCACGCATCCGTTTCTATGAGGCCAGTGGCTTGATCAGCTCCGTTGAGCGCAAGGCCAATGGCTACCGGGACTACGCGCCCGATACCGAATGGGTACTGGAACTCATCACCGGCGCACAAGCGGCAGGTTTCTCATTGGAGGAGATTCGGCAACTGATGCCGATGAATGCCAGTGGCTGGCGGCACGACGAGTTGCTCACTGGACTCAAGCAAAAGGTGGAAGAAATCAGCGTTCTGCAGGAGCGGCTAGCGCAAAACAAAGCTCAACTTCTGGTCGTCATCAAGGGCATCGAAGATAAACCCGAGGGCATGGCGTGTGGGGATAATGCTCAAATGCTGATAAATCGTCTGCGTGAAGAGGGGGTTGGAAAAGCTTCAGATAGGCCCGCGGTAACGTCTTCTACAAAAAAACACACCCGTCAGGCTTCCGGAGCCTGACAGGCGCAAAAAGTCTCAGCGCTCGCCAATCAGGCTGGCGAGTGGCTTGGGCGCATAAAGCGCACTCTGGAACTCTGGCACGTATTCGTACTTCATCATTTTCCCCAGCTTCAGGGCACGGAGGTAATTCGACAGACTGCCGTCGCCCAGCGTGAGGGTGACCGAATCAGCGTCGCGGCTGGAGCCGTGACTGAGCTGGCGGGAAACCGCATACCCGTATGCCAGTTGGCCCTGATGATCGAGATTGGTGAAGCTGCTGGTGACGATGTCGACATCGCGAGAGAGGTTGTCGAGTTTCTTCGCTTTGAAGGACACGTCGACTTTTCCGGTCTGGCTGTCGGTGATGTCATAGACCACAGATTGGGCATCTTCTTTGCGGTCAATACCGGTCAGCCATTTAGGCAGGTTGTAACCGACGACACCGCGCACCCGTGCAAGCTCGGTATTGACCGGCAGCTTGAGCACATAGCCCCAGAAGTCGCCAGACATCGACTGGCCAATCAGTGTGAACGGGCCCAGATTGGCTTTGCCTGGCTTGTTGGTAATGATCGACACGGCCACTTCGTTATAGGCGTCGTTATCACAATGCTCATAGGTGTAAGCGGTAAACGCAATCAAGCCGCGACCCGGCCAGATTTGCAGGGGGTGTACGGTTGCCAATACTTCCGGCGGCATCAATGCCCGAAGTGTGTCCAGGTCGGCCGTGTAGACAGCCGTTACCCGACTGTTCTGGTAATAAAAGTTCGGAGAGTATGACTCGAAGCCAATGTCTACCTTGTGCTTTTCCAGTCCTTTGAACCAGCTCAAATCAACACCCGGCAGTTCTGCTGCAATCACCGACAAGGGAGGATTCGAGCGATAACGGTCGTACAAGCCGCCCTTGACGACCGGCACTGTGTGGCCTGCGATATCGATTGTGTTGGTTTCAGTCGGGCTGAGCATTTCAGGCGTCCCCGCCAACGCATGGTTGGCAATTGAGCTGAACAGCAATCCTGTTAATACGGCGCTTGCGAGTTTCAATCGGTCTTTCTCCGGGTGGTGGGAACTACTTGAGGGTTCAGCGAGCTACGTTGTCGCCTGAGAGCACCGCCATCACGGCTTCAGCTACGGCTTTGGGCGATTGAGGGTTTTGGCCGGTGACAAGCCTTCCATCAGTGATGGCGAATGACGTGAATGGCAGCCAGCCTTTGCGGTATCGCGCGCCTTGGCTCACCAACTTGTCCTCAAGGAAGAAGGGCACCTGGCTTTTCATGCCGGAGAACAGCTCTTCGCGATCAGAGAAGCCGGTGATGTTCTTCCCTTTGATGATCAACTGGCCTTGTTCATCCTTCAGATCCAACAGACCCGCAACGCCATGGCAGACGGCCGAGACGATGCCACCCTGGTTGTAGATAGTTTCGGCGACACGCCGCAGGTCGGGATTATTGGGGAAGTCCCACATCACCCCATGGCCCCCGGTGAAGTAGATGACGCTGAACTGGGACGGATCGACATCGGCGATCGGCAGTGTGTTTTGCAGGCGAGCGCGAAAGGCAGGGGACTGCAAATGCTCTCGGGCGGCCTTGTCCATGTACAGCCAACCGAGGCTGCGCTCATCTAGAGGCACCGCACCGCCTTTGGGACTGGCAAAAACTGTGCTGTAGCCAGCTGCCTCCACTACGTCGGTGAAATGCGTCAGCTCAGTCAGCCACAACCCCGTCGTATCGGTTCGTGAGGGATAGCTGGAGTGGTTGGTCAGAATCACCAGAATTTGGCGATTCTTGGCAGTCATTGTGGAAGGGGCGGTATCAGCATTTGCAAATGTCATGAAAGCGCTACCTATCAGTACCAACGCATAAGAAACAAAGGTCTTGAGCATCATCCGGGTTCCATCAATCAAGCAGGTCGGCGCATGCTCACCTTAAACCTCGCTTTAAGGTCAACCCCCGCCTCTGCAAATAATTTCCACTGGTAGCTGCTCGCTTCAACTTGACCCTCAACCTGACTTTAACGCTAGCGTCTGATGCTCAATGAGCAAGGCAATAACGCTCGTCACTAATCCACTCGGGAGCCATGCATGAGTCAGCAAGACAACTTTGATACGCAGATGAAATGGATGATTTATGGAGCCAACGGCTACACCGGCGAGTTGATCGCTCGTGATGCTGTAAAACGTGGGCTTAAACCTGTGCTGGCGGGACGTAGCCGAGACAAAGTTGAAGCCCTGGCTCGGGAGTTGGGTCTTGAAGCTCGGGTGTTTGGACTCGAAGACGAAGTACGTTTACTTGCTCAGATCAAAGGCCATGGCTTGGTTCTGCATTGTGCAGGGCCGTTCTCAGCGACCGCCGTTCCGATGATGGAAGCATGCTTGCGTGCCAATGCACATTATTTGGATATCACTGGCGAGATTGCCGTATTCGAGCACGCTCAATCCCTGAATGAACGTGCGCGGGCGGCGGGCGTGGTCATTTGCCCAGGCGTCGGTTTCGATGTGGTTCCTACGGACTGTGTAGCCGCTGCATTGAAAAATGCGATGCCGGATGCCACGCACCTGGCATTGGGTTTTGATTCGCGCTCAAGTTTTTCGCCCGGTACTGCTAAGACTTCAATTGAGGGTATGGCGCAGGGTGGCAAGGTTCGCCGTGACGGCAAAATCACCTCGGTGCCGCTGGCCTACCGGGTGCGTCGCATCGACTTTGGTGCCGGAGAAAAGCTGGCAATGACTATTCCATGGGGCGACGTTTCCACTGCTTGGCACACCACCGGCATTGCCAACATCGAAGTTTTCATCCCTGGTTCCGCAGGCATGATCCGCGGCGCCCGGTTTGCTAATTGGATTCGTCCGTTGCTGGGTTTGTCGTTCGTGCAGCGGTTGCTCAAAGCACGAATTGGAAAAATCGTGGTCGGCCCCGATCAGGAAAAACGCGCAGATCAAGGCACCTATGTTTGGGGCGAGGCTCGCAACGCCCGTGGTGAGTGCAGAACCGCGCGCCTGCATACCGCGAACGTCTACAGCCTGACGATCGACGCTGCATTGGCGGTGGTTGATTACCTGTTGCAAATGCGTCCGACTGGCGGGGCTTACACACCCGCACTGTTGTTAGGTGCTGAGCTGGTGACGCAATTGCCAGGATCTGGCGCGATGAACATCGACTGATTCGGAAAAAAGATGTTGACCTTAAAGTTGACTTCAATCTTAAGGTAGCCTCATATCCAGTTGAGGACTGCTCCATGAATGTGTTCGACACCCTGATGCTTCCAAACGGTTCGTCTATCAAGAACCGAATCGCCAAAGCCGCCATGGAAGAGAACATGGCGGACGCCGATCAGGCACCCTCCGAAGAACTGATGCGTCTCTACCAAGCGTGGGCCGATGGTGGTGCAGGCCTGATCATCACCGGCAACGTGATGGTCGACGGCCGCGCCATGACCGGACCGGGTGGCGTAGTTTTGCAGGACGATCAGCAACTGGCCAAGTTCAAGCGTTGGGCACGTATTGGTCGATCCGGCGGTGCGCAGTTCTGGTTGCAGATCAACCACCCAGGGCGGCAGATGCAGTCCAATCTTGGGCAAAAAACATGGGCACCGTCGGCCGTGCCGCTGGATTTGGGCAAACTGTCCAAGCGTTTCGCCACGCCTCACGCGATGACCTCCGGCGTGATTAAGGAAGTTATCCAACGCTTTGCGAACACCGCGCGCCTCGGCGAACAAGCCGGATTCACCGGCGTGGAAATCCATGCTGCCCATGGCTATTTGTTGAGCCAGTTCCTTTCGCCGTTGACCAACCAAAGGACGGACGAATGGGGCGGTTCCCTAGAAAATCGGGCGCGCCTGTTAATCGAAATCGTCAAGGCGGTCAGGGCTGTGGTTTCTGCGGATTTCGCAGTGGCGGTCAAGCTCAACTCCGCCGATTTCCAGCGGGGAGGGTTTACCGCCGATGATGCGAAGAAGGTCGTTGAGCTGCTCAATGGCCTTGGTGTGGATTTGGTGGAATTATCCGGAGGCAGTTATGAAGCGCCCGCTATGCAGGGGGAGGCGCGCGATGGTCGCACGCTGGCTCGCGAAGCCTACTTCGTCGAGTTCGCCCGTGATATCCAAACAGTTGCCAGAATGCCGGTAATGGTCACCGGTGGTATACGTCGCCGCGCGGTGGCGGAAAACGTCGTGCAGAGCGGCGTTAATATGGTTGGGATCGGAACAGCGTTAGCCATCGATCCCAACTTGCCTCGGGACTGGCTGCTGGGCAAAGACAATGCTCCGCAATTGCCGCCGATTACCTGGAAAAATAAAGCCGTCGCATCCTTGGCAAACATGGCGGTAGTGAAGTTTCAGTTGCGCAAGCTGAGTCGCGCGAAAAAGCCCGATCCGAACGTTTCACCGCTGCGTGCGCTTATCCTGCAACAGCTCGGTATGGCACTTCGCACTCGTCAATATCGACGGTGGGTGGAAACCGTTTGATGTGCGCCGGTAAGTTTTGTATTTGAAGAGCTAAGTTTTGTCGTATCGGTCATTACTAGCAGGAGCGTCCGCTATTGGCCGATTGCTGCCTGTCGCGTGCGCTGCAATCGGCAAGAAGCGGTTATTCAAAATCCACCAGAATGCACTCTCACATACTCGGTTTTTTGATTAGCTCATCCCAAGGAGGCGTGGGAGGGAACAGCTCCACCAGGTATGCAATGAACGCTTTTACGTTTGGGCTACCTCGACGGCTTTCTGGCCATAAAGCAGTGATAGAAAATCGCTCTACGGTGAATTGTGGGAGGATCGGAACCAGTTCTCCCCGGCGCACATACGGCGCAGCCACATAGTGCGGTGAGATACCGATACCGCCCCCCGCAGCTATTACCACAGCAACCGCATCGCTGGCATCGACTGTAAAAGCTGTATTTGGCGACAACTCAAGCTGTTTACCATCCGCCTCATAAGGCCATTTCAAACTCTGCCCCGTGCTCTGATACCGAAAATTCACGCATTCATGACCCGCAAGGTCTTCAGCCGTTACCGGAGTACCTTTGCGCTGTAGGTAATGAGGTGATGCGAATGCACCGATCCGATGCGGGCCCAGCGGGCGAGAAATCAGTCGCGAGTCGGCAAGGTTGCCAACCCGAACCGCGACGTCGATGCCTTGTTCAATGATGTCGGAATACTGATCGCCAAGCCGCAGATCAATAGCCACGTTCGGGTATTGCTCGCGAAATCTTGGCAGGGCTGGCGCGAGAATATTCAGGCCAATCGGCAACGGCGCGGTGACTTTCAACACGCCCGAAGGCTCGGCGCGGGAGGCGACGGCGGCCTGATCGATGTCTTCGACTTCACGCAGAATCCGCAACGCCCGTTCGTAAAGATCGCGGCCCTCCGGGGTGAGCACCAGTGAGCGTGTGGTGCGGGTGAACAGCATCAGCCCGAAATGCTCTTCGAGCCTTTGCACGCTTTTGCTGACGGCCGACGGTGATACCGACAGTGCCCGGGCTGCAGCCGTGTAGCTGCCCAGCGAAGCCGCTCGTGCAAAGGCGATGAGCCCAGTTAAACGATCCAATCCGATTTGTGCCTTCATGGCACTAGTAAAGCGACTTCTGCCCTGATTATCAATCTTCATTCCAAGTCGTAGTCTTTGCCCATCGAACGCCACTCGGGTGTTCCAGACGGAGACTCAAGCATGAACATCACCCAAACCCTGCCATCCTCACTCACCGACAAAACCGTGGTCATTTTCGGCGGTACCTCCGGCATCGGCCTCGCCGCTGCCGTGCAAGCGAAAGCCGCTGGCGCCAAGGTCATCGTCATCGGTTCAAACGCCGCGCGTGCCGGACAAGCCGCCATCGAGCATGGTCTCGACGATTGGCGCGCGGCAGACGTGACTGACAGTCAGGCTATCGAAACAGCATTGGCAGATATCCCCCAAGTCGATCACCTCGTTCTGCTCGCCGGCACGTTTGTGGCTGGCTCCGTGCTTGCGGCGGATCTCGCTTACCTGCACCGCGCGTTCGATGAACGCATCTGGGCATCGATCAATGTGATTCGGATCCTCGGTGACAAGCTGGCAAAAGACGGCTCGATCACGTTCATTTCCGGCTCTCTGGCTGATCGCCCGAATGCCTACGGCACCGCCGTGCTGGCAGCCGCCTCGGCAGCGATGGAAGCACTGGCTCGCGGTCTGGCTCTCGAGCTGGCACCGGTGCGGGTCAACACGCTGTCGCCGGGCCCGATCAACACCCCGATTCTCGGCAAGGCACTGGGTGAGGGGCGTGAGGCATTTATCGCCTCACTTGAGCAGATTCTGCCCCTACATCGCCTCGGCACAGCAGCAGAGGCAGGCGCGGCAGCGGTGTTCCTGATGAGCAACACCTTCATGAACGGCGCCGTACTCAACATCGACGGCGGCGCACGCCTGGTTTGATCCTGCCCACCTTTTTGGAGAGCCTGAACATGACATCGTTATTTGATTCCCTGCGCCTCGGCGCGCTCGATTTGCCCAACCGTATCCTGATGGCGCCGATGACCAGAGCGCGCGGTACTCGCGAGCACGTCCCGACCGAGATGATGGTCGAGTATTACCGTCAGCGCGCCAGCGCGGGACTGATCATTTCCGAAGCGATCGGCATCAGTCAGCAAGGTTTGGGCTGGCCTTACGCAACGGGCATCTGGTCCGACGAACAGGTCGCCGGCTGGCGCAAAGTCACCGACGCAGTTCATGCTGCTGGCGGCCGGATTATCGCGCAGCTGTGGCACATGGGCCGGGTCGTGCACCCGAGTTTTCTCGGTGGCGGCCAGCCGGTTTCCGCATCGGTCACCACGGCGCCGGGCCAGGCGCATACCTACGCAGGTAAACAACCGTATACCCCGGCGCGCGCGTTACCGCTGGAAGAAATTCCCGCACTGCTGGAAGACTTCCGTCAAGCCACGCGCAACGCAATCGAGGCGGGTTTTGACGGCGTACAAATTCACGCCGCCAACGGCTATCTGATCGACCAGTTCTTGCGCGACAGCGACAATTTTCGCAGTGATGCCTATGGTGGTTCGATCGATAACCGTATCCGCTTGCTAAAGGAAGTAACCGAGGCGGTTGCAGGCGTCATCGGCGCCGACCGCACCGGCGTACGCTTGACCCCAAGCAGCTATGAACAGGGTATCCGCGATAGCGATCCAGAAGCACTATTCATCCGTGCTGCCGAAGTGCTGTCATCGATCGGCATTGCTCATCTGGAAGTCCGCGAGCCACCGCTGGATGGCACCTTCGGCAAGTCAGAACGGCCGCCGCTGGCCGGGATGATTCACGAAGTGTTCAAAGGCGTACTGATCCTCAACTCGGACTACGGGCTTGCCAAGGCGCAAGCGCACTTGGATGCAGGACTCGCCGATGCGATTGCATTTGGACGTCCGTTTATCGGCAATCCGGACCTACCGCTGAGATTCGCTCGGGGGTTGCCACTGGTGGAAAGCGAGATGAGTACCTGGTTCAGCCAGGGTCGGGAAGGCTATTTGGATTATCCGGCGTCAGGTTCCGTTTGAGTTGACGATCGGGGGAAGGACGATCGTCCGTTATTGGCCGGTTGCTGCCGGATGGCCGCTATTGGCTGATAGCTTCTCCCCAGGAGAAAGGGCGACTGTTGGTCGGATGCGGTACATTCTCAACGGTGGCTCGTGTCCAACTGCTTCCTGTCACAAGCGTCCATTTTTTGCCGATAACTCCTCCTAACTGCAATCAACTTGCTACAAGTGCTGACTTCCAATACGAAACAGTTCCAGTTTCAATACGCTCAAGGTCGCTCTTTCACTCGATTTCGAAGCAGCAAGGGCTGTCTGTTCACACCGAATTGCCTGCACCACTCCAGCACCGACACCCCAAACCATCGATGAAAAGCCCGCGAGAATGTACTGACATCGGCGTAGCCCAGCAGGTGCGCTACTTGCGGCAGACTGATCGTCGGGACCTGCAGGTATTTGCGCGCCAATTGCTGGCGCGTCTCGTCCAGCAACTGCTGAAAAGAGGTCTTTTCCTCAGCCAGGTGGCGCTGCAAGGATCTCGGGGTGACGGCCATGCAATCGGCCACTCTGTCGATCGTCGCGCGTCCGCTGGGCAACAGATTGCGCAGCAATTGCCTGACGTATCCCGGCATGGCATCGGTGGACAGACGTTCAATACCTGCCAAATGTTCAGCGATGAGCTGATGCAAGGCTTCACTGGCGCAATCCAGCGGCTGCGCGAGCACACTGGCATTGAAGAGCAATCCCGTGTGGGCGGCTGAAAACGTCGGCGTGATGTTTAGCGCCTGCCGATAGAGGCCTTCATCCGCCAAAGGCGCATGGCGGAGCATGATTGCCTCGGGTTGCCATGGTGCACTGGCCAGGGTTTGCATCAGGCGCAGACCGACCCCGCACGCCAGCTCTTCGGCCTGAGCGAGGCCGTCGATCTCCTGCTCATCGGCTCGATAACCCAGTAACGCGATGCCGTCGGCCACCTCCAGATAGAGATGCGCAGCGCCGTTGTACAGGGCGAAATTGGCGCGCAGTTCGCGCAGCGCGTCGCCGACGGTACGGGTGTTGTGAATCAGGAAAAACATGTCACCGAAGACGTCGACTCCCTGATGGAGGCCGAACTCCAAACCGAACAATGCGTTGTTCGAGCGCTGCCGGCACAGTGTCAACAAGCGGCAGTAATTGCGAAAGGACAGGATGTCTTCCGGGCGCTGCAGTGACGCTACGGACAGACACGCTTGGCGCAGCATCCGGTTCGGCTCCAGTCCCTGACGCCGGGCAAATGGATCGAAACCTGTCAGGCTGATGGCGCGAATGAACGGGTTGCAAGCCATGTCGATTTACCGAGGTAAGTGTTGCATGCGTTGTTTCCACTGCTGCGGGCTGACCCCGTTCCAGCGCGTGAATGCCCGGGAAAACGCGCTCAGGTCGGCGTAACCCAACAGACCCGCCACTTGCGTCAGGCTGAGCGAAGAATCGCAGAGGTAGCGCGCGGCCATCGACCGGCGTGTCTGGTCCAGCAGCGCCTGAAATCCAGAGCCCTGCGCTCGAAGATAGCGCTGCAAGGTGCGTGGACTGATCATCATGTACTCGGCCATGTCGCGCAGCGTGACCGGGCCGTGGGCCAGTTCATTGCGCAGCCTTTTTTGCAGGTAAGACGGCAATTCCTCCAGCGTCACGCGGGCCAGTTCGTCGATATGTTGCCGGGCCAATTGTTGGTATCTGGCGTCTGTCGTGCTCAGCGGTGTCGTCAGTAATGACTCATCAAACACCCAGGCATTGACCGGGCTGTCGAAACGCGGCGCTACCCCGAGCAAGGCGCGATAGGCCAGGCGGTTGGCCGGAGCACTGTGGCGCAACAGCAGCGATTTTGGTTGCCAGGCGTGCCCGAGCAGTTCGCGCAGCAGGCAACTGGCGATACCCATCGCCAGTTCCACGGTCTGGCGGACCGAAATAAAGGTGCCATCCGTGACGTCGTATAGCAGCAGGGCGTTACCGGCCTGACGCTCAAGCTGCACGAGCGCGCCGTCGCTATGGATATGGAAATAACGTGTCAGCAGGTTCAGCGCCTCGCCGACCGTGCCTGAACTGCGCATGGCGTAAAGCAGGGTGCCGAGACTTTGCGTGCCCTGGCGCAAGCCGAACTGCACGCCGAATAGCGGGTTGTGCGAGCGCTGGGCGCACAAGTCAATCAAGGCATTGAACTGCGCGCCGGACAGTCGAGCATCCAGAGGGTCTTCAGGCAGCTCAACCGCGGCCAGCGCCGAAGCCGGGTCGATGCCCTGACTGGCACAAAACGCCTTGAACCCCAACAGCGCAGTACTTCGAACCGTGGACATCCGCTCAACCCTCAGAATGACCGGCCGCCGCTGGCCGGAAAGAACTGGCACGATTTGCAAAATCGCTGGCGCGATCTGCAAAGCTTTCACCTCGCTCGTAGGGCCAGACTCGAAGCACCCATAACAATAAAACTGCGTTCGGCCCGCGGCCGGACGATGGAGGTGTTCGATGCGTCGGTTCCTGTTTGCTTTGCTCGCGGTCGCATTGGTTTCGGGTGCGCTGTATTCGCAGCACCGGCCAGCTGGCCACACCGTTGTCCATCATTCCAGTCACCCTCCGGTCGCCAGCATCAGCGATGCCTTCACCCATTTTTGAGCGTTAGAGCATTTTTTCCGGCAAGCAGGCGTCCTCGCGCAATTGACTACCGGCCAGCGCGCCATGCAGGAACATTTGCTCAAGGGTGCGTGCCGAATCGGCGTTGGCGGCTCGCCCGCGCTGTTCGGCATCCACCAGGCCATACACCAGAGTGATGAACAGCTCGGTGAAAATCGCGGCGGTGATGTCGATGCGAAACAACCCTTGTTGCTGGCCTCTCAGAAAAAATCCGTCCAGCGCCTCCAGGTAAAACTGCCAGCGTGTGTCGCCCCGTTCGAAATCGAGAAAGTCGGGGCGGTAATGTGCCATCAGAAACGCCAACAACTCGCGATGGGCGAGGTGTTCGCGGATCAATCGACGTAACGCGTCCAGCGCCTGCAAATGCTGCAAACCGGCACGGCGGATAATCAGATTGAGCGTTGCTTCGGCGTGTTCTTCCAGTCTTTGCACCAGGTTTTCCCGTGTTCCGCAATAGCGGTGCAGGGTGGCCTTGCTCACGCCTGCCAATTGCGCCAGCTCTTTCATGGTTGCCCTCGGCCGGTTGACGACCGCCACGGTCAACGATTTGAGCAGGTGTTCTTCATGGAAAATCAGGTTCATCACCAAGCCTCAAGCGATCGTAATGTAAGATTCATATATTTCTCACATGAGACATTATTGACTCATTAGGATTTGAAAAGTAGCATTCGCACCAAATTCAATCAAGCCTCGGGTGAGTTATGGGCAATTTGCGTGCAGTAGGGATGGCGGGGTCGTTGGCAGTTGCCATTGCGCTGGCCGGGTGTGGACCAGCGAATGAACAGGCGGATATGGCTGAAGTGGCGCGTCCGGTAGAGGTGCTTGCAGTGAAGACTGAGCCACTGGCACTGACGTCAGAGCTGCCGGGCCGGGTGGAACCGATGCGCGTTGCGGAAGTGCGTGCGCGGGTGCCGGGCATCGTGATGCAGAAGCGTTTTGAAGAGGGCGCTGATGTCAAAGCCGGCGACCTGCTGTTCCAGATCGACCCGGCACCGCTGAAAGCAGCCTTGTCTCGCGCCGAGGGTGAACTGGCCCGTGCGCAATCCGTTGCCCTTGAGGCTCAGGCGCGGGTCAAGCGTTATGAACCGTTGGTGAAGATCGAAGCGGTCAGCCAGCAGGACTACGACAGCGCCATGGCCGATTTGCGCAGTGCTCAGGCGGCCACGCGTTCAGCCCAGGCTGATCTGCAAAGCGCCCGGTTGAACCTGGGTTATGCCTCGGTGACCGCGCCGATTTCCGGGCGTGTCGGCCGCGCACTGGTCACAGAAGGCGCCTTGGTCGGTCAGGGTGACGCAACGTTGATGGCGCGGATTCAGCAGCTGGATCCGGTGTATGTCGACTTCACCCAATCGGCCGCTGACGCGCTGCGTCTGCGCGAATCACTCAAGGGCGGCAAACTCTCCGCCGACGACAACAAGGCGTTGTCGATTCGTGTCGACGGCACTGCTTACGAGCGTCAGGGCGCCCTGATGTTTACCGATGTCGCCGTTGACCGTGGCACCGGCCAGGTGTCGTTGCGTGGCAAGTTCGCCAACAGTGACGGCGTGTTGCTGCCAGGTATGTTCGTGCGCGTGCGCACACCTCAAGGCACCGACAATCAGGCCATTCTCGTGCCACAGCGCTCGGTGCAGCGCGGCAGCGATGGCGGGGCGCAAGTCATGGTGGTCGGCGCCGACGGCCGCGCCGAAGCGCGCACTGTGGTGACCGGTTCCATGCAGGGTTCGCGCTGGCAGATCAGTGAAGGCCTGAAGGCCGGCGATCAGGTGATTGTCAACGGCCTGAGTGGCCTGCAGGCAGGCGCCAAGGTCGCGCCTGCTCAGCCTCAAGCCCAGGCGCTGACGCCTGAGTCGAAACAGTAAGGGCGCCGTCGCCGCGAGGATATTCCGATGTCTCAGTTTTTCATCAAACGCCCGAACTTCGCCTGGGTGGTGGCGTTGTTCATCTCTCTGGCCGGTCTGCTGGTCATTCCGATGCTGCCGGTGGCGCAATACCCCAACGTCGCGCCGCCGCAGATCAAGGTGACGGCAACCTATCCCGGCGCCTCCGCGAAGGTGCTGGTGGACTCGGTCACCAGTGTGATCGAAGAGTCGCTCAACGGTGCGAAGAATCTGCTGTATTTCGAGTCGACCAACAACTCCAACGGCATCGCCGAAATTGCGGTGACGTTCCAGCCGGGCACCGACCCGCAGCTCGCTCAGGTTGACGTGCAAAACCGTCTGAAAAAAGCTGAAGCGCGGATGCCGCAAGCCGTGCTCACCCAAGGTCTGGAAGTGGAGCAGACCAGTGCCGGGTTCTTGCTGATCTATGCGCTGAACTATAAGGAGGGCACCCAGCACAGCGACACCACCGCACTGGGCGACTACGCCGCGCGCAATATCAACAACGAGCTGCGCCGGGTTCCGGGTGTCGGCAAGCTGCAGTTCTTCTCCTCCGAAGCGGCGATGCGCGTCTGGCTCGACCCACAGAAACTGGTGGGCTACGGGCTGTCCATCGACGACGTCAGCGCGGCCATCCGCGGCCAGAACGTACAAGTGCCGGCCGGCAGCTTCGGCAGTACGCCGACCAGCAGCCAGCAGGAACTGACCGCCACCCTGGCGGTGAAAGGTACGCTGGACAATCCGGAAGAATTCTCACGCATTGTCCTGCGTGCCAACGAGGACGGTTCCACGGTCAAACTGGGCGACGTCGCCCGCGTGGAAATCGGTCAGGAAAGTTACAACTTCAACTCGCGTCTCAATGGCAGACCTGCCGTGGCAGCGGCGATCCAGTTGTCGCCAGGCGCCAACGCAATCCAGACCGCAACCGCAGTCAAGCAGCGCCTGGCCGAACTGTCGGCGTACTTCCCGGATGACGTGGAATATTCCGTTCCTTACGACACC
The DNA here is from genome assembly GCF_949767575.1 of Pseudomonas sp. IT-P2. Taxonomy (NCBI): domain Bacteria; kingdom Pseudomonadati; phylum Pseudomonadota; class Gammaproteobacteria; order Pseudomonadales; family Pseudomonadaceae; genus Pseudomonas; species Pseudomonas sp. IT-P2. Next base: position 654,118 of record NZ_CATKQA010000011.1, on the reverse strand, counting down.
TCGCGTTTCGTTGATGTCGCGATCGAGAAGGTGATTCATACCCTGATCGAAGCGATGGTCCTGGTATTTCTGGTGATGTTCCTGTTCCTGCAGAACATCCGCTACACCCTGATTCCGTCGATCGTGGTTCCAGTGTGTCTGTTGGGCACGCTGATGATGATGTACCTGATGGGCTTCTCGGTGAACATGATGACCATGTTCGGCATGGTGCTCGCCATCGGCATTCTGGTGGACGACGCAATTGTTGTGGTGGAGAACGTCGAGCGGATCATGGCCGAGGAGGGCTTGTCGCCGGTCGATGCCACGGTGAAAGCCATGGGGCAGGTATCGGGCGCGATCATCGGTATCACCCTGGTGTTATCGGCGGTGTTCATGCCGCTGGCGTTCATGTCCGGCTCGGTCGGTGTGATCTACCAGCAGTTCTCGGTATCGCTGGCGGTGTCGATTCTGTTCTCCGGTTTCCTTGCCCTGACGTTCACCCCGGCGCTATGCGCCACGCTGCTCAAGCCGATTCCACAAGGGCACCATGAAAAGCGCGGCTTCTTCGGCGCCTTCAACCGTGGCTTCGCCAAGCTCACCGATCGCTATTCGGTGCTGAACAACGGGCTGGTGGCGCGCGCCGGCCGGATGATGTTGGTGTATTTGGGCATTATCGCCATGCTCGGCTTCTTCTACCTGCGCCTGCCGGAATCCTTCGTGCCGGTGGAGGATCAGGGCTACATGATCGTCGACGTCCAGTTGCCACCGGGCGCGACTCGCACCCGTACCGAAGCGACCGGCGAACAACTGGAGCGCTACCTGGCTACCCGCGACGGGGTTCAGTCGACGTTCCTGGTGTCCGGCTTCAGCTTTTCCGGGATGGGCGATAACGCAGCGCTGGCATTCCCGGTGTTCAAGGACTGGTCGGAGCGTGGCGAAGATCAATCGGCCATGGCGGAAGTCAATGCGCTGAACGAGCAATTTGCCGTGACCAACGACGGTGCGGTGATGGCCGTGCCACCGCCGCCGATTGACGGGCTGGGCAACTCCGGTGGTTTCGCCTTGCGCCTGCAGGATCGTGCCGGTCTGGGCCGCGAAGCATTGCTCGCTGCCCGTGACCAGGTGCTCGGTCAGGCCAACGGCAACCCGAAAATCCTCTACGCCATGATGGAAGGCCTGGCCGAGTCGCCGCAATTGCGCGTGGTGATCGACCGTGACAAGGCACGCACCCTGGGGGTGAGTTTTGAATCAATCAGCAGTGCGTTGTCTGCCGCGTTCGGTTCGGAGGTGATCAACGACTTCACCAACGCCGGCCGCCAGCAGCGCGTGGTGGTGCAGGCCGAGCAGGGCGACCGGATGACTCCGGAAAGCGTGCTCAAGCTTTATGTACACAACACCGCGGGCGATCTGGTGCCGCTCAGTGCTTTCGTCACCACGCATTGGGAGGAAGGTCCGGTGCAGGTGGTGCGCTACAACGGTTATCCGTCGGTGCGCATCGTCGGTGATGCGGGGCCGGGCTACAGCACCGGTGAAGCCATGGCGGAAATGGAGCGTATCGCTGCGCAATTGCCGGCCGGCTTCAGCTACGAGTGGACCGGTCTGTCCTATCAGGAGAAGGTCTCCAGCGGTCAGGCCACGCAGCTGTTCGCGCTGGCCATTCTGGTGGTGTTCCTGCTGCTGGTGGCGCTGTACGAGAGCTGGGCGATTCCGCTGACCGTAATGCTAATCGTGCCGATCGGCGCCATCGGTGCGGTGCTCGCGGTGATGGTCGCCGGCATGCCCAACGACGTGTACTTCAAGGTCGGTTTGATCACCATCATCGGTCTGGCGGCGAAAAACGCGATTCTGATCGTCGAGTTCGCCAAGGAGCTTTGGGAGAAAGGTTACAGCCTGCGCGACGCCGCGATCGAGGCCGCACGGCTGCGCTTCCGGCCAATCGTGATGACGTCTATGGCGTTCATTCTCGGCGTAGTGCCGCTGGCACTGGCGACCGGGGCAGGTGCCGCAAGTCAGCGGGCGATCGGTACCGGGGTGATCGGCGGCATGCTCAGCGCGACGCTGCTGGGGGTGTTGTTTGTACCGATCTGTTTTGTCTGGGTGCTGTCGATGCTGCGCAGTAAACCTGCGCCCATTGAACAACCCGCTTTGACTCAGGAGTGACACATGCGTATTTCAGGATTTTCTACGCTGGTGATCGCCATGCTGCTGGCCGGTTGCTCGTTGGCGCCGACCTATGAGCGGCCCGTTGCACCGGTCGCGGACAACTGGGCGGGCGAGTCGCTGAAACAAGGCGCTCCGATCAACCAATTGGCGTGGCAGGCGTTCATCGTCGATCCCGATCTGCGCCGTCTGGTGGAGGTTGCGCTGGATAACAATCGCTCATTGCGCCAGACCCTTCTGGACATCGAGCAGGCTCGGGCGCAGTACCGAATTCAGCGGGCTGATCGGGTTCCCGGGCTGAATGCAAGCGCGTCCGGCAATCGCCAGCGCTTGCCGTCGGACCTGGCCAGCGACGGCCGGGCAGGGGTGGCCAGCCAGTATCAAGTCGGCCTGTCGCTGCCCGAATACGAGCTGGATCTGTTTGGCCGGGTAAAAAGCCTCAGCGACTCGGCGCTGCAGGAATATCTGGCTACCGAAGAAGCCGCCCGCGCCGCGCAGATCGCGCTGATCGCCGAAGTCAGTCAGGCCTATCTTGTTCATGACGGCGCCCAGCGTCGTCTGGATTTGACTCAACAAACCCTGAGCAGCCGCGAATACTCGTTCGCGCTGATCAGCCAGCGCCGCTCCAGCGGCACGGCGACTGCGCTGGATTATCAGGAAGCACTGGGGCTGGTGGAGCAGGCGCGGGCCGAGCAGGAACGCAATCTGCGCGAGAAGCAGCAGGCGTTCAACGCGCTGGTTTTGCTGCTGGGGACAAAGGATGCAGGGAAAGTGATTCCCGAGCGGCTGACGACGCAGCCGATGCTGGTGCAGGACATCGCCCCGGATACCACCTCGACGCTGATCGAGCGCCGGCCGGACATTCTTGCGGCCGAGCATCGACTGCAAGCGCGCAATGCCGACATCGGCGCGGCACGGGCGGCGTTCTTTCCGCGTATCAGCCTGACCGGCAGCTTTGGTACTTCCAGCGCGCAGATGTCCGGTCTGTTCGACGGTGGCTCGCGCTCCTGGAGTTTCGTGCCGAACCTTTCGCTGCCGTTGTTCGATGCCGGTCGCAACAGTGCCGGGCTGAGTCTGGCCGAAGCCCGCAAGGATTCAGCCGTGGCGGCCTATGAAGGCACGATTCAGACGGCGTTCCGCGAGGTCGCCGATGCATTGGCCGCCACCGACACCTTGCGCCGGGAGGAGGCCGCGCGCCGCGCACTGGCCAACACCAGCACTGAAACCCTGAGTCTGGCCAAGGCCCGTTATGAAGGCGGTATCGACAGCCACCTGCGTTATCTCGATGCCCAGCGCACCAGTTTCGTCAACGAAACGGCGTTTATCGAAGTCAGCACTCAGCGCCAGATTGCCCTGGTCGATCTGTTCCGTTCGCTGGGTGGAGGATGGTCATCACAAACAAACGTCAGATAAATCCTGGCAAGAGCTCCTTTGGGTTGGCGCATCCAACCTTTTGCCCCGTAGACCGAGAGGTCACGGGGCTTTTTTGCAGGAGGATAGAGTGTGGATTATCGGGGTTTTACGTTAGCGGCACCGTGCAGGAACATCTGTTCCAGCACATTGGCCGAGTTGGCGCTGGCCGCGCGCCCACGGCGCTCGGCATCGACCATTCCGAAGATCATGGTCAGGAACAGCTCTGTGAAAACGGCTGCCGTGATATCGATGCGAAATGCGCCCAATTGCTGGCCGCGCAGAAAAAAAGCATCCAGGGCATCGGCATAAGATTGCCAACGGTCGCCCTCACCGTTGACTGGAAAAGTGTCGGGGCGGTACTGAAAGAGCAGGAAAACCAGCATTTCACGATGCGCCAAATGCTCATTGATCAAACTGCGCAACGCCTGCACCGGCTCTCCGTGCAGCAGGTCGGTTGTGGTGGTGATCTGGTTCAGCACCGTCTCACCGTGGCTTTCCATTATCTGCACCAAGTTGTCGCGGGTGCCGCAAAAGCGATGCAGCGTAGCCTTGCTCACGCCTGCCGCTTCAGCCAGTTCCTTGAGCGTCGCACGGGGGCGATCAACGATGGCCAGGGCAAGCGCCTTGATGAGTCGTTCGTCTTGAGGAGTCAGGGACATCAGTCGGTCTCGAATCGTATTTCAGTCCTCGGAATTGTGCAGGAAAAGCTCATTACTGCAATGAAAACCACAGAACTTGAGCAACTTACTTCATCTGAGACGAAATAAGCTCAACGCCCGGCTCACAAAGCTGAACGGATTTCGGGGTATTTGCATGTCATGAACTGCAAAATACCTGGCGTGATCTGCCAAGCTTTTGCATCGGTCGTTATCCAGAATCGAAACCCTCAATAACAAAAGACACTGCATTTGGCTCCCGCCAGATGACGGAGGTTTGCGATGCGCCCGATTCTATTTTCCTGCCTGGCCCTGACTCTCGTCTCTCTCGCCATCTACTCGATTCATAGCTTCTACTCAGCTGGCTCATACGGTGTGTTTAGCCCGGTCAGCTGGAACCCGACAGCACAGTCGCAGCCAGCCTATCCCGTTGCCAGCATCGGTGATGTTTTCCGGAAATTTTAAAACGCCGCGGATATTCGATCTTCAATCACGCCCTCTCAACACCCTGAATACGTCAGTAAGGGACACTCCATGTGTGACCTGATCCATTACCGCGTCGTAGATGGCCTGGCGCTGATCGGTCTTGACCGTGCGCCGGTCAACGCACTCGACCAGACCCTACGTGCAGCCCTCATTGATGCCTGTGAGCGTGCCGCTACGGACATAGCGGTGGGTGCCGTCATTCTCTATGGGGTGCAGGGACTGTTCAGTGCTGGTACCGACATCAAAGAATTCGGGACCGAAGCGTGCTTCGCTGAACCTGACTTGCCTGGCATCCTGACTCGCTTGAGCGCGCTTCATAAACCACTGATTGCGGCGATCAGTACGTTTGCGTTAGGAGGAGGGCTAGAGCTGGCCCTGGCCTGCGGATACCGGATTGGTGCGCCAGATGCACGGCTAGGGTTGTCGGAAATCAATCTTGGTCTGATGCCTGGCGCCGGCGGTACGCAACGCTTGCCCAGGCTGATAGGCGCCGAATCGGCTTTGAACCTCATTCTTTCAGGTGAGCAGATCGATGCCGAGCGTGCTCGAATGCTCGGCATTCTTGACCGTATCTCCTCCAGCACCGAACAGTTGCTGGAAGAGGCGCGCGCTTATGCCAATGAGCTGATCGAATGTTGTGCTCCTGCGCGGCCAGCCGAAGCATGGCCAAACCCCGCCGAGGACTTGCCCGATGATTTCCTGGCGCGTTATCGCGTGGAGCATGAGCCGCGCTGGAAAAGTCGACTGGCGCCCAGGTTGGTGCTTTCTGCGCTGGAGGCCGCCTGCCTGTTGCCGATGGAAGAGGGATTGGTGCGGGAATTGACGCTGTTCAAGCAGGCTGAAGCATCACGTCAGTCGAAAGCATTGCGGCATGTTTTCTTCGCAGAACAAGACGCGCGGCGAACGCCCCGGATCGATACGGCTGATCCGTCGCGCAAGATCAACAAGGTTGCCGTGATCGGTGCAGGCACCTTGGGTGGAGGCATCGCGATGAGCTTTGCCGATGTCGGTATTCCCGTTGCGCTGATGGATCTTGATGGGCGCACGCTTGATCGCGGTCTCAAACGTGTTCGTGAAAACTATCAGCTCAGCGTCAAGCGCGGAAAACTCAGTGCCGTACAAATGCAGCAGCGGATGGAGCTGCTGTTTGGCACGCTCGACTACGCAGACCTTTCAGATGCCGACCTGATCATTGAGGCGGTATGCGAAAAGATGGAGAGCAAGCATCAGGTGTTCCTCGCTCTGGAGAGCGTGTGTAAGCCAGGTGCCATTCTTGCGACCAATACGTCGTCGCTGGATATCGATGCGCTCGCGAAGATGGTCTCTCGTCCGCAGGATGTCATTGGCATGCATTTCTTTAGTCCGGCCAACGTCATGCGATTGGTGGAAATTGTGCTTTGTCAGACTACAGCGCCGGACGTCGTAACCGCTGTCATGGACATCGCCAGACGTATCGGCAAACTTCCGGTCATCTCCGGTAACAGCGCCGGCTCCATCGGTAATCGCATGCTCGAACCCTATGCCCGCGAAGCTCACCGTCTGGTACTGGAGGGGGCGACGCCGGTCCAGGTTGATGCAGTGCTGACCAGTCTGGATTTGAATATGGGCGTATTCAGCATGCTGGATCTGGCAGGTATCGATGTGAGCTTTCTAATGCGCGACGCCAAGCGTGAAGCCATCGCCCATGACCAGAGCTACTGCTGCCTTGCCGAGGAACTGTATGCCTTGGGACGGTACGGGCAAAAGACCGGACGTGGCTTTTACCTCTACGAGGGACGTAGTCCAAGGGAAGACCGGGAAGTCATCATGCTGGCAGAGCAGCTTGCCCGTGAACACAACGTTACGCGTCGCAACATCGAAGATCTGGAAATTCACGATCGCTGCCTGTTTGTAATGATCAACGAAGGCATTCGCTTGCTGGACGAAGGTATTGCCCTGCGTGCCAGCGACATCGATCTGGTGTGGATCAACGGCTATGGCTTTCCCGCGCATCTCGGAGGCCCCATGCATTACGCCGAGCAGTTGGGCCTGGAAACGGTGCTCAGCCGCATCCATCACTATCGCAGCGCGCTTGGCGAATACGGTGAGATGTGGTTTCGCCCAGCGGCGCTTCTGGAACGTCTGGTAGCCGCCGGCAGATCTCGCATCGAAATATTCTGAAAATTCCCTTTCTCCGGACGAGAGCGAGTCATGAGGACGACCACGCATCTGCCTCATGCTCGCCCGATTTCGGAGAAAGGGACCTGTTACCCGTAGAGCGCGCCAGCGCGATTCATTTCGAGGTGTGTTGATGACTCAAGATTTCATTCAGAATTTTTCGCTTGCCGGCCGAACGGTATTGATCACCGGCGCCTCCAGCGGCATTGGAGCTCACCTGGCAAGGGTCGCTGGGCATGCCGGCGCCCGGGTTGTGCTGACTGCACGACGCGTCGAAAGACTCGCACAGGTGGCAAAGGACATTGAATGGGATTGCGGGCAAGCGCTGTCCGTCGAACTTGATGTGACTGACCGGAACAGTGTCGAAGCGGCGTTCGATGCGGCCGAAGCACATTTTGGCGTGGTTGACGTGGTACTCAACAACGCAGGTATCGGTAACGGCCAGCGTCCACTCGAAATCAGTGAAGAGCAGTGGCGTGAGATGCTTTCAACCAATCTGGATGGCGTCTGGCGTGTCGCCCAGGTTGCTGCACAAAGGCTGGCAAAGGCCGGACGTAATGGCAGCATCGTCAACGTGGCCTCGATACTCGGACTGCGTGTTAGCACCGGTTACAGCCATTACTGCGCTGCAAAAGCCGGAGTGGTTCAGCTGACCAAGTCACTGGCGCTGGAGCTGGCGCGGTACAACATCAGGGTCAACGCCATCGCGCCAGGTTATTTCAAGACTGAAATGAACGAAGCTTTTTTTGAGGGTGACAAGGGCAACAGCTACATCCGCGATAGGGTGCCCATGCGTCGACTGGGTCAGTTACATGAACTGGCCGGTCCCTTTTTGCTGTTAGCGAGTGACGCCGGTGCATTCATGACTGGCAGCGTACTGACCGTGGATGGAGGCCATCTGGTCAGCAGCATGTGATCGGCTCAGTGACTGGCCACCAGCAGGGCCAGTGCGGCGCAAGCCGTCTCGGTTTCGGCCCTCAATCTATGCAGGTCTCCATGGGCGGACCACGCGATAGTCAACCCGTCAACCAGTTGGACCAGAAGCCGACTTGCGGCCTTTAAAAACTTTTCCCCCAGCTCTGCGCCTACAGCTCGCTCCAGTGCCTGCTCAGTCGCTTCAATGGCTACTGAGTAAATCTTGCTTGCCATTTCGGGGTCATTGCGCAGTGCCCAAAAAAACAACTCACTCTGCGCCTTGGCCGCGTCCGGATGATCGATGAACCAAGTGATCAACTGTCGCAGGACTTCGGCAGTCGTATCAGCGGCAGTTGTCCCGGCAGGGACGTGTTCCAACGCTTGATGAGGCAGGTTAAACAGTGACTCATAGACGGCATAGAAGAGGTCGTTCTTGGTATGGAACACGTAATGCAACGATGCCAACGGACAACCGGCCGCCGCCGCAATCCGTCGGGTCGTTGCATTGGCGACACCGTGCTCGGCAATCACTTTGATCGTTGCCTCGACGAAATCCTGCCGGCGTAATTCAGCGCCCATTCTGGCCATAGGTCAGCAATCTCCAATATTCCTGGCGCCCTTTATCGGTAAGGGCGCTGTCGACGCTTGCGGATGCTACAGCAACGAATCGCCTTGCGTCAGGGAAGAAACGGTGGTCTGAAACTGTCGCACCATTATTGGTAACGACTGTTTCGCAAATTCCCGATTTGGTGCGAACCGAAGAAACACTCGGAAATGTTTAACGAAAATCTCGTGGCTCGAATCTATCCCTCGTTTCTGTAATCGATTGATTAAACGTGACTATTTCCCGCGCTTCAGACATTGGCACCAGCCTTGCTTTGATCAAGCGACTTGGTCAATTGATCAAGTCAGTTGATTAGGTTAGCGCAGGCAACGTGTTACTGCCGTCAAAGTGGCCACGGTGCCGATCAAGACCCACGAGGATCCTCCAATGAACACAGTGATTGAGCGCCCCAATAACAATGTTTCTAAAGGCGTCGTACGCAGATGTTTGATCGCGGCCGTCGCCGCATCAACCTTCATCTGCACGGCGCAGGCGGCAGATAAGGATCCTGCATTGCTCGGCACAAAACTGACCCCGCTGGGAGGTGAGGCGGCTGCCAGCGCCGATGGTGTCATTCCTGCCTGGACACCACCCGGACCACAAGGCGGCGGTTGGAGCCACGGCCAGGTGCGAGGTCAGCAGTGGAAGTTCAAGGATGACAAACCGCTGTTCAGTATCGACTCAGGCAACGTCGCGAAGTACACCGGCAAGCTTTCCCCTGGCCAAGTGGAAATGTTCAAGAAGATTCCGGGGTACCGGATGGATGTGTATCCGACACGGCGCAGCTGTGGGGTACCGGATTTCGTCGCGGAAAACACGAAGAAGAATGTCGGTTTCGCGAAACTCGACGGCGACGGTCTGGCACTGCAGGAGGCTTACGTCCCCGGTATCCCATTTCCGTTTCCAACCTCGGGTGCCGAGGTTATGTGGAACATGAAAATGCGTTATCGCGGCGTCGGCTTCGATATGTCGAAAACCGTTTCCGGAATTTCGCCGCGAAAAGGGAGTGAAGACTGGCTGCGAACCTCCACGGACTGGTTCATGTACACACCATGGGGCGTGAAGGGCAGTGCATTGTTTTCTTCATTCGATCGACTCGAAGTTGCGACCTACTTCAGCTACTCCGACCCCGCAGCCCTTGCCGGGCAGGCCGGCGTGGTGACGACCAAAGCTGGCGAGCAAGCCACTACGTTCTATTACTTCCCGGGCCAGCGCCGGGTACGTCGCATGCCGGCGTACTCCTACGACGCACCGCAAATCGGTCTGGACAATCAGTACACCATTGATGAGTCCAACGTGTTCTTTGGTCCGATGGATCGCTTCGACTGGAAGTTGGTCGGCAAGCAGGAAATGCTTGTGCCCTACAACTCGTTCGGCGCCTACGACAACTCGGCGAAGATTGAGGATGTGGCCAAGCGCGACTTCATCGCCCCCGAATCGCGTCGCTATGAGTTGCACCGCGTCTGGGTGGTAGAAGCAACCGTTCGCCAGGGCATGCGTCATCAGGCTCCGAAACGTCTGTTTTACATCGATGAGGACAGTTGGAACGCGCTGATGGCGGTGGACTACGACAAACAAGGGCAAATCTGGAAAGTCCGCGAAGGCTACACAATCCCGGTCTACGAGACTGGCACCTGCGATATGGAAGCCCAGGCGCAATACAACCTCGTTGATGGTCGCTACCTCTACGACATGACCTCCATTGGTACCGGCAAGAACGACCATCGCTGGCTCACCGATAGCGCCAACAACCCTCGTTTGAAACGCGACTTCTACACCTCAGACAATCTGCGCGCCACCAGCGAACGCTAACAGCGGCTTTCGGGAACAGACATGAAAAAAATAATCAGTAAAACCTCAGGTCTTGTCATCGCGTGTGCAACCCCATTTGCCATGGCGTTCACTTTTGAAACCGAAAACATCCGAGGCTCATTCGATTCCACTCTCGCTGTGGGCATGGGGTTACGGACCGAATCTCGCGGATGCAATCTCATCACCAGCAGTCCAGGCGGTCACAATCCTCCCAGCGGTTGTCTGGCTCCCAGCGCCAATATTGGTGACCAGGGCGACTTGAACTACGACCGGGGGGATCTGTTCACCAACTACATAAAAGGCACCCATGAACTGGTGCTTAAATTTCCCGAGGACTACACGTTCATGGCACGCGGGAGTTGGATACGCGACTTTGCCGCGACCGACACCAGCGGTGCGCTATCGGCCAACCGGCCTGAAGGTGTCGGGAGCGACGGCCTCACCAGCAGCGCCCGGGACGATCTGGAGTTCAAAGCGCGCCTGCTGGACCTGTGGGTGAGCAAGAGTTTCGATGTCGGTGAACAGCGTGTTCGTGCTCGTCTGGGTAATCAGGTCATCAACTGGGGCGAGAGCCTGTTCGCTGCCGGCGGCATCAACAATACCAACGCCTACGATGTCATGGCGTTGTCGCGTCCCGGCACCCAGCTCAAGGAAGCCCTGTTGCCAGCGCCGATGTTGAGCCTCGCGTCAGGGCTTGGTGCCGGCGTCAATATCGAGGCGTACTGGCAGTTCAACTGGAACAAAAGCGAGCTGCCTCCCGTGGGCAGTTATTGGTCCACCACCCATGCACTGGGCGAGGGCAGGGGAGCTTACGGTTACGACGAAAAGGACGCACGCAATGGAGGCCAATGGGGGGTGTCGCTGCGCTGGCAGCCTGACAACACCGATCTCAACCTCGGCCTGTACGTGATGCGTTATCACGACAAACTGCCGTCGTTGAGCATGCAGGTACTGGATCCGGAAACCTTCGCTTTGGCGCAAACCTGGAAGTATCCGGAGGACCGCATGATGTACGGCATCAGTGCCAACATGCCGGTCGGCGACTGGGCATTGGGCACGGAGCTTTCATATCGCCCAAAGGATGCGGTGCCGCTTAATCCAGTCATCGACGCCTGTGCCAGCAACGGTGGCAAGTGCTGGACGGATGAAAAGAAACTGCAATGGCACCTGACCGGCATTTACAGCATGACCCCGTCCAACTCGCCGACGTTGCTCGACCTCACCGGTGCCAGCACCGGTACGCTGCTGAGCGAACTCGTGGTCGTGAAATACCCGGGGCTGCATAACGAGTACGCCGGTGAACCGATTGCCGCCGGTCTCAATACCTGGCAACTGGATCCGTCCATCCCGCCGAGCGCCAAGGGCAACAAAACCTCTTCCGGAATCAGCCTCGATTTCAGCCTGACGTATGACAACACGCTGATCCCTGGCTGGCAGGTGACGCCGGGAGTGTTCTATTCGCAATCCATCAAGGGACGCACACCCAACCTGTCGGCGACGTTCACCGAGGATGCCAGCAGTATGAACCTGTACCTCAACTTCGTGCGCAATCCTGCGAGCTGGCAGATCTCGGCCAACTACGCCAAGTTCATGGGCGGCAAGACCCCTTACGATCAACTGCTGCGTGATCGCGATTACGTCGGCCTTGTGGTCTCCCGAACCCTATGAGGCACGCCGTGAATAGTTCTCTGAAAATGAAGGAAACCAAAGTGCGCGGTGTATTGCCGCGCATCGAACAGTGGTTGTTCACTCATCGCCTGCTGACGTTGTTGAGTTTGGCGGTGTTCACAGCGGGCATGGCCTGGTTTGCCGTCCAGTTACGCATGGAAGCAGGATTTGAAAAGCAGCTACCCATTGGCCACGAGTACATCTCAACCTTTGAGACGTATCGCAACGACTTGCTCGGTGCGAACCGGCTGACCGTGGTGGTAAAGGCTCGTCAGGGGACGATCTGGAGCCAGGCAGGGCTCAAGCGCCTTTATGACGTCACTCAGGCGCTGATTTTCCTGCCGAACGTATCGCGCAGCAGTGTGCGTTCGTTGTGGACGCCCAACGCGTTCGTCAACGAAATCACCGAAGAAGGTTTTCGTGCCGATCCGCTGGTGCCGGGTACGGTGACGCCCGAAAGTCTCGATGAAACGAGCATGGCGATGATCGCCAACTCGACGGCGCAGGGTGGCTTTATCGGAACGCTGGTCGCTCGCGACCAAAGCAGCGCAATGATCACTGTCGATCTCAACGAATTCGATGCTGACGGCCAGCGCCTCGACTATGTGGCCTACAACCATGTGCTTGAGGAGAAAATTCGCAATCAGTTCGAGGACAAGGACTTCGAGATCCAAATCATCGGTTTCGCCAAGCAGATCGGTGACATTGCAGTAGGTGCCTCGGCGGTGCTGGAGTTCTGCCTATTGGCATTGCTGCTGACGGCCGCTGCGGTGTACTGGTATTGCCATTCACTTCGTTTCACCTTGCTGGCGGTGGGTTGCTCGCTGGTGTCACTGATCTGGCAGTTCGGCGCCTTGCGTTTGCTCGGCTATGGACTGGATCCGCTGGCAGTGCTGGTGCCCTTTCTGGTGTTTGCCATCGGGGTCTCCCATGGCGTACAGCAAATCAACTTCATCATTCGCGAGATCGCCTGCGGCAAGTCGGTGGAAGGAGCGGCACGCGCCAGTTTCAGCGGCTTGCTGATTCCCGGCACGCTGGCGTTAGTCACTGCATTTGTTTCGTTCGTAACGCTATTGTTGATCCCGATTCCAATGGTTCGGGAGCTGGCAATCACCGCCTCGCTCGGGGTGGCGTTCAAGATCGTCACCAACCTGGTGATGCTGCCGATCGTGGCATCAATGCTACGGGTAGATGCCGGTTACGCCGCTGCCGAGGAAATTTCTCGCCAGCGCCGGGCTCGTTGGTTACGCGGTTTTGCCCGATTGACTGAATGGCACAACGTCCGGTGGGTGCTGGGCATGGCCATGCTGATATTTGTCACCGCGGCCTGGCAAAGCCACGATCGGGTGGTTGGCTCCCTGCAGGCCGGGGCGCCTGAACTGCGCGAGGATGCGCGCTTCAATCGTGATGCGGTATCCATTGCCGGCAATTACGACATCGGGCTGGATTGGCTCAGTGTGGTCTTCGAAGCCAAAACTGACGCCGGCGCAAACGCTTGTGAAGACATTGCCCTTGGTCAGTATCAGGATCGCTTTGTATGGGCTATGCAAGGTGTACCAGGTGTGGTGTCGGTCACCTCGTTCTCTAACAGCCTGCGGCAGTTTAACGAGGGCTATAACGAGGGCAACCCGAAAATGAACGCAGTGCCCATCGACCCGACCAACTACTCGTCGATGGCCGCCGAAGTAGCTCGAGTGCCAGGGATGATGCGTCCCGATTGCAGCATGACGGCGGTGCATCTGTTCCTAGCCGATCATAAAGCGACGACCATTCACCGCGTGATTGCCGCCGCCAAGGCATTCCGTTCTCAGTTCATTCAGCCGGGCGTGAGCATACGCTTGGCTTCCGGTAACGCTGGCGTGATTGCGGCGATCAACGAAGAGGTAGAACGCAGCGAGCTGCCCATGATGCTTTATGTCTATGCAGCGATCGCTCTGTTGGTGTTTGTCGTCTATCGAGACTGGCGCGCGGTGTTGGTCTGTTGCCTACCGCTGACACTGGGCACCTTCATCGGCTACTGGTTCATGAAAGAGCTGCAAATCGGTCTGACCATCGCCACCTTGCCAGTCATGGTGCTGGCCGTCGGCATCGGCGTGGATTACGCCTTTTATATCTACAACCGTCTGCAACTGCACCAGGCTCTCGGGCAGCCAATTACCAAAGCGGTCGAGCACGCGTTGCTGGAGGTAGGCGTCGCTACGATCTTTACCGCCATCACCTTGGCGGTGGGCGTCGCCACCTGGGCGTTTTCCGATCTTAAGTTCCAGGCCGACATGGGCAAGCTGCTGGCCTTCATGTTCCTGGTCAACATGATCATGGCCATGACAGTTCTGCCTGCATTCGCCGTGTGGCTTGAACGAATGTTCCCACGGCGTCGTCCAGTGCGCTTGATTGGCTCTCTGGTGCATTGAGGAGATCCCGATGCGAAATCTGATTGCTTTACTCGTTCTAATGTTATCGGCGTTATCGCAGGCTTCGCCCTTGCCGACCGTACCTGCAGCAAAAACTGCCAACGCCAGTGCCGCCACGCTGTTGAGTGTTACCTGGGCTGGGGAGCGAACCGTTGCCGTCGGCGATCACGGGGTGGTGTTGCTGTCGGACGACCGAGGCCAGCATTTCCGTCAAGCGACATCCGTACCGGTGTCCACGCCTTTGACCGGTGTGTCCTTCGTCGACGCCAGACAGGGCTGGGCTGTCGGCCACTGGGGCGCAATTCTCGCCACCAGGGACGGAGGTGAGAATTGGCAAGTTCAACGCTTGTCCAGTGCAGAAGATCGGCCATTGTTTGCGGTGCACTTTTTCAACCCGATCCAGGGTGTCGCGGTAGGGCTGTGGTCGCTGGTGCTGACAACCGATGACGGCGGAAAGACCTGGATCGAGCAAAAAATCGATGCGCCTCCCGGAGCGAGTCGTGCCGACTTGAATCTGATGGGACTGTTTGCCGATGGAGCAGGGCATTTGTACGCAACGGCGGAACGCGGCCAGTTATTGCGCTCCGATGACCAGGGCAAACACTGGCGCTATCTGGATACGGGCTACAGCGGCACGTTGTGGACAGGGGCCGTGCTTGGCGACGGTTCACTGCTGGTGGGCGGGCAACGCGGCACCTTGTTGCACAGCTCTGCAGACGGTTCGAACTGGCAGCGCGTACCGTTGCAAAGCAAGAGTTCAGTCACAGCCATAGATGTTTCCGGGCGAGCAGTGATTGCGGTAGGACTCGACGGTTTGATGGTTCGCAGTGACGACGGTGGGAGCAGTTTTCACGAGCAATCCAGTAGCGACGGTGTTTCTCTCACCGCGATCCTGCTCAACAGTGACACTTCACCGATTCTGTTTTCACGGCGAGGCGTCGTCCCTCAACGCTGATGCCATCGATGTGTCGGAAGACAGGCGCCAACCCGCTTTCCGGCATTTCAGCGCGAAAAAACATCTAGAACCCTGCTGATTTTCGGCCGGATTTTCCGTGCCTGGAGAGCAGCCATTTACGTTTTCAACAATAAACATAACAGATGTTGCGTTAAATAATTTTGCTTGTTAGAGTCGATTGCAAATAACAAGACGCAGAACGTTGCAAAGCGCAGCGACCTGCGATTTCGATGGAGGTACTCTGATGATCTCGCTCAAGTCGACACTTACCCTGCCAGCCGCCGGACTCTCCGGATTCGAAACACCGCTGACAGAAGAGGAGGCTGCAATACAGGCCTCCGTCCACCGCTTCGCCAAAGAGGTGTTACGCCCGCTGGGTCGAGAGCTGGACCGGATGACCCCGGAAGAAGTCGTTGCCCCGGGCTCGCCTTACTATTCGTTGTTCGGCGAATTCGCCAAGCTCGGTCTTGACCCGGCACTGTTGGCGCAGTTACCGCCGGAAATGGCAGTGCGGATCGAATCTCTGATAGGCGAAGAACTCGGCTGGGGCGATGCAGGCCTGGCTGTCTCGCTGGGTTGCGCCGACTTCCCTCTGCAAATGGCCATCGCCGCTGGCAATGCCGAGTTGGTCGAACTCTGCCAAGGCCGGATCGGCTGCTGGATGGCCACTCAACCTGATCGTGGCAGCGACAACCAGATCTTCGACATGGCGCGAGACTGGCCGGCAGGTAAGCTCGGCAATATCGGCAATCTGACCGCTAAAGTGGTCGGCGATGAAGTCATCCTCAATGGCCAAAGCTCCGCGTGGGTCTCCAACGGAGCCATTGCACAGGTTGCACTGGGCTTGATGTGCGCTGATTACGGCGACGGTTTCTACGATGAGAACGGCCGGCCGCACGGTATTGCGCTGATTATCCCCCTCGACCTCAAAGGTGTGTCCAAAGGCAAGCCCCTGGACAAGATCGGGCAGCGTTCCTTGCCCCAAGGCGAAATCTACTTCGACAGTGTACGAGTGCCACGTCGCTTCGCTATTGCCGAGCGCGACCAGTACTACGGTGCTGTCAGCTCCTCCTGGTCCTTCGCCGGCACCCACATGAGTCAGGTGTTCACCGGTGTCGCACGTGCCGCCTTCGAGATGGCGCTGCAGTACTGCCATGAGCGCCGCCAGGGCGGTCATCCATTGATCGATCACCAGATGACCCGTCTGCGCCTCGGCGAAATGTTGCGTCGGGTCGAGGCAGCGCGTGCGGTCGCCCGACGTTCGTTGAGCTTCGCGCGCCTGTCGCCGCAAACCCACCCGTACGCCACAGCCTCCGCCAAGGTCACGGTAACCGAAGAGGCAATGGCCGTTGTGCAAGAGGCTTTCCGCCTGTTCGGCGGCAATGGCACCACCCGCGAATACCCGATCGAAAAACTGCTGCGCGACACCCAGTCGTCATTGATCGAGGACGGCGAAAACCGGGTCCTGACCATGCGACTGGGGCTGCTTGCCCAGCAGCTGTATGCCGAAGGCTGGGCGAACAACTGACTCTGCAGATTCACCCGACATCACTCATCCAAAAACAACAAATGAGGTAAATCCCGATGGCCAAATATCCAGTAGTTGTCTACGGCGCCAGTGGTTACACCGGCATGCTGATCATGGATTGGTTGATCGACCAGCACATCCCGTTCACCGCCGTAGCTCGTAACGCTGCTCGTGCTCAGGAAATGATGGCGCAACGCGTTGTCGGTCTGGAGTCGGCGACCTACGAAATCATCGAGTGCCCACATGAGGTCGAGGCTTTGGTTTCGGTATTCAAAGGCGCGCGCGTGGTTTGCAACACAGTCGGCCCATTCATCAATTTTGGCCTGACTGCCGTTGAGGCGGCCTTGAAGGCTGGCTGCCATTATCTGGATCCGGCCGGAGAGCAGGCGCACATTCGCGCCTTGCGCGATCAGTTCGGCGAGCTGTATCGCCAGGCCGGTCTGCTGCTGTCGCCATCGCTGGCATATATGTACACCTACGCCGAAATAGCCGCCGAGCTGGCCCTGGAAACTCCGGGCGTCGATTCGCTGGAAACCGCCACATTGACTCGTGGCCCACGCACCGGTGCCGCCGGGGTGACCGTCGGTTCAACGGCGACCATCTTCGAAGGCGTCCGCTATCCCGGGGCCTACCTGTGGGAAAAGGAACTCGTGCCTTATGCACCGAACGCCAGCTTCAATGTGGTTTGTCCCGATCTGCTGGAAGCGGTGTTTTGCCTGCCTTGGGGCGGCACCTCATTACCGGTGTTTTTTGAGGATGATGGCCGTGTCCGCAGTTGCATGTCCTGTGTCGGCTTCTACGACAACCCGGTCATGAAAATGGTCCACGGCCTGGGTGAGAAGTGGGAAGCGGAATACAAGCACTTGCCTAAGGAGCAGCAGGACGCGGTGATTCAAAGCCTCGTTCAATCGACCACTCCAAGCATGCCACCGCGTGAACGCAGCACCTTGCAACGCACCGTCGACTTCGCTATCGGTCGCGGTCAACTGACGGCCGTGCGTGCAACCGTGCATGGCATCACGCCTTACATCGCCACTGGCGCCTTGCACGCTGCGGCCGTGGTCAAGCTGTTGAATAACGACACCGCCAAGACAGGTTTCGCTTCGGCCTCCAAAGCCTTCGGTCATCGCTATCTGCTGGGCTTCCTCGAGCAACGTGGTCTGGCCCGCGCAACCGTTACTCAACTGTGAAGTGACTGACATGGCGATTATTGATTTCTTTGACCGTGGCTGGCGGATCAATCCGCATGGCGCGGCGTATATCCAGGACGATCGGGTGTTCACTTTTACCGAAGTCCGCAACCTGTCATGCCGGATCGCCAACGCACTGTTGGCGGCCGGTTTGCCCAGCGGCACCAAGGGCGCCATCTGGTCTGCCAATGATGCAGTGGCGTGGACCTGCACCTTGGGGTTATGGCGCGCCAACCTTTGCTGGATTCCTGTTGGTGCACGCAACAGCGCCGAAGAGAACCGTCACGTGCTCGACGCATTCGACTGCGAAGTGCTGTTTTTCCAGAAAGAGTTCGCGCCGATCATCGACGCGTTGCGTCCTGGCCTGCCGAAAATTCGTCTGTGGATCTGTATCGACGAGCACCTGCCGGGGGCACCGTCGCTCAAGTCCTGGATCGATGGTCAGCCGGTCACGGCACCGGAGGTCGAGTATCAACTGGACGATGTCGTGGCACTCTCGCCAACCGGCGGCACCACCGGGCTGCCTAAGGGGGTGATGAACACTCATCGCAGCATCCAGACGTTCTGCGCGCACTTCATGATCAATTTCCCTTACGGGGATGACCATCCGCCAGTCAACCTGGCGGCGGCGCCGATGACCCACACCGCTGGCACGCTGTCGCTGCCGTGCACCTCCCGGGGCGGTACGGTTGTGATCATTACCAAACCGGATCCGGCTCTGATGCTGGCAATGATCCCGAAGTACAAGGTCACCGAAACCTTTTTGCCGCCTACCGTGATTTATCGACTGCTGGACGTGCCGGATCTGGCGCAGAAGGTCGATTTCAGCTCGCTGAAGTATTTCCTGTACGGCGCGGCGCCGATGTCGGTGGACAAACTCAAGCAAGCCATCGAGACCTTCGGCCCGGTCATGGCCGGTGGTTACGGCCAGACTGAAGCCCCAGCCTCGATCTCCAACCTGCCGCCCGCCGAGCATCTGCACGGTGGACGCCTGGCATCGGACGAGCGTCTGTCTTCTGTGGGCCGGCCCAATCCGCTGGTGCGCGTGGAAATCCTCAGCGACGCCGGGGACATCCTCGGCCAGGGGCAAACCGGTGAGATCTGTGTGCGCGGCGACCTGGTAATGAAGGGGTACTACAAGGATCCGCAGAAAACTGCAGAAACCATCATTGATGGCTGGCTGCACACCGGTGATATCGGTCACCTCGATGCCCACGGCTACCTGCACATTACCGACCGCAAGAAAGACATGATCATTTCCGGTGGATTCAATGTTTATCCCAGCGAAGTCGAGCAAGTGCTGTGGAGTCATCCGGCGGTGCAGGACTGCGCGGTCATCGGTGTGCCGGATGAGCAATGGGGCGAGGGCGTGAAAGCCGTGGTTGAGTTGAGCGCCGGGCTTACCGTCACCGCCGAGGAGTTGATCGAGCTGTGCAAGAGCCGGCTCGGCTCGGTCAAGTCGCCGAAAACCGTGGATTTCATTGATGCATTGCCGCGCAGCCCGGTCGGCAAGGTGCTGAAGAAAGATCTGCGTGCCCATTACTGGCAAAACGTTGACCGGCGTATCTGAGGGGAACGATCTGATGGAACCTATTTACATCGCCGGCATTGCCATGACCGAGTTCGGTCGCCACCTGGAACGCAGTCTCCAGGATTTAGCGCTGGAAGCTTTGCAGGGCGCACTCGCCGACTCCGGCGCCTTGCGCGCTGATATCGGTGCGGTGTTCTACGCCGGCATCACCAACGGTCATCTGCAAGGACAACTGTCGATTCCCGGGCAGGTGCTGTGCAGCAAGATCGGCCTCGAAGGGGTGCCGGTGTACAACGTCGAAAACGCCTGCGCCTCGGGCAGTACAGCGGTTCATCTGGCAGTGCAGAGCTTGCGCTCAGGGGCTACCGACGTGGCCCTGGCGTTGGGCGCGGAGAAAATGAACGTGCCGGACAAGTCGCGGGCACTGGCCCTGTTCGAAACCGGTTGGGACGTTTCCACTGCCGAAGAGAACTACGCGACGCTGGTGAAAATGGGGGAGGGCATCATTGTTCCGCCAGGCTCGGAATCTGATCGTCCGTACAGTAAATTCATGGCCATTTATGCTGCCATGTGTCGCTGGCATATGAAGACCTATGGCACCACTCAACGGCAGATTGCGGCGGTGTGTGCCAAGAACCATCAACACTCGGTGCACAACCCCTATTCGCAATTTCGCAAGACCTTCAGCATCGAAGAAGTTCTGGCGGCGCCTCCAATTACCTATCCGATCACATTGCCCATGTGCGCGCCGCTGTCCGACGGTGCGGCCGCCGCGATCCTTTGCACCGAGGCGGGACTGAAACGCATTGGTGCCGATCCAAAACGTTGTGTGCGAATCGCCGCCAGCGTGATCCGCAGCTTCACCCTGCGCGGGCTCGACGAGCCGCACAAGCACGTCAGCCTGTTGGCGGCGCGTGAAGCCTACGAAATCGCCGGCCTCGGCCCGCAGGACATGCACGTGGCCGAGGTACACGACGCCTCGGCAATGGGGGAAATCATCCAGTCGGAAAATCTCGGACTTGCACCGCTGGGAGAGGGTGGGGTTTGTGCAGAACGGGGAGATTTCACTCTAGGTGGCCGTCTTCCGATCAATACCTCCGGCGGCCTGGAATCCAAAGGTCATCCACTTGGCGCGACGGGGATCGGGCAGTTGTACGAGTTGGTCACCCAATTGCGCGGGGAGGCCGGGCCGCGTCAAGTCCACGGCGCGCGGCATGCCATCCAGGAAAACGGTGGCGGTCTTCAAGGTGTCGAGGAAGCAGCAGTCGCTATTCACATCCTGAGTCGATAGGAGCGCATCACATGTCCATGGCCTATCAAGCACAAGAGTTGGAACGCCATTTTGCAGGCGGACATTTCCGTCGGTTGGGTGGCTGGGTCGAAAGTCCGGTTGATCTGCAGCCAGAGCTCGAAGGCGATGTAAGCGCGGACGTCATCGTGATCGGTGCCGGTTTCGCCGGGCTGTCCACCGCCCTGGAGCTTACGGCGCTGGGAGCGAAGGTCATTATCCTCGAGCAGGAGTTTGCCGGTTTCGGTGCCAGCGGTCGGAATGCCGGTTATCTGGGCGGGAGCATCGGCATTGAGTTCGAGTTGTTCCTGAAACGTGTCGGCAAGGAAAAAGCGCAAAATATCGTCAGGTTCTATGACGAAGCGGTCGCCTACGTCGAAGGTCGGTTGCGCGAACTGGGGATCGACTGCGACTACAACGCCTCGGGCATCATCAGGGCGGGGATCCATCCGTCGCAAGAAAAGAGGCTGCGCAAAAGCATGGCCGTGGGCCACGAATTGGGTTCGCAAACCGAGTTTCTGGATCAGGCACAAATGCGCGCGCGGGGGATTCCACCGGCCTTTCTGTTTGGCTGTCTGCAACGCCACGGCGGTACCCTGGACCCAGGCAAATACGTGATGGGCCTGCGCCGCGCTGCACTCCAGGCGGGGGTGAGGCTGTATGAAAACACCACGCTTGAGTCGTACTCCGACGGGCCGACGATCACCTGCCGGACGCCACGCGGTCGGGCGAGCGCGCCAATAGTGGTGCTCGCTACCAATGCCTATACGCCGCAGCTCGGTCTTTTGCGCGACAAAGTCGTACCGTTTCGGGTTTCGGCGGTCGAAACCGAGCCATTGACACCACAGCAGTTGGCATCGCTGGGCTGGGCAGGGCGGGAAGGGTTGACCACGCCGCACCTGGTGATGGAAAGCCATCGCCTGACCGCACGCAATACACTGCTGATGACCACCAAACGGCTGGGTTATGCCTACGGCTCGAAAACCCCGAACATTCCCGATGAGGTGACCTACCGCGCGTTGCAAGACAACCTTGGCGTGCGTTTCCCGACGTTACGCGGTGTCGGCATTCAAGCGTGCTGGAGTGGTTACGTCAGCATGGCCTACGACGCGTTGCCGGTGGTGGGCGAAACCGGGTCCCACCACAACATTCTCTACACCGCGGGTTGCTCCGGACACGGTGTCGCCTCGCAGTCGCTGATCGGCCATTTGCTGGCAGAAAGAATCGGCGGTATCGAGCATCCGCTGCTCGCCGCGCTGCGGCATAAAACTCCGAAAACCCTGCCCGAACCGCTGCAGTGGTGCGCCGTGAATGTGGCGCTGGAGGGAGCACATCTGCTGGACGAATACACCAACCGCAAAGTTGTGCACCCTCATGTCTGACGGTTGAGGTTATAGAACCAACACGCTGATTTTCCGTGGTGAAGCTGACCTTGGAGTCCCGGGGCCGGCAGGCGTTCGCCTGCAGAAAGACAAACGAATGTTTGCGTTCTCGTCACCACTTTTTTACTGCCGCACCCACGCTCGGCCACGGGCGTTCAATCCAACAATAACGTGATGTGAGGCATCGAACATGAGTACTGACGCCCCTCCCGATCTGAAGCGAAGACAATTACTCAAACTGGCCGGTGCAACCGCCGCCGTAGGATCGATCGGTTTGAACCTTGGCCTGGCCAATGCCGCCGATGCGCTGCAAAAGGACAGTTCGGACGATGTATTTGATGTGGTGATCATTGGTGCCGGCCTGGCTGGTTTGACCGCCGCCCGTGATCTGCATCTGGCAGGCTGTGAGTCGCTGCTGGTGCTTGAAGCGCGTGATCGTGTCGGCGGCCGCACCCTCAATCATGACTTGGGCTCCGGCTACATCTCCGAAGCCGGAGGTCAGTGGATCGGTCCAGGACAAACCGCCGTAGCGGATCTGGCCCGTGAGCTTGAGGTCGGCACCTTTCCCAGTTTCTATGACGGGGAAACCGTGATCCTCGGGGGCGATGGACGTGTCGCTGTCGATTTGAAAGGCACCTTCGGTACCGACGAAAGCGTCTCGGCAAAACTCAGCGAGCTGTCGCGTGATGTGCCGTGCGGTGCGCCATGGAAATCCCCCAGGGTGGCCGAACTGGACAAGCTCTCGGCGGGCGACTGGCTCGCTCAGCAAAACATCAAGCCGGAAGATCGCGCAGGGTGGAATGCCAGCTTCCTCCTGACCTGCGGTGTCACGCCGGCGAAGATGGGCTTCTTGCATTTTCTGTCGATGATCAATTCGGCCGGCAGCGAATACATGCGGCTCGATTCGATCAAGGATAGCGCGCAAGGCACGCGGATCGTCGGCGGTTCACAGGTTCTCAGCAGCAAAATGGCGCAATTGTTGGGCGACAGGGTTCGCTTGTCGTGCCCAGTGCGCAAAATTGCTGACTGGAACCGCGACATCGTCAGACTGCAAACGGATCAGGGCGAGATCCGCGCCCGCCGGGTGATCATGGCGATTCATCCCGCGCTGTGCCAACGCCTGCAATTCGATCCACCGCTGCCCGAAGCTCGCGCCGCCCTGCAGCGGGCTTGGCCAGCGCACTCGCCGGCACGCAAGACCGCAATGGTTTACCCGCGGCCTTTCTGGCGTGACAAGGGCTTGAACGGCCACATCATTCAGGTCGGTGGGCCAGTCATCTGGGCCTACGACAACTCGCCGCCAAACGGCGAAATCGGCGTGATCAATGCATTCATTCTGAATGCCGCAGCCCCCACCGACCCCGAAGCCGCGAAGCGTGTGCAGACCGAAATCTATGCACGCGCCCTGGGGGACGCAGCGCTTGAGCCGGTTTCCTACCACGATCACGACTGGGCGCATTTCGACCCGTGGACCATCACGTGCGTGTCGCCGATTCCTCCCGGTTTCTGGTCGACACATGGCGAGGCACTGCGTCCGCCGTGCGGCAATCTGTTCTGGTCGGGCACCGAAACCGCTGACATCTGGGCAGGTTACATGGACGGCGCCGTGCGCGCCGGACGCCATAGCGCATTGCAGGTGCTCAACGCGTTACGTCGGGCATAGGAGGCGGCAATGAAAAAAAACATAGCGCTTGGCGTCATCGCGGTCATTGCGGTGCTGGTGGTGGTTTTCGGCCGTGATCTGCTCGACCTGTATCGGCTGCAGACTTACATCACGACATCCACGGAGGCCTATCAGGCCGAACGCGGAAACTGGCCACACCTGACCGATGCCTGCACCGGTTGCCATGGCAGCCACGGTAACTCGCTGAACCCGACGTATCCGAGCCTGGCCGGGCAACCCGCCGCGTACCTGTCTGCCCAGTTGCGCAACTTTGCAAGTGGGCAACGGCTCGCTCCCAACATGGAGCCGCTGGCGATGACCCTGAGCGCGGATGAAGTTGATCTGCTGGCGAAGTTCTACGCCCGGCAATCGGTCGTTGCTCATGCGGCTGTCAGCCCTGACGAGGGGCTGAAGGACCAGGGCAAACAACTGGTGCAAACCCGAGGTTGCACCGCCTGTCATGGTGCCCAACTGATGGGCCACGACACCTTCCCGCGCCTGGCTGCACAAGGCCAGGACTACCTTTTGGCCCAGCTCAACGCTTTTGCCAGCAGCGAGCGCACTGAGCCAAGTGGCGCGATGCAAGCCATTGCAGCGGCGCTGTCAGCGCAGGAGCGCCAGGCAATTGCTGCTTACCTGGCTGCACTGGTTTCTCAATCCCGCTAACCCATCAAATTTTCTGTCAGCTGTACCGAGGCTATCGTTATGGAACCGAGAAATATTGTGCTGTGCCTTGCCTGTTTCTTGCTGCTTGCCAATGGTCTGACCTTTGGCATCAGGTTTCTGAAGAAGAGAAACCTGCTACTGGCTCTGGAGTGGTTTGTGGTTGCCTTTTCCGCGACAAACTTCCTGATCTTTTTCCTGACAGGATCGGAACATGCGTACCTGATTTCATACTTCTGCGACGCGTTCTCCAGAGCCTTCGGGATTCCGATTATTACGGTGCTCGGGCTGATGGCGGTAACGCATGCCTACAAGCCCTCGATGGGCAAGGAGCTCATGATGTTTGCCGGCGCTCTGCTGGGCACACTCGCGTTGATCTCGACCAAGGTTCTGGTCACGCTCCTGCCGTATTTCTACGTGCTGATGTGGGTGATGTTTTCGGTCTACCTGGTGTATTTCGCAGTACGCCTTGCAAATGTCGGAGAGTCGCTACACGCGATCGGTGTGATGATTGGCATGCTCGCCTCACTGACCATTGCGTGCATCTACGATTTCTACAAGATCCCCGGCGACGACAGCAATGTGCTGCTCAACTTCTACGTGCTTGCACTGACGACCTGGGCTTATCTGCTGGTGCACCTGTATTACGCGTATTGCGCGCTGGAGCGCGCGAAGGGCGCAATGGCAGTTCTGCAAACGCGCTGAGGAGGATAGTTGAAGTGCTCGAAGCCGCCGTTTTGGCGGCTTTTTTGCGTAATGCAGGGTAGGGCGGTGGGCATCCTTGCCCGGGCAGGATCAAGGGTTCAGCTTGGCCAGATACTGCGCCACGGCCTTGATGTCCTCATCTGACAGGGTGCCCGCCATGGCATTCATGGCCTGCGTCGGATCGATGCGTTGGCCACGTTTGAAAGCGCTCAGTTGATCGATCAGATAAAGCTGCCCTTGTCCGGCGATACGCGGAGCCTGGGGGCCGCCAGAGAGTTTTTCACCGTGGCAGGCTGCACACCCATTGGCGGCGACCACACGCTGACCGCGCTGGTCCAGCGCATCATCCTTGGCCGGGACTTCAGTCACGCCTGGTCGCTGTTCGGCAAAATAACTGGCCAGGCGCTTGATCTGCTCGTCGGTCAGATTGGCCGCCAGCGGCTGCATCTGGGCACTGTGGCGACGCCCTTCGGCAAACGCGCGCAACTGGTTTTCGATGTATGCCGCAGGCTGCCCTGCAAGCGCTGCGTATTGAGCATCGCGGGGTTGACCGTTGGCGCCATGGCAAAGTGCGCAGGTGTCCTGCAGCTGTGGCCACGCACCGCCGTTGGCCTGATATGCAGCGTCGTGCTGATCCACGGCCTGCATGAAACGATAGCCCGCCCACAGTTCCGGCCCGTAAATCGCTATTGATCCAGCCAACGCCGCGCTCACGGTGATGACTCCAAACACCATAGTCCGCTTCATCAGGCGCTCCTCCGTGGTTGAAGCAACGCCTGCAGCGCTTCCATTGCCGCGCGATGTCCGGCGCGGACCGCACCGTCCATTGCCCCGGCCCAGATTTCCGCAGTCTCGGTACCCGACCAGATCAGGCGACCGACCGCCGGCGTCAGGTACTCGCCCCATTGCGTCCAGAAACCGGGGGGCATAGGGGAAATACAACTCAAACTCCACGGGTCGATCTTGCCCCAGTCCAGATCATGAAACTGAATCGGGTGCAGGGCTTGTTCGCCCATGGCGCTGGCGTAAATCGCCGACAGGATGTCCTGCGCCGTTTTCGGGTCATGGGGTAATTGGCCGGTCCTGACGAAGCCGCTGAGCACACCCAGGCTGCCGTCCGCCGGGGAGTTGTCAAAGGCCCAGATCAGCGGACCTTCCACTGGCACAATCTGCCCGTTGAGGCCTTGGTCGCGCCAGAACGGGCGCTCATAGACGTGCACGGTCTTGCGCATCGGTGCATGGGCCGGCCAATGCCGCTGCAGCTCGGCACGCCCGGACGGCAGGGGCGGATCGAAGAGGATCTGATTGCACAACGCCGGGCTCAGCGCAGCAATTACCTGCCGCGTGCGGATGATGCCCTGATCGGTGTGCAACTCGACGACATCACGATCCCAACCGACAATCTTGCGCACCGGGCACGCCAACCGGATTTTATCTCCCAGCGCCTGAGCCATCTTCAAACTGAGAATTTGCGAGCCGCCAGCCAGGCGAGATTCCTGCGCACCGCCCTGGAGCCCTTCGAGCTTTTCAAGGCGGCAGTCCGACGAGTTGATCATCGCCAGGTAATGCAGGAGTCCCATGCCGGCCGGCGTGGTACCGAAGGTGAGGCTCACGGACATGTTGAAGCCGATCTTGTCGACGTTGCTGATGCCTTGACCGGCCAGCCACTGGCCGACCGACAGTTTGTCCAGCTCAGCCGCGTCCTTGGCTTTCCACGGCGCTTTGCTGGGGACGCCTTCGGCGAGCTTGTTCAGTTTTGCGACGACTTCTGTATTGGAATTCGGCCCGTCGCTGAGATCTTCCTGGATGTTGACCTCGTCCATCAGATACACCGCCTTGCCCTTGTAGTAGGTGGGGAAGGTGGCGACATCGAGCTGTCTGGCCAAGTCGGCGATCGACGTTTGCCCCGGGCCGATCCATTGGCCACCGGCTTCGGAGATCACGCCATTGCCCAGATCATGGTTCAGCGTGCGACCACCGACGCGGTCGCGGGCTTCAAGCACGGCAAAAGACTCGCAGCCAGCGGCCTGGAGGTCTCTGGCGGAGGTTAGCCCGGAAAGCCCTGCGCCAATGATCACCACATCCAGTATCGAGGTATCTACAGGTTCGATTTGCGCCATCGCACGCCCGGTGACACCCAGCCCTCCGGCGAGGGCTGCGCCTCCGATCGCTTGCAATAACAACCGTCGCTGTCGTGATTGCGTCGACAGTTGATCGAGATCCGCACTCATCTTCACCTCCGTTTTCTATTTATAATCACAGATGTTATGTGAATATATGACGGATCAGGAATTCAGCAAAGTGAAATCGGCGCGATGTCGGTTAACCGTGGGTATGAGCGTAACGCGGGCGTGACCAAGCAGGGTTCGCTGCGCAAATGAAGCGAACCTTGTTGATGCTGGAGGGCAGGGTTTAGCGAGCGGGGCTGATCAGCGTGATGACCGCATCCATCAAGGCCTTGCTGCGTTTGGCTTCAAATCGCTCTGGCTCGATTGGCAGCATCATCATCCAGCCGTCACTCAGCGCGCTGAGCTGATCGGCAAGCAGATCGGCAGCAATGTCCTTGCGGATGATGCCTTGGCTTTGTCCCTTGCGCAGAATGCTGGCGAGATCCTCGCGGAAGCGCGAATAACGTTTCTGGATCACGTCGGCAAATACCGGTTCGTGCCGAGCGTGGGCAAGCATCTGAAACAAGGCCAGCCAGCGCGCCGAGTCGTTGGCTTGAGTCAGGTTCAACCACTGCTCGATCATTGCCCTGACATCGACTTTTTCCTGACCGGCATCCAGCAAATGGTCGAACTCGTCGAACAGACTCTGCGCCGCCGCCGTGATCATTTCTTCTTTGTTGGCAAAGTAATAGGTCACGGCCCCCGTGGTGCACCCGGCATGACTGGCGACCTTGCGCAGAGATGTCCCGGCATAACCTTCCTGGGCAATGACTTCGATGGCTGCGGTCAACAGTTCACCACGTTTTTCCAGACGATTACCTACTGGACGACCGCGACGTGGAGCGGGCGCGGAATCACTGTCAATGGAGTGCTGACTATCCGTGGAAGGCTCTTGAGCATCATGCATGAGAGAAAGTGATTCCGTTGGTTGAAGGCGTTGAGCCGACAGCGGCTGCGAACGCCATTTTGGCTTGGCACGTCGCGATCATGCAATCGTTCAGATTCGACCGCTGCCAATCACCGCGACGGCCCGGACTTCCACGCGCAAGCCCGGCATTGCCAGTTGGGAAATGCCGACAGCGGTCCAGGCTGGATAACGTTCAGGGAAATATTCGTCCTTTACCTGTCCAAAGGCGTGCACTTCGGCCTGCAGATCAGTATGAAACGTCATCAGCTCGACCACGTCGGCCAGGCTTGCGCCCGCAGCTTCGAGAATGGTCCGCAAGGATTGAAACGCCAGATGGGATTGCGCCTGGATGCCGTCGGCTGGAACCATGGCCTCGTCGATACCGACCTGGCCGGACACCCAGATCATGTTGCCGACGCGTGTAGCCTGGGAAAAGTGGAAGTTGTCGTAGATCGCCTGGGTGTGACCAGGGTTGAAGGACTGACGCTGCAGGTCTTGAGTGCTCATGGCGGTGCTCCTCTTATATTAATTGGCGGAACGTTGGGTGGCGGAAGGCGTCTCCCGCTTTCAGAGTCGACAGCTCTTCGGTGAACAGCACTCCTTGCTGCGGATAACCGGAGATGCTGTGTTCTGGCAAAGGATGGAAGGTGGCGTCGTCGCCAAAAAAACGGAAAACGAAGGTGTGACGATCAGGGAAGGCTTCATCCACCGGAGCGCCGCCATGCAGCGAACCCGGATGCAGCAGGAGGATATCGCCAGGCTCGGTGGCCCACGAAATGATCTCGAATGCCTCAGGATCGTTTTGCCGCAAAGCCTCGATGTCCGGCAGGCGTGGCAATGCATCGCCGCCATGCAGCGGTTGAGTCGGATCATTCGGATCGCGAAACGTGGTGCCGTCGTAGCGTGGTCCTTTGTGCGAACCTCGAACGATTTCCAAAGCGTTTTTCTTCGGCACTGACTCAAAACTGATCCAGGCATTGGCCCAGTGGTTTCCGGCCCAAGGCAGATAGGACGTGTCCTGATGCCAAAGCGTGCGAGAACCGCGTCCACCTGCTTTGAGAAACACTTCTTCGGCGAAGTACCACACATTCTCCGAACCCCACAGCTCGGCAAATAGCTCGCCAAAGGGTAGGGAAGCCACCAGTTCTTCGAGACGGGCCTTTGCAACGGGATTGGCGTTGTCGACGTGCGACTGTTGCTCCGTTCCGTCGAACATTCGAGTCGCATGAGGGCCATGATTCTCAACAGCCCAGTCGTAGGCTGCACGGCACTCGGCCAATTGATCTTTGCTCAGAAAACCTTTGATCAAGACGGCCCCGTCTTCCAGGAACGCCTTTCGCACAGAGAGTTGCATGAGAGCTTTCTCCTCGAAAATGCCACTTGGCGATTTCGATGCTAGCAGGCGATAAGATTAAACACAACAGACGTTATCTTAATAATGTTATCATCAATGGAGGCCTAAGCAGATGCTCTGCGGCGGGGCCCCGGTGATCACTCGCTGATGATCGGTCGCTCAACCGCACCGTGGGTCTGAGGCTGCACACACTTAATCAAGGTCCTAATGCTGAGCTTTTATGGAAAACCCAGGTCTCGTTAAAACACTGCTAGTTGAGGACGATCAGAGGCTGGCGAAACTCATCACTAAATTCCTGGCCCGGCATGGATTTGCGGTGCAAGTGGTTCGCCGGGGTGACCAGGCATTGGCGGCCATCGCTGAACTCAAGCCACAAATCGTCGTACTTGAGCTCCTACTGCCAGATCAGAACGGACTGCACCTGTGCCGTCGGATTCGTGATGGTTTCGATATCCCCATCATCATCTTGACTGCCAAGGGAGATGACAGGGATCAGGTTCTCGGCCTGGAATCCGGTGCCGACGACTATGTAGTCAAACCTGTCAAACCATCGGTATTCCTGGCTCGGTTGCGCGCTTTACTGCGACGCCATATCCCCACGAAGCAACCGACAGCGCTCGACATCCTCGAATTCGGTCAGCTGTCGATCGATCGCAGTGGCCGGGTAGTGAGCCTGGCCGATCAGAGAATCGATCTGACAACCATGGAGTTCGAACTACTGTCCTTGCTGGCCAGTGCGGCGGGCACACTTTTTTCTCGCGACGAAATCCTCAACCGTATCCGCGGTATTCCTTTCGACGGGATCAACCGCAGCGTCGATGTTCACATCAGT
The DNA here is from genome assembly GCF_949767575.1 of Pseudomonas sp. IT-P2. Classification (NCBI taxonomy): domain Bacteria; kingdom Pseudomonadati; phylum Pseudomonadota; class Gammaproteobacteria; order Pseudomonadales; family Pseudomonadaceae; genus Pseudomonas; species Pseudomonas sp. IT-P2. The sequence goes on along the minus strand of NZ_CATKQA010000011.1, from coordinate 623,691 downwards.
AAATTGCGCGGAAAGCTCAATGACAACCCTCGAAATCCAGAGCTCATCAAGACGATCTGGGGCAGGGGCTACCTTTTTAATCCGTTTGCTTGGGAGGCATAGATAAGTATGAAAAAGGACGTGCTGATAACAGGAGAGCCAGTTAAAACATACTTATTAAAAAATATCACACTGACTGCCAGTGATACCGCGACGTTCTCGTGCACGGTAAAAAAATTCACACGAAATAGAAACGCGGATGTATAAAATGCAGGAGGGCCGCTCTATATGTTAGGGGCAGACTGGGAATCCCGAGCCCCCGCGCTAATCTTCCCGGAAAAACGGGCGTGAGCAGCCGCGAATGGAAGCTTGATCTTCATCTGTACTCGCCCCACGGTCGAGTTACTTAATGCCGTGAAAGTTATGCCTGAAAACGCAGTTCTAATCCGGACTGAGGAGCGTAAGCGATCATTGAAAGCTCATGCGCAACGGGAAAGTTAAGCATTAATGATGTACACGAATAGTTATGTTTTAGGCAGAGAGGAAGCATGCCTCAGCTTTAATAGAAACTAACTCGACTAAATGACCGTTTAGTCGAGTTATTACAGAATGTATTGAAAATCAATGGAGCAGGCCATGAATCCGAGTCAGATCAGTGCGTCGAACCTGATTGCATCACTGGACCTTGAACCTCATGTTGAGGGCGGCTATTTCCGCAGGACATACCAGGCTGATCACCGGGACATGCTTGAAACCACGAGCGGCTCACGCTTTCTGATGACGTCGATTTACTACCTGCTGACCGAAGATTCACCGGTCGGCCAGTTTCATTTCAACCATTCGGACATCCTGCATTATTTCCATCTGGGCGATGCCATTGAGTACAGCTTGATCCTTGAAGACGGTTCACTGCAGACGTTGGTGATGGGCAGCGATGTTCTAGCCGGACAACATTTGCAATTGCACGTACCGGGCGGAATCTGGAAAGCCTCCAGACTGCTGAATGGCGAGAACGGATTTGGTTTGATCAGCGAAGCGGTTTCATCAGGATTCGATTTCGCGGATATGGAAATGGGGAACCGGCAGAAACTCACAGCGCGGTATCCGCAGCATCGAGCGCTGATTGAAAAGCTGACGCGTGCCGAGGATTGAGAGCGGCACATTTTAAATAGAGGGATCTACAGCCAACAAAGATCAGGTCGTTTGAAAGCGATGCTGGAGATCGAAATGGCGTGCGCAACCGGGCTGGCTCCGTAATACTTTGTTACGTGTAATGTATATTATGTTAAATAGTGTTTCTGACCGGAACTTCCTCGGTTCACCTTTGCCGCCAGCACGCCCTGACTCCCCGGCGTCCTGGTGATTCGCGGGTCTTACCGTTGCGGCGGGACGCGAATTTTCCCGCTGAAGACACTGTGGGTGTTGTAGATCAGCGTGACCGGCACAAGTACCGCGAAGCCTATCAACATGAACACTTGGCTCTTTGGGCTGGACGCGGCCGTTTTCAGAGTCAGGTCGGGAGGAATGATCAACGGGTACAACATGCATTCACTACTTGCGCTTCCCGGGCAATACCGTCCCCAATACCTGTTTAGCCGTTTGCACGATGACGCCCGCTTCGTCCGTATCCCCCTTGAGCAATGTGCTGGCGAATTTCTTTGCCTGTTCCAGCTTGATATGCGGCGGCAACGGCGGCACATTCGGGTCGGTCTTGAATTCAATGACGACCGGTACTTCGGAAGCTAACGCCTGCTCCCAGGCTGCGGCCAGGCTGCGGCCACGTCTTCCTCCCGATCGACAAAAATGCCTTTGAGGCCGATGGAGATGGCGAACAAATGGTAAGGCACATCCGGAATACTCTGCGAGGCAACGAATTTCGGATCGCCCTCCATCACGCGCTGTTCCCAGGTGACCTGATTCAGATCCTCATTGTTGAACACGGCGCAGATCCACTTCGGGCTGTCCCACTGTCGCCAGTATTTGGCGACCGTTATCAGTAATGTGTGAATAAAAGAAAGGACGTGAAATATCAAAAATTTCCGTCCTTTTTTTCATCTGTATCAGGACAGGAAAATGCCCGGCACTGGTGATATGTCGGGAAATCCAAGACGCCAGGCCCGTCAGGCTCTCCTTGACCTAGTCGTGAGGTTAATTGTGAGTCATCGGTGGGTCTTTGATTCGGGCCAGGGACCGATCGGCCGGGACGAAATTTTCCCCGTCCCGACCTGTCTGTCGCCGTTATATCTGACCACCGTTGCGCGCAGCGACGGCAACGGTGGTCGGTGAATCGGAAAGTGGAACAAAGCGTCGAGTGGCTCCATCCAGCGCATCGATGCAACCCGCCTCGATGTCATAGACCCAGCCATGCAAATTCAAACGTCCTTGCTCAAGCGCAAGCGCCACCGATGGATGAGTCCGCAGGTTCGCCAGTTGTGCGATCACGTTTTCACGAACGAGGCCATCGAGCTTGTCGCGTGGCGTATCGAACTCATGCGCCGCGTTGATCGCTTTCGCGGCGTCCGCGTGACGAAGCCAGTTGGCAACAGCCGGAAGATGATCCAGACATGTGCAGCGTGAAATCGCGCCCATCGCTCCGCAATCCGAGTGGCCGCAGATCACGATGTCCCGTACCCCGAGCACTGCAACCGCATATTCGACGGTGGCCGATACACCACCCGGTTCAGGACCATATGACGGCACAATGTTGCCGGCGTTGCGGATCACGAACAGCTCACCCGGCTCACGCTGTGTGAGCAGTTCAGGCACTACACGACTATCCGAGCACGTGACAAACAGCGCCTTTGGGTTTTGCTCTGTCGCGAGCTGCCTGAAAAGCTCGACACGTTGTGGATACACCTCGCGCTGAAACCGCAGAAAGCCATCAATAATGTCACGCATAAAGTCCTCCAAAGCCTGATTGCGGATGCTGAGACGAGCACTCGATGCCTTCGCGCCTCACTGGGTCGTGATTATCGCAGACGTTGCAGGCGAGTGCGCGACCTCACACCGCTCAAGCTTCGTTTCAAAACCTGTTAGGACCAAAACCCCCTGTGCGGTTCAGCCGCCTCTCCCTCCAGCATCGGCCCCAAGACGCTGACCTTGCGCTGCCCCTTGGCGAACACCTCGCGGCACGGCAGCGAGAACGTCGGATTCTCCGGATGGTCCCCCGTCAGTCCCAGCAAGGCATGCTCCGACAAGGCATAGACCACACGCCCGATCCCCGTCCAATACACCGCGCCGGCGCACATGCAGCATGGCTCGGCGCTGGTGTACAGCGTGCACAGTTCCAATTCCTGCGGCGACAGCAGTTTTGCCGCTGCCGCCGCTGCCACCAACTCGGCGTGCTGCGTTGGATCACCTTCCGGGGGCATCGAGTTGTTCACCGCTTCGACAATCACCTTGCCGTTGCGGTCGGCCACCAATGCCGCGAACGGATGGCGACCGCGTTGCTTCGATGCCTCGGACAAGGCAATGGTCTGGCGCAGTAACGTCAGATCAAGCGCGCTGACGCCGGCCGGGATGAGTTGAGCAAATTGATTCATGGGTAACTCCTGGGCAGTGGAATACAAAAGTCAGTCGGCCAGTTCAGCCGATGTAGCGCCGATGGTTTCGGTCGATTTTTTTTCATCGTTGAGCAGAACGTTGAGGACGATGGCGGTGATCGCTCCGAGGAAAATCCCGCTGTCGAGCACCAGTTTCAGGGTCGGGCCGACGTGTTCGAACAGCGCCGGAAAGGACATCGGCAGCACCCCGACACTCACTGACACGGCGACGATAATGCCGTTGCGCGTGCCCTCGAATTGCACCCGTGACAGTTCCTGAATCCCCGCCACCGTGGTCATGCCGAACATCACAATCGCGCAGCCACCGAGCACCGGCGTCGGCACTGCGGCGATCAACGCGCCGAGTTTCGGGAACAGGCCCATCAGCACCATGATTGCCCCGGCAGCGGCCACAACGAAGCGGCTTTTAACGTTGGAGAGCGCAATCAAGCCGGTGTTCTGAGTAAAGGCGTTGTAAGGAAAGCTGTTGAACAAGCCACCGAGCATGGTCGACAAGCCATCGGCGCGGAATGCGTTGCCGAGGGTCTGTTGCGTGGTCGGTTTGCCGGTCAATTTGCCGATCGCCAGACAGTTGCCGGTGGTCTCGGCCATGATGACCAGCATCGCCAGGGTCATGATCAGAATCGGCACCGGCGCGAATTCCGGCGCGCCGAATGCCATCGGCGCACTTAGCTCAAACCACGCCGCTTCGCTGACCCGATTGAAGTGAGTCATGCCGCAAACCGCTGCGATCAGGCTGCCGACAAACAGGCCAATCAGTACGCTGAGGTTGCCGATGAAGCCCTTGAATCTGGCGTAGATCACCAGGGTCACACTGACCGTGGCCAAACCCAGCAACAGGTTGGCGGGATTGCCAAAATCTGCCGAATCGGGATTGCCACCGCCCAGCCAGATCGCCGCTGCCGGCATCAGCGAGATGCCGATAATGGTGATCAGACTGCCAATCACCACCGGCGGAAAAAACCGCAGCAAGCGGCTGAACACCGGTGCCAGCGCAACGGTGATAAAACCCGCCGCGATCACCGCACCGAAAATCTGGCTGAGACCGAACTCCCTGCCGATCATGATCATCGGCGCCAAGGCAATGAACGAGCAGCCCTGAATCAGCGGCAGGCGGGCGCCGAACTTCCAGAAACCGAGGGTTTGAATCAGCGTCGCCACACCAGAGGTCAACAGGTTGGCGTTGATCAGCAACACGACTTGCGCCGAGGTCAGCCCCATCGCGCTGCCAAGAATCAGCGGCACCGCCACCGCTCCCGCGTACATCACCAGAACATGCTGCAAGCCAAACGTGAACAACTGGCGCAGTGGCAAAACCTCGTCCACCGGATGAATGCGTTGTGTGGTCATTTCCCACGCTCCTGAAGGTGCGGCATCTGTTGAGATTGCGGGCATGCCCAAGGCGTTTGAAAGGTGCATCCGCCCCGGAGATCGTTTGAAGCGGGGCCATATTTGAACGTTTATTGCGATGAAACAAATTAGCAACCATCGCTTTTTCCGATGGCACGGATCTGGCATCCGTTAGCCGCTCCAAACCTTCATTTTCGAACCGGGAGTTCAACGCTTGCGCTTCTCACTCGATCAACTGTTGATGTTCGTCCAAGTGGTCAAAAGCGGATCGTTTTCCGCCGCCGGGCGCAAACTGGGCAAGACCCAATCGACCATCAGCGCAGCGATTGCCAACCTCGAAACCGACCTTGGCGTCGACCTGTTCGACCGCAGCAACCGCAGCCCTGCCCTCACCGCCAGCGGCCACAAATTGCTGGTGCAGGCCGAAGCCGTGCTTGAACGCTGCATGACCTTCGAAGCCCACGCCAATTGTCTGTCGGAAAACGTAGAGCCCAGCCTGACACTGGCCATTGAAACGCCGTACGGCCCGATCATGCCGGTGCTCAAAGCCTTCGAAGCAGCCTTCCCCTTTGTCGACCTGATCATTCGTCATCCGGTCCATGGCGACGTCAGTGAACTGGTCAGCAGCGGCGAAGCGGTGCTCGGTGTGGCGTTCTCACAGCCCGGCTACCCCAAGGAGCTGGCGTTCCAGCAGCTGGGCAAACTGATCATGCTGCACGTCTGCCATCCCCGGCACCCATTGGCGCAACTCGATAACGTCACGTTCGAGGATCTGCACGTCCATCGCCGCCTGGCCTTCAGCGCCCACGCGAGCAAACTGCCGAGCAGCGAATACCTGCGTTCGACCCAGCTGTGGCAGGCGGAAAGTTATCTGGCGTTATTGGAAATGGTCCGCGCCGGACTCGGCTGGGCCACCCTGCCCCGCCAGCTCGTTCAGCGTGAACTGGCCAAGGGTGAGCTGGTGGAACTGCAGCTCTCGGCATATCCGCATACGGACTGGCAGATTGGTGTGGATTTGATCTGGGCGCGGCAGCGGCCGTTGGGTAAGGCAGAGCGATGGCTGAAGGAGAAGTTGCAGGGCAACAAGGTGTATGAACTGGATCGCAACGGGCAGACCACCACGCTTTGAGGTCAATGCAGATGGAGCGAGTCGCCTTACGCCTGCCCGAAGCTTTACCAATCCCCTGCTTCAGATTTGCGATAAACCACCATCGACCATCAGCTCCACGCCGTTCACGTATCTGGCGTCGTCCGAGGCGAGAAACAGTGCCGCGCTGGCAATTTCTTCGGGTTGCGCCATATAGCCCAATGGCGTGATTTGCTCGACGTGCTGGCGCAGCGCGGCGATGTCGCTCTCGCTCATTTTCAGACCGTTGTCCATCAGCGGTGTGCGGGTGAAGCCAGGGCTCAACACGTTTGCGCGGATTTTGCGGTCCTTGAGTTCATTGGCCCACGTGCGTGCAAACGATCGGACCGCCGCCTTCGACGCGTTGTACAGACTCAATCCTTCCATGCCGTTGCTGGAGCAGATTGAGGCAGTCAAGACGATGGACGAAGCGTCTTTCATCAACGGAAGAAGCGTTTGAACGCTGAAGAAAACGCCTTTCACGTTCACGTCGAACATGGCGTAGTAAGCAGCCTCGCTGGTCTCTCCGAGCGGATTTTTCTCACAGATCCCGGCATTTGCGAACACTGCGTCCAGCCGATCGTCGCGCGTTTGGATTGTCGCTTTGAGCGCGTCGAGATCAGCCTGACGCGAGACATCGGAAACCACCGCGACAGCTTTGTCGCCGAGTCTGGCAACTGCCGCCTCCAGCCTGTCTGCTGCCCGTGCAGTGATGTAAACGCGTTTGGCGCCCTCGGCGATCAAGGCTTGCGCGATGGAAAACCCGATCCCTGTGGAACCGCCGGTCACGACGGCAACCTGATCACTGAATTTACCTGACATGTCTGACTCCTCGGTCGTTGATGAAGGGAATGTCTGAAACGACCTGCCCATGGTGAGCGTCATCGCAGCGGCGCGGCACTGACACGAATGAACGTTGGCCGTGCAGTTTTGTAAGGCGAAAACGCAGGAGCGATTCCCTAAATTGGGACCCGGCGACCTGACCCGGGCAGGCGCGAAGCCTTGCCCTTCGGTCGTCGTCAAACCTGAGTTCCCTACAGGATGCCTGTCATGTCTCGAATCGAAATCGAAGTGCCCGAACCCCGGCGCTGGTTGATGTTTGCCATATTGCTCGTCGGAGCGTTTCTGCCGCCCCTGGATTTTTTTATCGTCAACGTCGCCCTGCCCTCGATACAGGAGGATCTGGGGACAGGCTCCTCTGCCGAGCAGCTGGTGATTTCTTCCTATGCAACGCTCTATGCCGTGACGCTGATTACCGGCGGACGACTCGGCGATCTGTACGGCCGCGGGCGGATGTTCTTCCTTGGCCTGTTGGGCTTCGCCGCCGCGTCGCTGATGTGCGGCCTGGCGGTTTCGCCGTGGATCCTCATCCTCGGACGCGCCTTGCAGGGTGTGACCGCCGCCGTCATGGCCCCTCAGGCACTTGCATCGGTGCAGGCGATTTTCCCAGTGTCGGAAAGACCATTGGCATTAAGCATTTACGGGGCCGTATTTGGACTGGCGTCTGTGATCGGTCAGGCACTGGGCGGCTTTTTGATTGAGGTCGACGTGTTTGGCATGGGATGGCGCGCGATCTTCCTGGTCAACCTGCCGATCGCGTTGCTGGTGATTGCGTTTGGCATCCGTGTGCTCAAAGAAACCCGTGCGCAGCGCGCGAGCAAGCTGGATCTGGTGGGCACCGCGTTGTCGATGCTGACCCTGACCACCCTGGTCGTGCCATTGATTGAAGGCCGCGAGGCGGGATGGCCGTGGTGGGCATGGCTGTCGCTGGCCGCCAGCCCTGTGCTGGCGGTAGTGTTCTGGCGCTACGAGAGCCGCTTGCACTGCGCCGGAGGAACTCCCATCCTCGCCCCGGCCGTACTGAATGCACCGGGCCTGGGGCGAGCGCTTCTGGTCGCGCTTTGCTTCTATTCAATCGGTGTGTTTTTTCTGATGTTTTCGATGTACATGCAAAGCGCATTGCATATGAGCGCACTGCATGCCGGCCTGATCTTTCTGCCGTTTGGCGCGGGATTTCTGCTCGGTCCCCTGTCGGTTCCGCTCCTCAGGCGCGTCCTCGGGGGCTACGTGAATCCGCTAGGCATGGGGCTGGAAGTGGTCGGGTTACTATGGCTGGGCTGGCTCGTGTCAGTGACACCGACTACCCTCGCCCCGCCCTTCACTTCTCTGACGGTCATCCTGTTCCTGATCGGTCTGGGACAGGGGCTTGGCCTGCCGACGTTGATGCGCATGGTCACGGGCCGGGTAGCGCCGGCGTATGCCGGGATGATCGCAGGCATTACCAGCGCAACGCTGCAGATCAGCACATCGCTGAGCGTCGCACTGATTGGCGGTGTGTTTTATACCTTGCTCGGAGAACCGGCGACGGCGGTCAGCATCACTCATGCGTTCACGATCGCTGTTCTGTGCATCGCCGTCTGCCTGGCCGTAGGGGCAGCGATAAGCCTGACGTTAGCGCGCGAGCCAGCGACGGTAGCGCAAGCCTCGGCTGTACGCCCGACCTGAGGCGCGCTACCCCGCACCGATCATGCTGGAGGCAAGGTCAGCCAGTGCGCGCAGCCGGTCCATCTGGCGCATGTCCTGGTGATACCCCATCCAGATGTCCCGTCCTGGCGGTGGCTCGTCCTCATCCAGCAGTCGCAGTCCCGACACGGAGTCACCGAGGACGCGGGGCAAAACGGCAACGCCCAGCCCCTTCGCGCACATCTGTGCCTGAACCGTACGGCTGCTGCTGGTGAACACGGTGCGGGCCAGCGGATAGCGTTGCTGCAGCCATTGCACGTCCGGGTAATGGGACTGGGCGATGTTCATCAGGATCAGGCCAAGCCCCTCGCCGTCCGGCTGCGGCGTCGGGGCATGCAAAGCCGCGTATAGGCCGTACGACAGAGTTGTCAGCTTGCGGTGCACTATGTCGGGTTCGGTGAAAGGCACGATCCGGAAAGCGATGTCGGCATCCCGGCGGGCAAGGTCGAACAGTCGATGCCCGGCGATGACTTCGGGAACGATCAACGGGTAGCGGTGCACCAGTTCGCTGAGAACCGGCGACAAAACATGACAGGCGAACCAGTCGGCTGAGGATATCCGCAACAGGCCTTCAGGCTGATCACCATGCCCCGCCAGACGCCGCTCGATGGCCAACGCGCTGTGTTCCATGTCCTGCGCCAGACCGAGAATCCTCTCGCCACTGTCCGTGAGCACCAGCCCTTGAGCGGTCCGCAGGAAAAAGGCTTGCCCACTGGTTTGTTCAAGCACCTGCAAGCGCCGTCCGACCGTTGGATGACTGACCCCCAACTCCCTGGCGGCTCCGCCCAGCGAGCCGTTGCGGGCAATCGCCAGGAAGATCCGCATGTCACTCCAGTCCATGCCCTCGCCCCGTACAAAAATGAACATTGAGTGATCAGCTTATAGTTCAAGTAGATGGCTGTTCATGAATATCGATTCAATCAGCCGATCTGATCAGCCTCGCGACAATGACTTCAAACGCTCCACCAGCGCGGCTTCGAAAATGATGTACAGCCTCTCGGCATCACCAGCACGCAAGGCCCCGCCGGTTTCCAGTCCCAGCACGAAACCATCCGCCCGCGCCCCTGCCTTGACAGCAATGATCATCGAGTCTGCCCGGACAATCTGCGCCAGCAGTCGATCCGCTTCTCGCTGAATCTTGTCGCCCAACACCACGCCTTCCACATCGCCACCCAATACGTTCAATTAGACATCCAGTACATGACCGCGATAACCGCTGAAACCCAGATGATGGTCAATACAATCGAGTAACCAGCCAGTTGCTTGTCCATTTTCACCACGGCATCAATATGAATCTGAATGATGGGTCAGGATCGTCCGGCTCGCAACGGCAGCTCGTCCCCTTCATCCATCGCACTCCGGGTAAACGTCCGGACTCCGATTTGTAACAGAACCCCTTTCAGCAACAAGGGTCTGCTCTCTTAATACACCTCGGAAATCTATCCAATGTCCGCGCAACGCAGTCTCGTCATACTCGCTCGGGGCGGATACGCCGCTCGCGGAGTGCTTTATTTGATCATCGGCATATTCGCGTTATTGGCAGCCCATGATTCGACAAAACCCAAGGACAGTCACAAGAGTCTGGAAGCCTTGCTGAGCCAGCCGTTCGGCTATTTTCTGGTGGGCCTTGTGGTGGCGGGTCTGCTTGCGTTTGCAGCCTGGCGTGTCCTGCAAGCGATACGCGATGTCGATCATCACGGCACGCAGCTCAAAGGTCTGGTGATTCGTGCAGGCCTGTTTGCAGGAGGTCTGGTCAACGGTGCTCTGGCGTTTTTTGCATTGGGACTGCTTGTGAGCGGTAGCCGCCGTTCGAGCCATTCCGCAGAGCAGACCAAAGACTGGCTGGCGCATCTTTTGTCTTGGGAACACTCGAATCTATTGTTGTACCTGATTGCGCTCATTCCGCTGGGGGTTGGCGTTGCTCACATCATCAAGGGATGGAAGGCCTCGTTCGAGAAGTATTTTGAGGCCGACGAAGAGGTCATGCGCTATGTCCGTCCGGTGTCTCGCTTCGGTCTGATCGCACGCGGCGTCGTGTTTATGGAGATTGCTTTGCTGCTGGCCGTCAGCGGTTCCGCTTATCAAGCCATGGACCCGCCTGGCATGAAGGAAGCGCTGGACGCGCTGCAGAATCTGCCCGCCGGATGGCTTGTCCTGATGGTGATGGCCCTGGGGCTGATTGCCTTCTCGGTTTACAGTTTCTCGGAAGCGTGTTGGCGCAAGATCAATATGGATGTGCTTCAGTAACTGAAGTCATGCCCCAACTCACGCTGCATCCATTCCAGAAAACGCCTCACCCGTGGAAACCCCGCATGCGCCTTCGGGAAAACCAGGTGGTGTGCGGTGATCGGGGCGCTCAACCCGGGAATGACTTCGACCAACTCGCCGCGCGCCAGGTAGTCCTGCGCCAGCAGCGTGCTTTCCAATGCAAATCCAAGCCCGTGGCTGGCGGCCTCGAGGGTCATGTAGGAGCGGTCAAAGCTCAAGGTGTAGGGGCTTTCAGGGCGCGACAGCCCGTGTTGAGCAAACAGTTGCGGCCACTTGATCAGCGTCGCTTCCGACAGGATCAGGTTGCAGTCCAGCAAGTCGGCGACGGCGCGGATCGGGCGTTTTTCCAGAAGTTTGGGCGATGCGAGGACCGCGATTTTTTCGTTGCGCAGCGTACGCACTTCGAAACTTGGCCAGTTCGGCATGCCGTGGCGGATGTCCACGTCGATCTTGTCCCGACTGAAGTGCAGCGATTCATAGGAGCATGAGAGATTGAGCTGAATGTCGGGATGGCTCTCGCGAAACTGTTCCAGGCGCGGCATCAGCCACAACAGGCCGAAGCTGGGTGATGAATGCAATCGCAGGCAGTCGAGGCTGACATCACTGGTCGCGCGCTCTGTTGCCACCGCCAGGCTGTGCAGGATGCCGGATATCTCGGACAGGTATTGCTCGCCCACGGGCGTCAACGTCACCCCTCTGGCCGTTCTGAGGAACAGCTGCCGCCCGATCATTGCCTCGAGTTTGGCCAGTTGGTGACTGACTGCCGAGGGCGTCAGGTCCAACACTTCGGCCGCACGCGCGACGTTGCCAAAGCGCGCAGTTTGCTCAAAGGCCTGAATGGCTTTCAGGGGTGGCAGGATTGGCGGTGCTTCGCCAGATGAACTCATGATGTGGGTTGTTCCGCTGCAAGTGGCTGAGGCCGGGCGTTCGACTATTCAAACACCGCAACCGCATGTTGGCGAGTGCTGAATTTTTTTCAGCATCCAGTGAAGTTTGCGTTATTGCTCAGGGTCGTTGCGGGAGACAAGCTGAGTCATCGGTTCTGCACGGACCGACTCAATAACAACAATCAGAGGTTTTCTCCCATGCTTCTTCAAGGCAAAGTCGCGATCATCACAGGTGCTGCCTCCGCACGTGGTATCGGCCGCGCGACAGCTACGACCTTCGCTCAACATGGCGCCCGGGTGGTGATTCTGGATCTGGACGCATCCGCTGCCCGCGATGCCGCTGCCTCTTTGGGCGAGGGTCATCTCGGCCTGGCTGCCAACGTCGCCGACGAGTCCCAGGTGCAGCAGGCTGTCGCCACCGTCATCGAACACTTTGGCCGGATCGACATACTGGTCAACAATGCCGGCATCACCCAACCCCTCAAGACCCTCGATATCCGCCCCGGTGATTACGACAAGGTGCTGGACGTCAGCCTGCGCGGTACGTTGCAGATGTCCCAGGCGGTAATTCCGCTCATGCGCCAGCAAGCCAGCGGCAGCATTGTGTGCATGTCTTCGGTTTCCGCGCAGCGCGGCGGCGGCATTTTTGGCGGGCCTCATTACAGCGCCGCCAAGGCCGGTGTGCTGGGCCTGGCCAAGGCCATGGCGCGTGAGCTGGGGCCGGACAACGTGCGCGTCAACTCCATCGCCCCCGGCCTGATTCACACCGACATTACTGGCGGCCTGATGCAGGACGAGCGCCGCCACGCGATCATCGACGGCATTCCGTTGGGTCGCCTGGGCGAGGCGCAGGATGTGGCCAATGCGGCGCTGTTCCTGGCCAGCGACTTGTCCTCCTATCTGACTGGCATCACCCTGGATGTGAACGGCGGCATGCTGATTCACTGACACACGTGGCGGGCCTCGCGGCCCGTGCGGTTCTGGATCGATGATACGGCCGGGCAGACTTGCCCGGCGGTCAATAAAAACAAGAGATCAGACCATCATGACTACCCTGTCGCTCGAAGCCGTTTCGGCGGTGCGTTCCAACGCCTACCGTAAAACCGCCTGGCGCCTGATGCCGTTCCTGATGCTGTGCTACCTGTGCGCCTACCTCGATCGCGTCAACGTCGGCTTTGCCAAACTGCAAATGATGAACGATCTGGCGCTCAGCGAAACAGTCTACGGGCTGGGCGCGGGCATGTTCTTCATCGGCTACTTTCTCTGCGAAGTGCCCAGCAACATCATCCTGCACAAGGTCGGCGCGCGAGTCTGGATCGCGCGCATCATGATCACCTGGGGCATTGTCTCCGCCCTCTTCGCCTTCGTCGAAACCGCCTGGCAGTTCTACGCCCTGCGCTTTCTGCTGGGCATTGCCGAAGCCGGCCTGGCGCCGGGGCTGCTGCTGTACCTCACCTACTGGTTTCCGTCCTACCGGCGTGCGCGCATGACGGTGTTGTGGTTCATCGCTATCCCGCTGTCGGGCATGGTCGGCGGCCCGCTCTCCGGCTGGATCATGAACCACTTCGCCGGTATGCACGGCTGGGCCGGCTGGCAATGGATGTTTGTGCTGGAGGCTGTGCCTACGGTGGTTGTCGGACTGTTGGTGCTCAGCTATCTCAAGGATGGCGTGCATCAGGCCAGTTGGCTCAACGACGACGAAAAAGCCCTGATCACCCGTGAGCTGGCGGAGGATGACCAGCAGAAAGTGACGCATGCGTCCGTGGGCGAATTCATTCGTGACCGTCGCCTCTGGCTGCTCGCGGGGATCTATTTCTGTGTGGTGATGGGACAGTACGCAATTACCTTCTGGCTGCCGACCCTTGTGCGTAATGCCGGGGTCTCCGATCCGATGAAAATCGGCTTGCTGACCAGCCTGCCGTACCTCTGTGCCATCGCCGCCATGTTGCTGGTCGGACGCAGTGGCGACAAACATCGCGAACGCCGCTGGCACCTGATCGTGCCGATGATCGCCGGGGCCATCGGCCTGACCCTCGCGGCGCTGATGGGAGGCAATGTGATGCTGTCCATTCTCAGTCTGTGCCTGGCGGCTTCCGGCATCCTGTCCGCGACCTCGCTGTTCTGGATGCTCCCCACCACGCTGCTTGGTGGTGTCTCCGCCGCGGCCGGCATCGCCGCCGTCAACAGTTTCGCCAACCTTGCCGGCTTCTGCTCGCCCTACCTGATTGGCTGGATAACCACACTCACAGGCTCCAGCGCTATCGGCATGTACCTGATCACCGGCGTATTGCTGATCGGCGCCTCGCTGGTCCTGCGCATTCCCGCTGCCTTGGTCAATCGTTGATTCACAGGAGAATTCACCATGACTGCCAACCTTTCATTCACAACACCCCAGACGCTGGCCGAGCGCGCCCACAACATCCGCCGCCATGCCTTGTGCATGGGCCAGGTGCAAGGCCAGGGCTACGTCGGCCAGGCCCTCGGTGCGGCGGACCTGCTCGCGGTCGCCTACTTCCATGCGCTGAGTTATCGTCCCGAAGACCCGGCGTGGGAGCCGCGTGATCGTTTCTATCTGTCGATCGGTCACTATGCGATTGCGCTGTACGCGGCGCTGATCGAAGCCGAGATCATCCCGCTCGATGAGCTTGAAACCTACGGCTCGGATGACAGCCGATTGCCGATGTCGGGCATGGCCGCCTACACGCCGGGCATGGAAATCACCGGTGGCTCGCTGGGTCAGGGGCTGGGCATCGCGGTCGGCGCCTGCCTGGGCCTCAAGCGCAAGGGCTCGACATCGTTCGTCTACAACCTGCTGTCGGACGGCGAGCTGAACGAAGGCTCGACCTGGGAAGCCGTGATGTCGGCCTCGCACTGGAAGCTCGACAACCTGATCGCCATCGTCGACGTCAACAATCAGCAAGCGGACGGCCATTCCAGCGAGATCCTGTCGTTCGAACCCATCGTGGATCGCTGGAAAGCGTTTGGCTGGTTCACCCAGCGCGTCGACGGCAACGACCTGGACGCACTGGTCGAAGCCTTCGATGCCGCCCGCCAACACACCGGCACTCAGCCACGGGTGATCATCTGCGACACCACCATGGGCAAAGGTGTGCCCTTCCTCGAAAACCGCGAAAAGACCCATTTCATCCGTGTGGACGAACACGAATGGGATCTGGCACTGACCACGCTTGAAGAAGGAAAAAACCAATGAGCAACGCCGCCAACACACCGACCTCGACTGGCGAACCGATCAAGAAGCGCCTGACCACCTCGGCGATGATTGCCTCGATTGCCTCTGAAGGCCAAGCCACCCGCTCAGCACCTTTTGGCCATGCATTGGCTGCACTGGCGGATCAGCGTCCGGACATCGTCGGCCTCTCCGCTGACCTGTCCAAGTACACCGACCTGCACATTTTCGCCAAGGCCCACCCGGATCGTTTCTATCAGATGGGCATGGCCGAACAGTTGCTCATGAGTGCGGCCGCAGGCATGGCCCGCGAAGGATTCGTGCCGTTCGCGACCACGTATGCGGTGTTCGCCTCGCGTCGCGCCTATGACTTCATCTGCATGGCCATTGCCGAGGAAAACCTCAACGTCAAAATCGTTTGCGGATTGCCCGGCCTCACCACCGGTTACGGCCCCAGCCACCAGGCCACCGATGACCTGGCGATCTTCCGGGCGATGCCCAACCTGATGATCGTCGACCCTTGTGATGCCTTGGAAATCGAACAGGCCGTGCCCGCCATTGCCGCGCATCAGGGGCCGGTCTACATGCGGCTGCTGCGCGGCAACGTGCCGCTGGTACTGGATGAGTACGGCTATCAATTCGAGATCGGCAAGGCCAAGACCCTGCGCACCGGCAACGATGTCCTGATCATCTCGACCGGATTGATGACCATGCGCGCATTGGAGGCCGCCAAGGCGCTGCAGACCGATGGCGTCGATGTTGCGGTGCTGCATGTGCCGACGATCAAACCGCTGGATGAACAGACCATTCTCGCCGAGGCCCGCAAGTCTGGCCGGCTGGTGGTTACCGCAGAAAACAGCTCGATTATTGGCGGGCTCGGTGAAGCGGTTGCCGGGGTACTGCTGCGCAACGGAGTGACGCCGACGTTCAGGCAGATTGCATTGCCCGACGCCTTCCTCGACGCCGGTGCACTGCCGACACTGCATGATCGCTACGGCATCTCCACCGAAGCCGTCTGTGCGCAAATCAAGTCCTGGCTTTGACCGTTGACTGATCGGGGCGCTTACGGATTAGCGCCCCGATGAGGTGTATTCCCCCTGGCCGATCCGCCTGGCATCTCGTCGAACCGCCTGCGGCGGAACGCCAAACCCTCGCATGAATACTTCGCGCATGTGGCGACGGTCTCGAAACCCCGTTTCCTTCGCCACGCGATCCAGGCTGTGACGACTTTGCTCGATCATCACGCGAGCGGCCTCCAGACGCAGGCTTTCAACAGCCTTGGCCGGTGACTGGCCTGTCTCGGCAGTAAATACCCGGGTGAATTGTCTTGGGCTCAAGTGCACGACGTCGGCAAGTTCCTCCACGCTGAGCGGGCGGTCCAGGTGCGTGCGCGCATACTCCAGCGCACTTTGAATACGGTCCGACTTTGGAGCAAGCGTAAGCAGTTCCGAATGCTGGGATTGCCCACCCGAACGCCGTTGATGCATGACCAGTTTGTGCGCCACCGACCTGGCCATGTCGGTGCCCAGATCCTTTTCCACCATGCCCAGCGCCATGTCCAGCGCGGCTGTCATTCCTGCCGACGTCCAGACGGGACCGTCGACGATGAAGATCCGGTCTTCCTCGACCTCGATTCTTGGATGCAGCTCACGGAGCTTGTTCGCATAGGCCCAGTGGGTGGTCGCCCTCCGATCGTCCAGAACCCCTGCCTGCGCCAGAACGAACGAGCCGGTGCACAGACCTGCTGTGCGTCGGGCTCCATCGACGAAGGCGCGCACGCTGGCCAACACTTCTTCATCTGGTGGATTCAACGGGGTCAGCGTACCGGTAATCATCCAGGTGTCGGCCAATCCCGGGGCGCCCAGAGGGAGCGTGTCGATGTACATACCCAACGAAGAACGCACGGTCCCACCACCGATCGAGAAGTTCTGGACCTTGTAGATCTCTTCCCCCGCAACGATGTTGGCGAACTCGAATACAGCCTGGGTTGCCAGGGACATCACCTGAAAACCCTCGGTAATCAGATAGCCGACGCGATGCATGACTGAACTCCTTTTTGAATGTCCTTAAACACTACCATATACGTCGTTTAAGACATCAGTCCCCTCCTTCATCATGGCTCCACACACAACCCACGGAGCTTGATCATGACGCAACAATACAAAGGCACTGCGCTCATCACCGGCGCGTCCACCGGCATCGGCTCGATTTACGCCGAACACCTTGCCCGCCGGGGTTACGACCTGGTGCTGGTGGCGCGCAACCGCGAACGTCTGAACGCACTGGCCAGCCGCCTGACCAGCGAAACCCGGCAGAACATCGAAGTGTTGCAGGCCGATCTTGGCCGCCCCGAGGACCTCGCCAAGGTAGAACGCAAGTTGCGTGAGGACGCCAGCATCACTTTGCTGGTCAACAACGCCGGCATCGGCACCCATACCGGCCTGCTGGAGAGTGATGTCGAGCGGATGGCCGAGATGATCACGCTGAACGTCACCGCTCTTACCCGCCTGACCTACGCCGCGATTCCAGGTTTTGTCGCCCGTGAACAAGGCGCCGTGATCAATATTTCCTCGATCGTCAGCCTGGCGCCGGAGCTGCTCAACGGCGTGTACGGCGGCAGTAAGGCCTACGTGACCGCGTTCACCCAGTCCCTGCATAAGGAACTCTCGGATAAAGGCATCCGGATCCAGGCTGTCCTGCCAGGCGCAACCGCGACGGACTTCTGGCAAATCGGTGGATTGCCTGTCGAGCATCTGGATCCGGGCATTGTGATGTCGGCCCAGGACCTGGTCGCCGGCGCTCTGCAGGATTTCGACAACGGCGTACTGATCTCCATCCCCTCGATGCACGACCTGCAAGGCTACGAGCGTTACGAAGCCAGCCGCCAGGCCTTGTTCTCCGAGCTCTCGAGCAACCGGCTCGCGCCGCGTTACAACCCCAACTGATCGCTATCAAAAGGATATGAATCATGAAACTCAGCGCTAACACGATCTTCATCACCGGCGGCACCTCCGGCATTGGCCGCGCTTTGGCCGAGGCATTTCACCAGCGCGGCAATCAGGTCATCATCGCGGGCCGTCGCCAGGCCCTGCTGGATGAGATCGCCCGGGCCAATCCCGGTATCGACACGGTCCAGCTGGACATCAATGACCCGCAGCAAATCAAGGATGTCGCCCAGGAAGTCATACGCCGCCACCCCTCGCTGAACGTGATCATCAATAACGCCGGGATCATGCCGTTCGATAATCCAGCCTCGGGTGATTACGACGACGAACAGGCGGTGAGTCTTTTGCAAACCAACCTGCTCGGCCCGGTGCGTGTCAGCGCCGCATTCGTCGAGCACCTCAAGCGTCAACCCGAAGCCTTCATCATCAACAACAGCTCCGTGCTGGCCTACCTGCCGCTGGCCGCGACAGCGTTGTACTCGGCGACGAAGGCGGCCATTCACTCCTACTCGCTGTCGCAACGCTTCACCCTGCGCGACACCCGCGTAAAAGTGCTGGAGATCGCGCCGCCATGGGTCGACACCGACCTGATTCACAAAAGCGGCGATGAGCGCGCCATGCCGCTCGACGAATTCATTCGGGAAACCCTGGGAAAACTCGAAACGGCGACCACGGAAGTGTTGGTGGATCGGGTCGTCCCGTTGCGAGCCAACCAAGGCATTAATGAGCACGCTCTGATCAATCAGTTCAACCAGGCACTGGAGGAGAACCCGATTCCGGTCGCCTGAGTTGAAGCCATCTGTCGTCAAGGCTGCCAGCCCTCCCTGATGGAGGGCTGGCAGTTTTGTATTTTCCGCAAAATGCGGAAAGTCTTCCTGCGATCTGCTTCTGTCTGGAGAAGGTCTTCGTGCATAGCCTGTCACTGCCTTCTAGCTCACTGATTTATCGCGACTCGTGCTGGAAGGCTCCTCACATCACTGGCGCTCAAGGACTTGAACATGAACAGATTATTTAAAATCGCAGGCCTGGCCCTTGCGGTATCCGTAAGCGGCCTGGCCGTAGCGCAAAGTGATACGGGCAAAGGCGCCGTCATCGAACGTGTTTACGCGTTCAACGGGGCCATGCCGACAGGCGTGACGGTAACCGAAACCGGCCGGATCTTCGTGAACTTCCCCCGGTGGGGTGATGACGTGCCCTACACCGTTGCGGAAATTTCCAACGGTCAGCTTGTGCCCTACCCTGATCTGAAAACCAATGTCGCGGATCCGCAGAACCCGGCCAAGGGATTCATCAGCGTGCAAAGTGTGGTTGCCGACGGCAAAGGCCGCGTCTGGGTGCTCGACACGGCCGCACCGAAGTTTTCCGCGCCTCATGCGGGCGGAGCCAAGCTGGTGGCGATCGACCTGACCTCCAACAAGATCACAAAAACGATTGTGTTCCCTGACGACGTCATCCTGCCGACCACCTATGTCAATGACGTGCGCTTTGACTTCCGTACAGGCAAGGAAGGGACCGCCTACATTACCGACTCTTCGGTCAGCGGCCCTGGCGGCATCATCGTGGTCGATCTGGCGAGTGGCCAGGCAAGCCGCAAACTGACTGGTGCCCAATCCACCTCGGCCGACCCGTCCTTTATCCCGAAGGTTGAAGGCAAGCCCGCACTGGTGACGCGCGATGCTCAAAGCAAAACCGGCCTGTTGACGGTGGCGTCTGACGGTATTGCCCTGTCCAGTGATGGCAAGACGCTTTACTTCTGCCCGTTATCGAGCAGGCATCTGTACGCCGTGCCGACTGCCCTGTTGCGTGATCCGGGTGTGAGCGATGCCGAACTGGAAAAAGCCGTCGTCGACCTCGGTGAAAAAGGTGCTTCCGACGGTCTTGAAGCCGATGCCGACGGTGCCGTGTACGCCGGTGACTACGAGCACAACGCGATTCGCAAACGCCTGCCGGACGGTCGCTGGCAGACGCTGGTCGAAGACTCACGAGTGCTTTGGCCCGATACGTTGTCGATCGGCCCGGACGGCTATTTGTATTTCACCGCCAACCAGCTGCATCGCTCGGCAGGTTTTAATGACGGACAGGACAAACGCGTCAAACCGTACAGCCTGATGCGCGTCAAGATCGGCGCCAGGCCTGCAGCGACGTACTAAAGAAACGTCAGAGCAATGAGGTGTGGCTCAAAGGCCTGAACCTGACGCGGCACCTGCAGCCTCGTCAGGTTCTCAATGAGCTACGTAACGTTCGAAGCGTTGCGCCAGGAAAGCCCTCAATGCCTGCACGGCAGGTGTGAGCGAGGTCCGATGGGGGCAGACGAGTTGGAGCGGTGCCGGCTGCCCGACGTCTGCCGGGAAAAGCTCCACCAGTCGACCGCTGCGCAAGTCATCCAGCACATCGATTTTCGACCTGTAGACGATTCCGAAACCGGCAACCGCCCAGCGCCGGACGATATCGGCATCATCACTGACCCGGTCGCCCGTCACCTGAACGGTCCTGACACCGTCCGCCGAATGAAAGCTCCAGCGTTCGTAGGTCTGCTCCCCCATCACAAACCGAAGGCAGTTATGGTTGCCCAATTCTTCAGGTGTGGCTGGCTGGCCGTGGCGGGCCAGATAGTCCGGCGAGGCGCAGACCGTTCTTCTGTTCGACGGCGCCAGGGCCAGAGAGACGAGGCTGGAATCGGCCAGCAAACCATAACGGATACTGGCATCCAGTTGTTCGCCGACCAGGTCGGCAATCTGATCGCTGACCCGTAACTGCAACAGCACCTTCGGATGCAGTTGCTGAAACTCGTCGAGCCATCGCAACAGCACGTTTCGGCCGATATCCGACGGTATCGACAAGCGAATCGTGCCGGCGATTTCATCGCGACCTTCACTCAGCGCGATCTCGCCATTTTCGAGCGCTTCGAGTGCCTGCCGGGCATGGGAAAGAT
The DNA here is from genome assembly GCF_949767575.1 of Pseudomonas sp. IT-P2. Classification (NCBI taxonomy): domain Bacteria; kingdom Pseudomonadati; phylum Pseudomonadota; class Gammaproteobacteria; order Pseudomonadales; family Pseudomonadaceae; genus Pseudomonas; species Pseudomonas sp. IT-P2. The sequence goes on along the minus strand of NZ_CATKQA010000011.1, from coordinate 602,931 downwards.
AGCGTTCGCCATCGTCCGATAATCTCAAGCGCCGGGTCGAGCGAACGAACAACCGTGCTCCAAGACTGCCTTCAAGACGCTGAACCGCTCCGCTGGCCAAGGCTGGAGAAATGTCGAGCAATCGGGCGGCGGCGGAGAAACTGCCGGCCGCAGCCGTGGTGACGAATACCTGAAGGTCATCTACGCGGACTATTTTCTTCACGATCACGAAATTCTGTAGGGTGCGGACGAAGTTTTTCAGCGTAATGGGAAAAATGATCATTGCCCAGCCGTCGCTCAGGCGCCGGCGCTGTTAGCCATTAGTCTAATCAGCCCAGGCACCGGCGTGATCACTGCGCGAACCATGTCTGTCACAAATCCCACTTCCCCTGACAGAAAAGCGACTTTCAACCGCATTTCAATATCGCTTGCAGCCTTACAGGCGCAAACCGTCCCCCGATCCGACGCTTCGCTGAGCAGCAAACTACACTTCATGCTGATTTAGTGATTTAACTAGGTAGTTACCTAACTATATAATGCACGCCTCATTTCAACGGGACATTCAACGTGAAGCAGAGTCAACGCCTCTCGGGCATATCAACATTCATTCTGGTCGGGCTGGGCGTGATCATCGCCCTGCTCGGCCTGGCACTGGCCGCTGGCGGTGTGAAATTGGTCAGCCTGGGAGGCTCCTGGTACTTCCTGGTGGGTGGTCTGGTGATGGCCGTTTCCGGTCTGCTGATCGCGCGGCGCAAGCCTGCCGGTGCCTGGCTGTTCGCGGCGTTTCTGGTTGGGACCGCCATCTGGGCCGTGATCGACGCAGGGCTGGTGTTCTGGCCGGTGTTCTCCCGCCTGTTCATGTTCAGCGCGGTGGGTCTGGTGGTCGCGCTGGTCTATCCGCTGCTCAAACGCGCCAATGGTGACGTTGCAGGTCGCGGTGCTTACGGCGTTGCGGCTGTTCTGGTCGTTGGACTGGCCGTGGCTGCCGGCAACATGTTCGTCGCGCACCCGACCGTCGCCCCTACCGGCACCGGCCCGGGCCTCACCCCGGTCGAGCCGGAAAAGGCGCAGAAAGACTGGGCCCACTACGGCAATACCGAAGGCGGCAGCCGCTTCGCCGCGCTGGACCAGATCAACCGCAGCAACGTCGACAAGCTGAAAGTGGCGTGGACCTACCACACCGGCGACATCGCCGAGAGCGATGGCAACGGTGCCGAAGACCAGCTGACCCCACTGCAGATTGGCAACAAGGTGTTCATCTGCACCCCGCACAACAACCTGATTGCGCTGGATGCCGATACCGGTAAAGAGCTCTGGAAAAACGCGATCAACGCTCAATCCAAAGTCTGGCAGCGTTGCCGTGGCATGGCGTATTTCGACGCCAGCGCCGCCGTCGCCAAACCGGCCAGCGCGCCAGTGAGCGCTCCAATCGCCAACTGCACACGTCGCTTGCTCACCAACACCATCGACGCCCGCCTGATCGCGGTCGATGCCGACACCGGCGAGTTCTGCCGGGGTTTCGGCAACAACGGCCAAGTGGATCTGAAGGCCGGTCTGGGTGATGTGCCGGACAGCTACTATCAACTGTCCTCGGCGCCGCTGATGGCCGGCACCACCGTGGTGGTTGGCGGTCGCGTGGCCGACAACGTGCAAACCGACATGCCGGGCGGCGTGATCCGTGGTTTCGACGTCATGACCGGTGCCATGCGCTGGGCGTTCGACCCGGGCAACCCGCAGGATAAACAGGCACCGGCCGATGGCAAAACCTATGTTCGCAGCACGCCGAACAGCTGGGCCCCGATGTCCTACGACCCGGCGACCAACACCGTATTCCTGCCGATGGGCAGTTCGTCCACCGACATCTATGGTGTCGAGCGCAGCAAACTGGATCACACCTACGGTGCCTCCGTCTTGGCGCTGGACGCCAACAGCGGCGAAGAAAAGTGGGTATTCCAGACCGTGCACAACGACCTCTGGGACTTCGACCTGCCGATGCAGCCAAGCCTGATCGACTTCACCAAGGACGGTAAAACCGTACCGGCGGTGGTCATCGGCACCAAGGCCGGGCAGATTTACGTGCTCGACCGCGCCACTGGCAAACCGTTGACCGACGTAAAGGAAGTGCCGGTCAAGGCCGCCAATATCCCCAACGAGCCGTACTCGCCGACCCAGCCGAAATCCGTGGGCATGCCGCAAATCGGTGCCCAGCACTTGACTGAATCGGACATGTGGGGCGCCACCCCGTACGACCAGCTGCTGTGCCGGATCGATTTCAAGTCGATGCGTTACGACGGCTTGTACACCGCGCCGGGCACTGACAAATCCCTGAGTTTCCCGGGTTCGCTGGGCGGCATGAACTGGGGCAGCATTTCCACTGACCCGGTGCACGGTTTCATCTTCGTCAACGACATGCGTCTGGGCCTGTGGATTCAGATGATCCCGTCGCAGAACAAGGCTCAGGCCTCTTCCGGTGGCGAAGCGCTGAACACCGGCATGGGTGCCGTGCCGCTCAAGGGCACGCCTTACGCCGTGAACAAAAACCGCTTCCTGTCGGTCGCCGGCATTCCGTGCCAGGCCCCGCCGTTCGGTACGCTGACCGCCATCGACATGAAAACCCAGAAAGTCGCCTGGCAAGTGCCGGTCGGCACCGTTGAAGACACCGGTCCCTTGGGCATCCGCATGCACCTGCCGATCAAGATCGGTCTGCCAACCCTCGGCGGCACGCTGTCGACCCAGGGCGGCCTGATCTTCATCGCCGGCACCCAGGACTTCTACCTGCGCGCCTTCAACAGCGCCAATGGTGAAGAAATCTGGAAAGCGCGTCTGCCGGTCGGCAGTCAGGGTGGCCCGATGACCTATGTGTCGCCGAAAACCGGCAAGCAATACGTGGTCATCACCGCCGGTGGCGCTCGCCAGTCGACTGATCGCGGTGACTACGTGATGGCTTACGCCCTGCCGTAAACCGTCGCGTTCGCCTTCGTTTCACTTGTGCGCGGCACCTTCGGGTGCCGCGTTGTTTCATGTCCTTCGCTCTGGATTTGCGCAATGTCATTGGCTGTTCGCTTTTCTCACGCCGGGGTTTTCACCGGCATGCTGTTCGGTCTCACCTGCGGCGCTGCCCTGCCCGCCCTTGCCGATACCGATTCGAACGTATTTACCCGCAGCACCCTGACCGGCGACTGGGGCGGCCTGCGCCACCAGTTCGACGAAGACGGCATCAAGTTCACCGGTGATTACACCGGCGAAACCGCCTACAACGCCGACGGCGGCCTGCATCGCTCGGCGCGTTACTCGCAGAACATCAAGCTCGGTGCGCAGTTCGACCTGAGCAAACTGTACGGCGTCGATAACGCCGGCAAGATTCAGCTGACCATCAACGATCGACGCGGCAACAGTGCCTCCGAAGATCTGGTCGGCAACCGTCTGCCGATCCAGGAAAACTACGGCGGCCTCTACACCCGCCTGACCGAGCTGAGCTACGAGCGCAGCCTGTTCACCCCGGCACTGAACGTCAAACTCGGCTACATGGCCATGGGCAACGACCTCGGCGGCCTCGACAGCGGCATTCTCTGCAACTTCATGAACGCCGGTTTCTGCGGCCATCCGCTGAACATGTCCGGTGGCAGTGGCTGGACCAACTACCCCAACGCCCACCTGGGTGTGCGGGTGAAATACGACCTCTCCCCGGCCTGGCAACTGCGCGTGGCCGCGTTCAATGTCGATCCGGAAAGTAACGGCAATTCCAGCCGTGCCTGGCACTTGGGCCCGAAACACACCACCGGCACCGTGGTGCCGATCGAGCTGGTCTACAAGCAGGCCGGCAAACTGCCCGGCGAGTACAAGCTCGGGTATTACTACGACAGCTCCGACGTCAAACGCATCGGCAGTGACAAGGAAGTGTCCGGACGCGGCGGCCATTACGTCCTGATCGACCAGGCCGTGTGGGCTTCGGATGTCTCCGAAGGTCGCAGCCTGCACGCTTTCGGCCAATACTCGGCGGCCAGCGAAGCAGCTTCGCCGTTCAGCAAGTGGTACGGCACCGGTCTGGTTCTGTACAAGCCTTTCGAAGGCCGCCCGCGTGACACCGTGGCGCTGGGCTATGGCCGCGCAGTGCCGAACCCGCGCAGCCGCGATGTGCTGCAGGACACCGCCATGGCCAATGGCGCCGCGTTCCCCAATCTGGACAGCGCCGAGCAATTGATCGAGCTCGGTTACGGCTATCAGGCCACGCCTTGGCTGACGCTGCGCCCGAATGTGCAATACATCATTGAACCAGGCGCGTTCTCCGGCCAGGACATCGACAATGCGTTGGTGTTTGGATTGCAGGTGAAAGCCGCGCTCTGACACCATCATCTGCCGACCACAAAAAAAGCACCCGAAGGTGCTTTTTTTGTACGTGCCGCCAACCGAATCAACCCGCGAAGTTGGCCCGCGCTGCATGCAGTTTCTTGTAGCTCTCGATCAGGCGCAGATGCCGATCCAGCCCCTCCAGTTTCATGCTGGTCGGCGTCAAACCGTAGAAGCGCACGCTGCCATTGACCGAGCCGATCGCCGCGTCCATGCGCTCGTCGCCGAACATGCGGCGGAAGTTGGCTTCGTAGTCTTCCAGCTGCAGATCCTCGTCCAGCTCCATTTCCAGCACGACGTTGACCGCTTGATAGAACAAGCCGCGCTCGACGGTGTTGTCGTTGTATTGCAGGAAGGCTTCGACCAGATCCTTGGCCTGCTCGTACTTCTGCAAGGCGAGGTAGATCAGCAGGCGCAGTTCGAGAATGGTCAACTTGCCCCATGGCGTGTTGTCGTCGAACTCGATGCCGATCAGCGTGGTGATGTCGGTGTAATCGTCCAGCTCGCTGTGTTCCAGGCCTTTGACCAGGTTGCGCATGCCGACTTTGCTCAGGTTGTGCAGGTTGAGAATGTCCGCACGGAATTGCAGCGCTTTGTTGGTGTTGTCCCAGATCAGGTCTTCTACCGGATAGATCTCCGAATAGTCCGGCACCAGAATGCGGCACGCCTTGGCGCCGATGTGCTCGTAGACCGCCATGTAGACTTCCTTGCCCATGTCTTCGAGGATGCCGAACAGCGTTGCGGCCTCTTCGGCGTTGGAGTTTTCGCCATTGCCGGAGAAGTCCCACTCGACGAATTCGAAGTCGGCCTTGGCGCTGAAGAAGCGCCACGACACCACGCCGCTGGAATCGATGAAGTGCTCCACAAAGTTGTTCGGCTCGGTCACGGCCTGGCCCGAGAAGGTCGGCTGCGGCAGATCGTTGAGGCCTTCGAAGCTGCGGCCCTGCAGCAACTCGGTGAGGCTGCGCTCCAGCGCCACTTCGAAGCTCGGGTGCGCGCCGAACGAGGCGAAAACGCCACCGGTGCGGGGGTTCATCAGTGTCACGCACATCACCGGGAATTCACCGCCCAGCGACGCGTCCTTGACCAGCACCGGGAAACCCTGCTCTTCCAGCGCCTGGATCCCGGCGAGGATGCCCGGGTACTTCGCCAGCACCTCTTGCGGCACATCCGGCAGGGCCATTTCGCCTTCGAGGATTTCGCGTTTGACCGCCCGCTCGAAGATTTCCGACAGGCACTGCACCTGCGCTTCGGCCAGGGTGTTGCCGGCGCTCATGCCGTTGCTGAGAAACAGGTTCTCGATCAGGTTGGACGGGAAATACACCACTTCACCGTCGGACTGACGCACGAACGGCAGCGAGCAGATGCCGCGCTGGGTGTTGCCTGAGTTGGTGTCGAACAGGTGCGAGCCGCGCAGATCGCCGTCGCGGTTGTAAATGCCCAGGCAGTATTCGTCGAGGATTTCCGCAGGCAACTCATCCTTGGCACCCGGCTTGAACCAGCGCTCGTCCGGGTAATGCACGAACTCGGCATTGGCGATCTCTTCGCCCCAGAACTGATCGTTGTAGAAGAAGTTGCAGTTCAGCCGCTCGATGAACTCGCCCAGCGCCGAGGCCAGCGCGCCTTCTTTGGTCGCGCCCTTGCCGTTGGTAAAGCACATCGGCGACTGCGCATCGCGGATGTGCAGCGACCAGACGTTAGGCACGATGTTGCGCCACGATGCGATTTCGATCTTCATGCCCAGGTCGGCCAGAATCCCCGACATATTGGCGATGGTCTGTTCCAGCGGCAGGTCCTTGCCGGCAATGCAGGTGCCCGCGCCTGAGGTGGACGCCGGCATCAGCAGGGCCTGGGCATCGGCGTCGAGGTTCTCGACTTCCTCGATCACGAACTCCGGCCCGGCCTGCACCACCTTCTTCACCGTGCAACGGTCAATCGAGCGCAGGATGCCCTGGCGATCCTTCTCCGAGATGTCTGCCGGCAGCTCGACCTGGATCTTGAAGATCTGGTTGTAGCGGTTTTCCGGGTCGACAATGTTGTTCTGCGACAGACGAATGTTTTCGGTCGGGATATTGCGGGTGCTGCAGTACAACTTTACGAAGTAAGCCGCGCACAAGGCCGACGACGCCAGGAAATAGTCGAACGGACCCGGTGCAGAGCCATCGCCCTTGTAACGGATCGGTTGGTCGGCCACCACCGTGAAGTCATCGAACCTGGCTTCGAGTCGGAGGTTGTCGAGAAAATTGACCTTGATTTCCATGCGGGTTACCAGAATAGCGGGCTAAACAAATTGGCCGCCATTATCCGGCTTTTGAGCGTGAAGTCTTGTGCTTTTGCGCAACGGGGCCTGAGCGGTCAGACACCTTTGGCAAACTTCTGAACATCTCGAAGCTGAAGATGTTCTAGATTGAAGAAGTACCGGATCAAGGACGAGCAAATGGACATCTCCAGCCGTGCGACGTCGTTACCCACCCTGCAGGGCTCTGTCACCCGGCGCCTGGCCATTGCGGTGGGCGCGCTGTTCATTGTCGGGGTGATGGCGGCGACCGCTGCGTTGCTCGGCATTGCCACTCAACTGGATGAGGATGACGTCAATGACGTCCGGTTCTATTCGGCCCGGGCGCTGGAAAACCGCATCACGGCATCGAAGAACTACATCACCAGTTACGCCTACTGGACGACAGCGTATGAACGTTTGAGCGGTACGGTCGACACGAACTGGGCGTATACCGAGCAGAACATGGGCAAGACCCTGTTTACCAGCGACGGCTATGACGGCCTGTTCGTGCTGGATCGGGAACGCACCAAATACGCCGTCGTTCGCGGGCAAATGCTCGATGCGCAACTGCCCCAGTTCCTTCAGCTTTCGGCGAACAGTCTGGTGGAGCAAGTGCAGAGTCAGCCCGACCTGACCATGCCCGTCAGTACTTATTCATTGTTCGAAGACTGGCCGGCGCTGGTCACCGCGGCGGCGATCCTTCCCAACGATGAGCGCCCAGTGGGCGATCCCCAAAAGACCTCGGTACTGGTATTCGTCGACAAGCTGACGCCCACCAAGTTGCGCAAGATCGGCAGCGGGTACGGCCTGAACAATCTGACGCTGGCACCGGACGAGACCATCGATCCGGGCCAGCCTCGCGTCCCGCTGGACAGCACCGGATACAGCCTCGTTGCAGATCTGGAACGACCGGGCCAGCATCTGCTCTGGTCGTTGCTGCCAACGCTCGGCCCCGCTTTGCTCGTGCTGATGGCCCTGACGGTCTGGTTCTTTCGTCATGCGTTACGTTCCTCGCGCTACGTCGACGACAGTTTTGAAGCGATGCAGGCGTCGAATCAGGCACTGCTGGCGTCCAACCGCGCACTGGAAGCCAGCGAGGAGCGCTTTCGGGCGGTGGCCGAAGCGGCGTCCGACTGGATCTGGGAAGTGGATGAAGCGTTGTCCATCACCTATCTGTCGACCCGGTTCAGTGCGGTCACCGGTTATCCGCAGGCCCAGTGGATCGGGAAACACATCGGGCACTTGCTTGTCTGCGACACCACGCCGCTGGATCTGTGGCTGAGAAAACTGGATGAGGAGAGCAACGCCAGCGATCTGCGCTGCACCTACCGTGACCGGGAGGGGCAACAGCGCCACTGCCGCCTTTCGGCCCGGCCCATCGTGGAAAGTGCGACAGCGGTCGGCTATCGCGGCACGGCCAGTGACATCACCGATGAAGTCGCCGCCCATGCGCAGATCCAGCACCTGTCCTTGCATGACGCGCTGACGGGTCTGCCCAACCGCAACAAACTGTCGCGCTATCTGGATGACGCCCTGTTGCTCAAGGAGCACGCTCCGCCTTTATCGGTGCTGATGATTGACCTGGACAATTTCAAACCGATCAACGATTCCCTCGGGCACCCGGCCGGCGATGCGGTGTTGCAAGAGGTTGCCGGCCGTCTGCGCGAATGCACGCGCGACCACGATATCGTCGCCCGTCTGGGCGGTGACGAGTTCGTCGTTGTGCTCTGCGGCATGGACACGCATCAGGAAATCGACAGGTTCTGCACACGTCTGATCGGCAGTCTGCATCAGCCCATCCACTTCGAACAGCAACCGTTGCACATCGGCGCCAGTGTCGGAATCGCCCTGAGCCGGCGTCACGGGTACGTCGCCAGTGAGCTGATCCGTTGCGCGGACATTGCGCTGTACCAGGCCAAATCCGAAGGCAAGAACACCTGGTGCTATTTCGAAGCGCACATGAGCGACCAGATCCAGACCCGCCGGCAGATGGAGGACGACCTGCGCAGGGCCCTGAAGAACAACGAGTTCGTGCTGCACTATCAACCCCGATACAAGGTCGATGGCAAGGAAATCGTTTCGGTCGAGGCTCTGGTGCGCTGGCAGCATCCGGTAAAAGGGTTGCTCGGACCGGATTTATTCATTCCGCTGGCCGAACAGACCGACCTGATTGTTCCCCTGGGTCGCTGGGTCCTGCGTGAGGCTTGTGAAACGGCGCTTACGTGGCCGGCGGACATTCTCCTGTCGGTGAACCTGTCACCTGCGCAGTTTGCGATCAGCGATGTGGTCGAAGATGTACGTGAAGTGCTGGTCGGCACTCGCTTCCCGGCCAGCCGGCTGGAGCTGGAAATCACCGAGAACGTGATGCTCAACGACACGGACGGCGCGTTGACCACCATGAACGCGCTCAAGGAACTGGGCGTGCGGCTGAACATGGACGACTTCGGCACCGGTTATTCCTCCCTTGGCTACCTGCGTGCCTACCCGTTCGACGGCATCAAGATCGACAAACGCTTCATCGCGTCCATCAGCACCGGCGCCAATGATCGGGCGGTGGTGCAGGCCATCATCGGACTGGGTAAAGCGATGGGGCTGACCGTGACCGCCGAAGGCGTCGAAACCGAGGAACAACTGGACATCCTGGGCAAGGATCAATGCAACGAAGTCCAGGGTTATTACATGAGTCGCCCGATCGACAAGGCGGCCTTCGCCAGTCTTCTGCAGGCATCAAGAGCCGCCGCTGTCTATCCTTCCAGGCAACGAAAAGGCCGGGTGACCTGAGGACGCTGACTCAGCACATCCGCTCAATCGCAGCACGAATGTTTGCTTCAGTATCCGGCAACTTCCCTCACGGCCGGTCACTGACACATGAAAGGTTTCATGCAACCGCGTTTCGCCCTGGCACTGTTGTATTGCGCAATGGCCGACTCGGCATTTGCCAGCGGTTTTCTCGACGACGCCAAGACCGAGGTGCTCAGCCGCAACTTCTTTCTGAGCAACGATTACCGCTCGCCCTCGCCCGCTGGAAAAAACTACAAACAGGAATGGGCTCAAGGGTTAATCGGCACTTTCGCATCCGGTTTCACTGAAGGAACCGTCGGGGTTGGTCTCGATGCCCACGCCTTTTATGGGCTGAAACTCGATGGCGGCAAGGGGCACTCCGGCACGGGATTATTACCGGTGGACAGTGATGGCCGCAGCGAAAGCGAATATTCCAGCGCCGGTGGTGCGCTGAAGTTGAAGACTTCGAAAACCACCCTCGCCTTCGGTGAAATGACCGTGGAAACGCCGGTGTTCGACACCTCGGACAAACGCCTGCAACCGGAATACGCCACGGGGTTGCTGCTCGATAGCCACGAAATCGAAAACGCACGCGTTGTGGCCGGGCGCTTCACGGCGTTCAAGAACCAGGACAGCTCTTCCGGCAAAGGCGACTTCCAGGGCTATGGCGCCAGCACCCAAGGCGAAAGCATCAGTTTTGTCGGCACCGAGCTGTTCAGCGACAGCCCGGTGGGCGGCGCGCTGTATGCGTCCGATCTGAGCGACACCTGGCGCCAGTACTACGCCAACCTGCATTTCAAACAGTCCGGTCTGTTGCTTGACGCCAACGTCTACCACACCCGCGACACCGGGCAGGCATTAGCCGGCGACATCGACAACACGGCGTTCAGCCTATCGGGCAAATACACCTTCGGCGCCCACGCGGTGATGCTCGGCTGGCAACGCATCAATGGCGACACGCCGTTCGATTTCGTCGGCGGCGACTCGATCTACCTGGCCAACTCGATCAAATACGCCGACTTCAACGGCGCCCACGAGCGCTCCTGGCAAGCGCGCTACGACCTGGATCTTGGCGCCTTCGGCATTCCCGGGCTGAACTTCATAACCCGCTACGTCGCCGGCAGCCACATCGACGGCACCCACGCGCCCAAGGGCGGCGCCTATAACCTATTTGACGCGGACAGCGGGCAATACCAGCCACAGCAAGGGGACGGCGGCAAACATTGGGAGCGCGACATTGATCTGCGTTACATCGTCCAGTCCGGCGCGGCCAAGGATCTGTCGGTGCAGCTGTCCCACGTTTCGCACCGGGCCAACAGCGCTCAGGCGGGCGACGACATTGACCGGATCTACGTGGTGATCCAGTACCCACTGGGGTTTTGAGGGGAGAAATGGCGGAAGGCAGCCGGAGTCGAACCTGCCCGGGAACGGATGCCGTCCCCAACCGGGTTTGAAGCCCGGCCGCGCCACCGGGCGCGATTGCCTTCCTTGAACTCAGTCGGCGCCGGGGTTGGCCAGCGCACTGTCGGTGCGGATTTGCCGGCCTTCGCCGACGCGCCGGGTCAGGCCCAGCCGATCGAAGTATTCAAGGATCTGAATACTGCGCTTGCGTCCCAAGCCTAGCGCATCGCGGAAGGCCGTGACTTCGATCTGCGGATTTTCTTCGGCCAGGCGCAGCAGCACCGCCACCATTTGCCGCAGCGTGATGTCGGTGACAAACAGGTCGCGCACCACTTGATGCATCACGCCAAGGCGCGCCAGTTTGCGCAGCAGCAAACGCACGATCGCGTCTTCCAGACCGACGACTTTCGCCACGTCACGTACCCACGGCGGATCGAAACCAGCCTGTTCGAACAACGGCTGCAACGCCTGCCACAGGGCTTCGTCGTCGGCGCTCAGGCGCACCTGATGGTCGGGCAAATGCAGCCACGGGCCGCTGGCGACCAGCGAGCCGGCGCCGAGCAGTTCTTCCAGCAGGCTGATGAAGGTCGCGCGTTCGAGGCTCAAACCGCTGAAACGCCGCAGACGGTCGCGGTCCGGGCCCATCTGATCGGGCTCCAGCTCATGAAAGCGCGCCAGTTGCTCCAGCAGCCTGAACTTGAGCATGCCCCAGCGCTGCGCATTGAACAGCACCGGGCCCTGACGGGTTTCGATCAGGCGGACATTGTCCGGCAGCGTCCAGCCGTCACGCGGACGGTTGAACTGTCGCTCCAGGCGTTGCGGGTCGAGGCCGCTTGCGCTGTATTCCAGTAACGTCGGCAAGGCCTGTTCCAGCTCGGAGCTGATCGCCAGTGCCCGCAGTTGTGCCAGCCGTTCCGGGCTGCGCCGCTGGCGGGCCGGGGCGAAAGGATCAAGGACGCGCCCGCCGCCAAGGGTTCGCTGGGCGCTGGCATCACGCAGGATCAGCGGATCACCGTGGACGCCGTGCACCGGGACGTTCGTCAGCACTTGCGCAAACATGCGCTCGCCGGGCGCCAGGCTCGAACCCTCCAGCAAGGCGACCCGGGCGATCACGTCCTGCGTGCCGAGATGCAGGTGCACCGGCTGGAAATGCTCGAAAACCCGCTCGCCCGGCAACAACCGGAATTCGATATCCAGCCGCTGGGTCGGCGCGTGCAGCCATTCGGCGAGCAACCATTGGCCGCGATGGATCTGCCCGAGTTCCAGGCGATCCGCGCTGATGTTCAGGGCCACGCGCTGGCCGGCGAAGGCTTGTTCGGCAGTCTGATTCTGCGCGTGCAGACCTCTGACCCGCACGGTTTTGCCCGCCGGGCCGAGGCTGAGTTTGTCACCCACGGCGACCAAGCCCGAAAGCGCCGTCCCCGTCACCACAATACCGGCGCCGGCGACACTGAACGCCCGGTCGATGGCCAGGCGAAAACCGCCTTCGCGACTGCGCTCCTCTGCGTCTATCTCCAGCAACGCCTCGCGCAGCGCGTCGACGCCCTCGCCCGTCACGCTGGAAACCGTCAGCAACGGTGCTTCGGCATAGGGTCCGGTCGCCAGCAGGCTTTCGACTTGTCGGTGAACCTCTTCCACCCTGCCCGCCTCGACCCGATCACACTTGGTGATCGCCACCAGCGCCCGTGGAATGCCCAGCAGCTCGACAATCGCCAGATGCTCGCGGGTCTGCGGCATCACCCCGTCATCCGCCGCCACCACCAGCAACACCAGATCGATGCCCTGCGCGCCGGCCAGCATGTTGTGGGTGAATTTCTCGTGGCCCGGCACGTCGATGAAACCGGTCAGCCCGGCGCCGGGTGCCAGTTCGGCGTACAGATAACCGAGGTCGATGGTCATCCCGCGCTCGCGCTCCTGCGGGCGGCGGTCGCCGGTTTGCCCGGTCAGCGCTTCGAGCAGTGACGTCTTGCCGTGGTCGATGTGCCCTGCCGTGCCGACGATCACGTTTGCAACTGCCCGAGTTGTGCCTGCCACGCCGGTTCATCGTCGAGTTGCCGCAGATCCAGCCACAACGCGTCGTCATCGATGCGCCCGAGCACCGGGATCGGCAGGGCACGCAGCGCGGCTTCCAGATTCAGCAGGCAACGTCCGCGCAGGCGTTTCGATACCTGTGGGCGCAGGCACAGCGCTGCGCTTGGCAGGCGCGCCACCGGTTGGCTGCCACTTCCGATCATGCCCAACGCGGGCTCTGCCGTGACGTTCCACTCTTCGCCCAACACTTGAGACAAGGCCGGTTGCAGGCGTTCGGCCTGGGCCAGAATGTCAGCTTGCGGCCGGGTCAGCAGGCGCAGGCTCGGCAAGCGTTCGGCCAGACGATCCGGGTCGCGATAGAGTCCGAGCACCGCTTCCAGTGCCGCCAGCGTCAGTTTGTCGACCCGCAATGCGCGTTTCAGCGGGTTCTTCTTGATCTTCGCGATCAAGTCCTTGCGCCCGACAATCAACCCCGCCTGGGGCCCGCCAAGCAGTTTATCGCCGCTGAAAGTGACGATGTCAGCGCCATCGAGCAGCGCCTGACGCACCGTCGGTTCCGCCGGCAAGCCCCAGCGGGTCAGGTCCAGCAGACTGCCGCTGCCGAGGTCTTCGAGCAGCGGCAAGTCATTTCGATGGGCCAACGCCGCCAGTTCGGAGGTCGGCACCCGGGCGGTGAAGCCTTCGATGCTGTAGTTGCTCGCGTGCACGCGCATGATCAGGCCGCTGCGTGGGCCTATCGCCGCTTCGTAGTCGCGGGCATGGGTGCGGTTGGTGGTGCCGACCTCGTGCAGGCGCACGCCGGCGCGGCTCATGATGTCGGGGATGCGGAACGCGCCGCCGATCTCGATCAGCTCGCCCCGGGAAATGATGCCTTCCTTGCGCGCGCCGAGGCTGTTGAGCGTCAGCAGCACAGCGGCGGCATTGTTGTTGACCACGGTCACGGCTTCGGCGCCGGTCAGTTCGCGGATCAGGCCTTCGATCAGATCGTCGCGGTCACCGCGCTTGCCACTGGCCAGATCGAACTCCAGATTCAAGGGATAGCGCGCCGCCAGTTGCACCGCTTCAATGGCTTCTTCGGGCAACAAGGCCCGGCCGAGGTTGGTATGCAGCACCGTGCCTGTCAGGTTGAACACACGGCGCACCTGGCTGCGCTGCTTCAGGGCCAGGCGTTCAGAAACCCTTCCGGCCAGCGCTTCAGGGCTGATTTCTACGGCGGTCAGTTGCCCTGCCACCACGGCGTCGCGCAAGTCATCCAGTAACTGGCGAAACCCCGTCAACAGGGCCTCACGCCCGTAACGCTCGGCCAATGGCTGGCACGCGGGGTGGCGCAACAGGCTGTCAATCGACGGTAACCGCAGGGCAACACTCACGGACATCAGGCACTCCCGAAATCGAAATACGCCTGATGATGTTAGACCACCCTGCTGCTAGCGCAGCGCGGCCCGCTGAACCGGCACATAGGTTTGACTCAAGTCCGTCGCCCAGCCATCGAGGACGGCTTTCACGTTATCGGGCGTCATGACCTGTTTGTCGTTCTCCAGCGGCACGCCCTTGCCCTTGCGCACCACCTCGGCCACGACTTCCCCGGTCGAACCGTCCTCGAAGGACACTTCCGTGGCGATTTCACTGTCGCGGTCACGAATGCCGGTGGCGCTGCTCACCCCGGCCGCGACCAGCGTCACCGGCAGCCATTCATAAAAGCGCAGGCCCTGAGTGCTGGCGGAGACCTGGGTGATGGCCGGTTTGACGATCAGCGTGTCCGGGCCGGGCTTCGACGCCAGCGGCAGCACCTTGCCCAGTTCCAGCCTGAGGGCTGCGTCGTAGTAGTGGGTCACGCCCGACAAGGTGCTTTGGGGAATGCGCTGAGAAGGCTCGAACCGTGGATAGAACTGGCTCGGCGCCAGGTAAACCTGGCTATAACGGCCTCTCGCCAATGTCGGGCTGATCCAGCTCAATATTGTTTGCCCCGAAGCGGTCTGCCCTTCCTTGAGCACGCTGTAATCCCGTAGAAACCCGGCCTGCGGCTCCGCCGGAAGCTTCTTGCTGCTGCACGCCGACAGGCTGAGGGTGGCGGCAAACAACACGGCCAGTGAGCGATGGCTAGTCATCGATGGTGTTTCCTTGTTCAGGCGTGGACGTGGCTGTGCGGGGTGTTGTCGGAGCACTCGATGCGCAACTGGCCGTGGGTCATGATCCATTGGATGAATTCGGCGGTGGGAATCGAGTGGAGGTATTCGACCCAATGGGCCTCGGTCGGGCTGAACCGTTCGAAATAGCGGCGCAGGATCAACTGACTCTGATCGTTGGCCAGCCCCAGGCACGTCTCCTGGAACAGGATCGGCGTGTCCGGGCCCGGTGCGGTGGTGCGCTGGGTCAGGATCAACGGGCGCACGGCGCCATGGTCCCGGGTGATGTAGCCGCTGTTCATGTCCTTCATGTTGAGCCCCCTTGGTTGGAAGGCGTGCAGAGTGCCTGCGGATGTTTGCCCGACGATGTCCGGCTGATGTCCGCGCTGAAGGAATGTTGCAGGATTGAAATATATGACCGGCGCATCGAAATGGTTTTAGATGCGCTTCTTTTGGGTTCATGGATTGCGCAAACGTGAGCAGATTGCTGATCGTCGATGACGACGGGGAAATTCTGTCCTTGCTGAAGAAGTTCTTCGTTCAGCACGGCTATCAGGTCGATGTCGCCGCCCATGGCGAGGCCATGTGGGCGGCCATTGCGCAGGCGCGACCGGACACGATCATCCTCGACCTGATGCTGCCCGGCGAGGGTGGCCTGAGCCTGTGCCAGAAGGTCCGGGCGCAGATGGGCATCCCGATCATCATGCTCACGGCCATGGCCGAGCTGAGCGACCGCATTGTCGGCCTTGAACTGGGCGCCGACGACTACCTGACCAAACCCTTCGCCCCGCAGGAACTGCTGGCCCGGGTGCGCGCCCTGCAACGGCGGGTCGGTGAGAGCACGCCGTCCGGCGCCGAGCCTTCACGGCCGGTCATGGCCTTCGCCGGTTGGCATCTGGACATCACCTGCCGTGAACTGCGCTCGCCGGAGGGCGTGATGATTCCGATGTCCGCCGGCGAATTCGACCTGCTGCTGGTATTGCTCGAACATCCGCAACGCATCCTGACCCGCGAACAACTGATCGACCTGACCCACGGTCAGGGCCACGACGCCTATGACCGCAGCATCGACGTGCAGATCAGTCGGCTGCGACGCAAGATCGAACCGGACAGCAAACGTCCGGACCTGATCCGCACGGTGCGTAACGGCGGCTACATGTTCACTGCCAAGGTCAGCCGCTCATGATCGGCCGGATGCTGCGGCGCGACACCCTCAGCCGGCGGATTGCCCTGACAATCGTCGCGGCCATGCTCGCGTCGCTGCTGCTCAATGCGCTGTTCGTTCAGGTCGCGGGGATCTGGGCTCGGCCGCCGATCGAGCGCACCGGGCTGCTGGAACAGATTGCCGCCACCACCCGAGTGATCGAGGCAGCGCCGGCGACCTTGCGCCCGCAACTGGCCAGTGCCGCCAGCAGCCCGATACTTGAGGTGTTGTGGAAACCCCGTCGGGTCGACTTCGGTCTGCCGGGGGACGGCGAACAGGTCGAGGCCGGAAAAGTGCCGGCGCTGCGGCAGTTGCTCGGCGATGACCGGCAGATCGACGTGTTCAACCCCGACGACTGGCCCGCCGGCAGCCCTCGCGCGCATTACATGGCACTGGTGCGGCTGGCCGATGACAGCTGGCTGTCGTTCACGCCGCCGGAGCGCAGTTGGGGCTTGAGCCTGAACGTGCGGATTGCCGTGATCGTTGCCCTGGGGCTGGTCGCCACGCTGCTGGTCGCCTGGCTGGCCACACGACAACTGGCCCAGCCGTTACAGCGCTTTGCCCATGCGGCGCGGCGTTTCGGCGGGGACCTGAAAGCGCCGCCGATCCACCTCGAAGGCCCGCACGAGATCCGTCAGGCCATCGTCGCGTTCAATACGATGCAGGCGCAGATCCAGCATTTCATCGGCGAGCGCACCCACATGCTGGCGGCCATCTCCCACGACTTGCGCGCCCCGCTGACCCGAATGCGCCTGCGCAGCGAGTTCATGGAAGACCTTGACCATCAGGGCAAACTGATCCGCGACATCGAGGAAATGCAATCGATGATCAACGCCGCTCTGGCGTTCTTCCGGGAAGACACCCACCTGGAGCAATCCACCGCGTTCGATCTGTCGGAGTTGCTGCAAACCATCGTCGATGACTACCGCGATCAGCACCTCGACATCGGTTTCACCGGCCCGGCGCATGTGGTGTACGACGGCCGGCCGCTGGGTATCAAGCGGGTCATCGTCAATCTGCTGGATAACGCGGTGAAATACGGACAGCGACCCAGTGTGGCGCTGAGCTGCGATGACACGTCGATTCGCATCGAGGTCATTGACGAGGGGCCGGGAATTCCCGAGGACGCGCTGGAGCGGGTGTTCGATCCGTTCTTCCGTCTCGAGACCTCGCGCAACCGCGACACCGGCGGGGTCGGGCTCGGTCTTTCGGCGGCACGGGGAATCATTCGTGAACAGGGCGGCGAGCTGAGTCTGCGCAACCGTCGCAGTGGCGGCTTGCGCGCCCGGGTTGAATTGCCCCATCGCTGAGGCTTATTCGTCGCCGGGCGCCAGCAACAGATTAGGCGCCAGGCGCTGATAGCCGTCCTGAGCCAGGCGCATGTCGAGCAGCAGACTGCCCAGATCTGCCGACAGCGCCTCGCCCTCCCCGTCGTTTTCCAGATACAGCAACTTCAGGTAGCTGTTGCAGCCCGGACAGACTTCGGCGCGCAACGGCGCCTGATTGGCGGCGTGACGGTCATCCTCGAGGCTCAGGTATTCAAGCCCTTTGCTCTGCTCGCAATACACGCACTTGACCCGCACCACATGCCATTCGCAGGCGCACAGCGAACACACCAGATAACGCAGGCCGTTGTGTTTGCCGCGATGGCGGATCACCCCGGCCATGGCTGGCGAGCCACAAGCCGGGCACTGGCTGAGGCTGTCGCCGGGTGTCAGTTGCAGGTTCGGCGCACTGAGCAGCCAGTGACTCCACGCCGCTTGCAGCGCCGCCCCGAGAAACGGCACCAGCGCCGCCGGCACCAGCGAATACTGGCCGCTGACCAGCGCCACGGCCCACGCGCGTAACTGGCCGGGACTGGCGATGCGCAGCGTGGTCACGGCCTCGCCCACCGCCGGTTGCTCAGGGGCGACATAACGCTGGAGCAAGGCCTCGAGATACAGCTGCCAGGTGTCCTCGCGAATCAGGGTGTCGGCGGCGAACGGTGGCATGCCGTGTTGCCGGCAGATTTCCAGCCGCTGTTGATCAAGTGGCGCGGTCGAGGGTGGATCATCAAGGATCTGCTGCTGGACCCGGCACAAACCGGCAATCAAGCGCAGGTAGTCGGCCAGCGGATGACCTTCGGCCAAGCGCTCCAGACGCTGGGCCCGCAGCGTGAACAGGTTATGCGGCGGCAGGTGCAGAAACGGCGGCGAACTGGCCGCCGCTTCGATTTCTCCGGGTTCGAGGATGGTTGGCAACTGTCAGCCCTTTTTCGTGACCGGTCGCTCTGGCGGATCTTTGCTCTCCACCTCGCGATACCAGAGTGCATGGTGTTTCCTGGCCCAGGCGCGGCTGACCCAGCCGTGCATCATTGCGTCCACCGAGCCCTTGATCCAGATCCCGGCATAGATGTGAACGATGATGCTCAGGATCAGCACAAACCCCGCCAGTGCGTGCAGCAACATCGCCCAGCGGATCGTGGTGATGCCGAAGTAATGACTGAAATACGCGCGCCAGATCACCAGCCCCGTGAACAGCAATCCGAGCATGCACAGCAGTAAAGTCCAGAACAGCAGCTTTTGCCCGGCGTTATATTTGCCCACCGCCGGCACGGTCTCTTCGTCGTTGACCAGCACCCGGTCGATGCGCCGCAGCCATTTCCAGTCATTGTCGATGAAAAAGTTCGAGCGCCAGAAGCGAAACACCAGCCCCAGGAAGAACACAAACATCAGCACGCCCATGAAAGGGTGCAGGATTCGCGTCCACGGCCCGCCGCCGAACAGATTGGTCAGCCAGAACATCGACGGATGGAACAGTGCCAACCCCGACAGGCCGGCCATGAAAAACAGAATCGCCACCAGCCAGTGGTTGGTGCGCTGGTTGGCGGTGTAGCGCAGGATCGTCTTGTTGCTCATGGCCGGCCCTCCCCGCGTGGGTCGAAGGTGTGCACCGCCGGGTCGACGACGTGCACCGAGGTGTCGGGCGGATCGGGATGTTCATCTTCCTCGACCCGGTTCGGGCCGATCCGCACGTAATGGAAGAACCCGGCCAGCACCGCCGCGCCCATGGCCAGCAGACCCAACGGCTTGCTGATGCCTTTCCACAAACCCACCAGCGGACTGATCTCGGGGTTGTCCGGCAGACCAGCGTAGATTTTCGGGGTGTCGGCGTGGTGCAGCACGTACATGACGTGGGTGCCGCCGACGCCTTGCGGGTCATACAGGCCGGCGTTGTCGAAACCACGGCTTTTCAGGTCGACGATGCGTTCGGCGGCGTGGGTCTTCATGTCGTCCTTGGTGCCGAACACGATGGCCCCGGTCGGACAGGTTTTCACGCAGGCCGGCTCCAGCCCCACCGCCACCCGGTCCGAACACAGCGTGCATTTGTAGGCCTTATGATCTTTCTGCGAAATGCGCGGGATGTTGAACGGGCAGCCGGTGATGCAATAACCGCAGCCGATGCAGTGGTCCTGATCGAAATCGACGATGCCGTTGGCGTGCTTGATGATCGCGCCGGGGCTGGGGCACGCCGCCAGGCAACCGGGCTCGGCGCAGTGCATGCAGCCGTCCTTGCGGATCAGCCATTCGAGGTTGCCGACGTCGGTTTCGTGCTCGGTGAAGCGCATCAGCGTCCATGAATCGGCGCTCAAGTCCTGCGGATTGTCGTAGGTGCCGTGGTTGTGGCCGACCTCGTCGCGCAGCTCGTTCCATTCCGAGCATGCGACCTGGCAGGCCTTGCAGCCGATGCACTTGGTGGTGTCGATCAGCTTGGCCACCTGTTCCTGGCCGCGTATCGAAGGCGCCGGCGTGGTGGTGGCCGAGCGGGCAATGATGTCTTGGCTGGCCATCTAAAGATTCTCCATCAGAGCTTCTCCACGTTGACCAGGAATGACTTGGATTCCGGGGTCTGTGTATTGCCATCGCCGAGGAACGGCACCAGGGTGTTGGTCAGGTAACCGTGGCGCGTCAGGCCGGTGAAGCCCCAGTGCAGCGGAATGCCGATCTGGTGTACCACCTGGTTGTTGACCTGCAACGGCCGGATCCTTTTGGTCACCACCGCCACCGCTTCAATGAACCCGCGCTTGCTGCTCACGCGAACCCGATCGCCAGCGGCGATGCCCTTCTCTTTGGCCAGCACTTCGCCGATTTCCACGAACTGCTCGGGTTGAGCAATCGCGTTCAACTTGCAGTGCTTGCTCCAGAAGTGGAAATGCTCGGTCAGCCGGTAACTGGTCGCGGCGTACGGGTAATCCTTGGCCACGCCGAGGCTGTCCCACACCGAATCGAAGATCCGCGCCGCCGGGTTGCTGGTGGCTTTCTTGTTTTCCGGGTGCAGCGGGTTGATGCCGATCGGCGTTTCGAACGGCTCGTAGTGCTCGGGGAATGGCCCTTCGTTCATCTTGTCGACGGCGAAGAACCGCGCCACGCCTTCGGGGTTCATGATGAACGGGTTCATCCCGGCTTCCGGCGGCACGTCGGCCTTGTAGTCCGGAACATCGGTGCCGCTCCAGGCTTTGCCGTTCCACCAGACCAGGCGTTTTTTCGGATCCCACGGTTTGCCTGCGACATCTGCCGAGGCCCGGTTGTACAGAATCCGCCGGTTGGCCGGCCAGGCCCATGCCCAGCCTTGATGCTGATGCATGCCGTATGGGTCGTTGTTGTCGCGGCGGGCCATCTGGTTGCCGGCTTCGGTCCAGCTGCCGCAGAAAATCCAGCAGCCGGACGCAGTGCTGCCGTCATCCTTGAGCTGGGCGAACCCGGCCAGTTGCGAATTGCCCTTGATCACCGCGCCCGTGGCGTCGGTGAAATCGGTGGTGGCGTAGCCGTTGATCTCTTTGGCGATCTCTTCCGGCGAGGGTTCTTCGGCGATCTTGTACGGCCACGACAGCTTCAGCAGCGGATCGGCGAATTTGCCGCCCTCGGCCTGATAACGCTCACGCAGGCGCAGGAACAGCGCGCTCATGATCTGCACGTCGGTGCGCGCCTCGCCCGGGCCGTCGGCACCTTTCCAGTGCCATTGCAGCCAGCGGCTGCTGTTGACCAGCGAGCCGTCCTCTTCGGCAAAACACGTCGTTGGCAGGCGTATGACTTCGGTCTGGATGTCGGCGCTCTTCACATCGTTGAACGGCCCGACGTGTTCCCAGAACTGCGAGGTTTCGGTGGCCAGCGGGTCCATCACCACCAGCCATTTCAGTTTGGCCAGCGCCGCCATCACCCGGTTCTTGTCCGGCAACGCGGCAATCGGGTTGAAGCCCTGGCACATGTAGCCGTTGACCTTGCCCTGCCCCATCAGATCGAACACCTTGAGGATGTCGTAGTTGGGGATGTCGAGTTTCGGCAAGTAGTGGTAGGCCCACTGGTTCTCGGCGGTGGCATTGGCGCCATACCAGGCTTTCATCAGGCTGACGTGGAACTTGCTGTAGTTCTGCCAGTAGGACAATTGCCCCGGCCGCAATGGAACCTGGGTGCGTTTATGGATGTAGGCCGCGTAATCCTGCTCGGCGTCGGTCGGCAAGGTCAGGTAACCCGGCAGCGCGTTGGACAGCAGACCAAGGTCGGTCAGGCCCTGAATGTTCGAGTGCCCGCGCAAGGCGTTGACCCCGCCGCCCGGCATGCCGACGTTGCCCAGCAACAGTTGCACCATCGCTGCGCTGCGGATGATCTGCGAGCCGATCGAGTGCTGGGTCCAGCCCAGCGCATAGAGAATGGTCATGGTCTTGCCCGGTGCCGAGCAAGTGGCGATTTCCTCCCAGATCTTTTTCATCGCATCGACCGGCATGCCGCAGATCTGGCTCGCCAGGTCGATGTTGTAGCGGCTGTAATGCTGCTTCATCAGTTGATAGACGCAGCGCGGGTCCTGCAGGGTCGGGTCGACTTTGACGAAGCCGTCATCCCCCAGCTCGTAACCCCAGGTGGATTTGTCGGTGTAGCTGCGTTTGGCCGCGTCGTAACCGGTGAAGAGCCCGTCCTCGAAGCCGAATCCAGCTCTGACGATGAACGATACGTCGGTGTAGTTGCGCACGTATTCGTGCTGGATCTTGTCCTCGGTCAGCAGGTAATTGATCAGCCCGCCCATGAACGCGATGTCGCTGCCGGTGCGAATCGGCGCGTAGTAATCGGCCACGGACGCGGTCCGGGTAAACCTCGGATCGACCACGATCAGCCGCGCGGCATTGTGCGCCTTGGCTTCGGTCACCCATTTGAAGCCGCAAGGGTGGGCTTCTGCTGCGTTGCCGCCCATCACCAGGATCAGATTCGCATTGGCGATATCGGTCCAGGTGTTGGTCATGGCTCCACGGCCGTACGTCGGGGCAAGACTTGCCACCGTCGGGCCGTGTCAGACACGCGCCTGGTTATCGAACCCCAGCATGCCGAGACTGCGAACCACCTTGTGGGTGATGTAACCCGCTTCGTTGGACGCTGCCGACGCCGCGAGGAATCCTGTAGTCAGCCAGCGATTGACTGTCTGGCCCTGGGCGTTCTGCTCGACGAAATTGGCGTCGCGGTCGGCCTTCATCAGGTCGGCGACGCGGTCGAGGGCTTCGTCCCAGGTGATCCGGGTCCATTCGCTGCTGCCGGGCTTGCGCACCTGCGGGTACTGCAAGCGGCCGGGGCTGTGAATGAAGTCCAAAAGACCCGCGCCTTTCGGGCACAGGGTGCCGCGGTTGACCGGGTGGTCGGCGTCGCCCTCGATATGGATGATGTTTTGCGCAACGTTCTTCGCCGCATCGCCCTGGCTGTACATGATCAAGCCGCAACCGACCGAGCAGTACGGGCAGGTATTGCGGGTTTCATGGGTGTGGGCAAGCTTGAAGTGGCGCACCTGCTCGGCGAAGGCCTGCGTCGGGGCCATGCCCAACGCGCCCAGGCTAGAGCCTGCAAGGCCGATACCGGCGACCTTGAAGAACTGACGACGGCTGAGATCCATCGTGCACTCCTGATCAGGTGGAACCCGGTACTGGTGCCGGGTTTGTTCTGGACAATCACGGTTGCGGCACACGAGTGCCGACTTTTTCACTGTAGACAAAGCCTCTGCCGCCTGTGTGAAAACCGACCGTCGGCCGTTTGTCGGAGCATCACTTCCCACAGGTTTTGTGTGCTCCTTCAAGGGCATGGGCTTATCATGGCGGGCACGACCCATCTCCGCTTCAGAGACCGCGCATGACTTTCGATTTTGATCAGGTATTCGACCGCCACGACACCGGCAGCACCAAGTGGAGCCGCTACCCGGCCGACGTGTTGCCGATGTGGGTCGCTGACATGGATTTCGCCGCCCCGCCGGTGGTCATTGAGGCGCTGCACCAACGCCTGCTGCACCCATTGGTGGGCTACAGCGTGGCCCAGGACAATCTGCGCCAGGCCATCGTCGCCGACCTCTGGAACAAGTTCGCCTGGCGGGTCAAACCGCAGGAGCTGATCTTCCTGCCGGGTGTGGAGTCGGGTTTCAACATGGCGCTCAAGGCGCTGGTGCAACCGCAGCAGAATGTCGTGGTGCAAACCCCGAATTATCCGCCGCTGCGCCATGCACCGGGCCATTGGGGCCTGAACAAGGTCGAACTGGAATTCAATGCCCAGGCCGACGGCAGCTACGCCACCCCGCTGGACGTACTGCGTGAATCCCTGAGCGGTGGCGGCGCCCTGCTGCTGAGCAACCCGCACAACCCGATCGGCAAGGTCTTCGGCCGGGAAGAATTGCAAGCGGTGGCGGACATCTGCGTGGCGCAGGACGCCTGGATCATCTCCGACGAGATCCACGCCGAGCTGTGCTACGACGGCCGCGTGCACATTCCGACCGCGTCCCTGAGCCCGGAAATATCCCGCCGCACCATCACCCTGATGTCGGCGAGCAAGGCCTACAACATTGCCGGCCTCAAGACCTCGTTCATGATCATCCAGGACGCCGCCCTGCGCGAACGCGTCAACCACGCCCGTTGCGGCATGGTCGACAGCGTCAACCCGCTGGGCATGGAAGCCACCCGCGTGGCCTACAGCGAAGCCGGTCCGTGGCTTGAGGCGCTGAAGCAGTACCTGCAAGCCAACCGTGACTGGCTGGTGGACGCGGTGCGCAGCCGCTTGCCCGGCGTGACCCTCAATGTGCCGCAAGGCACGTATCTGGCCTGGCTCGATTGCTCGGCGCTGGATCTGGACGACCCGCAGAAGTTCTTCCTGGACCACGCTCGTGTCGGCCTCAGCCCGGGTCTGGACTTTGGCGACCACAGCCAGCAATTCGTGCGCCTGAACTTCGGTTGCCCGCGTTCGATGCTGGAAGAAGGCATTGCCCGGATGGAGCGAGCCCTCAAGTCCCGGTAATCACGTCAGGGCAAACCCAAGCGTCAATCCGATCGAACTCAGCGCAAACGGGCCGGGTCAACCGGCCTACTTGCCATGAGACCCGGAGATTGACGATGACCGACTATCCAAAACCCCCGTTCCCGAAACAGGCGCAACCGGTTCCCGGTTCGCAGCGCAAAATGGAGCCGTATCCTGATTGCGGCGAACAGAGCTACACCGGCTCCGGTCGGCTGGCCGGCAAGATTGCCTTGATCACCGGTGCCGACAGTGGCATCGGTCGGGCGGTGGCGATCGCCTTTGCCCGCGAAGGTGCCGATGTAGCAGTCGCCTATTTAAATGAACACGAAGACGCCAAGGAAACCGCGCGCTGGGTCGAACAGGCCGGCCGCCAGTGCCTGTTGCTGCCTGGTGACATTGCCCAGAAAGCCCAATGCCAGGCGTTGGTGGATCAAACCGTCGAGCGCTTCGGCCGTATCGACGTGCTGGTCAACAACGCGGCTTTCCAGATGACCCACGAAACCTTCGAGGAGATTCCCGACGACGAATGGGTGATGACCTTCGACGTCAACATCACCGCTATCTTCCGTCTGTGCCAGGCAGCCATCAAACACATGGGACCTGGCTCCTCCATCATCAACACCAGTTCGATCAACTCGGACATGCCCAAGCCAACCCTGCTCGCCTACGCCACCACCAAAGGCGCCATCGCCAACTTCACCGGTGGTCTGGCGCAAATGCTCGGCCCGAGGGAAATCCGCGTGAATTGCGTGGCACCGGGGCCGATCTGGACGCCGCTGATCGTCTCGACCATGCCCGATGAGGAAGTGCAGCATTTTGGCGAGCAAACCCCACTCGGGCGTCCCGGCCAGCCAGTGGAGGTCGCGCCGATCTACGTACTGCTGGCGTCTGATGAAGCCAGCTACATCACCGGCCAGCGCTATGGCGTGACCGGCGGCAAACCGATGCTCTGAGCCGCTTGCCAGAAAAAGTGAACCGCTGGACACGGCGACCTCTCCATACCTTCATGGCCCGTTCGGGTTGCAAGAGATCAGGAGGTCGTCATGTCTGCGCCTATTATCAAACTCTTCACCCAGCCGAATTTTGCCTGGACCGACATCCGCCGCGAAGAAGAGGCACATCCGCGTCATTACCTTGCTCACCTGCTGTTGCTGGCCCTCGTCCCGGCGGTGTGCCTGTTCATTGGCACCACCTATGTCGGCTGGAGCCTGGCAGTGGGTGAAACCGTGAGGCTCAGCAGTGCCAGCGCCTTGCAGCTGAGTGTCCTGCTCTACGTCACCATCGTGGTCGGCGTGGCGATCATCGGCGGATTCATTCGCTGGATGTCGCGCACCTTCGATGCCCGGCCGACGCTCAACCAGTGCATCGGTTTCGCGGCATACACCGTAACCCCGTTTTTCATCGCCGGTCTCGCCGGCCTGTATCCCAGCCGCTGGCTGGCGGTGCTGGTGCTCGGCGCAGCGTCCATCTATTCGACGTTTCTGCTGTTCGTCGGCCTGCCGACTTTCATGCACGAGCGCAAGGAACAGGGTTTGCTGTATTCGGCCAGTGTCTGGGGTGTCGCGCTGCTGGTGCTGGTGACGTTGTTGGTGTCGATGATCCTGCTGTGGTTCAACGTGCTGACGCCGGAATACCTGCGCACGACTGCGGGTTAGGCCGGTTATGTCGGGGCGGCATCGAACTGACCTTACGGGCCGCGCGTCATGAGCTTCATCATCTGGGTGGCGGTGCTCGGTGCCGTGCTGCTGACCCTGGCGCTGACGTCGTCCTATCTTCGCTGGATGCCGGTGACGACTTCCGCTGTCTGTTTGCTGCTGGGGGTTGGCATCGGGCCGTCCGGGCTCGATCTGCTGAAACTGCCGCTGGACGAAGCCTCTTTGTGGATGGAGCACCTGACCGAAGTCGCGGTGCTGTTTTCCCTGTTCGTCTGCGGTTTGAAGTTACGTTTGCCATTGCGCGACAAACGCTGGCGGATTGCATTCGGTCTGGCAGGTCCGGTGATGGTGCTGACGATCATTGGCGTCTGCCTGTTGCTGCATTTTGGCCTGAACCTGAATTGGGGCCCTTCGCTGTTGATCGGCGCGATTCTGGCTCCGACCGACCCGGTGCTCGCGGCGCTGGTGCAGGTTAACGATGCGCGGGACGTCGACAGCGTGCGTTTCGGCCTGTCCGGCGAGGCCGGGCTCAACGACGGCGTTGCATTTCCCTTCGTGATCCTCGGGCTGTTGCTGCTGCACGGTGAAGGGTTTGCCGCCGAGTGGCCCGACTGGGTACTGCGCAGCCTTTTGTGGGCGGTTCCGGCCGGGTTGCTTTGCGGCTACTGGATGGGCCGTGGCATTGGTCGACTGACCCTCTCGCTGCGTATCCGCAACGATGACAGCACCCTGAGCCCGAACGACTATCTGGCCCTGGCGTTGATTGCGCTGGCGTACGTCGTGGCTGAATCCATTGGTGGCTACGGCTTTCTGTCGGTATTCGCCGCCGGCCTCGGCTTGCGACAGGAGGAAGTCAAATCCACCGGCGCCCACCAACCACCCGCCGAGCATATGGTGCAACCGATTGTCGGTCATCAGAACGTCGAGCCGCAGCAGGCGGTGCACGGCGATACCGAGCGGCTGGAAGACAGTCAGGTGGCGGCCGGGATCATGATGGGCGACATGCTCGCGTTCGGCGGTTTGGTGGAACGGGCGATGGAGGTGTTTCTGGTCACGCTTCTGGGGGTAGTGCTGGTCAGTCACTGGGATTGGCGGGCGCTGCTGGTCGGCGGGGTATTGTTCTGTGTCATTCGCCCGGCCTGCGTAGCGTTGATGCCGTGGGGATCGCTGTTGGCCAGGCGCCAACGGTTATTGATCGGCTGGTTCGGCATTCGCGGCATCGGCAGTCTGTACTATCTCTTCTATGCGCTGAACCATGGGTTGGGCGACAGCGTGGCCACGCTGTGTACCGACCTGACCCTGTCGGTGGTGGCGCTGAGCATTCTGCTGCACGGCGTCAGCACCCAGCCGATCCTCGCCAGCTATGAGCGGCGCAAGAACAGAAACGGGCGAAAAAAGCCCGGCCATGATGACCGGGCTCGATAGCGGGGTGTCATTTATCCTCCCGGATTGGTCACCTGAATATAGAAGGCATAGCTGCCGAGCAACATCCAGAATGTGGCGAAAATCCACGGCGTACGAATGGAAAACAGCAATGACTTGCGATACCCCTTGTGGCTCGACTCCATTTCGCTGAATAACGGCGATTCGTCATAAGCCAGGCCCATCAGCGGTTCGCTGCGCAGCAGTTCACTCTGCTTGAAGTGCCAATGATCAATGATGTCGTAGGCGGCGCGAATCCCCGGCCAGGCGTTGAGCGAACTGAGCAGTCCGAGTAACGCCAGAAACGGCGGCACCACCAGGGTGAACAGCTTGCCCCATTCCGGGTTGAGGTTGGCCATGCAGGACGCAAAGGCAATCACCAGAAACGATTGTGCCGCCAGGTACGCGTCGGTGCGGTTGGCCAGGATGCTGGTTTCGTACTGGATTTCCCGACGGTAGAAATCCAGTCGCTCCTTGGGCGAACCGAACATCTTCGCGTTGTGTTCGGTCTGGGTTTCTTCGGCGGTCGGTTGGGTCAGTATGCGAGGCACGGTACGAACGCTCCGAAAGGCAAAGCGTTTGGAGCCGCCCCGTCGCGGACAAGTTCAGCCGGATTCAGTCCCGGTTCGTTTCATCGTCTGGGCAATAATCGTTACAAGATTCATCTGATTGAACGGTTTCGACAGCCGTGGCAACCCCGCTGCGAAGCCTTCGAGGCGTTCGGCAAAGCCGGTGGCGAGAATGATCGGCAGATCCGGCTTGAGCAAACGCACGGCATGAGCCAGTTGCGCGCCGCTCATATGCGGCATGGCCATGTCGGTGATCATCAGGTCGATGACCTCTCCCTGGTCAAACAGCTCGAGCGCGTGGGTACCAGAGGCGGCGCTGATCACCCGATGGCCAAGGTCTTCCAGCAGCAGGACGGTGCTGGTACGCACCAGACTGTCATCATCCACCACCAGCACGCTGAGGCGCGGCACTGTAACGGTGGACACCATCGTGCCGGACGATTGGGTCGCGACTCCGTCGATGGCGACCGGTAACCAGAGCTCAGCAGTGGTGCCCTGCCCCTTGATACTTTTCAGAATGAACCGGCCGCCCAGTTGTTCGATGAAGCCATGGACCATCGACAATCCCAGGCCGGTGCCCTTGCCCAAACCCTTGGTGGTGAAAAACGGATCGGTTGCCGACGCCAGCGTATCAGCGTCCATGCCTTCCCCGGTATCGGTCACCCGCAGACAGACATAACGCCCGGCCGCGAGCGTCGAATCGTTTTGTTCGATGACCACTTCAGGTTCCGCGCTGATGGTGACGCTGCCGCCCTCGGGCATGGCGTCGCGGGCGTTGGTGGCGAGGTTGAGCACCGCCAGTTCGAGCTGATTGCTGTCGGCCAGCACCGCTTGCAGGTCTTCGGGAAACTGCGTTTCGATGCGGATCCCGGGCCCGAGTGAGCTGCGCAACAACCCGGTGATGCCCTGCACCAGTTTCGGGATATCGATCGGTTCGGTCTTGAGCTCCTGCCGCCGGGCAAAGGCCAGCATGCGTTGGGTCAGCGATACGCCGCGCAATGCTCCCTGCGTGGCGTTTTCCAGCAGGCGGCTGACTTTCGGGTCGTCGCCCATACGTTTGCGCACGATTTCCAGGTTGCCGAGGATCACCGTCAGCAAGTTGTTGAAGTCGTGGGCGATACCTCCGCTCAACTGACCGATGGCCTGCATTTTCTGCGCCTGGAACAGCGCTTCACGGGTTTTCTCCAGTGCCTGTTGCGCCTCGGTGGCTTCGGTCACGTCCCTGGTGATCTTGGCGAAACCCAGCAAGGTGCCGGTCTCGCCACGGATCGCATCGACCACCACATGCGCCAGAAACCGCGTACCGTCCTTGCGCAGACGCCAGCTCTTGTTTTCGAAACGGCCCTCGCGCGCAGCGGTTTCCAGAGCGCGCTGGGGTTCGCCGATCTCACGATCTTCAGGGGTGTAGAACATCGAAAAGTGCTGGCCGATGACCTCTTCCGGCCTGTAGCCCTTGATCCGCTGCGCACCAGGGTTCCAGTTGGACACGCGGCCGTCCGGGCTGAGCATGTAGATCGCGTAGTCGCTGACGCCCTGAACCAGCAGGCGAAACTGCTGTTCGCTCTGCTTGAGGGTTTCTTCGGCCATCTTGCGGTCGGTCAGGTCGCGGGTGATCTTGGCAAACCCGAGCAGTTGCCCGCTCGGGCTGAAAATTGGATCGATCACCACGTGGCACCAGAAATGCGTGCCATCCTTGCGTACCCGCCAGCCCTCACCCTCGAACCGGCCTTCGCGGATCGCCGTGTCCAGCGCCCGCTGCGGCATACCGTTGGCGCGATCTTCGTCGGTGTAGAACCTTGAAAAGTGCTCGCCAAGGATCTCGGCTTCTTCGTAACCCTTGAAGCGTTTGGCGCCGGAGTTCCAGCTGGTGATGATGCCTTCGGGGTCGATCATGTAGATCGCGTAATCGACCACGGCATCGATCAGCAAACGAAAACGCATGTCTTCGATTGCAGCGGACTTCTTGTTATCGCTCATCAGGCTTGGCTCGAAACAGATCTTCAATAACCCGAGTATGCGGCAAACCAGCGGAATGGAAAGGCGCAATAGCACCTCATGTCCGAACCTCGGCTCGCTCAACGTTGAACATATTTGGCGATCCGGGCATAAAGTGCATCGAAAAGAAAGTCCGGTACCTGCATTGCATACTGCGCAGCCTTGTGCAGGGCGAGATGACTCTCCTTGATCACCTCGTGACGTTCGCTGTCGCTGTTGAGCGATTTGCCGATGATGCGCTCATAGGCGCTGTAGCTGAACGGCGTGGATGTTGAGGTAACGGAGAGCTTGTTCTGCATATCTCGAGCATACAAGCTGTGCGCACGCACGACACGCTCCCTCATGGCCCCAAAACCTCGTTCGTAAAGGAACACCTGTGAGCCGCCGACTCTTTTGGCCGCAGCGTCGAGCGCGTAGATCACTGCGTGGGCATTTCCAAAACTGGATTTCAGTTCCGAAGGTCGGACAAAACGTTCGAGCTCGCCTTTCTCCAGGCTTTTGAACCCTCTCTGGACGCCGGAAATAAATGCGAACGGATAGTTGCAGGCCACGATGTGAACCTCAAGCCTGTAACCGGCGTTGGCCATGTAGTCAGGCAGAGTCGCAAACTCGATACTGTCGAACGCGCATTCGAAAATGATGTTGAGCTTTTGCTCAAAAGCCCGTTCAAAGATTTTCCTGCTCAAATCACGAATGAAGTCATTCGTATGTTCGTAGGCGTGCAACGTGCCCAGCTTGATCATCTCCTGGTATTGCGGATGCTTCTCCCGATACTCCGGCAGATACAGACGGACGTAATTTTTATAGAGGCCGGAAGGAAGCAGTTGTTTTTCCAGCAGGTAGGTTTTCCCCGAGCTTTGCACTCCGGCTGTCACCAGGATAGTGGGTGTGAGCTGTGCAGTGATTCCGGCGAACAGGGTTGTGCTGATGTCATTGAAGGCTGAAGTGACCTGCTCGGAGGTATACGTATAAGTGTGGGTAGCGGACATATATTGATTTCCTTATCAAATATCGCGAGAGACCGAGATCCGGCTTACTGAATAAAGACTGAAGTTCGCGATTTATCAAAGGGGGTTTTTCACAAGATATGTCTCTGTTTTATAAGGAAATATGTCCTACAAGTCCAAGTAAAATCCCCTCAAGTCGCACTGACGTTATCCCGCAACATCGCCAACCGGATTCTCACTGCTCAACGACCACCAGAACGGCAATAATTGCTTGATTCGGCTTTCGGCAAAACGATCATCGATCAGCATCACCACGCCGCGATCCTGCTGGGTACGGATCACCCGCCCGGCAGCCTGCACCACTTTCTGCACGCCTGGGAAAAGATAGGTGTAGTCGTAGCCCGCACCGAAGATCGCTGCCATACGGCGCTTCATCTGTTCATTGACCGGATTGAGCTGTGCCAGCCCGAGGGTGGCGATGAACGCGCCGATCAGCCGCGCGCCGGGCAGATCGATGCCCTCACCGAAGGCGCCGCCGAGCACGGCAAAACCGACGCCCTGGCTGTCGGCGGTGAATTGATCGAGAAAGTCCTGCCGCGCGCCTTCGGTCATGCCTCGGGATTGCTGCCAGCGGGTGATGTGTGGGTGCCGCTCGGCGAGCAACTGCGCGACCTGTTGCAGGTAATCGAAGCTGCTGAAGAACGCCAGGTAGTTGCCCGGACGTTCACTGAACTGGCGGGCGATCAGCTCGACAATCGGTTCCAGCGATGCTTGCCGGTGCGTGAAACGCGTGGAAATCCGGCTGACGATCTGCACCTGCAATTGTTCGGCGCTGAACGGCGACTCGACGTCGATCCAGACCGTGTCGGCCGGGGTGCCGAGCAAATCCGCGTAATAGTGGCGCGGGCTGAGGGTGGCGGAAAACAGCACGCTGCTGCGCGCCGCCGTCAGGCGCGGGCCGATGAACGCCGCCGGCACCACGTTGCGCAGGCACAGTTGTGATAACGGGCGTTTGCGCTCGAGGTCGCGTTTGCTGATGTCGAACAGGTAATGCGCGTCGAACAATTCCGCCACCCGGCCGAATTGCAGCATTTCGAAGTAGAAGTTCTGCAGTCCGCTGTCGAGCCCTTGCGGGTGATCGTTGAGGTAGTCGCCGATGCTCGCCGTGCAGGATGAGAGCGCCTGCAACAGTTTTTCCGGCGCCTTGTCGTAGGCCTGATACGGCGCCAACTGGTCATTGTGCAGCGCGTTCCATTCACGATTGACCCGTTGCAACGACCTCTTCAAGACCTCGGGCGCGGTTTTGCGCACGCTGCCCAGTGTCGCCTGATCGAGAGTGGCGCTGTACATCTGCCGTCCGCGCTCGACCAGGTTGTGCGACTCGTCCACCAGCACCGCAACGTTCCATTGATTGAACTGCGCGAGACCGAACAGCAGCGCACTGAAATCGAAGTAATAGTTGTAGTCCGCCACCACCACGTCGGCCCAGCGGGCCATTTCCTGGCTCAGGTAATACGGACACACCCCGTGCCGCGCCGCGACGTCCCGCAGTGCGGCCTGATCCAGCAGGCGCAATTGGCTGGCAGCCTCACGGGCGGCGGGTAAACGGTCGTAAAAGCCCTGGGCCAACGGGCAGGATTCACCGTGACAGGCCTTGTCCGGGTGCTCGCAGGCCTTGTCCCGGGCGACCATTTCCAGCACCCGCAGGGGCAAGGTTTCGCTGTGATCGAACAGCACTTGCGCTGCATCCAGCGCCAGTTTGCGTCCGGGCGTCTTGGCGGTGAGGAAGTAGACCTTGTCCAGTTGCTGCGGCGCCAACGCCTTGAGCATCGGAAACAGGGTGCCGAGGGTCTTGCCGATCCCGGTCGGGGCCTGGGCCATCAGGCAGCGCCCGGTGCTGACGGCTTTGAACACCGATTCGGCGAGGTGACGCTGGCCGGGGCGAAACGTGGCATGGGGAAAACCCAGCTGCTGCGCCGCCCGGTTGCGCGCTTCGCGGTGGGCCATTTCCTGTTCGGCCCACGCGAGGAACAAACCGCACTGCTGTTCGAAGAACTGTCGCAGCGCATCAGCGCTGAACGCCTCGACCAGGCAGGTTTCCTTTTCCGTGACGATGTCGAAATACACCAGCGCCAGATTGATCTGCTCAAGCTGCAATCGGCAGCACATCAACCAGCCGTAAATCTTCGCCTGGGCCCAATGCAACGAACGGTGATTGGCCGGTTGCTTGCCCAGGTCGCCACGGTAGGTTTTGACCTCTTCCAGGCAGTTCTGCGTCGGGTCGTAGCCGTCCGCCCTGCCCTTGACCTTCAATGGCCCGAATGCGCCCTCCAGCGCCACTTCGCTCTGGTAGGCGTCGTTGCGCCGGGACGCCACGGTGCGATGCCCGGCAATCCCCTCCAGCGCGGTCGGTGACGGGGTGAAGCGCAAGTCGAGGTCACCGGTTTTCGCGGTGAATTCGCACAATGCCCGCACGGCGATGCTGTAGCTCAAGCGCCCTGCTCCGCCCATTGCACGTAACACACGGCGACCGGCATCCGGTGCGTGTGGCAGAACTCCAGCCAGCGCAATTGATTGTCTTGCAGCCGATCGCCCGGGCCTTTGACTTCGATCATCCGGTAGGTCCTGTGCTGCGGCCAGAACTGGATCAGGTCGGGCATGCCGGCGCGATTGGCCTTGATGTCCAGCAGCAGACGGCTGAACCAGTGCTTGAGGTGTTCGGCCGGCAGACAAGCCAAAGCTTGCTCCAGCAGTTCTTCATTGAGCGCGCCCCAGAACACGAACGGCGACTGCACGCCCCATTTGGCGGCGAACCGCGCGCGGATGGTGTCGGCATAGCGGCCATCGTCGAGTTCGGCCAGACAGGCCTGAAACAGCTCGGCGCGTCGGGGCTGGAAGTCTTCATTGAGCAGATCCACCGGCCCGCGCTGGAACGGGTGAAAGAAAGCGCCCGGCAATGGTGCGAAGATCGCCGGCCAGCACAACAGGCCGAACAGTGAATTGATCAGGCTGTTTTCCACGTAATGCACCGGGCCCGTTTCTTCGTGCAGGTGCGCCTGAACGTGATATTCCACCGACAACGCCGGATCGAGACGCGGCAGATGCAGGTCCAGCCGTTCCACCATGCCGGGCGCCGTGCGCTTGATCGGTGGCCCGCCGAGCTTGCGTCGCAAACGCGGCAACACCCGTTGCAGGCCCTGCTGTTCGGTAGCGGTTTCCGGCGCCTGCTCGGCAATGACCGCCAGTTCGAGAGCCAACGCATATTCGGCGCTGCGCTCCAGCACGCGGATCATCCGCAATCGCGCGCCGGGATAGGCGCAGTCGCGATAGATCTTCAGCGCCAGGGCGAATTCGCCGAGGCGCTCGCAGTATTGGCCGATCTGGAACAACAGCTTGCCGCGTCGGCGTTGCAGCCACGGGTTATCGAAATGCAGCGCCGCGACTTGTTCGACGATCGGCTCCAGCGGCTCGCCGGCTTCGAAATACAGCTGGCAATCGTGCAGAAACAGGCAGGCATCGACGTCGGCACGGCTGCGCAAGCCCCGGGAATCGGCGCAGAATTCGACTTTTTCATAAGTGAAGATGCCAAGATCGGCGAGCACGAATTCCGACCAGTCCTGATAGAGATTGCCGAAGAACATCAGGCGAAAACGGTCGCACAGGTCCATCAGCGTCAGGCTGAACAGCCGATCCGCCAGCGCCGGGCACCATTGCACGAAACTGCGGGGCTCGGGGAATTGTTCGTGCAGCTGCGGCAACCAGTCGACTTTCTTGCCTCGGGGCTGGTCGATGGCCGGGCCGAAGGCTTGCAGGATCTCGGCCTTGAGCAACACCTCGAACAGTTCCGCCATCGACAACGGCGCCTGTTCATGGAGCCAGCCATGCTCCAGCAGCGGTTGCGCCGCCTCGGCGATGTCGCCGATTTCCGGATAATTCAGCTTGCCGGCGCGAAAATGCACGCCCTTGCGCATCACCATACGCACCAGCAGGCCCTGGGACGGACGCGGCAGCGCCTTGAACTCGCGAATGAAGGCATGTTCCGTTTCGCTCATGACATCGGCATAGCGAAGCTCAAGCCAATCAAGCACCTGGCGGAAGTTGTTGAGGTAATAGAACGGATCGTCGAGGGGATTGGCAGTCACGGTAGATTCGGGGGCCATGGCAAGCGAGTACTGGTTATGCGTACAGATACCAGTCTGCCCCGGCGGGCGCAAACGGAAAAAGATCAGTGGCACCTTCATTGCAGATTTTTTCAGGTGGCCATCGAACTTTTCCCGGCGTAATGGCACCAACCGCGTTAGAGGCCGACAATGGTCGAAATGAACAGGAATGCTGCTTATGAAAATCAAGACTCTCGGGATCCCGTTGGCTGTTGCGGCCCTGCTGACCCTGGCCGGTTGCTCGACCCCGACGGTGGTTACCCTGCAGAACGGCACCCAATATCTGACCGAAGACATGCCCGATACCAAAACCGAGGATGGCTTCTACGAGTTCAAGGATATTTCCGGCGCCAAAGTCCGCGTACGTGCCGACGAAGTGGCCACGGTGCGCAAAGAAGACTGACGGATAAAACATCAAAAAAGGCTGCGACCCTATGGGATCGCAGCCTTTTTTGCATTCATCAGCGTGGTAACGCCATGCCCGGGAGAGAGCCGTCGCAACTGAAAGGACGCTCGCCACGGCGAACCAGTTCTTCCTGCAAGCGCTGGCAGCGCTGACGCTCCTGTTGCGCCATGCGGTCGATGCTCAGATTTCCGGTCATTTCCGGCTCATAGTCTTCGCCGATGCGAATCGTCACGAACGGTTGCTCGGGCTGGATATGAAAGCGGTTTTTTTCTTCGACGGGTTTGGCGTCTTCGCTTTTGGCCGGCTCTGGCAGTTGATCGGGTGTCACGCCATAGCGACTCAGAATCGAGCTGTGAGGCAGATCGGCCCAGGCATTGGCCGACAGCAGCGCCAGTCCCGCGATACCGATATACCCCTTGAAACCTTTCACGTGTGAATCTCCTGTACTCGTTGGCAGCCCTTGAATGACGAACGTCGACGTCATGGCTTTAGGCCGCATTTCCTGTCGGTGCAGGGATTGGAGTCAGGGAATGGTTGGTGAGTCACTTCCTGCCCGTCTCCGTTGAGGCGACACCCTCAACCCTGTTTATGGTTTTGTTTGATCGACGCTCCTCCAACAACGTCCTCGGCAACACAAACCCTTCAAAACTGCGTTGGGTAACCGGGTTGTTGGCCTTCTCCGCCCCAATCCGATAGCGCATCAAGCCATCGGCGACGGCAAAGGTCAGGTCCACGCTGGTGTCGGTCCTGCCATTAAGATGCCCACGGCTGAGCAGCCGGAACAACGACCACGGCCCGCGATAGCTAAGGCTGGCGGTGTTGCCGCTGCTGTGCACCAGCGTCAGTTGGCTGCCATTGGTGTTGCCCAGACTGTTGGGCCACACCAGCCCCGTGCGTTGCGGCGCGCCGTGCTGGTAAGGGATCAGTTGTCCGTCGACGCTGAGCATGCTGCTCAGGCGGGTCGCGCTCAGGGCCAGGGGTTCGATGGTGAGTTGCACGGCCAGGTGGCCGCGGTGGTTGAAGAAAGTGTCGCGGATGCGCTCGACCTTCTTGAGCTGTTCCAGCACGTCGCTGCGTACCAGGTAGCCGCCAAGGTTTTCGGAGTACAGAGCATCGAGGTTGTCCTTGAGGAACACGTTCAGGTATTGATCGTGGAACTGCTGTAGACGCCCCTGCGGGCTGAAGAAGGCTTCGAAGTCTTCCAGCGAGGCGTCCTCGCCGCTGGCCTTGAACGGGTAGCGGCTCGCCAGCCGTTCGCGGTAGAAGCTGTAGATATCACTGTCCCAGCGTTTTTCCAGTTCGCGTAAGGCGGCAATCACCAGTACCTGCGAGGTCTGGTCGGCGAGCTTTTTGATTTGCTGGTTGAGTGGTTCAGGCAGGCCGACGGCGACACGTTGCAGGTTGGCAATCGGATCGGCACCGCCGAGGGAAAAACGATTGAGCACGGTTTTCAACGCCGCTTTGCCGGGGTCGGGATTGTCGTGCACGGCTTTGGCGTAGTCGTAGACGGCGCTGACGGAACGTAGCGTTTCTTCGTAATAGGACGGCTGCTCGCCGCGCGTGGTGGTCAGTTCCGTCAGGCTGGAAAACGCGCGCCGGATACCCGCAGCTTGTTGCTGGCCGTCCGACACCTTGTCCAACGTCAGTGGTGCCTGCCCTTCGACCAAGGGCGCCGACGGGTAAATCACGCTATTGTCGCGCAAGGTTTCCAGCAAACGCCGCAGAGGGGCGGCCGGGCCAGTGACCTGCTCCAGCACGGCCACGCCGTGACTGAGGTCGTCGAAGTCGGTGATCGCGAACTGATTCAGCGCACGTCGCCAGCTGTCGACATAATCGGCGCTGTATAACGCGCGGACCCGCTGGGTCAGTACTTTGCGGTCTTCGTCGGAATAGTCCAGGCGTTGCCGCTCGCCGAGCACCCACTGGTCGATCATTGCCAGCTCGATGATGCCCTCGGTGCCAGGCTCAAAGTAGTCCCTGAAGCCCTTGGCCGTGAGCAGCGGTGCCAGCATCAGGCCGCTACCCTCTTGATCGGTGTTCAATGGACTGTAGACGATGTCGAACGCCGGACCGACCTCGGCGCGCAGGTCCAGCGGGCGGTGCAAACGCTCTTGGGCATCCTGTTTCAGGTTCATGTAGACCCGTTCAGCCATAGGCAACTGGCGCAACTGTTGTTGCACTTGGGCAATGCGCTCACGGTAGTGCGGCAAATCGGCGTCGGCGTATTTCAGGGCGTAGCCCAAGTGTCTCATCAAGTCGGCCTGCAACTGGCCCTGCCCGGGATAGGCCCTCTGCCACTGTTTGGCGACCCACTCCTCGACGATGGCCGGGCGGCGGTTTTGCCGTTCTTCAAGCATGCGGTAAACGCGCAAGGCCGCCAGTTGCTGATTACTACCGGCGGGCGCGGCATTGATGGCATCCAGCACACCGCTGGCAATCGCCGGCAGAAAGCGTTTGGACAGTAGATTCAGATAGGCCTCATCCACCGTCGGACCAATCGCCCTCCCCTGATACAACCCCATATCCGCCAGCAGCGGCCATGCCTCGCGATAGTCACCGTACACCAGCACCGCATCGCGAATCTGATCCAGCGGTACCAGCAGATTGCGCCCGGTCGTGTCGACCTTGGTGTCGATGTCCCGTTCACTGAACTCCTGACTCTTGGCCAGGACGCTCGCAGCCTTGTCGCGGTTGATGTTGAAGTAAAACTGCCAGGTTCCGATGACCACCAAAACGCCCAAGGACGCGACGCTGAAGCCAGCGATCAGCAGTCGTCGCTTGTTACGGGCCACCTTGATGTTGTCACCCGCCAGACCTGCTTCCGGGTAAATCACTCGCTGGAAAAGCTGCTGGGCAAAATAGATCGCAGTGCCACCAGCAGGCTTGACCTCGGGGGGCGGTGGCGGCAGTTGATACGCTTGCCCTGCCTCTTTGACGAAGGCATTGCTCAAGGTGCCCTGCTGAAATACCGAGGAGAAATACAGCCCGCGCACCAGCGCAGGGGTGGTGAAACGATCACTGCCGAGCATCTCGCTCAGGAAACCCGACAGTGCCGGGCGCAGGCCCGCCATCTGACGCAACAGGCCCTGCAGTCGATCGCGCTCGGTCAGCCCACGCGACTCCTTGACGCTGTCGAAGATCTGTTCACTCAGGTACGTGACAAAGGTCTGGTACTGGCGGGTCAGCTCCGCCGACCAGGCATCGAAATCATCCACCGCGTCCAGACTGAAGGTGAAACCCAGCAGGTCTTCGCGCCCACTATGCGACAACCGGGCGAAGAACTCTTCGAAGCCTTCCAGCAGGTCGAACTTGCTCAGCGTCACGTACACCGGCAAGCGCGTACCCAATTGCCGCGTCAGCTCAAACAGCCGGGTGCGCAGCAGGTTGGCGTGGGCCTTGCGTTGTTCGGGACGTTGCGCCAACAAGGCCTGCACATCGATCACCAACACCACGCCGTTCAATGCGCGACGGCTGCGATTGCGCGCCAGCCAGTCGATCAGGTGCCGCCATAGACGTGGGTGAGTGCCAGCGGGTAATACCGGTTTGACCTTGCCTTGGATCGCGCCCTGCTGCTCGACGTTATCAGCCGCTGGCTGCGGATGACTGAGGAATTCACCCGGCGGGTCAATCAACACCGCCTCGTCACCGATCCACCAATCCACCGGATAGGCCAGTTGTTCTTCCTGGTGCGCCCTGACCCCGGCTCTGGTCACATGGGACAAGGCAAAGCTCTGATTGGAGCGTGCGATCAGGCTGGTCTTGCCGGCATTTTCCTCGCCCAGCACCAGATACCATGGCAATTGATAGAGCGAACGGCGGCGTTCCATGTTGTTGAGCAAGTTGCCCAGGCTGCGGTCCAGTGCTCGCTCCTGCGCCTCGATGTAAGGCAGGCACGGGTCGGCCTGCATCGCAGCCTCGTGCTGGCGTTCAAGCTGCAACCGGTGATAACGATTACGCACCCGCCATGCCCAGATCAGCAGCGGCACCACCAGCACCACAACGCTGGCCGAGACGCGCATCGCCAACTCGCTCAGCGGCCGATGTTCACGCCAGGCCCACTGCGGGCCCAGCCACCAGATAGCGATCAATAAAAACGCCACGCCCAGCAGCACCAGTATCGGCAATGCCTGGTTGAACTGACGCAGTACCGGCAGGCCCCAACGTTTGACGTATCCCCAGAACATCCCCATAAATCGCTCCTACTCCTTAACCGCTTTAATCAAATGACTGTCGTCGATGGGCTGCGCCACTTTCCGGTACAACTCCGGCTCCCACCCCTGCGCCGTGGTATCGCGCATCAACCGCGCAACGCTGGCGTACAGGTCGTCCGCCAGCCACGACAGGCCACGCGATGCCAGCAGGTCGGCAGCAATCACCGTGGCGTAGCTGCGCTGGCGCGGGGCGTCATGAGAGGCGTGCAGGTCCTGCAAGCGCAGCAGCACCACTTCGACGCCTTCGGTGTTGAGTTGGGTGGTCAGTTCGTCGCGCAGGCCGGCGTATTCCTGCACGGGGCTGCCGGTGGTTCGCGCCTCATCGGCGGCGGTGATCCATGCGTGGGTTTGTGCGTCCACGAACGGTGTGCCATCGCTGAAACACAACTCCAGCAGGGCCGGCAGGCGGCAGACGAAACGTTCGCAGGTCTGGCGAATGGCAGCGGCCACTTCTTCCATCGCCAGGCGCGAGGCGACTTGGGCGGCCAAGTAGCTGCCGCGCAACCAGTACGGTGAGGCGCAGACGCTTTTTTCGAGACGCGGCAGCAGGTTCGGGTCCAGCGTATTGTGGTTCAGCGCGTCCTGGTAACCGTCGACTATGTCCTTGGGCACGGCGGTCAATTCGGTTCGACGATCGCGGGTGACGGGGGGCGCGGTGCGCAAATGCGACCACAGGCCGAAGCGTCGTAATTGATAACCGGTGGGGTCGTAGGGATCTTGTTGATTGATCTGCTCGGCCATGCTCAACACGGCGCGGCGCTGTTCACGCTCGTTGCCTGGCGCCTGCAGCTTGGGGCTGGTGAAAAATGCTGAATCCAGAGCGCCGCTGGAAGTGACTGCATGGGACGCTTCAGCGGCAACGACCGGCTCACTGTATTTGCTCAACTGGCGTTGCAACGCCTCCAACGGGGCGGGATCGAACCTGGCGGTTTCCACGCATCTTTGCAGGGTAGCCATGGCCAATTCCGCAGCCGCCTGGCAAGCCGGGGTAAAGCTACTGCGATCCAGGGACGGCAACACCTGCACCAGGTTCTCCAACAGGCGCTGCACCTGCTTACGCTTGTTCAGATAGCCCGTCGGGCCGGGCTTGGGATAGGCATTGTCCCAATACAGGTCGACCATACCGGCCACCAAACCCAACGCATCCGCCCAGCGCGCCCATTGCCGGGTCCGCAGCCACACTACTTGCAGATGACCGAGGATGCGCCAGTGCTTGCACTGGGTGGCCAGGTATTCGCGGGACGCTTCGTCGATATACGGCCAATCGATGTCGCTTTCGCGCAGGCCGCCGAGCTTGACCATTTCCTGATCGATGGCCTGATAGGTTTCGTCCTCCACATCGAAATGGCCGGCGAGTTGTTCTGGGTCGATGGGGGTCAGCAGTCGCTTGACGGTATCCGCCGGAACGTCGATCACCAGCGACATACCTTGCGCTCCTGCTCTATCAGTTCGCCCAGCCCTTCAGCGTCGAACACCAGCCCGTTCAGCCGCAGGTAGTCACTCTCCAGTCGCAGGCGCTGGCCGCCGCCCATGTTGCGTAACAAGGCAATGGCCTGCAGCCCTCGTCCCGCATCCACCACCAACCCGGCATCGTCCAGCACTTGCCACCGATAGGCCTCGGAAACCGGTCGGTCGTCCTTGAACAGCTGGATGCGAATTTTGTTGGGTTTGGCTGGCTCATCCAGTACCAGTTGCAGGCGGGAAATTTTCGATTCGCAACTGATAACCAGGTGAGGTCGAGGTGGCAACGCGCCCAGGGCCGGGGCGGAGATCACCAGCCGTTGTTGCCGCTCATCGTCCGGCTCTGGAAACGACGACAGCAGAAAACGCTGATCCTCGGGTGGACGCTTGACTTCGTTGCGTTGCACCAGATCGATAATCGGCAGTACCTGCCCAACGGCGCGTGGCGCCGCTGGCGCGTGATGGATGGGCGTGCCAGCGGCCAAATCAAAACACTCCAGGCGCTTCAAGGGCGAGACAATTGAGGGGCAGTCTTGTGTTGCCGCCTGCACATCCATTACGGCCACGACCGTCAGACAAAGCCCCCATTTCCATCCTTGCCCGTGCATCAACGCCTCCTGAGTATGTCTCGTCGAAATCAGAATCCGATGTTCTCAGCATCTTTAAAATCAACATGACTTATTTGAAAGTTCAACAAATTAACTTACAGAGCCTCACCAGAACTCAATGAATAAGCAAGTAGAAAACAAACAGTACCTTGCAAAAGTTCCAACAAAAAGACACGCCCTTCAGATGTATCCGTGGAAGTTGTAGGAAAACCAGTAACGATCCGCAAGGTATTATTTCCTACATTAAAAGCCCACGAATCGCGTCCACAACGTCCTACAAGACAAACGTTGCAACAACTGTTTCTAATACGCCGACCTTATGAAAAGGATTCTTCCCATGTCGAAAAATCACGGCTCTGTCGCGCCCAAAGAGCGCATCAACATCAAGTACGTCCCGGCCACGGGCGATCAACAGGCCGAAGTTGAGTTGCCGCTGAAGTTGCTGATCACCGGTGACTTCAAAGGCCACGGCGAACTTACTGCCCTGGAAGATCGGCAAGCTGTACGCATCGACAAAGATACGTTTAATGAAGTTCTGACCAAAGCCGAAGTTGCCCTGGACATGGCGGTTCCGTCCGTTTTAAGCAAAGACTGCGATACCGATTTGAACGTACGGCTTCAATTCAAAAACATTCATGACTTCGGTCCTGACGCCGTCGCCCGACAAATTCCCGAATTGAACAAGTTGCTGGAACTTCGCGAAGCCCTCGTTGCACTCAAAGGTCCGATGGGCAACGTTCCGGCCTTTCGCAAACACCTGCAAAACCTGCTGACCGATGCAACCGCCCGCCAACGCCTGGCCAGTGAACTGGACCTGGTGCTCGACGCGCCCAACGACTGAATTGAACGCCCTTCTCAACGGAGTACTCCCCATGTCTATGGAAAGCGCCGCCACCCAAGTGTTGGTGGCTGACGAACAGCCGTCGTTGCTTGATCAACTGCTGGCCAACACCACCATGCGCCCGTCTCAGGAAGGCTACGCGGTAGCTCGCCAAGGCGTGGCTGCGTTCATCAGCGAGATCCTGCAAAGCGGCGATCATCAACAGCCGGTCAACAAGCATCGGGTCGACCAGATGATCGCCGAGATTGATCATGCCCTGAGCAAGCAGATGGACGTGATTGTGCATCAGCCGCAGTTCCAACAACTGGAGTCGTCGTGGCGTGGGCTGAAGCTGCTGGTGGATCGCACGGATTTTCGCGAGAACATCAAGCTGGAAATGCTGCATGTCACCAAAGAAGAGCTGCTGGACGACTTCGACAACGCCGGTGACATCACCCGCAGCGGCTTGTACAAGCACGTCTATACCGCCGGCTACGGCCAGTTTGGTGGTGAGCCCGTTGGTGCCATCGTCGGCAACTACACCTTTGGCCCCGGTTCGTCAGATATCAAGTTGCTCAGTTACGTGGCTTCCATCGGCGCCATGTCCCATGCGCCGTTCGTCTCGGCCGCAGGCCCAGAGTTGTTCAATCTGGAAGGTTTCCAGGGGCTGCCTGACCTTAAGGAAATCAGCGACATTTTCGACGGCCCACGCCACACCAAATGGCGCAGCCTGCGTGAATCCGAAGATGCTCGTCATCTGGCCCTGACCCTGCCACGTTTCCTGCTGCGCACGCCGTACAGCACCGACGACAACACCACTCGCAGCTTCGGCTATGACGAAACCGTCGACGGTGACCACGACAATTACCTGTGGGGTAACACTGCGTTCCTCATGGCTTCGCGGATTACCGACAGCTTCGCCCGCTACCGCTGGTGCCCGAACATCATCGGTCCGCAATCCGGCGGCGCGGTGGATGATCTGCCCGTGCATCTGTACGAATCTCTCGGCCAATTACAGGCCAAGATCCCCACCGAAGTACTGATTTCCGACCGCAAGGAATTTGAACTGGCCGAAGCCGGGTTCATTCCGCTGACCATGCGTAAGGACAGCGACAATGCGGCGTTCTTTTCCGCCAACTCGGTGCAAAAGCCCAAGAGCTTCCCCAAGACCCGCGAAGGCCAGGAAGCCCAGACGAACTACAAGCTCGGCACCCAGTTGCCGTACCTGTTTATCGTCAATCGCCTGGCCCACTACATCAAGGTGCTGCAACGCGAGCAGATCGGCAGTTGGAAAGAACGCCAGGACCTGGAACGCGAGCTGAACATGTGGCTCAAGCAGTACATCGCCGACCAGGAAAACCCTTCGAGTGACGTACGCAGCCGTCGCCCCTTGCGTGCCGCGAAAATTGAAGTTCAGGACGTGGCCGGGAATCCGGGCTGGTACCAAGTGTCGCTGTCGGTAAGACCACACTTCAAGTACATGGGCGCCAACTTCGAGATCTCGCTGGTCGGTCGACTGGATACGCAATAAGTGGGCGGCAGCCTGTTTGAACGTCTCGAGCCCGACGCACCGCGCTACCGCCCGGGCAGCGCGGATGAACAGGCCCGCCAGCGTGTCGAGGCGATAAAACACCACTTGGAACAGGTGCTCAACTCACGCCAGGGCTG
This sequence comes from Pseudomonas sp. IT-P2, assembly GCF_949767575.1. Lineage (NCBI taxonomy): Bacteria > Pseudomonadati > Pseudomonadota > Gammaproteobacteria > Pseudomonadales > Pseudomonadaceae > Pseudomonas > Pseudomonas sp. IT-P2. The sequence continues at coordinate 558,571 of NZ_CATKQA010000011.1, read as the reverse complement.
CTCGCAAAGCAGCCCTGAACTGGGCCTGCGCGACTTCAATGGGGTCACCCAGGCCAGCAGTGATCTGGTGGTCGCCATCAGCACCGACATCCGGCGCTCGGTGGAGGCATTTGAACCACGTATCAAGGTAACGGGCGTGCGTTATCAACCCGACCCGGACTTGCCGTTGGAACTGAACTTTCGCCTGGATTGCCAGGTGCGGGTCAGCCACAAGGAAGAACAGGTGCAGATCGAAGTGGCCATGCATGGCCGCGACGGCTACACCCGCGTGAGATGAGGAAGCAATGGACCTGAAACAACGCTTTGCCGAGGAGCTGCGCTACCTGCGCGAACTCGGGCGCGAGTTCGCCGAAGACAATCCGCAACTCGCGCAGTTTCTCGGCGATCAGGCCGGCGACCCGGACGTGGAACGGCTGTTGGAGGGCTTCGCGTTCCTCACCGCCAAGCTGGGGATGAAGATCGATGACGATTTGCCGGAGCTGACCCATCCGCTATTGCAGATGCTCTGGCCCAACTACCTGCGGCCTCTGCCCAGTGCGACCATCATTCGCTTTACACCCTTGCCCGATGCGATCAGCCAGTGCCAGGTGATTCCCAAGGGCACGCCGTTGTTTGCCAAACCGGTGGATGGCATCTCCTGCCAGTTTCGCACCTGCACCGACGTCAATCTGTACCCGCTCGCCTTGCAGGAGGTCAGCGATGCCCACAGTCGTGAGGCCTCGGTGATGCGTATCGATCTCAAGGTGTTGACGGAGCAACCGCTCACCAGCATGGCCTGTAACCAGCTGGAATTTCATCTGGGCGGCGATAGCGCCACTGCGTTGACCTTGTACCTATGGCTTGCCCATTACCTGGACAGCGTCACGCTGCACATCAATGGCCAACGCTATCGCCTGTCGGCCAAGGATATTGGCTTCCCCGGTTTCACCGCCGAAGAGGCACTGCTGCCCTACCCGCGCAACGTATTCGATGGCTATCGCATCCTGCAGGAATATTTTGTATTCCCGCAGCGCTTCCACTTTTTCAGCCTGACCGACTTGGCTCACGTCTGGCCGGATGTCAGCGCCCCCACCCTGCGCTTCGAGTTTCAGTTCACCCGGCCCATGCCACCGGACATCCGCCTGCGTACCAGCGACCTGCACTTGTACTGCGCACCGGCGGTGAACCTCTTCCGCCACGATGCCAATCCAGTCTCCCTGGACGGACGCAGCCAGGAGCGGCGCATCAGCCCCAGCGGCAGTCAGCCCGAGGCTTACGAGATTTTCAACGTCGACAATGTCGCCGGCTGGGACGCCGCCGACAAGGAGCGCAAGGGCGATCCGCTGCGCACGTTTACCCCGTTCGAATCGTTTCAGCATGAGATCGAACATGCGCGCGGCCGCACGGCCTTGTACTTCCGCACACATATCGAAGAGTCCCACGGCCGCGAAGGCCTGCGCCATCGCATCGCCTTCGTGCGTGGCGATGAGAGCCTGTATATCGGCGAGCATGAAACGGCGTCCATCGAGCTGACCTGCACCAATCGCGACCTGCCGCAGTTGCTTGGCGTGGGGGATGTGTCGCGATCAACTGAAGTCACGCCATCGTTTGCCACTTACACCAACCTGATCGCACCGACGCGCAGCTACCGACCAGTACTGGACAGCAGCCTGCACTGGACGCTGATTTCCAACCTGTCGCTGAACTACCTGTCGCTGCTCTCGGCCGAGCCGCTCAAGGCGGTAATCCGCGCCTATGATTTCGCTGCGTTGCACGATCTGCAACAGGCCCGCGCCACCCGCAAACGCCTCAATGGCATCCACGAGGCGGTGACCACCCCCATCGACTGGCTGATGAAAGGCCAGCCGGTGCGTGGCCTGCAGACCCAACTGAAACTGGACCAGAACGCCTTTCTCTGCGAGGGCGAGTTGTACCTGTTTGCCAGCGTGCTTTCGCACTTCTTCGCCCTGTACGCAAGCATCAATTCCTTCCATCGCCTGGAAGTGATCAATACCACCAACAACGAGCGTTATGAATGGCCACTGTTGACCGGCAGACAGCCCGTGATCTAGCCGACGTGCTGTTGGCCGACGCGCGGAACTATTCGTTTCACCGTCTGCTGGAGCATCTGCACGCCTTGCATGGCGATGACCTGGAAGCACAGCCATTGAGTGCGGCGACGCGGCGGCGTGTGCGGCTGCAAAGCCACGCGGGGTTGGGATTTCCGGCTTCCGATGTGGTCGTGGCAGCACGTCTGGAAGAGGATTGCGCAGAAGTGCGTTATCGCCTACAGACGAGCTTCTTTGGCCTGCACGGCACCGACTCGCCGCTGCCCGGTTATTACCTGGATCGTCTGGCCTACGAGCAAGCCCAGGAACGCGGTATTCGCCCGGCGTTCATGGACTTTTTCAATCATCGCTTGCTGACCCTGCTGCACCACAGTTGGCGTAAATACCGCTACTACATCCGCTTTCAGGCCGAGGCCAGCGATCGTTTTTCGCGTTATGTGTTTTCACTGATCGGCTTGAACGATAACGACCTGCGCGGCGCCACGCCGCTGCCATGGGGTCGTCTGTTGAGCTTTGCCGGGTTGATCGCCAGTCGCAGTCGCTCGCCCTCGATGGTGTCCGGAATTGTCGAGCATTGCTTTGATCTGCACGGCGTGCACATCCGTGAATTCGAGGTGCGCTCGGTGAGCTTTCCACAATGTCAGCGCATGGCGCTGGGCAGGGCCAATGGCACGTTGGGTAGCGATTTTGTAGTGGGTGATCGCAGCAAGACCCGCGCCAGCAAGTTCACTCTGGTGATTCCCAACCTGACCCAGGCGCGCTTCCGGCAGTTTTTGCCCAGTGGCGAGCAGTTCGGGCGACTGCGTCAGTTGATCGATTTTTTGCTGCGCGACGTCACTGCCTATGACCTGGAGCTCGGGTTGCGCGAAGAGGATGTACCGCCGTTCAACCTGCAACGCGACAGCGGCACCCACTTGGGCTGGACCAGCTTTATCGAGCATCAGCACCGCCATCGCGCCGTGGTACGGATTCGGGGGCGCGCATGAAACTGAGCCTGGTTATCAATAATCCTGCGCAATTGCTGCATGGGTATCTGCCCAGTCATCGGTTTGGTTTGCGGGGTGGCAACATCGGCAGTGCCTCGGCGGACTGGTGCCTGGTGGATCGCCTAAACAGCGTCCACCCGAACCATTGCGAAATCCGGGTCGTCGAAGGACGTTTCTGCGTGATCGATCGCAGTGGCAGCACCTATGCCAATGGTCACGATTTGCCGCTGGCCCGCAATGTGGCAGTGAGCCTCAACGATGGCGACCTGCTGCAGATTGGCGCGTATCGGGTCGCGGTGCAGCTGGGTGAGTACGCTCCAGGCCAGCGTTCGCTCGATGAGCTGTTTACCGGCCAGTCGCAAGGCCTGCAAGCCTGGCACCTGGAGGAACGACCGAGTCTTCCCCTGCCCTGCCCACGACCTGTCACTTGCCCGGACTTCGAGCGCCTTTGCCAATCTGTGGACTTTGCAGAGCAAGGTGATCCGTTGCGAGCACTGCAAGCAGCGCCGCCCTCAAAGCAGCCGCCTGAAGTTCACCCATTGACTCCAAAACACCCTGGCACGCCACTCAGCAACTTGCGCCTGGGAGTCTTGTTGCTCGCCTGCCTGACTCTCGGCGGGTGCACCATGCTCGACAAAGTCGGCCAAGTGATCCGGGATCCTGCGATACCGGTCGGCGGCCCCGACGATCAGCCCAGCCGCTACTCCCTGAGCCTGCATGCCAGCGACCACGTCAATCCACGCCTGATCAGCACCGGCACCGCACCGGATGAGGATGCGAGCCGCGCGCCCTACACCCTCAACGTTCAGGCGAGCAGCCCGCAGGCACTGACCGACAAAGTGCAGACCCTGCTCAGCCACCTTTACGAAAGCATGCCCGCCCAGTCGCCGCTGACTGTTGACCCCGAACCCGAGGTACCGATGTCGCCTCTCGAGGACGCGCTGCTGGGTGAATATGACGCCCAGGGTGTCAGCCTGACCACGCCCTGGGGCGACCCGACGCTGCAGCACGTCGCTACGCCGATCACCTTCAAGGTTTTGCAACTGACCGATGACTCACTGTTGGTCAACGCCAGTCCCCAGGCCCTGACCGAGGACCTGAAAAAGACCCTGGGCAGCACCTACATCCGCGCCGACGACTATCTGCTCCAACCCGGCCAATTCAAGTTCGTCGACCTGCGCCCCCTGGATGAAGACACCCGGTTTATCGCGGTAATCGCCAACTACCACAACGACGAAGTCGGCCAGTGGAAACAGCGCCTGCGGGTCGAGCCAAAAGGCCGGCAGTACGCCGTGCTGGTGCAGTTGGACGCCACCCAGGTCAGCCTCAAAGGAGAAACCCGATGACGCCCTTTTCAGCCGCTTTTGCCCCGAGTAATCACCGATGAGTTCACGCAATCCCGTCATCTGGCATGAAGGTTTGTTCGTCAAACCCCAGCACTTCCAGCAACAGGCTCGCGCCGCCGAAGCTGCCGTGCATCAGCGCATGCATAGCCTGAACGACGCTCTCTATGGCTTCAGCGAGCTGGAGTTGAACAGCGAATATCTGAGTTTCGGCAAGGTCTCTCTTACCAAGGCGTGTGGAATCATGCCAGACGGCAGTGTCTTCGATATTCCCCACGACCTGGCGTCGCCTCCTCCTCTGGAGATCGCCGACAGCAGCGCAGTGAACCAGATCGTCTACCTGGCCCTGCCGCTGCGCTCCAGCGGCGCCCCCGAAGTGCGCTGGCCCGACCAGTACGGTAACAGTCGCTACATCGCCCGCCGCGAAGCAGTCCGTGACACTCACAGCGATGACGGCGATCAAGTCGGCATGGACGTGGCCGTGCCCAATTTTCAACTGATGCTCGAACGCAGCGACCGCAGTGCCTTCACTGGCATCGCCATCGGCAAAATCAAAGACAAGCGCCCGGATGGCAGCCTGGTCATGGATGAGCATTTCTACCCCACCAGCCTGTCCGTGCAAGCCGTGCCGGCGCTGCACCGCTACCTGGGTGAAGTGGCCGGACTGATGCGCGAGCGCGCCAAGAATCTGGCCCAGCGCATCGGCTCGCCGGGGCAGTCGGGCGTGGCGGATGTCACCGATTTCAACCTGCTGCAAACCCTCAACCGCTTGCTCCCGTTGTTCCAGCACCTGGCTCGCCAACGCCAGGTCCACCCGGAGCGGCTGTACGTCGCACTGGCCCAGGCCTGCGGCGAACTGGTGACCTTTACCGACGAAGGCCACCTGCCCCAGGAATACCCGCCCTACCAGCACGACAATCTGCGCGAATCCTTCGAGCTCCTGGAGCACACCCTGCGCCGCGCCTTGGGCACCGTGCTGCAACCGCGGGCGGTGTCGCTGCCGATTGTCGTGCAGCAATACGGCGTGCGCACCGCTGCCTTGAACGACAAACGCCTGCTGGACAACGCCGAATTCATCCTCGCCGTGCGGGCCGAACTGCCCGCGGAGACGCTGCGTCAGCAACTGCCCAAGCAGATCAAGATCAGCTCTACCGAAGGTTTGGAACAGCTGGTCAGCCTGCAACTGCCGGGCATCCCGCTGCTGCCGTTGCCGGTGGCGCCACGGCACCTGCCGTTCCATGCCGGCTTCAGCTACTTCGAACTCGACCGTCATCACCCTGCGTGGCAAGGCCTGAGCAGCGGCAGCGGGTTTGGTTTCCACATTGCCGGTGAATTCCCGGAGCTGGAATTGCAGTTCTGGGCGATCAGGAGTGAGAAAGATGAGTGAGTCCATGCCCACCAAAACCACGCCCCCAGCAGATGACGGCAACCTGATATTCAGCTATCTGCAACAGGCCACCAGCGTTAAGGAGGCCGATGCCGTAGAGGAACCGGCCAAGCCCAAACCCGAACCGCTGCTTGCAGATCCCGAATTCGACATGCGCGGCCTGGCCTGGAACCCGCTCTGCGATGCCGCCACGCCCCTGATCGGCCTGGTCATCCGCCTGCGCCGTCTGGACCACCACGATGATGTGACCGCGCTGTACAAAAGCGTCAGTAACCAGATCACCACGATCATGGAAGAAGTCAGCCAGCTCGACTACGACGCCGGCATGCTCAAGGCCTACTCCTACAGCCTGTGCCTGTTGCTGGACGAGGTAGTCATGGCCACCTCCTGGGGCAAGCTCTCCAGCTGGAGTGAACGCTCACTGCTCAGCCAATTCCATGGGGAAACCCGAGGCGGTGAGCGGTTCTTCACCGTCATGAACAACATGATCCCCGAAGCGGCCCGGTATCAGCATGTTCTAGAGTTCATGTACCAGTGCCTGATCTCCGGCCTCAAGGGCAAATACGGCGTCCATAGCAAGGGCGATGACGAAATACAGAAGATCATCGACCAGTTGCACGGTCTGTTGCGCCCATTGCGCGGCGAGACACCCAAACGCCTGACCGATCCGCTGAAAAACGTCGCCCCGCGCAACTACCGGATCAAACGCGCCTGGCCGCTGTGGACGCCGTGGGCGCTGGCCGCTGTCGTACTGATCTGCGCCTACACGATCTACTCCATGCGCCTGAACAGCATCACTCAGGAAGTGCTCGCCTCTCTGGAGCGGATCCTCAACCTGTAACCGATTTTCAGCGTGCTCATCCCGAGTGCCTGCAAAGCCATGGCCTTTTTTGGCCAGAACCCACGACCTCATGGGTCGTTCATTTGATCGCGACAAGGAGCTTGTCATGCCAACACCCGCGTACATCAGCATCCACGGCCAAAACCAGGGCCATATCACCAAGGGCGCGTTCACCGCTGATTCGGTGGGCAACGTTTATGTCGAAGGCCACGAGGATGAAATCCTCGCCCAGGCAATCGATCATCAGATCACCACGCCTACCGACCCGCAAAGCGGTCAGCCCGCCGGCCAGCGCGTGCACAAGCCGCTGATTTTCACCAGCGCCCTGAGCAAAGCCTCGCCCATGCTCTACCAGGCGCTGGCCACCGGCGAAATGCTGCCGACCGTCGAGGTCAAGTGGTTCCGCACCTCTGGGGACGGCAAACAGGAGCACTTTTTCACCACCAAACTGGAAGACGCCACCGTCGTCGAGATCGACACCGTGCTGCCCCACGCACAGGACAGCGGCAACGCCAACTACACCCAACTGATCAAGACCAGCCTGGCTTATCGCAAGGTCAGCTGGAGCCATGTGGTGGCAGGCACCGAAGCGTCGGATGACTGGCGCAAGCCGGCTTAACCGCCAACCGGTCCGTTCCGCCGCACAGGTCGCTGCGCGGCGGAATGTTCAGCGACTTGATATTGATCAGAAGGAGGTTTCATGCCCCGTCAAAGCGACCTGCGTTACACCTTCGAACCGCTGCGGGGCGATCCCTTCGAAGTGGTCTCGTTCACCCTTGAAGAGGGCCTGTCACAGACCTTCAAGCTTGAACTGGAACTGGCCAGCCATAACGCCGCCATCGACTTCAATCGGGTGCTGGATCTGGCGGGGCTATTCACGATCTGGCGTGGCGAAACACCTGTGCGTTACGTCCACGGCCTGGTCAGCCTGTTCACCCAAGGCGACACCGGCTTTCGCCGCACCCGCTATACCGCCGTGGTCGAGCCGACCCTGAAGCGTTTCGACCTGCGTTCCAACTGGCGCATCTTCCAGGGCCAGACCGTGCCCGACATCATCACCCGCGTCCTCACCGAACAAAAACTGACCGACATCCGCAGCGAAATCTGCTTCGAGCACCAACCCCGCGAATACTGCGTACAGGCCGGTGAAACCGACCTCGACTTCATCGCGCGCCTCGCCGCCGAAGAAGGCCTGCTCTACACCTTCGAACACCGCGCCGATGGCCACACTCTCGTCCTCACCGACCGCGTCGGCGGCCTGGGCACCATCGGCACCCACACCGATTGCCCGGTGGTCTATCAGCCGATGGCTGGTGGAGACGCCACGGAACCGGCACTGAACCGCTTCCACTACACCGAACAGGTCCGCACCGCCGTGCAGGTGCAGCGCGACTACACCTTCACCCACCCGCGCTACAACCAGCAGCACACCGCCACCGGCGATCAGGATCTGAACAACCAGCACAAGGACTACGAACGCTACGACTATCCCGGTCGCTACAAGCGCGACATCGCTGGCAAACCCTTTACCAAAACCCGGCTGGCCGCCCTGCGCAATGACGCCAAGCTGGCTCATGTGGAAGGCGACGATGCCCGCCTGCAACCGGGATTGGCCTTCGACCTGAACGAGCATCCCCGCGACGATTTCAACGATCGCTGGCGCACCATCGCCATCCAGCACGAGGGCAAGCAGCACACCAGCCTGCAGGAAGAATCGTTTGGCAGTGGCCTTGGCACGTCCTATGAAATGAAGGCCAGCGCCATCCGCTGGACCTCGGACTGGAAAGCACCGCTGCGTGACAAACCCTGCATCGACGGCCCGCAGATCGCCACGGTGGTTGGGCCTCCCGGTGAGGAGATCTATTGCGATGAATGGGGCCGGGTCAAGGTGCAGTTTCCGTGGGACCGTGCGGATAAAAACAACGATCAGAGTTCGTGCTGGATTCGTGTGGCGCAAGGTTGGGCGGGCGCGACGTGGGGTGCCATGGCCGTGCCTCGGATAAATCAGGAACTGATCATCAGCTTTTTGGATGGCGACCCGGACCAGCCTATCGCCACGGGTCGCACCTATCGCCAAACCAATCTGCCGCCGTACGAGCTGCCCAAACACAAAACGCGGATGACCATCAAAAGCCGCACTCACAAGGGCACGGGCTTCAACGAACTGCGCTTTGAGGATGAACTGGGGCAGCAGGAAGTGTTCATCCACGCCGAGAAAGATCAGAACACGGTGGTCAAGAACAACCAGACTCAATCGATTGGCACGGACCGAAGCAGCCAGGTTGGCCAGGACGAGACCATCACCGTGGGCCGCACTCGCATGCGGGTGGTGAGGGTCAATGACACCGTGAAAGTGGGCGGCAGCAAGAACGATCACGTCGCTGGTGAGTACTACATCGGTGTGGGCAAACAGCTGCGCCTCGAATGCGGCAAGACCGTCATAGAACTCAACGAAAACGGTGACCTGAACATCACCTGCGAGAACTTCAACATCACTGGCATGAAGGCCGGAAAGGTCAACACCCTCTCAGGAAAACTCGATTTGAACATGAGTGGCAAGGCTTCCGGCACGACTGCAAACGGTGTCAGTGGCGCTGACATCCAGGGCGATGTAGACGGCTACTTCAACCATGAATAACTCCATAAGGACAGCTCCAATGCGCGAATACATCACCCGAGATCTGATCATCGGACTAGGCAATGAAACGCCCGACGACAACAGCGTCAACATGCTGGTGTTCAAACCCCGTGGCACCACCTTGGTTATCGCACGCGGCCCCATGGACCCACATAAATCCTTGGCCGAAACCCATACCCAACAGCTCAGCGAGTTGCGCAAAAAAGTCACCGCCTTCAAATGCACAAAGCCCGCAGAGGTGCGGGTAGGTGTCGACCGCAACATTGTCGCGATGGAAGTGCAAACCGAGTTCACCCAAGGCAACGCGCTGTCCTGCCAGTACCAACTGGCCTGTGAGGTGCCTGGCGAGGCTCGTCTGCTGGCGCTGACTTACAGCAAGGGCAGTGCACTGACTGAAGCAGATTTCGACCATTGGGAAACCCTAAAACAGTCAATTCGGTTCGCCTGAACGAATGACCTGATCGCAAGGAAGATGATTTGTGGCAGACACCGTACACGCCGCCCGTGTGGGCGACCCCATACTGCACACCTCCGTATGGGCTGAAATCCTCGCCACCGTAGCGGAAGCGGTCGTGTATGCCGCGGTCACTGCTGCAGTGATCGCGGCGGCGCCTTACGTGCTGACAGCGGTGGGTATCGCAGCGGTAGGCGCAGTGGCGATCGGTGTAGGCGCCGGGTTGTTGGTGACAGCGACGAGCTTGATTCCTGCCGGTGAAAAATCCATCGGGGAGCATTTCAGCGATGCGTGCAGTGGCTTTTTCAACGCGCTGATTCCCCCCACGCCACAGGGCAACATTGCAAGCGGTTCCGTCGACACTCGAATCAATAGCGAACTGGCGGCCCGGGCCGCCGGCATACAAACCGACGAGCCCGACGAGCCTGCGGCCAAGCCCAATGTGATGGACACCATTCTTGGCGTGGTTGCCGGACTCAACCCGGTCGTCGCGATCTACCAAGCCATCGACGGCGTTATCAACCCGCCCATGGTGGCCACGCCTGCAAGCGGAACCCGCCCCGCCGAGCTGGACCAGGTGGTGTGCATGCGGCATCTGCCCATGCCCACGCAATACCTGGCTGAAGGCTCCTCAGAAGTCTTCATTAACAGTCAACCTGCCGCACGTTGCGGTGATCGCACCACCTGCGAGGCCACCGTAGGCCCAGATACCGATGTATCACCGGACGTTCGCATCGGCGGCGAACCGCTGGTGGTACGGCCCATTCAAGGAGGAAAAAGCAAGATCGGCATGGTGGTGGGCATCATTGCCGGCATCCTCATCGCGCGGAAGTTCGGCTGTACACGTATTTTCAACGCGGGAAATCCGGTGGCCGTATCCACTGGCAGCAAATTCCAGGATGGCCCGGAAGATCTGGACTTCACCCTCCCCGGCCTCCTGCCCATCGTGTGGGCACGCCGCTACAACAGCCTCGACCGTCGCGACAACGGCCTATTCGGCGTCGGCTGGAGCGTGTTCTACGAAGTTGAAATCGTGCGCGTGCCTCACCCCGACGGTGGTGACCTGTGGGTATACATCAACGCCGAGGGCGAACGCCTGGAACTAGGCCAACTCAAGCCCGGCAATCGCTTTGTCAGCACCCTCGATGGCTTGGCGTTCTTCGAGATGGGCAACGGCCTGACGGTGGTCGAGGACATTCATGACGGCCTGTATCAGGTCTTTGAAACCGATCCCCACAACCCGCAACGTTCACGTCTCGTACGCCTGGGCGACCGCAACCGCAATACCGTCAACCTGCACTATGACGATCAGGGCAGATTGCTGCACCTGCTCGACCCCAACAGCCGCATCACCGTGCGCCTGCGCTACAACGACCTGCACCCACGCCGGGTTGAGCAGGTTGAGCGCCTGTACTTCAGTGATGAAGGCCCCGGCCATCTGGAGCGCACCGAGCCTTTGGTGCGCTACCGCTATGACAGCCATGGCGACTTGAGCACCGTGCTCGATACCAGGGATCAAGTGCTGCGACGTTTCACCTACACGCCCGAGCGGTACATGAGCAGCCATACGCTGCCCACCGGCGCCACACGTCACTATGCATGGGCGTCTTTCGCCGTTCCCGAGCAAGGGCCGCAACCCGTCCGCACCGACGGCACGCCCTACACACTGCCGCCCTTGCTGGAACCGCAACCCGAACACGAATGGCGGGTCATCCGCCACTGGGGCAGCGACGGCGAGGACTATCGCTTCGAATACGACCTGGCCAAGGGCGAAACCCTCGTCGTCGACAGCCTCGGCCGCGAGGAACGCTATTACTGGGGCGCGTTGTACGAGGTCTACCACCATATCGACGCGCTGGGCCAATGCTGGCATAGCGACCTATTGGCCGGGCAACTGCTCAAGACCACCGATCCGCAAGGCGGCGAATGGCATTACGTCTACGATGACCTCGGTCGCCTGATCGAAACCCGTGACCCGCTCGGCCGCAGCGAATACATCCTCTACACCGAACACTGGGCCCTGCCCCTGAGCATCACCGACCGTGGCGGCCACACCAGCACCTTCAGCTACGACGAACGCGGCAACCTGCTCAGTGAAAAAGATCCACTCGGGCACACTACCCGCTACCGCTATGACCCCCAGGGCCAAGTGGTGGAGATCATCGACGCCCACGACAAACACAAGACCCTGGCCTGGAACCGTTATGGGCAACTGCTGCTGTATCGCGATTGCTCCAACTCGGAAAACCATTACCGCTACGACGAACGCGGCTACCTGAGCGCCAGCACCAATGCCCGTGGCGAGACCACTCAGTACCGTTACGACCTGCGCGGCCACCTGATCGAAAGCGAGCGCCCCGACGGGCGCATTGATCGCTACCAGCGCAACCTAGCCGGCCAGCTCACTGACTACATCGATCCGGCCAACTTGCGCACCCAGTACCACTACGACCCCAGCGGGCGGATCCAGCAGCGTATCGATGCGTTGGGGCATAAGGTACGTTTCAGCTATGACGCGTATGGGCGCCTGCAACAGCTGAGCAATGAGAACAACGAAGCCTACCGTTTTGAGTGGGATGTACTGGATCGTTTGACCACCCAGATCGATCTGGACGATAGCTACCGTGTTTACCACTACAACGCGGTGGACGACATCACCGGCACCGACGCCCATCCCACACCAGCGCCGGAACCGCGCAACACTTATGAGGACGGCCCGCCACCATTCGAATCCGATGCGCCGATACGGCATCGCTTTACCCGTGATGCGGTGGGTCGCTTGCTGCGTAAAACCACCGATGATGGGGTTACCGACTATGCCTATGATCCTGCTGACAACCTGCTGGCGATCACTTTTAAAGCTCACAACGGCGAACAGCAGCAACTGGAATTTCGCTATGACGCCCTCGGTCAACTGCTCAGCGAAAGCAGCGATGCCGGTGAACTGGGTTATCGCTACGACGCCCTGGGCAACCTGGAAACCCTGACCCTACCCGACCAACGCCAACTCAACCACCTGTACTACGGCAGCGGCCACCTGCATCAACTCAACCTCAATGGCCGGGTGATCTGCGACTTCGAACGCGATCAACTGCACGACGAAGTCCTGCGCACCCAGGGCAGCCTGCTGACCCGCACCCGCTACGACCGCAGTGGCCGCCTCAGCCAGAAAGCCCTGCACTACCGCAACGCCGCCCGCGAAGAACTGCCGCTGCTGCAAAAAAACTACCAGTACGACGCCAGCGACAACCTGATCATCGAGCGCCTGACCCAGACCCAGCGTCGCGGTGGTAGCGATCCACGCCAGCCGCTGCCGGACGACGGCCTGCTCGGGCGATTTCTCGGCCAGAGCCACGGCAAAAGTGTCGAAGGCAACGAGCACTATATTTACGACGCCACCGAGCGCCTGCGCGACCATCGCCACAGCACGCCGCAGAACCCGGAGCTACACCGCGAAACCTACAACTACGACGCCGCTGCCAACCTGCTGCAAAGCGGTCGGGGCAGCGGTTACGTCAAGCAAAACCGCGTGCATGTGTTCGAGAACAAACGCTACCGCTATGACCGGTTTGGGCGCCTGAGTGAAAAGCGTATCGGCAGCCACACCGTGCAACGCTTTCGTTACGACGCCGAACAGCGGCTGGTCTGCGTCGAGCAGGATCAAGGCTGGCAGCGGCTGCGCAGCGAGTATCAGTACGACCCACTCGGACGGCGCATCGGCAAACGGGTATATCGCAACGACAGCGAACAGCCACAGAGTGATGTGCAGTTTGTGTGGCAGGGGCTGCGGCTGTTGCAGGAGGTAGAACACGGCTTCGGCAGTGTGTACGTATATGCCGATCCCGACAGCTATGAACCACTGGCGCGGATCGATGGTAAGCCCGGTAGTGAAGAGATCTTCTACTTCCACACGAACCTCGCCGGGTTGCCGGAACAGCTCACTGACGAGACCGGCCTGAGCATCTGGCACAGTGAGTACGAAGGCTGGGGCAAGAGTCGGGATGAGTGGCACGACCAGCGGATCAGGCGTGAGCAGAACCTGAGGTTTCAGGGGCAGTACCTTGACCGGGAAACGGGGCTGCACTACAACACGTTCAGGTTTTATGATGCGGATGTGGGGCGGTTTACGCAGCCGGATCCGATTGGGTTGTTGGGTGGGCTGAACCTATATCAATATGCTCCGAACTCGACTGGATGGGTTGATCCATGGGGGTTGGCTTGTGCGAATGGAGGCAATGCAAGGCCCCATGGTGGGGTTGCACACAATCGCCACATAGACAACCTTATTGCAAGATTAAAGACGCTGGGGGCTACCGACATCAGAAAGAACCAAACACAAGTGGATATAAATGGCGTTAGGGTCGGCAATAACCGACCCGACATACAATATAACCTGAACGGAAAACACCACAATATCGAATATGATACGACTACCAAAGGAAGTCTAGGACATCAAAGAAGCATCCCTTCGAATGATCCGAATGCTCGAAATACCTTCTGGCTAATAGACAACAATGGAAATATCCTTTCGGGCCACTCGACTTTTTAAAGGCTCCCCGATGACAACCATAATATCCAAAGTAAGCTTTACTCAAAACGATGTCATAGAATACATCCAGCACGGCTGCGAATGGCAGCACCCCCCATCTCACGCGGTAAAAAACATCAAACATATATCATTAGAATTAACCTCAGAAGGAGGGCAGCCTGCTAAAGGAGTCTTTTTTTACCCTTCACCAACACCATCAAGCTTAATATTTATTAGCACCTTATATGACGGGTGGGACTCCCTACTTTACTGCATTGCCAACTTTACATCCTCCAGTTATACAACCATTAGAATAATCGATGCTGATGAGCCACTCAGGGAGTTCAGGCACTACTCTCACACAAAAACTGAAAGAATAATAAGAGCATCAAAAGAGAACAGGCGATGGGAGTTCTTCCAGCATGGAGCTCCCCTATCTCTGGAAGAGACAGATCACTACACATCGAGAAAAATCTCAAACCGCCTACCTGCAACTTTACTGCATTCATATGCGAAAAAGTTAGACGCCAACTACTTACTTGACAATTTTTTTACAACAAACAAACCATCACTATGGATTAACGAATCATGGCAGGATTCAACTATTCCATGAAAATAGGGAACAACTTCAGAAACGCCCTGAGCGATATCACCGGCACCGACACCTATCCCATACCCGCACAAAAACCGCGCAACACTCACAGGACGGCCCGGCACCGAACGAGTCAGGCGACCCGATCCTGCATCGCTTTAGCCGCAATGCAATGAGCCGATTGCTCCGTAAAACCACCGATGCTCATCCCACGCTAGCACCGGAACCGAGCAACACGTGTGAGGACGGCCCGCCGCCAGTCGAATCTGATGCGCCGATCCGACACCTCTTCACCCTCGATGCGGTGAGCCGCTTGCTACGCAAAACCACCGACGACGGGGTTACCGACTATGCCTACGATCCCGCTGACAACCTGCTGCAAAGCGGTCGGGGCAGCGGTTACGTCAAGAACAACCGCGTGCATGTGTTCGAGGACAAACGCTACCGCTATGACCGGTTTGGGCGCCTGAGTGAAAAGCGTATCGGCAGCCACACCGTGCAACGCTTTCGCTACGACGCCGAACAGCGGCTGGTCTGTGTGGAGTAGGATCAAGGTTGGCAGCGGTTACGTAGCGAGTACCGGTACGACCCGCTCGGAAGACGCATCGGTAAGCAGGTGTACCGCAACGACAGCGAACAGCCACAGAGCGATGTGCAGTTTGTGTGGCAGGGATTGCGACTGTTGCAGGAAGTGGAACACGGATTCGGCAGTGTGTACGTGTATGCCGATCCCGACAGCTATGAACCGCTGGCACGGATCGATGGCAAGCCCGGTAGTGAAGAGATCTTCTACTTCCACACCAACCTCGCCGGGTTGCCGGAACAGCTTACCGATGAGACCGGGCTCAGTGTGTGGCGCAGTGAGTACGAAGGCTGGGGCAAGAGTCGGGATGAGTGGCACGATCAACGGATCAGGCGCGAGCAGAACTTGCGCTTCCAAGGGCAGTACCTTGACCGCGAAACCGGGCTGCACTACAACACCTTCAGGTTTTATGATGCGGATGTGGTGAGGTTTACGCAGCCGGATCCGATTGGGTTGATGGGTGGGCTGAACCTCTATCAGTACGCACCGAATCCAATAGATTGGGTTGATCCATGGGGACTTTCAGCTTGCGCACCGACTCACCATATTGCCACCAACAAACACAAGGTATGGTCTGAACGTTTTAGGGCCTTGTTTAAACAAAATGGGCTGGGGAAATTTAAAAATGGGAAATCAAGGAAAGATGTTCTCAACGACCCATTAAACAAGTAGACGTGCCCGGACATAAAGGTCCCCACCCAGAAGGTATGCACCAAAAAATGTTTGATCGTTTGGAACGCGCGAGTGAGCGAGGGCGGGACTCATTCATTAAAGAGATGAACAAATTAAGAGCCGAAGCCACCCCCCCCCTGGCACTTGGCTAAACAACATGCTAACAAAGGTATCGACATGAAGTACTTCAAGATCAACCCTAATGTATCAAGCAAGAAGTGGGCGGGATATTTAAACCCTCAAACAAAACTATTTGAAGGCACAAAGCCCATCAGCTCCATATCACTATCAGATTCGGACCAAAAAATAACTAAAGCATTATCCTACAAGCCACTTACAGATGGACCTATTCCACCAATAAATACAATCGGATCACAATTTATTGCTTTCGATTCGAATATAAAGGGCATTACGAGCATAGATGGAGACGGCACCCAACTTGTATCTATAAACAACTCCACCATCCAACACACCTACCTTTTGATGCACGTCTACAATCACATCGACTGTGTGAATTGGAACTTATCAGAGTTCGACCCTTGGCCAGAAAATTACGCACCTGAAGAATGGGAGAGCAAAAGAGCGCGCTTCTTTATAACCCCAGTAATTTACTTGAATAAGATACCTAAAGAGCTGAATTCATTTCGATTAAAGGATTGGAGCGACGCATTCAATATAGTCGTTACCGAAAAACTAAAAAACAAAATACTATCCCTTAACTTTGACCATTCATTTTTAGAGTTTCACGAACTAAAACTCACATGAGCATTTAACACTCAAAAAAATCTCAACGACCATTTGCACATTACTCCCGTTGCTGGAACCACAGCCCGACCACGAATGACGGGTCATCCGCCACTGGGGCAGCGACGGCGAGGATTATCGCTTCGAATACGACCTGGCCAAGGGCGAAACCCGCGTCGTCGACAGCCTCGGCCGCTACCAGCGCAACCTGGCGGCCAGCTCACTGACTACATCGATCCGGCCAACCTGCGCACCCAGTAACACTACGACCCCAGCGGTCGGATCCAACAGCGCATTGACGCGCTCGGTCATAAAGTACGATTCAGCTACGACGCCTATGGCCGCCTGCTGCACCTGAGCAATGAAAACCACGAACGCTACCGCTTCGAATGGGATGCGCTGGACCGCCTGCTGGCCCAGCAGGCCCTGGATGGCAGCGGGCGCATCTACCAGCACAACCCGCTGGGTGATGTCACCGGCATCCACCATATTCCCGCGCCGAGTGCAGAGCCCGATCTGGACGGCAAGACAGCATCGAACCGCACACGCCACTGGAGCATCATTTCGAGCGTGATGCCCTCGGGCGGTTGATCCGCAAACACACCAGCGATATCGACCATGAATCCAGGACGGCCCCTTGATGATATTTGGCGCGGTAAGCGCCCTCGCGGGCATTTATGGATCAAGAATCTGGAGAGGGAGCATGCCCCCTCTCCACACTCGTGGTCAGGCGATCACGATCCCGTCGGCACTCAGGCTGTTCAACGCAACCCCGACCAGCGTCACCGAATCAGCACCGAATTTCAGCAGCGTGTCCTGTCCCACCGCCGTGGCATGGGCGCGGAAGTTGTCGCCCGGCAATACGCCCTGCACGCCGAGGAACACCAGTTTGTCGTTGGCGGTGTAACCCACCACGCGATCCTGGCCGAATGCGCCGCTGAACAGGAAGGTATCCGCGCCGCCGCCCGACTCCAGCAGATCATTGCCGGCGCCGCCGACGAACACGTCATTGCCCGCCCCGCCGATCAGGTGGTCGTTGCCGTCCAGCCCGAACAGCCAGTCTCCGCTGGCCTTGGCCTTGAGGGTGTCGGCACCGCCGGTGCCCTTCACGCTTGATTCGTATTGAGTGACGTTGTTGCCGACCTTAAGACCGGCCGCCGTGACGCTGTGGGTCACGTCGTCCTTGAACAGGCCCCAGAGGAAGCCCGGCTCCTTGGTGACGATGCTGCCGATGTCGCGGGTGATGCTGATCCCGCCGTTGGCATCGCGGATGTACAGGTTGCCGGCGCCGTCGTTGGCGAAGTCGAAGGTATTGACCGGCTTCTGCAACTCCAGGGTGTTGTTGCCCGAGCCGCCGAGCAGGATGTTGTAGCCGCCGCCGTCGCGGAACGTGTCGTTGCCGGCGCGGCCCTCCAGGTAATCGTTGCCGCTGCCGCCCTGGATCAAATCATTACCGTCGCTGCCGATGATGAAGGTGCTGCCCTTGTGGGTTTCGGCGTTGCGGTTCAGGTCTTGCACCCAGGTGTTGGCCCGCGCCGGATCCGACAGGTTGGCGACGATGATCGTCGAGTCCTTGCTGGTCAGGTCGTAGAACTTCGACTCGATCACCCGGTTCATGCCGTCGCCATAGGCGGTCGGCAGGTGCGAGATCCAGGTCGGAATGTTGACGATCGAGAACGGCAGCACGTTCCACGCCGCCGAGGCGTAGTGGTCGTTGAAGCTGACGATGTTGTCGGTCGCCGACTCCTTGGGCGCGTCGTGCACGCCGAGCGAGGCGCCGGTGAAGGTCGAGCCGTCGAGGGCGCGGAACACCGGATCGTTTTCGTAGCCGACGTTGAGCACCTTGTCGGTGCTGCTCTGGGTCGGCGAGGCGTAGGCGATGTAGTTGGAATCCTGGAAGAACCCGCTCCATTTGCTGGTGCTCAAGTCCGCCATGCTGTTGACCGCCAGCCCGCCCAGGCTGTGGCCGCTGACCAGCACGTCCTTGCCGGTCAGGCCGTTGGCTTTGGCGAACGCCACCACATCGTTCATCAGATTGCCGAAGGCTTCACCGACGTAGTTTTTGGCGTAATCCTTGGGCCCGAACGCGGCGAGCAAGTCGTTGATCACGTCACCGATGGAGTCGTCGATCAGGATTTCCCGTGGGCCGCTGGTGCCGCGAAAAGCGATGCCGATTTCCGTCAGATGGCCCTGAGCGTCGTATTTGCCGAGGATTTCCACTTGGGCGCTGGTGTAACCGGCCTTTTCACCGAAAAAGGTGCCGCGCGCATCGGTCTTGCCCTCGTACCCCAGTTGCGAGGCGGTGATCGGGGTCCAGCCGGCTTTTTTCACCGCATCGAGCGCGGCTTTTTCAGAATCGGGGTTCCACGGAATGCCGGGAATCACTCCCTGGGAATCCGTGCCGCCGATCAGCGCGGTCACCAGCGTGGCCGGCAGGCCGAGGCCGAAGCCGTTGTGCTGATAACCGACGGCAAAGCCGTTATCGAGGTTGTGGTAGGAATACAGCGTAATGGCCATGGCGTCGCTGAACAGCGCCTTGGATTCCGCCGTACCGAAATTCTTGTAGTCATACACACCCATTGCTGTTGCCTCTCTTTTTGTTGGAATTGTTCAGAGATAGCTCACAACCAGAACGCCCCTCCCGAGGCGCCCCGGAGCATTTCAGTACAACCTTCGTTTGTCAGGCGAAAACGAAACTCGAATCCGACAGGTTAGCCACACCAACCCCGACCAGCGTCACGGCAAAGTCGCCAATCTTCAGCACGGTATCGCCTCCGGACTGCGACGCGTGTTGTTTGTAGTCGTAGCCCTGCCCTGCACCCTCGACGCCCATGAACACCAGTTTGTCGCTGCCCTGGTAGCCATTGATCGCGTCAAAGCCGAAGGCGCCGCTGAACAGGAAGGTGTTGTTGCCACCCACCGCGCTCATCACGTCATTGCCGGCGCCACCGACGAAGGTCACGTGGGTCTTGTCGCTTTGCAGGTGATCGTTGCCGCCCAGGCCAAACAGCCAGTCGCCGTCGGCGGTGGCATTGAGGGGGTCGCCCATGGCGCCGCCGCTGAGCGAATGGTTGTACTGGGTCAGTTCGGCACCGTTGGCCAGGCCTTTGGCGGTGACGGTCCAGGTGATTTCCTTGCTGCCCCACCACGAACCTGACTCCTTGCTCACCAGCGCGCCGATGTCCCGGGTCATGCTGATGCCGCCGTAGGCGTCACGCACGTACAGCGTGCCGTCGCCGTCGTTGGCGAAGCTGAAGTTCTGCAGCGGCTTTTGCAGCTCGAAGGTGTTGTGGCCCTGGCCACCGAGCAGGATGTTGAAGCCGCCGTCGTCACGGAAACGGTCATCGCCGCCCAGACCTTCGAGGAAGTCGTTGCCCGCCCCGCCCTTGAGCCAGTCACCACTGTCGGTGCCGATGATGAACGTGCTGCCGGTGTGCGGTTCGCCGCTGCGGCCCAGATCCTCGACCCAGGTCTTGCCCCGCGACGCTTCTTCAAGGTTGGAGACGATGATCGTCGAGTCCTTGTGAGTCAGGCCGTAGAACTTCGACGCGATCACCCGATTCAGGCCGTCGGCATACCCCAGCGAGCTGTGGGCCGACCAGTTCAGCGGATTGGCGATGCTGAACGGCACGAGGTTCTGCGCGGTGGACGCGTAGTTGTCGTTGAAGTTGACGATGTTATCGGTGGTCGAATCGTGCGGCTTGTCGTGCTTGCCCATCGATGCGGTACTGAACGTGGTGCCGTCGAGCACGCGGAACACCGGGTCGTTCTCGTAACCGATGTTCAGCACGTTGGTGCCGGTGCTGCTCTGGGTCGGCGAGGCGAACGAAATGTAGTTGGCGTCCTTGAAGAACCCGCCCCAGCTGCTCGCACTCAACTCCGCCACGCTGTTGACCCCGAGACCGCCGAGGCTGTGGCCGCTGATCAATACGTCCTTGGGCGCGATGCCATGGGCGACGGCGAACGCGGCCACCGATTTGAGCAGGTTATCGAAGGCGTTTTTCGCGTACTGAGTGGCGTAGTCCGACGGGCCGATGGCAGCCAGCAGGTTGTTTTTCATGTCGCCGAAGGTGTCGCTGTAACCCAGCCCGCCGGTGCCGCGGAAGGCCACGCCGATGCCGATCAGCTTGCCTGCGGCGTCGTACTTGCCGAGCACTTCGGCTTCGGCGCTGGTGAAGCCGTCCTTCTCGCCGAAGAACGTGCCCTGCGCCCCGACCTTGCCCTGATAGCCCAGCGCCGTGGCCCCGATCGGCTTCCAACCGGTGCCGGGCAAGGCCTGGCCGGTCGGCGTGTAGGCATACAGCGTCAGGGCGATGGCGTCGCTGTACAGCGCTTTGCCGTCGGCGTTTTTGTAATCGAACAATCCCATGTTGTGCTCTCTCTTCCTTTCAAAAACGGCAGTTCTCGAAAGAACTGCCGCTACCCCTTAGAACTGCCAGTCCAGCGTCAGGCCCACACCGTGGTCCTTTTCGTTGGAGCCGATCAGCCCGTTGTAGTCCAGGTTGACCCGGACATCGCGATTGAGCGCCAGACCGGCGCGCACGCCGACCACCGCTGCATCTCGATCCATCGACACACTTTGCACGCTGAACGCGCTGTTGCCATTGGCGAACGCCAGGTGACTGTCAGCATCCACGCTGCTCAGGTTGTGCTGCCAGCCCAGGCTTGCGCCCAGTTCCAGCTGGTGTTTCTCCGACAGGGCAAACGTGCGTTTGGCCCGAACACCGAGGGTCGACAACACCACATCGCGGTTGTCTTCACCGCCCTTCAGTGCGGCGGCATCACCCTTCTCGGTGAAGCTGTCGCTGTTGAGGTGCACGTAGGCCAGATTGGCGAACGGCTCCAGGTTCATCGGTTGCAGGCCCAGGTCGTAGGCCGCTTCGGTGAACAGTTGCGCGGTGGTCGCATCGCGCTTGGTTTTCTGTTTGCCGCTGACGCCACCGAATTGCAGGTCGCGTTTGACGTCGATGCGATGCCAGCTGTAGGCCGCACCGGCGGTCAGACGCAGTGCATCGATCTGATGCCCCAGGTACGCGCCCAGGTGATAGCTATCGACCGAGGCGGACGAATGCGTACCCTCGCCCATGCTCAACGAGCTGTCGCTATAACCAGTAACGAAACCCAGACGAGTATCTTCAGCGATCAAGCCGTCGACACCGGCCAGCAGGCCACCGATGGAGCTGGTGGAATCGGCATATTTCGACCCGCCATCGCTCTTGCCCCAGGCGCCCAGCACTTTGAGCCAGGCGTTGCTGCGGTCATCGGTCGGCGCGCCGGCATCGAACAGATCGCGCTCACGCAGACGTTCGCCCACGGCATCGCGCAGGTAGCGGCTGTCGTTGATCAGCAGCGTGCCGATCGCCGGATGAATCTCGCCGGACAGTTGCTGGAAGGCCTCCTGCGCAGCGGCCGCCGACGGCGACAGCAACAGGGTTTCGAACAACGCATTGCCGGCGCCGAGGCGTTCGGCAGCAGCGCCGACCGCGCGCTGGTTCGGGGTCAGGCCGACGCTGGCGAACGAGGCGCCGTTACGGCCAACGTCCAGTTGCACACCGCTCGCCGAGTACGCCAGGGTGCCGCCGAGGAACGCGTAGTCGGGCAACACTTGGCCGAACTGCCCTTCAATGCCGCCCGCTGCCTGCAAGATGTTGAACTGGGTGCCGAGCAGGCTTTTCACTTCGCCGGTGGTCAACAGCGTCGGGCTGTTTTCCAGCGACATGGTCACGGTTGCGCCTTCGATCAGCGCTTTGCCGCCGGCGACAATGCGGTCGCTGCTGGTCGGGGACACTTCCACCGCATAGGTCGAACCCGGTGCGAAGGTCACGTCACCGGCCACATTCAAGGTGCCGATGGAATTGCCGGGCGCCACGATGCCGCCGCTGTTGGCGGTCAGAGCGGCGATCCGGCCGTTACCGCCGAGGATGCCGCCGTCATTGACCGTGACCGCCGACTGCAGCGAGCCATTGATTGCCAGTCGCCCCTGATTGACCAGGGTCGGGCCGCTGTAGGTGTTGTTGCCGGTCAGCACCAGGGTGCCGATGCCTTGCTTGGTCAGACCGCCATGGCCGGAGATGTTGTTGCGCCAGGTGTCGAGCCCGCAGGTGATGTCGTTGCACACGCGCTCGGTGGGTTTTCCCGCATCAATGATCGCGCCGATGCCCGGCAGATCGGCCACGAACTGACCGGAACCGTAGGCGCCCTGGATGCGGAATTCTTCGGGAATGTCCTGCTCGGTGACGAACATCGCCGGGCCGTCGATGCCCTTGCGCAGGTTGATCATGCCCCAGCCATACAGGGCGTCGATGCCCGGTGCGCCGAGGTCGGTGGCCGTGGTGCGCAACACGCTGGCGACCTGGTCGCCGGACATGTACGGGAAGCGCTCCATCAGCACTGCCATGGAACCGGCCACGTGCGGCGCGGCCATCGAGGTGCCGTTGTAGTTCTTGTAACCCGTGGTCAGGTTGTCGGCGTTGGTGCCTTCGATGATCGAGCTGAAGATTTTCGTACCCGGTGCCGACACGCAGAAACTCGCGGTGTAGCCGCAACGCGAAGAGAACGTACTCATGATGTACGGGTTGGCACTGGCCAGATCCGGGTTCTTCTGCAAGGCGGCGACGGTGATCCAGTTCGGCGCGATGTCCGGCACGAAGTAACCGAGGCCGGCGATGGCGTCCGGGTTGTTCAGGTTGTAGTCGTTGCCCGCTGCGAAAATCGTCACGATCCCGCTGCGTGCGGCGGCGATTGCGCCGTCGTAGGCGCCGCCGGGTTTGGCGCCCAGCAGTGTGCGGATCTCGTTGAACTGCAGTTGCGCGTCGTTGACGGTGAAGTGCGGGTACGCCGGGTCGCGGCCGCCGAGGTCAAAACGGTCGGTGATGCCGATCCCCCAGCTGTTGTTGATGATCCGCGCGCCGCTGGCGATCAGCGCATCCCAGCCGGCCTTGTACACCGCACCGTCGTTGCCGCGCACGATGCCGTCTTCCGGGCCCGGGTCGCCGTTGTCGGCGCTGATGATCTGCGCACCGAACGCCACACCGTGCATCGGCCCGCCGTCACGGCTGCCGGCGGCGATACCGCCAACGTGGGTGCCGTGGGCGCCGAGTTTGCCGTCGGAGCCGACCGAGGGCGAACCGTCATAGCGAAACGCGTCCCCGGCTTTGACCGGAATGTACGGGTCGGTGTATTCGCGGATCCCCGAGGTCACCAGGGTGATGACCTTGTTGCTGCCGGAAAACTCCGGGTGCGCGGCGTAGACCGGCTGGTCGAAGATCCCGAGCTTTACGCCCTTGCCGGTATAACCGGCGGCGTAGGCGTGATCCGCACCGATGGCGCCCAGGCCCCAGTCGGCCTGGAATTCGGCGCTGCGCCAACTGCCCGGATCCCCTGCCCGGCCGCTTTCCACGTAGGGCGCCGCGTGTGCGCTGCCCCAGGTGGTCATTGCGCAGAGCAAGGCGAAATTGAGGGTTTTCAGGCGAAAGCAGCCACCCGATTGCGCGGGGGTGTTGTTGTTTTTCATCCAGCGACCTTCCTTAGTGATGTTGCGAAAAATCCGTCTATTGAAGTGATCGTTCCCACGCCTTCCCCGTTGATCGTTCCCACGTCGAGGCGTCGAACCGTCTGCGTGGGAATGCCTCTGGGGACGCTCCGCGTCCAGTGACGCGGAGCGTCACGGGCTGCATTCCCACGCGGGAGCGTGGGAACGATCAAAACGATCATCCGTGTGTTTAGAACTGCCAGTTCAGGCTCAGGCCCACGCCGTGCTGCTTCTCGCGGCTGGCCAGTTGTCCGGTGTAATCGAGGTTGACCCGTACGTCGCGGGTCAGTGCCAGGCTGGCCTGCACGCCGACCAGGGCGGCGTCACGCACCAGTGGCGAGCTTTCAACGGTGTACGGCGCGCTGCCGCTGGCGAAGCGCACATGCTGTTCGGAGTCGATGTCGGTCAGGCTGTGCTGCCAGCCCAGATGCCCGCTCACTTGCAGTTTCTGCGCGGACGGCAGGTCGAAGGTCTTGATCGCCCGCACGCCGAGGGTGCTCAACACCGCGTCGCGCTGGTCGCCGTTGCTTTTCAGCGCGGCGGCGTCGCCCTTCTCGGTGAAGCCGTCGGTGTCGAGGTGCACGTAAGCCAGGTTGGCAAACGGCTCCAGGGCCAGCGCTTGCAGGTTCAGCCGATAGGCCGCTTCGCCGAACACCTGAGTGGTGGCGGCATCGACCTTGGCTTTTTGCTTGGCGCTGACGTTGCCGTACTGCAAGTCGCGCTTCACATCGGCGCGATGCCAGCTGTAGGCGGCGCCGGTGCTCAGGCGCCAGGCGCCGATGTCGTGACCGGCGTAGGCGCCGAGGTGATAGCTGTCGACCTTGGCTGAAGAATGCGTGCCCGAGCCCATGCTCAGCGAACTGTCGCTGTAACCGGTGACCAGACCGATGCGGGTCTGCTCATCGACCGCGCCGTCGATGCCGGCCAGCAAGCCACCGATGGAGGTGCTGTA
Organism: Pseudomonas sp. IT-P2; assembly: GCF_949767575.1. Classification (NCBI taxonomy): domain Bacteria; kingdom Pseudomonadati; phylum Pseudomonadota; class Gammaproteobacteria; order Pseudomonadales; family Pseudomonadaceae; genus Pseudomonas; species Pseudomonas sp. IT-P2. The sequence goes on along the minus strand of NZ_CATKQA010000011.1, from coordinate 533,272 downwards.
ACCGGCGGTGTCGTGTCGCGAGTCGGTCGTACCCCAGGCGCCGAGGGCCTTGATCCAGCCATTGCTTTGCGTGGTTTGGGCGTCATGCAGGCGCTCGCCGATGGCGTCGCGCAGTTGGCGGCTGTCGTTGATCAGCACCGAACCGAGGGCCGGGTAGATTTCACCGCTCAGCTGTTGAAAGGCTTGTTGCGCGTCACCAGCGGTGGCCGACAACAATAGGCTTTCGTAAACGGAATTGCCCGCGCCCAAACCTTCGACGGCAGTGGCCACGGAGCGCTGATTCGGGGTCTGGCCGACGCTGGCGAACGATGTCGCGTTGCGCTCGACATTCAAACCGATGCCGTTGTCGCTGTAGGCCAGGCTGCCACCGATGAACAGATAATCCGGCAGCACTGCACCGAACCGACCCTGAATGCCGCCCGCCGCTTGCAGAATGTTGTACTGCTGGCCGAGCAGGCTTCTGGCCTCGGTGGTGCTGAGTAGCGTCGGGCTGTTTTCCAGCGACAGGCTCACGGTGGCGCCGTTGATGGACGCAGTGCCGCCGGCGACGATGCGGTCGCTGCTGGTGGGAGACAACTCCACGGCGTAGGTCGAACCCGGCGCGAAGGCCACGTCACCGGCGACGTTCAACGTACCGATCGAATTGCCCGGTGCCACCCGGCCGCCGCTGTTGGCGGTCAGCGCGCCGATTCGCCCGGAACCGCCAAGAGTGCCGCCGTCATTGACAGTCACGGCCGAGGTCAGCGAGCCGTTCACTGTCAGCAGACCACCATTGACCGTGGTCGGCCCGCGATAGCTGTTGTTACCGGTCAGAATCAGTCGCCCGTCGCCGGACTTGATCAGACTGCCCTGATACACCCGACCGGCCGCCGCTGCGTCGCGGGCCATGCCCACGGCGTAATCGGTCTGATCCTGTTGACTGGCGCCGGCCGGCACGCCGTTCTGCCAGCCTTTGTTTTGCAGTGTTTGCTGCCAGGCGCTGTGTTCGGCGAGGTCTTCGTTCTGGCGCTGGATCAGCGCCTTGTCGCTGATGTCATTGCTCCAGACATCGCTCTGCCCGGCCGCAAGATGGGCGTCGAACGCCCCGAGCAATTGCCCCGGCCCGCGCATCGCCCGGTACAGGTTGGCCACGCCCCAGCCGACCCGTTCGGTCGGCGCATCGGTCACCGAACCGTCGAGCTGGGTGGCGGTGGTCAGCAACACTTCGAGAGCCTGCCGGTTGTTCATGTACGGATAGCGCTCCATCACCAGCGCCAGTGCGCCGGTGGCGTGCGGCGCGGCCATCGAAGTGCCGGACTTGATCGCATAACCGCCGTCGGGAATGGTGCTGTCGATCTTCGCGCCCGGTGTGGTGATGCACCAGTATTTGGCGATGCCACACTGGTTGTACTTTTGCTGATTGCTTTGATCCAGCCCGGACACCGCCAGCCAATGCCCTTCCAGGTCCGGCTGAAAGTACGGCAGCGCCGAGCGCACGCTGGCATTCGGGTAGCCGCTGTTGCCGGCGCTGAACACGTTGATTACGCCACGACGGGAAACGTCCGCCGCTGCGTCAATCCACGTGCCCTTGTTCCAGTGCTGAGCGTAAGCGGCGTGCAGATCCGCAAGGGTTCGATAGCTGACATCCGGCGGTTGGCTGCCCCAGCTGTTGTTGATCGCTCGCACACCGGCATCGGCCAGGGCGTCGTACACTGCCTTGAAGTAGCGGGGATCGGGGTTGGGGCCGAACAGGAAACTGTCGTTCTTGTTGGTGTTGCCGACGAAGATCTGCGCGTTGTACGCCACGCCGTGCATGCCGGTGCCATCGCGGGACGCGCCCATGGTGCCGACCACATGAGTGCCGTGGGAATCGTTGTTCGGGTTGAGGGTGCCGTTGACGCTGAACAGCGAGCCGTCGACGTAGCTGCCGCTGGCCAGCACCGGGTGATAGCGATCACTGGCGAACTCGGGATGGGCGGCGTCGAAACCGGAGTCCAGCGCGCCGATTTTCACGCCCTTGCCGGTGATGCCGGCGGCGTAAGCCTGATCGGCCTGCATCCGTTCCAGTCCCCAGTCGCGCAGGAATTCGGCGCTGCGCCAACTGGCCGGATCGCCGGGTTTGCCGGCTTCGAGGTATTGGGCCTGAGCCTGGGTTGCAGACATCACAAGCAGCAGGGTGCCGACCGTGATCGGCTTGATGCGTACGTCCATGTTCACCACTCTTTTTGTTGTTTTGGGTCGAAGCTTTTTGTGTTGAAGCTACGGTGTTATTGCGCCCGTGGGCCCTGTCCGAAGGCCTCATCCACCCGCGCCAGGTCCTGCTCGCTCAAGGTGCCCGCGTAGTAATGCAATTTGGTCCAGGCCATGAGGTAGTCATAGCGCGCCTGAGCCAGATCACGGCGGGTGGTAAATAGTTGTTGCTCGGCGTTCAGCGCATCGAGATTGGTGCGCTCGCCACCGAGAATGCTTTGTTTGGTCGATACCACCAGCGCTTCGGCCGAGGCCAGGGCCTTTTGATAGGCGCGCAGCTTGTTGACCCCGGACAGGCAGGCGCTGAACTGACGACGCAGTTCGATCAGGGTCTCGCGGGTTTTGCCGTCCAGTTCGTATTCGGCCTGTTCCATGGTGCGGCTGGCCTGGCGGGTCGAGGCCGACACGCCACCACCTGCGTACAACGGCACGCTGACTTCGAAACCGATGGTGTTGGTTTCGTAACGCTGGTTGTAGGTGTTGCCGCTTTCCGATTCGTTCTGGCGCATCGTGGCGTAAGCGCTGACTTTCGGCAGGTGCCCGGCGCGGTTGCGCTCGACTTCATAACGCGCCACTTCCACCGCCTGACGCTGGGACGCCAGGTTCGGGTTGTTGCTGATCGCCAGTTCGTGCCAGGTGTCGTAGTTGGCCGGCATCAGGGCAAATGTCTGGAAGTTCTGATCCAGCGGTGCCAGATCACTGATGTCCATCGCCGGCACGCCTACCAATGCGCCCAGCTCTCGTAGCGCGGCGTCTTGCTCGTCGCGGGCCTCGATTTCCTCGGCGGTCGCCAGTTCGTAACGCGACTCGGCTTCGAGGATGTCGGTACGAGTGCCCTCGCCCTGCTTGAACATGTGCTCGTTCTGCTGGAACTGTTGCTCGTACGCCTTCTTCTTGGCCAGCGCGATGTCGATCTGATCCTGGGCAAACAAGGCCTTGGTGTAGTTGTCGAGCACGCGAACCAGCAGTTCCTGGCTCTTTCCGCGAAAGTTCTCGTCGGCAAACAGCGACTGGGCTACGCCCTTGCGATACGCCGCGTAGGCTTCGTAGTCGAGCAACGGTTGTTGCAGGGTAAGGCTTGAGCCGTAGCTGCTGTAGTTGCGGTCATCGGTGCGGTTGCGCGCACGTTCGTCGAGGGAGGTGGCTTTCGACGAGTTACGGCCCTTGTTGTAGTTGTAACCCAGTTTCGGCAACAGCCCGGCGCGGCCGATGGCGCGGTTTTCGAGGCCTGCATCGCGCTCCTTGATCGCACCGAGGAACACCGGGTCATTGCGCAACGCCTGTTCGTAGATCTCGAACGGTCCCATGGCCGCCACTGCACTGTTGCCCGCGAGCAGCGCGAACGCTGCCGCCAGCATGGAAAGCTTATTCATACAGCCGAACATCCTTATTCTTCGGTCAACGCGGAACCGGCGCGGTCGAGCAGCGGCTTGAACAGGTAGTTGAGGAGTGAACGTTCGCCAGTGCGCACGAACATTTCCGCCGGCATGCCGGGCTTGATCACCAGGCCGTTGAGTTTTTCCATGGCCTGATCGCTGACGCTGCTGCGCAACACGTAGTACGGCACGCCGGTTTTCTCGTCGACCATCTGGTCGGCGGAAATCAGGCTGACTTCGCCGTGCACCCGTGGTGTCTTGCTCTGGTTGAACGCGGTGAACAGGATGTCGACCGGCAAGTGGGTGCCGACCTTGTCGATCAGGTTGATCGGCAGGTGCCCTTCGACTTCCAGGCGCGTGGCTTGCGGGACGATTTCCAGCAGAGTTTCGCCCTGACGGACCACAGCGCCTTCGGTGTGCACGCCGAGGTTGACCGCCACGCCATCGGCGGTGGCGAGGATTTCGCTGTGTTGCAGGTCGAAACCGGCGGAGGTCAGTTGCTCGGACAGGGTGACGCTTTTCAGTTGCGCGTCGGCCAGCTGAGTGCGGACTTCCTTCTGATATTCCTCGCCGTGCTGTTGCAGTTTCAGCTGGGATTCAAGAATGCCCTGCTCCACCCGGCCGCTTTCACCGGTGTTCTCGGCCAGTTGCTGCTGCACCTGCGACAGCTGACGCTGGTATTCCATCAAGCGGTTACGCGGGATGTAGCCGTTGTCGGCCAGCGGTTGCAGGTTGCTCAACTGCTGTTGCAGCGAATCGGCTTGCGCGTTGAGGTCAGTTCGGGCGCGGCGCATGCCCGCCAGCTGCGCGGTGGCACCCTCGATGCTCGCGCGCAGGGCGGCCTGTTCGCGGGCAAACGCTTCGCGACGGCTGCTGAACAATTGCCGCTGGCCTTCCAGCACCAGCGCCAGGCGCGGATCGGCGTTGTCGCTCAGCTCTGCCGGAAACGTCACTTGCTTGAGGTTGTCACGCTCGGCCTGCCAGCGCGCCAGGCTGGCCCAGGCCATGCGGTATTGCGCCTGAAGTGACTGCACGTCGGCGGCGACCTGAGTCTGGTCGAGTCGGAACAGTGGCTGGCCCTGCTTCACGATTTCGCCTTCACGCACCAGAATCCGGCTGACCACGCCGCTGCTCATCGACTGCACGGCCTTGCGCTTGCCCGACACCACCACGGTGCCCTGCACCGGAATGCCCTGATCCAGCGGCGCCAATGCCGCCCAGGTGAAGAAACTGCCGGCACCGACCAGTGCCAGAATCCAGCCCATGCGGGCGAAAAACCTGGCGTCGCGTTCCGGGCGCTCGGTGATGTAGTCGTGTTCCATCGTCGCTTCGTTTTGCGTGTTCATGCTCGCGCTGCTCATACACCCGAATTCCTTGTCGTCGGCTGATACTGGCGGCTCATGCTGAGTCCGGCCGGTGCTTGCGCAGGTTTTTCATTTTGTTGTGACTGGTTGCCGGGCTGGTTTGCGGACAGTGCCTTGAGCACATCATGGCTCGGGCCGAAGGCCTGCAGACGGCCGTCGTTGAGTACCAGCAGCTTGTCGGCCTGTGCCAGTACCGAAGAACGGTGGGTGACCAGTACCACGGTGGTGCCCTGGGCCTTGAGCTGCACGATCGCGCTGGACAACGCGGCTTCGCCGACGGTGTCGAGGTTGGAATTCGGCTCATCAAGCACTACCAGGCTCGGGTTGCCGTAAAGCGCACGGGCCAGTGCCACACGCTGTTTCTGGCCGCCGGACAAACCGCTGCCGTCCTCGCCCAATTGCGTGTCGTAGCCTTGCGACATGCGCAGGATCAGTTCGTGCACGCCGGCCTGTTGCGCGGCGGCCACGACCTTTTGCGGATCGGCTTCGCTGAAGCGGGCAATGTTTTCGGCGATGCTGCCGCTGAACAGCTCGATGTCCTGCGGCAGATAGCCGATGTACGGGCCGAGCTGATCGCGGTTCCAACGGTGGATGTCGGCGCCGTCCAGACGCACCGTGCCACCGAGCGCCGGCCATACGCCGACCAGCACACGCGCGAGGGTCGATTTGCCGGAACCGGAGGCACCCAGCACGCCCAATACTTCACCGGCCGCCAGGTTGAAATTGACCATGTGCAGGGTCGCGGCGCGCTGACCCGGTGGACCGGCGCTGACTTGTTCGAAGGTGATCTGGCCTTTCGGCGCCGGCAGCGCCATGGCGTCATCGCTCGGCGGGAAGGCTTGCAGCAACGCATCGAGGCGACGATAAGCCAGCTTCGCCCCGCTCCACTGCTTCCACACGGCGATCAACTGGTCGATCGGGCTCAGTACCCGGCCCATCAGAATGGAGCCGGCGATCATCATCCCGGCGGTCATGTCACCCTTGATCACCAGCAGTGCGCCGAGGCCCAGCACCAGCGATTGCAGGCACAGACGCAAGGTTTTGCTCAGCGAACTGATCACCGCGCCAGTGTCGCTGGCCTGGTTCTGCAGGCCAAGGAAGCGCGAGTGCACCTGGAACCAGCGCTTGCGCAAGGCGCCGAGCATGCCCATGGCTTGAATGGTTTCGGCGTTGTGCAAGTGGCTGGTGGCCAACTGGCTGGATTTCTGCGAATAACCGGCGGCTTCGCCCAGCGGCTTCTTGGTCATGTATTCGTTCAGGCAAGCCAGCGCGATCAACAGCAGCGCGCCAGCGGTGGCGAGTACGCCGAGCCAGACGTTGAACAGGTAAATCACAAACAGATAAACCGGGAACCACGGCGCATCGAAGAACGCGAACAGCGCAGGCCCGGTAACGAATTGGCGAATGTGGGTCAGGTCGCCCAAGGACTGCCCGGCGTTGCCCTCGCCCTTGAACAGGTTACGTTCGAACGCTGCCTGATAGACCCGCAGGTTGAAGCGGCGCTCCAACTGGCTGCCGATGCGGATCACGATAAAGCTGCGCACCACTTCCAGCAGGCCGATAAACGCGAAGAAACCGACGACCATCAGCGACAGCATCGCCAGGGTGGTTTCGTTCTGCGAAGACAGCACCCGGTCGTAGACCTGGAGCATATATATGGAAGGCACCAGCATCAGCACGTTTATCAATGCGGTAAAACACCCGACGCTGATCAGAATGCTTTTATAGTCACCCAATGCCTTGAATAAGGGAGCGGTGGCTGGGGCCTTCACCATCTTCATTGATTCTTCCTGAAATGATTGAACCCGCCAAATAGAGACGAGCGCTCAATTGTTATTTCGCTTACCTGCGAGAGATGACTTGCAAGTACCCGCTTACATTTTCACAACAACTTTTTCCAAGTCTTATAACTGCCGGGTACTTCTTTATATTCGTTGCGTTATTGCTCGACACGCTTGAGCGTCACGATCAGCCCCGACTTCAAAGTACTGGAATAAAGTCCGTCATGTTGTCGGCTGAAGAACTGGATTCTGGAGCCTTCCTTTCCGGTAATGGACAGACCGTCCGGATCGGGAAACCAGCCGATGGCATTTTCCTGCAGCCAGGCACTCAGGCAGTCGGCGCCGTGGCCAAGTGTCTGGTTTGGCTCAAGATCGATCTGGCAGGTGTTGGAAGGCTTGTCCTGCAGCGCCTGCGCTTCGGGAGCGTCATGGGCGGCGGTCAGCGTCGCCTGCCAGTGCCCGGCGAATACCGATGGATCTTCGAGTCTGAGGCTGCTTGCCATGGTTGTTTCTCCAGAAATCATCATCAGCATCGGCATGAAACAGGCGACTGCCATGCGGGAAAAAGAATTTCGAATCATAGGAAATTTCACTCCGGCGTGTAGCCTTGCGCACGTAGCGAGACGAAGCAAGCGAAGAAAACGGCGCATCAAGCGCCGCTTTCCCGTGTTACATCACGCCACGATGTCGCTGGTGGCTGCCTGGCCAACGGTGCTGACCTGGAAATCAGCCACGCCGTGCCCGGAGAAGTCCACCGACAGCAGGCTGTTGCCGCCCGAGGACGTCAGAACCGCATCACCCGCCGCACCGGTGAAGGCGCTGACGAAGTGCAGGCCCGCGCCCTTGGTGATACCGGTCAGGTCAATTTTGTCCAGACCGCTGACGAAATCGAGGATCTGATCGATCGCACCCGGCTTGGAGTCGGAGCTGGCCGCGAACACAAAGGTGTCCGAACCCGCGCCGCCCCACAGCTTGTCGGCACCGCCGGCGCCCCAGATGATGTCGTTGCCGGCACCGCCCTTGAGCTCGTTGGCCGCGCTGTTGCCGATCAACAGGTCGTTGCCCGAACCGCCGATCGCGTTCTCGATGGTGACGCCCTTGGCGATGGACACGTTGCCCACCAGGCCGCCAACGTCGGAGAACGAGGCTTCATTGAGGTTGATCTTCTGGTTCTGGGTGAAACCCGAGAAGTCGAAGGTGTCCTTGCCGCCCGCATCCCACACCGAGAACACCAGCTTGTCGGCCGACGACGAGGCGCTGAGGAAATCGCGACCGGCGTTGGAGTTAAAGCCATAGGTGGTGTCACCGGTACGGGTGGTCAGGTTGGCGCCGTAGAGCTTCTGGATCGCTGCGATGTCATCCATCAGCGGGCCGGAGGAATAGGCTTCCACCCCGCCCTTGCTGAAGTTCTGGCTGGTGTTGCTTTCGCTCCAGTAGCTCATGACGCTGTAGCCGCGGGTGTCTTGCCCGTAGGTCGCGTCGTTGTAGGTCGGGTTGCCATTGCCGGCGTTGTAGTCGCCCGGGTGCGCCAGGCCAAGGGTGTGGCCGATTTCGTGAGTCAGGGTCTGACGACCGTAGTTGTTCAGATCCGGGTTTTTGTTTTGCGTGTAGCCACTGTTGATCAGGTACCACGACGTGCCGTCGTAACCGGCGCCGGTGCCCGGCAGATAAGCGAACGCTGCAGCGCCATCCTGGCCGCCGCTGTAGTTGCCGAAGGTCATGTGGCCGTCACCGCCCGAGGCTTTCTCGGTGAAGGTCACGTTGGCCACGTCAGCCCAGGATTGCATGGCGAGCTTGGCCTGGGCTTGTTGTTGTGCACTGAACTGACTGAACCCGCTGATCCCGTGCTTGTTCATCGTGCTGGATGATGCAGAGGTCAGGAACGTGTAGGTGAGTTCGATTTTGCCGCTGCCATCCTTGTCCTGGTAGGCAGCGCCGTCGCGCAGCAACTGGGTTGCGGCCTGGTCGACGGAAAAGGAGGGTTTGCCATTGACCGTGAGGTTGCCGCCACGATCGTACTGATGGCTGAAGCTATTGATCTGGTTATACGCCGTGCTGGTCGCTGCCAGAGGTTGCGGCGCCGCGCCCAGCTGGAAAGCCTGTTCGGCGGTATCAATAGCGTTAGCTTTTACTTTCGACATAAACACACTTCCTTGTTTAGCAATGGAACAGTTTTTGTCCGATAGCGACAACCCCTGGCGAGATTGTCCTATCACTCGCCCAATGAAGGCGTAAGAAACCTGACACAATTTGAAATCTGTCGTCTAGCATTTTTTCGAGATCAAATTGAACTGTTCCGGGAAACTCCCGTAAACAAAGCACGTGCCGCCGAAAGAAGTTTGAAAGTGTGGTGATGTCGCCTAATTGTCTGACGATTTCTTATTTAAATATTAAATATCGGTAAGTTGTTTTTTGTTAGCAGCGTCTCACTTTGCTGCACTTTACCGATGCAATGCCAGTGTATTGATATCAAGTAGATTCAACAGAAAATAGTCAGGCGAGGGCTGTGCCGTCCTCGCCTTTTTTCCTTCAGCTGCCGGTCCGAATCTTGTTCCACACCCGAGTCCGAATCCGGTCGATGTTCAGCGGCATCGCTTCCAGTGCGAACAGCTTGCCCATCATTTCCGGGCTCGGATAAACCTTGGTGTCGTTCTTGATCGCCGGGTCGATCAGGCTGTCGGCCTGTTCGTTGCCATTGGCGTAGTGAACGTAATTGCTGATACCGGCCATCACGTCGGGCTGCAGCAGGTAGTTCATGAACGCATAGCCGGCCTTCTCGTCCGGTGCGTCGGCGGGCATGGCGACCATGTCGAACCAGATGGCGGCACCTTCCTTGGGAATTTCGTAGCCGATGTCGATGCCGTTCTTCGCCTCTTTGGCGCGGTTTTCCGCTTGCAGGATGTCGCCGGAGAAACCGACAGCCACGCAAATGTCACCGTTGGCCAGGTCGCTGGTGTACTTCGAGGAATGGAAGTAGCTGACGTACGGCCGCACTTTCATCAGCAGCGCTTCAGCTTTCTTGTAGTCCTCGGGATTCTTGCTGTGGTGCGGCAGCCCCAGGTAATTGAGCGCTGCCGGCAACAGTTCCGGGCCGTTATCGAGGATCGCCACGCCGCATTTCTGCAGCTTTTCCATGTATTCGGGCTTGAAGATCAGGTCCCAGGAGTCCACCGGCGCGTTATCCCCCAGCACAGCCTTGACCTTGGCGACGTTGTAGCCAATGCCGGTACTGCCCCACAGGTACGGAAAGCCGTGTTCGTTGCCCGGATCGTTGGTCTGCAAAGCCTTGAGCAACACCGGGTTGAGGTTCTTCCAGTTGGGCAACTGGCTCTTGTCGAGCTTCTTCAGCGCCCCGCCCTCGATCTGCCGCGCCATGAAGTGGTTGGACGGAAACACCACGTCGTAACCGGATTTACCGGTCATCAACTTGCCGTCGAGGGTTTCGTTGCTGTCGTAGACGTCATAGGTGACGCCGATGCCGCTGGCCTTTTCGAAGTTCTTGGCGGTGTCCGGCGCGATGTAGTCGGACCAGTTGTAAACCTTGACCGTATCCGCGGCCTGAGCAAGGGAAACGGCGAGCATCAAAGGAGCGAGCGTGAGGGTCTTTCGGATCATGGATCGATTCCTGTATTGGCTATTGTTGTTGGCAGGCAATCAAAAGGATCAAAACGTCAGAAAATCAGGACATAGGTCTTGCGCACGGTTTCCTGGATGTCCCAGATCCCGAGCGTATTGGCCGGCAACATCAGTGCGTCGCCACCTTGTATGTGCAGGGTTTCGCCGCCGTCGTCCGGGGTGAACGTGCAGCGACCGGAAATGAAATGGCAGAACTCCTGGGCGGTGATCTGCCGCCGCCAGCGACCCGGGGTGCATTCCCAGACGCCGGTTTCGACGCCGTCGTCGCGCTCGACGCTGGTGGTCGAGGCAATCGCCACCGGCGTGCCGAGCGGCACGGCCACCGGGTTTGAATCTTCCAGTTGCAACGTGGCGGTGTTCTTGAATTGGGTGATGCTCATGGCGTTACCTGTCTGGTAGTAAACAACGTTCAGTGCATGAAACCTTCCATGAACCCGGCCACCTGGCTGGCAAGCTTGCGCCGCCAGGGCGCAGTCGCTGGGTTGGCCAGGGTCTGGTCTTCGTGGACGAAGCTTTTGATGATCGCGTTGTAGCCGAGCCAGCGGCACGGTTCCGGCTCCCATGCCCGCAGCGCGTGGATCCCGCCGTCGGGCAGCACCCACGGCTGATGCGTCAGCTCGGTGTCGCGCTCGAGAATCAGATCCGCAAGCGTGCGCCCGCCCAGATTGGAAGCGCCGACCCCCTCCCCGCCATAGCCGCCGGACAGCGCGATGCCGTTGGCCCGGTCACACAACATGTGCGGTTTGAAATGCCGGGACATGCCGAGGTTGCCACCCCAGGCGTGGGTGATCTGTACGTTTTTCAGTTGCGGAAACAGCTCGCCGAACAGGTAGCGCCGCAGTTCGACTTCGTCGCGGGTCAGGTCGAAGTTATGCCGCAGTTGGCCGGCGAACTGATAACCGCCACGGGCGCCGAAGATCAGTCGGTTGTCGGCGCTGCGCTGGCCGTAAGTGACCTGGCGGCTGAACTCGCTGAAGGCTTGGCCCCGGTTGAGGCCGATTGCGTCCCAGGTCGCGGCGGACAACGGTTCGGTGGCGACGATCAGGCTCTGCACCGGTAATTGATAACGGCCCAGCGGTGGCAGCGTGACGGAATAGCCTTCGATGGCCGGGACGATCCAGCGGCTGCGCACGCTGGCGTTGTCGGTCCGCAAGCTGCCGGCCTGCCAATGGGTCACCGGGCTGTTTTCGTAGATTTTCACTCCCAGGCGTTCGACGGTTCGCGCCAGGCCGCGCACCAGTTTCGCCGGGTGAATGGTCGCCACATGCGGGGCGAAGATGGCGCCGTAGGGTTTGGCGATGCGCAGCTGCTGCGCCAGTTGTTCGGGGCTGAGCCAGCGGTAATCGTCGTCGGTCAGGCCCTGAGCGTGGAGTTTTTTCAGGTAGTCGCGAAGATTGGCTTCCTGCTCGGGATAGCGCGCGGCGCAATACAGCACTCCGCCCTTACGGTAGTCGCAGTCGATGCCTTCGCGTTCGAGGACGACTTCTACTTCATCAGGAATGCTGTGCAACAGGTCGAACGAAGCGCGACGTTGTTGCGGTGACAGGCCCGCCAGCAAACGATCCTCGCCCAGCAGATTGCCCATCAACCAGCCGCCGTTGCGACCGGACGCGCCGAACCCGGCGGTTTGCGCTTCGATGATGGCGATGTTCAGGCTCGGCGCCTGTTGTTTCAGGTAGTACGCAGTCCACAGTCCGGTGTAACCGGCGCCGATGATCGCCACGTCGACATCCAGGTCCTGCGCAAGCGACGGGCACGCGGTCAGCGGCTCGTCGAGTTGGTCCATCCACAAACTGATAGTGCGCCACGCCGGCATGCAAGACTCCGCCAATCCAGGTTTCGATGGCGTCGATCCTAGTGGCTGGACTCAGGGATTGTCTTGCGCGCGTGTCCGCAAAGAAATTTGCTTCGCATAAGCTTTCGGCGACTGCCCGGTGTGCTGGCGAAAGCAGCTATAGAAAGCCGACAGTGAATTGAACCCGGCGGCAAACGCCAGTTCGTCGATGCGCAGCGGCGGCGTGGCGCTGTCCAGCGACTGCAATAGATGTTGCAGACGCGCCTGATTGACGTAGCGGTAGAAGCTTTGCCCCAGCACTTGGTTCAGCAGGTACGAAATCTGATTGCGGCTGTATCCGCACTCCTTCGCCACCCGTTGCAGGTCGAGCTCCGGATCGAGATACGGTTGCTGGCGCTGGAAATACTGCTGCAGGTCATCGGCCATGAAGCTCAACTGGCGCGGCGACAGGCCCAAGCGACTCACCGCCGGACGCTGGCGGGTTGTCGTCGGACTTTCAGCCTGTTCGCGCACCAGCGATGCATATTCGTTGACCCGCCAGATCCGCCCGTCCTTGACCGTGATCGCTTCACTGGAGCGAAACGACACCAGCCCGTTACCACCGCGCAACGTCACTTCGTATTGAATGAATGCGGTGTTGCCGTCGATGCGGATGCGGTCGCAATGCTCCAGCGCTTCGTCGGATTCGCGCGGCATGCTGACCCGGACGTACTCACGCAGTTCTTCGAGGCCGAGCACGCGGTTCTGGAAAAAATCGTTGTACTGGATGTCCGGGTGGTACAGCGCCATTACGCCATCCAGGTCCCGGTGTTTCCAGCACAGGTGATAGCGCATGACCGTTTCGGCCGTGGCCCGGGTCTGTTCCGGGCCGTCATCATCAGCGTGCATAAGGGACTCTTGGAAAAAGAACCGAGCTTGCCCAACTTCCGGCGCTGCTTCAACAACCGGTGGTGATGGCATTTTGGCGACGATTGGGTTGTATCGTGACTTACATCAAAAGAATCCTCGCAATCGCTAAATGAACTGAAAATTCTCACAGGAATTTCACATTCAGATGCTACTTTTAAAGGCAGTCACCGGTTGAGCCAATGAAGGCTCTTCCCACCTAACATGAGCAAACGGAAGCGCTCGATGAAGAAGGCGGGCAACACATGAACAAAGGGTCAAGCAAAGTCACGTTTCCCAATGCCTGCCAGCTCATGCGCTGGCATTTTCATCCCATGGGTTTCGAGGCGACCATGGATGCGCCGGGCAGTCTGGTCGCGCGCCTGTTTGATCGGGCCAGCGGCGAGACCCTGATCGCGATCGCCGGCATTCCCTGTGCCACGGTGATGAATGCGGCGGATGTGGAGCGAATAATCGAAGCCGTCGAGGACGAATTGGAGGCTTTCACTCCTCCAGAATCTCTCAAGAGCTATGCGTAACTATTTGATTTAAAACAAAAAGCCCGCTTTGTGCGGGCTTTTTCATGGGCGCTGGATTCAGGCCGTTTTCTTTTCAGGCCGATGATCGACGAAGAACGGTTTACCTTTGGCGACCCGGTCCGAGGCCCGAGGCATGTTGACCGCCTGAGTGTCCTGCGGCTCGACGTACCAGTAGCAATGGCTGACTGCGCGGGTGATGCCAACATAGGCCAGGCGCAGGATTTCGTCTTTTTGCGCGCTGTCGTACGGCTCGCTGTCGCCAGCCTTGCCCAGTCCGGCCATGCGATACACCTGATTCTTGTACGGTGAACTGGTCAAGTGCTGGCAATCGCCCAGCAGAAAAACCGCGTCGGCCTGCAGACCTTTGGCGCTGTGATAGGTCAGTTGTTTCAGTCGACGGGACTCGTACGGCAAGCTCGAATCCACATTAACTACAGACTGAATATGCTGCTCAATCAATAACTTATCGCTGCTTTTTCGATAGAGCATCAGGATTGAATCGCCCTTTCGATAGTGTTCCGCCAGGCGCTGGCCGAGTGCCTGATCGTCGCGCTCCAGCACGTTGACTGGCTGCAACGGCCTCTCCTCGCCGCTGGCCTTGGCCTTCTTGCCCGGGATGGCCGGCGCTGCCCGGACGATGTGTTCTGCCGCGTCGATGATGTGCTGATGGCTGCGATAGTTGTCGCTGAGCATCACCCGCGTCGTGCTCGGCGACGGGAATTCCTTGTTGAACTCCATGAAGTAACTCGGCGAGCTGCCGCGCCAACCGTAGATCGATTGCCAGTCATCGCCCACGCAAAGCAGCGACGATCGCTGCGCACCTCGTCCGACGTGCATGGCCGGGCCACGACTGCGGATTTCCGAGAGGCTCGCGCGGATCCACGAGACGATCTGCGGTGAAACGTCTTGAAACTCATCAATCATCAGGTGCGACATCGGCCGCAGCAGCTCATCACTGAGCAGCTTGAAGTTTTCCGGCGAATGCTCGCTGAACAGCGCGAACATCCGGTTGTAGGTCATGACTGGCGGCTTCTGATCAAGCAAATGGTCCTCCAGCGCTCGCCAGAACAGGCTTAAAGCTTCGAAGAAAAACCGGTCCGGATCGTCCTTGGCGAAACTCATGCGGCCAACGGCGTCCGGCACGTCCAGGCCCAGGTTCTCGATGAAGCCTGCGGCGGCGACAAAACAGTCGAGCAATGGCGCCGATGCGAGCTCGCCCTTGACCTTGTAGTCGAAGCCGGGGCCGGCGCTGACATCACCCGCCAGCGTGGCCAATAAACGTTTTGATGACTCGTAGCTATCCAGCCAAATCAATGGTTTACGACAGAAAGCTTGAAACAGAGTGCGCTTGACTGCCCACTCTGCACGCACCGTCAGCTTGGCATTGGGACGGCAGACCTGCGGGTTTTCCCGAGGATCGAAACCCAATACCACCCAGGCGCCCAGGCTCGGAATGTAGCCGTGGCAATGGAACGACGCGCCGTTGATTTCGAATGTCTGACGGCTGGGCTCGATACCCTTGATCGGCCAGGCGCCTGTGCGGAGCCACATGTCCTCGATCATGTCGCACAGCTCTTCATCGCGCCGGGCCGCCAGCTCTGTTACAGCGACGCGCTTTTGCACGTCCGGGTGATCGCGTTCCAGCTCCTTGAGCTGCAAGGCGTGCCGGGACAGCGGCTGGATCAGTTGCGCAAAGCGCGGATCTTCTTTGTAGAGACGGTGGTAACAGGCGTTGAGCTGCTGGCGTTGTGCGTCGTTGATGCGCAGATCGAACGGATTGCTGTCGACGTCTTCATCTCCACCCGGCGCGCGGTGGCTGAGGTTTTCGAATGCCTGCAAGCGCTCGAAACCCGGCAGGCTGCGGACCATCGGCAGGATCCGCGAGTGAAAGGTGCGCACCAGATCCCGCGCGTCTTTCTGACTGAGTGCCCGGCCCCACAATGCGAACAGTTCGATCAGTTTGTTGATGAAGTCCTTGCGCGACTCGCGGGTGAAGGTCACCACGGTCATCGAATCCAGCTCAAATCCCAGGTAGTGAGTCAGCAGCAGGATCCGCAGCACCAGCGTGGTCGACTTGCCGGCTCCGGCGCCGGCAATCACCGAGGTTGACGGGGTATCGCTGAAAATCATCTTCCATTGCGCAACGCTCGGCTGTGCATGGGCCGGTAACAGGCGCGCGACGTCGGCTTTCATGCGCTTCTTCAGCTCTGCGCTGAGCGGCAGGCGCCAGTCGTCGAACAGGTGTTTGTCGATACCGGGTGGCCGATGCTCGGTATTGCGACTGTCGCGGATCAACAAGACCTGGCGGCCCTCTTCCAGCCCGTCAGCCTTGCCTTCCTTGTACCCGTAATCCACGCCGGCGGTATGCCCGCTGCGAAAACCGTCAGCCTGGCCGTGCAGCCACGAGGCACGGTGCTGAGCACGCAGCCGCGTCAGACCGTGGCCAAGGAAACGCGCCGCCAGGCGTTTGAACCAGGGCATCTCGGCCAGGGGACGAAGTTCGGGAGGAAGATCGGGGGTGTGTTGCGCCACGCTGACGGACTCCGGATGTGAGGCTGTTGAGGGCTATGGTGTCTGCATTTGCTTTTTTGTTCTAGCGAAATGCTTACAGGTCATTGGTTTAGGCGATGAATTGAAGGTGGGATGAGACGGTTTCGAGCCTTTTTCATATCAACCGATTCGATTGGAATGCCGCAGTTTTTACGCTTTTTATCGATGATTGACTGATAGATGATGGCTGCCATCAATCACCGGTCTCGCTTCGTGGCTCAGGCATCGCGCCCCATGACGAACCTTTTGAGGAGACGATCATGCTTGAACTCAGACCTTTCAGCTCGCTGGGCGGCGCCCATCACGGCTGGTTGGATGCCCATCACCATTTTTCGTTCGCCGAGTACTACGATCCGCAACGCATGAGCTGGGGCAATCTGCGCGTATGGAACGACGACATCATTGCCGCCGGCACGGGCTTCCCTACTCACCCGCACCGCGACATGGAAATCATCACTTACGTGCGTGAAGGCGCGATCACCCACCAGGACAACCTGGGCAACAAGGGCCGCACCGAAGCTGGCGACGTACAAGTGATGAGTGCCGGCACCGGGATCGCCCACAGCGAATACAACCTGGAAGCAACGGACACCAGGATTTTCCAGATCTGGGTTCTGCCGACCGAAACCGGCGCACCACCGTCCTGGGGCGCCAAACCGTTCCCGAAAGGCGACCGCGAAGGTTTCGTGACCCTCGCCAGCGGCAAGGACGGTGACGATCAGAGCCTGCGCATCCGCGCCGACGCGCGCTTGGTGGCGGCCAATATCAAGGCCGGGGAAACCGCTGAATATCGCCTCGATGCCGGACGTCGTGCGTATCTGGTTCCGGCCAAGGGCGTCATTGAAGTCAATGGCTTGCGCGCACAAGCTCGAGACGGTGTGGCGGTGGCCGATGAACAGGTGTTGACTGTAACCGCGCTGGAAGACAGCGAGATCGTGTTGGTGGATCTCGCCTGATCGGCGAATCGCGGGCACAAAAAAGGGCGACCTCAGGTCGCCCTTTTCCGTTGTCTGGAATTATTTAGTGCTGATCGCACCGTCTACCAGGGTTTGCGCTTCAGCCACCAGTTGCTTGAGGTGGTCGTCGCCGATGAAGCTTTCGGCGTAGATCTTGTAGATGTCTTCGGTGCCCGACGGACGCGCAGCGAACCAGCCGTTTTCGGTCATCACCTTCAGACCGCCAATGGCCTGATCGTTGCCTGGAGCCTTGCTGAGAATGCTCTGGATCTTCTCGCCCGCCAGCTCGGTCGAGGTGACCTGCTCCGGCGACAACTTGCTCAGCAGGGCCTTCTGCTCCGGGTTGGCCTTGGCATCGACACGCACGGAGAACGGTTCGCCCAATTCGTCGGTCAATGCACGGTAGGCCTGGCTTGGGTCGCGACCGGTACGGGCAGTCATTTCAGCAGCCAACAGGGCGGGAATCAGACCGTCCTTGTCGGTGCTCCATACACCGCCGTCCTTGCGCAGGAACGAGGCGCCGGCGCTTTCTTCGCCACCAAAACCCAGCGAGCCGTCGAACAGGCCATCGGCGAACCATTTGAAGCCGACCGGCACTTCGTACAGGCGACGGCCCAGACGTTTGGTCACGCGATCGATCAGACCGCTGCTGACCACGGTTTTACCCACAGCCGCGTCGGCGCGCCATTGTGGACGGTTCTGGAACAGGTAGTCGATTGACACGGCCAGGTAGTTGTTCGGTGCCAGCAGGCCACCGGACGGAGTGACAATGCCGTGACGGTCGTGATCCGGGTCGCAAGCGAAGGCCACGTCAAAGCGCTCCTTCAGACCGATCAGGCCTTGCATGGCATGGCTGGACGATGGGTCCATGCGGATCTGCCCGTCCCAGTCGACGGTCATGAAACGGAACGTCGAATCGACTTCCTTGTTCACCACGTCCAGGTCCAGACGATAGTGCTCGGCAATCGCCGACCAGTAGCGCACCCCTGCTCCGCCCAGCGGATCGACGCCCAGGCGCAGTTTGGCGCCGCGAATGGCATCGAAGTCGATGACGTTGATCAGGTCGGCGACGTAGGTGTTGACGTAGTCGTGACGGTGGGTGGTGCCGGCCTTGAGCGCTTGCTCGTAGCTGATGCGTTTGACGCCGGCCAGTTTGTTGGCCAGCAGTTCGTTGGCCTTGGCTTCGATCCACTTGGTGATGTGGGTGTCGGCCGGGCCACCGTTGGTTGGGTTGTACTTGTAACCGCCGCTCTGAGGCGGGTTGTGCGACGGCGTGATGACGATGCCGTCGGCAAGACCCGTGGTGCGACCACGGTTGTAGCAGAGAATGGCGTGAGAAACCGCCGGGGTCGGGGTGTACTCATCCCCTTCGGCGATCATCACGGTCACGCCATTGGCCGCCAGTACTTCCAGGGCGCTGGCCCCGGCCGGAGTCGACAGCGCATGCGTGTCGATACCGACAAACAGCGGGCCGGTGATGCCCTGGGCTTCGCGGTACAGGCAGATCGCCTGGCTGATGGCCAGAACGTGCCACTCGTTGAAACTCAAATCAAAGGAACTGCCCCGGTGCCCGGAGGTGCCGAACGCCACACGCTGGGTGGAAACCGAGGCGTCGGGTTGACCGGTGTAATACGCCGTAACCAGTCGCGGGATGTCGACCAACAATTCTGCCGGTGCCGGTTTGCCCGCAAAAGGACTGAGTGTCATGCAAAACCTCTGAAATAGAGTGGTTCAGGAAATTACAACGGAGTTTACTGGCAGTTGCTCCGGAGCGCGATGGGGTCTATTGCGTACAAGCCGGGTGTTTTCGCGCATCTGTCCGCGGAGCCAGTCGCAACGCATCCCCAAGCAGTCCGACAAGTCTTAACAACTCGTGTTCCATGCTGCTAGTCACGCTTAGACGCAAGTGCTGTGCATGCAGGCCCTGAAGACTGAACAACTCCCCCGGCGCGATCAGTACATGCTGTCTGAGCAGCCGTTGAAACACTGAATCCATCGCGACCGGATGCGCTGAATGCAGCCAGATCGTCGCGCCGCCCTGGGGCTCGACGAGCTGCAGAACGTCGCCCAGGCGCTCTCTTATCAGCTCGACCCATCGGGTCCGACGCTCCCTGAGTATGCGCCTGAGTATCGGCAAGTGCTGTTCGACCCGCCCGCTCCCATAGAGTCGGGCAATGGCCTTCTGACGGATCGGTGACAGACGAAACGAACGCAACAGGAAGTGACGCTGCAAATCGGCGCGCCATTGTCGCGACAGGACAAACCCGTAGGGCGCTTCAACCCCGATGATTTTTTCGAACATGGAAAAGACCAGCAGCCGGTCGGGATCCACCAGTTCGCGCAGTGGCTCACCGTCATCTTTGTCCAGCAACTCGCCATGACAATCATTCTCCAGAACCCAGGTGCCATGATTCGCGAGCAACTGCGCGACGGCTTGGCGACTGTCCTGAGGTATACGGCTCCCGTGGGGCATGTTCAATTTCGAGGACAGCAGGATCAGCCGTACCCGCTCGGTTTCGAGCAGCCTCTGCAGTGTCTGCAGATCGAGCGCCCCGTCTGGTTGAATCGGGAGTTCGATGACCCGGACTTCGGCAGACTCAAGCAAGCGCAGGATCATCCAGTCACACGGCGACTCGACGACTACGGTTGCGTGGCGCAATTGGAGCACTGCGATCAGGATCTCCAGCACTCCTCTCAGATCGGCACCGATGTAGACATCCTCGGCGTGCCAGCAATGCTTCGCCGATGAGGTGTAGCGAGCCGCCAGCAATGTGCGCAGTTCCAGCTCTCCGCAAGGCTGGGCAGGCGCTTGCAAGTGCTGGGGATACTGGCGCAACAGTTCTCGCTCAATCGTCAGCAAGGGGCGATCCAGGGGCTGGACCAAGGCCGGCTCATCGGCACTCAGTACGTGCATGCCGGCGCATCTGGCGTTGACGTAGACCGTTTCCAGCAAATCACTGCCGCGACCGGGCGGCATGATCGTGGATGTCGCCTGCGCAAAGTAACCTGATTTGGCCACGGAATAGACCCGGCCTTCTTTCTCCAACAGTGCGTAGGCGTACTGAATGGTCGAGATCGATACGTTCAAACGCTCGGCCAGTTGCCTTAACGATGGCAGTCGAACAGGTCCCTGATTGCCCGGTTCGCTGATCAGTTGCGTCAGGTAGCGATACACCGCCTGATAGGCAAAATCGGACGCTTGCGACTCACTCATGACCAGATGCCCGCAGACACATCCGCGTGACGGAGCAGCAAATTCGCACTCAACCTTCCGCCGATCGGTCACTCGCAGTGACCTCGTGCTCGGGCAGCTCATGCGTCTTGGCGTGATCGCCCATCCGGACAGCATCCATTGCATACAACCGGCAGATCAGGCGCAAAGGCATGCCGCTGACATCGGTCATCCATTGCAAGACCTGCTCTGGCGCGTGCAGGCCTTGCATGGCACGGTGCAGATCCGGCATGGCGACCAGCATGCCGGGATGGCAGGTGCGCAGGAAGCGTTCAAGGCCGGCGCCGGCATTGATGAACGGCGCGAACAGCAGGCAAACCAGCTGCGGCTCGTTGAGGCCGAAATTCTTTTGCAGCGCCGCCGCTGCCAGCGCCCGCTGTCCGACGGGATCGGACAGATTGCAGAATGTGGCAATGAAACGTTCGCAAATCTGTTCGGGTGTGTTCCTGCGGCGCATCGCCGCCAGGTATTGCTGCAGATAGTCCGATACACCGGCTTCGTAGTCGCGCCCTTCGATATAACTGGCTTGCAACCCCTTCAGGTAGGCGCCCACCAAGGGGTCGGTGCATTCACCGGTGCGGGCTTCAAGCATCAGGTCATCGGCCTGAAACCCGAGGAAATCGCTGAGCAAGGGCCAGCGTTCCTCCATTTTGCCGACGACCATATCGTCGATGCCGATATAGCCGGTTCGACGACAGGCTTCGAATTCGCCGAGCGGCCGCCAGGGTACCCGATCGTCCTGGGAATAGACTTCGCGAAAGCAATCGCCACCGACGCTATCGAGCAATCCGAACAATTCATCAAACCCTCCCCCCTTTCGCGCCAGTCCGCCAAGGCCGGCCTTGCGCACTGCGCGGTCCAGGCCGTCGATAAATTGCTCCTGACGGCGCGCGTTGTCGCTACTGATCAAGGCGTCGACACCGTTATTCCAGCGGGCGACCTGACCGTAGAATTCGGCAGTGGTCAGAAACAGGTCGTCCCAGAGTGTCAGATCTTCATCCCATCCACGGCGATGCCCTATCATCAGCAGGTTGAGTCTGCCGGCCTCGCGCCCCTCGTCGCAGACAGGTGCCAGATGGTTGAACGGCAGGATCTCGCGATGATCCACCATCAAAAGCTCGACCCTTGGATCGTCGTGCAGGAACAGCGCGCTGAAGCTGCGATGCATGTTGTGCAATGCCGAAGCCGGTACGCCATTGCAACGCAGCGTCGCGACCCTCAACTGGAATGTGGCAGGTGCTCGGCCGGCAATGCTCAGTTGCGCTGCACGTAACAAGGCCAGGCTGTAGCAACAGTCGCGTGTGCCGGATTGAGTCACCAATACCTTGAATTCACCGATACGCTCCATGCCCCCGGCAGCAACCGCAATGCGCTGGATCAATAGCTGCAATGCCGTTCGTTCGGCACGGGAAAAGAAACTCAGCAGTCTCTGCAATACTTGCTGGTAGACATAATTCATTGCCTGATCATGGATCGTGCTCATCAGTACTTCACCCGGTATCAAAGGTTTTATATCACGCACCCACGCGGGGCGAGCGCGCAATCACGCTTCATTAATTAATAGACGCTGAAATGCTAACACTTAAGTTTTTGTAGTTATTTGAAACAGTTATGCGCGTGGCATTTAGTCATCATGACCAATGCGAGCTCAGGCCCCGTCATTGCAGGGCTCTCGGTAAGCTTTAGTTTTCCTAGGAAACTTCTTACAAGACCCTGCACATAATGAGCACAAGAAATAAAGAAGGGATTACATGGATCCCCTACAAACTTTAAACAGAAGTTTGAAGTGCGATGATAAACAGCTGATCGATACTGCACGGGACAAATAGAATGCACAGACATAGCTCATTCCTTGAGATGAAAGTAGTCATTCAATTATCAGGGTCTGGAGGGCAATTAGAAGATACAGATCAAGAGCAAAAACCAGTTCAGTTGCTGAACGTCCCCAGGTGTCTGACCCAGGGGTTCTTGATGTCTGAAGGATAAAACGCACAAGAGTCCGTGGGGCCACGGACTCTGATTGGAAAGGTCAGGCAGTTTCGATTTGCAGGGCAACCCGCTCGCGGCACGGACATTCATCCATGTAGCGGTGAGCTTCGACAAACTCGTTGAACGGGAAAACCCGGGTCTTGAGCGGAAGCAGTACACGGTCAGCGGTGAGTTGGTTGATATCACGCAAGGCACGCTGCAAGGCGACGTGATCCTGGATGATGCCCAGCTCCGGCTTGCCGGTGAAGTTGCCGATGCAGTGCACGAAGAACTGAATGTTCTTCTGGAACGCCGCACAGGCCGGGAACGGCGTCTGGTTGCCACCCTGCAAGCCGTACAGCACCAGGCTGCCACGGGGTGCCAATACATCACCGAGCAGCGACATCTGTGGCCCGCCGAGACCATCGAACACCACATCGACGCCGCGGTTGTCGGTGATCTTGTTGATTCGCATCAACAGGTCTTCTTCTTCGGTGACGATTACTTTTTCGGCACCGAGAGACAGCAGATACTCACGTTCCTCCGCCGTTTTGGTGGCAGCAATCACCCGCACACCCAGCGCCTTGCCCAACTGGACAAAGGATGGACCGGCACAGTGGCTGGCGTCGGTCACCAGGGCGAACTGCCCGGGTTTGACCCGTGCCAGATCAACGTAACCAAAATAGGCAATCAACAACGGCGTGTAATGCACGCTGGCTTCAACCGGGCTGAGCACGTCCGGATACCGGGTCAGCGCGGTGCGCGGCAGAACGATCAGTTCGCCGTAGACCGGGTAATCGTTGGGGCTCTCGGCCGGGAAACTGGCCACCTTGTCGCCCACTGCCAGATCTTCGACACCATCGCCGATCGCCGTGACCACACCGGCCATTTCATGACCGAGGCCCGAAGGCAGACGCGCCTGGGACGATGCCAGATTCTGGCGCCACAGCGTGTCATACCAGCTGATGCCGATTGCCTCGACACGCACCTGCACTTCGCCAGGACCTGGCTGAGCAGCCGCATGCTCTTCGCATTTGAGCACCTCGGCCGGACCAAACTTGTGAAAACGGATCGTGCGGGACATCGCAAACCTCGTCAAAGTAACCTCTAATGCCCTGAACTCTATCTGGGCTTTCCAGCCAAGACTATCAGTGGCTATTAATAGTCGACATGCCTGTCATTGATTCCGCAGCATGGCCAGCATTGAAAAAATCCATGAAAAATCTGCTGCCGCCTTCTCAGTAAAGCTGAATTACCCGGTGCAGAGTACCAGCCTTTCCCCGTAAGATTCATGCCGGCCATTGTTCTCATATGGTCGCTCTCGTCAAGCTTGATGACTCTGCCAGGACTCCAGATGAATCGTAATGACCTGCGTCGTGTCGACCTCAACCTGTTGATCGTGTTCGAAACGCTGATGCATGAGCGCAGCGTGACCCGTGCGGCGGAAAAGCTGTTCCTCGGACAGCCGGCGATCAGCGCGGCGCTATCGCGCCTGCGCGGCCTGTTCGACGATCCCTTGTTCGTGCGCACCGGACGCAGCATGGAACCTTCCGCCCGCGCGGTGGAAATCTTCGCCCTGCTCTCCCCGGCCCTGGACTCGATTTCCACCGCCGTCAGCCGTGCAGCGGAATTCGACCCGGCCACCAGCACTTCGGTATTTCGCATCGGCCTGTCGGACGATGTCGAATTCGCATTGCTGCCGATGCTGCTCAAGCGCCTGCGCGCCGAGGCGCCCGGCATTGTGCTGGTGGTGCGTCGCGTCAACTACATCCTGATGCCCGGCCTGCTCGCCTCCGGCGAAATCTCCATCGGCGTCAGCTACACCACCGACCTGCCAGCCAACGCCAAACGCAAGGTCTTGCGCCGTAGCGCCCCCAAATTGCTGCGCGCCGATACCGTGCCGGGACCGCTGAGCCTGGACGATTACTGCGCCCGACCGCACGCGCTGGTGTCGTTTGCCGGCGACCTCAGTGGTTTCGTCGATGAAGAACTGGAAAAACTCGAACGTAAACGGCATGTGGTCCTGGCGGTGCCGCAGTTCAATGGACTGGGTACGCTGCTGGCGGGCACCGACATCGTCGCGACCGTCCCCGATTACACGGCGGAAGCCCTGACAGCCGCTGGCGGCCTGCGCGCCGAAGACCCACCGCTGCCGACGCGCACCTTCGAACTGCACATGGCCTGGCGCGGGTCGCAGGACAACGATCCGGGTGAGCGGTGGTTGCGATCGCGGATTCAGATGTTCTTCGGCGACCCTGACAGTCTCTAGGTTTCGCCGGGCGGGCTGTTCATCTGATCATTTCTGGCTTTTCATGGATCCTGGAAATCCAGTCACTTCCAGTGCACTTCGCGATTACAGCCCACCCGCTACCGGTACCCAAGGCTGTAGCGTGCAAGCCGGATCAAAGGTGCAACGCGGGTTTGGCCTGGCGAACGCCATGGACAGAAGGCACGCGGACCCGCAGAGCAATCAGCAGCGCGGCCAGTAGCATCAGCGCGGCCGCTGCGACGAATACGCCTGCGCTCCCACCGAGGCTGAATACCGCACCGCCAGCGGCGGCGCCTGTTGCGATGGCCGACTGCACAGACGCCACCACCATGCCTCCAGCGCTTTCCGCCTGATCAGGTACCGCGTTGGCGACCCAATTCGACCACGCCACCGGCACACCACCAAAGGCCAGACCCCAGATCGCCAGCAATACCGCCTGCCCCGGCACCGACGCCGGCAACAGCACCAACGCCAGTGCTGCGACGCCGACCAGCGCGGGCATCAACACCAGAGTGGCCAGCGGGTAGCGCTCCAGCAGCTTCCCGGCTAACAACGTGCCGACGAAGTTCGCCACACCGAACCCCAGCAGCATCAGCGACAGCCCTTGCGGGCCGATGCCGGTAGTCCCTTCAAGGAATGGCCGAACATAAGTGAACATCGCGAAGTGCCCGCTGTGCACCAGTACACAACCGAACATGCCCATGGCGATGCCCGGACGCTGCAACACCTCGAAAACGGTGCGCAGTCTTGCCGGCCGGCGCGGCGCGAGGCGCGGCAGAGTGAGCGACTGGAAAGCCAGGGTCACCATGCCTACCGCCGCCGCTGCAAAGAACGCGCTGCGCCAGCCATATAACCCGCCCAGATAACTGCCCAGCGGCACTGCAACTACCGTCCCAATGGCTATGCCGCTGAAAATGATCGAAAGCGCCCGAGGCAACAAGGCACTCGGCACCAGGCGCATCGCTACCGCTGCCGCCATGCTCCAGAACCCGCCAAGGGCAATACCCAGCAAGATGCGCATCAACAACAGCACCGCGAAGCTGGAGGAAACGGCGACCAACAGATTCGAGGCGACCATCAACGTGGAAAAGCCCAGTAACACCCAACGTCGGTCGATGCCGCGGGTCAGGCCTGGCACCAACAAGCCAGCGAACAGCGCCACCACGGCTGTCACCGTCACCGCCTGGCCAGCCAGCGCTTCGGACACTCCCAGGTCGGTAGCCATCAGCGTCAACAAACTCGCCGGAAGGTACTCAGCGGTGAGTAACCCGAACACACCCATTGCCAACGAGAAGACGGCCATCCACGCGGGCGTCGCAGGCTCTACATCCGCGCCGACGCCGGGATGGCGGTCGGATACGGCGTTACATACACAGTCAGTCATTGCACGGATCTCCCAATGTTCATTGCGAGCCGAGTCTAGGCGCCGAAAACTGGATGATCTATGATTCAAAGTCTCTATTTTTTGATTAAAACACCTGAACGATGCCTGCAGACCAATTTGCTCTTTCCTCGGACCTCATCAACGAGCTGTTGCGCGGCATGCGCCTGCGTGGCGTTGAATACCGGCGTATCCAGGCGGGTCCAACGTTCGGATTGAGCTTCGCGGAAAAACCTGGGCACGCCTGGTTCCACTTCATGGCCATCGGCAATGCGCAATTGCGAATGGAGGACGGCAACAGGTACGCGCTGTCTGCCGGCAACGCCGTGTTCATTTCCCATGGCGCGGCTCATCAACTGTTTTCCCATCCGGACGCGCCTGTTCAAGACATCGACGGTCTAGACGGCGAAACCTTGGGTGAAACCGTCAGCGCGGTGGATACCGGAGCCGACGCCAGCCCAACGCCGAGCACTATTTTGTTCAGTGGTTGCATGGAGTTTGAGTTGGGCAGTATCCATTGCCTTGGCCAGCTGATGCCGGGCCTGATGCTGATTGATGCCGGTGGCCAGCGTTATCCCGGGCTGGTACCGATCCTGACCACCATGGAGCGCGAGGTCAGCGCCGCCCGTGTGGGCTTTGCCGGCATCCTCGCGCGGTTGGCCGACGTGGTGGCCGCCATGGTCGTTCGCGGCTGGGTCGAGTGTGCCTGCGGCAATGCTTCGGGGCTGATCGCCGCCTTGCGCGATCCACGCCTGGCCGGTGCACTGCTTGCGCTCCATCAAGAACCGGGCCGCGACTGGACCGTTGCGCAGTTGGCAGAGCACTGCAATACCTCGCGCTCGGTATTCGCGGAGCGCTTCCAGGTCACGATTGGCATGACTCCGCTGCGCTACGTGACCGAACTGCGAATGCGGCTTGCAAGCCAGTGGCTGACGCTCGAAAGGCTGCCGATCGAAGAGGTGGCGCAGCGTTTGGGTTATACGTCCCAGGCTGCGTTCAGTCGTGCATTCAAGCGCATTACGGGCAGGACACCGGGCTTGAGTCGCAAGGCGAGGCAGCCCGCGACTACTTGAAGTCCAGCGCACGGAGTCAATGATCCTCGCCTCTGAGTCATTTGCCGCCGGTTACGTCGAGGAATGTACCGGTAACAAATGATGCTTCTGCACCAGCCAGCCACAAAATGGCCCGCGCCACTTCCTCCGGCTGCCCGCCCCGGCCCATCGGGATCGAGTCCTTGACCCGATCGACCCGCCCCGGCTCGCCGCCGCTGGCGTGCATGTCGGTATAGATGTGCCCCGGTCGGATACAGTTGACGCGAATGCCCTCACGGGCCACCTCTTTGGCGAACCCGATGGTGAACGTTTCCAGCGCGCCTTTCGATGCTGCGTAGTCGACATATTCATTCGGACTGCCCAGACGTGCCGAGGCCGACGACACATTGATCACCACGCCGCCCGCACCGCCGTGCCGCAGGGACATGCGCTTCACGGCCTGTTGGGCGCACAGTATCGGCCCGAGAGCATTGACCGCAAAGATGCGTTGCATGCGCGCGAAGCCCAGGTCCTCCAGGCGTGACTGTTGCGCCAGCACACCAGCGTTATTGACCAGGACATCGATGCGCCCGAACGTGCGGTCGATCGCGGTAAAAAGACTCGCGACCTGCTCGGGGTCGGCGCTGTCGGCGCGCATCGCCAACGCCTTGCGTCCCAGCGCTTCGACATCCGCCGCCACTGCCAGCGCGGCGGACTCATTGGCAACGTAACTGATCGCGACATCGTAGCCTTGAGCAGCAGCGAGTCGGGCGGTGGCGGCGCCCACTCCCCGACTGCCACCTGTGATCAGAATCAGCGGAGCCTGCGAGACGTTAACCATGAAACTACTCCTTAGCAGATGATGCCGAGTCAGCCGATGATGATCGCGCCGCTGGCGATCACCACACAGGCCAGTATCCGGCGGACGGTAAGTGTTTCACCGAGGAACAAGTAACCAAGCAGCGCCGCAAACAGCACGCTGGTTTCGCGCAAGGCTGACACCGCGCCCAGCGGGGCTTCGTTCATCGCGTAGATAACGATTGCATAGGCAAGCAGAGAGACCAGCCCGCCCATTGCCGCAGCGAACATTCCGGGCCGAATCGAAAACAGGCTGCGGGCATCGCGCAGAACGATGTAGACCACCGGCATCAGCACGCCCCACAAGGCACTCATCCACACCGTGTAGGCCAGCGGCGCGCCGGACAGCCGCGCGCCAATGCCGTCGACCACGCTATAAGCCGCGATAAAGCAGCCGGTTCCCAATGCGTAAGGCAGGCTGGGCACCGACAGGCTGCGTCCCCGGAAGGCCAGCGAAATGATCCCGCCAGACACCAGAGCAATGCCGAGCAATTCGCCGGGGGTGATGGTTTCGCCGGCAAACAATGCGGCGCCCAGCGTGATCAACGCGGGCGATGAGCCGCGCGAAATCGGATAAATCTGTCCCAGATCGCCGACCCGGTAACTGCGCACCAGAAACAGGTTGTAGCCGACGTGCAGCAATGCCGACAGCAGCGCATACCCCCAGCTCTGAGGCGCAGGCGCCACCATGAACATCGCGGCAACTGCACAGACTATGGCGATTGCAACGCACATCACCGTCATCGACCAGAGCCGATCGGCACCGCCGCGCAGCAATGCATTCCAGCCGGCGTGCAGCAGCGCGGCGAACAGGACAAGGAGGACGAGATGAGTAGGCATTGGCCATTTTAGGCAGCCCGAACGGCCGGATTACAGAGAAGGCTCCTCATTGCTCCATGAGTGATTATTCATGCCTTCAAACCTGCCCGCCTTGCACTTTGAGCGCCTCACCGAGCAGCCATTCGCGAAAACTCTCAATGTGCGGCTGCGTCTCAACGCCCTTGGGGCAAACGAAGTAGTAGGCGAGCGGTGACTGAAACGGCACATCGAACAGCCGCACCAGACGGCCATCGCCGATTTCCTTCTCGACATGCCCGCTGCGTACCAGGGCAATGCCATGGCCGAGCAAAGCCGCCTCCACCGTCATATTGGTATCGCCAAATCTGACGCTTTCCCGTAGCGGCAAAAATGCCAGCCCGACCGACTGGAACCATGCTTCCCATTTCGGCGCAAGTTCGGCGCCGTCACGAGCAAGCAGCGGCAACTGCAACAAATCGGCGGGACTGCCCGGCATTCCGACGCGTTGCAGCAGTTCGGGGCTGGCCACCGGGAAAACCTGCTCACCGAACAAAAACTGTGAATACAGACCGGGATAGTTGCCCTTGCCCAAGCGGATCGCGACATCGGCTTCGCTGCTGGCGAAATGGATGACCTTGTCCGTGGTGTCCAGCGACACCAACAGTTCCGGGTGCTGGCGGGCCAGACTCGGCAAGCGTGGCAGCAACCATTTCAACGCAAAGGAATAGGTTGTGCTGACGCTGAGCCGGACCCTGCCCTTTTGCTCACGCAGATCAGCCAGCGTTGCCTCAAGGCTCATGAAAAACTCACGCACAATCGGCGCCAGGGTAGCGCCCGCAGGCGTAAGGCGTAACGACTTGCCCCGTTCAAACAGCTGCAAGCCCCAAAGTTCTTCCAGATGCCGAAGCTGATGGCTGACCGCGCTCTGGGTCACATGCAATTCCTGCGCGGCGGCGGTGAACGTCGGGTGCCGGGTGGATACTTCGAAAGCCCGCAAAGTCGCGGTCGGGGGCAGATCTCTCATAAACAAAGGGTCCGGGATTGGCAAAACATCGAGGTATGAGTATCAGGTCATGTTAGAGCGAAATGTTGTGGGTTGCCTGTTCGGGGTAACAGGACTCTTGATGTTGGCGTATTGATCCAGCAGCCAGGCGAGGTCTTTGTAAACAAGCGCCATATGCTCCGCAAGAATGTCGAGGCTCGGTAACTTCAGCGCAGCATTTAATCGCCGCATAATCCTCACCCAGCAATTTCGCCTGCGACAGTTGCCGATCGCGCAACACAGAATTGTCATCAGGCCAATTGATAGCCCCCTAACGAAAGGCGCATGCTAGAGGGCTTCTCTCGGGCTTATATCATTCCGAATGATAGTTACCTTCGTGTCATTCGATTCGTTTGCTATCGACCCGCCGATCATCATCCGCCCATCTTCAATACATTGGCGGATGCATCCATGGAACAATCACTCAAACATTTGCGCTTCCCGTTGGCTCTGTTGGCCGTGCTGGTGATGAGCGCCTGCGGCAAGACTCCGGAAACCGCGGCGGCCATGCCTGCTGCCAAGGTCAGCGTGGCCAAGGTGCTGGAACAACCGGTCAACGAGTGGGACGAATTCACCGGGCGCCTCGAAGCGCCGGAAACCGTTGAAATCCGTCCGCGGGTCTCCGGCCAGATCGACGAAGTCGCCTTCACCGAAGGTGCTCTGGTCAAGAAAGGCGACCTGCTGTTCCAGATCGACCCGCGTCCGTTCCAGGCTGAGGTCCGCCGCCTCGAAGCGCTGGTTGCCCAGGCCCGTGCCAATGCCACACGCAGCGAAAACGAAGCCGGCCGTGGCGAACGCCTGCGTGCCAGCAACGCCATCTCCGCCGAATTGGCCGACTCGCGTACCAGCGCTGCACAAGAAGCCCGAGCCGCTGTTGGCGCGCTGCAAGCGCAACTGGACCTGGCCAAGCTGAACCTGAGCTTCACCCGCGTCACTGCGCCAATCAGTGGCCGCGTCAGCCGTGCCGAAATCACCGCGGGCAACCTGGTGACCGCCGACACCACTCCGCTGACCAGCGTGGTTTCCACCGACAAGGTCTACGCCTACTTCGACGCCGACGAGCGTGTGTTCCTCAAATACACCCAGCTCGCCCGTCAGGGTCAGCGCGGCGCCACTACCCCGGTGTACATGGGCCTGTCCAATGAAGACGGCAACCCGCACCTGGGCCAAATGAACTTCGTCGACAACCAGGTCAACCCGAAAACCGGCACCATCCGTGGTCGCGCCGTGTTCGACAACAGCGACGGCACTTACACCCCGGGCCTGTATGCACGTCTGAAACTGGTCGGCAGCGGCACCTACAACGCCATGCTGATCAACGATGAAGCGGTCGGTACCGACCTCGGCAAGAAGTTCGTGCTGGTGATGGATGGCGACAACAAGACCGTCTACCGCGCCGTTGAACTCGGTCCGAAGATCGAAGGCCTGCGTATCGTGCGCAGCGGCCTGAACAAGGACGACACAATCATCGTCAAGGGTCTGCAACGGGTTCGTCCTGGCTCGCCGGTTACGCCTGAAGTGATCCCGATGGCCAGCGAGCAAACCATTGCCGCTCTCGCTCAACAACGACAAGCGCTGGAAGCCAGCAACCTGCCCAAAGTCGCACCAGCCAAAGGCGCGCCGGGTTCGGTTGTGAAACTGGCTGCTGCGACCCCACGCGGTTAAGGGACGACAACTCCGATGAATTTTTCCCAATTCTTCATTTCACGGCCGATCTTCGCAGCGGTGCTGTCGCTGTTGATCCTGATCGCCGGTGCGATTTCGCTGTTCCAGTTGCCGATCAGCGAATACCCGGAAGTCGTGCCACCGACCGTGGTGGTGCGTGCCAACTTCCCGGGCGCCAACCCAAAAGTCATCGGTGAAACCGTGGCGGCTCCACTGGAGCAAGCCATCACCGGCGTCGAGAACATGCTGTACATGTCCTCGCAATCCACCGCTGACGGCAAGATCACCCTGACCATCACCTTCGCCCTGGGCACTGACCTGGACAACGCGCAGGTGCAGGTGCAGAACCGCGTGACCCGGACCGAGCCGAAGCTTCCGGAAGAAGTGACGCGCATCGGTATCACCGTCGACAAGGCTTCGCCCGACCTGACCATGGTTGTGCACTTGACCTCGCCGGACAAACGCTACGACATGCTGTACCTGTCCAACTACGCGATTCTCAACATCAAGGATGAGCTCGCTCGCCTCGGTGGTGTCGGTGACGTGCAGTTGTTCGGTATGGGCGACTACTCGCTGCGTGTATGGCTCGACCCGAACAAGACCGCTTCGCGCAATCTGACCGCGACTGATGTGGTGACCGCCATTCGCGAACAGAACCGTCAGGTGGCCGCCGGTCAACTGGGCGCGCCCCCTGCCCCGACTGCGCAAAGCTTCCAGCTGTCGATCAACACTCAGGGCCGTCTGGTCTCCGAGGAAGAGTTCGAAAACATCGTCATTCGCGCCGGCGACAACGGTGAAATCACTCGCCTGAAGGACATCGCCCGCGTCGAACTGGGCTCCAGTCAGTACGCCCTGCGTTCGTTGCTGAACAACCAGCCAGCCGTAGCGATCCCGATCTTCCAGCGTCCGGGCTCCAACGCCATCGAAATCTCGAACGAAGTTCGCGGCAAGATGGAAGAGCTGAAGAAAAGCTTCCCGCAAGGCATGGACTACAGCATCGTCTATGACCCGACGATCTTCGTGCGCGGCTCCATCGAGGCGGTGGTTCACACCCTCTTCGAAGCACTGATTCTCGTGGTTCTGGTGGTGATCCTGTTCCTGCAGACCTGGCGCGCCTCGATCATTCCGTTGGTGGCGGTGCCGGTATCGTTGATCGGTACGTTTGCGGTGATGCACCTGTTCGGCTTCTCGCTCAACGCCCTGTCGCTGTTCGGCCTGGTACTGGCGATCGGTATCGTGGTGGACGACGCCATCGTGGTGGTTGAGAACGTCGAGCGGAACATTGAACTGGGGCTCAACCCCTTCGATGCGACCAAAAAGGCCATGGGTGAAGTGACCGGCCCGATCATTGCGACAGCGCTCGTGCTGTGTGCGGTGTTCGTACCCGCCGCGTTCATCTCGGGCCTGACCGGTCAGTTCTACAAGCAGTTTGCTTTGACCATCGCGATCTCTACGGTGATCTCGGCCTTCAACTCGCTGACCCTGTCACCAGCACTGGCCGCCGTGTTGCTCAAGGGCCACGACGCGCCGAAAGACCGTTTCTCGCGAGTGCTGGACAAGATCTTCGGTGGCTGGCTGTTCCGTCCGTTCAACCGTTTCTTCGACCGCGCCAGTCATGGCTACGTCGGTACCGTGCGCCGGGTCATCCGTGGCAGCGGCATCGCCCTCTTCCTGTACGCAGGCCTGATGGTGCTGACCTTCTTCGGTTTCTCCAGCACCCCGACCGGTTTCGTACCGGGCCAGGACAAGCAATACCTGGTGGCCTTCGCACAACTGCCGGACGCCGCGAGCCTGGACCGTACTGAAGACGTCATCAAGCGCATGTCCGACCTGGCACTGAAACAGCCAGGCGTGGAAAGCGCCGTAGCGTTCCCGGGCCTGTCGATCAACGGCTTCACCAACAGCCCGAACGCCGGCATCGTGTTCGTGACCCTGAAACCGTTCGACGAGCGTAAAGACCCGAGCATGTCCGCCGGTGCGATTGCCGGTGCCTTGAACGGCCAGTACGCGGGAATTCAGGAAGCCTACATGGCGATCTTCCCGCCACCGCCGGTACAAGGTCTGGGCACCATTGGTGGTTTCCGCCTGCAAATCGAAGACCGGGGCAACCTGGGTTACGAAGAGCTGTACAAGGAAACCATGAATATTATTGCCAAGAGCCATAACGTTCCGGAACTGGCCAACCTGTTCACCAGCTACACCGTGAACGTGCCGCAGGTCGATGCCGCCATCGACCGCGAAAAAGCCAAGACCCACGGCGTGGCCGTCAGCGACATCTTCGACACCCTGCAGATCTACCTGGGTTCGCTGTATGCCAACGACTTCAACCGCTTCGGTCGTACTTATCAGGTCAACGTTCAGGCAGAGCAGCAGTTCCGCCTCGAATCCGACCAGATCGGCCAGCTGAAAGTACGCAACAACAAAGGCGAGATGATCCCGCTGGCGACCTTTATCAAGGTCAGCGACACCTCGGGCCCGGATCGCGTGATGCACTACAACGGCTTCATCACCGCTGAAATCAACGGTGCCGCAGCCCCGGGCTACAGCTCCGGCCAGGCCGAAAAAGCCATCGAGAAACTGCTCAAGGATGAACTTCCGAACGGCATGACCTACGAGTGGACCGACCTGACCTACCAGCAGATTCTGTCCGGCAACACCGCGCTGTTCGTGTTCCCGCTCTGCGTATTGCTGGCGTTCCTGGTGCTCGCGGCGCAATACGAAAGCTGGAGCCTGCCACTGGCGGTGATCCTGATCGTACCGATGACCCTGCTGTCGGCCATCACCGGTGTGATCATCTCTGGCGGCGACAACAACATCTTCACCCAGATCGGCTTGATCGTACTGGTGGGACTTGCCTGTAAGAACGCGATTCTGATCGTCGAGTTCGCCAAGGATAAGCAGGAAGAAGGCCTCGATCCGCTGGCCGCCGTACTGGAAGCCTGCCGTCTGCGTCTGCGGCCGATCCTGATGACCTCGTTCGCGTTCATCATGGGTGTGGTGCCACTGGTTTTCTCCAGCGGTGCCGGTGCCGAGATGCGTCATGCCATGGGCGTGGCGGTGTTCTCCGGGATGCTCGGTGTGACCTTCTTCGGTCTGCTGCTGACCCCCGTGTTCTATGTGCTGATCCGCAACTTCGTGGAGCGCAGCGAAGCTCGCAAAGCGACCAAGGCGCAAAATCTTCAAAAGCCACTGGAGGCGCACCAATGAGTCTGAAAGTCTTCCTGCCGAGCCTGCTGGTGCTGGCCCTGAGTGCCTGCGCCGTCGGCCCTGACTACAAGACCCCGACGACGGAGGCGGCGAACATCACGTCCGCCACCGACGGCGCCGCCGGCCAGAAGAACTTCGACCGTTCGAAATTCGAAGGCATCTGGTGGCAGCAGTTCGACGATCCGACTCTCAACCAGTTGGTGACTCAATCGCTGCAAGGCAACCGTGAACTGCGCGTGGCATTCGCCCGCTGGAAAGCCGCCCGGGCGATCCGCGACGACGCCAGCAACGATGCAATGCCGACCATCACCAGCCGCGCCAGCAGCGATCTGGCCAAAGGTCAGATCCCGGGCCAGACCACCAATCGGGTCAACAGTGAACGCTATGACCTGGGCCTGGACATGGCTTGGGAACTGGACCTGTTCGGACGTATCCAGCGCAATCTGGAAGCCAGCGACGCCGACCAACAAGCGGCCGAAGCCGATCTGTACCAACTGCAAGTCACCATGATTGCCGAACTGGTGGACGCTTACGGTCAACTGCGCGGTGCTCAACTGCGGGAAAAGATCGCGCTGGCCAACCTGAACAACCAGCAGGAGTCGCGCAAGATCACCATCAGCCTGCGTGACGCCGGCGTTGGCGATCAGCTAGATGTTGAACGGGCCGATGCGCGTCTGGCGTCGGTCGAAGCCAGCGTGCCGCAGCTGCAGGCAGAACAGGCTCGGCAGAAAAACCGCATCGCCACCCTGCTGGGTGAGCGTCCGGACAAGCTGACCGTCGACCTGAGTCCGAAAGACCTGCCGGCGATTGCGAAGGCCTTGCCGATCGGTGATCCGGGCGAACTGCTGCAGCGTCGTCCGGACATCCTCAGCGCCGAACGCAGACTGGCTTCGGCCACGGCGCGTATCGGTGTAGCCAAGGCCGACCTGTTCCCACGGGTCAGTCTCAGCGGTTTCCTCGGCTGGACGGCCGGGCGTGGTTCGCAGATCGGTTCCTCGGCGGCCAACGCCTGGGCACTGGGCCCGAGCATCACCTGGGCGGCGTTTGACCTCGGCAGCGTGCGGGCCCGTCTGCGCGGCGCCGATGCCGATGCCGAAGGCGCACTGGCGACCTACGAGCAGCAAGTATTGCTCGCGCTGGAAGAGTCGGAAAACGCCTTCAGCGATTACGGCAAGCGTCAGCAACGTCTGATTTCGCTGATCCGTCAGAGCGAATCGAGCCGCAAGGCCGCTGACCTCGCCGAGATTCGCTACCGCGAAGGCACCACCGATTTCCTGGTGCTGCTCGACGCCCAGCGTGAACGCTTGAACGCCGAGGACAGCCAGGCCCAGGCCGAAGTGGATCTGTATCGCGGCATCGTCGCGATCTACAAGGCGCTCGGTGGCGGTTGGCAGCCAGAAACGGTGGCCAGCAAGTAATCGTTTTTTAAAGAGCTCCTTTGGTTGGCCGCAACCAACCAAATTTTTTGCCCCGCGTATCATTCGGTCGCGGGGCTTTTTTGTCTCTGTTTTTCATGATTTTCCAGCACCGTGACCGTCGCGGTGGTACCGGCTCTGAGTCGATCCTTGCCTGCGTAATCAGGGTCGATGCCGATCCGCACCGGCACCCGTTGCGCCAGTTTCACCCAGGTGTAGCTGGGGTTGATGTTGGCCAGCAATCGGCTGCCCGGCGCGTTTTCCCGATCAGCAATGGCGAAGGCGATGCTTTGCACGGTGCCGCCGAATTTCTCCCCGCTCATCAATTCGATCCGCACCCGGTCGCCCTCCTCGATCCGTGGCAGTTTGGTTTCCTCGAAATAGCCGCTGACATAAAAGGAGCCGCTGTCCACCAGTGCCAGCAGGGCGCTACCGGCCACCGCGTAATCCCCCTGACGGGTCAGCAGATTAGTGACATAACCGCTGACCGGCGCTTCGACTCGGGTACGTTGCAGATCCAGTTCGGCCTGGGTCAATGCAGCAATCGCCAGTTGCACGTTGGCTTCGGCGAGACCGAGATTGGCCTGATTGCGCAACAGAT
Organism: Pseudomonas sp. IT-P2; assembly: GCF_949767575.1. Lineage (NCBI taxonomy): Bacteria > Pseudomonadati > Pseudomonadota > Gammaproteobacteria > Pseudomonadales > Pseudomonadaceae > Pseudomonas > Pseudomonas sp. IT-P2. The sequence continues at coordinate 496,694 of NZ_CATKQA010000011.1, read as the reverse complement.
CGGCCTGGGCCACGGCCACGTCGGTACTGGACTTCTCCCACTCTTCCCCGGAAATCGCGAACCCTTGCTTGAGCGTACGTCGCCGGCGCTCTTCACTCTGGCGTTGTTTGAGCAACGCTTCGCTGGCGACGATGGCTGCTTGCGACTGCCCGAGCGTGGCCTTGGAGACCTCCACCGAGCGTTTCGCATGCTCGACCGCGAGGCTGTAACGAGCCGGGTCGATCTCCAGCAACAACTGGCCCTTGTCGACATGCTGGTTGTCCTGCACCGCCAGTGTGACGATGCGGCCCGAAACATCCGCCGAGAGTGTCACCACATCCGCCCTCACCCGCGCATCCCGAGTCCACGGGGCCCGGGTGTAATGTTCCCAGGCAAACCAGCCGAGCACGACGGCCAGCAGCACCACCGCCAATGTCGTCAATCGAGTGAGCAACGTCTTCAAGGTTTCAGGCTCCCATCAGCAGAATCAGTGCGGCGCACACACAGGCATAAAGGGCGCCTTCGAACAGCGCCTCATGCCAGACAAAACGCAGGACGCCGAGCCGGCGCAAACCCCAGTCGAGCAGCAGAAAAACCGGTATGGCCAGCAACAATGCCTGAGCGATTGGCGGCAGGTAAACGCCGCCGATCTCGAAATCAATGGGCAAGGATGGGCTCTCCTTCAGATCGGTCGGGCTGCAAATGCTCGCCATGTCGTTCCAGAAACGACACCACGATCAACAGGGCCACGCGCATGCGAAATACCGACCACAAGTGCGCATGGGTGGCGACATGCAAGGCATCCAGCTCATCGCCGAGCGCATGCAGCGTAGCCAGTAACGGTGTCAGGCGCACATCCGTTCGGCCGGCGACGAAACGGCCGGTCTGACGCAATGCCGTCGACAGCTGCCTATGCAAATCGTCCGTAAGCAGAGCATTGTTTTGCGCCTGTTGCCTGAGCTGGTGCATGGCCACGCCCAGCGCTACACAGGCGAGGCTGATTTCATACAGGCGCTGCATGTCCTGATCGTTGGCGGCTGGCAGCACGCCAAGCATCGAGGTCAGGCGATCGACCATGCGACTTTCGAAGGCGAATTGCTGTTCATCGGTGGCCGGGCTCTTGGTCAATTGGTAGACCTGCTCCCGCGCTTCGTTGTAGAAGCGCCGGATGCGCAGCGCCGGGCGGAACGGGAAAATCCAGGCGTAGACGATCAGAGCCAGCATCGCCGCACTGACGTAGGCCCCGGCAAATTCGAACCATTGAATGGCGGTGTTCTGCCCGGTGCCGACGTTCTGCGGGCCGAGCATCAGGAAGCTCGACAGCCCCAGCCCCATGCCGATACCGGCGGTGGCCGGGCTGGACAGTCCGACTGCGATCACATACAGCAAAGGCGCTAGCAACAAGGCCAACATTTCGAAATCGCTGATCGCCGGGACCAGCATGAACTGATAGAAGGCCGACACCACCAAGGCCAGTCCCAGCCCTCGGGCGTAACTCTGCGCGGCGATCAACGGGCGCGGAAACGTCGCCATCAACGAACACAGAATCCCCACCAGAATCATCCCGCCCCGCGCGCCGTCCCACGCGGTTTCGATCCAGATCAGTCCGGCCACCAACAATGCGCTGAAGGCGCGGATGGCGTTCATCGTCGCGAGAGTGAAATCCAGGTGCAAGGGGCTGGACTGGCCACGGAACATGCAACTGGCCTCCCGCCCTTCCTGTATCGCATCGCTCAGTTCGAGAATCTGCTCCAGTTGCTGCAACAGCCGCGCCTGTTCCCAGCGCAATGCCCACGCCAGCGAGCGCAGGGTTGCACTCATGTCTTCCGTCAATTGTTCGGCCCTGTAGGCGAGCCCTTCGAACTGCTGTTGCAGCGCGACGAACTGGTGCCGCGCCTCGGCCGGCAATGAGCGCCCTTGCAGTGCGAGCTGGTCGAGCAGTGCCAGTTCTTCTGCACGCAATTGCTGGATTTCCAGCGGCAGATCGCCCTCCCATCGCTCAGTGAGCAGCTCCCGCTGGTGACGCAGCGCGGTCAGGCGTGAGGTCAGCAGCATCAGTTGATTGCCCAGCAACAACACCAGATTGTTGGCGCTGCGCAGGCGTGGAGCATCGAAATACAAGTGCCGGCGCAGACCTTCGAGGGCGCTGATTTCCCCCAGCAGCTGCATTTGCCGGCGCTGAAAGTCCGCTTCGCTTTCTTCGGTGCGAAGCACAGCGGCGGCATGGGTGGCGGCGAGCTTGATCACCTGATCAACCTTCGCGAAATAGTTGCGTGATACCGCTTCGGGCCGCGCCGTCAACAGGCTGACCACGCATACGCACGCCACCGCCAGCAAGGTTTCGGTGACCCGGGTCACCGCCAGCAGAAAGGTGCCGTCCTGATCCGGAATCGCCAGCAGCGCCACCACCACGGCGGTGTACCCGCTAAGCACGAACGCCTGGGAACTGGTATAGCGCAATAACGTGCCGCCGGCCGTGCACAGGGCCAGCCAAAGCGCCAGGGTCGTGATGAACGGCAACGGCGCCTGGGGAAAGATCGCCATCAGCAGCACTGCCACCACCGCGCCAAGGGTTGTCCCGATGATTTGCCCGAAGCTGCGTGCCAGCGCCATCCCGGCCAGTGGCTGGCTGATGATCACTACGGCCATGATCGACCATTTCGGCTGGTCGAGATCGAACAGAAACGCCAGGTACAAGGTCAGCAATCCGGCGACAATGGTGCGCAAACCAAACAGCAGTACTGCCTGGCTGGGGTGGATGACTGCCTTGAAATAAATGAGCAGGGACTGCATGGATGGCCTCGTAGAAACAACTTCTGCAAGCGTAGACACTGCATGGAGAGGATGACGGCAAACAGGGTCGACACAAGCTGTAGGTCGATTCAACGCCTGTAGCAGGCCATATCGGGCAGAGGGTTTGACTCACGGCGCGAGCTGACAGAAGCTTGCGACCTCCGCTGCAAAACGAAAGTTTCGGAAATTCGCATGCCTCAGTCTCGCCGCTATTTGCTCATCAGCCTCGGCCTTGCGCTGGTCCTGATCGTCGCCTGGCTGTCTTTGCGCAGCACTGCGCCGGTTGTGCCGGAGGCGATCAAACACGGTTACAGCGAAGCGCTGGCCGCTGCTCGTGCCGGTCAACCGGGGGCTGCGCGGATGCTGTACCAGCAACTGGGGCGCCCGGATCTTTCAGTCAAACGGCGTGTCTGGCTGCACGCCGAGCTGCCCAACTACCCGAGCCCCCAGGCCCTGAAACTGGCGGATGCCGATCTGCAAAACGAATCGCCGGACGTTCGACTGGCCGCAATCAAAAGCGTGACGGGCCTGGTGCCTGGCGGTCAGCGCAGTTTGCTGTTGGGCCCGTTGCTCGACGATGAAGATCAAACCGTACGCTTCGCCGCAATCAACGCCCTGCTCGGCTTGTCTCCGGATCAACTGGGCCTGTATTTCGCCCCGCTCCAGCAAGGCATCGACGTGTGGGAGCAGGCGCTGAGGGCCCAGCCGGAAAGCGCTGCCAATTACGCTCAACTGGCGCGCCTTTATCTGCACAACGCTGAATTGAAACAGGCACAGCAAGCGCTGGAACAAACCCTGCGCCTCGACCCCGGCAACCTGCCGGCGCTGGTGATGCAGATCGAAGTGCTCGACCGTCAGGGCCAGAGCGACGCTGCCCGACAACTGCTCGCCCGACAACTGAAGGCCCAGCCCGACTCGGCCTATCTGCAACATGCCCTGGGCCTCTGGCTGCTGCACCACGATCAACGCGAGTACGCCCTGCTCGGCTTGTCCAAGGCCGTGGAACTCGAGCCCGACAACAAGGATTACCGCTACGACCTCGCCACCACCTTGCACAGCGCCGAAGAACTGGAAGCGGCACAAAAGCAGTTGCAGGAAATCGTTCAGCGCCACCCCGCCGATCGCAAGGCGCGGGTGCTTCTGATCAACTATTGGAAAGAAAGCGGTCAGTTGCAGAACGTGCAGATCCTGTTGGCTCAGCTCGAGCAGATGAACCCCGATGATCCCTCGTTGCAGCAAGGCCTCTAGAGGCCTTCTCGACACATCCCGCAAGAAAATCGGAACCGTCGTCACGGCAAAAGGTCAAGTAATCAGGCAGTGCCAAAACGGCGTCCGGCGCCCGCTGCCTCGTTTCCCCTAGTCATGAGAGGGCATTTTTTGTCTACATCGAACGCGTTGATCAGTGCAAAAGCCGCCACCGGCATCGAAGGGTTGGACGATATCCTGGCCGGTGGTTTGTCCCGCAGTCACGTTTTCTTGCTGGAGGGCGAGCCTGGAACCGGTAAAACCACAGTCGCGTTGCATTTCTTGCTGGCCGGCGCCCGAGCCGGCGAACGTTCGTTGTACATCACGCTGTCCGAAACCGAGCGAGAGTTGCGCCAGGGCGCAGCGTCCCACGGTTGGGAACTGAACGAAAATATCGAGATTTTCGAGCTGACGCCCCCGGAAAGCCTGCTTAACGCCGAGCATCATCAAAGCCTGCTGTACTCCTCGGACCTTGAGCTGGGCGAAGCAACCAAGCAGATTTTCGAAGTGGTCGAGCGCTTCAAACCCACCCGTGTGGTGCTCGACAGCCTCTCGGAAATCCGCCTGCTGGCGCAAAGCTCCCTGCGCTACCGTCGACAGATTCTGGCGATCAAGCATTACTTCGTGCGCTACGACGCCACGGTTTTGCTGTTGGATGACCTGACCACCGAATCCCTGGACAAAACCGTTCACAGTGTCGCTCACGGCGTGATTCGCCTCGAAGAACTGACCCCCAACTATGGCGCCGAGCGCCGTCGCGTGCGGGTGATCAAGTACCGAGGCCAGAAGTACCGTGGCGGCTTCCATGACTTCACCATCATGGGCGATGGCGTGCACGTCTTCCCGCGTCTGGTGGCGGCGGAGCATCGCGGCGATTACCCACGCCTGCAGCTGTCCAGCGGTATCAAGGAAATGGACGCTTTGCTCGGTGGCGGTATCGAGACCGGCTCCAGCACACTGATTCTGGGCCCGGCGGGCACCGGCAAATCGTTGATCACCATGATTTTCGCGGCAGCGGCCGTGGCGCGTGGTGAAAAGGCTGCGCTGTTCATTTTCGATGAAGAGCTGGGCTTGCTGTTCGAGCGCATGAACAACATCGGCATTGACCTCAAGGCTTTGCAGGCCACCGGCAATCTGCTGATCGAACAAGTGGACGCCGCCGAATTGTCCCCCGGCGAGTTCTCTCACCGGGTGCGACGCTGCGTCGATGAAGGTGACATCAAGACCGTGGTGATCGACAGCATCAACGGCTATCAGGCCGCGATGCCGGAAGAGAACGCGCTGGTACTGCACATGCACGAATTGCTGCTGTACCTGAACCGCAAAGGCGCCGCGACGTTCATGACCGTCGCTCAACACGGTCTGGTCGGCGACATGCAGGCCCCGGTCGACATCACTTACCTCGCCGACACTGTGATTTTGCTGCGCTATTTCGAAGCCCTCGGCAAGGTACGTCGCGCAGTTTCGATCATCAAGAAACGCACCGGCAGCCACGAATCGACCATCCGCGAATATCGCATTTCCAAACAAGGCATGACCATCGGTGAGCCATTGGAAGCTTTCCAGGGCGTGCTGCGTGGCGTACCCACCTACCTCGGCGCGAGTAACCCGCTGCTTAAGGATGAAAACTTGTGACCGTCACCGTGCCGCTGTCGGAACGGGCGCTGATACTTGCACCCCAGGGTCGCGACAGCCAGGTTGCTCTGATGATCCTCAACGAGGCCGGATACGGTGGCCTGATCACTCCCGATCTGGCCACCCTGTGCAACGAATTGGAACCCGGCGCCGGGCTGCTGTTGATCGCCGTCGAAGCCCTGCATGGCCCGGAACTGGAATCCCTGCTGTTATATCTGGAGCAACAGCCTGCCTGGTCAGATCTGCCGATTGTGTTGTTGACCCATCACGGCGGATCCGGACAGGGCCCCTCTTCGCAGCTCAGCAAGTTACTGGGTAACGTGACGTTTCTTGAACGCCCCTTCCATCCGGTGACGCTGGTCAGCCTGATCTCCACCGCCCTGCGCGGTCGACGACGACAATACGAGGCCCGCGACCGCCTGATCGATCTGAGCGAGAGCGAACGGCGCCTGCAATCGACCCTGGAAACCCTCGAGCAACAAGTCGAGGAACGCACGGCGCAACTGCGGCACAACGAGGAAGCGCTACGTCAGTCGCAGAAAATGGAAGCGGTCGGTCAATTGACCGGCGGTATCGCCCATGACTTCAATAACATGCTGACCGGCATCATCGGCAGCCTCGAATTGATTCGCCGTCGACTGGCGCGTGGCCGCACGGAGGATCTCGACAGTCTCATCGACCTCGGCGTGACCTCCGCCAACCGCGCCGCCGGCCTGACTCACCGTCTATTGGCATTTTCCCGTCGCCAGTCACTGGACTCAAAAGCGGTGAAGATGAACGATCTGGTGCAATCGATGGGCGAACTGCTGCAACGCAGCCTCAACGAAAGCATTCAACTGGACATGCGCCTGCACGAACAATTGTGGGTAGCCGAGGCCGACCCCAATCAACTGGAAAGCGCCCTGCTCAACCTGGTTATCAATGCCCGCGACGCGATGCCCGACGGCGGCAATCTGGTAGTCGAGACGAGCAATCAGGTGCTGGGAAGCGATTTCACCGCCGCTTACAGCAACCTGAAGCCCGGCGATTACGTCCTATTGAGCGTGACCGACAATGGTTGCGGCATGCCCGAGAGCGTGATCAATCGCGCATTCGACCCATTTTTCACCACCAAGCCGATCGGTCAGGGCACCGGCTTGGGTCTGTCGATGATCTACGGTTTCAGCAAGCAATCCGGTGGCCACGTCTCGATCGACAGCAAAATCGACGAGGGCACCACCGTCAGACTCTATCTGCCGCGCTTCCAGGGCGAATCGTTGTCTCACGCGCCAACGCACACGGAGCAGGCGCCCGACGCCGTGGAAGGCGAAACCGTATTGATCGTCGAAGACGATCCGGCCGTGCGGGTGCTGGTCAGTGCAGTGTTGAGCGAACTGGGTTATGGATTTGTCGAGGCCAGCGATGCCGACAGTGCCGTGCCGATTCTGGATTCGGAGCAGCGTATCGATCTGCTGATCAGCGACGTCGGCCTGCCGGGCATGAACGGCCGGCAACTGGCGGAAATCGGCCGGCAATACCGGCCCGACCTGAAGGTTCTGTTCATTACCGGTTACGCTGAACACGCCGCTGTGCGCGGCGGGTTCCTTGATTCCGGGATGCAGATGATCACCAAGCCGTTCACCTTCGATCTGCTGACGGCGAAGGTGCGGGAGATGATCAAGAGCTGAGGCGGTTCACGCCTCAGGCCAGCAGTTCCTGAATCTTCTCCTGCAATACATCCAGATCGAACGGCTTTTCCAGGATCGGCGCCCGGCGGGTGATGGGGCTGCCGGTCTCGCGGATTTCCTGCGGATAGCCGCTGATGAAGATCACCTTCAGATCAGGGCGCAATTTGACGGCGGGTTCGGCGATCTGCACGCCCGAGATGCCTCCCGGCAAACGAAAATCAGTAATCAACATGTCCAGATGCGGCTTGCTCGCCAGAATCTCGAACGCCTGCTCGCCGTTCTCGGCCTGCAATACGCGATAGCCCTGCCCTGACAGATAGTCTGTCAGCACCATCAGGATCACCGGTTCGTCCTCGACGACGAGTACTACATCTTGTGCATCTACGCTCATGGGAAGCCTTTGTTCGGTCAATAGCTGCTGATACGACCGTGCGGTCACTCAGAGGTTGCGTTTGTTTCGCCGTTTTCCTGGAGCGGCAGACAAACGCGAAACAGGGCGCCCTCGTTGATCTTGCTTTCGACGACGATGAAGCCGCCATGGGCGGCGACGATCTGTTCGGAGATGAACAGACCCAGTCCGAGGCCGGCCACCACCGTCTTGGCGGAGACGCGTTCGAACTGTTGAAAAATACGTTTCTGATTTTCCTCGCTAATGCCGATGCCGTGATCCTGGACCTCGACACGTGCCTGGTTGCCCTGGCGATAGACGCGCACCTGAATCGGGCTTCTACCGCCATAACGCAAGGCATTGGTCAGCAGGTTGGAAATCACCTGTTCGATGCGAAACTCATCCCAGCAGCCTTCGACCGGACTCTCCGCTTCGAAGGAAACGGTGGTTTCCGCCGCCTCGATCTGTTGCGCAAAGTTTTGCAGCAAGTTGCTCACCAACTGCGCGAGATCGAAGCGACTCGGGCGAATCGACAGCTTGCCGGTGCGGATCCGCGAGACGTCGAGCATGTCCTCGATCAGCCGGATCAGGCTTTTGATCTGGCGCTCGTCGCGGTCAACCATCGCGTGCATTTTGTCGAGGGTGAACGCGGCAGCGTTGTCCCGGGCCAAGTGCATCTTGCGCAGTTGGGTTTCGAGGATAAGGCCGTTAAGGGGCGTGCGCACTTCGTGGGCGACGATCGACATGAAATCGTCACGCATGCGTACCGCCTGCTCCAGTTCGCCCTGGGTGCTTTGCAGTTGCTGCAACAGCGCTTCCTGTTCGCGACGGCTCTGCTCCAGCGCTTCGACCTGTTGCTTCATCGCCTTGCTCTGGCGGTACAGATCGACAAAGACATTCACCTTGCTTTTTACCGCATGGATGTCCAGCGGCTTGTGCAGGAAGTCCACCGCCCCGCTTTCGTAGCCCTTGAACGCGTAATTGAGTTCGCGGCCAGCGGCGCTGACGAAGATGATTGGAATGTTTTTGGTTTTCTCGGTACCGCGCATCAATTCGGCCAGTTCGAAGCCGTTCATGCCGGGCATCTGCACGTCGAGGATGGCCATGGCGAACTCGTGTTGCAGCAGCAGCGACAGCGCTTCGTCCGCCGACAGCGCTTTGTAGACGGTGCGGTCTTCGCGTTTGATCAGCGCTTCGAGGGCCAGCAGGTTCTCGGGCAGATCGTCGACGATCAGCAGTTTTGCCTGGATATTACTCAGCATGCGATTCGTTCCAGCTCGACAAGCAGACGGCCGATGCCGTGTATGGGAAGGATGTAATCCGGTTGATGCGTTTTCAGTGCCGCGCGAGGCATGGTGGCGACCTGCGCCTCGTCGGGGTCCTGCACGATGGTCAGCCCGCCCAGGCGTTTGACTTGCGCCAGGCCTCGCGCGCCATCGTGGTTCGCGCCGGTCAGCAGCACTGCGGCCAGCGCCGGCCCGTAGGCATCAGCGGCGGACTCGAACAGGAAATCGATCGAAGGCCGCGAATGGTGCAAGCGGTCTTCAAGGCTCAGCGACAGACTGAGGTCCTGCTCCACCGACAGGTGATAACCCGGCGTCGCGAAGTACACGGTGCCGGGCGTGATGTCCTGTTTATCGATGGCTTCTGCTACCGGCAGCGCCAGCCGCCGGGCGAACACCTCGGCGAGCTGGCTGCGGCGCTCTTCCGGCAAATGCAGCACGATGATGATCGGCAGACCGAACCCGGCCCGCAGCGAGCCAAGCATGGTCAGCAAGGCCTCGACGCCACCGGCGGAAGCCCCGACCACAATCGCCTCGACCCGAGGCAAATCCGCTGCACTGTTCATGATTTGCGGTAGATCCGTTCTTGTTTCACCAGCGGTTCGAACTGGTTGGAATAGCCGGAAAAATCCAGGGTTTCCTTGCTGCCCAGCACGAGGAAGCCACGGTGGCACAGCGATTCATGGAACAACCCGAACGCTCGATCCTGAAGTTTTTTGTTGAAGTAAATCAACACGTTACGACATGAAATTAATTGAGTTTCGGAGAATACACTATCGGTCGCCAGGCTGTGATCGGCGAACGTCACGTTTTCACACAGGCTCTTGTCGAAAATCGCGTAGCCGTACGCCGCAGTGTAGTAGTCGGCGAAAGAGCGCTGACCGCCGGCCTGCTGATAGTTGGCCGTATAGGCTCGCACGTTCTCCATCGAAAAGATCCCCTGCTTGGCCTTGTCCAGCGAACGCGGGTTGATGTCGGTGGCGTAGATGATCGTACGATCAAGCAGGCCTTCTTCGCGCAGCAGGATCGCCATCGAGTAGACCTCCTCACCGGTACTGCAACCGGCGATCCAGATCTTGATCGACGGATAGGTCTTGAGCAGCGGCACCACCTCCTGACGGATCGCCAGGAAGTGCGATGGATCGCGGAACATCTCGCTGACCGGGATCGTCAGCAATTGCAGCAACTGCATGAACGCCGTCGGGTCATGCAGGACTTTCTCCTGCAAGGCCGAGATGGTCGCGCACTCGAACTGGTTCAACGCATGTTGCACACGGCGCTTGATCGAGGCGCCGGAGTAATCGCGAAAATCGTAGCTGTACTTGAGATAAATCGCCTCGATCAGCAACCGCAGTTCGATTTCACTGTTCCGCTCAACGGAATTACTACGTTCCACTAAATGCGTTCCATCTTGGGTAACCACACGCGAATCAGCGAGAACAGACGATCCAGGTCGATAGGCTTGGCCAGGTAATCATTGGCGCCCGCCTGCAGGCAGCGCTCCTGATCGTCCTTCATGGCCTTGGCCGTCACCGCGATGATCGGCAACTTGCGCCAGCGCGGATCCTTGCGGATTTCGATGGTGGCTTCAAAACCATCCATCTCCGGCATCATCACGTCCATCAGCACCAGGTCGATGTCCTCGACTTCATTCAGTTTTTCAATCGCTTCGCGGCCGTTACGGCCGATCACCACAACGGCCCCCTTGGTTTCCAGCGCGCTGGTCAGGGCGAATATGTTGCGTACATCGTCGTCCACCAGCAGCACCTTGCGTCCTTCGAAGACCTTGTCGCGGCTGCGGGCGGTCTTGAGCATCTTCTGCCGTTCATGGGACAACTGTGATTCGACTTTGTGCAGAAAGAGTGTGACCTCGTCCAGCAGACGTTCCGGCGAGCGTGCGCCCTTGATGATGATCGAACGCGAGTACTTGCGCAGTTCGGCTTCTTCGTCGCGGGTCAGATTGCGCCCTGTGTAGACAATGACCGGCGGGAACGAGCAGATGTCCTCGGTGGACATGCGCTTGAGCAGATCGTTGCCAAGCATGTCCGGCAGCTTCAGATCGATGACCATGCAATCGAAGATCGTCGTGCGCAGCAGTTCCAGCGCGTCCTGCGCCAGGCCGACGGCGGTGATTTCGATGTCATCGTCGCCGATCAGGCGGGCAATGCTTTCCCGCTGCAGATCGTCGTCCTCCACCAGCAGCACACGTTTGACCTTCTGCGTGAGCTTGGCTTCGAGACGGGCAAACACGTCCTTGAGCTCTTCGCGAGTGGTCGGCTTGACCGCGTAACCGATGGCGCCCATGTGCATGGCCGCTTCGACGCGGTCTTCCACGGAAATTACGTGCACCGGGATGTGCCGGGTTTCGGCGTGTTCTTTCAGACGCTGCAGGACGGTCAGACCCGAGTGATCCGGCAGGCGCATGTCCAGCAGGATCGCGTCCGGCACGAACTCTTTGGCCAGGTCATAACCTTCATCCGCCCCGTGCGCGACCAGGCACTGGTAGCCCAGTTCATGGGCCAGGTCATAGAGGATGTGGGCGAAATTCGGTTCGTCTTCCACCACCAGAATGCAGCGGGTATCGAACGGCGCTTTATTGCGGTCATCGTTGAAGCGCGGAATGTCGACAGAGGCCAGCGGCGAAACCGTCACGGCGGATGCAATGACCGGAGCGGCAGCGGGCGGGCTGAACGTCAGCGGCGCGACCGGCGCGTCGCCCGGCTCGCGGTATTGTTGCGGCAACACCAGGGTGAAGGCACTGCCCTGCCCCGGCGCGCTGCTGACGCTGATTGAACCGCCCAGCAACGTCGCCAGATCCCGGGAAATCGACAGCCCCAACCCGGTGCCGCCATATTTGCGGTTGGTGGTGCCGTCGGCCTGGCGGAAGGCTTCGAAAATGCTTTCCTGTTGATCCTGCGCAATCCCGATCCCCGAGTCGCGCACGATGAAAGCAATGCGATCGTCCGGCTGGCCGGCGATGGTCAGGCTGACCGTGCCCTGTTCGGTGAATTTCACGGCGTTGGACAGCAGGTTCTTGATCACCTGCTCCAGACGCTGGCGATCGGTAAACAGAGTGATCGGCGCATCAGGCTGCAACTCGACGGTGAACGTCAGTTTCTTGTCCGCCGCCAATGGTTCGAAGACGCTGCGCAGGCCGTCGGCCAGGCGCGCGACGCTGGTGTTTTCCGGCACCACTTCGAGTTTGCCGGCTTCCACCTTGGAAATGTCGAGAATGTCGTTGATCAGGTTGAGCAGATCGTTGCCGGCAGAGTAGATCGACTCGGCGAACTTGACCTGCTCGGCGCTGAGGTTGTCCTGCGGGTTTTCCGCCAGCAGCTTGGCCAGGATCAGCGAACTGTTCAGCGGCGTGCGCAGCTCGTGGGACATGTTGGCCAGGAATTCGGATTTGTACTTGCTCGAGCGCTGCAACTCTTCGGCGCGCTCTTCGAGCTGCACCTGGGCCAGATTGAGCTCGGTGTTCTTCTGGTCCATGGCGTCGCGCTGCTCGGCCAGGGTCTGGGCCTGTTCGGCCAGTTGCTCGTTGGTCTGTTCCAGCTCGACTTGCTGGGTTTCCAGATGCGCCTGGGATTCCTTGAGAATCCGCGATTGCTCCTCCAACTCTTCGTTGGCGGTTTTCAGCTCTTCCTGCTGCACCTGCAACTCTTCATTGAGTTGCTGGGTTTCAGCCAGCACTTCCTGCAAGCGCTGGCGATAGCGCGCGGCTTCGATGGAGGTGCCGATATTGCCGGCGATCAGTTCCAGCAGCGCCACATCACGGTCGGTGAGCGGACGCAGGAAACCGAGCTCGATTACGCCGTTGACCCGCTCGTCATCACTGGTAGGTACCACCAGCACGCTGTGCGGCAGGCCTTCGCCCAGACCGGAACTGACCTTGAAGTAGTCGGACGGCACTGAATCGAGACGAAGCAGCCGAGCCTGCTGTGCGACCTGTCCGACAAGGCCTTCATCGCTGTAGATCAATTGATTCTGCTGTTCCTGTTCGCGGGAGAATCCGTAAGTCGCCACGCGTTTGAGGCCGCCATGTTCCTCGCGCACATACAACGCGGCCACGGCGGTGCCGAGGTACTGGGCGCAGAATTGCAGGATATTGCGCCCCAGCAGATTCAGCGTCAGTTGCCCCAGCACCTGCTCTGCCAGCTGAGTCTGACCGTTGCGCAGCCACGCTTGTTGTTCCAGACGAAGGGCGCTGGCCTCTTGCGCCGCGAGGGTCGCACCATAACTTTGCGAAAGGTTGAGCAGATCGCGTCGACCGACATAGGCCAACAGACCGCTGATGCCGGCCACGAACAGCAGATAAAGGCTGATGCTCCAGACCGTGGTGCGGCGCACGTCCTCGTTGCGCGAGGCGCGCAGCAACTGCTCGGTTTCAATCACATCTTCGAACTGTTTACGTATTTCATCGGTCAGGCGCTTGCCCTTCCCCGCTTTGACCGCCGACTTGTAATCGCCACTGGCCCGTTGCAGATCGATCATCGATTGCGCATACGTCGCCCACTCGGTTTGCAGCGCCTGAAGTCGACGCAGGCGATCGGTTTGCGCCGGGTTGTCGGCAGTCAGCTCAAGCAACGTGTTGAGTGCCACGGCAATCCGGGGCTTGGCCGTCTCGTACGGGTCGAGGAAGTGCTCGTCGCCGCTGAGCAGATACCCGCGCATGCCGGTTTCCAGATCCACGGTGAGTTTCACCGCTTCGTTGGCGTTATTGATCACCCGGTCGGTGTGCTCCACCCACTGAATCACGGACAACAAATAGGTGATCAATGAAATGAAGAACACGGCACTGATGACGCCGACGCCCAACGGCAAACTGACGTTGCGGGTCAGGAGTTTGCGAAACCGTTGCTCATCAACCGAAGACGGAGAGGACATGTGGCAGCCTTGTCGAACTGTTGAAAACCAGGGAGTTTGCCCCAAAACGGCACCATGGATCCATTTTTCTCACAGCTTTAGTACTGTTTTCCTACATTTGCCTACGCCGAATCGCGGCCCAACAGTTATCCTTGCCCGCCCGTTTGCGCCTATCCTTTTTTTGTATGCCGTCGGGAACTTGTGGCTATGCGCCACTTACTCATGCAAGAGCCCGGCATTTTTGATCGACCGGCGCCCCGTCCCCCATTCTTGAGAGCCGCCATTATGTCCAGCCCTGTGTCCACCATCCTTGTAGTAGAAGACGATGCCATCGTGCGCATGCTGATCGTCGATGTGCTGGAGGAGCTGGAGTTCAAGGTTCTGGAGGCAGATGGCAGCGAGCAGGCGCTGGAAATCCTCAAGGATACGAATCAGCACATCGACCTGATGATGACCGACGTCGGCTTGCCGATCATGGATGGCCGTCAACTGGCCACCGAAGCCCGCAATATTCGCCCCACACTGCCGATTCTGTTTGCCAGCGGTTATGCCGAGACCATTGAAGTACCGATGGACATGCATGTGATCGGCAAGCCATTTTCCATTGATCAACTGCGAGACAAGGTCAAAGCCGTTCTCGGGCAATCCTGAGCACGAGACTTCAATGTCTGAATGAAGCTTTCACACGCCCTGTCGATCGCCTTCTCCCTCGGCCTCGTCCGATGCAAACCCGATAAAAACGGATCACCCGACGCCTGGGTTATGGTCTAATCCGCGCGCCTTTTTTTCCGTCACCTCGTTCCAGGAACCGTTTCTCATGAGTCAGCCCGCAACCAAAGTCCTCGTCATTGGTTATGTCTGGCCGGAACCTCGTTCCTCTGCGGCAAGCGGGCATGTGATGCAAATTCTCGAAACGTTCCTGCGCCAGGGTTGGCAAATCACCTTTGCCAGCCCTGCCGGTGTTGGCGAACATCCGGCCGATTTGGGCGAGCTGGGAATCCATACGGTCCCGATCGAGCTGAACAGCAGCAGTTTCGACACATTCATCAGCGAGCTGGCGCCGGACATCGTGCTCTTCGATCAATTCATGATTGAAGAACAATTCGGCTGGCGCGTAGAGAAACACTGCCCCGATGCCTTGCGTGTGCTGGAAACCTCGGATCTGCAAAGCCTGCGGCATGCCCGGCACCAGCGATTGAAGGACCGGCTCAAGCACAGCGATGATGCCAACGACTTCAATCAGTTGTTTGCGCCGGCGCTGGCCGAAGAGTTCGAGCTGATGGCTGACACCGATCTGGCAAAACGCGAGATTGCCGCGCTGTATCGCTGCGACCTGAACCTGATGATCTCGCAGGTGGAAATCGAGTTGCTGGTGCAGCAGTTCAAACTGCCGCGCGAGCTGTTGCACTGGTGTCCCTTGATGGTCGAAGCGCCCAGCACACCTGCGAAACCCTTCGAAGAGCGTGCGCACTTCCTCAGTATCGGCAATTTCCGTCATGCGCCGAACTGGGATGCGGTCTTGTGGATGAAATCGACCGTCTGGCCGTTGATTCGCGAACAACTGCCAAAAGCCCAACTGCATGTTTATGGCGCCTACACGCCACCCAAGGCAGCGGCGTTGCACAATGTTGCGCAGGGTTTTCACATCATGAACTGGGCAGAGGATGCGTTGCAGGTCATGTCCGATGCGCGTATTTGCCTGGCCCCTCTGCGTTTCGGTGCGGGCATCAAGGGAAAACTGATCGACGCCATGCTCTGCGGTACCCCCAGCGTCACTACCCCTATTGGCGCGGAAGGCATGCACACCGATCAGCCGTGGCCTGGCGCGGTCTGCCGCACGGCGCAGGACCTGGCGAATGCCGCGGTACAACTTTATCGCGACGAAGTCCGTTGGCAAGTTGCCCAGTCTCAGGGCAATACCCTGCTCAAGGACATTTATCAGCAAGCGGTCCATGGCCAGGCGCTGATCAATAAACTGCAGGAATGTCGCAAGAATATTGCAAAACTGAGACTCAGCAACTTTACGGGTGGCATGTTGCGACATCACGCTCACAAGAGCACGCAATACATGGCGCAATGGATCGAGGCGAAGAACCTGAACAAGTAAGCACACCTCCGAAACAAGCACAAACAACAACCAACAACCTGAATTAAATAATGAGTGGCCACTTAAACCCCCAAACAATATAAACATCCTGCAAGCGCCATCACCTTTCAAAGTCGGCGCCATTAAAAACTTGCAGGCATGTATAGATGAATAATTTTTTGGATAATAACTTTGAGCTTCACAATTGGATGGCTGCCACGCCGGCGATCGATGACCTGTCTCTTACGGAGATGACTTTGCCGGGTGCTCACAATGCCGGCTGTGACCGTGAAGCATCTTATGCAGTGCCTCTGGCTGAAACCTGGATAGCTTGTCAGGATGTGCCGATCTATGCCCAACTCAACCGTGGCGCCCGGGCACTTGACCTCCGTCTGGGGTACTACGCCAAAGCGGACGACATGAAGAAATTCCAGTTCCAGCACAGCGGATATCTGTCTTCACGCCATTTAGGTGATCTGGTAATCGAGATCGAATCGTTTCTTGAAAGAAGTCGAGATGAATTTATTATTCTGGACTTTCATGAACTCAACAAAGGTTCAGACGAATTTGATTACCAGCTGTTCAACGACACCCTGCTCAAAAAACTTGGCGATCGAATAATTCCTGTAGAAAACAGGCATCTTGCGTTGCACGAGCTAAAAGCCGCGAGTCCTTTGCAACGATTATTAGTGGCAGCCCCCTATCACCACCAACTCGATCGCAGGTATTTCTGCGACAGGATCCCGCACTCGTGGATCAATAAAGAAATGGTCAGCGTCGATGATCTTTATCAATACATTAAAAGTGTCATGAAAGCTCCACCCGGTGGGAGGCCTTGGTCACTAAGCACGACCTGTTATGGCATTATCGGCCCCCTACGCATCCTTGATGAGCTGGATAACTGGTTTGATCCGGACAAAACTGAATGGGCGCAGCGATGCAGCATCATTAATTTCGACTTCATAAAAAATAGTCGGATCGTTTCATTCTGCCGAACGGCCAACCTTGCAAAAGCCCGTAGAAAAATCTAATCACACCAGTGATTCAAAGCGCTGTCGAAGCCGCACACTGGTGCTAAGCACGGAAAACGAGGCATGATCGTCAGGCGATAACAAGAAAAGCACTCAGCCATGACCCGAACCGCTCGCGTGACCGATCCCTCCTACGAGCTGATGGATGACCACAACGGGTTGTCCATCATCTATCGCCAGCATGGTTTCCCCTGCCCGCTGGTGCGCTGGCACTTTCACAAGGAATACGAGCTGCACCTGATCGTCGCCAGTTCGGGCAAGGTGTTCATCGGCGACTACATCGGCAATTTCTACCCGCAGACGCTGTTCCTGACCGGCCCCAATCTGCCGCACAACTGGATCAGCCAGGTGGCCGAAGACGAAGTGGTCGAGAAACGCGACATGCTGGTCAACTTCACCGATGAGCTGTTTGAAAGCGGCCATCAGGTATTCGCCGAACTCAAGACCCTGGCGCCGCTGCTCGAGCGTGCGCAGTACGGCATCGAATTCCGTTCCCCGCACACCATTCGCCAAGCCATGACCCTGATGCAACGCATCGCCGATTCAAACGGCATCACCCGCCTCGGGCATTTTTTCATCCTGATGGAATTGTTGGCGGCCTGCGACGACTACCAGTTGCTGTCCGGCGCGACCACCCCGCAACTGGCCGACGAGCACAACATCGACCGCACCAACCGCGCAGTGGATTACATCTTCGCCCACTACGCCCGCGAGTTGCCGCTGGAGGAAGTCGCCGAGCACCTGGGCATGAAGCCGACCTATTTCAGTCGGGTGTTCAAGCAGGCCACCGGGCGCAACTTCATCGAATTCGTCAATCGCCTGCGTATCAGCAAATCCTGCGAACTGCTGGCGGACGGCGACAAACCGGTGACCGAGGTGTGTTTCGAGTCGGGCTTCAACAATATTTCCAATTTCAATCGGCGTTTTCAGCAGCTCAAAGGCATGACGCCTTCGCATTATCGGCGGTTGGTGGTGCAACGCCTGACCGAGCAAAACCACGGCTGACGCCGGAAAACCTGTACGGATTCATGCCGGCCGTCCTTCTGAAACGCCCTTCCCTGCGTTTGCCGCGCCAATCCCGAGTGCAAAAAAGTATCGATTCAAGTGCTAGGGATGATTTGTCAGCCCTGCGTCAGAAGGCTGTAATCAGTGCACATTCTTCCCCCGCTGGAAGAACACAAAAACAATAACTGTCCTTCTGCCCCCGCCGGGTGCAGAAAAGGAGTGCACGATGCAACCCACTGCAAAAGCTCTGCTGGCCCTCACCTGCATGACCCTCAGCAGCGTCAGCCTTGGCGCCCAGACCCTGACCATCGCCACCGTCAATAACAGCGACATGATCCGCATGCAAAAGCTCTCGAAGACCTTCGAGACCGAGCATCCGGACATCAAGCTCAATTGGGTGGTGCTGGAAGAAAACGTCCTGCGTCAGCGCCTGACCACCGACATTGCCACTCAGGGCGGTCAGTTCGACGTGTTGACCATCGGCATGTACGAAGCCGCACTCTGGGGTGCAAAAGGCTGGCTCGAACCGATGAAGGATCTGCCGGCCAGCTACGCCCTCGACGATGTATTTCCGTCGGTGCGCGAAGGCCTGTCGGTGAAGGGTTCGCTGTACGCCCTGCCGTTCTACGCCGAAAGCTCCATCACCTACTACCGCACCGACCTGTTCAAGGACGCCGGCCTGACCATGCCGGAGCGCCCGACCTGGGAACAGATCGCCGGCTTCGCCGAAAAACTCACCCACAAGGACAAGGAACAGTACGGCATCTGTCTGCGCGGCAAGGCCGGCTGGGGTGAAAACATTGCGCTGATCACCACCGTGGCCAACGCCTACGGCGCACGCTGGTTCGATGAGCAGTGGAAACCCGAATTCAGCGGTCCGGAGTGGAAGAACGCGCTGAACTTCTACGTCGACACCATGAAGAAATCCGGCCCACCGGGCGCCTCCAGCAACGGTTTCAACGAAAACCTCGCCCTGTTCAACAGCGGCAAGTGCGCAATGTGGGTCGATGCCAGCGTCGCCGGTTCGTTCGTTACCGACAAGACTCAAAGCAAGGTCGCCGATCACGTCGGCTTTACCTACGCGCCGCATCAGGTCACCGACAAAGGCTCGGCGTGGCTGTATTCGTGGGCGCTGGCGATTCCGACCAGTTCCAAGGCCAAAGACGCCGCCAAAGAATTCAGCGCTTGGGCCACCTCAAAAGAGTACGGCGCACTAGTCGCCAAGACCGACGGCATCGCCAACGTTCCGCCGGGCACCCGTGCCTCGACCTACAGTGACGCTTACATGAGCGCCGCGCCGTTTGCCAAGGTCACGCTGGAATCGCTGAAAGCGGCCGACCCGAGCAAACCGACCCTCAAACCTGTGCCGTACATCGGCATCCAGCTGGTGACCATTCCTGAATTCCAGGGTGTAGGCACCCAGGTCGGCAAGCTGTTCTCGGCCGCGCTGATTGGCCAGACCACGGTCGACCAGGCGTTGACTGCCGCGCAGCAAACCACCGAACGCGAGATGAAGCGCGCGGGTTATCCGAAGTAATCCTGCGAAAAGCTGCTCCTGCCCCTGTGGGAGCGAGCTTGCGCGCGAAAGCAATCTGACATTCAACATGGATGTCGACTGAAAGTCCGCTTTCGCGAGCAAGCCCGCTCCCACAAGGGATCTCCATAGGTCTGTATGACTCGGTTGTGATCACCATGAATACTTCAACTGCCAAAGCCCACATCGACCTGTCGCAGCCCCGGCGCAAAAGCCGTGTGGCCAATCCCGGCTGGTTTCTGGTCAGCCCTTCGGTGGCCCTGTTGCTGCTGTGGATGATCGTGCCGCTGGGCATGACCGTCTATTTCTCGATGATCCGCTACAACCTGCTCGACCCGGGCACCAACGAATTCGTCGGGCTGGAAAACTTCACCTACTTCCTGACCGACTCCGGCTTCATGCCCGGCGCCACCAACACGTTGCTGCTGGTAGGCAGCGTGCTGCTGATCAGCGTGGTGTTCGGCGTGTTGATCAGTGCGCTGCTGGAGGCCAGCGAATTCTTCGGTCGCGGCATCGTGCGGGTGATGCTGATTTCGCCGTTCTTCATCATGCCCACCGTCGGTGCGCTGATCTGGAAGAACCTGATTTTCCATCCGGTGTCCGGGATCCTCGCCTACATCTGGAAACTGTTCGGCGCGCAACCGGTGGACTGGCTGGCTCACTACCCGCTGCTGTCGATCATCATCATTGTCTCGTGGCAATGGCTACCCTTCGCGATCCTGATCCTGATGACCGCCATGCAGTCCCTCGACCAGGAACAGAAAGAAGCCGCCCGCCTCGATGGTGCCGGCCCGATCGCGATCTTCTGGCACCTGACTTTGCCGCACCTGGCGCGGCCGATTGCGGTAGTCGTGATGATTGAAACCATCTTTCTGCTATCAGTGTTCGCCGAAATCTTCACCACCACCAACGGCGGCCCGGGCTACGCCTCGACCAACCTCGCCTACCTGATCTACAACCAGGCGCTGGTGCAGTTCGACGTCGGCATGGCCTCGGCCGGCGGCCTGATCGCCGTGGTCATCGCCAACATCGCCGCGATCATTCTGGTGCGGATGATCGGCAAAAACCTGACTGACAAAGCCTGAGGCCTGCCATGACTCTTCAACAATCCCGCCGGCTGCAAAGCCTGCTGCTCGGCACGCTGGCCTGGGCCATCGCGATCATCATTTTCTTCCCGATCTTCTGGATGGTGCTGACCAGTTTCAAGACCGAAATCGACGCCTTCGCCACGCCGCCGCAGTTCATCTTCACGCCGACGCTGGAGAACTACCTGCACATCAACGAGCGCAGCGATTACTTCAGTTTCGCCTGGAACTCGGTGGTGATTTCCTTCAGCGCCACGGCTCTGTGCCTGCTGATTGCGGTGCCGGCGGCCTACTCGATGGCGTTCTACGAAACCCAGCGCACCAAGGGCACGCTGCTGTGGATGCTCTCCACCAAGATGCTGCCGCCGGTGGGCGTGCTGATGCCGATCTACCTGCTGGCCAAGAGTTTCGGCCTGCTCGACACGCGCATTGCGCTGATCGTGATCTACACGCTGATCAACCTGCCGATCGTGGTCTGGATGGTTTACACCTACTTCAAGGACATCCCCAAGGACATCCTCGAAGCCGCCCGCCTCGACGGTGCCACCCTCGCCCAGGAAATGCTCCGCGTGCTGCTGCCGATCGCCAAGGGCGGCCTCGCCTCGACCGTGCTGCTGTCGCTGATCCTGTGCTGGAACGAGGCGTTCTGGTCGCTGAACCTGACCTCGTCCAAAGCCGCGCCGCTGACCGCGCTGATCGCCTCCTACTCAAGCCCTGAAGGATTGTTCTGGGCCAAGTTGTCGGCCGTCTCGACCCTGGCCTGCGCACCGATCCTGATCTTTGGCTGGATCAGCCAGAAACAACTGGTGCGCGGCCTGTCGTTCGGCGCCGTCAAATAAGAATTCGCATGAGGAGCGCCACCATGGCCAACCTGAAAATCAAGAATCTGCAAAAAGGCTTTGAAGGTTTTTCCATCATCAAGGGCATCGACCTTGAGGTGAACGACAAGGAATTCGTGGTGTTCGTCGGCCCTTCGGGCTGCGGCAAATCCACCCTGCTGCGTCTGATCGCCGGCCTTGAAGAAGTCAGTGGCGGCACCATCGAACTGGATGGGCGCGACATCACCGAAGTCAGCCCGGCCAAGCGCGATCTGGCGATGGTGTTTCAGACCTACGCGCTGTACCCGCACATGACCGTGAAAAAGAACATGTCGTTCGCCCTCGACCTGGCCGGCGTACCGAAAGCCGAAGTCGAGAAGAAAGTCGGTGAAGCGGCGCGCATCCTCGAACTGGGCCCGATGCTGGAACGCAAGCCGAAACAGCTCTCCGGCGGCCAGCGTCAGCGCGTGGCCATCGGCCGGGCGATCGTGCGCAACCCGAAAATCTTCCTGTTCGACGAGCCGCTGTCCAACCTCGACGCCGCCCTGCGGGTGCAGATGCGCCTGGAACTGTTGCGCCTGCACAAGGACCTCAAAGCCACGATGATCTACGTGACCCACGATCAGGTCGAAGCCATGACCATGGCCGACAAGGTCGTGGTGCTCAATGGCGGCAAGATCGAACAGGTCGGCTCGCCGCTGGAGCTGTATCACAACCCCGCCAACCTGTTCGTCGCTGGTTTCCTCGGTACGCCGAAAATGGGCTTTCTCAAAGGCCAGATCGCGCGCATTGACGGCGCGAGCTGCGAAGTCTCGCTGGACGCCGGTACCCGCATCAACTTGCCGTTCAACGCGGCGAATCTGAGCGTCGGCAGCGCCGTGACCCTGGGCATTCGCCCGGAACATCTGGAACTGGCGCAAGCGGGCGACTGCACCCTGCAAGTCACCGCCGACGTCAGCGAGCGGCTGGGCAGCGACACCTTCTGCCACGTCAAGACCAACGCCGGCGAAGCCCTGACCATGCGCGTGCGCGGTGATCTGGCGAGCCGTTACGGCGAACAACTGAACCTGCACCTGGACGCTGCCCACTGCCATCTGTTCGATGCCGACGGCGTGGCGCTGACCCGCCCGCTACGCGCAGCCGCCTGATTTCGAGACTGACCCGATGAAACTGAACAAGCAAAACCTCAACCGCCTGGCCGCCGAAGTGAAGCTTCCGGCCTACAGCCTGAGCGAAACCCGCCAGGGCATCGCTCACATTGGCGTCGGCGGCTTCCATCGCGCGCATCAGGCGTATTACACCGACGCGCTGATGAACACCGGCGAAGCGCTGGACTGGGCGATTTGCGGCGTCGGCCTGCGCGCCGAGGACCGCCGTGCCCGCGATGACCTCAAGGAGCAGGACTACCTGTTCACCCTGTTCGAACTGGGCGACAGCGACGACACCGAAGTCCGCGTCATCGGCGCGATCCGCGACATGCTGCTGGCCGAGGACAGCGCCCAGGCGCTGATTGAAAAACTCGCCGATCCGCAGATCCGCATCGTCTCGCTGACCATCACCGAAGGCGGTTACTGCATCGACGACAGCAACGGCGAATTCATGGCGCACCTGCCGCAGATTCAGCACGATCTGACGAACCCGCAACAGCCGAAAACCGTGTTCGGTTTCCTCTGTGCGGCGCTGGCCAAGCGGCGTGCGGCGGGCACTCCGGCGTTCACGGTGATGTCGTGCGATAACCTGCCGCACAACGGCGCGGTGACCCGCAAGGCGCTGCTGGCCTTCGCCGCGCTGCTCGATCCGGACCTGCACGACTGGATCGACGCCAACGTCAGTTTCCCCAACGCCATGGTCGACCGCATCACGCCGATGACCAGCACCGCGCATCGCCTGCAACTGGCGGACAAACACGCTGTCGATGACGCCTGGCCGGTAGTCTGCGAACCCTTCGTGCAATGGGTGCTGGAGGACAGGTTCGTCAACGGCCGCCCGGCCTGGGAAAAGGTCGGCGTGCAGTTCACCGACGACGTTTCACCCTACGAAGAGATGAAGATCAAACTGCTCAACGGCAGCCATCTGGCGCTGACCTATCTGGGCTTTTTGAAGGGTTACCGCTTCGTTCACGAGACCATGAACGACCCGCTGTTCGTGCGCTACATGCGCGCCTACATGGACCTGGACGTAACCCCGCAACTGGCGCCGGTGCCGGGCATCGACCTGACCGAGTACAAGGACACGCTGGTGGCGCGGTTTTCCAATCAGGCGATTGCCGATCAGCTTGAGCGTGTTTGCTCGGATGGGTCGTCGAAGTTTCCCAAGTTCACGATTCCGACGATCAATCGGTTGATTGCCGATGGACGCGAGACCAAACGCGCGGCCTTGGTGGTGGCGGCTTGGGCACTTTACTTGAAGGGCGTGGACGAGAATGGCGACACTTACTCGATTCCGGATCCTCGGGCGGCGTTCTGTCAGGGGTTGGTGGCAGAGGATGCTTTGATCACTGAGCGGTTATTGGGGGTTGAGGAGATTTTCGGGGTGGCGATACCGCGTTCGCCAGAGTTTGTTGCGGCGTTCGAGTGGTGCCTGAATAGCTTGCGTGAAGAAGGCGTGACACGAACTCTGGAAAAAATTCTCGTCGCCTGATCGTTCCCACGCTCTGCGTGGGAATGCAGCCCGGGACGCTCCGCGTCCCATTCAACAGCGGACGCAGAGCGTCCATTGAGGCATTCCCACGCGGAGCATGGGAACGATCTTTGTGGAGAGCATATGACAACCCAGCAACTCTTCCTCGGCATCGACTGCGGCACCCAAGGCACCAAAGCCATCATCCTCGACGCCACCAGCGGTCAGGTGTTGGGCCAGGGCGCCGCCGCCCACACGATGATCAGCGGCGCCAACGGCCGTCGCGAGCAAGACACCGCGCAATGGCTGGAAGCCTTCGCCCTCGCCACCCGCCGCGCTTTACTGGCGGCGAATGTCGACGGTCAGTCAATCCAGGGCATCGGCGTTTCCGGCCAGCAACACGGCCTGGTGCTGCTCGACGATCAAGGCCAGGTCCTGCGCCCGGCCAAGCTCTGGTGCGACACGGAGACCACACCAGAGAACGATCAACTGCTCGCTCATCTGGGCGGTGAGCAAGGTTCGCTGGAACGCCTCGGCGTGGTCATCGCGCCGGGCTACACCGTCTCCAAACTGCTGTGGACCAAGGAACAGCATCCGGATGTGTTCGCCCGCATCGCGCGAATCCTGTTGCCCCACGATTACCTGAATTTCTGGCTCACCGGCCGTGCGTGCAGCGAATACGGCGATGCGTCCGGCACCGGCTATTTCAACGTGCGCACCCGCCAGTGGGATCTGCAGCTGCTGCGCGACATCGACGCCAGTGGCCGTCTGCAATCCGCGCTGCCGGAGCTGATCGACGCCCATCAAACGGTCGGCACGATCCTGCCCGCAATCGCCGAACAACTGGGCATCAACCCCGGCGCGCTGGTGTCCAGCGGTGGCGGCGACAACATGATGGGCGCTATCGGCACCGGCAATATTCAGCCGGGGGCGATCACCATGAGCCTCGGTTCTTCCGGCACGGTGTACGCCTACGCCGAAGCGCCGAAGGTCAGCCCGGACGCGTCGGTCGCGACCTTCTGTTCGTCGAGCGGCGGCTGGCTGCCATTGATCTGCACCATGAACCTGACCAACGCCACCGGCGCGATCCGCGAGCTGTTCAACCTCGATCTCGACGCGTTCAATGCCTTGGTGGCCCAGGCTCCGATCGGCGCCGAGGGCGTGAGCATGTTGCCATTCCTCAACGGCGAACGCGTGCCGCCCCTGCCCCACGCCACCGGCAGCCTGCACGGCCTGACCATCGATAACCTGACCCAGGCCAATCTGTGCCGCGCCGCCGTCGAAGGCACCACCTTCGGCCTGCGTTATGGGCTGGATCTGTTGCGCCAGAATGGTTTACAAAGCCGCAGCATTTGCCTGATCGGCGGCGGCTCGAAAAGCGCGGTGTGGCGGCAGATCGTCGCCGACATCATGAACACCCCGGTGATCTGCACCGAGCAGAGCGAAGCCGCAGCCCTCGGCGCGGCGATTCAGGCGGCGTGGTGCAAATCGTGGTCGAACGGCCACGAAGACACCCTGGCCGATCTGTGCCAGCGCTGCGTGAAGCTCGACCTGAACAGTGAAACCCTGCCGGTTGCCGCGAATGTCGCGGCCTTCCAGCAGGCCTATGAACGCTATCGACTGCATGTCGCAACCTTATAAAGAGCAAACAACTATGTACCTGGTGTGTGGCGAAGCACTGTTCGATTTCTTCAGCGAAGACGATGCCGGCGGACAGGCATCGAAAGTCAATTTCAAGGCGATTGCCGGTGGCTCGCCGTTCAACGTGGCGGTGGGTTTGCGCCGTCTGGGCGTTGATTCGGCGCTGTTCGGCGGGCTGTCCACCGACTACCTCGGCCGACGCTTGCATCAAGTGCTTCGGGATGAAGGCGTACGCCCGGACTATCTGGTGGATTTCGCTGCGCCGACCACCCTGGCGATGGTCGCGGTGGGTGCCAACGGCTCGCCGCATTACAGCTTCCGGGGTGAAGGCTGCGCCGACCGTCAGCTGAGCCTGACCCATCTGCCATCGCTGGGCCCGGAAGTGCGCGGTTTGCACTTCGGTTCGTTCTCGCTGGTGGTGCAACCGGTTGCCGATACCTTGCTTGCGCTGGTGCAACGCGAAAGCGGTAAACGCCTGATCAGCCTCGACCCGAACGTGCGCCTCAACCCCGAGCCGAACATCGACCTGTGGCGCGAGCGGATCGCCACGCTGGTGCCGTTGGTGGACCTGATCAAAGTCAGCGATGAGGATTTGAACCTGCTGTACCCCGAGCAGGATCCACAGCGGGTCATCGAAGGTTGGCTGCAGCATCGCTGCCAAGTGGTGTTTCTGACCCGTGGCGGTGAAGGTGCAACAGTCTTCAGCCGCGCTCACGGCTCATGGTCGGTGCCGGCAAGCTCGGTGAAGATTGCCGACACCGTCGGCGCTGGCGATACCTTCCAGGCCGCGTTGATCACCTGGCTGACGGAGCACGAGCTGGATTCGGTGGAAGGCGTGCAGCACCTGAGCCGCGAACAGATCGACGGCATGCTCAGGTTTGCCGTACAGGCCGCCGCCCTTACATGCAGTAAAACAGGTCCGGATTTGCCTTATCGCCACCAGTTGACCTGACCGCGTAGACTGGCGCCCTTTTTTTTACGACGGGATGACGGCTTTTGAATTCGGGGCGCACGGTTGGACTCTTGGTATTGGCGGCACTGTTGACCGGTTGCGGAACATCGCCACCGCGTTCACCGGAAAACCTCTGCGAGATTTTCCGCGAAAAGAGTGATTGGTACGACGCGGCGCAAGTCACGCAAAAGCGCTGGGGTGTACCGATCCAGGTGCCGTTCGCGATCATGTATCAGGAGTCCGGCTACCGCTATGACGCCAAGACGCCGCGCAAATACCTGTTGTGGGTGATCCCGTGGGGCCGGGTTTCGACGGCCTCCGGCTATGCACAGGCCAAGGATGAAGTCTGGTCCGACTACCAGAAAAGCACCGGTCGCTACGGCGCCGATCGCGAAGACTTCGACGACGCCATCGACTTCGTCGGCTGGTACATGGACAAGACCACCTCGATCAACGGCGTGTACAAGTACGACGCCTACAACCAGTACCTCAACTACCACGAGGGCTGGGGTGGTTTTCGCCAGAAGACCTACGCCAACAAGGCGTGGCTGCCGCCGGTGGCGCGCAAGGTGCAGAACCGCTCGGACATGTACGGTCAGCAATACGCGGCGTGCAAGGATGATCTGAATCGCGGGTTCTGGAGCCGGTTCTGGCATTGGCTCTGACCTTCGGTGCCCTTTAGGACGCCATCGTGGGCAAGCCCGCGATGGCGTCAGTTCAAACACCGCCGACCTGTGGGTTACAACACCGAAAAGTTGTAACTCACAATCAACCGGGTCTCATCCACATCCCGGGCGAACTTCTCGTAGTTGGTGCGATAAGTCGCATTACGCAACCGCAGGCTGACATCCTTGAACGTCCCGGTCTGAATCACGTATTTCAACTCGCTGTCACGTTCCCACTCTTTGCCTTCCTGATCGCTGCCCGGGACCTTGATGTGATCGCCGTTCACGTAGCGGGTCAGGAAACTCAAGCCGTTGATGCCGATCGCCTTAAAGTCATAGTCGTAACGCAACTGCCAGGAACGTTCCTGGGCGGCGGCGAAGTCGTTGACCTGCACGTAGTTCACCAGGTACGGGTTGCTGCCATCCAGATACGGCATCGAGTTGTCACCGTTCATACGCTGCCAGCCAGCGCTGAAGGTGTGACCGCTGATGCCGTAAGACAGCATGCCGCTCAACGCGCGGTTGTCGATTGAGCCCGCTTTCGCATCGCCGCTGTCGGCGCTTTTCAGCAAACGCAGATCGGCTTTCAGCACACCGTCACCCAGCGGCTGATTGGCCAACAGACCCACGAAGTGCTGGCGATAGATGTCTTCCAGCTCGGCGTAGTGGTACTGCGCGGTCAGGCGATCGTTGATCTTGTAGTCGAAGCCGTACATGTCGAAATGATCGGCGGTGGTGTTGCAGGCATAGCGCTTGTTCTTGCAGTGCACGCGGATGTCTTGCGAATCGGTCGAATCCCGGGCGGTGTATTTGTCCAGACGCGCGGCCATGAAGGTCAGGTCCTTCACCTCTTTGGAGGTCAGCATCGCACCGTTGAACATGGTCGGCAGCAGGCGACCGTCGTTGTACTTGAGCAACGGCAGATCCGGCAGCAGCGCGCCGTATTTCAGCACCGTATCCGAGACTTTGACCTTGGCGGTCAGGCCCATCTTCGCGTACTGACCTTTCGAACCGCGCGGGTCGCCGCCGCTGGACGGCAACAGGCCGCTGTTGCTGCGGTCCGGGCTGGAATCGAGCTGGAAACCCGCCATGCCCAGCGCATCGATACCAAAACCGACGGTGCCTTCGGTGTAGCCCGATTGCAGATTGAGAATGAAACCCTGCGCCGACTCTTCGCGCTTGGACGCGCCCTGATCACTGGAGGTGTGCCCGTCACGGAAATCGCGGTTGAAGTAAACCGTGCGCGACTCGATCTTCGCCGTGGTGTCTTCAAAAAAACCGCTGGCCTGGACCTGCGCGGTAAAACCGGCGCACAGCACAAAGGCTCCGAAGCCAAGCGACTGGCGCGGGGTGATGAGGGGAAATGGGGGACGCATTGAAAACTCCAACAGAACAACGATTGCGCACAGGCGCAAACAACCAGAAATAGCTCCCGTCCCGGACCAGTGAAGAACCGGGAGGCAGTGAACACGCGGGGGTGAACGGCAATGATGGCAGATGGCTTTGACGTGCTACAGGCGACTTTAGTCTGAAACTGACTGGTTGTTCCCGGACGCGGTATTCGGCGTTCGCGACAGATTGGTCCGTCCGCAAGTGCCTGTTTTACTGGGCCAAACCGTGGGCCTAAGGGTTTTCCCTATGGGTTCTGACCACTGCCTCTACGGCATTTGCGCCTTGAACGAGGCGGTTTAATCCTGCACCATCCGCCCACGCTAATCCAAAGGACGGAAATAAAGGCATGCTGGACGCCAACGCTACCCACATTACCCTCACGCTCGAAGGCGCCTCCGCCGACCTGCAAGTCCTCAGCTTCACCGGTCGCGAAGCCCTCAACGAGCCGTTCCGTTTCGACATCGAACTGGTCAGCGCCCGTCCCGACCTCAACCTTGAAGAACTCCTGCACAAGCCTGCCTGCCTGACCTTCGGCGCCACTGGCGAGGGCAAGATTCATGGTCTGGTGTATCGCATCGAGCAAGGCGATTCCGGCAAGACCCTGACCCGCTACAGCCTGAGCCTGGTACCGCAACTGGCCTACCTGCGGCACAACCATGACCAGCAGATCTTCCAGCAACTGACGGTGCCGAAGATCATCGCCCGCGTTCTGGAAGATCGCGGCATCCTGGCCGATGCCTACAGCTTCCAGCTCGGCGCCGAATACCCGGAACGCGACTACTGCGTGCAGTACGACGAATCCGACCTGCATTTCATCCAGCGCCTGTGCGAGGAGGAAGGCATTCACTTTCACTTCCAGCACAGCAGCAGCGGCCACAAACTGGTGTTCGGCGACGACCAGACCGTGTTCCGCAAACTGAAACCGGTCAACTACCAGCAAGACTCCGGCATGACCGCCGACAAACCGGTGATCAAGCGCTTCAACCTGCGCCTGGAAACCCGCACCAGCCGCGTCAGCCGCCGCGATTACGATTTCGAGAAATCGAAGATCCTGCCCGAAAGCGCGGTCAAATCCGCGTTCATGCCGGACCTGGAAGACTACGACTACCCCGGCCGTTTCACCACGCGCGAGCGCGGCAAGTTCCTCTCGACCCGCGCGCTGGAACGCCATCGCAGCGACTACAAACTCGCCGAAGGCAAAGGTGACGAACCGACCCTGACCAGCGGCCACTTCATGACCCTGGCCGAACACCCGCGCGCCGAATGGAACGATTTGTGGCTGCTGCTGGAAGTCTTCCACGAAGGCAAACAGCCGCAAGTACTGGGCGAAAACGTCACCAGCGACGTCACCGACAACAAGAGCGATTTCCACCAGGGCTACCGCAACTCGTTCGTGGCCACCCCGTGGGACGCCCACTACCGCCCTGCCCTCGAACACCCGAAACCGAAAGTCCTCGGCAGCCAGACCGCCATCGTCACCGGCCCCGCCGGCGAAGAAATCCACTGCGACCAGTACGGCCGCGTGAAAGTGCAATTCCACTGGGACCGCGAAGGCCAGGCCGACGACAAAACCACCTGCTGGCTGCGCGTCGCCAGCGGCTGGGCCGGCGCAGCGTACGGCGGCATCGCCATCCCACGCATCGGCATGGAAGTGCTGGTGACCTTCCTTGAAGGCGACCCCGACCAGCCATTGGTGACCGGCTGCCTGTACCACAAGGAAAACGTCGTCCCCTACGACTTGCCGGCGAACAAGACCCGCAGCACCTTCAAGACCCTGAGTTCACCAGGCGGCAAGGGCTACAACGAGTTCCGCATCGAAGACAAGAAAGGCGCGGAACAGATCTACATCCACGCCCAGCGCGACTGGGATGAAAACATCGAGCACGATCAGAAGATTCGGGTTGGCAATGAACGGCATGACACCGTTGAAGCCAATGTTTTAAGTGAATTCAAGGTCGAGGAACACCGCATCACCCACCTGGATCGCAAGAGCGAAATGCGCGCCAACGATCACCTGACTGTCGGCGTGACCCAGCATGTGAAAGTTGGCACCGGTCAGTTCGTGGAAGCGGGCACGGAGATTCACTACCACGCTGGCGAAAAAGTCGTGATCGAAGGCGGGATGGAACTGACGGCGAAGGCTGGCGGCAGTTTCATCAAGGTCGATGCGGGTGGTGTGACCATCAGCGGTGCGGAAGTGAAGGTCAACACCGGCGGTGCGCCGGGTGTGGGCTCAGGCATTCAGATCCTTGTGCCTTTCATCCCTGGCTTGGCCGCCCTCGACAAGGCCGGACGCTTGATGCAAACCCGGCTGAATCAAAAGATCGAGGCTGAATCGCTGGCCGTAGTGCCGAAGCTGAAGGCGCCGAAAGGCATCTGCGTTGAGTGCCTGAAGAAAGCCATGCGGGAAAAACTGGCCCTGCAATCGGGAGCCAATTGATGACGAAGGACGACGCAGCGAAAGCCTGGGTAGAGGCGCATAAAAACGCACAGTCGAGATTCGCAATCGTTGAAGCGGGCCTGCTCTCCGAGCCGGCTCGACAGCAATTCCTCAAATCCGATCCGTCACGCCGCCCCTTGATGCTTCAATCGGAATTCGCCGAATTGCGCAACTACGGCCCATGGCTCGTGGACGTCAGCGACATGGAATTCCAGGCCTTTCTCGCCCACGAATACTTCACCGGCTGCACCGCCATGGCCAGCTGGATCCGCACCGACTGCCCTGCCGACAAACTCGCGGCGCACCTGAGCGATGCCTTGCTGGCAAAAAATGAAGCCGGCGAAGTCCTGATGATCCGCAGCTACGCCCCTGAAGTACTGCCGATGCTCCACGCCCGCGACGATCTGTCCTGGCATGCCTGGCTTTTCGGCCCGTTGCAGGAGTGGTGGGTGCCAGCGGCGGATGATGAGTGGCAATGCTTCAAAGGGCTTAACCTGGAAAAGCCGGGCAAGTACCAGCCGATTTTCCTGGACGCAAAGTTATGGAAGGACATGGAGGTCGATCCCCTGCCCTACAACCTGACCACCGAACTGGAAAAAGACGCGCCAGAGGTATTCACCAGTAGCTGCCATGGCGACCGGTTGAACCAGGTCAAGCAGGCGCTGGACGCAGGTCGCGCAGAAGGCTTGTCGGACCCGGAAGACGTCAGCCTGTTTGCCAGCCTGCAATTGATGGACCCCGAGTTCCCGGCGAATTGGCCGATGTGGGGAAAAGCCAAAGAGCGGGCTGTTGGGGAGAAGTTGCCGCTTGGGGTTGTGATGAGGGAGTTGTCTGAATGAGTCAACAATTTTCCGTAGAAAGCCGATTGGTGAAAAAGAGCCTTGGAAATTTTCAATGTCGTTAAGCCTGAATAATTTGAATCAACGCAGATGGAAGAACCGAGCCTTAGCTATCGGCATCCTTATTATTGCTGTCCCTTTTTTAGCATTTTTCATTTATAGCCAAAACCGAATGCCCGGCGCGGCGTTGACGTCTCATAACTATATGGACAGACCTGTCGGTAGCTACTGGGTAAATGATAACTGGGGTGGAAACGGAGGCGTCACCTGCTGCTGGGACATATCCGGAGAAAATGCCAAATTAGTTTGGATCCTGAGCATGTCAAAAGCTCAGGAGGACCAGGGCATGAAAATAGAGAGACATGAGGCTCTGTTGCCCCTGCCAAAACGTAAAGCCGGAGACGATACATTGCACGTCTATTTTCTCCCCGAAAACAAGATTGAGCTTTTGTGGTCTGCCACGACCCTGGATACGAGGTACGCTCCGGAAAACTCAGCAAACCCTCCATCTGACGGACCAGGAAGTCATCCATGAGCACACCAAAAAAATTGTCTGATGCACAAGCTATCAGCGCGCGTTCAAACACGGACACGGTGGGTAAGAAGAGTTCGGTATTGCCCTGTGAAGGAACTCTTCACGTAGGATTTTTTTTTGACGGCGTCAGTCGAAATCTCGAGAATGACTTAAGAGAGGACCGAGTTACGAATATTGGACGGCTTTTTCTTGCCTATCCTCATGAAAAGACGGCTGCGCCCTCCGACCCAGCCAACCAGTATCATAAATTCTACATATCCGGGCTCGCTACATCTTTCGACGCTACTTTAGGAACAAACGCAACTACCAGTTCCGCCGACCTCAATGGCGCAGTGAGTAAAGTCAAGGATGATGTCTCAAAGCTGCCTAAGGATAACGCTACAGAAGCGGCTGTCGATGTTGGCAAGGACCTTTTGACGGGAAAAAACTGGTGGGAAAACCTCACGAACAATATAAGACCGAAGAATATTATTTCCACGATTGCCACAGCAGCAGCAAAAGCGTCAGTCGAAGGTATCTCGCCGGTCCGTGACGACGAAGTTGTTTTTAGCTTACTCAAAACTGGTGTGGATACTCGATTAGAAGCCGCAACAAATCGATTCGAAAAACTCGTTGAAGATGTGAAAAAGGCAAATCCGATTTCGATCAAGAAAATATCTGTGTCGATATTCGGATTCGATTATGGCGCAACACTGGCGCGAGCCTTTGCTCATAAGATATTCGAAGCGTGCGATCCTGGTACTACTACCTACAAAGGCGCAAAACTTGAAGTTATCTTCGCGGGTTTGTTCGATGCGGTCGATAGAAGCATGGAAGCATCTGTCGTTCTTGATTTTTTGCTGCCAATCTCCAATAAAGTCGATGACGGAGAGTGTCTGCCGGGCCCTGTAAAATCAGCCCTTCATCTAGTTGCTGCTCATGAATGCAGGGATAACAGGCGTGCTCGACTGATTGGCACTGGATCACTCACCCCGCGCTGGGAAGAGCGCTTGGTTCCAGGAACAAGTTTTGATGTAGGGGGAGGACTAAAAAAAGACAGTACCCCTCACAGTCGCGAACTACACATGGCAGCTCTGCACGATATGTACCGCGCAGCCTACAGTGCCGGAGTTCCCTTCCCTTCGATGGCAAAGCTCCAGGAAAAAGATAGATACGTGTCCAGTTTCTTCGAGTTACACGACCACATTAATGGCACAAGCGCCATTGAGGCGAGTAATCGATACATTTCCAAGGCTGGCAATAAAAAAGTTTCTGCCGATGCCTTTCTCGCCCATCGTCGTCTTTATATTCAAAGACTTCGCGGACTGTGGGAGTTGTACAGTGAGCAACACCGTGCTTATTCCGAGGAAGAAGAGCGTTTGGAGCGACCGGTTTTTGGTGAAAATGGATCTTT
Organism: Pseudomonas sp. IT-P2; assembly: GCF_949767575.1. Lineage (NCBI taxonomy): Bacteria > Pseudomonadati > Pseudomonadota > Gammaproteobacteria > Pseudomonadales > Pseudomonadaceae > Pseudomonas > Pseudomonas sp. IT-P2. Next base: position 462,803 of record NZ_CATKQA010000011.1, on the reverse strand, counting down.
CAAGCGCATGTTGGGAATGGGTAGCGAAACCGAAGCTCAAGCCAAAAAGCGTGATACGTCTCTAAAACAGACACGTGAGAGCAAAGAAAGTCTTCGCGCTGAGCTTGGTTGGCTTGAGGAAGTTGATAGAGAAGCCAAACGTCTTCGCATCGGACTTGCTTCGAAATCAGAAAAGGCATTATTGGATGAATGGTTTGCCCCGCAACCAAAGGGCCTCAGCTTCGACATCGAAGATCTTCTGGAGCTCTATCTGAGTGATAGATTCATGATAAACAATATGACGCAATCCCCGAGCACAATAAAATATTTCCTGGTTCGAGAGTTCGATATTCCTGATTTGACAAAGACTAAAGGAATGTCGCCAGACTACATGGAGCAAACGATACGTAAGCCATCGACGCAATCGTCAGGCGCTTAGAGTCGAAGTAAGGATAGTCTAAGGTTAGGCTCAAATTGCCCCCTGACAGACTAGTTTGGATATCTTTGATTTCATAAATGATCCAGTCCCGGATGAAGAGCCTCGCCTTTAGCTCATCGAAAGCCTCCAACAGCATCACGGGCAGATAATGCTTCTGCCCGTGAATACCAGGCCGCTTTTCAAACCATCAAACCGGCGCCTGCCAGTTCAACATTTTCTGCTGCGCAACCTGCAGCAAATCACTGCCATCCTGCGTCAGCAGGTACAGCGCATGGGTGATGTGGGGAATGTCCTGGACGTCGGCGTGTTTGAAGCACAGGCAGTGCAGGGTTTCGAGCAGGTCGCTGGCGGCGCGGATGCGTTGCACGGCGGCTTCGAAGAGGTCTTTCGGGTTGGCTTGGGTGTCGATGACCAGCGGTGCGCTGTCAGTGACGCCGCTGTTGAGCGGGAGATAGCGGGCGGAGCTTAATTTCAGGATTGGCATTGGAATTACTCGATTAGGTTGTAAGTAACCGCCGACACCGTGACCAAACGATGGGGAGGCGGACTGTGCGCAGGCTTGGTCAACCGAGAACAACCCAACTCAGCACGCCCGAAGGCGACCCTGCACACAGCCGCCACTGCAATGCACTTCGAGGACATAGATGTCCACGGAGCGAATAATGGCACACTTGTGAGGGCTGTTATTTTAGGTGACCAAACCTAAGCCGCTGATTTTGCAGCGACGCCAAACCATAACCGCCCCGCTCCAGCCCCCGAAAGCAGACAAGGCATCCACCCTTGTAGGAATCCGCCGAGACTCCCCCGCGAAACAATCCCCGCCCAGACAGCCGGCGTTCAGCCCGGTTAACCATCGCTTAACGCCGCGGTCAAAAACTCTACTGAACCGCACGCCCTCAGCCCTTGGCTGACGCCGAGTGCGGCAGGTTTGGCTGGCAATCCGCCGAACTCCATTTCCGTCGCACCGGAGTCCATCATGAACATTTGTCCGTTCCTGCTCACCACCGCCCTCGCCTGCACCGCGTTTGCCGGGCTGGCCCAGGCCAATGACACCTCCAAGGCTGTTCCCTATGAATACGGCATGCCGCTGCATGTCGCCAAAGTGGTTTCCCTGACCGAGCCGCAGACGCAGGAGTGCAAGGTCATCACCGCCGACATGAAGTATCTCGACAACACCGGCAAACCGGAAGAAATCAGTTACCGGAAATTATCTGACGCATGCAGCTTCCAGAACTGACAGAAAGCTCTGATTTGCGGCTTTGCGGTAGGCGAGCACGGGTCTCGAAGAGTATGCTCGGGGCCCTCCTCACTGCCGCAAGGATTCGCCATGCAGTTGTCGTTTCGCACGCTATCGACCCTCACCTTCTCTCTGTGTTTTCTGCTTTCCCTTGCATGGGGCCTGGCGCCACAAGTGTTACTGGCGATCTGGAGCATCGAGTATTCGGAGGCAGCCGGATTCGTCGCACGGCGCAGCGCGGTGCTGTTTGCGGCGTTGGGGGTGATGTTTTATCTGGTGCGCAACGCGCCGGTCTCGATCGCACGCAATGCGCTGAGCAACGGCTTTATCGTCGGCTGTTTCGGCCTGGCGGTGCTGGGGTTTGCTGAATGGCTCAACGGCCACGCCGGCCCCGGGATTCTGCTCGCGGTGCTGGTCGAGTTCGCGCTGGGCCTTGGCTTCTTGCAGGCCCGGCGCGTGACGGTCGAACTGGGTGAAACAGTCGGTTAGACGACTCGGGATCGCGGCACTGAATGATGGGTTGCCGTTTGTTGCGCAAGATCCGAGCGCAACCCGGCGATCAGGCCGTTGATTTCGCGACAGCTGTTCAAATGACTGGCATCGATGCCACTCACCTGCAGCTCAACCTGATCGGTCTGGTGATCGCCATACACTTTGACGGTCATCGACAGATCCGGGGACAGCGTGCACTGGCAGCGTTTCGGTAGAAAACTGCTTTCAATGATGTTGCGGAGTTCCAAGGCAGACAGAAACATGGCGAAACCTCTCCTTACTGTGAGACTGCCAATCAAGTATTCACGTCGACCGTTGCCACGGTTCCCACGGGTGTGTCCCCGCTGAATCCTTGGGTTGTGACAAGCGGCTGTACTGCGAAATGCCCATTGGAGTGTAGGCGCCCGAACTCGGTGCGCTGCACCAAATCAACGCATAAAACGTGCCTTTCATCAGGTTGCATTCACCTCCTTGCAAATCAATGGCTTGGCGAAAAGGCAGGCCACTGGCCAGTTGCAAAATGCAAGATTCGCTCGTGCATGCACTGCAATTTGCAAGCGATCGGCTGTTTGCATTCATTGGCCGTGACAGTGAGAATGCCCGTCAACCAACGTACACCCGCCAGGAGGCTTCAATGGGAAATTTCACCGTCCGCGCGACGGCCGGCCTGATGCTCGCCAGCCTGTCCACCCTCACCCACGCCGCCAAACTTGAAGACACCGCGCCTTATCCGAAGGTCGAAGCGGGCTTCACTCGCCAAGTCATCCACCTGCCGCAGCAGGCCCAGGAAGAAAACTTCAAAGTCGAAATCCTCGCTGGCAAGACCCTCGAAGTCGACTGCAACCGCCAACGCCTGGGCGGCACCCTCGAAGAGAAAAACCTCGAAGGCTGGGGTTATCCGTTCTACCGCCTGGAAAAAGTCAGCGGCCCGATGAGCACGCTGATGGCCTGCCCGCCCGGCACCCAGAAAAAGCGAGCGTTCGTGCCGGTGATCGGTGACGGTTTCACCGTGCGCTACAACAGCAAGCTGCCGATCGTGATTTACGCACCGCAGGACGTCGAAGTGCGCTTCCGCATCTGGTCGGCCTCGGACAAGATTGGCGTGGCAATACCCGAATAATCTGCAAAGGAGCCGCAGCCTTGATTACCTGCCACGTCAGATACGTCATTGACCCCTATCAGTTGGACGCATTCGAGGCCTACGCCAAGACCTGGCTCGGCATCGTCGAACGGCTGGGAGGAACGCATCATGGTTACTTCCTGCCCTCGGAAGGCGCGAGCAATATCGCGTATTGCCTGTTCAGTTTCCCGTCGCTGGCAGATTACGAAAGTTATCGCCACATCGCTCTGACCGACCCGGAAAGCACGGCACTGGTAGCCGATCTGGTCGAAAAGAAGTTCATCATCAGCTACGAGCGCAGTTTTCTTCGCCCACTGCTGCCCTGAACGCTTCAACGCCGTTGGCAACTGCCAACGGCTGATAGCTGATAGCTGCGCAACTTGAAATTCCGACTCATCTGACCAAGGAAGGAATACCTGATGTCCATCGCCCTGCCCCTCACCGCTTTGATCGCCTTTGGCGGCTATACCGTTTCCGTGATGCTTCAGGCCGAACAGTCGCTGATCGACTTCGGCATCAGCCTGATGTCGCGGCCCGACACGGCGCAAGTGGTGATCGACCTCTACCTGCTGGCGACCCTGGCCGGCATCTGGATGTACAAGGATGCGCGCAAGCGTGGGCAGTCGGGCTGGTCGGTGGTGCCGTATCTGTTGCTGACGGCGGTATTTGTTTCGGTCGGGCCGTTGTTGTATCTGGTGATCCGGGGTCTGCAGGATCGCAAGCGCCCGGCCGCCGTCAATTCGCCAGACGCCTGAGCCCGAACAGCATCCCGCCCGCCCCCAGCAGCATCGCCGCCAGAAACAACGGATACGACACCCACCACGGCGTCCCGGCGGTCATCATGCTGAACTCCGACATGCCGCCGATGCTCGCAATCAGGTTGAGCGGCAGGAACACCACGTTGATCAGCGTCAGTTTGCGCAGCAGGTTATTCATGCTGTTGTTCATCAGGTTGCCCCGGGCGTCGATCAGCCCGGAGAACACCGTCGAATAGATTTCCGCCTGCTTGTAGCACTGATTGTTTTCGATGATCAGGTCGTCGATCAGGCCGATCGATTCGCTGCCGAAATGCTGTTTTTCCGCGTGATTGCGCAGCCGCGTCAGCACCGCGCCGTTGCTGTGCAGGGCGTTGATGTAATAGATCAGGCTTTCGCTGAGGTTGAACATCTGCACCAGATGCTGGTTTTGCATCGAGGCGTTGAATTTTTGCTGCAACTCCCGGGCGACCAGTTTGATCACCTTCAGATGCCCGAGGTAGTGATGGATGTTGTTGAACAGCAAGTCCAACAACACATCCAGCGGCGTGTTCAGTGGCTGACGTGTACCGACACCGTGCAGCGGCGTGTCGTCCGTAGCGATCACCAGCAACTGGCCCGGCGAGAACAGCAAGCCGCAGGACGAAACCTCAAAAGCCAGGCTGCCACCGCCGGAATAGTTTTCCGGGCGTTTCCAGATCAGAAACAAGTGGTCGGGGTGAAACTCGATCCGCGACACCTCGTCCGGATCAAGCGCCGAGGCCAGCGCGTGTTCATCGAGTTTGAAGTGACAGTGCAGCAAGTCGCGCTCGGCAGCGTCCGGGTCGCTGAACAGCATCACCTCGGCGTCCAGCCGCTCGACCCGCTGCAAACCGCCGTGATTGAGTGCAAAACTGTTGATCATCGGCCGGTCACCAGGCCTGACCGCGGCGTTTCAGCTCAAGACGCCGCACGAACTCTTCCAGTACCAGCGAATACAGGTCGTCCTGCAGGTAGGCGTCTTCGATGCCGGCGTCGAGGTTCGGGTTGTCGTTGACCTCGATCACCACCACCTTGTCGCCGGCCTGTTTCAAATCGACGCCATACAAGCCATCGCCGATCAGGTTGGCGGTCTTCACCGCCAGTTCCACCACCGCGCGCGGCGCTTCGTGGATGGCCAGCGTGCGGCATTCGCCGTTGACATCCTGACCCTTGGCCTTGTGGTTGTAGATCTGCCAATGGCCCTTGGACATGAAGTACTGGCAGGCAAAGATCGGTTTGCGGTTGAGCACGCCGATGCGCCAGTCGTACTCGGTGTAGAAAAATTCCTGGGCCAGCAACAGCACCGAGTGTTCGAACAGCTCGGCGGTGGCTTCCAGCAAGGCCTGCTGGCTCTCGACCTTGATCACGCCACGGGAGAAACAACCATCAGGGATCTTCAGCACCAGCGGAAAACCGAGGCGCTCGCCGACCCGTTCGAAGTCTTCGGGGCGCTCCTTGTAGAGAATTTCCGTAGCCGGCATACCCAGTTGATGGCTGTTGAGCAAGTCGGTGAGGTAGACCTTGTTGGTGCAGCGCAGGATCGACGTCGGGTCGTCCATCACCACCAGCCCTTCACTTTCGGCTTTTTTGGCGAAGCGATAAGTGTGGTTGTCGACGCTGGTGGTCTCGCGGATCAGCAGGCCGTCGTACTCGGCCAGCCTTGCGTAGTCCTTGCGTTCGATCAGCTCGACATCGATGCCCATGCCCTTGCCGACCCGCACGAAGTTTTCCAGAGCGCGGGCATTGGACGGTGGCAAGGCTTCCTGCGGATCATGCAGGATCGCCAGGTCATATCGCGCTACTTGCGGCGAACGCGGTACACGCCAGATCTTGCGACTGAAGCCGTCCAGCGCATTGGCGAACTGATCTTCCTGATCGTCGCGCAACTTGTGCAAGGCGCCAGACTTTATTCCTTCGATGTGCCAGCCGTTAGTTCGACGAAACTCAACTAACAGAATCGGACACGGAAATACTTCAAACAATTGCCGGGCCAGATCCTGCAACGGCTCGATATGGGTTCTGCCGAAATAAAGTGTCAGCGTAAAACCTTCAGTGTCGCTGTAGAGATGATGGCTGAGGGCTTTTTCCAGGGTTTTATCCAGGTCATCCAGTGCCAGGCCATAAAGAGATTTTCGGGTCAGCTCGCTGATGGTGCGTACCGACGGAATCACCTTGTGCCCTCGGGCTTCAGCCAGCAGAGAGCAGTAGTAACCGTGGCCCAGGTACTTGTAGCTGCGGCAAAGGTTGATCACCTGCACCCGTTTTCCCGGCTCGCTGTCGGGGGGCTGTTCGAGGTATTCCTGGGCCGTCAGGATGTCTTCGCTGGGGAAATACGAGGCCCAGTCTTCCTTGCGTTCGACGATGATCAACACTTGACTGGAAGTTCTGATCTGCGGTTTTAAATAAGTTGCCGATGGCAAACTTTGACTGGATACTTCGCGCCAATGACCCTGTACCGCTGACATAGAAATTGATCCGTTGGAGAACAAGACCTTTTCTATTAAGCACGAAGTTTTTCGAAAGTCCCGTTTCGTTACGCAACTTTTACGGTGGTCATATGAATGCTGTTTTTCGGCTGGCGGTCATTGAGGATTTGCCAGCGTTGCTCGCGCTGGAGATGCACTGTTTCACCACGGACCGGCTCACCCGCCGCAGTTTCCAATGGATGATCACCCGGGCCCACGGGCAATTGTGGGTGGCCGAACGCGAGGGTCAACTGGCCGGTTATGCGCTGGTGCTGTTTCATCGCGGCACCTCGCTGGCCCGCCTGTACTCCATTGCGATTGCCCCCGAGGCACGCGGCGGCGGTCTGGGAAAACAATTGCTGCAACAGATCGAGACCTGCGCACTCGAGCACGACTGCGCCTACCTGCGGCTGGAGGTGCGCACCGACAATCCCACCGCCATCGCCCTGTACGAGCGCAACGGTTACCGGCGCTTTGCGCTGATCCATGACTACTACGAGGATCACGCCGACGCGCTGCGCCTGGAGAAACGCATTCTCCAGCACCGCGACTCACGCAACATCAAGGTCCCCTATTACCGACAAACCACCGACTTCACTTGCGGCCCGGCCTGCCTGCTGATGGCCATGAGCGCGTTGCAGGCTGATCGTTTGCTGGAGCGGCGCGAGGAATTGCAGTTGTGGCGTGAGGCAACCACGGTGTTCATGACGGCTGGTCATGGCGGTTGCAGCCCACAGGGTCTGGCACTGGCAGCGTGGCGCCGGGGTTTTAAAGTGCGTTTGCAACTGAGCAAGAGCGGGCCGCTGTTTCTCGACGGAGTCCGTGATGCGCATAAAAAAGACGTCATGCGCCTGGTCCATGACGAGTTCATGACGCAATTGAACGACACCGATGTCGATCAGGTCATCGGCGTAACGCTGGATTTACCCACACTGCTAGCCAACGGTGGCCAGCCCTTGGTGCTGATCAGCAGCTATCGGCTAACCCGTTCCAAGTCGCCGCACTGGGTGATCGTCACCGACTGCGACGAAGACTTCGTCTACCTGCACGACCCGGATGTCGATCACAGCCAGCATCGCCAGCCCATGGACTGCCAGCACGTGCCGGTCAGCCATGGGGAGTTCGAGAAAATGTGCCGCTTCGGTCGTGGAAAATTGCGGGCGGCGGTGGTGCTTTACGCTCGCTCACCCGCGTGAAGGGTTCATTTGAGTCCGATTTTGTACAGCGAGCCGTCGGACTCATCGGTCAGCACATACAGGTAACCGTCCGGCCCCTGACGCACGTCACGAATCCGCTGTTTCAGTTCGCCCAGCAAGCGTTCTTCATGCACCACCTTGTCGCCGTCGAACTGCAAGCGGATCAGCTCCTGCGTCACCAGCGCACCGATGAACAGATTGTGCTGCCACGGCTTGAAGCGGTCGGTATCGTAGAACGCCATGCCAGTGACGCCCGGGGATTTTTCCCAGACATGGTGCGGCCCGACCGTGCCTTCGGCGGTCTTGCCCTTGGCTTCCGGGATCGGTTGCATGGAGTAGTTGATGCCGTGGGTCGCCAACGGCCAGCCGTAATTTTTGCCGCGCTCGATGATGTTCACCTCGTCGCCACCGCGTGGGCCGTGCTCGTTTTCCCACACCGTTCCGGTCCATGGATTGAGCGCGGCGCCCTGGGGATTGCGGTGGCCGTAGGACCAGATCTCCGGGCGTACGCCGGACTGGCCGACAAAGGGATTGTCATCGGGCACCTTGCCGTCGGGGTAGATGCGCACGACCTTGCCTTGCAGCTTGTCCAGGTCCTGCGCGGTCGGGCGGTCGTTGTTCTCGCCCAGGGTGATGAACAGATAACCGTCCCGGTCGAACACCAGCCGCGAGCCGAAGTGATTGCCGACCGACAGTTTCGGCTCCTGGTGGAAGATCACATTGAAGTCCTTCAGGGTTTTCAGGTCATCCGACAGGCGCCCACGCCCCACCGCCGTTCCGGCCTTGTCACCCGCACCGCCGCCCTCGGCATAGGACAGGTACACGAGGCGATCCTGTTTGAAATCCGGTGACAGCACCACATCGAGCAATCCGCCCTGCCCCTTGGCCCAGACGTCCGGCACACCGGTGATCGGCGCAGACAGCTTGCCGTCGGCATCCACCACGCGCAGGTTGCCGGGGCGTTCGGTCACCAGCATGCCCTGGCGATCAGGAAGGAAGGCCAGGGCCCATGGGTGCTCGAGGCCCTGGGTAATCGTTGTGACTTCAAGGGTGCCCTGCTCGCTTTGCAGTTCTTTGGGAGCGGCGGCGAACGCCGGGGCGGTGATCAGTGCACTGGCACACAGGCCGGCCAGAAGGTTTTTACGCAACATGCACGATTCCTTTTGTTCGTTTGAAGGGCTGACAGAAGCGGTTCTGCCATTCAACGGTTGCTCCCGCTGTCACGGGCTGGAGGGTTGGGGATGAAGGTGGGTGGCGTGCTCGGCACGGAGCGCAGCGGCTGGCCATTGCCGATACCGCGATTTTCCAGGGTCGGTGGACGCGGCACGGGAACGGTGTTCGGCCCGCGAACGGGCGGAGTGCTGGGCTGGGTGCCCTGCATGCTGTTGGGGTTCGCCCGGCGGATCGGGCTGTTGTAGGGGTTGTTGCTGTTGCCGGTCGGACTTTGTGCCAGCAACAGCGATGTATGGCTTATTGCGCCATCGGCGTGAACCAGCCCGCCACTGAGGGCGAGCAACGCAATGCCAAGCAGGAAACGGTTCATGAACGGCCTCTTTCGGTGCGCAGGGACTAGAGCCTTCGAGTCCACGCTACGCCGTGGGTTCGCATTTGTTAACCCGTCACCGCTAAACAAGATGTAACACGGCTTGACCTGACGTTTAGCGGCACCCAGCAAACAACGGAAACTTTTACGCCGGGCCACGGGTCACCCGAACATCACTCGGAGAACAGCACATGGCTCGGGCAATCTGGAAAGGCGCAATCAGTTTCGGTCTGGTCCACATCCCCGTGGCGCTGGTCTCGGCGACGTCATCCCAAGGCGTCGACTTCGACTGGCTCGACAGCCGCAGCATGGACCCGGTCGGCTATAAACGGGTCAACAAGGTCACTGGCAAGGAAGTCACCAAAGAGCACATCGTCAAAGGTGTTCAGTTCGAAAAAGGCCGCTATGTGGTGCTCAGCGAAGAAGAGATCCGCTCGGCACACCCGGTTTCGACCCAGACCATCGATATCTTCGCCTTTGTCGACAGTGAACAGATCCCGCTGCAGAACATCGACACGCCCTATTACCTGGCTCCGGACAAGCGCGGCGGCAAGGTCTACGCCTTGCTGCGTGAAACCCTGAGCAAAACCCGGAAGGTCGCCCTCGCCCGAGTGGTTTTACATACGCGTCAATACCTGGCGGCGCTGATGCCTCTGGAGTCGGCGCTGGTGCTGGTGAAGTTGCGCTGGCCGCAGGAAGTGCGCAGCCTGGACGAACTTGAGCTGGGCAGCGAAGTGACCAAGCCGCAACTGGCCAAAGGCGAACTGGACATGGCCAAACGGCTGGTGGAAGACATGACAGCGGACTGGACGCCCGAGGATTACAACGACGAGTTCGAAGACAAGATCATGGCGCTGGTGGACAAAAAGGCCCATGAAGGCAAGATCGAAGACGTTGAGACCGTCTCTGCAGAAGAAGAGCGCAAAACCGCAGATGTTATCGACCTGACCGAACTGCTCAAGCGCAGCTTGGGCGGAAAAGCTCCGGCCAAACCGGCGAAGAAGACCGCCAGCAAGACAACAGCGGCGAAGAAAACCAAAAAGGCCTCATGAAAATGAAATCGGGCGACTGTCTTTAACAGTCGCCCGATTCGTCAGATCAAGATGAAGATCGCCAGCAGACCGCCGAAGATCGCCCACTTTTCCATGTAGTAGAGTTTGCGATTGCGCTTTTTGAGCTCTTTTCCGCGCAGGCGAATCTTGTAGATTTTGGTAAATAACCGGTTGATGCCACCGGTGCGGTCACCCGCATCGTTCGGCGCACCGGCCGCCGACATCACGGTGCGGCTGAACCAGCGGTTGAACGCCGCCGCCCAGCGATACTTCATCGGGCGCTCGATGTCACAGAACAGGATGATGCGGTTCTGGTCGGTGGTGTTTTCCGCGTAATGAATGAACGTCTCGTCGAACATCACCGCTTCGCCATCGCGCCAGTGATAGTTCTCGCCATCGACGTTGATGTAGCAACCGGCGTCGTTCGGCGTTTCCAGGCCCAGGTGATAACGGTAGGAACCGGCGTACGGGTCGCGGTGACGCACCAGTTTCGAGCCCGGCGGCAGCTCGGCGAACATCGCAGCCTTGATCGAGCCGATGCTCTGCACCAGTTCGGTGGTGCGCGGGCACAGTTGCAGCGCCGACGGGTGGCTGTCGCCGTACCACTTCAGGTAGAAACGCTTCCAGCCGGTCTTGAAGAACGAGTTGAAACCGACGTCGTCGTACTGGTTGGAACGTTTGATTTCGCCGGCGCGCAGCAGGTTACGACCTTCTTCACGGATTTCTTCCCAGTGGGTCTGCAACGGAGTCAGATCGGGAAAGTCCTTTGGATCAAGGTAAGGCGTGTTGGGCTTTTTCGAGAACAGATAAAGGAAGCAGTTGATCGGTGCAAGGAACGAAGAGTGATCGCTCAGTTGACGACCGAGTTTGTGGCGTACGCGACCGCGCAGGTGAACGTACGCAATGGAAATGACATATACAGCGGCAATGATGAGTTTCACGGAAATCGTCACACGTCAGAAGTGAACAAACTGCGCGCCTTTCGGGCTGTGGCCCAAGGTCTGTGGCAGTGGTCTGAAATCAAAAAAAACGTCCCGGTGGCGCATCCTTGAGCCCATGCCGGACAAGGCATTGGGTGAATGGATGGCATTTTAGCCACAGTTTGTAACCAATAGTGAACCTTCATCTGTGAAAAACTGTCTCGCGATTGCGCCAAACGGCAATCGGAATGTCACCGCCCTATCGTTTAAAGAGCCAGACCAGTACAATCGCCGCCAAACTTTACGCGCCCCCCTTGGTTGATGACGGGATTGCCCCGCCTCAGCGCACTTCGACTCGGGCCAAGCGCTCCGGCTGCACCCTCGCTACTCAGCACGCTTCGCAGGAAAAACCTTTGATTTCTACAGCTAACATCACCATGCAGTTCGGCGCCAAGCCGCTGTTTGAAAACGTTTCGGTCAAATTCAATGGCGGCAACCGCTACGGCCTGATCGGCGCCAACGGTTGCGGCAAGTCAACCTTCATGAAGATCCTCGGCGGCGACCTCGAGCCATCCGGCGGCCAGGTCATGCTGGAGCCGAATGTACGCTTGGGTAAATTGCGCCAGGATCAGTTCGCCTACGAAGAATTCACCGTGATCGACACGGTGATCATGGGTCACGAAGAGCTGTGGAAGGTCAAGGCCGAGCGCGATCGCATCTACTCGCTGCCGGAAATGAGCGAAGAAGACGGCATGGCCGTGGCCGAGCTGGAAACCGAGTTCGCCGAGATGGACGGCTACACCGCCGAATCTCGCGCCGGTGAACTGCTGCTGGGTCTGGGCATTCCGCTGGAACAGCACTTCGGCCCGATGACCGAAGTCGCGCCGGGCTGGAAGCTGCGTGTTCTGTTGGCTCAGGCACTGTTCTCCGATCCGGAAGTGCTGCTGCTCGACGAACCGACCAACCACCTGGACATCAACACCATCCGCTGGCTGGAAACGATTTTGACGGCGCGTAACAGCACCATGATCATCATTTCCCACGACCGTCACTTCCTGAACAGCGTCTGCACCCACATGGCCGACCTGGACTACGGCGAGCTGCGTCTGTTCCCGGGCAACTACGACGAGTACATGACCGCGGCGACCCAGTCCCGCGAGCAACTGCTGTCGGACAACGCCAAGAAGAAAGCCCAGATCGCCGAACTGCAAACGTTCGTCAGCCGCTTCTCGGCCAACGCCTCGAAAGCCAAGCAGGCCACTTCCCGCGCCAAGCAGATCGACAAAATCCAGCTGGCCGAGGTCAAGCCATCGAGCCGCGTGAGCCCGTTCATCCGTTTCGAACAGACCAAGAAGCTGCACCGCCAGGCTGTGACCATCGAGCAGATGTCCAAGGGCTTCGACGGCAAGACCCTATTCAAGAACTTCAGCTTCACTGTTGAAGCCGGCGAGCGCGTCGCGATCATCGGTCCGAACGGTATCGGCAAGACCACCCTGCTGCGCACGCTGATGGGCGAACTGACCCCGGACGCAGGTTCGGTGAAGTGGACCGAAAGCGCGGAGCTGGGCTACTACGCTCAGGACCACGCCCACGATTTCGAAGACGACGTCAGCCTGTTCGACTGGATGGGTCAGTGGACTCAGGGCGAGCAAGTGATCCGTGGCACCCTGGGTCGCATGCTGTTCTCCAACGACGAAATCCTCAAGTCGGTGAAAGTGATTTCCGGTGGTGAGCAAGGCCGCATGCTGTTCGGCAAGCTGATCCTGCAAAAGCCGAACGTGCTGGTGATGGACGAACCGACCAACCACCTGGACATGGAATCGATCGAGGCGCTGAACCTGGCGCTGGAAAACTACCCGGGCACGTTGATTTTCGTCAGCCACGACCGTGAGTTCGTATCGTCCCTGGCCACCCGCATCATCGAGCTGAGCCCGAACGGCGTGACCGACTTCAGCGGCACCTACGACGACTACCTGCGCAGCCAAGGCGTGGTGTTCTGAAAACTACTACAAAAAAGCCCTGTCTTTGTGACAGGGCTTTTTTGTTTCACTGTTCACCGGGAAGTCATCACTTTCTTCCCGGCAAAGCTTGGACATTCCAGTAGTTTTGTACGATGCATTTGGAGAATGATTGCATCATCCAAACCACAATCAACATCCACTCACATTAACGAATAGCATACTTAAGGATATAAGAATAAAGACCATTCACCGCAGGCTCTGCAAACTTATGATCAACTTCCAGAGCACCCGACAGGATTGAGTGACATTCAAACACCATCTTCTCCCGACCAAATCGATAAAATATCGCACCGTCTGCAATGTCGGCAAACGCTTTGTAAACACTGGCTACCGCAGCACCGCCCTTATATTCGATACTCACTTTGTTCGACGCAGCGGGTAATGAAACACCACCAATGACGACTGCTTGAGGCACCAGTTCCCCGGTATCTACACAAAGACTACGGCATATCATCTTGCTATTTTTGTCAGTACCGAAACTACGTTCGTACAAGGCTATCTCCGACCCCTTCACCTTGGAGCAGGCTTCCTCGAACGCCGTCAAAACAGCTTTGGCATTCGCCATTCCCGCGTCCAGGTCTCGTAGAGAAACGAAACGCTCCAGTTTGTTGTTCTTTGCGCTGTCCAGCGCTCGTGAAATGGTCGACACATGCGCAAAATCCTTTTTACAAGCGATGACATGAACCTCATATTGATAGCGGCTGGCGTGTTCCCCCTTTTGAAATTCTGCAAACTCGTAAGTTTCAAGGCCAACCTCCATTATGATGCTGTACTTCTCTCGCAGCGCTTTCTCAAAAATCATGCCCCCCAAATCCCTGACAAACTGATCGGTCTTATTGTAGGCAAAGCCCACGCCATTTTTCACGATCTCTTGGTATTGCGGATGAAGGGTCCGGAAATGTGGCTCGTACAGCGGGACATAATTTGAATAGCGACAAGTGTCGAGCAACTCATTGAGCAGATGTGTTTTGCCTGCACCCTCTATGCCGGCAACCACAAGCATTTTTGGCGAAGATTCCTCATCTGAAACTGCCACTCTTTCGTCGAATAACTTCTTTTGCAGTCCAAGAAAAGCGTTTTTTACGTCCTGTTGCGTATAGGAAAATTTGCCAGTCATATTATTAAGTTCCTTCTCAATTGAAATAAGTCCTTTTAAAAATCCGCACTGAAAATCGACAACTACTATTGACAATCGCCAAGCCAATTCAAAAGACAACCAAAGCTAAAACCATTAAATAAAATGAATCAATCCAGAAAGCACAACAATATATTTCAGAAAAAAATCGATAAACGTTCAGGGCGACATCCTACAAAACAAGCAGTGATAGACTACTGGGCAGACACTAATACACTACTTATATAACAAGAAATATCCGCGCTTATTCAACGAACCGCCCTATGCTTGATTTAAGGTTTTCATTTCTATAAACACCCTGTTTCCTATAAACCAGTCATGCTGCCCCTACTGAAAGAACTACCCGGCTCAAGTATGCAAGGTGTCAGTAGTCGGCCCGATCCTTCGGATTCCCACGACACCAACCTGTTCAGCGTGATGTACGATCATTGAAGATGAATAGTTAGCCTGCTTTCTTTTATCTCGGCGCCACGCCATGATGCGGACTCTCCCACCGCCGCCCGCGAACGAGTCCTCATGTCTGCGCAGCAACAGCCACCGCAAAGCTCCCTGGCGATCACCCTGCAGATCGTCTCCATCGTTTTCTATACCTTTATTGCCTTCCTCTGCATCGGCCTGCCGATAGCGGTACTGCCCGGCTACGTGCATGAACAGCTGGATTTCAGCGCCGTGATCGCAGGGCTTGTGATCGGCTCGCAATACTTGGCCACCCTGCTCAGCCGGCCGATGGCCGGGCGCATGTCGGACACCGTCGGCACCAAGCGGGCGATTGTGTATGGCTTGTCGGGGATCGTGCTCAGCGGTGTGCTGACGCTGGTTTCGACGCTGTTACAGAGCTTGCCGCTGTTGAGCCTGTCGATCCTGATTGTCGGTCGCCTGTTGCTGGGGATTGCCCAGGGCTTGATCGGCGTCGGCACCATCAGTTGGTGCATGGGCCAGGTCGGTGCCGAACACACGGCACGCTCGATTTCGTGGAACGGCATCGCGTCCTACGGTGCGATTGCCATCGGCGCGCCATTGGGCGTGGTAATGGTCGCCGATTATGGTTTCGAGAGCCTTGGCATTGCGTTGTCGCTACTCGCGGCCGGCGCCTTGCTGCTGATCCGCAATAAGCCTTCAGTGCCGGTGGTGCGCGGTGAACGCCTGCCGTTCTGGGCGGTGTTCGGACGGATTGCGCCGTTCGGCGCCAGTCTGAGCCTGGCGTCGATTGGCTATGGCACGCTGACCACCTTCATCACCCTGTATTACCTCAATCGCGGCTGGAGCGGCGCTGCGTATTGCCTGACGGTGTTCGGTGTGTGTTTCATCCTTTCGCGGCTGCTCTTCATTTCCGCCATCGGCCGTTTTGGCGGGTTCACTTCGGCGATTGCCTGCATGACCATCGAAACTGTTGGCCTGGTCATGCTGTGGCTGGCGCCCTCGACCGCGTATGCCTTGGTCGGCGCCGGTCTGGCCGGGTTCGGCCTGTCGCTGGTATACCCCGCGCTGGGCGTCGAGGCGATCAAGCAGGTGCCCAACTCCAGTCGCGGCGCCGGGCTGAGTGCCTATGCGGTGTTTTTCGATCTGGCGCTGGCGATTGCCGGGCCGTTGATGGGCGCAGTGGCGTTGAACCTGGGCTATTCGTGGATTTTCTTCAGTGCGGCCGTGCTGTCCGTGACCGGACTCGCGCTGACCTTGCTGCTCAAGCGCCGGGCCATGGCGTAAACGCTCACTGATCCGCCGTCTGCATCCCCGCGCGGGTCGGCCGGCCCAAGGCATGGGAGAAGAACCGCCCGGCCTCGGAAATCAGGTTGCGGTGGATGTCTTCGCGATCCACGCCATCGGCATCGGTGCACAAGGCGGGCATCGCACGAATCTGCTCTTCATTGCATGGCGCCATGAACACGAAGTGCCCCGCCCCGGCCAGCAATTTGAAGTCGGGTGCGGTCGGCAGCTTGCGCGCCAGGGCGGCGGCGTTTTTGTCGAAGGCCACCAGTTTGTCGCCGTCACCGCTGTAGAGCAGCACCGGCACGTGCACACCGGCCAGGGTGTGACGACCAAACTTGAGACTCAGCGGCGCCATCAGCAGCAACGCGTGCACGCGCGGATCGGCCACCGGTTGCAGATCGTCGCGGTCGACAATCAACTCACCCTGAGTGTTGCAGGCGTCGCGGTCGTCCGGGCGCTCCTGGCAGTAACGGCGCAGGCGATCCAGATCCGGCTGCGCGCCGGACAGAATCAACGCCGTTTCGCCGCCCGCCGAATAGCCGATCACGCCAACCTGCTCGGCGTTCACGTACGGCGCGAGCATGCGGTCGCCCAGGGTGGCGGTAATGGCTTCGGAAATCTGGATCGGCCGGCCGTAGAGATTGCTCATCGTGCCGAGGCGGCTGTGATCCTTGGAATTGTCGCCAGGGTGAATCACCGCCACCACCACGAACCCCTTGCGTGCCAGTGACGTAGCCAGGTCGTGCAGCGCCAGCGGCGTGCCGGTGTTGCCGTGAGAGAGCATCAGCATGGGGAAACGGCCAATGGCAACTTTGGTGTCTTCGCCGGCCTCGACCGAATAGCCTTCGAGCAGGCTCAGGTGTTCGCGGTCGCTGGAGGGATAGAACGCGATGGCGCGCATCGGTTGCAGGTCAAGCGGGTCGAGGAACGTCATCTCGTGATAACCGACGCTCCAGCGCGGGTGCTGCCCGGGCGCAGCGTGCACTGAATTCAGGCTGCCGAGCAGGCAAATCAGTAACGCTGCACAAAGACGCATCATGGGATGCCCCACCCTGTTGTTACTCAATCGAAAGATCCGTTGTGTTCGACGCCCGAAATTCGGTACTCCGGCGCGGCGTTGCACTCAGACGTTGATCATCAGACTGCATAACCCGGGCCAGATTATGTAATAGTCAGAAACAAAAAACTCCGTATCTGGCCCTTGCGGAACCAGAATACAGAGTTTTGGGGGATTTGCCTGAACAGGAGCTGTTCTTTACGCAAGCCTTACGCGGCGGCGAACAGCTGCTCGCTGATCTTCGCTTGAGCGGCGCTCATGGCGTTGTTGCGCACTTCTTCACCGTAGGCCAGGCCTTCAGCACGCACAACTTCGATGTCGGTGATGCCGAGGAAGCCAAAGACCAGTTTCAGGTAGTCTTCGTGCGCCACGCCCGAAGCTTGACCGGCGTGGATGCCGCCAGCGGTAGAGACGATCACGACTTTCTTGCCACCGCACAGGCCTTCGGGGCCGGCTTCGGTGTAACGGAAGGTCTGGCCGGCGACGGCGATGCGGTCGATCCAGGCTTTGAGCTGGGTCGGCACGGTGAAGTTGTACATCGGGGCAGCGACGACGATGGCGTCAGCGGCGATGAATTCGGCCAGGGTGGTGGCGCTCAGTTCGGCTTCGTGCTGTTGTGCGGCGTTGCGCAGTTCAGCGGTGGTGCCGGCGGCAACCAGGGTGGTCGACGAGAAGTGGCTGATGGCGTCAGCGGCCAGATCGCGGTAGGTCACGACAGCGCTTGGCTCGGCGGCTTGCCAGGCTTTAGTGACTTGACTGCTCAGCTGACGGGAAGCGGAGTTGTCGCCCAGAATGCTCGAATCGATGTGCAGCAGTTTCATGTGGAATCTCCTGGAATGAATCGCCGGTGGCGACGGAATGGAGACAATCCTACCGACGAAACCAATAGCTGATTAGACGGCAACAATGCGATAGTTTGTCCCACTGATAGAACAGTCGGGTTTCTCCATGCAAGACCTCAACGATCTCTACTATTTCGCCAAAGTGGTCGAGGCAGGCGGTTTCGCCGCCGCCGGCCGCTTGCTCGGCATTCCCAAGTCACGGCTCTCGCGGCGCATCGCCGAGCTGGAAGAACGCCTCGGCGCACGTTTGCTGCAACGCACCACCCGCCAATTGAAGCTGACGGCGGTCGGCGAACGCTATCTGCGTCACTGTCAGGCCATGCTGCTGGAAGCGGAAATGGCCGATGAAACAGTGGCCAGCATGTCCAGCGAGCCTCGCGGACGCTTGCGGGTTTCCAGTCCCACGGGGCTGGCCCATGAAATGCTGCCGGTGGTGATCAGCAATTTCCTTGGCAAATACCCTCAGGTGCAGCTGGAAGTCACCCTGATCAATCGACGGGTCGACCTGATCACCGAAGGCATCGACGTGGCCCTGCGCGTGCGCGAACACGGCGATGAAGAACCGATGCTGGTGACCCGCCGCCTGCGTCAGGCGCAGATGGTGGTGGTCGCAAGCCCTTCCTTTATGCAGGGCGTGGAAATCAATCATCCGCAGGACCTGAAGAACCTGCCGGTGCTGGGCGCCCTGGAGGCCGATCGCATGGTGCATGTGCGCCTGCTCGATCAGCACGGCAAGAGTTGCGATCTGGCGCTGGAAGCCCGGCTTGGCATCGACGATTTCATCGTGCGCAAGGCCTGTGTGTTGGCCGGCCAGGGTTTCACCCTGCTGCCGATGATGTATTGCGAAACGGAACTGAACAACGGCACGCTGGTGCAGTTGTTGCCGGATTGGTCACTGCCCGGCGGCTGGCTGCAAGCGGTGTATCCGCATCGGCGCGGGGTGATGCCGGCGGTGCGCGCGTGGATCGATCATCTGGTCGAATCGTTCAATGCCTGTGGAGAACGGCTGTTATGAAACAAGGAAAGATGAGCGAACAGGATGTCGCGGACTTCTGCCTGGCCCTGCCCGGTGCCAGGGAAGACTACAAATGGGGTGGCGTGCGAGTGTTTTCGATTGCCGGCAACAAGATGTTCGCCTTGCAGGGGCTGCGCGGTGATTCGCTGGCGTTCAAGGTCGACAAGGACCTGTTTCTCGGTCATTGCGACCGGCCGGGCATTCACCCGGCGCCGTACCTTGCCCGGGCGCAATGGATCATCATGCACCCGCCCTACCCGCTGGGCGCCGAGGAACTGCAAGGCTTGCTGCAGCGTTCCCACCAACTGGTGGTCAGCAAGCTGCCCAAGCGCTTGCAGGTCGGGCTGCTGCTTTAGAACAACGCCAGGAGGTTCGAACCGAGAAACAACTGATCGATCCAGAACACCTGATGCAAAGCCACAATCATCCAGAACAACACCTGAAACGACACCTTGCGCGTCTTGTGCCGGAAGACCTGCTGGGCGATCAACGCGCCCGGCCAGCCACCGGCCAGTTCCACCGCGTGCAGGATGTTTTCCGGTGTGCGCCAAGCGTCGGCGCGGGCCTTGCGCTTGTCCGCCCAGTACAGGAAAAACGCCAGCACGCTGACCAGCCCGTAGGCCGTCAGCGGTACCAGGGAAATCCCGCGCAGCCACATCGACAATGAGCCGAACAGTGGCAACGCGCAGACGATCAGCAGCACCACCAGCTTCAATTTCAGATGCTGAATATTGCCACCGGAAGGACCGCGATCCGGGCGGCGTGCGCGGGAATCACTCATGGCTGGGCGGCCGTCCAGTCGACCCAGCCGAACTGCCAGGTCGCCAGAATCACCAGACCGAAGACGATCCGGTACCAGGCAAACGCCGCGTAGCTGTGGCTGCCGATGAACTTGAGCAGGCCGCGCACCGCGATCATGGCGAAGATGAACGCGGTGACGAAACCGATGGCGAATACCGGGAAGTCCGCCGGTACGAACAGGTCGCGATACTTGTAGCCCGAATACACCGCCGCACCGACCATGGTCGGCATCGCCAGGAAGAACGAGAACTCGGTGGCGGTCTTGCGCGACAGGCCAAACAACAGGCCGCCGATGATGGTCGAGCCGGAGCGCGAAGTGCCGGGAATCATCGCCAGGCACTGGGCGAAGCCGATCTTCAGCGCATCCGTCCAGCGAATCTCGTCGACCGTTTCGGCGTGCACTTCATGCTGACGCTGTTCGGCCCACAGCATCACGATGCCGCCCACCACCAGCGCGGCGGCCACAGTGATCGGGTTGAACAGGTAGTGGTGAATCAAGTCGGCGAAGACCACACCCAGCACCACGGCGGGCAGGAAGGCGATCAGCAGGTTGGCGGTGAAACGCCGCGCACTCGGCTGGGTCGGCAGGCCAATGACCACGTCGAGAATCTTGCGTCGGAATTCCCAGACCACCGCGAGAATCGCACCAAGCTGGATGATGATGTTGAACGCCATGGCCCGCTCGCCTCCGAAATCGAGCAAGTCGGCAACAATGATCTGGTGTCCGGTACTGGAAATGGGCAAAAACTCCGTCAGCCCTTCTACAACTCCTAGAATCAGTGCCTGCAAGGCCGTCCAAAGATCCATCAATCCCCCAGAGAGCGATGCACAGAGGCATGCCCCGATAGTATTTTTTACGTTCACTGCGTTCAGCGTAGCTGGTTAAAGCTGTACCGATTCCGCGCGCACAGGATCCACACGAAACAGTCAAAATTCCGTGAAAAATCAATTTCGATTCAGGTTTTCACGCGCGGGGCCGAAATCCTAACAGACAAGCCGTAATAGCGCTGCCGCGTTCTACGACTTGGGTCGCGTATGCCCGGTCACCGAAACGTGGTTGGATGCTGGCGGTGGTTTATTACAAGAAAAAGAATCCGGAGTGACAGCGTTATGAACAGCTTGCGCAGTGTGTCGATCAGCCGACGCTTGTGGCTCATCTTGATTGTGGCCGTGGTCATGCTGTTGACGTTGGGCGTGTTGATGCTCAAGCAGATCCATGATGACCTCTACCACGCCAAGGCCCAGAAAACCCAGCATGTGGTGCAGACCGCCAGCGGTTTGCTGACTTACTACCAAGGCCTCGAAGCCGCAGGAACCCTGACCCGCGATGTGGCACAGAAACAGGCGCTGACCGCGATCCGTGGCCTGCGCTATGACCAGAATGACTATTTCTGGATCAACGACCTCACGCCCGTGATGGTCATGCACCCGACCAATCCCAAGCTCGAAGGCCAGAACCTCTCGGCGATCCGCGACCCGGACGGCTTTGCGGTGTTCAATGAAATGGTCGCCATCGCCAAGGCCAAGGGCGCCGGCATGGTCAACTATCGCTGGCCCAAGCCCGGCGCCAGCGAACCGGTGGCCAAGACCTCGTACGTGAAATTGTTCGAGCCATGGGGCTGGGTCATTGGTTCGGGCGTGTACGTCGATGACGTGCAGGCCGAGTTCCAGGTACAGGTAATCAAGGCGTCGGTGGTTGGGCTGATCATCGCGGTGATCATGGCGCTACTGGTGATCCTGATTGCCCGCAGCATCGTCCGTCCTTTACAGGAAACCGTGAACGCCATGGCCAACATCGCCAGCGGCGAAAGCGATCTGACCCGCAGCCTCGACACCCACGGCCAGGACGAAGTCACTCAGTTGGCCCAGCACTTCAACGCCTTTACCGCCAAGCTACGTCGGGTGATCGGTGAATTGCAGCTGTCCGCCAGTGCATTGGGCCAATCGTCCAGCGAGCTGGGCAACGATGCTGCGCAGGCCCAGCAACGCAGCCAGCAGCAGTCGCAGCAGATGGAGCTGGTTGCCACTGCCGTCAACGAAGTGACCTACGGCGTACAGGACGTAGCGAAGAACGCCGAACACGCCGCCAGCGAAATGCGTGACGCCGAAGCCCAGGCCCAGCAGGGCCAGATCAACATCGACGGCAGCCTGCAACAGATCGACAAGCTCTCCGGCACCATCGATCAAGCGGTGGAAGTCATCCGCACGCTGGCGACTGAAAGCACGCAGATCGGCAGCGTGCTGGAGGTGATCCGCTCGATCGCCGAGCAGACCAACCTGCTGGCCCTCAACGCCGCCATTGAAGCGGCTCGGGCCGGCGAACAGGGTCGCGGTTTTGCGGTGGTGGCCGACGAAGTGCGTTTGTTGGCGCAGCGCACGCAAAAGTCCACGGCGGAAATCCAGACGATGATCGAACGCCTGCAAAACCACTCCGAAGCCGCCGTAAAGGTGATCGGCGACAGCAGCAAGGCTTCGCAACTGACCATCGAACAGGCGGGTCTGGCCAGCGCCAGTCTGAATGCGATCGGCCAGGCCCTGCGTAACCTCAATGGCCTGAACGCCTCGATTGCCAGCGCAACGCTGCAACAGGCGCATGTGGTCGAGGACATCAACCAGAACGTCACCCAAGCGGCGGGCCTGTCCCACAGCACCGCACTGGCGGCCGAGCAGTCGAGCGTGGCGAGTGTGAAACTCGGCCAGCTCAGCGAACAACTGAACGGGCTGCTGCGCCAGTTCCGCGTCTGATCCCTGCAACAGGTGGGAACTCGTTTCCCACCTGTTTTTCGGTACAATCCGCCCCCCTCTTTTATTCCCCCCCAAGGAACCTGCATGTCCGGGCTTGAACTGTTTGCGGCCGCCCTAGGCGTGATCGCCGTGTGGCTCACGGTCAAACAGAATCCGTGGTGCTGGCCGATCGGGCTGGTCATGGTGTCGCTCTACACCTGGGTGTTCTTCGAGGTGAAGCTGTATTCGGACATGCTGCTGCAGGTGGTTTATGCCGGGCTGCAAATCTATGGCTGGTGGCAATGGACACGGGCCGGGACGATGCATGACGGGCGCGAAGTCACCCGGCTCGACAATCGCTCGATTGCGCAGGGCCTGGCCATCGGTGCGGTGGGCAGTCTGCTGCTGGGCGCGGCCATGGCCCATTGGACCGACGCGGCGCAACCGTGGCTCGACGCCGCGCTGACCGGCTTTAGCCTGGTCGCGCAGTTCTGGATGGCCCACAAACGCCTGCAATGCTGGGCGTTGTGGTTCGTGCTGGATGTGATCTTCGTCGGGCTGTTCCTCTATAAAGGGCTGTACCTCACGGCGGCGCTGTATGCCCTGTTCACCCTGATCGCGGTGCAAGGCTGGCGCGAATGGCGTGCCGACCCGGCGTTACAACGATGAAAGTGATTGTTCTGACCGGTCCCGAGTCCACGGGCAAGAGCTGGCTGGCCGCCGGAATTCAACAGCAGTTCGGCGGTTTGCGGGTGGACGAATATGTGCGCTGGTTCATCGAGCAGAACGCACGCGATACCTGCCTCGCCGACATCCCGGAAATCGCGCGCGGCCAGTTGCAGTGGGAAGACGCAGCACGCGCGCAGCAGCCGCGACTGCTGATTCTCGACACGCATTTGCTGAGCAACATGCTGTGGAGCCAGACGTTATTCGGCGAGTGCCCGCCCTGGCTGGAAACCGAGTTGCTGGCCCGTCATTACGACCTGCACCTGCTCCTGTCCCCGGAGCAGATCGAATGGACGGACGACGGTCAGCGCTGCCAGCCCGACTTGAGCGAACGACTCGCGTTCTATCAGGCGACCCGGACGTGGCTGGAAAACCATCGCCAACCCTTGCAGATCATCAATGGCAACTGGGCCGAACGCCAGCAGCGGGCCTTCGACGCGGTGCACAGCCTGCTCGCGGACTGACCCGATTTGCGGGGCGTTTGACCCGCTGTATCCCCCTGGTTTGGGGGAAAAGTGTCCGTTCCTGAAACACTCCTTCAGGTGCAAAGTGCCCGTCTCAAGGCCCTTCATCCCTTTGTCATCCGACTTGTTACGCCGCTGAAACACCTGCGCGCAAACCCTTGGTCCAGAGCTTTGCGCTGTCTTTAAAGGGTTGCGCAGGCAGTGTTTTGTTTCATCGATGAAACAGCTGTTGTATCAGCCCCACGCTCAATCCACTCAACACATTGAAACGAAAAGACATTTCAAAAGCGGCACAGCTTTCGCTCTCTCCTTCACAACGCTGAACAGGCTCAGCCCACTGAAGAAGGAATTGCCGTCGTGGGGAATATCAAAAAAGCCTTTACTTGCCTTCTGCTGATCGGATCAGCCGCCAGCCCCTTTCTCAGTTTCAACGTTCAGGCCGAAGGCAATGGCGTGATCGTGCTCAATCGTGATGTCCAGCCGATCCCGATCGGTCGCAGCGGTGGCAAAGATCCGTACCCCACCACCGTCAATGCCAATCCTTCGGGCCGCATCGATCAGGCGATGACCAGCACCGAACTCAACGACGGTGAATTTGCCAGTGTAGCCAGCGGATCCTCGATTCGCGGAAGTATCACCACCCCGACTTCGAACATCCCCGGCATGAACACTGTGACCAATCCGAATGGCTTGCCTGGTATGGGAGGCGGTCACGGCGGCGGTGCCGGCGGCTCGATCTCCAATACCGTCAACCGTGCCATGAGCTCCGGTCTTGCCCCTCTGACTCGCATGGCTGGAGGCCAATAAATGAATCGCTCTCTGCTCCTGCTCGCCCTCCTCGGCTGCACCAGCGCAATGGCTGACCCGAGTTCCGTGAACAACGCGAACATTCAGGAAACCGGCATCCAGTATCGCGGCAACTACAACGTCAACCAGGCGGCCGGCGACCAGATGCAACAGACCAACACCAAAGCAATCGCCATTGGCACCAATGCCAGCGCGACCACCAGTGTCATCCAGCACATCAACACGCCCGCCGACCGTACGGGCAATGCCAGCGCCAACATCGGCGGCAACTCTTTCACTAACGGCAACGGGATCCTGGGCGTGAACCAGGGCGCCGGGGCCAATAACCAGATGGCCAACGTGACGCGCGTCAGCATCAGTGCTGCCCCGCAGAGCGTTGACGATAGCGCCCTTTCTCAACAGAACGTGGCGTTGTTACCGAGCTCAGGAGCAACTGGTACCTCACCCGGCAGTCGCCAGGTCACGACAAGTGATCAGGCCTTCACCGGCAGCCGAGGGGTAATCCAGGTGAACCAGAGTGCCGGGGTGGGGAACCGAATGGCTAACACCCTGAGCATCCGGGTCGCTGACTGACCCAAACAACAAAAGCAGTGCAATTAGAAAGTACCAACACTTAACCAACTAATAAGCACGACGGAGAAACACCATGAAACCTACAATGGCCCTCAAACCACTGGTTTTCGCACTCGCAGCAGTGATGGCAATCGCAGCACAGGCAGGCGGTCGTGATGATAATCACGGTCATGGTAACGGGCATGGCAACCATGAACCAAAAGGCCCAACCCTGGAACAACTGCTGCAAATCGGCGCTGGCGCCGGGGCGGCAGTGCTCGACACGCAAAGCAGCTCTGGCAACCTGGTCGGCAACCAAGGCACCAAAAATGATGCCAACGTCAACAACTCGGCCAATGGCACCAACGGCAACGTTGGCATGAACAACACCGCCGGCGATGGCAACCAGCAAGACAATGCCGCCGCTCTGGCAACTGCCGATGAAAGTTTCATCTTCGGCTCTGCGGTGTCGGTCTCCAGCGCAACTCAAGTCAACACCAACAACGCCGTTGCGAACTACTCCACCACCAACAACGCCAACCTCAACAACGTAGGTAACGGCGGTTCCGGCAACATTGGCGTGAACAACAGTGCCGGCAACTTCAACCAACAGAAAAACAACCTGGCAATTGCTGTATCGGGTGGTCGTGTAGCTAACGCCGCTGCTGCTGCGAACCAAAGCTCCACTGGCCTGACCGTAGCCAACAACGGCACTCAAACCTACAAAAAAGATACCCTCACCGGTACTTTCGCCGGGGCTGGCGCGTTCTACGCGAAGGGCACTGCAAAAATCGAAGACGACGATCACGGTCATGGCGGATATGGCAATAACGACAGAGGCCATGGTGGCGACAAAGATCAAAAAGCCAAATTCGAAGCAGTGGGCGTATTCGGCCTGGCAGGTGTGACCACTCAACAAGTGATGACCCCTGATGGCTGGAAAAACCCTGTGACCAACAACGCTTCCATCTCCAATGTTGGTAACAACTTCTCGGGTAACGCTGGTTACAACAACGCCGCTGGTGTTGGCAACCAACAAAGCAACTCGCTGTCCATCGCCGCAGGTTGCAAAGCCTGCATGTAATCGCGATCGAAACGAAAGCCCCGGAAACGGGGCTTTTCCTCAGTCCGCAAAGGCGTATCGATCATGCGTAAGACTGCCCTCCTCGCTATGCTTTGCTTCTGCGGCCTGACCCAGGCTGCCCAGATGCCCGTTGCCGCCCTGCCTGGCGGCACACTCGTCTACAAGAACGTGCAAAGCATTCGTGAGCGCAAGTTTGCCGACATCGTCGAACAGAAAACCGACTTCAGCTGCGGCGCCGCCGCACTGGCAACGGTATTGCGCCAGGCTTATTGGCTCGACGTCGATGAGGAGCACATCATCAAAGGCATGCTGGTCAACGCTGACCAGGACCTTGTTCGTACTCAAGGTTTCTCCATGCTCGACATGAAGCGCTACATAGAAAGCATCGGCATGCGCGCCAGGGGCTACAAGATTCCACCGGAAAAGCTCGACGCAGTCACGATCCCGGTGGTGGTACTGATGGAAATTCGCGGCTACAAGCATTTCGTGGTGATGCAGCGGGCGGACAAGGATTGGGTTTACATCGGAGACCCGGTTTTAGGACACAAACGCTACTCCCATGATGACTTTGTCAAAGGTTGGAACGGTATTGTCTTTGCCATCGTCGGCCCCGGATATGACAAGGCCAATGCCTTGCGCAGCCCACCGGTACCGGTAACGGCCAAAAACAAGCTGGATGCCTTCAACCCGGTCAAAGATGCTGAATTGATGGACTTCGGGTTCATACAGAGCGACTTCTTTTAATCGCCGATTACAAGAGTGGGGCTGGATGTCCCGGGAGCAGCAGATGAAAACCTCATACTGGCTGGCCGCCGCCTGCCTGGCAGCGAGCGCGTCAGGCTATGCCAATGCAGGATTCAAACCCATCGAAATCAAGGACCAGGAGCTCGCAGAGCTGCGCGGTCGTTATGTCATGCCGGGCCGGATCATCAGCTTCGGTGTCGTCATGAGCAGTACCTGGCGCAACGCCAGTGGAGATCTGATCGGGGCATCGGCCTCGATGCAATTGCAGGCCGCTTCGGTCAAACCTGAATTCTACGTCTCGACCATCAAGGAACACGGCAATGGCAGTACCCCGGAACTGGGGACTGGCTCGGTCGTGGGTGGCGCGGGACTCAACTCAAGCCAGGGCGTGACGCAGAGTGTGCGCGCCGCTGGCGACGGCAACTCCGCCTACAACAACGTTGCGATCAACGTCAAAGAAGCCAGCCAGGCACCTGCACTGATGCCTGCCCAGGGCCAGGCCTTGATGGCCGGCCAGACCATTTCCGGCAGCAATGGCGCCGGCAGTGTCGCGGTTTCAGCCACAAATGGCGGCGTTCAAATGGCCATTCAGGCCTCCGGCAATCAGGGGACAGCCTTGCAACAGGTCGCCCAGGGCGGACTGCTGCAAAACACCCGTTTGCTCGGTAACGCAAACGTAGTCAACAACCTGACACAACTCAACGTTGTCCTTAACAATAACGGCATGAGTGCCGGCGCACTGGACTGCAACCTGACTCAACTCAGGGCACTACGCAATATCGGATATTGAACTACGCTGAGTCTCGATCATTGGGCTTAAAGGGACGGCTTATTCATGTATCGATCAGTATCACTGCGTGCTGCTGTATGTTTGAGTACTCTTCTACCCGCGGCAATGTTGCAAGCTGCACCCGACGCCGATGTAGAAGCCCTGAAACAGGAACTTCTGGAGCTTAAGCAACGATACGAAGTACAACAGAAAGCCCTGGCGGTGCTCGAACAGCGAGTCCGCCAGGTCGAAGAGCAACCCGCTTCTCCACCCCCCAAACGCTTGGCCAAATCGCCTTCGGACATGAAAGGCAACCGGGTCGCCACCGGCACCGGGGCTGCAGCAGCGTCGGGGGGCGCCGCCGGGGGCAGTGGCGCATCCTATGGCCAGTCGCTTGCCGACGATTCACAACCGGCACAGAGTGTGTCCAACCTGTACGACGAAGCCAGCGGCTTCTTTGGCGGCGGCAAGTTCAGCTTTGAAACCGGCGTGACCTATTCACGCTATGACACCCGCCAGCTGATCCTCAACGGCTTCCTCGCCCTGGACTCGATTTTTCTCGGCAACATCAACCTCGACCGGATCAAGGCCGATACCTGGACCCTCGACCTGACGGGACGCTACAACTTCGACAACCGCTGGCAGTTCGATCTGAACGTGCCGGTGGTCTACCGCGAATCGACCTATCAGTCCGGCGGCGGCAACGGCGGCGCCTCCAACGTCACCACCGAACAGGACGTCAGCCGCGACCCGACTCTCGGCGACGTCAACTTCGGCATTGCGTACAAGTTCCTGGACGAGTCGGTCAACACCCCGGACGCCGTGGTTTCCTTGCGGGTCAAGGCGCCAACCGGCAAGGACCCGTTCGGGATCAAGCTGCGCCAGACCGATGCCAACTCGAACCTGTTCGTGCCTGACACCCTGCCCACCGGCAACGGCGTCTGGTCGATCACCCCGGGCATCTCGCTGGTCAAGACGTTTGACCCGGCCGTGCTGTTCGGCAGCCTGTCCTACACCCATAACTTCGAGGAGTCGTTCGACGACATCAGTTCGACCGTCAACCAGAAAAACCCGGGCAAGGTACGCATCGGCGACAGCTTCCAGATTGGCGCGGGTGTTGCCTTCGCACTGAACGAGAAGATGAGTATGTCGTTCTCCGTATCCGACCTGGTGCAACGCAAGAGCAAGCTGAAACAGGATGGAGGGGATTGGGAATCGGTGGTGTCCAGCGACGCCAACGCCGGTTACTTCAACGTCGGCATGACCATCGCGGCCACCGACAACCTGACCATCGTGCCCAACCTGTCCATCGGCATGACGGACGATGCCCCGGACTTC
This sequence comes from Pseudomonas sp. IT-P2, assembly GCF_949767575.1. Taxonomy (NCBI): domain Bacteria; kingdom Pseudomonadati; phylum Pseudomonadota; class Gammaproteobacteria; order Pseudomonadales; family Pseudomonadaceae; genus Pseudomonas; species Pseudomonas sp. IT-P2. Next base: position 433,798 of record NZ_CATKQA010000011.1, on the reverse strand, counting down.
TCCTTCAGCCTGAAATTCCCGTACTACTTCTAACCGCAATACCATAAAAAGACCCGCTGCGATGAAAGTCGCAGCGGGTCTTTTCAGCTTCCCTGGACAGGAAGCACCGCGCCCTAGCGGATCTGGTGCTTGTGCAGCAAACGGTAGAAAGTAGGTCGGGAAACCCCCAGCACTTTGGCGGCAACACTTAGATTGTCGCTGTGCCGGTTCAACACATCGCACAACGCCTGGCGTTCGGCGCGGGTCTTGTAGTCTTCCAGGGTGCCCATCGGTGCCGCGATCGACTGCTGGCTGATCAGCCCCAGGTCACGGGCCTCGATCTGCCGTCCTTCGGCCAGCACCAGCCCCCGACGCACGCGGTTGGCCAGTTCGCGGACATTGCCCGGCCAGTCGTGCTTGCCCATGGCAATCAGCGCATCTTCACTGAAGCTGCGCGGACGACGGCCGGTTTCGTGACTGTAGAAGTGGGAAAAATGGTTGGCCAGCATCGACAGGTCGCCGTGGCGCTCGCGTAACGGCGCGGTCACTACTTGCAGCACATTGAGCCGGTAGTACAAATCCTCACGAAAGCGCTTCTTCTCGATGGCGGCCTCAAGGTCGACGTGAGTCGCTGCCAACACCCGCACATCAACCGGGATCGGTTGACTGCCGCCGACCCGTTCAATGTGTTTTTCCTGAAGAAAGCGCAACAGATTGGCTTGCAGTTCCAGTGGCAGATCGCCGATTTCATCGAGAAACAAGGTGCCGCCGTTGGCTGCTTCGATACGTCCGACCTTGCGCTGATGGGCGCCGGTAAACGCGCCTTTCTCGTGGCCGAACAGCTCGGACTGGATCAAATGTTCGGGAATTGCCCCGCAGTTGATCGCCACAAACGGTTTGCTGTGACGTTGCGACTGCCGGTGCAGGGTCCGGGCGACGAGTTCTTTACCGGTCCCGCTTTCTCCGCGAATAAGCACTGGCGACTCGGTGGGGGCCAGTTTACTCAGCAGTTTGCGCAGCTCGCGGATCGGTTTGCTGTCGCCCAACAGCTCGTGCTCCGGCTGATCGACGTGAATCGTGCCCTGGCCACGCAGACGCGCCATGCCGAACGCACGACCGAGGGTGACCTGCACCCGGGAGACGTCGAACGGCAAGGTATGGAAATCGAAAAACCATTCGCAGACGAAGTCGCCGACGTTCTGCAAGCGCAGCACTTCCTGATTCAACACGGCGATCCATTCGGTGCCGCTGCGGCTGATCAGTTCTTTGACGGCTTCGGGACGTTCCAGGTGGAAAGGCTGTAAACGCAGCAAGCCGACATCGCAACTTCGGTCGGCGGCATTTTCCAGGCTGCAACTGTCGACGTCCCAACCCACGGCACGCAAACCCGGCAACAATCGGTGACAGTCGTCGCACGGGTCGACGACCAGTAAACGTCGTAAAGCAGGCGCTTCGTTCATGACTGTTCCTTGGCGCCAAATTTTAGGAAATGATCGTAAAAACAGTCATTTGGCAAACCTGACTGTTACATTAGCAAGAATTTGACGGGGCCTTGTATCGATTGCTTATAGGTGTACAAGTGAAGCAGTTATAAGAAACCGCTTTATTAGTTAGCTATCGACTTGATTCTTTCGCCAGGCTTTCAAAAACAGGTCGGAATATTGAGGGTATGAAAGAAATTCGAAATTTCTTCAAATCCGGTGTGACCTGCCAACGGGTTGCGTGCATCAGTACAAGTAACTCGCCGAACGGTAAGCCCAACCGACGGCACATCACTTGATTGGGCACTTAAAGAGAGAAGACCCCATGACCGCCCCGCTCCGTATCAACGAAGCTCTTTTGATTGCCAACCGCGCATTTGAACCGTTTCAATGCGTCGCCTGGGCCCCACAAGATGGCAATGGCGAACTTTGCCTCACCGTGATCGACCGCACCAACTCCCACATCGGTCGTACCCAGATCCCAAGCAGTGCCTACTCTGATCCGGCGCAACTTGAACACCTGCTGCAGCAGGCCCGCGCCGAACTGAGCGAAGAAGGCTATGCATTGCAGTCCTGGTCGATGCCACACTGATAGTTGCGGGCAATGCGGATGACGCTCAAGTCATCCGCCCTCTTCTTTTAGTTGCGAATCTTTTTCCAACTTCAGTCTTTTTGTACAACTTTCCTCAATACTTTCGCGCCTGAATACTTGGCAGGCTTGCGACTGGTTCAAAAAGACACTGTTCTGGCACAGTGCGACTCTCCACCTGTTAGTTCTGTCAGTTGTACTTGCGCGTATTCAAGGATTGAATGTCTCGCTCATGCAGTTACCCGTTCCGCCTCCCGGAAATCGGTCGACTCGCAAGGAGAAGCATGCATGTCAACCCAGACCGCCATCGCGTTGCCGACGCTAGCGAAAAACGCCGGACAACTCGACAAGACCTTTTCCAGTAACGGTGTGGCGCAGGTTTACTTCGCCGGCAGTACGTCCAGCCTGACCCAGAGCGTGGCACTTGATGCGCAAGGCCGGATTCTGGTCGCCGCCAAAGTCGGCACGGCTCAGGGCAACTGCTTCGGTCTGGCCCGATTGCTCGGGGACGGATCGGCGGACCTTGGCTTCGGTAATCAAGGCAGCGTGATCGGACGGTTCGCCAGCGGATTCGAAGCGACGGGCAGCAAGGTTCAGCTCTTGCCCGACGGGCGGATTCTGCTGGCAGGCCTGCACTATGAATCGGAACACTGCACCCTTCCCGCCCTGGCTCTGTTCGACGCCCAAGGCCGGCCTGACCCGGACTTCGGCGACAACGGCCGACAAATCGTTCGCTTGCCCGGCGACCTGTCCATGGGCACCCGCGACGCCTGGTTGCCGCCGGGCGTTCCGGGCGCCGAAGCCTGTGATTTTGCGGTGCAACCGGACGGGCATATTCTGCTGATCGCCAACCATCACTTCGAGCTGGCCGATCACGTCGGCATGCTGATCCGCCTCACACCCGATGGCAGCCTCGACCCCTCCTTCAACGGTCGCGGTTTCGTCATGGTTCGCCACTTGCTGCTCAATACCTGGCTCGGCAGCGTGCTGCTGCAAGGAGACGGAAGAATCGTGGTGGCCGGCTCCATCGACTTTCCTCAAGAAGGTCTGCTCGCCCGCTACCTGCCGGACGGCAGGCTCGATGAACGTTTTGCGGTAGACGGCTTCATGGCCTTCAAAGTCCAGGGGCACAGTGCACTGGTCAATCAGGTCATCGAATCGGCGGAGCATTTGCATTGTTTTGGCAGCAGCCGCGATCCGATCCGATGCATGGCGCAATCTGTCCATGGCAACGGCAGACCCGATCTGCACTGCAACAGAGGTCAACCGCATCTGCTGGAGATCGGGCCCAGCGGCTGCCAGTGGAGCGCAGCGCAGGCGATGCCGGACGGTCGCATCATCGCGGTCGGCGCAACCATCGGCGGCGTTGAAGCCGACTTTATTGTCGCCCGCTATCTGGCCAACGGCTGCCTTGACCGAAGCTTCGGTTCCGGTAATGGCTGGTTGCGCACGCGACTGGGGCGCAGCCTCGATACCGCCACTTCAGTGGCGATACAGCCTGACGGAGGAATTCTGGTGGGCGGCTATTCGCTGGATGGCAACTACCGTGCAATGGTGGCGCGGTATCTGAATCACTGATGCGAATCCAACTGCACTTGATCTTGCCCATCGCTTACGGCAACTTGCGCGCTTCTTAATACAAGGAGCAACCAATGTCCGGTTCGATGGCCCAGGCGTTCGCGCACAACTTTCTCGGGCATTCACCCCGCTGGTACAAGGCGTGCATCGTCGGGTTTCTGCTGCTCAATGCGCTGGTGCTGTGGGCCGCAGGTCCCGTCGCCGCCGGCTGGTTGCTGGTGATCGAGTTCATTTTCACCCTGGCCATGGCGCTCAAGTGCTACCCGCTGATGCCCGGCGGCTTGCTGTTGATCGAAGCGCTGCTGCTGAAGATGACCACGCCCCAGGCGCTGTACGAAGAGCTGCAGCACAATTTCCCGGTGATTCTGCTGCTGATGTTCATGGTCGCCGGCATCTACTTCATGAAAGACCTGCTGCTGTTCCTGTTCTCACGTCTTTTGCTGGGCGTGCGTTCGAAGGCGCTGCTGGCCTTGATGTTCTGCTTTCTGTCGGCGTTTCTCTCGGCGTTTCTCGACGCACTGACCGTGACCGCAGTGATCATCAGCGCCGCCGTGGGCTTCTATTCGGTTTATCACCGGGTGGCCTCTGGCAACGACCCGCGCCAGGACAGCGAATTCAGCGATGACCAGCATCTGCCCCAGTTGCATCATGAGGATCTGGAACAGTTTCGCGCTTTCCTGCGCAGCCTGTTGATGCACGGTGCTGTCGGCACCGCACTGGGCGGCGTCTGCACGTTGGTCGGTGAACCGCAGAATCTGTTGATCGGCCACGAAATGGGTTGGCACTTCGCCGAGTTTTTCCAGAAGGTCGCGCCGGTGTCGCTGCCGGTGCTGGTCGCAGGACTGGTGACCTGCCTGTTGCTGGAGAAACTGCGCTGGTTCGGCTACGGCACGTTGCTGCCGGACAACGTACGCGCCGTGCTCGCCAACTACGCCGCCGAAGACAACGCCGAACGCACCCCACGCCAACGCGCCGCCCTGCTGGTGCAAGGCTGCGCTGCGCTGATCCTGATTGCCGGGCTGGCGTTCCATATTGCGGAAGTCGGCTTGATCGGCCTGATGGTGATCGTGCTGATTACCGCCTTCACCGGCATCACCGACGAGCACCGTCTGGGCAGCGCATTCAAGGACGCCATGCCGTTCACCGCGCTGCTGGTAGTGTTTTTCGCCGTGGTGGCGGTGATTCACGACCAGCAACTGTTCGCGCCGCTGATCCAGTGGGTGCTGGCACTGCCGGCCGAGCAGCAACCGGGGATGCTGTTCATCGCCAACGGCTTGCTGTCGGCGATCAGTGACAACGTGTTCGTCGCCACGATCTACATCACCGAAGTGAAGCAGGCGTTCCTGTCCGGGCACATGAGCCGCGAACATTTCGAGACGCTGGCGATTGCGATCAACACCGGCACCAACCTGCCGAGCGTGGCGACACCCAATGGTCAGGCGGCATTTCTGTTCCTGCTGACGTCGGCGATTGCGCCGCTGGTGCGGTTGTCGTACGGGCGGATGGTGTGGATGGCGTTGCCTTACACCGTGGTGATGGGATTGCTGGGCTGGTACGCCGTGAGTTACTGGCTGTAGAAACAACAACGGGAGCCCTGGGGCTCCCGTTTTTTTTTACGTAAATCAGCGCGGCAAGATGTACTTCTCGATGGCTTGCGCCACGCCATCCTCGGTGTTCGGCCCGGTCACCACATCGGCCTGACGCTTCACCGCGTCTTCTGCCTGGCCCATGGCGATCGACAGACCGGCAACATGGAACATCGCCGGATCATTGCCGCCATCGCCAATCGCCGCCGTCTGCGCCAGCGGCACACCGAGGTGTTCAGCCAGCGTGACCAGCGCCGAGCCCTTGTTCGCCTCGACTGCCGTCACGTCCAGGTACACCGGTTGCGAGCGCGACACCTGCGCGAGGCCCTCGACCTTCGGCAGCAAACGCGCCTCCAGCTCGATCAGCAGTTCGGTGTTGTTGCTGGTGGCCACGATCTTGTCGATGCGCTCCAGATACGGCTCGAAACTCTCCACCACCACCGGCGGATAACCCAGCCCGTGCTGCTCGCGCGGCACCATCGGCCCGTGCGGATCCTTGAGCAGCCAGTCGCCACCGCTGAACACCCAGATTTCGACATCCGGCTGATCGGCAAACAGCGCCAGCGCCGTCAGCGCGGCCGTGGCCGGCAGGTAATGCGCGACCAGAATGCTGCCATCCGGGTTGACGATCGTGCCGCCGTTGAACGCAGCCGTCGGCAGATCGACGCCCAGGGCTTCGATTTGATGCAGCATGGCTTTGGGCGGCCGCCCCGTGGCGAGACTGAACACCACGCCCGCTTCGCGCAGCGAACGAACCGCGTCAATCGTACGCTGACTCAGGCTGTGATCGGGCAGCAACAGCGTGCCGTCCATGTCACTCAACAGAAAACGGATCGGCTCGCTCATCCGAGACCATGCCAGACGCGACCATCGCGAGTCAGCAGATCATCGGCGGCTTTCGGCCCGTCTTCGCCGGCGGCATAGGTTTGTACACTGGCGTCCTGTTGCCAGGCATCAAGGAACGGCTGCACCGCGCGCCAGCCGTTCTCGATGTTGTCAGCGCGCTGGAACAGCGTCTGGTCACCGGTCAGGCAGTCGTAGATCAGGGTTTCGTAGCCGGTGGACGGCTGCATTTCAAAGAAGTCCTTGTAGGCGAAACCCAGCTCGATGTTGGCCATGTTCAGCGCCGGCCCCGGCCGTTTGGCCAGCAGGTCGAACCACATGCCTTCGTTGGGCTGAATCTGGATACGCAGGTAGGTCGGTTGCAATTCGTCGACCTCGGTATCGCGGAACTGCGCATACGGCGCCGGTTTGAAGCAGATGACGATCTCGGTGTCGCGCACGCTCATGCGCTTGCCGGTACGCAGGTAGAACGGCACGCCGACCCAGCGCCAGTTGTCGATCATCACTTTCAGCGCCACGTAGGTTTCCGTGGTGCTGTCGGGGGAGACGTTGTTTTCATCGCGATAACCGGACACCGGTTTGCCAGCGACTTCACCGGCGCTGTATTGGCCGCGTACCGAGTTTTCCCGCGCCTCTTCGGTGGTCCAGGGGCGGATTGCGCCGACTACCTTGGCTTTTTCGCCCCGCACCGCATCGGCGCCGAACGCGGCCGGCGGCTCCATCGCCACCATGGCCAGCAACTGGAACAGGTGATTGGGCACCATGTCCCGCAGCGCGCCGGTGTGTTCGTAAAAACTGCCACGGGTTTCGACGCCGACGGTTTCGGCGGCGGTGATCTGCACGTGATCGATGTAGTGGTTGTTCCAGAACGCTTCAAACAGGCTGTTGGAGAACCGGCTGACCAGAATGTTCTGCACGGTTTCCTTGCCCAGATAGTGATCGATCCGGTAGATCTGCTTTTCCGACATGACCTTGAGCAGGCAGGCGTTCAACGCCTCGGCGGTTTGCAGGTCGGAGCCGAACGGTTTTTCGATCACCACCCTTCTGAAGGCTTCCGGGGTTTCTTCGAGCAATCCGGCGCTGCCGAGACGGCGCACCACTTCGCTGAAGAAACGTGGCGCGGTGGCCAGGTAGAACACCGCATTGCCAGTGCCGCTGTCGGCGATTTTCGCCGCCAGGGCTGAATAAGTGCTGTCGTCCAGGAAATCGCCCTGGACGTAGCTGATGCCTTTGGCGAGTTTGGCCCACAAGGCCGGATCAAGCATCTGATCGCCCTTGCCGACCTTGGCTGCCACCTCGGTGCGGATGAAGTCTTCAAGCTTTTGCGCGAAGGCTTCATCGGTAATGGCGTTATGGTCAACGCCAACGATCCGCAGGCCATCATCCAGCAGGCCGTCGCGACTCAGGTTGTACAGCGCCGGCATGAGCAGGCGCTTGACCAGATCACCGTGGGCGCCGAACAGAAACAGCGTGGTCGGTGGCGCGGGTTCTGCCTTGGATTTCCTGCGGATCGTATGGGTCATTTCTTCGCAGTCTCCACATGGCCGCCGAAGCCGAAGCGCTGGGCCGAAAGAATCTTGTCGCCGAAAGTGCCCTGGCCGCGCGAGCGGTAGCGCGAGAACAGCGAGTTGGACAGCACCGGTACCGGCACCTTCTGTTCCATGGCCGCTTCGATGGTCCACTGACCTTCGCCGCTGTCAGCCACGGAGCCGGAGAAACCGTCGAGTTTCGGGTCGACCGCCAGGGCATCGGCGGTCAGGTCGAGCAGCCAGGACGACACCACGCTGCCACGACGCCAGACTTCGGCGATGTCGGCCACGTTCAGGTCGAAACGCTGGTCCTCCGGCAAAAACTCGCTGGACTTGGTCTTGAGGATGTCGAAGCCTTCGGCGAAGGCCGCCATCATCCCGTACTCGATCCCGTTGTGGATCATCTTCACGAAGTGACCGGCACCGGCGGGACCGGCGTGGATGTAGCCGTGCTCGGCGCGGTGGTCATCGGACTTGCGGTCCCTGGTGCGCGGGATGTCGCCCATGCCCGGCGCCAGAGCGGCGAACAGCGGATCCAGACGCTTAACGGTCTCGGCATCGCCGCCGATCATCATGCAGTAGCCGCGCTCCAGGCCCCAGACGCCGCCGGAGGTGCCGACGTCGATGTAGTGCAGGCCCTTCTCGGCCAGGGTTTTGGCCCGGCGGATGTCGTCCTTATAGTTGGTGTTGCCGCCATCGATGATGGTGTCGCCCGCCTCGAGCAGATTGCTCAGGGTTTCGATGGTGTCTTCAGTCGGTGCGCCGGCCGGCAGCATGACCCACACTGCACGCGGCTTGGCCAGGCCTGCGACCAGTGCAGGCAGATCGGCGACGCCGGTAGAGCCCTCGGCGGCCAGGGTGTCGACAAAGGCGGTATTGCGGTCGTAAACAACGGTGGTGTGACCGTTGAGCATCAGACGTCGCGCAATATTGCCGCCCATGCGGCCCAGTCCAATAATCCCGAGTTGCATGTGCTGATGCTCCTTACTACAAATAAAAGTGTGTCAAAGGTTATAGCCCAACGTGAATCATGGAGCTTAGTCCAGAGCGTCGGTGTGAAGTTTCCGGGCATTGTGCCCGATCCAGACTGATAACGTCGGGAAACGTGCCGAAGACACAACGACCATGAAAAATAAAAAAGTTCCATTCACGAGCAAAAGAAATCAAAATCGGCGCCGATAGTATGTCAGCAACCGAATTCGGGGCTGAACTACAGTTGAGACACGCCATTTGCGAGGTGAGCAATGGGCACAGTACACACAGCAATGCCGCCACAAACCCTGTACGTCACCATCCGTCGTGATGAATTGCGTCAGTTGAAAGATGAACGCGACCAGCTCAAGCAGGAACTCGCGCAATTGCGCCTGCTGACCCAAGGCGCCGAGCCGCAGCCCTTGCCACGCGTACAGCGCTCGCCCCACGCCTGATCCCCGCCCGCTTCGGGAGCAGCCATTGCTGTTCCCGACATGCTGCACCTCCTGCCCTTTTCGGCAACTAACAAAGTTTTCACATTCGCTTGTTGATACTCCCGCGCATTCTGGCCGTGCGTCTGTGCGCATGGCCTCCGTTCGTCGGGCTCATGCGCCCTTTGCATGAAACGCCCGGTGGTGGATGTAACGACTGAGCTGGAGTGCTGAATGGCGGTGTTCAAACGCAGCAATACGACTGCGACAGGTTTCGACTGGGCCGGTTTCATCTGGTTGTTCGTGTTCTTCTGGTACTTCTCCGGTATCACCCAACTGCTGATCCAGCTGACGGGCACCTCAGGGTTCACCGGGTTCCGCCAGGCCTTCGTGATGAGCGCCGTGTGGCTCGCGCCGATGCTGCTGTTCCCCAAACGCACCCGTCTGCTCGCCGCTCTGATCGGCGTGGTGCTGTGGGCCTGCTCGATGGCCAGCCTGGGTTATTTCTTCATCTACCAGCAGGAATTCTCCCAGAGCGTGATCTTCATCATGTTCGAGTCGAACGTGTCCGAAGCTGGCGAGTACATGACCCAGTACTTTGCCTGGTGGATGGTCCCGGCGTTCCTCGCGCACACCGCGTTCGCGTATTTCCTGTGGACCCGCCTGCGTCCGGTGTACCTGCCCCGTGGCCGGGCATTCGTCGCCGCCATGGCGATTCTGGTGGCCGTGATCGGTTATCCGCTGGTCAAGCAGACAATGCGCACCGGCAGCTTCGAGCAAGGCTTCGAGAAATTCGAAACCCGTATCGAGCCGGCCGTGCCGTGGCAGATGGCCGTGGCTTATCACCGCTATCAGGAAACCCTGGCCGACATGCAGGGCATGCTGCACAGCGCGAGCAAGATCCCGCCGCTGAAAAACCTAAAGGACTCAGGCGCCAATCAGCCGGCGACCCTGGTGCTGGTGATCGGCGAATCCACCAACCGCCAGCGCATGAGCCTCTACGGTTACCCGCGCAAAACCACACCGGAACTGGACAAGCTCAAGGATCAGCTGTCGATCTTCGACAACGTCATCACCCCGCGCCCGTACACCATCGAGGCGCTTCAACAGGTACTGACCTTCGCCGACGAAGAAAATCCGGATCTGTACCTGTCCACCCCTTCATTGGTCAGCATGATGAAACAGGCTGGCTACAAGACCTTCTGGATCACCAACCAGCAAACCATGACCAAGCGCAACACCATGCTCACAACGTTCTCCGAACAGGCCGACGAGCAGGTGTACCTGAACAACAACCGCAACCAGAACGCCGCGCAGTACGACGGCGACGTGATCGAGCCGTTCAACAAGGCCCTGGCCGATGCGGCACCGCGCAAGCTGATCGTCGTGCATCTGCTCGGTACGCACATGAGCTACCAGTACCGTTATCCGCCGAGCTTCGACAAGTTCCAGGATCGCAACGGCGTTCCGGCCGGTGTGCGTGACGATCAGGTGCCGACCTACAACAGCTACGACAATGCCGTGCTGTACAACGATTTCGTGGTCTCGAGCCTGATCAAGGATTACGCCAAATCCGATCCGAACGGCTTCCTGCTCTACCTCTCCGATCACGGTGAAGACGTGTTCGACTCGGTGGGCCACAGCACGCTGGGTCGCAACGAAAACAAGCCGACGGCGCCGATGTACACCATTCCGTTCATGGCCTGGGCGTCGCCAAAATGGCGTGAAACCCACGACTGGAGCTTCGCCGGAGACCTGAGCCGGCCGTACAGCAGCTCGCACTTGATCCACACCTGGGCGGATCTGGCCGGTTTGAGTTTCGATGAGCTGGATCGCACCAAAAGTCTGGTCAGCGACAGCTTCAAGCCGCGTCCGCTGTTGATCGGCAACCCTTACGAACGCGAACAGCGGGCCCTGATCGACTTCAGCCTGATGAAGCCGAAAAAGCCCGCGGCCACCACCACGGAAGTGGTGCTGCAGGAGTAATAGAAAGGGCCGCAACCGGCCCTTTTCAACATTTACAATCGTACTGCCCCTTCCCTTGCAACCTGCACGCGTCATTCACGCGTGCAGCGTTCGTCCGATACGCCGTGGAAATACTCTGTAAAACCTAGACTGAACGAGCGTTAACCTCTTGTTAATGCCCTCGACGGACACTGCCCCTCGAGGCCCTGATTCATGGATGAACGGCTCCGACATTTTTCGTAGGAGGCACCATGAAAACCACGACTGCAATCCTTGCCGGTCTACTCACCCTGGCATCCGCCAGCGCATTCGCCGAAGGCGGCGCCGAGCGCATGAGACATTACTGGGCAAACTTCCCGGTTCATTCCGCACAGAGCCCGCAGGCTGAGGCGAAGACCAATGAACTCAAGGTTCCGGACGACCAGACCGCCCAGGTCACCGAGTCCTATCGCCCTTGAGCGAACGCTTTACCGATGGACCTGCGATGGCTCGCTCTGGCTTCGCAGATGACAGTTGGGCGCCCTTTCCGGGCGCCTTTTTTTTACGCCTGCAAATCCTTGATCCAGAACAGCATGCGCCCGTGATTCGGGTCGAACATGCCTGGCGCGAAGCCGAATTTGGCATAGGAATTTTGCGCTATGGCGTTACCTTCGAGTACCTCCAGAGTGATCTTGCAGCAACCACGCTGACGGGCGATGTCCTCGACCTTGCGCAGCATTTTCTGACTCAGCCCCAGACCGCGAAACTTGGTCACCACTGACACGTCGTGCACATTGACCAGCGGCTTGCAGGCAAACGTGGAAAACCCTTCAAAGCAGTTCACCAGCCCTGCCGGCTCGCCACCGACAAACGCCAGGACGCTGAACGCGTGGGGCCGCTTGGCCAGTTCGGCGGGCAGTTGCTGCAACAGTTCAGGGGCAATCGGATGGCCGCCGCCCATCGGGTCCTCGGCGTAATGATTGAGTACGACACCGATGGCTTCGGCATGCACCGGATTGGTGTAACTGGCTTGAAGCACAAGAATTTCTGCGGAATCCATTTCCTTCCTCGATCGCACGGGGCCCCGGCGCGTTTGATACGCGCTGATAGGCTCGGCGACCTTAGCGCGAGGCAGGTCCCGGCGACAACCCGGCGTTTTCAGTGGCCCCAGATGAGTTCTTCGGTCCAGCCCAGCTCGGCAAAATCCTCGGCCCGCAAACCGGACTCGCCGGCACAGAAAAATTCGTCCAGCTGCGGCGGTTTCACCGAAGTGCCGCTGAGCATCGCGTGAACCTGGCCGCGATGATGGATCTGGTGTTCGAACAGGTGCGAAACCATCCGCAGGCGGCTGTCGTGCTGTGGCGTGTCGCGGGCGATGGTGACAATGCGCCCCAGATCGGCATCGCGCAGTTGCTCGCAGTAGGCGATCAGCCTGCGGTCGACATGGGCCTGTTCCCGGCGCAAGGCCTGTGACTCGGTGAAGGGTTCGTCAGCGTTGAAGAACACGTAGCAATCGGGATGCGGTTCGTCACCGCGCAACTCCCGCTCCAGCGCGTCGACGTAGAACCAGTCGCAGGTGAGGATATGGTTGAGGGTCAGGCGGATGCTCGGGAAGAAACTGACCCGTGGCGCCGCCAGCTCCGTGCCGTCGAGCTGGCTCCAGGCCTTGGCCAGTCGATGATTGGCCCAGGCATTCTGATAAGCCATGGTCAGCAAATGATGGGACAGTGGCTGAGTCATGTCGCGCCCTCCGTGTTTTCAGGTCTCGGCGAAGCGTTGCAACTGCATCTCCTGCAAGCGGCTGAGGGTCCGGCGGAACGGGAATTCCAGATAGCCCTCGGTGTACAGCGCGTCCATCGGCACTTCGGCCTCGATGTACAGCGGCACCTTGCGGTCGTAGCACTCGTCGACCAGCGCGATGAAGCGGCGCACGCCGTCGTCGTGCACCGACAACTGCGGCAATTCACGATCGCCGGCCACCACCCGCTCCGCGCCATCCTCGGTGCCACGGGCGATCCGCCCCTCGCGTTTTTTCGCGCTGAGGTTCGGCACCTCGCTCAACAGGATAGCCCGGTAGGTGTCACACAGCGCGATGAAATCCATGGCGGCGAACGGTTGGTCGCACAGATCGGCGTAACGGCACCACAGCACCGAATCGCTGGCCTGCACCACGTTCAAGGCACGGTAACCGACCGGCACCGGTTCGCCACTGACGGTTTGCCCGGCCGCCAAGGCGTCGAACACCTGGCTTAGCGCGCTAGCCTGCTCCGGCTGAGTGACCCAGTAACGCTGCTCGATGGCACCGGGATGCAATCGATGATCTTCGGCGCCATTCACCGCGACCACTTGCATGTGCTGCTTGATCGCGGTGATCGCCGGCAAAAAGCGGTCGCGGTTGAAGCCGTCGGCATACAGCTGATCCGGTGGCAGGTTGGAAGTGCAGACCACCACCACGCCCTCGTCGAACATCACTTGAAACAAGCGCCCGAGAATGATCGCGTCGCCGATGTCATTGACGAACAGCTCGTCGAAACACAGCACTCGCACTTCGGCCGCCAGCTCACGGGCCAGGGCCCGCAACGGATCGGCGATCCCGGTCAACTGAAAGGAGCGCTGGTGCACCCAGCCCATGAAGTGGTGAAAGTGCTGCCGCCGCGCCGGCACCCGCAGGCTCTGATGAAACTGGTCCATCAGCCAGGTCTTGCCGCGCCCGACCGGGCCCCACAGGTAAACGCCGGTAACCGAACGGGCACCGGCGTGCAGGGCTTCATGGCATTTTTGCAAGGCCCAGACCGCGTGTTCCTGGGCTTCATCCTGGATGAAGCCCTTGTGGTCGACGGCGTATTGCCAAGCGCTCAGAGGGGAGTCGATAGTCATGCGCGGCAGTATGCCACGACGGCTACAGGGAAATATCCAGCCGAGCGATTTTGCCCTGTTCGTTAAGGCGGAACGTGTAGCGCAGCTCCAGCGGGCTGCCGGGAAACGTTCCGGAGATCAGCCCTTGCACCAGCACTTTGCCGGTGCGCTGCTGGACGCCGAGCACTTCGACCCGCGGCTGATAGCGCTGGGCGGTGTCCTGCATCCAATTGGCGATGGCCTGCGGGCCGACCTGATGATGGCCTTCATCGAACACGTGGGCATCCTCGGCAAAAAAACTGCCGACCCGGGAGGTATCGCGAGCATTGGCAGCATTGATGTACTCAACGATGGCCGGGGCGAGTATCGAGGTGGGATGGAACATGAGTGCAGCTCCTTTTTTCGGGTTCTGTCGCCATCCTAGAACAGCCCTGCGTCAATTCCTGTCAGGAGTGAAGCGGCCGTTTTCGTCCAGTTGCATCAGCCGCTGCCAAGTGCGCAACAGCTCGCTGCGCCGCCCCGGATAGCGCTCGCCCTGCAGGCTGGCGGCGGCAATCCGGTCGGTGCGAAACGTACGATAGGCGCCGCGCAATTCGCACCACGCGACGATGATCCGCACCTCGTTGAGAAAACCCAGCGCCAGCGGCCAGATCAACCGCTGGCTCTGCACCTGCTGCGCATCGGCGTAATCGATGTGCAGCTTGGCCTGATCGCGGATGGCGTGGCGGAACACGTTCAACGGCACGGCGTTTTGCGGAAAACCGTAACCCGGCGGCCCGGGCATGACGGTCGGATTGCGCAGCGCCTCCTGGGCCTGCGGGTCCAGCACCGCAGCGATTTTCGCCAGTGCATCCGCCGCAGCCTTGCTCAGCACCTCGTCGCCACGCTGATCGACATAACGCAGGCCCAGCACGATGGCTTCGGTCTCGTCGGCGTTGAGCATCAGCGGCGGCAGAAACAGACCGCTGCGCAGCACATACCCGATGCCCGCCTCGCCATGGATCGGCGCACCGAGTGCGGTCAGTTCGGCGATATCGCGATAGAGGGTGCGTTCGGAGATTTCCAGCTCGGAGGCCAGCGTCGCGGCGGTCACCGGGCGTTTCTTGCCACGCAGCACTTGCAACAGGGTCAACAGACGAGTGGTTCGCGACACGGTGTGAAGCTCTGGGCAGAAAATTTGCCGCAGCTTAGCAGAGCCTGGTGTCAGAAATTGTCAGGAGCTTTCACCAGGCTCGGAGGTGATCACGCGTCGACTTTATGCCTGGCCGCGTACAGGCAAAGCATCTCCATGGCCAGGGTTGCCGCCGCCAGCGACGTCACGTCCGCATGGTCATAAGCCGGGGCGACTTCCACAACATCCATTCCGACCAGATTGATCCCGCGCAGGCCGCCGAGGATCTCCAGCGCCTGTACCGTGCTCAAGCCGCCGCAGACCGGCGTACCGGTGCCCGGTGCGAAGGCCGGATCCAGGCAATCGATGTCGAACGTCAGGTACACCGGGTGATCGCCGACCCGCGCGCGAATCGCTTCGACAATGGCTTCGCAACCACGGCGATGCACTTGCCGCGCGTCCAGCACCTGAAAGCCCTGATGATCGTCATTGGTGGTGCGCAAGCCGATCTGCACCGAACGCGCCGGATCCACCAGCCCTTCTCGCGCCGCGTGCCAGAACATGGTGCCGTGATCGACCCGCTTGCCCGCCTCATCCGGCCAGGTGTCGCTGTGGGCATCGAAGTGGATCAGCGACAACGTGCCGTGCTTGCGCGCATGGGCCTTGAGCAGCGGATAGCTGATGAAGTGATCGCCGCCGAAGGTGAGCATCGCGCTGCCGGAGCTGAGAATGTGCTCGGCGTGGGCCTCGATGCTTTCCGGGATGGTGTGCGGCGAGCCGTAATCGAAGTCGCAATCGCCGTAATCGATCACCGCCAGATGATCGAACGGGTCGAACGCCCACGGCCAGTGCCGTTCCCAAGCAATCCCGGTGGACGCCGCGCGAATCCCGCGCGGCCCGAAACGTGCGCCGGGACGGTTGCTGGTGGCGGTGTCGAACGGCACACCGCTGACCGCCACGTCCACGCCGCGCAGGTCGCGGCTGTAGCGCCGGCGCATGAAACTGGTAATCCCGGCGTAGGTACTTTCGGCAGCGGTGCCGTAGAGGCTGTCACGGGTCAGGGCCTGATCGTTTTGCACTGGCACGTCCATCGGTGTGCTCCTGTTGTTATGAAAGGCTATTGGCGGCTACGGAAAGTGGTCCACAGGCGTGTGCGCTGGCGCATGTCCTTGAGGCTCATGCTGTGGTCGGCGTACAGCCGTTCGCGCACGTCGGGTTTCGGGTAAATGTCCGGATCGTTGCGCACCGCCTCATCCACCAGCGGCGTGGCGGTCTGGTTGGCGGTGGCAAAGAACAGCGTATTGGTCAGCGCCGCCACGGATTCGGGGCGCAACATGAACTCGATGAAGGTGCGAGCAGCTTCCGGGTGCGGCGCGTCTTTGGGGATGGCGAGGTTGTCCTGCCACACCAGCGTGCCTTCCTTGGGGATCCGGTAAGCCACTTCAAACGGCTTGTTGGCCTTGCGCGCCTGATCGGCGGCCATGCTCGCGTCACCGTTGTAGGTCAGCGCCAGGCAGACGCTGCCGTTGGCCAGATCATTGATCTGCCGCCCGGTGGCGACATACAGCACCGAGGGCTGCAACTTCTGCAACAGGGCTTCGGCGGCGACCAGATCTTTCTTGTCGGTGCTGTAGGGATCTTTCCCGAGATAGTGCAGCGCCAGACCGATCACTTCCTGCGGCGAATCGAGAATCGCGATCCCGCAATCCTTGAGTTTGCTGGCGTATGCGGGCTTGAACAGCAGATCGAGGCTGTTGAGCGGCACGTCGGGCAGCCGCTGCTTCACGGCTTCGACGTTCATGCCCAGCCCGAGCGTGCCCCAGGTGTAAGGCACGCCGTAACGGTTACCGGGATCGACCGCCGCCAGTTTTTCCAGCAGATCCGGATCGAGATTGGCGTAACCCTTGAGCCCTTCGTGAGGGATTTCCTTCAACGCGCCGGCGGCCAACCCACGGGCCAGCACGCTGGACGACGGCACCACCACGTCATAACCGCTGCCGCCGGTGAGCAGTTTGGTTTCCAGCACCTCGGACGTATCGAAGGTGTCGTAGCGCACGTGGATGCCAGTTTCCTTTTCGAAGCGCTGCAAGGTTTCCGGCGCCACGTAATCGGCCCAGCTGTAGAGGTTGAGCGTTTTCTCTTCGGCCTGGGCGGCGATGGAGACGGTAAGCAACAACGCGGGCAAACACAGCTTGAAGACGGGAGCCATGACGAACACCTGACCGAAGGAAGTGGTGGCAGGATGCGCCGCCGGATACATTCGAAAAATATCAAGCTTGTTAACCTGACTTTATCCAGGAGTAATGTGATGCTCGGTCAGCTCCACGATGTCGATCTTCAGCTTCTGCGGCTGTTTCTCGGCGTAGTCGAATCCAATGGTTTCAGCGCAGCCCAGGGTGAACTGGGGCTGAGCCAGTCGAGCATCAGCCAGCAAATGGCCAAGCTTGAGACGCGTCTCGGCTATCGGGTGTGCAACCGGGGCAAGGGCGGTTTCAGCCTGACGCCCAAGGGCGAGCAACTGTTGATTGCCGCGCGGGCGCTGTTCGATTCGATCGAAACCTTCCGCCATCAATCCAACGGCGTCGCCGGGCGCTTGATCGGTGAAGTGCGCTTGGGTCTGTCGGAAGCGGTCGATCAGTCGGTGCTGCAACGGGTGGCGGATGCGATCCGGCGCTTTCGCGAGCGGGACGAATCGGTGCGAATCGAGCTGATCAGCGCCATGCCCGGCGAAATGGAGCGTCTGCTGCTGCAACAGCGGCTGGACCTGGCCATCGGTTACTTCTCCCAGGTGCAGAGCGCGTTCGACTACCGCGAGCTGTTCAGCGAAACCCAGCATCTGTATTGCGCGCCCGGCCACCCGCTGTTTACCGACGATGCGCCCGATGATGCGGCGTTGCAGGCCTGCGACCGGGTCGATCACCCCTACCGGTTTCTGCGCAGTGACGAGCCGTTTCAGGGCAAGGTCTGCTCGGCGCGCTCGGAGCAGGTCGAAGGTACCCTCGCCTTCATTCTGTCCGGCAAGCACGTCGGTTATCTGCCCGACCATTACGCCCGCCAATGGCAGGACAAGGGCCTGTTGCGGCCAGTGCGCGAAGGCGAGTTGAGCTTTGACGTGGCGTTCCATCTGGCCCGCCATCGGGCGCAGGTGCCCGGCGATGCACAGAAGGCTTTTGAAGAAGATCTGCTGTCAGCCTTTGGTCGAACCTGACCTTTTGGGCAGTTTTAATGCGTTGCCCTCGCTCCCCTCTTACGGCATCCTGCGCACCCATTTTCCGACCCGGCCCCGCATTGCGGCACGCAAACCACCATGACCGTCTCTGAAAAAGCCCCGCGCAACAACGATCTGATCTACGGCCTCAACGACCGTCCGCACTTCACCGCAACGGTGTTTGCCGCCCTGCAACACGTACTGGCCAGCTTCGTCGGCATCATCACCCCGACCCTGATCATGGGCGGCGCCCTCGGCCTGCAAAGTGAAATCCCGTACCTGATCAGCATGGCGCTGTTCGTCTCGGGCCTCGGCACCTTCGTTCAGGCCAAGCGCTTCGGCCCGGTCGGTTCGGGGCTGCTGTGCCTGCAAGGCACCAGTTTTTCCTTTATCAGCGTGATTCTCAGCGCCGGCTTCATGGTCAAGGCCCGGGGCGGTGGCACCGATGAAATCCTGTCGACGATCTTCGGTGTGTGTTTCTTTGCCGCGTTTATCGAAGTGGTGCTGAGCCAGTTCATCGGCAAGTTGCGCATGCTGATCACCCCGGTGGTGACCGGCACCATCATCACCCTGATGGGCCTGTCGCTGATCAAAGTGGCGATGACCGACATTGCCGGTGGCTTCGGCGCGGCGGATCTGGGCGCGGCGAGCCATGTGTTTCTGGCGGCGCTGGTGCTGGGCACCATTGTGGTGTTGAACCGGGTTGACGTGCCGTTCCTGCGGTTGGGCGCGATCGTCATCGGCCTGACCCTCGGCTACGTGGTGGCGTGGCTGATGGGCACTGTGGACTTCGCCAACCTGCCCGAAGTGCCGGTGGTCAGCGTGCCGGTGCCGTTCAAGTACGGTTTCAACTTCGACTGGGTGGCGTTCGTGCCGGTGGCGGTGATTTTCCTGGTGTCGCCGCTGGAGGCTGCCGGTGACCTGACCGCCAACTCGATGATTTCCCGGCAGCCGGTCAAAGGCCCGTTGTACATCCGCCGAATCAAGTCCGGGCTGCTCGCCGACGGCCTCAACTCGGCCATGGCGGCGGTGTTCAACAGCATGCCGATGGTGACCTTCGCCCAGAACAACGGGGTGATTCAGCTCACTGGCGTCGCCAGCCGCTACGTGGCGTTCTTCATTGCCGGGCTGTTGGTGCTGCTGGGGCTGTTCCCGATGATCGGCGCGGTACTGCAACTGATGCCGAAACCGGTGCTCGGCGGCGCAGAGCTGGTGATGTTCGGCACCGTGGCCGTGGCCGGAATCAAGATCCTCGCCGAAGCCGGCCTGCATCGGCGCAACATGCTGATCGTGGCGATTTCCGTCGGCATGGGCCTGGGCATCGCCGCCGTGCCGGAAGTGCTGCGCGAGCTGCCGCAGGCGCTGCGCAATATTTTCGAATCGCCGATCACCGTTGGCGCGCTGTGTGCGATCGTGCTGAATATCTTCCTGCCGGAAGAATTCATCGAGCTGGAAGAGGATGACTTCGACCCGGAAGCCTCTATCCTTCAGGTCATGGAAAACCCCGACCTGCCGGCCAAAGCTGAACCCGCAACAAACGCCGCTGTCGCACAGTTGAACCGTTGATCCTGTCCGCTCCATCAAAAAGGGCTGATACCGGCAACGGTTCAGCCCTTTTTCAATGAGAGAGCATCAATGCGCCGCCTCCAAGCCGTCATCCTGTCCCTGCTTCTGCTCTCCCTCAGCGCCTGCGCGCTGTTTCCCAACCGCGACCCGGTGAACATCAACGTGGTTGGCCTCGAACCGCTGCCGAGCCAGGATCTGGAAGTGCGCTTCGCGATCAAGCTGCGGGTGCAGAACCCCAACGAAACGCCCATCGACTACAACGGCATCGCGCTGGATCTGGAGGTCAACGGCCATTCGCTGGCGTCGGGTGTGAGCGATCAGACCGGCTCGATCCCACGGTTCTCCGAAACCATCGTCAGCGTCCCGGTGAGCATTTCCGCGTTCTCGGTGCTGCGCCAGACCCTCGGCCTGAGCCAGACCCAAACCCTCGACAACCTGCCCTATGTGCTACGCGGCAAACTGGCGGGCGGGCTGTTTGGCACGATGCGCTTTGTCGATACCGGCAAGCTGAGTCTGCCGAGGGCCAGTGCTGCCACCTGGTAGGTTTCATAACTTTCAAACTGTTCACAAATCCTTATGGGAGCTGGCTTGCCAGCGATAGCGGAGTGTCAGCCACGGTGACGGTGACTGATACGGCCCCATCGCTGGCAAGCCAGCTCCCACAGTTTTTGTATTGACAGTCAGATCATGCGGTGAAACGCACACCCGGTTTCGCCCGCTCATCGACGCTCAACTCGAACACATCCGGTCGCGCATAGTGGCCGACCACGTCGTAGTCATAGCGGGCACGCACCAGTTCGGCGGTGTCGATCTCGGCGGTAAGCAGTCCGGCCTCGCCGCGCAACGGTCCGGCCAGCACATCGCCCATCGGCCCGACGATCACGCTGCCGCCGGCGATCAGCGGTCTATCCCCCGGCCAGTTGGTAACTTCCACGCCCAACTCATTCGGCGAGGCCTGCACCTGACAGGCGCTGACCACAAAGCAGCGCCCTTCGTGGGCGATGTGGCGCATGCTGACCTGCCACATCTCGCGTTCGTCCACGGTCGGCGCACACCAGACCTCGATGCCTTTTGCGTACATCGCCGTGCGCATCAGCGGCATCATGTTTTCCCAGCAGATCACGGCGCCGAGTTTGCCGACCTGAGTGTCGAGCACCGGCAGCGTCGAACCGTCGCCCTTGCCCCAGATCAGCCGTTCGGTGCCGGTTGGCATCAGTTTGCGGTGTTTGGCCACCAGGCCGGCCTGCGGGTCGAAATACAGCGCGGTGCAATGCAAGGTGCTGCCGGCCCGTTCGATCACGCCGATTACCAGATTGGCGCCAGTGCGCGCCGACAGCCCGGCCAGCGCTTCGGTTTCCGCACCCGGCACGTCGATGGCGTTGGCAAAATAACGGGCGTAGGCCTCACGGCCTTCCGGCAAGCGATAACCCAACTGCGTGCCGAAGCCCTCGCCTTTCGGGTAGCCGCCGAGCAACGCTTCGGGCATCACCACCAGCGCGGCGCCGGATTCGATGATCGCGGTTTCCCAGCTCAGGATCTGTTCCAGGGTTTCAGCCTTGCCACCGGGCAAGGCGCCGATCTGCAGGGCGGCAACGATTGATTTGGGCATGACGGTCACTCCGTGAAGTTCAGGTGTTGCTCATTCTCCGGCGCCACGGGATCATGAATAAAGACCGATCCACTGCTGAATGATATGAACCAGATGAATATCGCAACCGTCGACCTCAACCTGCTGAAAGTCTTTGAAGCCCTGCATGAAGAATCCAGTGCCAGCCGCGCGGCGTTGCGTCTGGGCGTAACCCAATCGGCGGTCAGCGCGGCCTTGCGCCGGCTGCGCGAGGTGTATGGCGATCAATTGTTCGTGCGTACCGGCCGGGGACTGGCGCCCACGCTCAAGGCCAACCAGTTGAAACCGGTGGTCAGCGATGCCCTGAATAAATGCCGGCAAAGCCTGGCGATGGTCGACCAGACCGCCAATCATTACGAAGGACGCTCGGTCACTGTGGGCCTTTCGGACGATTTCGAAATCGCTTACGGCCGGCGCCTGATCGAGGAAATCGCCCGCCGCGCACCGAAACTGCGCCTGATTTTCCGCCAGACCCACAGCCAGATCGTCGCCCGGGCGCTGATGGAGCGCAGCATCGATCTGGCGATCACCGCCGGCGGATTTGCCGAGCGGCTGCTCAGCCGTCAGGTGTTGGGTGAAGGGGGTTACGCGTGTCTGGTGGATCCGGCGAGCCTGGCGCCGGGCCAGCAGCAAATCGATCTGGAGGAATTCGTCACTCGCGAGCACCTGCTGGTGTCGTCGGGCGGTTTTATCGGGATCACCGATGAAGGGCTCGCGGCGCTGGGCCGGACTCGCCGGGTCTGCGCCTCGACCACGCATTTCGCGGCGTTGCCGCATCTGCTCAAGGGCAGCGAGGCGGTGGCGACCATTCCGACCCACGCCGCGCAGGCCATTGCCTCACTGAGCGGGCTGGTGCTGCTGCCCTGCCCGCTGGCGCTGCCGCGTTATCCGATCGAACTGGGCTGGCGCACCAGCACCCAGATCGATCCGGTGGTGCTGACCGTGCGCGAAGCGATAGGCGCCAGTTTCAGGGCCGAGTGATTACTTGTTGGCCGCCATCAGGCGATTGACTTCACTGCGCACCATGTTGGCGAATTCCGGCGGCGACATGCCGTCCAGTTCGGCGCGCACGAACTCGGCCCATTTGCCCTTGCGCTTGGAGCGCTCGCCGAACAATCGCGCGGCCTCGCCCTTGGCTTTGCCCAGATTGTTCTGCCAGAGTTCGAACAGTCGGGATTTCTCATCTTCCAGCGCGGCGCGCTCTGCGAGGGATTTGTCGGCCAGATTGAAACTCATCGGGAATTACCTGCTGCATGAAATGGCGACATCTTACACGCTGGACGGAAACCTCTGACGCTGGTTTTTGTTCCGGATGGAAAATCGCTGCAACTTTTCAAGGCGCGCCACACTCCATTGTTCACTGTCCATTCACCTGCAAGGAGTCACCCAATGGCCCGGAAAACCGCCGTTCAAGCCGCCGAAGACCAAATCAAGGATCAGGCCTTCAGTGAACTTCAGGCGCTGATCGAAGAGTCGGAAAAACTGCTCAAGAGCAGTGCATCCCTGGTCGGCGAGGAAGCGGAGACCCTGCGCGGGCAAATCGCCCAGAAATTGCAGCAGGCGCTGGATTCGGTCACCAGCGTGCGTGACCGCACCAAACCGGCGGTGGACGCCACCGAGAGCTACATCGGCGGGCACCCGTGGCAGACCGTGGCGATTTCCGCCGGGTTCGGCCTGGTAGTCGGATTGTTGCTCGGTCGCCGCTGAGCGCGAACAAAAAAGGCGAGCCCCTCGGGCTCGCCTTTTTCATGCCAGGCACAAACTCATTCGCCGGCCAGTTCACGCAGCTGCGACAGGGTCTGCTGATCCAGCTCGATCCCTTTGGCCAATGATCTGGCCCGCTGCAAATGCCGCCGATCCCCCGGCAAACGCTTGAGCCCTACCCCGTGCATCTGCCGCACCAGTTCCTGACTGCGTTCGGCAAAGCTTTGCCCAGCGGTCTTGCTTGGATCTATCACGATCAGCAACTGACCGGTCCACGGGGTCTTGGCGCCGAGATGGTTCTTCCAGTTGAACTCGAACGAGAAATTGCCACCGGTCAGCGCGGCGGCCAGCAGCTCGACCATCATCGACAGCGCCGAGCCTTTGTGTCCGCCAAACGGCAGCAATGCACCGCCTTCCAGAATCGCCTTTGGGTCGCAGGTCGGCTGGCCTAGGCTGTCGACCCCCATGCCCGCCGGCAGTTTCTCGCCTTTGCGCGCTGCGATCTGCACGTCGCCATGGGCGATGGCGCTGGTGGCCAGGTCGAACACGATCGGCGCACCGTCAGCCCGGGGTGCGGCGAAGGCGATCGGGTTGGTGCCGAACAATGGCCGGTCGGCACCGTGGGGTACCACGCAGGTCATGCTGTTGACCACGCTCAACGCCACCAGACCTTCATCGGCGAAAGGCTCGACGTCCGGCCACAGCGCGGCGAAGTGATGGGAATTACGGATCGCCAACACCGCGATCCCGGCACTGCGGGCCTTTTCCACCAGCAGCGCACGTGCCGCCGACAGCGCAGGCTGGGCAAAACCGTTGCCGGCATCGACGCTGACGAACCCTGAAGCCACGTCCTCGACTTTCGGCACGGCCTGGCCGTTGACCCAGCCGCTGTTGAGCGTCGAGACATAACCGGGGATCCGGAATACGCCGTGACTGTGCGCACCGTCCCGCTCGGCGTTGGCGCAATTGGCGGCCAGCGTTCTGGCGACTTCGGCCGAGGTGCCGTGACGGGTGAAAATCTTTTCCAGCAGTTGAGTCAGCTCGTCCAGGGACACCGTGGACGAGAGCGAATGATCGTGTGGCGCAGACATCTGAAGCTCCAGAGTAATTATTGGAGGGAACAACAGCGAACGGACAACCCGCAACGGCGATTAACCACATGCAGCCGACAACCTGTCAACCCTGGCATGCGCATCGACCCGGGCGCGATATGTATTTACCACCGGCACCAGACACGATTTTTTTAGCCTCGGGTTTCGATCAATCCACGCGTGCAAACGCCCTTATCGAGACTCGAGATGTCAGCCCCCACTCCACCGTTGTTATTCCCCGAAACCTTTGACTCACCGGGTCTGTGGCCCAAACTGGGCAAGGCCCATGGCTTGAGTGAAAAGGATTTCCGATGGCTCGCCCATGCCAGGCTGGCGTCCGACGCCCTGCGCCGCCAGCAAGACCCGCCGATGGTGATAGAGCGTCTTCTGCTTCACGCTGCCGAAGTGCAGCCGTTGCCGTTGGCTGGCGCGTTTGTCATCGGTGAAACGCCGGACGACAAGGGGCTGATCCTCTATACCCCACAGGCGGGCATCCAGAAGTTCCCCAACCGTGCCGATTTGAAAGAGCGGCTCGAACAACGACTCAACGACGTCGATGAGCAAGACAAACTGCTGGCATTTCTCGCCCTGCCACTGCGCCAGCGGTTGCAGGATGCGAAGCGTATTTCAATAACGTTCACCAACCTCAAAGGCGATGCCTTCGCCGAGCAATCGGCGGACTTTCAACAGTGCCTGCTGCTGAACGCCGAAATGATGTGCGAAGAGCTGAAAAAACTTCCGACACTCAGACAGCTTCTGGATGCGGTGCTGGATGAGCTGCTCAAGCCTCATTTCGGGTCACTGTCGCAAAGCCGCACCCAGGTCAGCTTCGATCGAACCGCTGGAGACCGTGACGAAAGACAACGCATGAGCGACGGTCATTGGTTCGACTTCATGAGTCTGAGTGATGCGGTACTGACCTATTACCGCCACCAGAACTGGCCAACCGCGCAACCACCGCGCTTTTCCAATCCGGGCAGGACCCCGGCGACCGGTGATCAGGCACATTGGGAAAACGCTGTGAAACAGGCCGCAAACAAACTGCCTGCGCTGTTGTTCCGGCACCTGGAGCGTTATTGGGATGCACCATCCGCTCTCGGAATGTCGCGACGTACCCTCTTTGGCCAGGCGCTGGGAGATCAGGCACATAACGAATGGATGTCCAGGCGCGAAAGCGGTGTCATCGATGCCGGTCAATTCAACACGCTGCAGCAATTGATTCGACCGGTCACTCAGGCCGTTCACTTTCCAGTCGTGGAAAACGTACGTCTCTGGGAGCGCGAAGCCAATTTTGTAGAACTGGCGGGCTCACTGATGATCAGTGGGCCTCATGCCTTCCTCTACACGCCCGCTCAAGGGTTGCAATTGCTCAAGGATTACAGGGACCTCAAGGATACGCTGAAGGCAAAATTCCTCGCCAAGGGCCACGAAGACGAACTCTATGGACTGCTGAGCCTGGAAGAACGCAATCGTTTTCTCGGCTTCGGACAACCGCAGGTGTCCGGCGAGCGGCTTGTCGGTGACATTTTCAGAATTCTGTTCGAGTCAATCATCACCAAACAACGGCAGAACATCGAATATGCGCTGCAAGTCTTTCGCCACAGCGACGGGGCCGTGAACCTGCATGCGCTGTTCGACAAGAGCCTGGACATCCGCTCGATGATCCATGACCAGTTGCAGAAAATCGATACAGGGGGACGGTGGAGCACGCACCCGGTGATTTCCGGCAATCAGCAACCTTCCATGGTGCTGGCGGACAAGGCGCTTGCAGCGATCAAGACATTCGATTCGGTGGCTGCGCCCATCCTCAAGCAACTGAGGGCTCAACCGATGGCGAATCTGGCGATCCAGCGCTACTGGCTCGAGCGCCTGAAACCGGATCTGGCACAGGCATGGTTTCTGGGGGTCAACGGCGAGGCCCGACTCAGATTGCTCAATGGGTCCCTGAATGCCTCGATGCAGGCCATAGTCAGCAATGTCATCAATGCCGATCAGCCGAGTCGTGCACAGCGCTCCGCCCTCAATGGCTTCCGCCCGGATGCCTACACGTTGACGCTCGAGTGTTCCGCCCAGCCGACGCCGGTGCCCCTGGCCCATTGCGTCTTCATCACCGAGCGGGGCGGGCTCGATGAACAGCATTCGGGCCGCGCCGTGCTGTGGACGCCCGCCCTCGGGCTGGAAGTTTTCGATACCGTAGCCGTTGCCCGGCAGGTATTGAAACGGCGCCTGAACGACGGCGACCAACGCCTCTTACTGCTGGAAAACATCGTGCCTTCGCAATACCTGCCTCATCAACGGTACAGCCTTGGACCGTTTCAATATATCCACGGCAATGTGTTGCATGAGTGCATGCAGTCCACCATCGGCCACTATCTGGATCGCTGCCAACAAGTGCGTGAACGGGTCAAGGACACCAAACGCCGTGACAAGGCGCTGGAAAAACTGCGTGATGTTTGCCTGGCCGACAATCTGTCCTTGGCCAGCGCGCACGCCCGGGCGATTGCCACTCAGCAGACACTTCCCGCCTGGCTGGGGATGGCCCCGGTCCAGGAGCAAAAACGGCATGTGGAGATACTGGAACAGTGGTATCGAAGCGTCACTGACGACGAGGATTACCTGTCCGGCATACCCTCACTGGTTGGTTATGTCGAGCAGACACTGAAATCGATGCTCGACAGCCGATTTCCGGACACTCGTCTGGACCCGCATGAAATTGAAATCACCCCCAGCCTGGCATTGGCCGGCCCCGCGCGATCACTGGTCGAATTTGCCCTGAATCACATCAACGTCGCCCAAGGCACCCGTTTCAGTATCACCTCGAAAAACGCCACCACCTTGCCCACCACACTGGACCAAAGCGCCGTGACGCAAATGCTGCTGTCACTGGAGATACCCACCACTTATGCCCGCAAAGTGGTCAGCGCGTTGTCGGCGAGCGACCCCGGAAGCCATAAACGCAAGCAACGTTTTTTCCGTCAGTTGCCTTGGCAGCTGCTGCAACACGCCCACGCAGCAAAACTGCAGCAACATCTGTCAGACAGTGCCTTTGGTCTGATTCAGCAGGTACTGGACATGCCCGATGCCCTTGCCCGAGCAGCGGTGCAAGACGCACATGCCATCGCTTGCCCGCTGGCGCTGATCAAGACTGCCGGAGCCACCGCCGTATCCGTGCAGGGGATATACGTTTTTACTCCAGGCGGCGGGCACAAGGGTCCCCTGGTGCTCTATGCGCCGTATGCCGAGCAGATCTTCCAGGAGTTCGAAGACGAAAAAAAACTGATTGCAGCCCTCAACATGCCGGGGCTGCTACAAAACCTGCTGCTGCGGCGACTGCCTGACAGCGAGCGCGCGATATTTCGCAACCTGCTGGCGTCTTCCATGGGTCAAACCAGCGAGATGAAGCTCGCCATCAAGGCAATTGAAGGGAATCTGCTGGAACACTTCTACAACAACAACCTCATGCTTCTGGAACAGCATTTGAACGCCCAGAAAAAAACGGACTCGGCGTTCGATTGGGAGACGGCGAAGACCCTGTTCAGCCAGCAGATTAGACGGCTCAGCGGTGTATTGCCGGGCAAACTTGGCTTCATTCCCATTCTCTGGAAAGCCTATGACGCGTTCAAGGATTCCGCCGAGGCCCTGCAGACTCACCATTGGAAACGGGCACTCAAATCATTTGTCCAGGGCGCAGCACAAATGGTGCAAGTGGGTCTGCTTCCGCAAATATCGGGCGAAACCACAACGGGAGCAGGACAGGTAAAAGAAACCGTCGTGTCAGGCCTGGCCGACATCGATCTGACTTCGCCCGGACGCACATCGTTGCAATCGTTCGAGGTGACGGACATCGCACTCAAGGATCTGAAGCTCAGCCCGAACCAGGGCACTTACCTGCAGGTATCGCGCAACCGCGATTTCGCTGCGGTTGATGGCAAGGTTTATCAGGTCGTCAAAAGCGGTAACGCCTGGCGTTTGGCAAACGCTGGGGCAAAGGGGCCGCTGTTCGAGAAGTCCGGCCCTCGCATGGTGCGAATCGCTGATGACCAGATCGTCCACTACGGCCAGGCGTTCGGCAGAATGATCGAACGCAATAGCCTCGCGAACCTGCGCCGCATCATGCTGAATATCGAGGCGCAGGGAATGGATGAAATCCGAGTCAGGTTTCCTCTGAAAGCCCGGGCGCTGGTGAATGCAATCGACCTGGCCCGACGCTACGCCTTCTATTGTCTGCATAACCTGGTCCCGCTCGCCAACGGCGCCATCCATTCACGGGTGAACAGCTTCCTGAAGGACTTCTTCAATGTGCCAAAGATCACACCCGCAATTCTCACAAGGATCAGCGAGGCGATTGTGCCCATCTGCAATGCGCTGGTGGACCCAGCCGATGAGTTACTCAATACCGACCGGTTCGTTGTCGGCTCGAACAAATTGCTGCATGACGTCATCGCATTTGTACTGGAAGGCGATACAGAAAAACGCGTGCATTTCACCGAGCATTTTTTCCAACAGCAACTGGATCATTACAAACTCTTCATGCTTGAGCAGTTCGATGTGGATGGCCATGCGCAGGCGTCGACGTTGATACACGAGTTTTCCCATCAATTCAGCAAGGCGCTGGATATCGCTACCCTCAGGGCGCGGGAACCGTTCATAGAGTTGATATCAACGATTACGACCGAGGGTAAGAAGCTGTACAACGAACTTGACTCCGAGCAGCGTTCAGCCTTGTCGCTCAGCACGCCCCGCTCACAATTGTTCGCGCAATGGAACACCGTTCTAAAGACTTGGGTCGATGTCGACAAAGTGCCCGGCATGGAACTGATCCACACGGAAATCCTGCGGTTGACCGGTACGCAGAATCTTCGGCAGGCGCGTGATGCATTTCTCGACCAGCAGTCTCCGAACGCCCGTATCGCTGTCATCCTGCGTAACGCCGATTCGATAGCCCGCCTGATTTGTGAAGTCGGGCGTCAGCTGGATCCCGTGCCGGCCCCGTAGAATCTGGAAAAATGCGCAGGTTCAACACCTGCGCAACTGCGTTCGGGATCAGTCCTTCTGATCGCGCAGGACGTTGCCCGATGCGCCATCGATACGGAATTCGTACACCGCGCCATCAGCCTTGCGCCCTTCCCCTTTCCAATAGCCGTCGTTGTCGGCCTCGATTTCGTAGACCTCGACATATCCGGCCTTGGTTTTTACGGTTTCGATGGCCTTTTCGATGGTGATCCATCCTGCGCCCGGGCGGTCGGCCAGCGCCGCGCCGGCACTCAGGAGACTGGCGGTAGCGACGAAAGCAGCCAAGGTTCTTTTGATCATTTTTTCACTCCATTTGTGGATAGTGTTAACGGGATGTCCTGGTTTTTGGGGGATCCTGGCGTTAAAAAGTTCCACGTTTGATGGGTAAATGACATGACGCTTGTTCTCGGCACCTTCCCCTCAAGGTTAGAATGCGGGAAATCAGGACGAGTCAATGACCCAGAACACTCTCTCGGAAGCCGATTACGATGCGATCACCGATGCCGCCGCGCATTGGTGCATGCGCCTGCACGCCGTCGATTGCACCAACGAAGAGCGCCAGGCGTTCGAGCAATGGCGCAATGCACACCCGCTTCACGCGTTCGAGTATGAGGCGATGCTGGAGATATGGGACGTCGCCGAGCACCTGCCGCGTCCGGAAACTGCACCGGTCTTGCCGATTCGCCAACCGGTCAGATCGTGGCGCCAGTACGCCGTGGCGGCTTCTGTCTGTGCACTGGCTTTGCCGCTGGCAGCCTGGACCGGATGGAACCTCGGCTGGCTGCCTGACAGCTATCAGCATTTCGCGGCCACCGACAATGTCCGCCATGTCACCCTGGAGGACGGCAGCCAGGTCGAGCTGAACCTCAACACCGAGCTGACCTTCAGCAATTACAAGGACGAGCGTCACGTCACCCTGAAGAAAGGCGAGGCGTTTTTCGAAGTCAGCCACGACCTGAACCACCCGTTCATCGTCAGGGCCGCCGAAGGCAGGATTCGCGTGACAGGCACCCGTTTCAACGTCTGGATGTATGAGGATCAGGTGAAAGTCAACCTGATCGAGGGCTCTGTGCTGGTCACCGGCAATTCCCGTCTGGGCGGTGACGGCTTGCGTCTGGGCCCCTCGATGCAGGCACGCTACAGACACGGCGACGACATCCCGCAAATCAGCCAGACCTATGCCAATGACAACTCGCTGGCCTGGCGCAGCGGCAAACTGGTGCTCGACAACCTGTCGCTGAACGAAGCGTTACCGCAAATCAACCGGTATCTGGACAAACCCTTGATGCTGGCCGACAACGCCACCGGTTCGATCCGCGTCGGCGGCATTTACAACATCAAGGAGCTGAACAGCTTCGCCAGTTCTTTGCCGAAAGTGTTGCCGGTGTTCCTGACCCGCAACAAGGACGGCAACCCGGTGATCAACCCGATCCCCCAGCAACCGCCAAAAAACTGAAGGCCGTTCCCGTGAGGGAGCGGCCTTCTGCCTTTGCGACTGTCGACGGATTAAACCGCTGATTACTGCGCTGCGACTTTCCCCGCCTTTTCCAGATCATCGCGCACGGTCTGCACCTGATACTGCGGATCGGCCTTGATCTGCTGTTCGGTGAAAGGCAACACGCTCCACTGCTTCTTCGAAAAAGCCTCGGTCTGATCCCGGGAATACTTCGACGCCGGATCGCTGGACAGCGAAAACGCCAGCAAGCCCTGGGCATGCGGACCTTTATCGTCGAACGTTACGACTTGCAGATAACTGGTCCCGCTGACCACTTCCAGCTTGCCGTCTTCACGAGGCACGCTCTGGATGGCGTTGTAGATGCCCAGCGTGCCGGGACCACCGTGAATCGGCGTTTGCTGGCCACCACTGCTGACCACCTGCACATCGCCCCAACGGGTTTTCTCGGTCAGGCCCATTTTGGCGGCAGTTTCGGCCGACGCCAGCATGGCCTCGCGCAGTGCCTTGGCCACTTCTGGCTTTTCAATGGCCAGCCCGCGCGGGGTGTGTTGCGCATCCTTCGGATCGAACACCACGCGCCAGGCCTGCGGCGACTCCTGCATCGCTTGCATGATGCTCTGGAAATGCACCAGCCCGACGCCCGACTCCAGATTCGCCCGGCCGTCCCACGCTTTCAGGCTGCTGCACACCGATTTCAGCGCCGCTTCAGACTGAGAAGCGCAGAATTTCAACAGATCCGGTACGACCTGAGTCGCCAGAAACACCTGATCGTCCATCACCATGTGTTGCAGATCCTGCACCGACACCGGGCCTTTCTTGCTCAGGGTCGCCAGTCGATCCAGCGCGAAGCGCGCACGCAGGCCCAGTGGTTGCCCATCCTGACTGATCAACGGCGAAAAACCGGTCAGCGGTTGTGCCGGGTTGGCCAGCCAGGCCGAATCGTTGGAATGCTGAACGAAGTCCTTGCGCAACAGCTGCGGCAATTGGCTGGAAGCGTAAATGCCCTTCTGCGCGGCTTGCGGGTCGATGTCCCAGGTGCAGGCGCTGTTGGAACCGTCGAGCACGATCATTTTCAGACCGGCGCGCGGGTCGCTGCACCTGGCCAGTTTGTCGGCACTGACGTTCGGCACCACCGACAGGTTCATGTACAGCGTCTGGCCCTTGTCGTCCACGGCCAGGGTGTTGACCCACGGGATGCCCTGGATGGTGTGCACCGAATCCTGCAGATCCTTGAGATTGCCGGCGCGGTTCATGGCGTACCACTGTTTCAGCACCCGATCATTGTCGAGGTTCGCATCGCGCAGGCTATAGGCGTACTGGTTGTCCCAGTCGAGCTTGCCGGGCCACTGCACGATCGGGCCGAACTGTGAGCTGTAGACGTCACGAGAAACCGGCACCACCTGGCCGTCCGCCTGTTTGACCTGCACGGTGACCGTCTGCTTGCTCATCGGCAGGGACTGGCCGTCGAGCAGGTAACGGGTCGGATCCTTCGGATCGAGTTGCAGGCGATAAAGGGTGAAATGCTTGGACGAATCGACGGTGTGGGTCCAGGCCAGATGCTGGTTGAAACCGATGTTGATCATTGGCAGACCCGGCAGCGCTGCGCCCATCACATCCAGTTTGCCCGGAATGGTCAGGTGCATCTGATAGAAGCGCATGCCGCCGACCCACGGGAAATGCGGGTTGGCCAGCAGCATGCCGCGGCCGTTGAAGGAGCGCTCGCTGCCGACCGCCACGGCGTTGCTGCCACGGTCCAGTGCGAAGCGTTGCAGGCGCGTGTCCGCCAGTTGATAGGCCCGCGCATCGTTTTCAATCTTCGCAGTGGCCTGCGGCGGAGTAGCACCCGCCAGGGCTTCGGCGAACTGGCCGACACCGCCCTCGACCAACAGACGACGGGTCAGCTTCACCAGATCTTCGGCGGCGATATCGCGCACCCATTCACCCTGGCACTGTTGCGGCAGACCCTGCTGACGGCGCTCGGCCAGATATCGGTTGTAACCGGCGGCGTAACCTTCCACCAGATCACGCACTTCGACCGGCTGCGCTTGCCAGAAGGCACTGACTGCCTGCGGCGTATTGAGCCATTGGAAAAAGACGTCGCTGACACGGTTCTCGCGCTCTTCGACCGTCAATTGTTCCGGCCCGAAGTAGCGCGAACGCTCGCCGTTGACCGTGACGATCTCGTTGGCCAGCAGGCACAGATTGTCCTGCGCATAGGCGTAACCGATACCGAACCCGAGACCGCGTTCGTTTTCCGCACGGATGTGCGGTACGCCAAAACCGGTGCGACGGATATCCGCGCCGGTCTGGCCGGAAGGACTGAACGCCTGTGCCGGCAGACTCAGCCCGAGAAAGAGGCCGGCAAGGGTCAGTCCGGTGAAATGCCTGGAAATAGTCACGCTCGCTCCTGATCGAAATGCCGAAGAGCGAACCGCCCGCCTCCGTGAACACGTCGGGCCCGGCTCGCTCTGAAATCACTCACGCGTCACGCGCAATGAGCCTGTCCAGAAAACGAAGCCGCGGGAAAAAAATTTAGTCGGTCACACACCCGTTTCGTGCCGCAATCACGGGGAAAAGACAAAACCACGACAAATTTTCTACATTTTCCGCTTCATGATTTGTCGAGCTGAAACGTCTTGTTTAGAGAGAGCACGAAAAACCTTTCCTGATCAGGCTCTGAAAGGAGTAATCGCATGTACAACCCACCCCTACCATCGGAAGGTAGCCAGACCCCACAAGGAGCGCACATGGGTTCACACGCCGACGTATTCGGGCAACGGGTCGAGCGTCACGGCAATGAGCGCATCCGTTTGCTGCTTAAAAGCTTCGGCCTGCGCACCAGCCTGATTCGCCTCAAAGTCATCGACACCCTGCTGGTCGCCGCCGAGGACGACCGTCGTCTTGGTGTGCGTGGTGTTCACAGCCAGTTGCTGGATCTGGACATTCCCTTGTCCTTTCTCAGCGTACGTGAAGTGCTCAAGCGCCTGTGCGCCGAAGGCGTGATCACGTTCAACGACGACAAGAGCTACAGCCTCCATCCCCAGGCTGCCGCCGTGCTCAACCACGATTGAAGCACGCGGCAGACGCTGTCAGGGCTTGACCTTGCGGCGCATCACGCCGTTGATTACCACAACCACCACCGCCACACCGATGGCGATGTACTGAAATGTTTGCTCGCTGAGCTTGCCGGCGTTTTGCAGCCAGGACAGGCCGAGCATGATCAGCAGTACGGCGAGGGCGATCAGAATCGAATATTTCAAGCGTTGCTTCTGGGTCATTACAGGTTCCTGAACCGTTGGAATGTATCGGGTTTGTATCGGGGTTGATGCCATGCGCATACCGTTTGACGGGGATGCGCCGCTGTAAACGGGGTCTCATGTTACAGCCGATGAAGAGCTTTGGCTTCAAACGGCATTAACCATGAGGATCCTTGAAATGCTGCGTCGAATCACCTGGCTGATTCCTGTCCTTGCACTGCTTACCCTGAGCGGCTGCATCATCTTTCCCCACGGCGGCTGGCATGGCGATCATCGCCACTATGCGCCGCAAGGTCCGGGCTACTATTACCATCGTTGATTCAATTCGCGGGAAGGATGCCAGCGTCCCTTCACTCAAATGCAACAACTGATTTAATGTCAGCCGAAATGCCCACAGGAATGTGGGCATTTTTCTTAAGACTCTATTCATTATCTTGTCAGGCAATTCGCCCTTGCGAGTAGGCATCCCGACTTGTGCAACATCACGCAACCCCCCGTCATAGAGCGTCACAGCATTCATGTAGGAACAGTCTGACCCCGCCTCTACCCTTTGCGCTCTCTCTCGAATCTCGTGGAAGCGTATGCAAAGGACTCTCATCAATCTCTCGCCCCGGCAAGCGCTCGGGTTCTGCCTCGCCATCATGCTGTTCGAATGGCTGACCTACATGGCCAGCGACATGGTCATGCCGGCGATGCTGACCGTCACTCGGGATCTTGAAGCCGATGCCCGTCATATCCCCAACGCGTTCAATCTTTACCTGATCGGCGGTGCATGCCTGCAGTGGCTGATCGGGCCTCTGTCCGACCGGTTCGGTCGACGCCGGTTGTTGCTGGCAGGTTGCGCACTGTTCAGCGCAATGTGCGCAGCGACAGTGCTCGCGCCCGGCATTGAAACGTTCAACGCGTTACGGCTGCTGCAAGGCATGGGACTGGGCTTTGTGGTGGCTGTCAGCTATCCCGCGCTTTCAGAAGTATTCTGCGAAGCTGATGCCGTACGCCTGATGGCGCTGCTCGGCAATGTGGCGCTGCTTTCGCCGCTGATCGGTCCCCTGCTGGGCAGCCTGTTGCTGGAATGGCTCAGCTGGCGCGAACTGTTTATCGGCCTGGCCACGGTTGCGGTACTTGCATGGACCGGACTGTACGTCTGCATGCCCGAAACCATCGGCGTGGTCCGTCGTGATGGTACTCAGCAAGCGCCTGTAGCCTTTTCTCTTGGTCAGATCGGTGCTCGATACCTTGCGTTGTCGCGCAACAAAAACTTTCTCGGGACCTGCGTTGCACTTGGCCTGATGAGCCTGCCGCTGATCGCCTGGATCGGTCTTGCACCGCTGTTGCTGATCCAGTCACTGGGGCTGACAACGCGGGAATATGCCCTGTGGCAGATACCGGTCTTTTCAGCCGTCATTCTCGGCAATCTGATTCTCGACCGGTTGCTGCCCACACGTGAATTGCCGCAATTGATTCGCCTGGCACTGTGGCCGTACTGCCTGGGGCTGCTGACCCTGGTGGCAGTCGCCATGACCAGCCTCCCTCTGATCGCGCTGATTGCCGGCCTCGCGCTGTACGCCGTAGGCCTGGGCATGAGCAACGCGGCTCTGTATCGGTTGGCGCTGTTTTGCAGCGATGACAGCAAAGGTCTGGTTTCGGCCGCGATCGGCATGATTTCGATTGCCGTGATGGGTGCCGGTGGATCGTTGATTGCCGCTGTCGGCGGCGGCCATCGCCTCGAATTCTTCGCGCTGTGGGCCGCACTCGGCGGCCTGCTGTCCCTGCCCTTGCTCAATCGGTTTCTGCCTGCTGCGCCAAGGCCGACCGTTCAACATAACGATAAGGACGTCTGATGTTCCATTTCCCCAACAGCGACGCGCTCTGCGCGTTGACGCAACCCTATTGCCCGGATTCCGTGCCAGACGGGCTGTTCGACCAGGCCATGACCGAGATCAGCCGTTTCCACAGCCAGCACACCCCGGGCTACGAGCACTGGCTGAAAGCCAACGGGCTGACCGTGGACGATCTGGACAGACTCGACGACTGGTCGCATCTACCGCCGATTTTCGCCAGCTTTTTCAAGCAGCACCCATTGCTCAGCCCCACCGGTACCCACGCGCTGGAGCTGACCTCCTCAGGCACCAGCGGGCAGAAAAGCCGCATGCGTTACGACGAACGCAGCCTGAGCGCCGCCCAGTACATGGTCGAACGCATCTTTCACCATTATGGCTGGAACAACCCGCAAACCCCGTGCAACTACTTGCTCTTGAGCTACGAGCCCGAGGGCACGATCAGCCTGGGAACCTCCTTTACCGACCAGTTCCTGTGCCGGTTCGCGCCCGTCAACCGGGTGACCTACGCCCTGCGCCATACCGGCAGCGGCCATGAGTTCGACAGTTTCGGCGTTATTGCAGCGCTGCAATCATTCGCCGAAGAAGGACTGCCGGTGCGGATTCTCGGCTTTCCCGCCTTTCTCTGGCAGACCCTTGAACGCATGCGAGCCACCGGCGTTCGCGAACTGCAACTGGCACCGGACTCGTTGGCGCTCTTCGGGGGTGGCTGGAAAACCCATGCCGCGCAGGAAATTCCCCGTCAACAACTGTACGAGCGCATGCACCGACAACTGGGGCTCCAAGTCACCCGCTGCCGCGACGGTTACGGCGCGGTCGAGCATCCGGTGCCTTACCTTGAATGTGCTCATCATCATTTCCATGTTCCCGTCTATTCGAAGGTCTTCGTGCGCAATCCATCCGATTTCACGGTTCTGCCGTATGGCCGTCAGGGCTTGCTGAGTTTCGTTTCGCCTTACATTTCATCGAGTCCGGCCCATGCGGTAGTCATGAGCGATCTCGCCACCCTGCATCCGGGCGCCAATTGTGGCTGTGGTCTGTCTGCAGACTGGTTCGAATTGCACGGCCGCGCCGCGACCACGGCCGGCAGAAGCTGCGCCATGGCCGCTTCCGAATTGCTGGGGAGGCACTGACATGTACCTGATCAACGGACAGCTGCATGCCGACTGCCGGCTCGCCGATGCACTGGATCAACTGAACCTGGACCTGCCACAGCGCCTGGGTACGGCACTCCGGCGTGCGACAGTCATCGATGCGGTGGCCGCTTTCGCCACACGACTGCAAGATCCGGATTTCAATCGGCACCTCGATCCCGACCACCGGCAGTCCCTGATCCAGTTCTGCCAGCCTGAGGCGTTGAACCGCAAGCTGACACGCGAGCTGGGTGAGCAACCGGATACCTTGCGCCGCATCGACTACCGCCAATCACGCTTCGAACGCTGGAGCCCGCTGGGCCTGGTGGTTCACATCACGCCAGGTAATGCGCCCCTGCTGGCGTTCTGCGCCGTGATCGAAAGCCTGCTGGCCGGCAACGTCAATTGGCTACGTCCCAGCAGCAGTGACGAAGGACTGACAGCCCGATTGCTGCATGCATTGGCGCAGTGCGACGCTACCGGTCAAATAGCCGGCCACGTCGCGGTCATCCCGGCAACGACTGCGCAAATCGGCCAACTGTGCCAATGGGCCAACGGCGTCTCCGCCTGGGGCGGGGAAGCGGCCCTGCAAGCCATCCGTCAACAACTCCCGGCAGGATGCCGCTGGATCGACTGGGGTCATCGGATCAGCTTTGTTTACCTGACGCCTCAGAGCGCGTCGCCAGAGGCGCTGGATGCGCTGGCAGACGAAGTCTGTCGTCTCGATCAACAGGCCTGCTCCAGCCCGCAATGGCTGCTGGTGGACAGCGATGACGAGGCTGATCTGCGCAGTATCGGCGATGCTCTGGCAGAGGCGTTCGACCGTCGGGCACACCAATGGCCGACCCTGACGCCTTCAATTCAGGAGGCTTCGCAAATCACCACAGTGAAGGCGATGGCGCAACTGGCTCACAGCTTTGTCGGCACCACCGGTCACGTCTGGGAGGCACCAGGCTGGCGGGTGATCTGGACGCATGACCGCCAACTCGGTCCCTCGCCGCTGTTTCGCACTGTGCTGCTCAAACCGCTGCCCCGCGCGCAAATCACCCGTACGCTGTTGCCCTGGCGAAACGCGCTGCAAAGCTGCGCCCTGATCTGCACCGAACACGAGACGGCAGAATTGACGCAAACGTTGATCTCGGCGGGCGTCACGCGAATCGCCCCCGCGGTATCGATTCACGAAGGTTACGAAGGCGAACCCCACGACGGCGTCTATGCCTTGCAGCGCCTGAGTCGACGGGTGTCGGTCAGCCTGCCGGTTGCGACGCTGTCTACCTGTGCCACGCTTGATCCGCTACCGGCACCGCCGTGCATCGCAGGTCGCCCGATCATGAACAAGGAAACGTTTGTCACCCGCCCGATCAATCCGGCGGCCCGCCTGTACTTCCGCTCCGGGGGCAGCAGCGGCGTTCCGGTGTTGTCGGGTTTCAGTTACCGCGATTTTGATCGGCAAATGCGTGCCGCCGCCGACGGGCTGTTTGCCGCAGGCCTCGACCCGGCCCACGACCGCGTGATGAACCTGTTCTTCAGTGGCGGGCTGTATGGCGGCTTCTTCAGCTTTTCCAAAGTGCTGGAGCTACTGGGTGTCACTCATCTGCCGATGGGCGCGCCCGCCGATGATGATTACCGCGAAATCGCCCGGATGATCATCGATCAACGTGTCACCACGCTGGTCGGCATGCCTAGCACCCTCCACCGTCTGTTTATCAACGAACAAGCCCGATTGCGTGCCTACGGCGGCATCGAAAAGGTCTTTCTCGGCGGTGAACATCCCGGTGAACAGAGCCGTGCATTAATGCACAGCTGCGGTGTCAGGCTTATCCGTTCGGCCATTTACGGCAGCGTCGACGCCGGGCCGCTCGGCCATGCCTGCCCGGCAACGTCTGATGGCGTATTCCATCTGATGAGCGATATTCAACACCTGGAAATCGTCGCGTTTGAAGCCGATCAGCCGGTGAATGGCGATGAAATCGGCCGTCTGGTGTTCACCTCGATAGAACGACAAGGCCAGGACGTTCAGCGATACGACCTTGGCGACAGCGGCCGCTGGATACCCGGCCGGTGTCCATGCGGGCTGCCGGCTCCACGCTTCGAGCTGCTGCAACGTCACGGCCGGCTGCTGCGCATCGGCACGGACTTCATCTGTCTGGAAACACTGGCTCGGCATCTGCAGGTCGAGTTCCAGCTGGTCCTGGAGCACGCACCCGACGGGCTGGAGCGGATGCGGTTTCGCAGTTCGCTGCCCGCCCGCGAAGTTCATGACCGCCTGCTGGATTACCCGACGCTGGCGACCCTCATCCGCACGGGACTGCTGACGGTGGACGCAGAACGCTGTGCGATCGATCAGTTCGCCCGAAACAAACACAGCGGAAAGACGCCGCAGGTGATCGACAACCGCAGCGTGGTCCCGCCCACTGACTTGCAAGGAATGCAACATGAACACAAGGATTGAGTTGAACGAGCTCGTGGCGTTTGCCCGTCGCCATTCAAGCTTTTACGCAGGCCACTTCGCTGATGTGCCCGAGCACGTCACTTCGCTGGCTGAATTGCCGGTGATCGATCCCGCTGCCTACTGGGAGGGCAGCGAGGATCTCGACCACTGGCCTGCACTGACCGGTTCTCTGGAAAACGCCCTGGTATTCAAGACGGGGGGAACCACCAGCGCCGGCAAATTCTCGATTTTCCGGCGCCAGGAATGGCAAACACTGGTGACGGATTTCGGTCGCAGTCTCAGCGGCCAGTTGAACGCGGGCGACCGCATCGCCAACCTGTTTTTCGCTGGCGACCTCTACGCCAGTTTCATCTTCACCCACGATGCGCTGGCGCATGTGGAAACGGATATCGTCGAATTTCCGTTCACCGGTCATGTCGACTCGGCCATCCTCGCCGATGCCGTCGTTCGGCACCGAATCAATGTGCTGGCCGGACTGCCCGCCCATTTGCTGACCTTTGCGGCCTGGCTTGAGCAGCACGGGCGCGTACTCGAGGGCGTGACCACCCTGCTCTACGCCGGGGAAAGCCTGTTCCCGGCACAGCTGCGACGATTGGGCCGTGTCTTTCCCGGTGCGCGCATTGCGTCTCTGGGCTATGCCAGTGTCGACGCCGGTTTCATCGGCGCCAGTCAACGTGACTGCGCGTTGGGCGAACATCATGCGGCTGACAACCATAGCGTGCTGGAGATTCTCGACGAAGAAACCGGAGAGGTGATTGACGGGTGCAACCGGGTGGGACGACTGGTGGTGACCAACTTGACCCGTCGCTTGATGCCCTTGATTCGATATCCGGTCGGCGATCGTGCCTGTTGGCGAGAGCCCGGTAATGTTCCCCGGCGCAAATTCGCGTTGATGGGACGCTGTGCCGACAGTCAGCGGGTTCGTGTCGGCGTACTGACCCTCCTGCCTCAGGCCATCGGCCAAACCGTACAGCGGATTACCGGCAGTGAAGACTGGCAACTGGTGATCGAACAGGAAGGCACAAGGGATATTCTGCGCCTGAGCTGGGTACCGGATGCCCTGTCTGCGACGGGTGAGCAGGCAGACCGGTTACTGCACCGTGCGTTGATCGAAGCCTATCCATTGATCGAAGAATTGAGCACCGGGCATTTGC
Organism: Pseudomonas sp. IT-P2; assembly: GCF_949767575.1. Taxonomy (NCBI): domain Bacteria; kingdom Pseudomonadati; phylum Pseudomonadota; class Gammaproteobacteria; order Pseudomonadales; family Pseudomonadaceae; genus Pseudomonas; species Pseudomonas sp. IT-P2. The sequence continues at coordinate 393,400 of NZ_CATKQA010000011.1, read as the reverse complement.
TCGAATTGCAGATCCGGCGCTGCACGATTCAGTCACTGTCACGCCATCCACGGTCAGGTAAACAGCAGCGTGTAGTCGATCTGCGGGTATACGACAATCTGCACCGGGAGGACCGTTGATGGAAACCCTGATCCTGCGCAGTTACCGTAACAGCGACGCCCGTGCCGTCAGCCAACTTTTCAGAAAGGTCTACGCCAACCAATACGCTCAGCCCCATGTTTACCTGCCGCGCATGATCACGCAGAACCATGTCGGCGGTCGCTGGCATTCATTGGTTGCGGTGTCGGAGGGGAAAATTCTGGGGCACGCGGCATTGATTCGCGACAAGGAGTCGCGCATCGCCGAACTCGCATTGAGCGTGGTGGATCCACAGAGTCGTGGCCAGAAAGTTGCCACCCGACTGAGCCGGCAATTGCTGATTCATGCCCAGGCGCTCGGATGCCACGGCGTGACGATCAAGCAGATGACCCATCATCCCTACACGCAACGGATGGCCGCCCGTCTGGGGTTTCACAACACCGGGCTGCTACCCGATCATGCCCCTTCGCCCTTTGGCGAACCGGTGCCGGAGTCGTTGGTGCTCGGCTATCTCCAGATCGACGGATACCAGCGACCGTTGCCAAGCCTCGCATGGCCGGATGGCTGTCGCGAGTTCATGCAGCAGATGGTCGACAAGTTCGGGACACGGGACAACCCATCACCCTGGGTCGGCGACCCCATACAACTGGATCAGCGCTGGGGGCGCTATGACGGCTTATTGGAATCGCTTGACGACGGATTGCTCAAGCAACTGCAGCAGTTGCCGGACCATTGGCTGATTTCGATCAGGCTCAGACTCGCGCAGGGTTTCGACAGTGCCTGGCGCCAGTTGTCGACCATGGACTTCACCTTCACCGGGCTGGCGCCCGATGAAAAAGGCTCGGGATGGCTGGCGCTGTTTCATCGCGGGTTCCAGCCAGGAACGCTGACCTTGCACTGTCCGCGGATGCAACGTCTGCAGGCAGACATGCGGCGTCGGGAACTCAATGTGCCATGAACGACGAGGCCCGCTCCGTTAACCGGGCGGGCCTGCGTGATCACGCCTTGGCGCTGACACCCTTGTCGGTAGGAGGCTTGCGCTCCCCACCCTGACCATAAGTCTGCAGGTTCTGCAGCACATAAATGGCTTTCTTGTACTCGGGGATCAACGTATTGGCGTACTTGTTGCCCTTGAGATTGTTGTTCTGGATGGTATCCAGTTGCGTTGCGAAGTACTCCAGCGCATTGAACTTGGCGTCCGGATCCTTCTGAATGCCGAAGCGATCAAACTTGTCGCCGGCGTTGAGCAGAGTAATGGACGTGACTTCGGAAATCAGGCCACGGCTGCGCAGCATTGCACTGAGGCTGCCCAATTGTTTGGCCGAAACATTGGTGGGATCGAAACCCTTGATGTTCTTGTGCAGCCCCTGCTTGTCCATCTCGGCGATGCTGATTGCGTTGGGATCGTTGCCGACCATAGCCAGCATCTGCTTGACCTTCACGCTTTGGGAAACCGGTTTGCTCGAGCTTCCTGTGTCTCGAACCAGCAAACCCGCCTTGGGTTGCCAGGCACCGGTATAGCCGATAGTCATGAGCAGGCTCCTTGCGAGGAAAACATGAAAAATTCCTTGTTGGACGACTTTTGAGTTGCCCGGAGTATCGGCCGGCAAACTAATGGCACCAACTCCTTTCTGCACTTTTTTACAATTTTCGTACATTCACGATACAAACCGACAACAGCCCCGGAAATACGGGACCAGAGCGTTCATGACAATGTGATGAAAGTGGGTTTATCGCTCTAATGTTCGGGACAGTTAGTTCTCGTGTATCAGGCCGGATACGTTCCATCGGTCGGGATTGCATCTTTTAGGACGCAAGTACCTAAAGCTTCCCGACGTCGCGACGATACGTTAGGAAACCCGCGCTGTTTTTCCCCTCCCCACAATAAGAATCCCTGCTCAAGGACCGGTTTCCATGCCCGCATTCCGCACCATTCAGGCTCGCTACACGCTGTTTCTGGTTCTATTCATTCTGTTGTTGTCGGTGCTGACCGTGGTTGGCATCAGCCAGTTGGTCGCGCCCAAGCTGCGCCATACCGAAGAACAGGTGGTGCTCAATCGCATTGCTGAAGTGGCCGAGCAGATCCAGGGCGAACTGAACAAGGTCCAGGCGCAACAGCGCAGCATCACCCAGACCATCCCGCTGCTCGACAGCGCAGCCATCGACACCGTGTTGCCGGGGCTGGTGGATCAATACGGCGAGCTCAAAGTATTCGGCGGCGGCATCTGGCCGTTGCCCGGCCAGCGTGAGGCCGGACGCAACAAGTTCAGTACGTTCTGGCACCGTGATGCCTCCGGCAAACTGGCGGTAAACACCTTCTGGAACAGCGACGCGGCGCCCAACTATTACGACCAGAGCTGGTACAAGGGCGGCATGCAGACCCCGCGCGGCCAATGCGCGTGGGCCGCTGCCTATAAAGATGACGCCAGCGCCGAACCGCGCACCAACTGCGCCATGGCCATCCAGAAAAACGGCAGCGCCTGGGGCGTCTCGACCATCGACGTGACATTGGGCTTCTTCAACGATCTGGTGGCGCGCAAGGAAAAAGACCTCAACGCCGAAATGCTGATCGTCGAGGCCGACGGCAAGATCATCAGCAACAGCTCGCGCATCAGTGGCCCGATCGTGCTGAAGAACATCAGCGAACTGGCCGGTGGCTCGACCTTCGCCAGCCAGGTCAAGGCCGGGCTGCAAAACCGCGAGCAAGCGCAGCGCGTCGAATTCGACAACAACGGTGAAGCCAGCACGTTCTTCATGCGTCCGATCGAAGGCACCCCATGGTTCCTCGCCACCGCGCTGCCGACCAAAATGCTCACCGCCCAGCGTGACGACGTGCTCAGCAGCCTGAGCCTGTTGCAGATTCCGCTGGTGATCCTGCTGGTGCTGTTGCAGGTCTACGCGATCCGCCAACTGGTCTCACGCATGAAAGCGCTGAAAGCCAACATCGATTCGCTGTCCAGCGGCGATGCCGACCTGACCCGGCGCATCACCATTCGCGCTGAAGATGAACTCGGTGCCATCGGGCACTCGGTCAACACCTTCATCGCCTACCTGCAGAACATGATCGGCGAAGTGACCCAGGCCACCGGAGCCATGGCTTCGAGCCTCGACAACCTGCAACGCACCTCGGCGCACACCAGCCAGATTCTGCTGCGCCACGCTTCGGAAACCGATCAGACCGTTACCGCGATCAACGAAATGAGTTCGACCGCCGAAAGCGTCGCGCAAAACGCCGCCGAAACCGCCGCCTTCACCCAGCGCGCCAATGAAAACGCCGACCGCTCGCGCGTGGTGGTTGGCGAAGCGTCAAGCAGCGTGGTGGCGTTGATCGACGAAGTGGCCAGCGCCACCCACAAGGTCGAAAGCATGCAGCAGGACGCCCAGCGCATCACCGAAATCCTCGGCGTGATCGGCGCCATTGCCGGCCAGACCAACCTGCTGGCGCTCAACGCGGCCATCGAAGCGGCCCGCGCCGGTGAACAGGGTCGCGGTTTTGCCGTGGTAGCGGACGAAGTACGAGCCCTCGCCGCCCGCACCCAGGCCAGCACCTCCGAAATCAACGAAATGTTGACCCGTCTGACCCAGGGCGTGAGCTCGTCGGTCAGCGCCATGGAAAACACCCAGGCCAGCTGCCAGTCGGCCGCCGATGCCACGGCGCGAGTCAACAGTGGCCTCGACGAGATGGCCGGCTCCGTCAGCCACATCAACAGCCTCAGCACCCAGATCGCCACCGCCGCCGAACAGCAAAGCGCGGTCACCGAAGAGATCAACCGCAGCATGGTGCAGATCCGCCACATGGTTGATGAGCTGGTGGAAAGCGGTCAGGCCAGCGAACTCAACACCCGCCAGTTGCTGGAAGCCAACAGCCGGGTCAGTGCGATCATGGGGCGCTTCAAGGTTCGCTGACCGTTTTGTCATCTTGCGCTCAGTGGCCTGTCAGCTTTGATCTACGATCATATTGGCAGGCCTGCCTTGTATCACTTGGAAACACTCCGTTGATGCCCGGCAGGAAAAACCGGTCAAAATGCCTTCCTTTTTTGACCGTTCCTCCTCTGAGCCGAGAGCCCTCCATGCGAAACCATCTGCGTCTGGCCGCCCTGAGCGCCCTGTTCATCTCGTCCCTGGCGCAAGCCGCCGACCTTATCCCGATCGAAGTCCACCGCGACGCCAACTGTGGCTGCTGCAAAAAGTGGATCAGCCATCTGGAAGCCAATGGCTTCAAGGTCGAAGACCACGTCGAAAGCGACATGAGCAGCTTCAAGCAAAAGCACGGTGTACCGCCGCGTCTGGCGTCCTGCCACACCGCAATCATCAACGGCAAATTCGTCGAAGGCCATGTCCCGGCGGAACAAGTGCTGGCCCTGAGCAAGCGTGACGACCTGCTGGGCGTTGCCGCACCGGGCATGCCGATGGGCTCGCCGGGCATGGAAATGGACGGCATGAGTGATGCGTATCAAGTGATCGGCCTGAAGAAAGACGGCGCCGATGTGGTGGTGGCGGATTACCCGGCCCATTGATGACGGCGGGTTATGTCGGGCTGTTCCTGGCGGCGTTCGGCGCGGCGACGCTGTTGCCGCTGCAATCGGAAGCCGTGCTGGTAGGGTTGCTGGTCAGCGAGCGCTATTGGCTTTGGGGGCTGTTGGCCGTGGCGACGCTGGGCAATGTTCTCGGTTCACTGGTGAACTGGTGGCTGGGGCGCGGGCTGGAACGGTTTCAGGACCGGCGCTGGTTTCCGGTCAGCCCCAGGCATATGGAGCGAGCCCGCGTTCACTATCAGCGTTACGGTCACTGGTCGTTGCTGCTCAGCTGGTTGCCGGTCATCGGCGATCCGCTGACGCTGATCGCCGGCGTCATGCGCGAACCCCTCGGGCGATTTCTGTTGATCGTCACCCTCGCCAAAGGCGCCCGCTACGGGGTGCTGGCGATGCTCACCCTCGGCTGGCTCGGTTGAACGATCGGGCCCGGGGATTGCCTGTGTTTAACGTCGCCCTAATCCGGCCGTTCCAGCATCGGCCGATTTCTTGTGGAGTTGTCCTATGTCCGTATCGCTGACCCGCTGGCTGCCCGGCCTGCTGCTGACCGCCGCCCTGCCCCTGCTCGCACACGCCGAAGGCCCGCAATACGGCCCGCAATTGCAGGGTTTCGAGTATCCCTACACCCTCAAGCACTTTGCCTTTCAGTCTCAGGGCAAGTCGCTGCAGATGGGTTACATGGACGTCGCCGCCCACGGCAAGGCCAACGGGCGCACCGTGGTGCTGATGCACGGCAAGAATTTCTGCGGCGCGACCTGGGACAGTTCGATCAAGGCCCTGAGCGAAGCCGGCTACCGGGTGGTTGCCCCGGATCAGATCGGTTTCTGCACCTCCAGCAAACCCGATCATTATCAGTACACCTTCCAGCAACTGGCGGCCAACACCCAGCAATTGCTCAAGGCGCTGGGCATCCAGAAGGCCACCCTGCTCGGCCACTCCACCGGCGGCATGCTCGCCACCCGTTACGCGCTGCAATACCCGGATCAGGTCGAGCAACTGGCGCTGGTCAATCCGATCGGCCTGGAAGACTGGAAAGCCCTTGGCGTGCCTTACCGCAGCGTCGATCAGTGGTATCAGCGCGAACTGAAAGTCACCGCCCAGGGCATTCGCGACTATGAACGCACGACCTATTACGACGGCCGCTGGAAACCCGAATTCGACCGCTGGGTGGACATGCTCGCCGGCCTGAGCAACGGTCCGGGCAAGACTCAGGTCGCATGGAACTCGGCGCTGATCTACGACATGATCTTCACCCAGCCGGTGTACTACGAGTTCAAGGACCTGAAGATACCGACCCTGCTGCTGATCGGCACCTCCGACACCACCGCCATCGGCAAGGACATCGCGCCACCCGAAGTGAAGGCGAAAATCGGTCACTACGAGGTGCTGGGCAAGCAGGTGGCGAAACTGATTCCTCAGTCCACGCTGGTGGAATTCCCCGGCATGGGCCACGCCCCGCAGATGGAAGAGCCGGCGAAGTTCCATGAGGCACTGCTGGGCTGGCTGGACAAAACCAATCCCGTTCGTTGAAGAGGTAACGCTGATGGCGGTGCAGATTGCGGTGATCGATGACTGGCAGGACGTCGCGCGGGGCGTAGTCGACTGGTCGGTGCTCGACAGTCTCGGCGAAGTCACCTTCGTCCATGAGTACCCGGCGGACAACGCCACGCTGGCCGAACGTCTGGGCCGGTTCGAAGTGATCTGCGTGATGCGCGAACGCACACGCTTCGACGAAGACCTGCTCAAACGCTTGCCGAACCTGAAGCTGCTGGTCACCGGCGGCATGCGTAACGCGGCGCTGGATATGCCGGCCGCGGCCCTCCTCGGGATCAAGGTCTGCGGCACCGACAGCTACAAACACGCAGCGCCGGAACTGACCTGGGCGCTGATCATGGCCGCCAGCCGCAATCTGCTGAACGAGGCCAACGCCCTGCGCGCCGGCCAGTGGCAGCAAGGTCTGGGCGGCGACCTGCACGGCAAGACCCTGGGCATCCTCGGGCTCGGCAGCATCGGCCAGCGGGTGGCGCAGTTCGGTCAGGCGTTCGGCATGCGCGTCATCGCCTGGAGCGAAAACCTCACCGCCGAACGCGCCGAACAGGCTGGCGTCACCTATGTCAGCAAGCAGCAATTGTTCGAACAGGCTGACGTGCTGTCGGTGCACCTGGTGCTCAGCGATCGCAGCCGGGGCCTGGTCGATGCCCAGGCGCTGGACTGGATGAAGCCGACCGCCCTGCTGGTCAACACGGCGCGCGGGCCGATTGTCGACGAAGCGGCGCTGATCAAGGCCTTGCAGAAACAGCGTATCGGCGGTGCGGCCCTTGACGTGTTCGATCAGGAACCGCTGCCGGCACTGCACCCGTTTCGCACCCTCGACAATGTGCTGGCCACGCCTCATGTCGGCTACGTCAGCCGCCAGAACTATGAGTTGTTCTTTTCGCAGATGATCGAAGACATTCAAGGGTGGTCAGCCGGGGAACCTATCCGCCTGCTCAACTGAGTCATCTCGTCTTCGCGGGCAATCCCTGCCCGCGAAGCAGCACCCACTGTCTGCCCGCCAACACAACTGTCCGCACCGCAACAGTGCGCCCGCACTTTCCCGGCGCCCGAAATCGTGACCGGCCGGTCACCAATTTGCACCATCGACCCCACCAGACATGCACTTCGTCGGGGCGCCTCCCTTCCCGAAGCCACGGATTTCGTGAGCCTGCAACAGATTGTCGAACAATTCATCCGCTAGCCCTGGCCCGCTCTAGGATCTGGCCTAGACTGGTTTTCGCGGGGTAAAACCGGCCAGTCACAAAGTCAAAAATTCGTCGAAACTTTTGCAGATCGCGGCGGGTCATCTGATAGGCAGGGCCAAAGCGACTGGTTCAAGTCTTGCAATGGCCCCCTCACCCATTCTGCTTGCACGTGTTGGGTAGCGATTTGCTCACTCATGCGTGGCGTGTTTGCGCCCGGCCACAGGACCTGGCCATGGACATCGCATGTTCAAGACAAGAATCAGATCAAAAAGACGGGAGATTCATATGATCAGTGCGGCATTGGAAATTCAGGGAGAACGGGCTCATCAGCCGATGGGTGAATCGAGCACTTTAAGCGTTCCCGGCAGCCGATCGATCAGCGTCCCGATCACCAAGACACTGACGCCGATAGCCAGTCAGAACCCCAACAAGAAAAAAGTGTTGTTCGTGACCTCGGAAATCGCCGATCTGGTGAAGACCGGCGGTCTGGGCGACGTTTCTGCCGCCCTGCCCCGCGCGATGGCACATCTGCATGACGTGCGGGTGTTGATCCCGGGTTACCCGCAGGTCATGAACAGCGAAAATCCGATTCACATCATCGGTGAACTGGGTGGCCACGCCGCGCTGCCACCTTGCAAGATCGGGCGCATGGACATGCCCGACGGTCTGGTCATTTATGTCTTGATCTGCCCTGAACTCTACGCCCGTGACGGTGGCCCGTATGGCGCCAACAATGGTCGCGACTGGCCGGACAACCACATTCGCTTCGCTCGTCTGGGTCTGGCCGCTGCCGATATCGCCGCCAACCTCGCGCAGATCCACTGGTGCCCGGATCTGGTGCACGCCCACGACTGGCCGGCCGGTCTCGCGCCTGCCTATATGCACTGGCGCGGGCAACGCACGCCGACCCTGTTCACCATTCACAACCTGGCCTATCAAGGCGTGACCAGCCTGGGTTCGTGCCCGGAACTCGGGATTCCGGCCCATGCCCTGCAACAGGAAGGCATGGAGTTCTACGGCAAGATGTCGTTCCTCAAGGCCGGCATGGCCTATTCGAGCCATATCACCACGGTCAGCGCTACTTACGCGCAGGAAATCACCACACCGGATTTCGGCTGCGGTCTCGACGGTTTTCTCGCCGCCAAGACCCAGCAAGGTTTGCTCAGCGGCATCCCCAACGGCATCGATGAAAGCTGGGACGCCGCCACCGACCCGCACCTGTTCGCACCGTTCGCCATCGGCGACTGGGAAGGCAAAGCGGTCAACGCCGCCCACGTTCGCGAACTGTTCGGCCTGGAACAATCGGAAGGTCCGCTGTTTGCCGTGGTCTCGCGCCTGGTCTATCAAAAAGGCCTCGACCTGACCGAGGCGGTGTCGGAATACATCGTGCAGAACGGTGGCCAGATCGCAATCATCGGCCGTGGCGAGCCGGAAGAAGAACAAGCCATGCGCGAACTGGCGCTGCGCTTCCCCGGCCAGATCGGCGTGCGCATCGGCTTCAACGAAACCGACGCCCGGCGGATGTTCGCCGGCAGCGATTTCCTGCTGATGCCGTCGCGTTACGAACCCTGCGGGCTGAGCCAGATGTACGCCCAGCGTTTCGGCTCGTTGCCAGTGGCGCGCAACACTGGCGGGCTGGCCGACACCATCGAAAACGGTGTCACCGGTTTCCTGTTCAACGAATCGACCGCGGACAGCTACCGCGAAGCCCTGAGCCGCGCGTTCAAGGTATTTGCCTTTCCCGAACTGCTCAACGCCATGCGCTGCCGGGCAATGGCCGCGCCATTCAACTGGTGCAAGGCGGTCGAACCCTACGCCGAACTCTACGAACAACTGGTGGCCAAGTCGCTGGGAAAAACGCACCACAAATAACCAGGGAGCTTTACAACAATGCCGTCACGGACACCTGAAAGCTGGCCCCACGGCGCGATCATGCTGGATGCCGACCACACACAATTTGCGCTGTGGGCGCCGGATGCGTTTTACGTCAGCGTCGAGCTGGGCAACGGCCAGTCGCTGCCCATGCTGCCCCAGGGCGATGGCTGGTTTGTCATCAAGACCCGCTGCCCTGCCGGCAGCCGCTACCGTTTCAACATCGACGGCGAACTGGAGGTGCCCGACCCGGCCTCCAGGGCGCAGGACGGTGATATCGACCGTCACAGCGTGGTGGTCGATCCCCACGCCTATCCATGGCAACACGTAACGTGGCGAGGTCGGCCGTGGAATGAAGCGGTGATCTACGAGTTGCATGTGGGTGCGCTAGGCGGATTCGATGAGGTCGAAAAGGATCTGGCCCGACTGGCCGCCCTGGGCATCACCGCTATCGAACTGATGCCGATCGCACAATTCCCCGGCTATCGCAACTGGGGGTATGACGGCGTACTGCATTTTGCGCCACAAGCCTCCTATGGCACTCCGGAACAACTCAAGCATCTGATCGACAGCGCCCATGGCCACGGTCTGGCGGTGATTCTCGACGTGGTCTACAACCATTTCGGCCCGGACGGCAACTACCTGCACCGCTACGCCAAGGGCTTTTTTCGCGAAGACAAACACACCCCGTGGGGCGCGGCCATCGACTTTCGCCGTCGCGAAGTGCGGGACTTCTTCATCGAAAATGCACTGATGTGGCTGCTGGAATACCGTTTCGACGGTTTGCGCCTGGATGCCGTCCATGCAATAGAAAGTCAGGACTTCCTGCCCGAACTGGCGCAGCGTGTCCGCCAGCAGGTCGACCCCGCCCGTCATGTATGGTTGACCGTCGAGAACGAACTCAACCAATCGAGCCTGCTGGAAGAAAATTACGACGCCCAATGGAATGACGACGGCCATAACGCTTTGCATGTGTTGTTGACGGGCGAAACCGATGCCTACTACGCCGACTACGCTCTGCAACCGACCGAACAACTGGCCCGCTGCCTGAGCCAGGGCTTCGTGTTTCAGGGGCATATCACCCGCCACGGCGAACCACGGGGCGAGCCCAGCGAGCATCTGCCGTCCACTGCCTTCGTACTGTTCCTGCAAAACCATGACCAGATCGGCAACCGTGCCTTCGGCGAGCGCCTGCATCAGTTGACCGATCCGCGCGCGCTTGAGGCGGCGACGGTGCTGCTGTTGCTGTCGCCGATGATTCCGCTGATGTTCATGGGCGATGAATATGCCGCCGAGCAACCGTTTCTGTTCTTCACCAGCCACCACGGCGAACTGGCGAAACAGGTACGAGAAGGCCGTCGCAACGAGTTCGCTGCATTCAGTGCGTTCACCGACCCGCATAAGCGCGAACGGATACCCGATCCCAACGCCGAATCGACCTTCCACGCCTCGCGGCCAACGCGGTCAGGTAATGGCACACCGCGCCAGCAGGCAACGAATGAGCTCTATCGTCACCTGCTGCAATTGCGTCACCGCTACATCATCCCGAACCTGTCCGGCACCCAGGCCCTTGGCGCGCAAATGCTGGGCCGTGGTGCGGTCAGCGCACGCTGGCGACTGGGCGATGGCAGTGAGTTGCGAATCGACCTGAACCTCAGCGGGACGGCGGTGGTCAACCCTCCACGGACCGGCGCGGTGTGGCTGTTTCAACAGCCTCCCGCTGCCGAGATGTCCGATAAGGGCCTTCTGCCCCCGTATTGCGCGCTCGTCAGCCTCACGGCCGCAACCCCTTTGCCCCCCTTGGATGGAGAGCGCCTATGAGCGATGCGCAACTGGAAATTCTCGCCAGCCGAGCCGGCCTTGCCGTCGACTGGATCGACGCCAACGGGCGAGCCCAAAAAGTCGCCCCGGCCGTGCTTCGCAATGTGCTGATCGGTCTCGGCCACCCCGCCAGCACCGCCCAGGAAATCGACGCCAGCCTGCTTGAACTGCAACAGGTACAGGAAAATCGCCAACTGCCGCCACTGCTCACTGCCGATGTCGGCGTGAGCGTGGATCTGGCCCGCTATTTCGAACCAGAAACCCCTTGTGAGATTCACCTTGAGGATGGCTCGCGCTTGAGCCTGCGGCTTGATGCGGAGTCGATACTGCCCGGAGAGATTCCGGTCGGCTATCAGCAAGTGCACATCGCCGATCAGCAATTCACCCTGGCCGTGGCGCCGGAACGCTGCTTCAGCGTGGGCGACGCGGTGGACAGTCCGATCCCGCGCGCTTGGGGCCTGAGCGTGCAGCTTTATGGTTTGCGTCGCCCTGGCGATGGCGGTTTCGGCGATACCCAGGCCCTGGAAGAACTGGCCCGGGTGGCCGGCGAACGGGGTGCCGATGCACTGGCGATCAGCCCATTGCACGCGATGTTCAGCGCCGACACCGGGCGCTACAGCCCTTACTCGCCGTCCAGTCGGCTGTTTCTCAATCCGCTGTATGCCGCACCGGGGGCCATACTCGGCGAGCGCGCGCTGCGCGATGCGATTGACGCCGCCGGCCTGACCGATCAGTTCGAGCAACTGGAAAACCTGAAACTGATCGACTGGCCGAAAGCCGCCGTGGCCAAACTGAAACTGCTGCAAGCCTTGTACGACGGTTTCATCAGCGGCGAACACCCGTTGCACGCCGACTTCTCCAGCTTCCGCGATGCGGGCGGCGAAGCGCTGGAAAACCACTGCCGCTTCGAAGCCATTCAGGAAATGCGCGCCGCCCGTGGCGAGAGCCTCGACTGGCGCGAATGGCCGGAACACTGGCACGACCCGCGCGGCGCAGCGCTCGGCGCGTTTGCCGAGGAATACGCCGAGCGCATCAGTTACTTCGCGTTCTGCCAATGGTTGATTCACCGCTGCCTGGAACGTGCCCAGACCGCCGCCCGCAGCGCCGGAATGGGCATCGGCCTGATCGCCGACCTGGCGGTGGGTGCCGACGGCGCCGGCAGCCAGGCCTGGAGTTTTCAGGACGAACTGCTCGCCTCGCTGACCGTCGGCGCGCCACCGGACATCCTCAATCGCTCCGGACAGGGCTGGGGTATTTCCGCGTTTTCCCCGGAAGGCCTGGTGCGCAACGGTTTTCGCGCGTTTATCGAGATGCTGCGCGCCAACTTCGCCCACGCCGGCGGGCTGCGCATCGACCATGTCATGGGCCTGCAACGGTTATGGGTCATCCCCAACGGTTCCGCCCCGGCAGACGGTGCGTACCTGTATTACCCGGTGGACGACTTGCTGCGTCTGCTGACCCTCGAATCCCATCGTCATCAAGCGATCGTGCTCGGTGAAGACCTCGGCACCGTGCCTGATGGCCTGCGGGAAAAACTGATCGCCCGCGCCATGCTCGGCATGCGCGTGCTGCTGTTCGAACAGGACAACACCCATTTCAAACCGATCCTCGACTGGCCGGACAACGCACTGGCCACTACCAGCACCCACGATCTGCCGACGCTCAACGGCTGGTGGCATGGCCGCGACATCGACTGGAACGCGCGGCTCGGGCTGGTCGATGCCAACGGCGAAATCGATTGGCGCCGTTATCGCGAACGCGAGCGAGAAGGCCTGCGCAGTGCCTTGAGCCAGGACCCGCAGAACTTTCGCGAGGAATCCCACGAGGCCGATCAGGTGGTCGACGCCGCAGTCCGTTTCCTCGGCCACACCCGCGCTCCGCTGGTATTGCTGCCGCTGGAAGATGCGCTGGGGCTCGACGAACAGGCCAACCTGCCCGGCACCATCGACACCCACCCGAACTGGTCACGCCGCTTGCCGGCCACCAGTGAGACGCTGCTCGACGGTGTCGACGCCGCAAGACGCCTGGAACTATTGGCGTGTGCCCGCCTTCAGGCAGCCGAGCGTGACCAATGAGTGCATTGCCTATCCCGACACTGCGCGCCACGGTCCGCCTGCAATTTCATCGCGGTTTCACCCTTGATCAGGCGGTGCCGCTGGTGCCGTATTTCTCTCGACTCGGCATCAGCCACATTTATGCCTCGCCGCTGCTGGCCGCGCGCGCCGGCTCCATGCATGGTTACGACGTGGTCGACCCGACCCGGGTCAATCCGGAACTTGGCGGCGAGCCAGCCTTGCGTCGTCTGGTCGCCAGCCTGCGCGAGCACGGCATGGGGCTGATCCTCGACATCGTCTCCAATCACATGGCAGTCGGTGGCGGGGACAACCCGTGGTGGCTAGACCTGCTCGAATGGGGACGGCTCAGCCCCTACGGCGAGTTCTTCGACATTCAGTGGCACTCGCCCGACCCATTGATGGAAGGCCAGTTGCTGTTGCCGTTTCTCGGCAGTGACTATGGCGTCGCGTTGCAGGACGCGACCTTGCCGCTGGTGTTCAACGCCGAAAGCGGCACCTTCCATGTCGAGCATTACGAGCATCACTTCCCGATCTGCCCCGGCGACTACGGCGAACTGCTCAAATCCGATGACGCCCCTGACGAAGCCCTCAAGGGCCTCGCCGACCGCTTCAGCGCGCTCAGTTATCAGACCGACGCTCGCGCGCTGGCGATTCCGCTCAAGGAAGAACTTCAGCAACTCGCCAGCGACCCGCAGATTCGGCAGGCCATTGAGCGCAACCTGACGCACTACGATTCGAAGACCGAAGACGGTTTTCAGCGCCTGCACCAATTGCTGGAGCGGCAAAGTTATCGTCTGGCGAGCTGGCGCACGGCGGCGGATGACATCAACTGGCGGCGCTTCTTCGACATCAACGAACTCGGCGGTTTGCGGGTCGAGCGTCCGGCAGTGTTCGAGGCCACCCACGGCAAGATTTTCCAGTTGATCGGCGAGGGCCTGATCGACGGCCTGCGCATCGACCACATCGACGGTCTCGCCGACCCGCGCGGTTACTGCCGCAAGCTGCGCCGCCGCCTCGACCATCTGGCGCCGGGCCGGCACTTGCCGATCTACGTCGAGAAGATTCTCGGCGACGGCGAAACCCTGCCCACCGACTGGGCCGTGGACGGCAGCACCGGTTACGAATTCATGAACCAGCTGTCACTGCTGCAACACGACCCGGACGGCGAACATGTGCTCGGTGACTTGTGGCAACGCCGTACCGAGCGCCCCGCCGCGTTCATCGAAGAAGCCCAACTGGCGCGCCAGCAGATCCTCAACGGCTCGCTGGCCAGCGATTGCGAAAGCGTCGCCCAGGCCCTGCTGCAAGTGGCACGCGACGACCTGATGACCCGCGACCTCACACTCGGCTCGATCCGCCGGGTGCTGCAGGCGCTGATCGTGCACTTCCCGGTCTATCGCACCTACATCACCCCGATGGGCCGTTCGGCCCGGGACGAGGTGTTTTTCCAGCAGGCCATGGACGGTGCACGGCAGACATTGAGCGAAGCCGATTGGCCGGTGCTGGATTCCGTAGCCGGGTGGCTCGGTGGCCAGCCATGGCGGCGCAAACCCCGTGGGCGCTCGCGCAAAATCCTGCGCCATGCCTGCGTGCGCTTTCAGCAGCTCACTTCGCCGGCCGCGGCCAAAGCGGTGGAAGACACCGCGCTGTATCGTTCGGCGGTGCTGCTGTCGCGCAATGACGTCGGCTACAACACCGAGCAGTTCAGTGCGCCGGTCAGCGACTTTCACGCGGTGAACCTGCAACGCCTGGAGAGCTTTCCCGACAATCTGTTGGCCACCGCCACCCACGACCACAAACGCGGGGAAGACACCCGCGCGCGGCTGGCCGTGCTCAGCGAGCGCAGCCATTGGTACGCCGAACAGATCGAGCTGTGGCGCGCCCTCGCCCGTCCGCTGCGCAATGACGATCAGCTGCCGTCGTCTGCGGACGAACTGATCCTTTATCAGGCGCTGCTCGGCAGTTGGCCGCTGGCGTTGCGTGACGACGATCAGGCGGGCTTCGCCGATTACGCCAAACGTGTCTGGCAGTGGCAGCAGAAAGCCCTGCGCGAAGCCAAGCTGCAAAGCAGCTGGAGCGCGCCGAACGAAGCCTACGAAAACGCAGCCCAGGCGTTCACCGAACAACTGCTGCTGGCTCCTGAAGGCGAACTGCTGCGCGGGGCGCTGGCCAAGACCGTCAGCAGCATCGCTGCTGCTGGCGCCCTCAACGGTCTGGCGCAAACCTTGCTGCGCATGACCGTGCCGGGAGTGCCGGATCTGTATCAAGGCAACGAGTTCTGGGACTTCAGCATGGTCGACCCGGACAACCGCCGGCCAGTGGACTACGTCGCCAGGCAACAGGCGCTGGAGGCATCGGGGCCGGTCCAGGAACTGTTGGTGAACTGGCGCGACGGGCGAATCAAGCAAGCTTTGATCGCCGAGGTGCTGCGCCTGCGCGCCGACCACACCGAGTTGTTTCGCCAGGGTTCGTACCAGGCCCTCGAGGTGCTGGGCAGCCAGGCGCACAACGTGCTCGCGTTTGCCCGCGAGCATGGGGAGCGACGGATCATCGTGATCGTGCCGATCCGTTGCGCAACACTGCTGGAAAACAGTGCCCTACCCATGGTCGATGCGCTGCGCTGGGGCGATACACGGGTGGTTTTACCGTTCGACGCCTCTGACGAAAATCCGAAGGGACTTTTTTCGAGCACCGCAGTCACAAAAAACAGGGAGCTGCAGGTCAGCGCCGCGCTGGGGGATTTCCCGGTCAATCTGCTTATCCAACACGTCTAGCAGCATGAGTTCAGTTCAGGAGCATTGCGATGAGTACCGACGATAAACGCATCCGCGAATTCGCCTATCAGATCTGGGAATCCGAAGGAAAACCCGAGGGCCAGGAAGCCCGCCACTGGGAGATGGCGCGCAAACTGGCCGAGGCCGAGGCATTGGCGCCGAAAAAATCGCCAAAAGCCGCCGGCAGTAAAACCGCCGGCAAGACCGCTACCAGCAAAGCCGTCGATGGCAAGGCGCCCGCTGCCAAACACAAGGCCACGACGGCCAAGGCCAAGCCCTCCGGCGCCGCCAAAGTAATTCCCCCAGGCGAAAAAGCCACCGAGAAAAAGCCCCGCGCGCCGCGTAAGCCGCCCGCGGTCTGACACGTCCAAAACCATTGATTTGAATAACCGTGTGGCGGGTTCGCTCGCCACCGAGGGCTTACTCGTCCTCGAAAAACACCTACCCCCCGATTTTTTGCAGGAGCACCTATGACCCGTCCAAAGAAAGCCGAGCCCGCCGCGCACGCCGAACCCTCGCGCATCCGTGAAGGCCTGCCCTTCCCGCTCGGCGCGACCTGGGATGGTCTGGGGGTGAATTTTGCGCTGTTTTCCGCCAACGCCACCCGGGTCGAGCTGTGCATTTTCGACGATGCCGGCGAAGTTGAGCTCGAACGCATCGAGCTGCCGGAATACACCGACGAGATCTACCACGGCTATCTGCCCGATGCGCATCCGGGACTGATTTACGGCTACCGGGTCTACGGACCCTATGACCCGGCCAACGGCCACCGCTTCAACCACAACAAGTTGCTGATCGACCCCTATGCCAAGCAATTGGTGGGCGAGTTGAAATGGTCCGAAGCGCTGTTCGGCTACACCATCGGCCACCCGGACGCCGACCTCAGTTTCGACGAACGCGACAGCGCGCCTTTCGTTCCCAAGTGCAAGGTCATCGACCCGGCCCACACCTGGGGCCACGACCAGCGCGTCAGCGTGCCGTGGGACAAGACCATCATTTACGAGACCCACGTGCGCGGTATCAGCATGCGCCACCCTTCGGTGCCGGAGAATGTGCGCGGCACGTTTGCCGGGTTGATGGTCGACGATGTGCTGGAGCACATCCGCAAACTCGGGGTGTCGACCGTCGAACTGTTGCCGATCCATGCCTTCGTCAATGACCAGCACTTGCTGCACAAGGGCATGACCAATTACTGGGGCTACAACAGCATCGCGTTCTTCGCCCCGGATCCGCGCTATCTGGCCAGCGGCAAGATTGCCGAGTTCAAGGAAATGGTCGCGCACCTGCACGACGCCAATCTCGAAGTGATTCTCGACGTGGTCTACAACCACACCGCCGAAGGCAACGAGCAAGGCCCGACCCTGTCGATGCGCGGGATCGACAACGCCTCGTACTACCGTTTGATGCCGGACGACAAGCGCTTCTACATCAACGATTCCGGCACCGGCAACACCCTGGATCTGAGCCATCCGTGCGTGCTGCAAATGGTCACCGACTCGCTGCGCTACTGGGCCAGTGAAATGCACGTCGACGGCTTCCGCTTCGACCTGGCGACCATCCTCGGTCGCTATCACGACGGTTTCGACGAACGCCACAGTTTCCTCGTGGCCTGCCGCCAGGATCCGGTGCTGCGTCAGGTGAAAATGATCGCCGAGCCCTGGGACTGTGGCCCCGGCGGTTATCAGGTCGGCAATTTCCCGCCGGGCTGGGTCGAGTGGAACGACAAGTTCCGCGACACCGTGCGTGCCTTCTGGAAAGGCGACGACGGCCAACTCGCCGACTTCGCCAGCCGCATGACCGCCTCCGGGGAAATGTTCAACCAGCGCGGTCGCCGGCCTTATTCGTCGGTCAACTTTGTCACTGCTCACGACGGTTTTACCCTCAACGATCTGGTGTCGTACAACGACAAGCACAACGAGGCCAACGACGAAAACAATCAGGACGGCAGCAACAACAACCTGTCCTGGAACCACGGCGTCGAAGGGCCCACCGACGATCCGGAAATCAATGCGCTGCGCCACCGGCAGATGCGCAATTTCTTCGCCACCCTGCTGCTGTCCCAAGGCACGCCGATGCTGGTGGCCGGTGACGAATTCGCTCGTACCCAGGACGGCAACAACAATGCCTACTGCCAGGACAGCGAGATCGGCTGGGTCAACTGGGACCTGAGCGAGGACGGCAAGGCGCTGCTTAAATTCGTCAAACGCCTGATCAAGTTGCGCCTGGCGTATCCGATCCTGCGCCGCGGGCGGTTCCTGGTCGGCGAATACAACGAGGACATCGGCGTCAAGGACGTGACCTGGCTTGCGCCGGACGCCACGGAAATGACCACCGAACACTGGCATAACGCGCAGAATCGCTGCATGGGCATGTTGCTTGACGGTCGCGCCCAGGAAACCGGGATCCGCCGCAAGGGTGGCGACGCCACGTTGCTGCTGGTGGTCAACGCCCATCACGACATCGTCAACTTCACCTTGCCGGAAGTGCCTGAAGGCAGTTTCTGGACGTGCATGATCGATACCAACCAGCCATCGATCCGTGGCCAGGAGCGTTTTGAGTTCGGTCACGAGTACTCGGTCACCGGACGCTCGCTGCTGCTGTTTGAACTGCAACGCGAAGAAGAGGACTGACATGGACTTGCCCGTCTATCTCTCACGGCACGCGCCGGACTACCGCGACACTGCCGCCCTCGGCCTGTGTCTGCGGCAACTGGTCGAGGCCGGCCTCGATCGCCTGCCGTTACCCGGCAGCGGTCGTACGCTGGAGCGCTGGCAACGGCTGTCCGAGGTCGGTGGGCACGATCTGGGGCTGTGCAAACTTTATGAAGGTCACACCGACGCGCTGGCGATCATCGAGCAGCTCGGTGGCTCGCCGACGCCCGGCAGCACGTGGGGCATGTGGGCCGCCGAACCACCGCAGGCGCGGGTTCGGGTCAGCCGTTCCGGGCAAATGGTGCGGCTGAATGGACGCAAGGCCTGGTGCTCCGGAGCGGCAGTGCTCAGTCATGCCCTGCTGACGGCGTGGGATGAGGACGATCATCAGCAACTGGTGGCCGTGGCCCTCGACCAACCGGGCGTGACCGTCACCGATCAAGGCTGGCAAGCGGTCGGCATGGCGGCCACCGGCAGCGTCGAGGTGCTGTTCGATGAGGTCGAGGCCCAGGCGATCGGCGATCCTGGCGACTACCTGCAACGTCCGGGTTTCTGGCATGGCGGGATCGGGATCGCCGCGTGCTGGTACGGCGCCGCGAGGGAAATCGGTGAACAGCTGCGCCAGCAATGTGCCCGACGTGAAGAACCTCATTCGCTGGCCAGTCTCGGTGCCGTCGACAGCGCCTTGCACGCCGCAGCTCAAGCGCTGCGCGTCAGTGCGCTGGACATCGACAGCAATCCCCACGCCAACGCCGAGTTGCTGGCCCGCCGCGTACGCGCCGTGGTCGAGGATGCCGCCGAGCAGGTGATCCGCGAGACCGGTCGGGCCCTCGGTGCCGGGCCGTTCTGCAAGGATCCGCACTTTGCCCGCCTGGCGGCCGACCTGCCGGTGTATCTGCGCCAGAGCCACGCCGAACGGGATCTGGCAGTACTGGGCCAACTGGCTGCGCAGCAACCACGCGAGGGTTGGGCCCTATGAAGCGCAATCCGATCATCGGTGAAGGAACCTCTTTGCATGAGTGGCAGGGCTCGCGTCATCTGGCAGCGGTGGAGAGCATCGACATTCTCGACCTGGTTCCGCCGGGATCCCGGGCCGTGGTGATCGCACCGCACCCGGATGATGAAGTGCTCGGTTGTGGCGGGCTGTTGCAACAGCTCGCAGCGGCGGGCCGCACCCTGCAACTGATTTCGGTCACCGATGGCAGCGCCAGTCACCCTGGCTCGGAGCGCTGGCCGGTGGAGCGCCTGAGCGTGGTGCGCCCGCAGGAGTCCGCCGAGGCCCTGCGTCGCCTTGGCCTGCCCATGCATCAGGTGCAATGGCTGCGCGGCGGATTCCCCGACACTCAGGTCGCCGCGCGCGAGTCGATGCTGTGTGACTACTTGACCCGCTACCTGCAACCCGACGACGTGATCTTCACCACCTGGCGCGAAGACGGCCACAGCGACCATGAGGCCGTCGGCCGCGCCAGCGTCGAAGCAGCGTACCGCGTGGGTGCGATTTGCCACGAGCTGCCGGTCTGGACCTGGCACTGGGCGACGCCGGAAGACGCCATCGTGCCCTGGGAGCGGGCGCGCAAGATTCTGCTGAACCCGGCGCAGGTCGCGCGCAAGCGTCACGCAGTGCATGCGTTCGCAAGTCAGCTGGAAGGCGATCCCGACGCAGGCCTGGCACCGGTGCTCGCGCCCTATGTCATCGACCGTTTGCTGCAACCGTTCGAGGTGGTCTTTCTATGAGTGTCGAGGATCGCTACTTCGAAGGCCTGTTCGCCGGCAATAACGACCCCTGGGGATTTCGCCAGCGCTGGTACGAGCAGCGCAAACGCCTTGTCACCCTTGCGGCCCTGCCCCGCCCGCATTACAAGGCGATCTTCGAGCCCGGTTGTGCCAACGGCGAACTGAGTGCCGCGCTGGCCGAGCGCTGCGATCGGCTGTTGTGCTGCGACACCAGCGCCGCCGCAGCCAATCTGGCACGTACCCGGTTGAGCCTGTTCGACCACGCCGAGGTGCATCAAGGTCGCTTGCCGGGCGACTGGCCTGAGGAAAAATTCGACCTGATCATATTCAGCGAAATCGGCTACTACCTTGATCGACAGGATCTGACAGAGGTCATCTGTCGCATCAGCGATTCGTTGACGGCAGGCGGTCAATTGCTGGCCTGTCACTGGCGCCCGCCCATCGATGGCTGCCCGCTTAATGCTCGCCAGGTCCATGACCTGATTCACGAACAGCTGCACATGCCACGACTGGTCCTGCATCAGGAGGCAGATTTCCTGCTGGAAGTCTGGAGTCGCGAACCGCGTTCGGTGGCCGCGCTGGAGGGGTTGCGATGATTGGCATCCTGATCCCGGCACACAACGAAGAAGAGTGGGTCGATGAATGCCTGCAGGCCGCCCTGCGCGCCGCCGGGCATCCGATGCTGGCAGGTGAACCGGTGGAGATCCTGGTAGTGCTCGACAGTTGCACCGACCGTTCGGCGCAGATCGTCAGCCAGTACCCTGTGCGGGCGCTGAGCATCGAGGCACGCAATGTCGGCCAGGCCCGGGCCATCGGTGCGCAACAGCTGCTTGATCGGGGTGCTCGCTGGATTTCCTGCACCGACGCCGACAGCCGCGTCGCCGAAGACTGGCTCGTGGAACAACTGGGATTGGGCACCGATGCCGTGTGCGGCACGGTGACGGTCGAGCGCTGGCATGACACCTTCGATGAAGCCGCGCAGATTCGCTATCACGGTCATTACCAGGCCTGCGAAGGACACCGGCACATCCATGGCGCCAATCTGGGCATCAGCGCACAAGCTTACGTGCGTGCCGGAGGCTTCGAACCATTGACCTGTGACGAAGATGTGCGGCTGGTGCGCCAACTGGAGCTTTGCGGGGCCAGCATCGCCTGGAGTCATCGGCCACAGGTCATTACCAGCGCCCGTCTGGACAGTCGCGCACGCGGCGGTTTTGGCGACTATCTGCGACAGTTGGCACAGACTGAATAAAAAAAAGCGGATCAGATTGATCTGTGACGCGACGAACCGCCCGTCTTGAGCAATACTCTGCTGCGCAGCAATCCAGGGTTCGGAGCGCTGCAGGGCTATCCACCAGCCTTCACGGGTCGTACACGCCTGGCAGCATCACGGCGCGGACGACTGAGGGCGTGACACAACAAGGACGTATCACTCATGAAACCGTTATCCCTCAGCGAAAACGGCCTGCCGGCGCAGATCTGGAACAGCGCCCCGCAGCTCGACAACATTCCCGTCATCAATACCCACACCTTGGTGCCACCCGGCGCCCGTGCCGTGGTCATCGCCCCGCACCCCGGTGATGAAGTGGTGACCTGCGGCGGTTTGCTGCAACTGCTTTCCAGCCTCGGTCATCCCTTGCAACTGCTGTCGATCACCGATGGCAGCGCCAGTCATCCGGGCTCGCGCCAGTGGTCGGAAAAACGCCTGAGCGTGTTCCGTCCGCAGGAAAGCGTCGAAGCCCTGCGCCGCCTCGGTTTGCCGATGCACAGCCTGAAATGGGTGCGCGGTGGTTTCACTGACAACGCCCTGCACGATCAGGAATCTCAATTGACCGAATTCATCGCCCGCTACCTGCGCCCCGGTGATGTGGTCTTCAGCACCTGGTGCGAAGATGGCACCGCTGATCATGAAGTGGTCGGTCGGGCCAGTGCGAAGGCTGCACAACTGGCCGGCGCAACCTACCATGATGTCCCGGTCTGGGCCTGGCACTGGCCGGAACGCGATCAGGGACAGATTCCGTGGCATCGCGCACGCAAGCTGCGCCTCGACACCTGGACCGTTGCGCGCAAGAGCCACGCCACCCACGCCTACGCCAGCCAGCTCAATGGCGAACCGGCGATCGGTATCGCGCCGCTGCTGCCCAAGTCAATTCTGGAGCGTATGCGCCTGCCCTACGAGATCGTCTTCGTCGATTGACTGTCCATCGGGCGCGGGCAGCCAGTCAAAGTGAACTGCCCGCGCCCGGATCAGTCGCATGAACAGGCAGTCATGATTCAGAGGAGTGAACGTGTCCAGCGATCCCGAGCGTCATGTCGTCGACGCGCAGATTTCCACCCCGTCCTCTATCCATCGCTTGCGGGTGCTGACGGTCAACACGCACAAGGGTTTCACCGCGCTCAATCGACGTTTCATCCTTCCGGAACTGCGTGAAGCGGTGCGCAGCACCTCAGCCGATCTGGTGTTTCTGCAGGAAGTGGTGGGCGAACACGAGCGGCATTCCAGCCGCTACCACGAATGGCCGCAGACCTCGCAGTACGAATTCCTCGCCGACAGCATGTGGAGTGACTTTGCCTACGGCCGTAATGCGGTGTACCCCGATGGTCATCACGGCAATGCCCTGTTGTCGAAATACCCGATCCGCGAATACCGCAACCTCGACGTCTCGATTACCGGCCCTGAACGGCGCGGGTTGTTGCATTGCGTACTGGATGTGCCGGGGCATGCCGAAGTGCATGCCATCTGCGTACACCTGAGCCTGCTCGAAAGCCATCGGCAATTGCAGTTGCAGCTGCTTTGTCAGTTGCTCGAATCCCTGCCCGACGACGCGCCAGTGATCATCGCCGGCGACTTCAATGACTGGCAGTTGCAGGGTAACGTTGCCCTCGCCCGCCGAGACTACCTGCACGAAGCCTTCGAACGCCATCACGGCCGCCCGGCCAAGACTTATCCCGCGCGTTTCCCGCTGCTGCGACTGGATCGGATCTACCTGCGCAATGCCAGCAGCCACGACCCGCAGATCCTCGGCAACAAACCGTGGACGCATCTTTCGGATCATTTGCCGCTGGCGGTTGAAGTGCATTTATAGCGCGATACTGACAGCTGTCCTTACATACGCAACGATGCGAAATTGGTCGCCAGGCCCGGTTTCGCAGACCGACTGTCGGTTGCGAAAGATCTCTGCCTCACGGTTTCCACAGCGTTTAGCTCTACAAACAAGAACTTAGATAAGTGCGGAAAAACAAAAACTTGCATCACCCGTTTTGACCAGACCGCTCATCGTCCAATTTCTTGACGCAAGGGCTGGGGTCTTCTTAGCTCTACCTTACTACCCCCGGAAATACTACTCGGGGCGAACCCCAGGTCACTCGTCAAAACGGGCGGCCACGGGTTCGCCACGCTCCATTCGGTCGCCCCTCGTTCGGGGTAGGAGAGACGCCAAGGCGAGATACCACATGCGCTAGCAAGGTAGAACTCCATGAAAACCTCACTCACCTCACAAGAGATCAAAGTTACCTTTTGCACTGTTTCAAGTTCTATCTTGCTGTGCTCGTCCATGGAGGCGCAGGCGGGTCCTGTGGCGGACGAGGCGACCCCCTGGTATCGCCAGGACATTCCCGTCATGACCCTCCCCGCCACGGTCGTGACTCCGGGCCCGCAACGGCTCAGCCCACAGCCGGACCTGCGCGGTACAAAGCTGATTACCGAAGACCTCGCCCCCTCGGCCTGGGAGCAGCTTTACGGTCCGACGTCCCGTCAGGCGCAAACCGACGTCCTCAGCCCGGGCTTCGCCATACCCGGCACCGGTGACTTCAAGGGCCCCGCCGTGCTGACACTGAAGAGCAGCAGCGGCCACACCCAGCAGGTCGGCCTGATCGGCGGTGTGAATCAGATCAGGGGCAATGGCAACGGCCTGATCACCAGCCGCGCCCTCGTCGACCCGACCACCGACACCCTCAACCTGCAAGGCCAAAGCCTGGGCGCTTACTACAGCCTGATTGGCCCGCAAGGCTGGCACGTCGATCTGTCGGCCAGTGGCGGCCGAGTCAGCGGTTTCAGCCGTAACGAGCAAGGCGAACGCTTGGCCACCGAAGGCAGCGCGATGACGCTTTCGGTGGAAGGCGGATTCCCGATCGGTCTGGGGGAAAACTGGGTCGTTGAACCGCAGGCGCAATTGATCAATCAGCGCATCACCCTCGACACGCCCTATGCGGGCTCGGGCAATGCGTCTTCCAGCGACATTTCATCGTGGAGCGGTCGGGTCGGTGCGCGTTTGAAAGGTAGCTATGACCTGAACGGTTTGCCCGTCGAGCCCTACGTGCGCACGAACTTGTGGCACACGGTGTATACCGGCAACACGGTGACGCTGGATCAGGTGGACAAGATCAGCAGCAGCCGCAAGTCCTCGACGGTGGAAGTCGGCCTGGGGCTGGTGGCGAGAATGACACCGACGGTGAGCCTGTACGTCAGCGCCGATTACAGCAGCGACGTGGACGACAACGACTTGAACGGGTTGATTGGCAGCCTGGGGATCCGGATGCGCTGGTAACTTCTTCTGCATGATCGTTCCCACGCTCTGCGTGGGAATGCAGCCCGGGACGCTCCGCGTCCCTTCCAGAGCTGGAACGCGGAGCGTCCCTAGAGGCATTCCCACGCAGAGCGTGGGAACGATCTCGCGTGGGGTCAGCCCTCAGGTTTAAGGATCAACACCGCCAGCGGCGGCAGGTTCAGCTCCAGCGACAACGCCTGCCCATGGCTGGCCACCTCTTCGGTGAACGCCCCGCCACCATTGCCATAGTTGGAACCGGCGTAGGTGTCGGCATCACTGTTGAGCAATTCCTTCCAGCGCCCGGCAAACGGCACACCGACCCGGTAAGACTGGCGCGGCACCGGGGTGAAGTTGGCCACCACCAGCACCGGCGTGCCGTCCTTGCTCCAGCGCAACCAGGCATAAACGCTGTTGATCGCATCATCGCCGATCAACCACTGAAAGCCTTGCGGCGCATCGTCCTGCTCGTGCAGCGCCGGCTCTTCGCGGTAGAGCCGGTTGAGGTCGCCAACCAGTTTCTGCACGCCTTGGTGTTCCGAATATTGCAGCAGATACCAGTCCAGTTGCTGGTCGTGGTTCCACTCGCGCCACTGACCGAACTCGCAGCCCATGAACAGCAACTTCTTGCCCGGATGGGTCCACATGAAGCTCAGGTAGGCGCGCAGGTTGGCGAATTTCTGCCAGCGGTCGCCGGGCATCTTGTCGATCAGCGAATGCTTGCCGTGAACCACTTCGTCGTGGGAAATCGGCAGGATGAACCGCTCGGACCAGGCGTAGACCAGACCAAAACTCAACTCGTTGTGGTGATGGGCGCGGTATACCGGATCCTGCTGAATGTAATGCAGCGAGTCGTGCATCCAGCCCATGTTCCATTTATAGGCAAACCCGAGCCCGCCCTGTTGGGTGCTCTGGCTGACGCCCGGCCACGCCGTGGACTCCTCGGCGATCACCAGCGCGCCCGGTGCTTCCAGTGCCACCACGTCGTTCAAGTGCCGCAGGAAGTCGATGGCTTCCAGGTTCTCGCGACCGCCATGACGATTGGGCACCCACTCGCCGGCCTTGCGCGAATAATCGCGATAGAGCATCGACGCAACCGCATCGACCCGCAGCCCATCAACGTGGAAATGCTTCAACCAGTGCAGCGCCGACGCCAGCATGTAGCCGTGCACTTCGGTGCGGCCCAGGTTGTAGATCAGCGTGTCCCAGTCCTGATGAAAACCTTCTTGCGGGTTGCCGTACTCATACAACGCCGTGCCATCGAACTGCGCCAGACCGTGGGTATCGGTGGGGAAATGCGCCGGCACCCAGTCGAGAATCACACCGATGCCGGCCTGGTGGCAGGCATTGACGAAATCGCCGAACTGCTCGGGCGTGCCGTATCGCGCACTGGGAGCGAACTGCGACAGCAACTGATAGCCCCACGAACCGCCGAACGGGTGCTCCATGATCGGCATCAGTTCGATGTGGGTGAAGCCCAGCTCCTTCACGTAGGGAATCAAGCGCTCGGCCAGTTCCGGCCAGGTGTACTGACGCTCCACTTCGCCCAGATCATCGAGTTCGCACTGCCAGGATCCGGCGTGCAACTCATAGATCGACAGCGGCGCGCTGTGCTGCTGGCGCTCGTGGCGGCTGCTCATCCAGTCCTGATCCTGCCAGTCGATCTGCAACGGCGCGGCGACTTTTGACGCAGTGTCCGGCGGCAGGCTGGTGGCCAGTGCCATCGGGTCGGCCTTGAGCGGCAGAATGCCGTGAGCGCCGAGGATTTCGTACTTGTACAGTTCCCCCGCCTGCAGGCGCGGAATGAACAATTCCCACACGCCAGACGGATGTCGCAGGCGCATCGGATGCCGTCGGCCATCCCAGACGTTGAAGTCACCGACCACCGACACCCGCCGGGCATTCGGCGCCCACACGGCAAAGCGCACACCGTCGACGCCATCGACGGTTTTCAGCTGCGCGCCGAGGCAGCTGCTGAGGTCGCGGTGATTGCCTTCGGCGAACAGATACAAGTCCATTTCACCGAGCAACTGACCAAAGCTGTAGGGATCTTCCGCGACCTGTTCACCACCGGCCCAGCGGGTGCGCAACAGGTACGGCCGTGCGCCCTCGAAATGCCCGACGAACAGCCCCGGCGTTTCGGTAGCCTCCAGCGGACCGAGCTCTTCGCCACTGTTTTTATCGACAACAGAAACACTCAACGCGCCGGGCAGATACGCCCGGATAAACTGCCCGCCGGCGCCATCGCCGTGGGGGCCAAGAATGGAAAACGGGTCGTGGTGTTCTGCGCGCACCAAGGCATCAATGTCTTTTGCAGTGGGCAGCAATCTTTCTTTAGCGTGACCCTGTTCCCTGTTCGAGAAACTCATGACTACTCTCCACCAAGATCGGAAAAGGGTTTGAGCCCCGTCAATAACCCATACAGACCGTGCAGCGGCACGGGCAGCCAGGTGGGGCGATTTTCGGCTTCATAGGCCACTTCGTAGGCCGCTTTCTCCAGACCGAACAACGCCAGTGCGGCGTCGGCACCTTCAGGATCTTGCCAGGCATGATCAAGACTAGCTGCTGCCTGACGATATGCCTGGAGAAAGGCTTCCCGGGCTTCACGCAGATAACGCTCCGTGACCCGCCGACGCGCGGCTTCGGCCTCGGGGCTGTTGTCGACGTTGTGCACATTCAGCGCCATGGCCGCGGCATAGTCGAAGGAGCGCAGCACTCCGCTGACGTCCTTGTAAGGACTGTGCTTGCCACGGCGCTCGGCCAGTGGCCGCGCCGGTTCGCCCTCGAAGTCGATCAGATAGGCATCGCCCTTGATTACCAGCACCTGCCCCAAATGCAGGTCGCCGTGCACACGAATCCGCAGACCGCCGGCGGATTGCTTGGCCAGTTCCTGCACGTGGGCAAGGATGGTTTTCTTGTTGTCGAGCAAACGAGCGACCAGCTTCTGATCCGCCGCATCGAGCTCGCCCTGATGCTGTTTGAGCAGCTTCAGCGCATGCTCGACCTGCGCCGCGACATCCTTGCCGCTCGTCTGCGCATCCTTTGCCGAACTGACTTGCGGCGCGAAGTCCTTGTTGTCGCTCGGCGCTGCCAGTACCTGATGCATTTCCCCCAGACGCTGGCCGAGCATGCCGGCGAAATCCTTCAGTTCGCCCAAGGCGTTGTAGTGCTGCGCCTGCTCGGACACGGCGTCAGCCAGTTCGTCGCGCAGCGCCCGTTCGAGGTTGTTCTGCGTCCATTCCCAGGCGTCGCCCTGATTGCTCAGATAGCCCTGTGCAATCATCAATAGATTGTCTTCACCATCGGCGCCGCGGCGAATCACCGAACCCAGCAGCGGTGAGATATTGGCAAATCCGGCTGCGGTCAGGTAAGCGCTCATCTCCAGTTCCGGGTGTACGCCAGAAGCGACTTTTCGGATCAGCTTAAGTACCAGACTGTTGCCGATCACCACTGAGCTGTTGGATTGCTCGGCGGACAGATAGCGCACTTCGGATTCCGCGCCGAGGCCGAGTTTTTCCAGTTGCGGCGTCGCCTCGAAACGGATCTCGCCATCACTGGACTCCAGCACCGTACCGCCCTGCATGCCTTGCAGCACCGCGCGAACAAATGCTTCAAGACTGAACGCATCGGTAATCAACCCGACCTGACGAACCCGGCGCACTCGGGCCAGGGCCAGTTGTTGCGGCAACGCCGGCCCGACCTGATCTTCGGCAATGAAGCCGAACGGCAATTGATAACGGCTGGTCTGCCCGCCGCTCTGCACTTCGATTTCGCTGAACAACACCGGATGCTGCGCATCGCCGAAGCGCACGCCGTAGGCCAGTTTCACCTGGTCGATGGCCGCGTCCTTGCCGGCGAACCAGCGGCGGTTCTGCAGCCAGCTCGGCAGGATCGCCTGCTCGAGGGTGGCGCGGGACGGCGCCTCGAGCAGTTCTTCCATGCGTTTTTTCAACACCAGCGTGGTGAAGTCCGGCAGGCTCTGCGCAGGTTCCACGTGCCAGCTCGGCATCTGGTTTTCCGCCGCCAGGCCGAACCAGTAGAAACCGTAGGGCGGCAGGGTCAGCAGGAAACTCAACTGGCCGATGGGCGGGAACGCGTTACCACCGAGCATTTCCACCGGCACCATGCCGACGTAAGCCGACAAGTCGAGTTCCACCGCTTGTGCACTGCGTGACACGTTGGCTACGCACAGAATGATTTCGTGCTTGCCGTCCGGCCCGGTGTATTCGCGGGTGTAGGCCAGCACGCGACGGTTGGCCGGCGACAACATCTTCAAGGTGCCACGACCGAACGCCTTGGATTGCTTGCGCACGGTCAGCAGGCGTCGGGTCCAGTTCAGCAGCGAATGCGGGTCGCCGGCCTGGGTTTCGACGTTGACCGACTGATAGCCGTATTGCGGGTCCATGATCGGCGGCAACACCAGACTGGCCGGGTCGGCGCGGGAGAAGCCGCCGTTGCGGTCGATCGACCATTGCATCGGCGTACGCACGCCGTCGCGGTCGCCCAGATAGATGTTGTCGCCCATGCCGATTTCATCGCCGTAATACAGGGTCGGCGTGCCGGGCATCGACAGCAGCAGGCTGTTGAGCAACTCGATGCGGCGGCGGTCGCGCTCCATCAGCGGCGCCAGACGGCGGCGGATGCCAAGGTTGATCCGCGCACGACGGTCAGCGGCGTAGTAGTTCCACAGGTAGTCGCGCTCCTTGTCGGTGACCATCTCCAGCGTCAGCTCATCGTGGTTGCGCAGGAAAATCGCCCATTGGCAGTTGGCCGGGATTTCCGGGGTCTGACGCAGGATGTCGGTGATCGGAAAGCGATCCTCTTGGGCCAGCGCCATGTACATGCGCGGCATCAACGGGAAGTGGAACGCCATGTGACACTCGTCACCATTCACGCCCTCGGCGTCGGTGTCACCAAAATACAGCTGGGTGTCTTCGGGCCATTGGTTGGCTTCGGCCAGCAGCATGCGATCGGGGTAATTGGCGTCAATCTCGGCGCGGATCTGCTTGAGAACGTCGTGGGTTTCCGGGAGGTTTTCGTTGTTGGTGCCATCGCGCTCGATCAGGTACGGAATCGCATCCAGGCGCAGGCCGTCGATGCCCATGTCCAGCCAGTAACGCATGACCGACAGCACGGCTTTCATGACTTGCGGGTTGTCGAAATTCAGATCCGGCTGGTGCGAATAGAAGCGGTGCCAGAAGTATTGGCCCGCCACCGGATCCCAGGTCCAGTTGGACTTTTCGGTGTCGAGGAAAATGATCCGGGTGCCGTCGTATTTTTGATCGTCATCCGACCACACATAGAAATCCCGCGCTGCCGAGCCGGGCTTGGCCTTGCGCGCCCGCTGAAACCACGGATGCTGATCGGAGGTGTGGTTAATGACCAGCTCGGTGATCACCCGCAGGCCACGCTTGTGCGCTTCGGCAATGAAGCGCTTGGCGTCGGCCATCGTCCCGTAATCGCTGTGGACGCCCCGGTATTCGGCGATGTCGTAACCGTCGTCGCGGCGTGGCGAGGGGTAGAACGGCAACAGCCAGATGGTGTTGACGCCAAGATCGGCGATGTAATCGAGTTTGGCGATCAGGCCCGGAAAGTCGCCGATCCCGTCGTTATTCGAATCGAAAAAGGATTTGACGTGAACTTGATAGATGACCGCGTCCTTGTACCAGAGCGGATCCTTGATAAAGGTGGCTGCCTTGGGTTTCTTCGCCATGTGAAACTCCTGTTGAATTCATTGAAGCCGAAGCTGCTTCTGATCGTTCCCACGCTCCGCGTGGGAATGCCGCCATGGACGCTCTGCGTCCGCTTTGGGACGCGGAGCGTCCCGGTATGGATTCCCACGCGGAGCGTGGGAACGATCAGGAACCGATCAAGTCGATCAGGAAGAAGTAATGCGCCAGATTCCAAACGGCTGATATGCCGGGTCGATCCGCATGAACTGGTACTTGCCGTGCCAGTCCCAGCGATGGCCGTTCATCAGGTCTTCGCCGTGGGTGGTAGCATCGTCCGGCAGGCCCATTTCCCACAGCGGCAGCTCGAAATTCGCCTCCTGTACGTTATGCGGATCCAGGCTGACGGCCACCAGAATGAAGTTGCTGCCGTCCGCACTGCGCTTGCCGAAATACAGAATGTTGTCGTTCCAGG
Organism: Pseudomonas sp. IT-P2; assembly: GCF_949767575.1. Lineage (NCBI taxonomy): Bacteria > Pseudomonadati > Pseudomonadota > Gammaproteobacteria > Pseudomonadales > Pseudomonadaceae > Pseudomonas > Pseudomonas sp. IT-P2. The sequence goes on along the minus strand of NZ_CATKQA010000011.1, from coordinate 362,434 downwards.
CGTTGTAGATCTTCAGGCCCAGATGGCTGTGCAGCGCCGGGTTCTGGCGGCGGATGCGGTTGAGCTGGGCGATCTCGGCAATGATATTGCCGGGCTGGTTGAAGTCGCGGACGCGGATCTCGTACTTCTCGGAATCGAGGTATTCCTCCTTGCCCGGCACCGGCGCCGATTCGCACAGTTCAAACCCCGAGTACATGCCCCACAGGCCCGAACCCATGGTCGCCAGCGCGGCGCGGATGAGAAACCCGGGACGTCCCGACTCATGCAGAAACGCCGGGTTGATGTCCGGGGTGTTGACGAAGAAATTCGGCCGGTAGCACTCGCGCCACGGCGATTCATTGAGTTCGCTGAAATAGGTCGCCAGTTCGGCCTTGGTGTTGCGCCAGGTGAAATAGGTGTAGCTCTGGGTGTACCCGACCTTGCCCAGCCGCGCCATCATCGCCGGGGTGGTAAAGGCTTCGGCGAGGAAAATCACTTCCGGGTACAACGTACGGACATCAGCGATCAGCCATTGCCAGAACGGCAACGGCTTGGTGTGCGGGTTATCGACGCGAAAGATCTTCACGCCCTCCTGCACCCAGCCGACCACGATGTCGCGCAGCTCGACCCACAGGCTCGGAATCGCTTCCGGTGCGTAGAAGTCGACGTTGACGATGTCCTGGTATTTCTTCGGCGGGTTCTCCGCGTATTTGATCGTGCCGTCCGGCCGCCAGTTGAACCAGCCCGGATGCTGCTTCAGCCACGGGTGATCCTGGGAACACTGGATCGCGAAGTCGAGAGCGATTTCCAGACCATGCTCGGCAGCGGCGGCCACCAGCCGACGGAAGTCCTCACGGGTGCCGAGTTGCGAGTGAATCGCTTCGTGGCCGCCCTCCTCGCTGCCGATCGCATACGGGCTGCCGGGATCGTCCGGGCCGGCGCTCAGAGAATTGTTGCGCCCCTTGCGATGGCTGCGGCCAATCGGGTGGATCGGCGTGAAGTACAACACGTCAAAACCCATGTCCTGAATCATCGGCAGGCGCGAGTGCACGTCATTGAAGGTGCCGTGGCGGGCGGGATCGTCGGTGATCGAGCGGGGAAACAGTTCGTACCAACTGGCGAATTCCGCCAATTCGCGCTCGACGTCCACCGGGAATTCCGCACTGAGGCTCAGGTAGGCGCGGTGATCGGCCTCGGCCATCAGTTGCGCACTGCGCGAGTGCAGAAACAACGCGACCTGCTCGGTTTCGAGCAGGCCGGACAATTCGTGGTGCAAGCCGGCCAGTTGTTCGCTGAGCTGACCTTCGCTGCGCTCGGCGGCCTGCTGCACCATGGTGCGTCCCTCTTGCAGCTCGAGGCTGACCGGGACGCCGGCGGTGTGCTTTTTCTCCAGTTCGTACTGAAAACTGGCGAACTGGTCGATCCAGGCTTCGATCAGGAACAGATAACGGCCCATGCGCTGCGGCTGAAACACACCGCGCCAGCCATTGTTGCCCTGATCGCTCATGACTTCGGTCTGCCAGGTCTCGTCACCCTCTTCGCGCCAGCGGATGCGCACCGCCAGTTTGTCGTGACCGTCAGCGAACACCTTGCTGGTAACCACGATCTCCCGACCTGCGATCGCCTTGACGGCAAACTGCCCGCCGTCGAGGGTCGGCATGGTGTTTTCAATGACGATGCGCGGCAACAGCAAGGCCTGCGACAGCGGCATGTGCGGGTTGTAGCTCTGTTCGGAAGGTTTTTCAGCAGTCATTGAGCATCTCTCCTTAACGCCCCAAGGACGCTCGTTTGCCTGTTTGGCGGTCACGGTCGGGCCTGGGCCCGGATGAACTCTCTCAGGTTCCGAGCGGCCGTCGCCGGGAAAAGTTCACAGGGATTTGCCGCGCTACAAAATCGGATCGATTTCGCAGTGAAGTGGTCAATCCACTTAAGCACGTCCCACGCCAAGTGCCACACGGAGGTTCACCCGATGACTATTCCGATTCCCGCTGAAACACCCGATCCGAACATCGACAAACCGACCCTGCCCGAAACCGAACCGCAACCGATTCCCGAACAGGAGCCGCCTGGCACCACGCCACCGCCCAAGGAAGAACCGCCGACGACCATGCCGCCGGTAATCGTCTGATCAGCGTAGGTCGTTGTGGTCTTTCTCGATGCGGTCCTTCTCGATGTGATCCTTTTCGAAGACCCTGACGATCCGCGGCATGACACTGAAGATCCCCAACGCGAGCAACGTACTGAGCACCGCCGTCGCCTCGCGGCCCAGACCGGCCGCGACGCCGATGGCGGCGGTCATCCACAAACCGGCGGCGGTGGTCAGGCCCTTGACGTGGCCTTCGTCGCCTTCGTGATTCTTGAGGATGGTGCCGGCGCCGAGAAAGCCGATCCCGGCAATCACGCCCTGCACCACCCGGCTCATGGCATCGGCCTGGGATCCGGACAATTGCGGTACCAGCACGAACAACGCCGCGCCAAGGGCTACCAGCATGTGCGTTCGCACCCCGGCAGCCTTGCCCTTGTGCTCGCGCTCAAACCCGAGAATCCCGCCCAATATGGCCGCCATCAACAGGCGCACGGTGATCCGGGTCAGCTGCGACGCATCGCCGATGTCGGCGAATTCCGCTTGCAGGGTTTCCCACACTTCATGCCACCAGGCGTTCATCGTCCAGTCCTTGTTATGAGTTGATAAAGGATGGACAGCGCCGACCATTAATCGGTTGCGTAGAACGATCTGCAGAACCGCGCACCCTAACGATTCAGACTCCCGTGAAAAAAGGACAACCCCATGCCCCTTCGTATCGATGAAAGCAATCCGGAATCGAAAGTCTGTTTTTTCACCGTTGAAAACGGTGAGGAAATCCGGATCTGCGACACGCTGGAAGTCAGGACCGATAGCGAAAAAGCCATGTCGTTCGTCGAAGTGGAAGGACGGCGCATCTACGTCACCGAGGCCGAAGCTGATGCGTTGACCGTCGCAGGCGCCCGGGATGGGCGCAAACACCTGAAGGCCGACGACAGTGATTCGGTGATTTGACTGACCTCGATCAACAACCGGCGCAGGCGTCTGGGATAGGCATTTGCGCCTTGGCCTGCGGGCTGCTTCAAGTTGTCGCAGGCGTGGCAGAACAGCCCATCTGATACGCTTTTTATTGAAATAGCTGAGTCTGTTATGCAAACAGATCGGCGCTCATAGTTCCCTGGCCTGATGGAGGCTGATGAGCGAACGACCATGAGCGAACGAATCCCCGTCCGAACCGTAGAAGCATCTCCCCGGATAAAAAAAGTCCCGGCGCGCCCAATGAAGGCGAAACACGCCACCAGCGACAATCAGATTTTCACCCGCAGCTTCACCGGCCTGTTCCGCACCTTGCGCATGAGTGGTGCGGGGTTTCTGTTCCTGTTGTTTTTCGGCACGGTGTGGCTGAACTGGGGCGGTCGTCAGGCAGTGCTCTGGGACCTTTCCGAAAGCAAATTCCACATCTTTGGCGCGACGTTCTGGCCGCAGGATTTCATTCTGCTCTCGGCGCTGCTGATCATCGCCGCGTTCGGCCTGTTCGCGATTACCGTGTTCGCCGGCCGGGTCTGGTGTGGCTACACCTGCCCGCAGAGTTCGTGGACGTGGATCTTCATGTGGTGCGAGAAGATCACCGAAGGCGAGCGCAACCAGCGGATCAAATTGCAGGCGGCGCCGTGGAGCCTGAACAAACTGGCGCGGCGTGCGGCCAAGCACACGCTGTGGCTGGCAATCAGCGTGCTGACCGGCCTGACCTTCGTCGGCTACTTCACCCCGATCCGGCCGCTGGCCGAAGAACTGCTGACCTTGCAGATCGGCGGTGTCAGCCTGTTCTGGGTGCTGTTCTTTACCGCCGCCACCTACATAAATGCCGGCTGGCTGCGTGAAGCGGTGTGCATGCACATGTGCCCGTATGCGCGATTCCAGAGCGTGATGTTCGACAAGGACACCCTGACCATTTCATACGACGCCGCCCGTGGCGAAAACCGGGGCCCGCGCAAGCGCGAGGTGAAACCGGCCGAAGCCGGCCTCGGCGATTGCATCGACTGCCAGTTGTGCGTGCAGGTCTGCCCGACCGGCATCGACATCCGCGACGGCCTGCAAATGGAATGCATCGGTTGCGCGGCGTGCATCGATGCCTGCGACTCGATCATGGACAAGATGAATTACCCCCGTGGCCTGATTCGCTACACCTCCGAGCGTGAATTGCAGGGTGGCAAGACGCATCTGCTGCGTCCAAGGCTGATCGGCTACGTCGCGGTGCTGGTGGTGATGATCGGCGCCCTCGCCCTGGCGTTGGTGGAACGACCAATGGTCTCGCTGGACGTGACCAAGGACCGTGGCCTGTTCCGTGAAAACGCTCAGGGCCAGATTGAAAACATCTACACCCTCAAGGTCATCAACAAGACCCAGCAGCGGCAGGACTACAACCTGACGCTGGTGGACGGTGAAGGCTTCGAGCTGCAAGGCAAGACCGAACTGAGCCTGGCGCCGGGCGAGATCGTCGATGTGCCGGTGTCGGTGGCGATGACCTCCGAACGCCCGGCCAGCAGCTCACAGACCTTGAGTTTCAAGATTGCCGACAGTGATGAGCCGGGGATTTATAGCGTGGCGAAGAGCCGGTTTGTTGCGCCGATGAATCGCTGATCCCTTAGAATCGCCCCCTCACCCCAGCCCTCTCCCCCGAGGGGGAAAGGGAGCAGATCTCAGTTGCTTGCAAACCCGAGTTCGACTCCGGACTTTCAAGTCGGCGTAACTCGAACAAACAACTCGTTCAGTCCCCTCTCCCTCCGGGAGAGGGCTAGGGTGAGGGGGCTTTTCCCTGACACTCTACACATTCAACCAGCACCAAGGCCCCCGATGAAACGCTACGAAAAATTCGCCGACGACATCGCTGAACTGATCCGCTCCGGCGTCCTCGGCCCCGGTCAGCGGGTGCCGTCGGTGCGCTACGCGAGCCAGACCTACGGCGTCAGCCCGTCCACGGTGTTCCAGGCCTATTACCTGCTGGAACGTCGCGGCCTGATCCGCGCCCGCCCGCGCTCCGGCTACTTCGTCAATACCCACGCCCCGAGCCCGTTCTCGGAGCCGGTGATCAGCAGTCAGGTCAACGAGTCCACCAAGGTCGACGTCAGCGAACTGGTGTTCTCGGTACTGGAATCGATCAAGGACCCGAGCACCGTGCCGTTCGGCTCGGCGTTCCCCAGCCCGACCCTGTTCCCGCTGCAACGTCTGTCCCGCTCACTGGCCAGCGCCGCCCGGGAGATGGACCCGCGCATGGTGGTCACCGACATGTCGCCGGGCAACCCGCAACTGCGTCGGCAAATCGCCCTGCGTTACATGGTCGGCGGCCTGATGCTGCCGATGGAAGAACTGCTCATCACCAACGGCGCCCTCGAAGCACTGAACCTGTGCCTGCAAGCTGTGACCGAACCCGGTGATCTGGTGGCCATCGAAGCCCCGGCGTTCTATGCCAGCCTGCAAGTGCTGGAACGGCTGAAACTCAAAGCCGTGGAAATCCCTGTGCACCCGCGCGACGGCATCGACCTCGGCGTGCTCGCCCAGACACTGGAACGACACCCGATCAAGGCCTGCTGGTGCATGACCAGTTTCCAGAACCCGATGGGCGCGACCATGCCCGAGGCCAAGAAACAGGAACTGGTGGAACTGCTGAAACAGCATCAGGTACCGCTGATCGAAGACGACGTCTACGCCGAACTCTATTACGGCCAGCAGGCGCCGAAACCCGCCAAAGCCTTCGACACCGAAGGGCTGGTGATGCACTGCGGCTCGTTCGCCAAGAGCCTGGCCCCCGGCTACCGAATCGGCTGGGTCGCCGCCGGCCGCTACGCACAGAAAATCGAACGACTGAAACTGATGACCTCGCTGTGCGCCTCGATGCCGGCACAAGCGGCCATCGCCGACTACCTGCAACACGGCGGCTACGACCGTCACCTGCGCAAACTGCGCTACGCCCTGGAAGAACAGCAAAGCGCCATGCTCGCGGCCATCGCCCGCTACTTCCCGGCGCAGACACGCGTGAGCCAACCCGCCGGCGGTTATTTTCTGTGGCTGGAACTGCCACCGCAGATGGATTCGTTGAAGTTGTTTCAGATGGCGTTGGCGCAGGGCATCAGCATTGCGCCGGGGCCGATCTTTTCGCCGACCCAGCGCTTCAGAAATTGCATTCGACTGAACTACGGCAGCCCGTGGACCGAGGATGCGGAGAAGGCGATGGAGACGTTGGGGCGGATTGTGCGGTCGTTCTGAGTGGCCGCTGATCGTTGATCGTTCCCACGTCGAGGCGTCGAACCGTCCGCGTGGGAATGCCTCAAGGGACGCTCCGCGTTCCAGCTCTGGAGGGGACGCGGAGCGTCCTGGGCTGCATTCCCACGCGGAGCGTGGGAACGATCATTAACGGCCGCCGCCGAGATCGACGAAAGTCCCCGTGGCATACGAAGCCTTGTCCGACAGCAACCAGACAATCGCCTCCGCCACTTCATCCGGCCGCCCGCCCCGGGCCATCGGAATCGCGGACTCCAGCTTGCTGACCCGATCCGGGTCGCCGCTCAAGGCGTGGAAGTCGGTATAGATGTAACCTGGACGCACCGCATTCACCCGAATCCCCTCGCCCGCCACTTCCTTGGACAGACCGATGGTGAACGTATCCAGCGCGCCTTTGGACGCCGCGTAATCGACATATTCATTCGGCGAGCCCAGCCGCGCGGCGACCGAGGAGACGTTGACGATGCTGCCACCCTGCCCGCCGTGTTTGGGCGACATGCGCAGAATCGCGTGCTTGGCGCAGAGGATCGGCGCCAGCACATTGGTTTTCATGATTTTGAGAATGCGGAATTCGGACATTTCGTCGACCCGGGATTTTTGCCCCACGGTGCCGGCGTTGTTGACCAGGGCGGTGACGCGGCCCAGTTCGGTGTCGACCCGGTGAAACAGCGCAATCACTTCGTCTTCGATACTGACGTCGGCACGCACGGCGATGGCTGTGGCGCCGCGCTCACGCACCTGGTCCAGCACGTGGTGAGCGGCCTGTTCGTCGGTCTGGTAATTGATGCAGATCCGATAGCCTTGCTCGGCAGCCAACAGCGCGGTGGCGGCGCCGATTCCACGACCACCGCCGGTGATCACAATGACTTTATCCATGCTGGCCTTTCCCCCGATGCACACGTAACAGTCGGGGCAAGAATAACCGTCATTGCAGGGTTTTGCATGACCTGCGATTAGCGGCTCAGCTCACCGCCAATTGTTTGCCGCGCACGATGTCCTGCAGGAAGCGATCCGCCGGCATCGGGTGACCGAGCAGATAACCCTGCAGCGAATCGCAGCCCAGTTGCGTCAGGAAATCCTGCTGCGAATCGGTTTCCACGCCTTCAGCCACGATGCGCAGCCCCAGCGCCTGACCGAGGGCGACGATCGCCGAGACGATGGCCGCGTCATCGCTGTCGTGTTCCAGATCGCGGACGAAACCGCGATCGATCTTCAGCTCGTTGGCCGGCAAACGCTTGAGGTACATCAGGCTCGAATAACCGGTGCCGAAGTCGTCGATGGACAGGTCGACGCCCATGTCGGACAGTTCCTGCAACACCGTCATGCTCGCATCGGCGTCACTCATGGCGGTGGTTTCGGTGATTTCCAGGGTCAGGCTGTTGGCCGGTAAATGGTGGGTGGCCAGGGCCTTGGCCACGCTGCTTACCAGCCCTGCATGGCAGAACTGCAACGCCGACAGGTTCACCGCAATCCGCCAGTCGGTGTAGCCCAGTACGTACCACTCGCGCATCTGCCGGCAGGCCTCATTGAGCACCCACTCGCCAATCGGAATGATCAGTCCGGTCTTCTCCGCCAGATCGATGAACTTGTCCGGCATCAGCATGCCCTGGGTCGGATGTTCCCAGCGCAACAAGGCTTCGGCACCGACCGGACGACCGTCGGCCGCATGAAATTTGGGTTGGTAATGCAGGCTGAACTCGCCATGCTCCAGCGCCGCCCGCAAGTCCTGCAGCAATTGCAGTTGCTTGCGCGCGTTGCTGTTCATCGAAACGTCGAAGAAGCTGTAACCGTTCTTGCCGCCGCCCTTGGCGTGGTACATCGCGGCGTCAGCATTCATCAGCAGTTCCTGGGCGCTCTCCCCGTTGCCGGGGTACAGGGCAATGCCGACGCTGGCGGAAATCTGCAACTCATGCTCGGCGACCCGGAACGACCGGGCGATCAAGCCGACCTGACGCGCCGCCAGACCCAGTGCATCGTTGGGTTCGGTCAGGCGCACCAGCAGGACAAACTCATCGCCACCGATCCGCGCCAGCGTGTCGAGGCTGCGCAAGTCTTCGCGCAGACGCACCGCCACTTCGCGCAGCAACTGATCGCCCATGTGGTGACCGAAAGCGTCGTTGACCGGTTTGAAGCCGTCCAGATCGATGAACATCAGCGCAAAACAGCCGCCCTGCTCGTTGACCTTTTTCATCGCCTGATTGATCCGGTCGTCCAGCAACATGCGGTTCGGCAGGCCGGTCAGGGTGTCGTGCAGCGCCAGTTGGGTGAGTTCGCGGTTGGCCACGGTCAATGAATGGGCCAGATCAGCCGTACGGGCTTCGAGGCGGGCGTCGAGAATCGAGGTCAGCAGCGCAATGGCCAGCACCGCCAGCGTGGTGATCAGCACCAGATTGTCGAGGCCGTTGCCGTTCAGGCCGCTGAGTGCCGCGCCGCAAAAACTGCCATCAGGAAACCGCGCCGCCGCCATGCCGGTGTAGTGCATGCCGACAATCGCCACGCCCATGACAATCGCCGCCCCGGCCCGAAACAGCCGCACGTAAGGCGAATGCTGACGCAGGCGAAAGGCGATCCACAGCGCTGCCGCCGAAGCGCCGACAGCGATCAGCAACGAGGCGCCGAACAGTGTCGGATCGTAGTCGATGCCCGGCTGCATGCGCATCGCGGCCATGCCGGTGTAATGCATGGCGCTGATGCCGGCGCCCATGATCAACGCGCCAAAGGCCAGTTGCCAGGCCGGCAGTTTCGGCTGACTGACCAGCCACAGCGCGAAACCGCAGGACAGCACGGCGATCAGCAATGAAAGCGCCGTGATCGAAATGTCGTAACCGAGGCTGATCGGCAGCTTGAACGCCAGCATGCCAATGAAGTGCATCGACCAGACGCCGATGCCCATGGCAAACGCCCCGCCGGCCGTCCATAAATGCACGGCGCGGCCCTTGGCAGTGGCAATGCGCCCGGTGAGATCGAGCGCGGTGTAGGAAGCGAGGATCGCCACACACAGCGAAATGAAAACCAGCGTGAAGGAGTAGCTACCGATGAGCATGGGAATTCTCGTGACCACCCCGCCGTACTGCGTCCGTTCTCCGCGGGGCCAAATGCGCCGATTGTACTGATTGCGCAGAAGAACGCACTGACAAAGTAATCAAATGGCCATCAACCCGATGAAACGCTTGTTTGATCGTCGGGCAAGGCTCTGATTCAGGGTCTTGAGAAGATCGTCCGCCTCGCCGGCAGATCGTTCCCACGCTCTGCGTGGGAATGCCTCAACGGACGCTCCGCGTTCGGCTCTGGAAGGGACGCGGAGCGTCCCGGGCTGCATTCCCACGCGGAGCGTGGGAACGATCATGACTTCACGTCAGCGGTTATCAGTGGTTTCCAACTGCCCATCCCACCCACCGCCCAGCGCCGCAATCAACTGCACACTGGCAATCAAACGGCTCTGCAGGATATTCAGGACAGTGCGTTCATTACTCAACGCCGTGGCCTGCACCGTCACCACATCGAGATAAGCAATCACCCCGGCCTTGTACTGGTTTTCCGTCAGACGCAACGAATCCCGTGCCGCATCGAGGGCTTCCTGGCGCACGACCGCTTCGTCTTCGTACACCTTCAACTGCACCAGATAGTTTTCCACCTCGCGGAAACCGTCGAGCACGGTCTGGCGGTATTTGGCCACGGTCTGGTCGTACACCGCTTCGGTGCGGTCGACTTCGGCCGAACGGATGCCGCCGTCGAACAGCGGCAAAGTCATTTTCGGCCCGACCGACCAGAAGCGGTTCGGCAGGCTGATCAGATTCTGCGAGGTACTGCTGCTGTAGCCGCCGCTCATGCTCAGGCTGAAGTCGGGGTAATACGCGGCCTTGGCCACGCCGATGTTGGCGTTGGCGGCAATCACCGAGCGCTCCGCCGAGGCGATGTCCGGACGGCGCTCGAGCAACTGCGACGGCAGGCTCAGCGGAATCTGCGGCAGCTTGGGAATGTCCTGGGTCTCGGCAATATTGAATTCGGCGGGGGGCTGGCCGGTCAGTACCGCGATGGCGTTTTCGAACTGCGCCCGTTGCCAGATCAGGTCCACCAGATCACCCTGAGTGGTTTTCAGCTGGGTCTGCGCCTGCGCCACCGCGTCCCGCCCGGAAACCCCGGCGTTGTACTGGTTCATGGTCATTTTCAACGAGCGCTCGTAAGCCGCCACTGTCGATTCGAGCAGGCGTTTCTGCTGATCGATCACCCGCAATTGCAGGTAGTTTTGCACCAGCTCCGACTGCTGGCTCAAACGCATCGCCGCCAGATCGGCATAGCTCGCCTGAGCGCTGGCCTCATTGGCTTCCAGGCCGCGACGCAACTTGCCCCAGACATCCGCTTCCCAACTCACGCCCAGTTGCGCGTTGTAGGTGTCACGAATACCGCTGGAGGAACTGCTCAAGCTTGAACTGCTGCTACCGGTACCCTGACTGGAACGGGTCTTGCCGGCACTCAGATCAATACTCGGATAAAACGCTCCGCGCGCACTGCGCACCAACGCCTGGGCCTGACGGTACTGGGCCTCGGACTGGGCGACGGTCTGGTTGGAGCTGTTGAGTTTCTCGATCAGCTGGTTGAGCTGACGGTCGCCATACAGCTCCCACCACGCGCCGCGTGCCAGGGAATCGCTCGGGTTGGCCTGACGCCAGCCTTCGGCTTCCTTGTACTGGGCGATTTCGGCGGTCTGCGGGCGCTGGTAGTCCGGGCCGACGGCGCAGGCACTGAGCATCGCCACGCACAGCGACAGGCTCAGCAGGCGCGAGCCGCGGACAGTGGCCAGATTGATAAGCGAACGGTCAGTCATAGCGGAGTTTCCAGAGCGGCATCGGTGCGCACGCCACGCCATTTGTTGAAACGATGGCGCAACTTGTCGAGATAGAGGTAAACCACAGGCGTGGTGTAAAGGGTCAGCACCTGGCTGAAAATCAGCCCGCCGATAATGGTCAGGCCCAGCGGCTGGCGCATTTCCGCGCCTTCGGCCCGGCTGAGCAGCAACGGCAAGGCGCCGAGGATCGCCGCCAGCGTGGTCATCAGGATCGGCCGCAAACGTTGCAGACAGGCGCTGCGGATCGACTCCAGCGGCGCCATGCCTTGATGACGTTCCAGTTGCAGCGCCAGGTCGATCATCAGGATCGCGTTCTTCTTCACCACGCCGATCAGCAGGAACAGCCCGAGCAGCGAGATCAGGCTGAACTCGCCGCCCAGCACATAGATCGACAGCAAGGCACCGACCCCGGCCGAAGGCAGCGTCGACAGAATCGTCAGCGGATGAATGTAGCTTTCATACAGCACGCCCAGCACCAGATACACCGCCAGCAGCGCACCGAGGATCATGAACGGCTGGCTCTTCTGGGTAGCGGCGAAGGCATCGGCGGTGCCGGCCATTTTCACGATCACGTCTTCCGGCAGACCGAGCTTGGCAATCGCCCGTTCGATGGCGGCGCTGCCCTGCTCCACCGTCACACCTTCGGCCATGTCGAAGGAAATGCTCTCGGAAGCAAACTGGCCTTCGTGGCTGACGCGATCGTCTTCCAGGCTGTTTTCATAATGAGCGAAAGTCGACAGCGGAATCCGCGCACCGTCGGCGGTGATCACCTGGACCTGCTTGAGCGTCACCGGGTCCTGAGCGTATTTCGGATTGACCTCCATCACCACCTGATACTGGTTAAGGCTGTCGTAGATCGTGGAAATCTGCCGCTGGCTGTAAGCGTTGTTGAGCACCGCTGTGACCATTTCCATGTCCACGCCCAGGCGTTTGGCCTGATCGCGGTCGACGATCAATGTCACCTGCTGCGCACCCGCGCCTTCGCGGGCATCGATGGCGGTCAGCTCGGGCAAGGCCCGCAACGCGGTGACCACTTTCGGGTACCACTCGCGCAGCTCACCCAGATCACCGCTTTGCAGAATGTAACTGTACTGCGAAGTGGTCTGCTCGCGGCCGCCGCCGAATTGCAGGTCCTGGTCGGCCATCAGCATCAACTGCGCACCGGCCACCTTGGGCATTTCCTTGCGCAGGCGCTCGATGACCTTCTGTGCCGAGATATTGCGCTCCTTGATCGGTTTCAGGCGCACCAGCATGAAGGCGTTGTTGGTGCCGTTGGTGCCACCGATGAACCCGGCGACACTCTCGACCGCTGCGTCCTTGAGCACGGCGCGCCGGAAGGTCTCCATTTTCGGCTGCATCACACTGAACGACAGACCGTCGTCACCGCGCACGAAACCGATCAACTGGCCGGTGTCCTGCTGCGGCATGAAGGTTTTCGGCACCACCACATAGAGGGCGACGTTCACCCCGACGGTGATGATCAGGCTCAGCAATGTCAGGCGCCGGTGACGCAACACCCAGTCGAGGCTGGTGGCGTATTTGCCGACCATCCAGTCGTTGGTGCGGCGGCTCCAGCGTTGCAGGCGGTTTTCCTCGCCCGGTGTATGGGGTTTGAGCCAGCGGGCGCAGAGCATCGGGGTCAGCGTCAAAGAAACCACCAGCGACACCACGATGGCCGCGGCCAGGGTGATGGAGAACTCGCGGAACAGGCTTTCGATGATCCCGCCCATGAACAGGATCGACAGGAACACCGCCACCAGCGAGACGTTCATCGACAGCAAGGTAAACCCGACTTCCTTGGCCCCGAGGTACGCGGCCTTCATCGGTTTGACGCCTTCGTCGATGTGCCGGGAAATGTTCTCCAGCACCACGATGGCGTCGTCCACCACCAGCCCGGTGGCGAGAATCAGCGCCATCAGCGACAGGTTGTTCAGCGAGAAGCCGTAGAGGTACATCACCGCAAAGGTGCCGACCAGCGACACCGGCACCGCCAACGTCGGAATCAGGGACGCACGGAAATTGCCGAGAAACAGGAACACCACCAGAATCACCAGCGCCACGGCGATCAGCAGGGTCATTTCCGCTTCGTGCAGGGTGGCCTTGATCACCGGCGAGCGATCCATCGCCAGGTTCAGTTTGACGCTGGCCGGCAGCACCGCCTGCAACGCCGGCAACTGCGCCTTGATCTCGTTGACCGTCTCGATGATGTTGGCGCCGGCCTGGCGGTTGATCACCAGCAACACAGCCGCGTCGTCGTTGAAGAAACCGCTGTTGTAGCGGTCTTCCACGCCGTCGCTGACCTTGGCCACGTCTTTCAGACGCAGGGCCGCGCCGCCGTTGTAGTGGATGATCAGCGATTCGTAATCCTTGGCTTTCTCCAACTGGTCGTTGGCCTGGATCTGCCACAGGCGCTGGTCGTCCTCGACCGAGCCCTTGGGCCGGCGCACATTGGCTTCGGCGATGGTCTTGCGCACATCGTCCAGGGCCACGCCGTACTGGTTCAGCGCCTGGGGGTCGAGTTCAATGCGCACCGCCGGCAAAGAGCTGCCGCCGATCTGCACTTCACCGACGCCCTGCACCTGGGACAAGCTTTGGGACAGGATGGTCGACGCCAGGTCATAGAGCTGGCCTTTTTCCAGCACGTCCGAGGTCAGCGACAGCACCATGATCGGTGCCTGCGACGGGTTGACCTTCTTGTAGGTCGGCATGCTGCGCATCCCGCTCGGCAGCAGGTTGCGCGAAGCGTTGATCGCCGCCTGCACTTCCCGCGCTGCGCCGTTGATGTCGCGATCGAGGTCGAATTGCAGAATCACCCGGGTCGAGCCCTGGCTGGAACGGCTGCTCATGGTGTTGACGCCGGCGATGGCGCCGAACGAGCGCTCCAGCGGCGTGGCCACGGTGGACGCCATGACCTCCGGACTGGCGCCGGGCAGGCTGGCCTGCACCACGATCACCGGGAAGTCCATTTGCGGCAGCGGCGACACCGGCAGCAGGCCGAAGCTCACACCGCCCAGCAGCATGATCGCCAATGAAAGCAGCATGGTTGCCACGGGGCGCTTGATGAAAGGACCCGAAAGATTCATAGGTGGCAACCACTAGCGGCAAGCTGCAAGCCGCAAGCTAAAAACCTGTTCCGAGTCCGCTTTTCTCTTGCAGCTCGAAGCTTGACGCTTGCAGCTGTATTCACGTCGCCCTTCACGCAACCTCTCCTGTGCCGGACTTCGCCCAACGCCGTCCCAACCGATCAAAAGCCAGGTAAATCACGGGCGTCGTGAATAAGGTCAGCACCTGACTCACCAGCAACCCGCCGACCATCACCAGACCCAGCGGTTGACGCAATTCAGCACCGGAACCGGTGGCCAGCATCAGCGGCACTGCGCCGAACAGCGCCGCCAGCGTCGTCATCAGAATCGGCCGGAAGCGCAACAGCGCGGCCTGATAAATCGCCTGCTCCGGCGCCATGCCCTGAGTGCGTTCGGCGTCGAGGGCGAAGTCGATCATCATGATCGCGTTCTTCTTCACGATACCGATCAGCAGGATGATGCCGATGATCGCGATCATCCCCAGGTCATTGCCACTGAGCAGCAACGCCAGCAACGCCCCGACCGCCGCCGACGGCAAGGTCGACAGAATGGTGATCGGGTGAATGTAGCTCTCGTAGAGCACGCCGAGCACGATGTACATGGTCACTACCGCCGCCAGAATCAGCAGCAAGGTGCTCGACAGCGACGCCTGGAACGCTTCGGCGGCGCCCTGGAACTGGGTCTGCACGCCGATCGGCATGCCGATGTCCTTCTGCACCTGCTCGATGATGTCCACCGCATGCCCCAGCGCCACGCCGGGTGCGAGGTTGAACGACATCATCACCGCCGGGAACTGGCCGATGTGGGTAATCGCCAGTTGCGCCTGCCGTTCCTCGACGTGGGCCAGGCTCGACAACCGCACCTGACCGCCATCGGTGGTCTTGACGTGAATCTGATCCAGCGCCTGCGGGCCGATCTTCTCCCCGGCCTGAGCCTGCAGCACCACGCGGTACTGACTGGCCTGGGTGTAGATGGTCGAGATCTGCCGCTGGCCGAACGCGTCGTACAGCGCATCGGTGATGTTCGACACCGACACGCCCAGCCGTGAAGCGGCGTCGCGGTCAATCACCAGGAACACCTGCAAACCCTTGTCCTGCAAGTCGCTGGCGACGTCAGTCAGTTCCGGGCGCTGGGCCAGAGCCTCGACCAGACGGCCGCTCCACAGACTGAGCAATTCGGAATCCGGCGACGACATGCTGAACTGATACTGGGTGCGGCTGACGCGGTCTTCGATGGTCAGGTCCTGCACCGGCTGCATGAACAGACGGATGCCGACAAGCTTGTCCAACTGCGGTTGCAGGCGGGCAATCACTTCGGTCGCCGTCAGATCACGCTGGCCATGGGGTTTGAGGTTGATCAGCAACCGACCGCTGTTGAGCGTGGCGTTGTCACCGTCGACCCCAATGTAGGACGACAGGCTTTCTACCGCCGGATCTTCCAGAATCACCTTGGCCAGCGCCTGCTGACGCTCGCCCATGGCGGCAAAGGAAATTGACTGCGGTGCTTCGGAAATGCCCTGGATCACCCCGGTGTCCTGCACCGGGAAGAAGCCCTTGGGCACCACCATATAAAGGAACACGGTCAGGGCCAGCGTGCCGATGGCCACCAGCAGAGTCAGCGGCTGGTGCTTGAGCACCCACTGCAACTTGCGGCCGTAAGCGGCGATCATCCAGTCGATGAACGCGCCACTGGCGCGGTAGAAACGGCCCTGCTCATGTGCTTCCGGCTCACGCTTGAGCAGACGCGCGCACATCATCGGCGTCAGGGTCAGCGAGACCACCAGGGAAATCAGGATCGCTACCGCCAGGGTGATGGCGAATTCGCGGAACAACCGCCCCACGACGTCGGCCATGAACAGCAACGGAATCAGTACCGCGATCAGCGACAGGGTCAGGGAAATCAGGGTGAAACCGATCTGCTTCGCGCCCTTGAGCGCCGCCTGCATCGGGCTGTCACCCTCCTCGATGAAACGCGCGATGTTCTCCAGCATCACGATCGCATCGTCGACTACGAAACCGGTGGCGATGGTCAGTGCCATCAGCGTCAGGTTGTTGACCGAGAAGCCAGCGAGGTACATCACGCCGAACGTACCGATCAGCGACAGCGGCACGGCCACCGACGGAATGATCGTGGCACTGGCGCGCCGCAGGAACAGGAACGTCACCATCACCACCAGTGCGATGGCGATCAGCAATTCATGTTGCACGTCGGTGACCGAGGCACGGATGGTCTGGGTGCGGTCGGTCAGCACGACCACGTCGAGACCGGCCGGCAGGTTGTCGGTGATGCTCGGCAGCAGCGCCTTGATCCGGTCGACCACCTCGATCACGTTGGCGCCCGGCTGACGCTGAATGTTCAACAGAACGGCCTGATTCTGGTTGGCCCATGCCGCCAGACGCTCGTTCTCGGCGCCGTCGACAATCTGCGCGACATCCTTGAGCCGCAGCGGCGCACCGTTGGCGTAGGCCAGGATCAGGTTGGCGTAATCCTTGGGCGACGTCAGCTGGTCGTTGGCGTCGAGCATCGACACCCGGGTCGGGCCGTCGAAGTTGCCCTTGGGCTGGTTGACGTTGGACGCACTGATCAGCGTGCGCACGTCCGACAGGTTCAGGCCGTTGGCCGCGAGGGCCTCCGGGTTGACCTTGATCCGCACCGCCTGACGCTGACCGCCGGCAATGCTGACCATACCGACGCCGCTGATCTGGGCGATCTTCTGCGCCATGCGCGTATCGACCAGATCATTGAGTTTGGGCAGCAACATGGTTTTCGAGGTGATGGCCAGGGTCAGCACCGGGGTGTCCGCCGGGTTGACCTTGTTGTACACCGGCGGCGCGGGCAAGTCGGTCGGCAACAGGTTGGTCGCGGCGTTGATCGCGGCCTGCACCTGCTGTTCGGCGACGTCCATGTTGATGTCGAGGCTGAACCGCAGGGTCAGCACCGACGCGCCGCCGGAACTGGTCGAGGCCATTTGCGTGAGGCCCGGCATCTGCCCGAACTGGCGCTCAAGCGGCGCGGTGACGGCACTGGTCATCACGTCCGGACTGGCGCCCGGATACAGGGTCATGACCCGGATGGTCGGGTAATCCACCTGCGGCAAGGCCGAAACCGGCAGCAGGCGATAGGCGATCAGACCGGCCAGCACGATGGCCAGCATGCTCAGCGTGGTGGCGACCGGGCGGAGGATGAACAGACGCGAAATGTTCATGCGCCCTTCTTGGCCTTGTCAGTGACGGCGGCGTCAGGCGCAGTGGCGGCGGACTTGCCTTGCAGGTGCTCGGTCGGGGTGGTCGGCACATCCTTGCTGTCGTTGACCACTTCCACTTCGCTGCCTTCCTTCAGACGGTCGGTGCCTTCCAGCACCACCCGGTCGCCGGCGGCAAGACCTTCGGTGACCACCGTGTTTTCGCCGTCGCTGGCACCGATCTTCAATTGGCGGATGGTGACTTTCTTGTCGCCGTCCAGCGCGTAAACGAAGGTGCCGTTGGTGCCGAACTGGATGGCGGCGGACGGCGCCAGCACCACACCTTTCAAGGTGTCGGCCAGCAGGTGAACGTTGACGAACTGGTTGGGGAACAGCGACTGATCGCGGTTCTCGTAGCGCGCCTTGAATTTCAGGGTACCGGTGGTCACGTCGATCTGGTTGTCGAGGCTTTGCAGCACACCGGTGGCTTGCAGTTTGGTGTCGCCACGATCCCAGGCCTCCGCCGGCAGTTTGGCGCCGCTGCGGTAGCGGGCGAGCACGGTTTCCAGGCTGTTTTCCGGCAGGGTGAAGGCGACGCTGATCGGTTGGGTCTGGGTGATCACCGCCAGGGAGGTCGTGTCGTTGGCCGCCACGAGGTTGCCGACGTCAAGCTGACGCAGGCCGACGCGACCGGCAATCGGTGCGCGGATCTTGGTGAATTCGAGATTGAGCTTGGCGTCGTTGACCGCCGCCTGATTGGTTTTCACGGTGCCGAGGTATTGGCCGACCAGCGCTTCGGCGGTGTCCAGCGTCTGCTTGGCGATGCTGTCTTCCTTGTACAGGCCGCGATAGCGCTCGACATCGACCTGGGCGTTCTTCAACTGCGCCTGATTCTGCAGCAAGGTGCCTTCCGCCTGGAGCAAGGCGTTCTGGTACGGACGCGGGTCGATCTCCGCCAGCAGGTCACCGGCCTTGACCATTTGCCCTTCCTCGAAATAAATCTTCACCAGTTCGCCACCGACCCGACTGCGCACATTGATAGTGTTGAGCGCCGTCACCGTGCCCAGGGCCTTGTAGTACAGCGGGAAGTCCCCGGTGACCGCCGGCGCCACGCGTACCGGAATCGGCCCGGCCGCGCCGCCGAAGCCCGGACGCATCATCCCCGAACGGCCGGTATGGCCGGCCTGCGCCTTCTCGCCGCCCTCCTTGTGGGTCGAACCGGCGGGCCAGAATTTCCAGCACAGACCGGCAATGACCAGCAGGACAAGCAGGCTCAACAGCCAGCGACGGGAGTTTCGGGAAGACGATTGCATGGAGTGATTAACCATTGGGCGCGTGGGCTTCTTTTACGGGAGGCTGAACGATAAGCACTGGTGGGGATTTAGCAAAGCAGCTTTACCGGCAATTTACCTTCCACTTACGTTTCAAGGTGTGAGGCAAAACACTGATACACAAATGAAAACGGCCTGGACAGGGCCAGGCCGTTAACAATTGTAAAAGCGCTTACTTGAGAACGGACAGCGCCGCTTCGTAGTCAGGCTCTTCGGCAATTTCCTTGACCAGTTCGCTGTGCAGGACGTTGTCGTTTTCGTCCAGAACAACCACCGCACGGGCGGTCAGGCCTTTCAGCGGGCCGTCAGCGATGGCCACGCCGTAGTTCTCGAGGAACTCGGTGCCGCGCAGGGTCGACAGGTTTTGTACGTTTTCCAGGCCTTCGGCGCCGCAAAAACGAGCCTGGGCGAACGGCAGGTCAGCCGAGATGCACAGCACCACGGTGTTGCTGATGTCGTTGGCCTGAGCGTTGAACTTGCGCACGGAGGTGGCGCAGGTCGGGGTGTCGACGCTTGGGAAGATGTTCAGCACTTTGCGCTTGCCGGCGAAGTCTTTCAGGGTGACGTCGGACAGATTGCCGGCTACCAGGGAAAAGGCTGGCGCCTTGGAACCGGCTTGTGGCAGTTGGCCGTTGACTTGAACCGGGTTGCCTTTCAGCGTGACTTGAGCCATGAACGGAGTCCTTCTTAACGTTGTTGGGAAAGCATGCAAGAGGCAGAAGTTAACCACGAAATTGTCCGACGACCTATGCCTGGACTGAAATTGTCATGTGCTGGCACGCAAAACTGGATACACATTCTCCAGTAGCCCCACATCCCCGCTCTCAAAGAGGGTGATGCTTGTTAAAACGCAAGTCTGCGTCTTTTCTTTAACGACCTGTCGATTCAGACCCAGGCCGTTCGACTAAGCCATGAATCCCTCACTCACCTGCGGAGAAACACCATGCGCTTCATGATCATTGTCAAAGCCAGCCACGACTCCGAAGCCGGCGTGATGCCCAGCGAGCAATTGCTGACCGACATGGGCAACTACAACGAAGAGCTGGCCAAGGCCGGCATCCTGGTTTCAGCCGACGGTCTGCATCCCAGCAGCAAAGGCGCCCGCGTACGTTTCAGTGGCGAAAAACGTAGCGTGATCGACGGCCCGTTCGCCGAGACCAAAGAGTTGATCGCCGGTTACTGGATCTGGGACGTGAAGTCCAAAGAGGAAGCCATCGAGTGGGTCAAGCGTTGCCCGAACCCCATGCCGGGCACTGAATCGGAAATCGAGATTCGCCAGGTGTTCAGCGCGGAAGATTTCGGCGCCGAGTTCACCCCGGAACTGCGCGAGCAGGAAGAACGCATACGCGAGCAAGCCAAAAAACACTGAAGCCCCGAATCGAGCACGTCAGCATTTTCCGTAAGGCCGGTGACGACTGAGCGAGACACGAGGACTTTTCGGCGCGAAACAGGTAGGGTGCGCAACATCACAATGCCACCACTGGATCGCGTCGCGGTTTTTATGGAGTTGTCATCGCAATGAGTTGCTGGACCGTCCTTGGCCTGTCGGCCGACGCCGATGTGCGCACGATCAAACGCCAATATGCCGTCCTGCTCAAACAGACCCGCCCCGACGACGACCCCGAGGGTTTCCAGCGGCTGCGCGAAGCCTATGAGCAGGCGCTGGCCTACAAGGCATGGCAGCGGTACGAAGAGCAGGATGAGGAGCAGAATCAGGACATTCAAGAGTCCTGGGACCTGAGCGGTCTTACCGTGGTCGAGGTCGATGCCCTGAAACTGGCGATCCGCCCGCTGGACGGGCTCGGCATCGAAGAGCTGAACCGTCGCCTTGCCATCACCCGCGAAGAGGGCTGCGCGCACATCTTCGAAGACACGGTGCTGCATCATTGCATTGAACACCCTGAGACTTCGCAGACGCTGGTGGACTGGGCCATCCCGACCTTCTTCTGGTTCAGCGCCTGGCAACGCCTCGAACTCGACCACATATCGATAGACCTGTTGCTGGATCGACAACGCGCGCGCATTGTGCAACCGATGCACGATGCCCTTGAACGCGAAGACGTTGAAGGTTTCCTCCAGGCCTACGAGCGTTGCGGGGAGCACAACTGGCTCGCGATTGCACTGCAACAGGAATGGTTCAACCGGATGCTCAGCCATTTACTGCTGGATGCCCCGGTCTGGTCTCCCGAGATTTTCGAACGGGTGCGCAACAATCAAGGCTGGCACGGCTGCACGGGAAATCCCTGCCCTGACGGCGAATGGCAACGCCTGCTGGCTCGCCAGAATGCGCCGCTTTTCCTGGCTCACCAGCAACAACTGGCCACGGAGCCCGCTGTCACCCCCGAACACCGCGCCGCCCGCCTGCTGCTGGGCACCGGCTCGTTCAGCGCCCGTCGCGCACTGGCCCGACGCCTGCGCGAGGACGACTGGGCGCAATGCCGCAAGTTGAGTTCGGAGCTGTACGCCAATCACCCCAAGGTCTGCGCGCAGATGCCCGGCGGCACGGCGTTTTTCTGGCAAAGCTGGGAACTGAGCTTCAATGACTGGCCGACCTACGTGGGCGTGGTGCTGGCCTGCCTGATTGGCGCGTTCACCCATTACATTCCGTTGGGTGTGCGCCTCAGTGGGTTGATCAATATCGTCATGATCTCGACCGTGGTGTTTGGCGTGATCGTGGCCGGGCTCAATTGGCTGGTGCACAACGTTGCTCATCGCGTATGGCGGCTGGATGACCGGCTCAGCGCCGCTCTTTGCCCCGGAGTTTTCAAAGACTCGCCGCCGTTCGGCGTGCTGCGCGACCTGGTGCCCGGCGCATTGATGGTGGCCGGGCTCGGCTGGTTTTTCGGCCCGATTGCCGGCGGGGTGTACGCCGCGACCCTGGCGACCTTCGGACTGGTGCGCCGCTGGCAGTCCAGGCCGCGGGTGTCCTGGGAAGAAAGCCGACCTGCCGTGAAAGTCGGCGTGACGATCCTCGGAATTCTGGTGCTGGCCCTCGTGCTCGGCGTATTCAAAGTGGTCGCCAGCCAAGGCACGGTCAATCGCAATCAGGGCCTGCAACCCTGGACCGAACGCCTGTGCAGCCGCTTGCCGGCCACCACCGCCGAATGCAGCGCACCGGCCACCGTTGAACAGTGGTACGGCAAGGAGGCGCGCCCATGACCACCAGATTGATGTTTTGCGTCGGGATCTTCTTCGCGCTGGTGATCATGGGGCTGACGGGCGCGATCCGGCCTTTCCTCCAGCTCGATCTCTGGCTGGACGGGCGCGATGCGCCGCTCACCGCTCAAGCCAATGCCCTGAGCCCGGTGATCGCCTGCGTCAACCGGATCGACGTGCAATGGCGAGTGGCCTACGACCGCTACAAGAACCCTCAACCGCCCGTGCCTCGCGACCAACGCTGGTTGAAGAGCCTCAAGGATTTCGACGACAGCGACGCGTTCAATGTGCGAGACATTCAGCGCGATGTCTGCGGTCAGGGCCTCACGGAAAAACTCGAACTGCTGGAATGGCAGCCTGAACTGGCGCGACAGGCCAACGAGTACGTCCGGGCGCTGAGTCACGTTACGACCACCATTGCACCCACGCGGTTTTACCGGGAGGCGAGTTTCACCTCCGGGTCGCAACAGCCCTCCCCTGGAGAACTGGCTGCGATCGAGCGCGTTTCACAGGAGTACATCGACGCCTCGACGGCTCTGCGGCAAAGCCTGCTGCCGCTCGACGCTGCGCAGCGTCCCGAACAGCTCAAGCTGATCGAGGCTCGTCTGGGCAGGGACATTCACTGGGACTTGCTGGCGTACATGATTCAGGCGCGGGAGACCGTCGACGTGCTCGACGAAGCGATGAAAAATCGCACTCTGACCCCAAAATTGCTGGCCGACACCACCGCGAAGTTGCAACAGGCGTGGAACCGTCGCGAACCCTGGCTCGCACCGCGCACGGGTGGATTCCAGAACAAGACTGATGCCGCACGGGATCTGTGGCTGCGCATCGGCGAGCCGGGGCAAAACTATCTCGAAGCATTGAACACCCTGCAAGCCGACTGGCAGAACCACGCCAAGCCCGAGCGTTTGAGCGAGGACTACTACGCCGTGACCCGCCGTTACGACGGCTTGCTCAGCCATTACAACCGCCTGGCCCGCGCCAGCTTCTGACGTAGTGCACACGCCGGATCGTCCTCAGAGGCGACCCGGCGTGCCGGTCTTACTTGGCCTTGAGCTTGAGGTAGGACTGATGCAGATCCGCCGCCCAGCCATCGATCACGCTTTTCACGTCATCGGCCTTCATCACCTGCGAATCGTTTTCCAGCGGTTTGCCGGTGCCTTTGCGCACCACCTGCGCCGCCACCTTGTTGGTGCCGCCATCGAGGAACACCGCTTCGGTCGCCAACGTGGTTTCCTGATCGCGAATGCCGCTGGCGGTACTGACCGCTGCCGCCACCAACGCCACCGGAATCACCTCATAAGCATGCAGGCCTTCGGTCTTGCTGCTCACGGCGGTGATGGCGGCGCGCACCACAATCACACCCGGCCCGGGGCCTGAGGCCAGCGGCAAGGATTTACCCAGTTCACGCTTGAGCGCCTGATCGTAGTAGCTGGTGATGCCGTTGAGGGTCTGCTGCGGAATCTTCACGGTGGGTTGCGGTTTGGGATAGAGCTGGGTCGGTTCGACGTAGAAGCTGGTGAATTTGCCGATGTCGACTTTCGGGTCGATCCAGCGCATCACTTCGGCCCCCGACGGGGATTTGGCCTCCCTCAGCTGGCTGTAGTCCTTGAGGAAGCCTGAGTACTCGTCGGGTGCGACGGTTTTGCTGGAGCAACCCACCACGCCCAGCGTGGCAATGCACAGGGTGCTCATCATTACGGCTAGCTTCATGCTGTAACTCCTGTCGGAAGGCCGAATTTATTGCGTCGGGGGAGTTACAGGTATAGCTAAATTCGCGCCGTTTGCGATCAGAAACCCCAACATTGCGCAACGTCGGGTCCGGACCTTTGAAAGGTCCGGACCATCACAGGCGCTCAAGGCTTTCTTCTACCAGCTCGAAGTCTCTCCGCTGCGCAACGCCATCTCCCGTCGACTGTTCGCCCGCATCGCCTTGATCAGCGACACCGTGCCCACCAGCAAAATCGCCGCACCGAACAGAAAATCAATGTTGTACAGCTGGAAATCCTGCACCGGCCCCACAAGCACCGTGCGCACCACACCGATTCCGACCAGCGTGGCGAGGAAGTCGATCCCCGGCTCATCGCGGTAGAACACCAGCAGCAACGGCAGGCACAGCACCAGCAGCATCAACAGCACCACAACCTTGAACGAGCCCTTGCGCTCGACGCTGAACGCGCATTCGTGGGGGCCGTAGGCCTTGTAGTCCTCGTCGCGGATCATCGAGTTTTTCTCGTTGATGTAGTCGGCGCGGTTGTACTTCTGGATCGGCGTGAAGGTGTTGGACATCTCCATCAGCGTGGTGATGTTCTTGAAGCGCAGGTCGATGCGCTCGCTACCCTTGAGGTAATACAGGACTGGCTTGTAGCCGTAGCGATAGGTGTCGAAAGGAAACTCGGTGACCCGGCCCTGGACGCTGATCGGCCGCGATTCGAGTTCGGCGAAGGCGCTCTTGTCGGTCGAGGCGAGGTTGCGGCTCAGGGGCAGGACTTTCACCTGTTCGAGGAAGATCGGCGTGACGCCAAAAGACCACTGCAACGGCTCCAGGCGCAGACGCAGTTCGTTGCGGCCCAGGTCATAGCGGTTGAAGGTGCGTTCGGAGACCACTACCGCGCCGCTGAGCATGAACTCGCCGCGCAGGTTGTTGGTGATGCGCAGGGTCAGCTGATCCTTGCCCAGCAGCGCCGCTTCGGTGTTCGGCGGCGTGCCGCACCACGCGGTGCTTTCGCCGACGCCACCGAGCTGACCGCCACGGTTTTCGTTGAATACGTAGATGTAACCGGCCCACAGCGTCACCATCAACAGCAACGCGGTGAGGCCCAGAATTTTTTTGCCCGGACTCACTGATCAGACTCCCTTCTTCGTTCCGTCGTCCAGCCGAAAACCCGCTGGCGACGGGGACTCTACCAAAAGGCCACCATCGACCCAAGGAAAAATCCCCGATTCATCAGGGTTCTAAGGGTTTCCCCTGCATCACCGGCGCCGGAACAACGGTCGCGGCTCGATCACCGAGCGCCCGTACAACACGCTCATCCCGGCCAGGCCCTTGAGCGCATCCTCGGCGGATTTGTCCTCGCGCACGGCGAAGCTGTCGAAACCGCACTGGCGCATGTGGCTGAGCTGGTCGCGCAGTACATCGCCGATGGCGCGCAACTCGCCTTTCCAGCCGAAACGACTGCGCAGCAGATAGGCCTGGCTGTAGGCGCGGCCGTCGCGAAAGCTCGGGAAGTCGAGGGCGATCAGGGGCAGCGAGGCCAGCCATGGCAGCAGGCTTTCAACGCCGTCGTCCGGGCCCAGCCAGACCGCGTGAGTCGAGGGTGATTCGAGCCAGTGGGCCAGCGGCAGAATCAACATTTCAGTGCTGTCAGCCGTTTCGGGCGAGCGGATCAGCGTCCACGGATCATCGAGCACGATCCGCGCCCCACTCGCCTCCATGCGCAACAGATTGTTCATGCCGGCACCTCCAGCGCTTTCGGGTAGACCCGTTCCTTGAACGGCTCCAGTCCGATGCGCGCCACGGTATCGACGAACAGTTCTTCGGCCTCGCGATAACGGACGAAGGTGCCGATGATCCGCTCGATCACCTGCGGCACTTCGGCGGCGCTGAACGACGGGCCGATGACTTTGCCCAGTGCGCTGTTTTTGCCCTGCGCGCCGCCGAGGGTGATCTGGTACCACTCGCTGCCGTTTTTATCGACGCCGAGAATCCCGATATTGCCAATGTGGTGATGGCCGCAGGCGTTCATGCAGCCGGAGATGTTCAGGCTGATGTCGCCCAGATCATGCAGGTAATCGAGGTTGTCGAACCGCGCCTGAATCGCCTGGGCAATCGGGATCGATTTGGCATTGGCCAGCGCACAGAAATCTCCGCCGGGGCAGGCAATGATGTCGGTCAGCAGACCGACGTTGGCGGCGCCCAGCCCCTGCTCTTTCGCCAGTTGCCACAACGAGAACAGCTCGGACTTGGGCACATCCGGCAGGACGATGTTCTGCTCGTGGGCGATGCGGATTTCGCCGAAGCCGAAACGCTCGGACCAGTCGGCCACGGCCTGCATCTGCGCATCAGTCACGTCCCCCGGCGGTGAAGCCAGGCCCGGTTTGGTCGACAGCACCACGCTGGTGTAGCCCGGCACTTTATGCGGTTGCACGTTGCGCGCGACCCAACGGGCGAACGCCGGGTTCTCCGCCAGGTGCGTGCCGAAATCCAGATCGGTGCCCGCCAATGTGCGAAAGCTCGGCGGCACGAAAGCACTGGCGACCCGCTGGTATTCATCCTCGGTCAGTTGCGCCGGGCCGTCCTTGAGGTGTTGCCATTCCTCCTCGACCTCTTTGGCGAACGCTTCAATACCCAGCGCCTTCACCAGAATCTTGATCCGCGCCTTGTACTTGTTGTCGCGTCGGCCGTGGCGGTTGTAAACCCGCAGCACCGCCTCGACGTAGGACAGCAAGTGCTGCCACGGCAGGCCATCGCGGATTTGCAGACCGAGGATCGGCGTGCGCCCCAGACCGCCGCCGACGATCACTCGCAGCAGCATCTGGCCGTCACGGCCGGGGTAAAGGTAGAGACCGATGTCGTGCATCATGATTGCCGCGCGATCCTGCTTCGCCGAGCAGATGGCGATCTTGAACTTGCGCGGCAGGAACAGGAATTCCGGGTTGATCGTCGACCATTGCCGCAGGATTTCCGCCAGCGGACGCGGGTCGATCAACTCGTCCGCCGCGACCCCGGCGAAGGCTTCGGTGGTGATGTTGCGCACGCAATTGCCCGAGGTCTGGATCGCATGCATGTTGACCTGCGCCAGACGCTCGAGAATGTCCGGCACCTCGTGCAGTTCGATCCAGTTGAACTGTATGTTTTGCCGGGTGGTGAAGTGGCCGTAACCACGGTCGTAGTCCCGGGCGATGCTTGCCAGTGTGCGCATCTGTTCGGCGCTCAGCGTGCCGTAAGGAATGGCCACCCGCAGCATGTACGCGTGCTTTTGCATGTACAGGCCGTTTTGCAGGCGCAGCGGCAGGAACTCTTCTTCGCTCAACTCCCCGGCCATGAAGCGCTCGACCTGATCGCGAAACTGCGCAACGCGCTCGAACACCAGCGCCCGGTCGTAATCATCGTATTGATACATGCAACTGCCACCTCATCAGGAGTTTCCCACAGTTTTGTAAAAGCACTATGACGTTGCAGCGCAGCCGGTTACAGATTCACCTGAACGCATAAAAACCGTATCAGGACGCGGCAGATGGCCGCAGGCAGCGCCTGGATCTGATCCGCATAAATGATCAATTCCTGAGCCTGTTTTGTTTCCGGTGGGGTTTCTACAGTGCAGCTCGTGCCAGACCGGGTGGCCTGGCAAGACTTTGCAACCGTGGATGAACTGACCATGAGCACAGCAACAATCGGACAGGCTTACAACTACAAGGTCGTCCGCCAATTCGTCATCGCGACTGTTTTCTGGGGTGTCGTGGGCATGGCGATGGGGGTATGGATCGCCTCGCAACTGGTATGGCCGGAGATGAATCTGGACCTGCCGTGGACCACCTTTGGCCGCTTGCGACCCTTGCACACGAGCCTGGTGATTTTCGGTTTCGCCGGCAGCGCGCAATTCGCCGCCAGTTATTACGCCGTGCAGCGCACCTGCCAGGTGCGGCTGTACTCGGACAAACTCGCCGCCTTCACCTTCTGGGGTTGGCAATCGGTGATCGTGATCATGCTGGTCACCCTGCCGCTGGGCTACACCACCACCAAGGAATACGCCGAGATCGAATTCTCCGGCGCGGTGTGGATGGCCGTGGTCTGGGTCGCGTACGCCGTGGTGTTCTTCACCACCGTGGTGCAGCGCAAGACCAAACATATCTACGTCGGCAACTGGTTCTTCGGCGCGTTCATTCTGGTGATCGCCATGCTGCACGTGGTCAATCACCTGTCGATTCCGGTGGACTGGTTCAAGTCCTATCCGGTGTATTCCGGCGCCACCGACGCCATGGTGCAGTGGTGGTACGGGCACAACGCGGTGGGCTTCTTCCTGACCACCGGGTTCCTCGGGATGATGTATTACTTCGTGCCCAAGCAAGTGAATCGGCCGGTGTATTCGTATCGCTTGTCGATCGTGCATTTCTGGGCGCTGATCACCCTGTACATCTGGGCCGGCCCGCACCATTTGCATTACACCGCGCTGCCGGACTGGGCGCAGTCGCTGGGCATGGCGATGTCGCTGATCCTGTTGGCGCCGAGCTGGGGCGGCATGATCAACGGGATGATGACCCTCTCCGGCGCGTGGCATAAATTGCGCACCGACCCGATCCTGCGTTTCCTCGTTCTATCGCTGGCGTTCTACGGCATGTCGACGTTCGAAGGGCCGATGATGGCGATCAAGACCGTCAACGCCCTCTCCCACTACACCGACTGGACCATCGGCCACGTCCACGCGGGGGCACTGGGCTGGGTGGCGATGATCACCTTCGGCGCGACCTATCACATGGTGCCCAAGGTGTTTGGCCGCGAGCGCATGCACAGCACGCCGCTGATCAACCTGCACTTCTGGCTGGCGACCATTGGCACGGTGTTGTACATAGCTTCGATGTGGGTCAACGGGATTACTCAGGGCCTGATGTGGCGGGCGATCAACGAGGATGGCACGCTGACTTATTCGTTCGTCGAGGCGTTGCAGGCCAGCCATCCTGGGTTTGTCGTGCGGTTTGCCGGCGGGGTGTTTTTCCTCAGCGGCATGTTGCTGATGGCCTACAACGTGTGGCGCACGGTGCGAGTGGCGGATGTTGCGATTGCCCATCGTGAAGCGCAGATCGCCTGATCAAGGGAGCTGGTCATGTTCGATGTTTTATTGAATGTGTTGGGCGTGGTGTTTCTGTGGCTGGCGGTTGAGTACTGCTTGCGGCACGAGACGGCCGAAAGTCTGGATGAGGCGAGTCTGACGCCGTTTGCGGATGATCCGGAGGTGGCGCGGCGGGTTGAGATGGCCACCGGTAAAACCGTGAAAGCGGTGGCGCCGGAGATAGCCAAACCGGGCTGGATCAACCTCGAAATGTGAGCCACCCCTTACTGATCGTTCCCACCCTCTGCGTGGGAATGCCTCAAGGGACGCTCCGCGTTCCAGCTCCGGAAGGGACGCGGAGCGTCCCGGGCTGCATTCCCACGCAGAGCGTGGGAACGATCAAGTGTGTCAACCTCGGTCGCGGGGGA
Source organism: Pseudomonas sp. IT-P2 (assembly GCF_949767575.1). Lineage (NCBI taxonomy): Bacteria > Pseudomonadati > Pseudomonadota > Gammaproteobacteria > Pseudomonadales > Pseudomonadaceae > Pseudomonas > Pseudomonas sp. IT-P2. Next base: position 333,359 of record NZ_CATKQA010000011.1, on the reverse strand, counting down.
TGAGGCTTTGCAATTGCTGCGCGAGGAAATTCGCGTCGAAGGCAAAGGTATCCGGATCCTTCAACCCATTGGTCTTGCGCCACTGCCACTCCCCGCCCGGCAGTCCCACCAACGAAACACTCCCATACCGCGCCGCCGTCAACCCCATCACCGCCAGCGAAATCTGCCCGCCGCTGCCCATCACATCCGGCACGAACTCCACCGGTTTGCCGGCAATCACGATGCTCAGTTTTTCAGTCTTGAAGGTCGAGGTCTCAACCGGAGTGCTCGGCCCGAACGCCACATAAGCCTCGCGGCTCACCTCCAGCAACCCCGGCGCCTGCACCGGTTCCAGCCATTGCTGAATCTGCCCGAACAACTCGGTAATCCGTGTAGCCCAGGTCGCCGATTGCGTCTCGAACAGTTGCTTCTTGTGCGCTTCGCTGTCGGCATAGTGGCGAAGCATTTCGCCCAGTTGCTGTACGTCGTCCATTGCGGTGTTCCTTTGAGGAAGCAGTGCTGCGGACTCCGAGCATGGCAGATGCCGATGACGGCCGTGCAAGTCATTTGCCTGCACGGTCGCCCCATCGACCATTGACGGACAGAAGGTCAGCGTTTGCGCAGACGCGCCATGCTCAAGGTGTCGACCCATTGCCCATCACGCACGGCGTAATCGCGGAACAGGCCCTCATTTTCGAAGCCGAACTTGCGATAGAGGCCGATGGCCGCCTCGTTGTCGGCGTACACCGAAAGCTCGACCCGGTGCAGGTTCATCCAGTTGTCGGCGATGTCCAGCGCCGTTGCCAACAGCTTCGAACCGACACCCTTGCCCTGCCACGCCACCGCAACGGCCATGCCGACACTGCCCGCATGGCTGCGGCGAATTCGTGAATACTGCTCCAGCCCCAGATTGCCGATCACCACCCCCTGATGCAGCGCCACCAGTTGCACCACCCGCTCGTTGTCCGGCGCCAGGCGTTTGCGCCAGACCTCGGTGGTCTGAAACGGCATCTGCAACACCTGCCGGGTCACGGCCGGGTCGTTATAGAGCGCGGTGATGCCCTCGACGTGGGATTCGTTGTAGCGCTCAAGGTGAATGGCGGGGTTGTGCTCAGGCATGAAAGATCCCTCCTGGATCAGTGCGTGGCCGGTCACTGTAAACCGCTTCTTCACGGATTCGCCACGACTGTTTAAAGCCGTTGACCGAAACGTCCGGCAAGCCACAACGGCTTGCGCCATTGCCTACGCATCCGCCAGAATCCGCCGGCTTGTGCGCCTTGAGGGCGGGCTCTATCGTTTCCGGGTCGCTGATGAATCAGCGATCGGGTTTCGCAGCCCGGATCAATCAAGGCGCCCAGAGCGTCGTTTCCGTTCAGCATTCTTTGCTGGTCGCGTAATGGCGGTTGTGCGCGGGATACCTTCGGGTATGCCGGGTTCCTTGATTCCCGGTCTGCGAACCCGCGTACAGCTGCCACCTCCATTCGTTTCGCAGCGAACCGTGGCAGCTCCATCAATCAGGGAGTACTACCATGATCAAACCAACGCCAAACCCACCCGAATCCGATACCACCTCGCCCTACGAATCCCTCGATTCAAAGACCTTCCACGAAGCCGCCGAACGCGCGCTCGATCACTACTTCAATCCCCTGCTCCCCAGAAAACCGCTGCTCAAACCCAACACCCGCTACCTCATCGCCCCCGGCATCGACAGCGAAGAACTGCTGGCCGACGCCTGCGAAACCCTGACCTCGGCCAAAACCATGGCCACCGACTTCGCCGGGCTGGTGGACGGTTCGCATCGACACGTGCTGCTGGGCATTGCGCAACTGATCATGCTGGGTGAACTGGCGGTAAATCGGGCGCTGGATAATCTGGAGTTGAAGGCCGAGGCGCCGCTGTAACCTGATCGCCTGATCGTTCCCACGCTCTGCGTGGGAATGCAGCCCGGGACGCTCCGCGTCCCTTCCGGAGCTGGAACGCGGAGCGTCCCTTGAGGCATTCCCACGCGGACGGTTCGACGCCTCGACGTGGGAACGATCTATAAACCTGCGTGGTTATTCGAACCACTCCTGTCGCTCATTGAACGTGCGTTGAATCAACTCGACCAACACCTGCACCTCCCCGACACTCTGCGAATCACTGTTCACCGCCAACCACGCCTGCAACCGCATCGCTTCCTCAAACAACCCCGGCAACGCCACCAACCCGCGATCAAACCGGCTCATGTACATCGGCAGCAACCCGATGCACGCGCTGCACCGGATCATCTCCAGCATCAGCTCATAGGACTGCATCTGCACCACCCCGGCCAACCGCTGTTCGACCAGTTCGTTCCACGGCCGAAAGCTGTCGATCTGCCGATCGTGCTGCCATTGCACCAGCATGAAATCGGCGAGGTCATCGGGGCTTTCCGGGCGTGCAGTCACGCGCGAATAGCGTTTGGCGATGTGCGGCTGGTATTCCAGTTGTGCAAGGCGTTGCGGTTCGCTGATGGTGAAGGTCGGGCCAGGATGCGGGGTGTCGCCGTGGGCGAGCCACAGCACGATGTCGGCGCTGACCGCGCGCAGGGCCAGTTCGCTGTCGAGGGCGATGATTTCGAGGCGCACGCTGGCGTTGCGGCGCAGCAGTGCGATGAGGTCGCGGCCAAGGATGTCATGCAGGATCGATTCGGCGACGGCCAGCCTGATCAAGGGCTGCTCAATCACCGGCAGCTTGCGTTCGTGGGCCAAAGCGATCAGTTGCGCCTGCAATTGCAGGCCTTCGCGGGTCAGGCTTAAGGCGCTGCCCTGAAAGCTGAACAGTGCGCATTGCAGTTGCTGTTCGAGTTGCGCCAGTTGCTTGCGCAGCAGGGTCGAGCGCACGTTGAGGCTGCGGGCGGCCTGCATGAAGCAGCCGCAACGGGCGCTGACCAGAAAGTATTGGGCGACGTCGCCGTCGAGGGTCGCGGCCTGCGCCAGCCAGGGTTCGTCCTTGTCCCGGGGCCAGCGGAAATCGGCGCTGCTCTGTCGTGCTGCGGGTTCGGTGAATGACATCGATGACTCCCTGTCGATCTTTGTTTTGGTGTGCCGCGCTTAGGGTTTGGTCTCCAGCACCTTATTGAGCTCGGCCCCGTCGATGCTCAGCGTCGCGGTGTTGAGCATGCCGTCCAGATACGCCTGGGCGATCTGCTCCTGACGCTGTGCCCGCAAGGCCTGGGTCAGTTGATCACGCAATTCGTCGAGGGTCGCGGTGCGGGCCGGTTGTTGTTCGGTGAGTTTGATCACGTGGAAACCGGCGCTGCTTTGAACGGGATCGGAAACCGCGCCAACCTTGAGTCGCGCCACCGCACCGCGCACTTCCGGCACCAGTTGCTGCAAGGGTTGCAGGCCGGTGTCGCCGCCGCGTTCCGCGGTGAGCCGATCCTGGGAAAACTCCTTGGCCAGCGCTGCAAAGTCCGCCGAAGTTGCCTGGGCTTTCTTGCTCAACTCCGCAGCCTGCTTGCGTACAGCCTCAAGATTCTGCGGCTCATTCACCCCGAGGAAAATCTGGCTGACCCGATACAGCGCCGGCGTCTGCCAGTTGGCCTTGCCCGCGTCGTACGCCTGCTGCAACTCGGCGGCGCTCGGGTAATCCGCCGGCACTTGGCTCACCGACTGCAAATAGTCGCGGAACACGATCTGTTCGGTGGCGGCGCGGGTTTGCCGAACCACGTCCGGACGCTGCGCCCAGCCTTGGGCGTCGGCCTGTTCGAGCACGGCTTTCTCGGCCAGGCGCGAACGAATCCAGCGCTCCAGCGCCTCACGATTGCCACGCAGTTGCTCACGAGTCTGCGGCGGGACGGCCGCCAGCAGCGCCTGCAATTCCTCCGGCGACACCTGCTGATTGCCCAATCGCGCCACCGCAGGCCCACTGTTCGCCGCAGTGACCGGCGCCGGTTGCTGGGCGGCGACCGGGTCATTACCCGGCCGCACCACCAGCGCCACGGCGACCACCAACAGCGCCACCGCAGCGGCGCTGATTACCATGGCAGGTTTTGTCACAGCGCGACTTCCTCTTGCTCAACTTTTGGCGCCTGGGCGGCAGCAGCGTTCTGGGTGAAATCACGCAGGTACACGATGAACTCCTGCAACAGGCGATCCCACAATTCCAGGTTGCCGCGCAGGTAATCGCCGCTGACGCCAGCAGCCACCACCACGTCCATTTCCATCACCAGAAACTCGCCCTGCAACGACAACCGGGCAAACCGGCGCGTCGCGTTCCACTGCTCGGCCACACCGGCCGGCAACTCACCCTGCACGCGCAAGGCGCAGCTGAAGGTGAAGTCGACGTAGCTGCCCTGCTCCGCCACCGCCGGGTTGCCGAAACGCACGGCGTAACCGATGCCCTGGCTGGCGCTGAGCAACTGGACGATGCCGTTCTGTTCGGTCTGATTGACGCGGTAACCGGCAGCTTGCAGCACGTCGGTCAGGGATTGCGGGGATACGTGGGAGATCAATTGAGTCATTACTTCTTCCTTGTCCATGAGTCTTTTAATCAGTGCGCAATCGCGGCTTGCGGCGCATCGAATTGAGTCTTGTACAGTTCATCGCCGAAGCCCTGAGCCAGTTCATCGAACTTGACCCGGGCACTGCCGGCGAAGGGCTGGCGGATCTTCATCACCTCGGCCACATCGATGTTTTCGTAGGCGGTGAGAATCTGCTTGGCCACGCCGTACATCTGCTGATTCTTGACCGAACATTGCTGCACTTGTGTGTCACGTTCAGTCAATTGCGCTTGAAGCTTAGACCGTTCTGCCTCTTTGGCACGGGCCATGACCAACAACTCGTCATAGGCTTTTTTGAACTTGCCGGTCTGCTCGTTGCTGGCCGCGACTTGCGCCTGGGCCTGGCTGTGCAGGGCTTGCTGCTGCCCGGCCAGTTGCTCGGCGAGGCCTTTGGCCTTGGCCAGTTCGGCGGTCAATTGCTTGATTTGCGCCTGCGCAGCCTTGGCTTCGTTCTGCGCCGCCAGTTGCGCGGCGCTGGCCTGGGCCTGCTGGCTTTGCAGGGTTTGCAGCTGCTGGGTGGTGCTGCGCAACTGGGTGCGCAGGCGCTCCTCCATGCCTTCGGCGCTCGCCCCGGTGGCGATCAACATCCCGAGCCCAAGCCATAAACAGCGGATTTTCATAACCCTCTCCCGGCGCTTAGAAGCGCGTGTTGATCTCAAGCTGCATGACGTCGATGTCGAACGGCGCGCCATACACCGCCTCCGAACTCAGCCAGCGGCCGGTGGCGTAGACGTTCTTCGCCAGACCGTAATTGCCGCCCAGGAAGTAGCCCTTGGCGTTGGTGCCGCCGAGGTGGAACGACGAATCGTTGAAGCCGTCCGGCAAGGCATCCGGCTGGATGTACTTGTAGCCGGCGAACAGGTTCCAGTCGCCCTGCTTCTTCAGCTCCAGCGCGTTGCCGAGGGTGAACTGGACCATCCACGCATTGGCACCGCTTTCGATGTTGCCGTTGCTGTCGAGGTTATTGACCAGTTGCCCGGCCGAACGCTTGCGCATGTCGCCTTCGTCGTAGCCGAGGTTGTGGATGTAGTTGCCCTGACTGCGCAGCTTGAAGTCTTCCGGCAGGTCGGCGTCCCACACCACGTTGAGGTCCAGCAAGTTGAACTCGGACGCCAGACCAACGAACTGCGGTTGCGGCGTGGTGGTCGGGTTGAGCGGGTTCGGCGTGATGTCACGCAGCAGGAACACGCTGTTGCCCTTCTGCATGAACGCAGCACGGGTGCCGTCGCTGTCACAGCCGGGCGCGCCGGCCCAGGGTTCGCAAGGACTGGAGCGCTGGCCTTCGATGTCGTCGAAGCGGTAGTAGGCCAGCGCGCCTTTCAAGCGGTTGTTGCTGTTGATCGCCCATTTGGCGCCGATCTGCGCGCCGTACAGCCATTTGTTGTCGCTTTCTTCCTTGTCGAAGCCGTTGCTGGTGGTGGTGTCGTTGGTGTAGTCCACCGGGAACGCGCCGACGGTGCCGAATACGCCCCAGTCGCGGCTGAGCTTGTGGTCGAAAATCGCCGCCACGCCGTCGAAGTTCAGGTCGTTGGAGTACAGCATGTCGGTGGACATGAACGGGTTGGCGAAACGGCCACCGGTCAGCGTCAGCTCATCCGACGGCTTCCAGGTCAGGTAACCCTGATCGAGCCAGATGTCTTTTTTCGAGAAACCGCCGCCGAGGTTCTGGGTGGTCGACACCGGGTTGTTGTCCGAGCCGGTGCCGATACGGATGCCGGCGGTCCATTCCGGCGAGATTACTGCTTTCATGCCCAGCCGGGCGCGCAGGCGGAACAGGTTTTCGCGGTCTTCGCGAGTGTTGAGCAACGGTGGCAGCGCGGTGCTGCTGTTGGGGTTCACGTCGTACGGGCCGTTGTTGTTGAGCTTGGCGAAGTCGACGATTTCGTTGCTGTTGCTGCCCGAGTAGTAGCGCGATTCGTCACGCAGACGGATGTCGCCGTCGAAGCTGATGCGCGACGCCCAGTCCGGGAAGGTGTTGGGCGCAGCCCAGTTTTCCTGTTTGGCGGTGGCCATGACTTCGGCCTTGACCTGATCGCGGATCTGGTCGCGCACCGCAGCCGGTACGTATTGCACCCGCACATCGCCCGGTGCGGCGACCGGCCCGGCTGCCACGGCGGTGGATGCGGCAGCCTGCTTGGCCTGGGCCGCTTCGTTCTGGGCCTGGGCGATCAGCGCGTCGGCCTTGTCCTGTTTCAGAATGCCCTGCTCGACCAGCAAGCGGATCAGATTGATCGTGGCGTTCTCCGAGGGCGCAGGCGCTGCCGCGGCCTGACCGACCAGGGTCGCGATGACCATGCCGACCGCCAGGGACAATCGATTCACGTTGGAAATCATCTGCACACAACTCCTTTTCATACAGCTTTATGAATTCGGTTAACCCGGACGTCGCCCTTGCAGGGACATGCGCACAGGCAAGGTGATGGAGGCCGGTGGCCGTTCGCTCAGGTGGGGCGCGTTACGCAAGGCGGCCAGCACCTGACTGTCAATCTCGGGGTTGCCGCTGGACTTGATCAGCTCGACCCGGGTGATCTCGCCGACGCTGCTCAGCCACACATCGGCCTGCAGCGAAAACGCCAGGTTGCGCAGGTCGGGGTTCTCGCGCAGCAGCTTCTGGAAAGTGAACGCCAGGAACTGGCTGTAGGTGCCATTACCCAGTCGCCCGCCGCCGGAACCGGCCATACCGCCGCCCTTGCCCGCGCCGATGTTGAAGGCGTCGCTGCCGCTCTGAGCGTCGCCGTCGATCTGCATTGGGTTGGCCAGATCGTCTGCCGGCGATGGCGGTGCTTCTTCCTCGGGCTTGACCTCTTGCGGCTCGGGCGTTGGCTCGGGTTCGACGATTTTTTCCTCGACCGGGGTTTCCGGCTCCGGCGGTTTTTCCGGCGGCGGAGGTGGCGGTGGCGGCAACGGAATGATTGTCGGCACCTTCGGCGCTTCCCGGCGGATGCCGCTCATGTCGTTGGCCCACTGCCACAGCAGGAACGCCGCGACGGCGCCCAGCAGCACTCCGGCGCCCCACTTCACGTAACGCAGTGGCGACTTCTTCACCGGCAAAGGCTCGATTGGCAGTTGTGCAGTCATCACTCAGCCCTGCGTCGGTTTGCCGGTGACGAGACCGACCTGGGACAGTTCGAGCCGGCGCAGCAGGTCCAGCACTTCGATGACCTTCTGGTATTGCACCGTGGCGTCGCCGCGCACGATCACCGGGAAGTCCGGGTTCTGCGCCTTCTCGATGCGCAGGCGTTCTTCCAGCTCCGGCAAGGTTACCGGGTAGGCGTCGAGGAACACCTGGCCGCCGTCGTTGACCGAAATCGCCTTGGTCTTGGCCTCGGACAGCGACACCGCGGCGCTGGCCTTGGGCAGGTTGATCTGGATCCCGGAGACCTGCGCGGTGGCGGTGAGGATGAACATCACCAGCACCACCATCAGCACGTCCACCAGAGGCGTGATGTTGATGCTGTCCACTGCGGCATCTTCGTCATCGTCGTGGGAGGCATTTACGGACGCCATGTCTTTGCTCCTCAGGCCGGTACGGAGTGGTTGGCGTGATGACCGCGCTGATGCGCAGCTTCACTGGACTGGCCTTCGCCGTGCATCTCCGCCAGCCGGGTAATGAACTCGTCGACGAACACGCGCATGTCGGCGCTGACTTCCTTGTTGCGGGTGATCAGGCGGTTGTAGCCAAACAGCGCCGGGATCGCGACGAACAGGCCCATGGCGGTCGCCAGCAAGGCTGCGGCCATACCCGGCGCGATGGCGTTGATGTTGACGTCGCCGGCCATGGCCGTGCCGAGGAACACCACCATGATCCCCAGCACGGTGCCGAGCAGGCCGATGTACGGGCCACCGGCGATGGCGTTGGACAGGGTCGAGAGTTTCGAACTCAGTTGCTGGTTTTCCCGGGTGCGCACACCGTCCATCGAGCAACGGATGGCTTCGATGGTTGCGGCGGAAACCGACGAGGTATCGGCGCCCTGCTCGCGGCGGGTGCGGATCTCTTTCACCGCCACCAGGTACAGGCGCCACAGCGGCGAGTGCTGCAGACGCTGAGCGAGTTGGGTGTCGTCGGCAAACATTTCCAGGCGAGTGCCGACCTTGGCGAATTGCACGCGGAAGTCTTCGTTGGCAGCAGTGACGCGGCTCAGGGTGCGGTTCTTGCGCAGCATGATGATCCACGACTGGAACATCATCAGCACCAGCACCGCGATGATCACCCAGGCGTCCACAGGCACCGCGTTGAGCAGGAAGCCGAGGCTGCCGAAACCGAAACCGGACTGTTCTTCATCGACGCCGTAGGCGACCAGTTTCGACTCGGCGCCCTGGGAGGTAGCGTCAGCCAAAAGCAGCGGCGCCGGACGGGCGACTTTCGACAGGCGCAGTTCATCAATGGCGCCCACGAATGGCTGGAACGCGCTCGGGGAAAGATCAGCACCAATGGCCATGACCGAGTTGAACGCCGGCATCGCCTGAGCCAATGCCGCACTTTCGCGACCGTTGATGTACAGCGTCACTTTGGCGCCTTCAGCGGTCAGTGCGACGTGCTGCCATTGGCCCGGATTCAGTGGCTGCGTGGCCACGGCGCGCTGGCCGTCGATGTCCACGAACGGCACGCCCTGATTCACACCAACCAGCAGGCTGTTGGCGCCTTCGCGGCGGGCCAGGATCAGTTGTTCGCCATTGGCCTGATCCAGACGCAGCCAGGCACTGAAGGTGAACGCGCTGCCGGCGTTGTGCTGCAACGACGGACTGGCCGGCAGCAGCAATGGCTGGCCGCTGAACTGCAAGGCCCGCCCGACTACGCCGTCAATGGCCGCGCCGGTCGCGCTCTGCGCGGTATTGCCGTAAGCGGTGGTGTCTTTCGCCGGGGTGCCGGTGGCGCCGTCGAAGTGATAGAGCGCGGTGTAATTCGGATCGAACGTCAGTTGGCCGTTGCCGGTGGCCGGGGCTTTCTGATTGCCGTAGTACATCCAGATGTCCTGACGCTGACCACCCTCGACATTCGGCACATCGATCCAGATCAGCGCCATGCCCATCAGCGCGTCGAAGCTTTCGATCTGGTGGTTGAGCACGGTCTTGTCATCGGCGGCGACGAAGCGCAGGTCCGAGCCGTCCTCTTTCACGCCGTCAAACGTAAAGTTGCCGGTGTGCAGGCGCACCAGCAGCGCGGTGCGGCCGAGGGCCTGATTGATCGCGGCACCTTGCGGCGTGGTGTCGACGGCGATCTGTTTGCGGTAATGCCAGTCGTCCTGCCACCAGGCCTGAGCCGTGGCCGGGAGCACGAAGCCCAGGCAGATCAACAACGAAAGGAAAAGGCGCTGCATGAAAAGTGCTCCTGTTAGAAAGTGGCCTGAAGGTTGAAGTGCAGGCGCGATTCCTGTTTCGAGGTGTTCGGCCCTTCGAGTAGCGGGTAGCCCCAGTCGAGGCTGCCGGACAGCCATTTGCTCAGGCTGGCGCGGGTGCCGAGGCCGACGCTGGCCAGGGCGTAATTGGCGTCCTGGTCCGGCAGTTCGTCGCGCAGGTAGAGTTGCGCGCCTTCGGCGAAGGCGTAGAAGCGCCAGTCCTGCATCCAGCCGCCAACGTACTTGGCCAGCGACGGTGTGCGCAGCTCTTCGCTGAGCAGGAAACCGTCATCGGCGGTGCGTTCGGCAGCCAGATAACCGCGTACCGAAGTGGCGCCACCGGCGGAGAATTGTTCGTTGGAAACCAGCGGCCCGGACGCCAGCTGGAACGCGGCTTTGCTTGCGCTCTGCCAGTCGCTGTCGAAGGTCCAGGTGAAGTTGGTATCGCCTTTGAGCACGGCGAAGCTCGGGTTGGCGCGGTAGCGTTTGTAGTCGAAGTCTTCGTCGGAGCTGCCGTAGCCGAAGATGCTGCGGGTGGCGGCGACCAGGCTCAGGCCAAGGCCGAGCTGACTCTTTTCGCTGTAGCGGTAGCCGTTGTAGGCAAAGGTGAACGGCGCGTATTTGAGCGGCACCTTGTCGCTCTCGCCGGACAGGGTCAGGCGCTCGTCGAAGTCCTTGAAGTCGATGCCGGCCGACAGCGAGTTCGACCAGTTACCGCTGGACGGGATCGTGTAGATCGCCGCTACGCCGTAGGAATGGCCCTTGCCGAGCACGTTGCTGCCGCCGATGGTGGCGACGTTGCTGTCGGACTGGTAACCGGAGAACTGCACGCTCCAGCGCTCGGTCAGCGGTGCGGTGTAGGAACCCGACCAGACCTTGGCGTTGTCGGTCTCTTGCGGTGCGGTGAAGAACGTCAGGTTGACGCTGTGCCCCAGCTGCCAAAGGTTGTTGTAGCCGAGGCTGGTGACGGTGCGCAGTTTTTCGGTGTCGGCGCTGTAGTCGTTGTTCAGACCCACGCTGGCGGTCCACGGGTTCTGGTCTTCGACCTGCAAGTCCACGTCCATGGTGCCGGGGCGCTGACCTTCGCGCACCAGCGGCATCACCTGGCGGCCCGGGGTCTTGTTGAGTTGCGCCAGTTCGCCCTGGACCTTGGCGAAGTCCGGCACCTCGCCTTCCTTCAGCGCCGGGACATTGTCGCGGATATCCAGCGGAGAATAGTGTTTGGCGCCGACCACGCGGACCCGGCCGACCTTGGTTTCGCTGACTTGCAGGTAGACGATGCCGTCGGCCACCGCTTGCTCCGGCAGTTCGACGAACACCGATTGATAGCCACGTTCCTGATAGGCCTTCTGCAAGGCATCCCGCGCGCCTTCGATGTCGCTCAAGGCTTTTTGCGGGCCGAGGAACGGGTACACCGCTTCTTCGATCGCCCGCGCATCGAGCACGGTGTTGCCGCGCACGAAGTATTCGTTGACGTCTACCAGACGCTGCGCCGCTGCGTTTTCGGCCTCCTCGGCGAACGCCGGCTGCGCACCGGCCGTCACCAGCAGCCAGCCCCACAGCGCCAGCCGTGACGTGAAAATCTGATCCACACTACCCCCTGAAAATTCGCGATGACCTGTTGGCGCTTTTGCGCCTTGCGTGTGCGTCAGTTACTGGCGTTCTTGATTGCTGAAGTGCAGGCCCCGGTGTGCTTGCCCAGCCAGGTGTGCAGCAGCGCGAAGTTCAAGGAGAACTCGGGCATTTGCAGCAGCGCGCCGCAGAACACTTCACCGATGATTTTCTGGATGAGCTGCACCGCACGCGGCTCGTTGAGCAGCGTGGCGATGTCGCGACTGAGGACGTTGAAGCTCCAGACTTTCTGGTTCAGGCCCAGGCCGACGAACCAGCGGAACAGCAGGTTGTAATTGAGCTGTTCATAGAGCTGCTGCTCGTTGGGCACTGAATACAGCAGTTGCAGGAGCAGGATGTGCATGACCGTCTGCGGGGCGATCAGCATGCCGGGTTGGGCATTGAGGTCGTGCAGGAGGTCGCGGTGGGCGTCGAGCAAATCGTCGATCTGCGGGCGCAGCAGCACCAGCGAATGCCCCGGCGGAATGTAGCTGGAGACCTCTTTCAAGGCGCCCTGCCAGTCATCCTGCGACACGATCCAGACCCACGGCGCGCCGTAGCGATACACCGAAACCGGCTTCTTGCGCGCGGCTTCGACGATCTTCGACAGGCGTTGATCGAGTTCCTGCATGCCCACTTTCGAGTAGCGTTCCATAGTCCCCATTGCCTCACTCCCGGCGTCCCGCCTCGGCTTGTGAAAAGCGCCCAAAAGGGCCCCTCAAGCGCGTTACATAGGCATGACCGGACTGGCGATGTGCTACCGAACTTTTGTCATAAAAGCTTCATTACAGAAATTGATCGGGATTTGGCAGACAACACAAAACCCTGTGGGAGCGGGCTTGCTCCGGGCGGCGTTCCGACGAAAGTGGTGTGTCTGTCACTTAGAGAGTGACTGACGGGACGCCTTCGCGAGCAAGCCCGCTCCCACAGGGTTATGGGGCGTTTTCAGAAAAACATTCCGTCAGGTGTAGACCGGCCAGATGTCGACGATCTTACCGCCACGCACCGCCAGCAAGTCGCCGAATTGCAATAACACCGCCTCGGTCTGGGTCGGCCGCAGAAAGACTTGATCCTCCACCGTCAGGCCAACGGCATTCGAACCATTGACCATCTCCTGATTCGAGCTACGCCCATAAACGCCATTGCTCTGCAATCCGGGCGGTGATTCGAACTCGGCCATCCAGTTGCCGCCGTAGATGAAAAAGGTCTGCCGCTGGTTGGTGTCCCACCACGAAAACAGCCTCGACTTGTCATCCAGCGCCGGGATGTTCACCGGCCCCGTGCTTTTCAGCACCGGGGTGGAGATGTACGTGGCGGGCTCATGTTCAACCAGCGACGGCAGATCGTAATGCGTCGGCTTGAGCATCGCCGTCCCAACCGACACCTCACTACTCAGGCTCTCGTTTTCATGCATGCGATAACTCGGGCTGCCGGCGGTGTTCAAGCACAAGCCGTCATGCCACAGCGCGGGATATTGCTGCCGGGTGAAGTCGACGCAGCGCTGATAAATCACCATCACCTTGGCAAACAGTTCCTCGGGCGAACCGAGAATCTCCGGCACGCCCATGCCCACGAACGGGTCGTAGCCCATGAACCCGGCGAACTCCAGGTGCTGCGGGTTGGCGGCGATCAGCGTGAGCATCTGCCCGAGCACGTTCACGTCACTGACGCCGCCCCGGTGCAGGCCGACGTCGAGCTCGATATTGATCCGCATCCGCGTGCCCAATCCCTGGGCCAGCGCGAGGTATTGCCGCAAGCGTTCGGGGTTGTCGATCAGCCATTGCAGTTGCTTCGTCGGGTCGAACGGACCTTTGTGGGTTTGATAGAACAGCTCGGCAGAACGCACCGGCAACGGCTTGCCGAGCAGGATGTCGGACTGCGGGAACGTCACCGCATCGTGATTGAGAAACGGCTGATGAAACGACATCAGCCGCTGCGTCCCCGCCCGTTGGCCGATGTAGCTGAGCAACCCCGGTGACGGCAGGGATTTCTCCACCAGCCGCAACTGCTTGCCCGCGCGTTTGACCGAGCGCATCACCACGTCGATGTTGTGATCGAGGCGATCCAGATCGATCAGCAACACCGGGCGCATCGGGCCTTTGGTCTTGAGTTCGTTGTTCAGCGCTCGGAAATAGTCGCTGTAAGGCCCGCCGCGATCCCCCGGCCGCAGCCACGCCCCCACGCCCACAAGCAGGGCACCGACACCCAAAGTCCCGAGCACGAAATTACGTCGATTGACCGCCATCAGCTCACCCCCAGAATCGACGACAGATGCCCGTTGAGAAACTTGCCGCTCGGGTCCAGCGCCTGGCGTACCTGAATGAATTCCTGCCAGCGCGGATAGAGCGTTTGCAGCGTGCGGGCATTCAGCGTGTGCAACTTGCCCCAGTGCGGGCGGCCGTTGTACTTCCAGAAGATCGGCTCGACGGCGGCGAAGAAGTTGTGGTGGTCCATCTGGTAATGCTGGTGGACCGAGATCGAACAGCTGTCGCGACCTTCGAACATGCTCAGCGGAATGTCGTCGGCCTTGACGTAGCGGTACTCGATGGGAAACCAGGTGCGCAGGTCCTTGTCGCGGATCAGCTTGAGAATCTCGCGCAGGCAGGCCGGGCCGTGTTCGGCGGGCACCGAATATTCCATCTCGTTGAAACGCACGGTGCGCACGTTGGCGTAGATGTCGAACGAGTCGCCGACCCGATCATCGAAACTCGCCAGATGCCGCAGGCTGTTGAGCAGCGAACTGCGCAGGTTCGGGAAATCGCTGCCGTACTTGTCGATCTTCTCGATCAACGTCACGAACTCGTTGCCGCCCTCCTCTTCGGGCGGGATCGGCGGCGTGGGCGGGTCAGTGGTTTCGTTGAGGGCGATCGACAAGGCGTAATCGGAATGGGTGACGACGAGCATTTCCCAGTGCTGGTTTTCGCGGGTGTTCTTGTCCAGGTCTTCGAGCAGTTCTTCGGTCTTGGCGATCCACTGGGTTTCCCGCAGGCGATAGGCCGGGCGGTTTTGCAGGCGGATTTTGGTCGCCACGCCCAACGCGCCGAGGGATACCCGCGCGGCGTTGAACACGTCGGGATGACGCTGGCTATCGCAATCCAGCACCTCGCCGTTGGCGGTCACCAGTTGCATCCCGCAGACGTGGGCCGAGTAGGACTGGAAGGTTTTGCCGGTGCCGTGGGTGGAGGTGGAAATCGCCCCGGCGAGTGTCTGGTAATCGATGTCGGCCATGTTTTGCAGCGCCTGGCCGACATCCTTGAGCGGCGTGCCCATGCGTGACATCGGGGTGCCGGCGGCGAATTCGGCTTGCAGGGTTTTCGGGTCGTGGTCGAGCAGGCCGTAGAAGTAGCTCAGCGACAGCAACGTGCCGTCGGTGGGCACCAGCGCGCTGAACGAATGCGCCGAACCGACCGGGCGAATCTTGCCCGGCGCCTGTTGAATCACTGCGGTCAGTTCATCCAGATTCTTCGGCGCCACCCGCGCCGCCGGCAGGCAACTCTGCCCGCCCGACCAGTTGCGCCAGGGAATCAGCCGCGGCGCGCGCATCAACTGGCCCAGCGCCGGATTGGAAGCCAGCGCGCTGAACGCGCCGACGATGCTTGCCCGTTGCAACAACTGCCGGCGTGGCAGATCTATCGGCATGCCGGGATCCTTATTGAGGGAGCGGCTGATCGGCCATGAAGCCGATCAACTGAAGGAATTGTTCTTCCGAGCACTCGACGCACTGGCCCATCGGCGGCATGCCGTTGTAGCCGTTGATGGCGTGGTCGAGCAGCGTGTCGGCGCCCTGCTGGATGCGCGGTTCCCAGGACTTGCGGTCACCGGTCAGCGGCGCATTCGCGGCGGGGTTGGCGTGGCAGATCTGGCAGCTGTTAGCGTAGATCTGCGCCAGCGCCGGGTCTTTGGGAATGGTGTTGTTGGTGCTGGCCGGGGGTTTGGGGTCTTCGCCGCAGCCAGGCAGCGTCATGGCCAACGCCAGTAATAATGTGAGTCGGATTGCCCGCATAACGGCCTCGCTTATTGTTGTGGTCACACCTTAAGGCAGGCGGGTCGGCGGGTTGAGGGCATTGCGGGACATTGAGGGGGGCAAACGGGGCCAGCCCATTACCTGAAGACGATCGTTCCCAGGCTCCGCGTGGGAATGCAGCCCTGGACGCTCTGCGTTCGCTTGGAACGCGGAGCGTCCCTTGAGGCATTTCCACGCAGAGCGTGGGAACGATCATGTGTGGATGCCCGCTCTGCTGTGCGGTTTCGCGTGACATTCGCGTGACATTTGCGGGTTTAAATTTCCGCGCATTCAGGCGTATAACCTGTTGAGACTTTTTGATCTGCATGCGTACATCAACACGGGGTAGCGACATGACCACAGCAAACATCCTTGGCAACCTGTTCCCTTCTGTCAGCGACATCCCGGAAAAATACCGCCTCGACGGTCAGGTCGAGCAACGCGAATACCTGGTCGATGGCCAGTTGCGCCGCTGGGACGGCCCGCTCGCCACCGTGCGCAGCCCGGTCTATCTGCACGGCGACAACGGCGACGAACAAGTGATCCTCGGCAGCACGCCGCTGCTGGACGCCGACACCGCTCTCACCGCCCTCGACGCCGCCGTCCGCGCCTACGACCGGGGCCAGGGCCTGTGGCCGACCATGCGCGTGGCCGAACGCATCCAGCACGTCGAAGCTTTCCTCGGGCGCATGCGCCAACAGCGCGACGCCGTGGTGAAACTGCTGATGTGGGAAATCGGCAAGAACCTCAAGGACTCGGAAAAAGAGTTCGACCGCACCTGCGACTACATCGTCGACACCATCAATGCGCTGAAAGAACTGGACCGCCGCTCCAGCCGTTTCGAGCTGGAACAGGACACCCTCGGCCAGATCCGCCGCGTCCCGCTCGGCGTGGCGCTGTGCATGGGCCCTTACAACTATCCGCTGAACGAGACGTTCACCACGCTGATACCGGCGCTGATCATGGGCAACACCGTGGTGTTCAAGCCAGCCAAGCTCGGCGTGCTGCTGATCCGTCCTTTGCTTGAAGCTTTCCGCGACAGTTTCCCGACCGGCGTGATCAACGTGATCTACGGCAGCGGCCGCGAGACCGTCAGTGCGCTGATGGCCAGCGGCAAGATCGACATCTTCGCCTTCATCGGCACCAACAAGGCCGCCAGCGACCTGAAAAAACTGCACCCGAAACCACACCGTTTGCGTGCCGCGCTGGGGCTGGATGCGAAGAACCCCGGTATCGTCCTGCCCGAGGTGGATCTGGACAACGCGGTCAGCGAAGCGGTCACCGGTTCGCTGTCGTTCAACGGCCAGCGCTGCACCGCGCTGAAGATTCTGTTCGTGCATGAAGATGTGGTCGACAGCTTCATCGAGAAATTCAACGCCAAACTGGCCAGCCTCAAACCAGGCATGCCGTGGGACAGCGGGGTTTCGCTGACGCCGCTGCCGGAGTCGGGCAAGGTCGATTATCTGCACGGGCTGGTGGCCGACGCGCAGAGCAAAGGCGCCCAGGTAGTCAACCCGAATGGCGGCGAAGCGCGGGCTTCGTTCTTCTACCCGGCGGTGCTGTACCCGGTGACGCCGCAGATGCGCGTGTATCAGGAAGAGCAGTTCGGCCCGGTCGTGCCGATTGTGCCGTACCGTCACCTCGATACCGTGATCGACTATGTGCTGGAGTCGGACTTCGGCCAGCAATTGAGCATCTTCGGCACCAATCCGGTCGCCGTCGGCCGCCTGGTCGATACCTTCGCCAACCAGGTCGGGCGGATCAACCTCAACGCCCAGTGCCAGCGCGGCCCGGACACTTACCCATTCAACGGGCGCAAGAACTCCGCCGAGGGCACGCTGTCGGTACACGATGCGCTGCGGGTGTTTTCGATCCGTACGCTGGTGGCGACCAAGTTCCAGGAACCCAACAAGGATCTGATCAGCGAAATCATTCGCGGACGGGATTCGAACTTCATCGCCACCGACTACATCTTCTGAGGAGGAATCAGCGCTGAGCACTTTCAGCCCCCACCGCTGGCCGCCGCTGTTGCGGCGGATCCTGCGGCCATTGCTCGACCCGTATCGACGTTATCGCCATGCACGAACGATTCACGCGGTGCGGGTCGCGCTGGGATTGCTGGCGACGATCCTGCTGACCACCGGCATCAACCTGCCCCACGGCGAGTGGGCGTCGGTGACCATGCTGGTGGTGATCGGCGGCTTGCAGCACCACGGCAACATCGGCAAGAAAGCCGCCGAACGCGCCATCGGGACCTTGATCGGTGCTGGCGTCGGTTTGTTGATAGTGGCGCAACAGGCGTGGCTGGGAATGCCGTGGCTGACCTATTTTGCGATGGCGGTGGTGTGCGGATTCTTCTCGTATCACGCCATCGGCAAGGGCGGCTACACCGCCCTGCTCTCGGCCATCACCGTATTCATCGTCGCCGGGCATGGCGACAACCCGATCACTGACGGGCTGTGGCGCGGGGTCGATATCCTGATCGGCATCGCCCTGGCCCTGGCCTTTTCCTTCGCCCTGCCGCTGTACGCGGTGTACTCGTGGCGCTACAACCTGGCCGATGCGCTGCGCGATTGCGCCACGGTGTACGGACGGATCATCGGCGGCCAACCGGTGACCGCCGACGAACACTTGAAGTTGATGAACCGACTGAATGCGGTGATGGTGCAACTGCGTTCGCTGATGCCGTCGGTATCCAAGGAAGTCAAAGTGTCGATGACCGAACTGGACGCGATCCAGCGCAACCTGCGCATGTGCATCAGCACTCTGGAAATCCTCGGCAACATCCGCCCGGACGCCAACGACCCCGACGCCATGACGCACCTGCAAGCGGCGCTCAAGGCCGAACACCGGCACATTCGCGTGCAATTGATCGGCATGGCCCGGGCGTTGAAAACCGGTGCGTCCGGTCGATTGGGGCGTCCGGTGGAGTTGCCGGACGCCAGCCTCGATACGCCTGTCTACAGCCCGCTGGACGGCTACCGTTTGTTGACCCGGCAACTGGCAGCCAACATCGGCGAAATGCGCCAGCGTCTGGCGAAGACTGCGCCGCGCTGGAACATCTGATCCCGATTTTTCGATGTAACAAACTCGACATCCTCTCTACAATGCGCCTCCACAATGGACGTGGACGGATGCCTCAATGCAATTCAGGACGAATATCAATGCCCTGCGGGCGCTTGCCGTGCTATCGGTGGTGCTCTATCACTTCGCTATTCAGGGATTCGGCGGCGGATTTGCGGGCGTAGACGTGTTCTTCGTCATTTCCGGCTTCCTGATGACCGGCATCATCTTCACCGGTCTGGAACGGCAGCGCTTTTCGCTACTGGGGTTTTACGCTTCGAGAGCCCGGCGCATCATCCCGGCGTTGTTGGTGGTGTGTATTGCCCTGCTGCTGTTCGGTTTCGTCTTTCTGCCGCTGGATGACTTTCGCGACGTCATCAGAACGATCAAAAGCAGCCTGTTGTTCAGTTCCAACTTCTTGTTCGCCAAGGGTGGCAGTTACTTCGACGCGCCGCTGCACGAGAACTGGTTGTTGCACACCTGGTCGCTGTCAGTCGAATGGCAGTTCTACATGCTGTATCCCTTGCTGCTGATGGCGCTTTACAAGTGCCTGGGCGCACAAAAGACCCGCTGCAGCTTGTTGATACTGGCTGCTGCGTCTTTTGCCGCCTCGACTGTCATCACACGCTCGGATCCGGTGTTTGCCTTCTACATGCTGCCGACCCGAGCCTGGGAATTGATTGCCGGCGGACTGGTGTATCTCTTTCCTTTGCACCTGAGCAAGCGCCACGGATCTATTGCTGAAGGCGTGGGGCTGCTGGCCATCTTGGGTAGTGTGTTGTGTTTTTCGGAACAGGACCTTTGGCCGGGTTACCTGGCACTCTTGCCGGTTCTGGGCACGGTACTGGTGATCTACGGTAATACCCGATCGGTTTTCAGCACGTTCAAGCCACTGCAATTCACCGGCACCATTTCCTACTCGGTTTATCTGTGGCACTGGCCGCTGGTGGTTCTTCTCTACACTTGTGGCCTGCTCAATAGCTGGCCACACGTCTGGGGCGCAGTGTCGTTGTCATTTGTTCTGGGTGCCGGGTCGTATTACCTGGTGGAATCCAGGGTCAAGCCGATGACGTCGGTACGCGGTACGCTCTTCAGGTTTGCATCGTGGGTGATCGCAATGGTTGTCGTGTCTGCCGCGACGGCGTCGCTGGTCAAGAATCACCCATCACTGCGCTTTGCCTTTGTCGACCTCGGGCAGCCCGAGTACACCAGCAAACTCTATACCCAGGAATGTAATCCGAATGCGTACGGCGCCGCTGATTGCAAACTGGGTAACGGCGAGGTGTCAGTCATTCTGTTTGGCGACAGTCATGCGCAATCCACCGCCGCCGCTGTGCAGATGGATAATCCGCAAGCAGCTTTGTCGTGGTCCCTGGGCGGTTGTCCGACATTGCAGAACTTCCAGATGCACGACAAAACACTCGAGCGTCAATGTCAGGCGTTCAATCACGAAAAACTGCAAATATTGAAGAATTCATACACGGGAATTCCAGTGGTGCTGTTCAGCAGAGCGGCGCTGTATGCCGACCCGAGTCGTAACAACAGCTATCGGATTCGCTTTCCCGATCAGCAGCCAATGTCTTTCAGCGAGGCCTACGTCGCTGAATACACGAACACCGTATGTGCCATCGCCGAAAACCATCCGGTTTACATCGTCAAACCAATCCCGGAGATGCCGTTCAGCGTCTATAAAGGCCTGAATCTGCATCAACGCATTTTTGGTGACACTGCCGATATTTCCATCCCGTTGCAGGATTACGAGCAACGCAACCGAATCGCCAACGATGCCATTGAAACTGTGGCGAAACGGTGCAATGCACAGGTGCTGGACCCGACCCCGCTGCTTTGTCCGGACGGTAACTGCATGGGGTCAAAGCAAGGTGTGCCGTTGTATTTCGACGATAACCATCTGGTCGATGCCGGCAATCAACAACTAAGAGGACTGTTCAAAGCCGCGGTCAAGGAGATCTGAATTCACTGAGCGAGCAGACGACGTGACTTCAATCCCCAACCCTGTTGCATGCCGGCTGCTGCCAGCAGGATTGCCGCCACACCGATCCATTGCAGGGTTTGCAGTTGATGGCCGAAGGCAAACCAATCAACGAAAATCGCCGCGATCGGGTAGATGAACGACAGCGCGCCGGTCAATGCGGTCGGCAGTTTCTGAATCGCGCCGTAAAGCAGCACATACATCAGACCGGTGTGGACAATGCCCAGCGTCACCAGACTGGCCCAGGCACTCGGGGCCTCGGGCATCGCTGAAAAATGCGCAAACGGCGCGAGCAGCAACACACCGGTGCAGACCTGGATCAACGCAATCAGGTGCGGCGGCGTGCCGGTCAGGCGCTTGATGATCAACGCGGCGATGGCGTACAGAAACGCCGCCCCCAGTGCCAGCGCGATCCCCATCAGGTAATCATTGCCACCCTCGCCCTGCCCGCCATGGGCACTGACGATCGCCAGCATTCCCATAAATGAAATCGCCAGCCAGAACAGCTTCTGCAGGGTGATCTTCTCGCCCAGAAACAGCGCCGCCAACCCCACCAACATGAACGGCTGCACGTTGTACACCGCCGTGCCGATGGCAATCGAGGCCCGTGAATACGAGGCGAACAACAGCACCCAGTTGCCGACGATTGCCACCCCGCTGAGCACCGCCAGCAGGAAGGTGGTAAGAGTCAGAATGCCTGGGCGCAGAAAGCCGAAAGCGGCGCAGATCAGCAGCAAGGTGCCTGCGCCGAACACACAGCGCCAGAACACCACGTCCAGCACCGGTTGCCCCGACACCAGCACGAACCAGCCGATTGTCCCGGATATCAGCATGGCGGCGGTCATTTCGAATGAGCCGCGACGGATTGTTTTGTCCATCATCAATCTCCTTAATGTGTGGCAAAAGTATGCCAAGCGCGACCGGGGCTTCTCCAGCGCAAAAAGCAGGCTAAACTCGATTTCTGCCTTTTTTATCAAGGGTGGTTTGCGTCATTCGCCTAATGCGGGAGTTTTTTGTATGACCGACGATATCGACCAGATCCTGATCGGGGCCTTGATGGAGGATTCGCGGCGCTCGCTCAAGGCGCTGGCGCAAATCAGCGGGTTGTCCTCGCCCAGCGTGGCCGAACGCCTGCGGCGTCTGGAGGAGCGCGGTGTGCTTAAGGGTTACACCGTAGAGATTGACCCGAAATGCTTCGGTTATCAGTTGCAGGCGATTGTCCGGGTGCGGCCATTGCCGGGGCAGTTGCAGGAGGTCGAGCGGCAGATCCTGTCGATTCCCGAGTTCACCGAGTGTGACAAGGTCACCGGAGAAGACTGTTTTATCGCGCGCCTGCATGTGCGCTCGATGGAGCAGCTGGACACCCTGCTTGATCGGTTGAACACGCTGGCGGAAACCAATACCGCGATCGTCAAGAAGACCCCGGTGAAACGTCGGTTGCCGCCGATGGCGTGAGCGGCGTAGATTGTGTTTTTTCCGGCGAAGGATTGGCGGTATGAAAATTCAGGCATTGATGCTGGCGATGTTGATGCTGACCGGGTGCGGGACGGTGCAGACCGTGGCGTTCAGCGATAAGTCTTCCACCGACCAGTTGAAGACTAAAAAATCCTACTGCGGCGCTGTACCGCGCATCTACAGCGGCGTGACGTACGATTTCTGCATGCTGCACGCCGAAAAGCCGGATGACGTTGATGCGTTCAACTACAAGAACGCGACGCCGGGTTTGCTGGTCGATGCGGCCGTGTCGGGAGTGCTCGATACGTTGCTGCTGCCCTACACGATTTACAAGCAACAGGCCGATGGCAGCATCGTGATCAATTGATCGCCCGCTCTCTTTTTCGCAGGCAACAAAAAACCCGCTTTCGCGGGTTTTCTGTTTATAGCGGTGCAGCGATCAGTCGTCGCGGCTCATGATGCCGAAGATCTGCAACAGGCTGACGAACAGGTTGTAGATCGATACATACAGGCTGATGGTCGCCATGATGTAGTTGCGCTCGCCGCCGTGGATGATGGCGCTGGTCTGGAACAGGATGCAAACCGACGAGAACAGCACGAAACCTGCGCTGATCGCCAGTTGCAGGCCGCTGATCTGGAAGAACATGCTCGCCAGCGTTGCGCCCAGCAGGACGAAGAAACCAGCGGTGATGAAGCCACCGAGGAAGCTCATGTCCTTGCGGGTGATCAGCACGTAGGCCGACAGACCACCGAACACCAGCGCAGTCATCGCGAACGCGGAGCTGACCACTTCAGCGCCGCCCTGCATGCCCAGGTAACGATTGAGGATCGGGCCGAGCAGGAAACCCATGAAACCGGTCAGGGCAAATGCCGACACCAGGCCCCAGGCGGAATCACGAAGCTTGTTGGTGAGGAAGAACAGCCCGTAGAAACCGATCAGCACCACGAAAATATTCGGGTAGCCGACCCGCATCTGCTGGGCCACGAACGCCATCACACCGCTGAATGCGAGGGTGAGCGCCAGTAGACCGTAAGTGTTGCGCAGGACGCGGCTAACCTCTAGCTGCTCAGCCTGCACGCTGTTGTGAACTGCGTAATCCTGTTCGCGCATGGCGACACTCCTGTTGGTTTGAAACGTTCAGTCGCAAAGATCATAACAGACGCTCTGTAACAAGCCATGCACAGAGTTTGACAGTGTGTTTCATTCAGGTATTATGGCGCCCGCAACGCAACGGAGGTGTGGCCGAGTGGTTTAAGGCAACGGTCTTGAAAACCGTCGACTGTAACAGGTCCATGAGTTCGAATCCCATCGCCTCCGCCATATTTGATACGACAAAGCCCTGATTATTCAGGGCTTTGTCGTTTCTGGCATCCGGAAATTTTACTCCTCTCCCTCAGGAGGGTTTGCGCATCTTTTCGGTCATTTCCGCCCCCCTGCTCTTCCGACACGGCTGCGCGCGCCCCCAAAAAAATTTAGTTCCTCCACCTCGCAACTGAGGGAGGCAGCTGTCTTCAACATGCGGTTTTCAGTCAAAAGCCGACAGTCCCGAAATCAAGCGTTCTGACGTCCGAAACCTGACAATTGTGTTCGGAATGTAGAAAAGTCTTTCCCTGATTCGCTCCTGTTTCCACAAATCCCTCGAGCCTAAAGTTCGTCCTGCCAGCAAGATCACATTTACTTCAGGGAATCTCATCATGAAAACTGCAATGATCATCGTCGCACTCTTGGGCTTCAGCTCTGTGGTAGCGGCACAGGACGGTACTGCCAAGAATCAACAGGTCGAGCAATATGGCTACGGCACCCACCTTGATGTCGCCAAGGTCATCTCTGAAGACCCGGTGCCGGATATTTGTGCAGTCGTACCGACACACATGACCTACCAGGATTCGCAAGGCAAACAACACGTACTGGCCTATAAAGTCATGGGCCGGTGCAGCCAGGGCTAAGTAACCTGTTCGCCGATCATTGCGCCTCGGGAAGTTGCTTCATCGAGGCGCAAATACCTTTCTGCCCCGCAGCGTTTCAACCGATAAGTGCTTTGGCCGTGGCTGCCAGCTGACTGCCAACCTGATCTTTCAACGTTTCGATGAAACGCGTGATTTTTGCATCGACGAACTGTCGCGAGGTATAGACGGCATACACGTTACGCTCGTAGGTATGGTAGTCAGGCAAAACCCGCACCAGCTTGCCGGAGCGCAGATCGTCGATGGCCGTGAAACCGGCCAGCAAGCCAATCCCGGCACCCTCTCGAATGGCAAGCGCCATCGCATCCATATCGTTGACGCTGAAACTCGGCCCTGTCGGGATAAATGTCGCGTCCCCCGCCTTGCTTTTGAGCTGCCACTCATCCCGCGCATAGTCCACCGTACCCAGCAGCAAACACTGGTGATCACGCAGATCTTCAGGCGTCTCAAGAGGCGCATGCCGGGCCAGGTAGTCTGGAGACGCCACCAGAACACAATGGCTGACACCGATCTTTTGGCTGACGTATGCGGAATCGGGTAGCGCTCGGGCGATCAGAATCGAGACATCCAGTTGGTCTTCCAGCAGGTTAGGCATGCGTTGTGAAAGCAGTAAATCCACAGACACCTCCGGGAATTGCTGGCGGTAATCCAGCACGGCCCGCGTGACCAGATGCCGAGCCAGTCCGGGGACGCAATGCACCCGCAGTGTTCCCCGAGGCTCCAGCGCCGCATTGCTGGCTTCGGCTTCGGCACTCTCCAGATCAGCCAGAATTTTCGTGCAGCGCTCATAGAACCGTCGCCCCGCATCGGTGACCGACAGGCGCCGCGTCGAGCGCTGCAACAGTCGTGCGTCGAGCACGTTTTCAAGCGCAGATACAGCACGCGATACGTTACCGACCGTGGAGTCCAGATGATTGGCCACGGCCGTGAAACTGCCCATCTCGACAACCTTTATGTACACCGACATGTTCGAAAGCTTATCCATCGCGACCTTCCTGTGGATCTGGCGCACACCCGTGATAACCGCTTTTTTCAGGATGCTACACGGTCGGCCCGCAGCCCGATATTACCTCTGCGGACAACAATGATTCCCTTTGGCCCGACTAAATCAACGGGCCCTCCTTCCATAGACTTGGTTGCACAAGCTTCCTGATCTGGCTTTGCAGTACAGCCCATCAGGCACCGAGCTTCATACGAATCTCACAACCAACTGAAGGCCACATCATGAAGACTTCCTACGATCCGCTTTATCTTTTCATCGGTGGTGAATGGCTCAACGCCGAAGGGCGCGAGACTGCCGCCGTTGTTAACCCGGCAACCGGCCGGGAAATCGGACGCGTCCCACTCTCCACCGCAGACGACCTTGATCACGCCCTGGCAGTGACTCGCCTGAGCTTCGAGCAATGGCGCCAGACCGTGCCCGACAAACGCGCAAAAATTCTCAAACGTGCCGCCGACCTGATCCTCGAACGTGCACCGCAGATTGCTGCGCAGATGACCCTGGAGGAAGGCAAACCGCTGGGTGAAAGCCTGGATGAAGTGACCCGCGCGGCGGAGTATTTCGAATGGTTCGCCGAAAGTGCCCGGCGCATCGACGGCCGTGTGGTCCCGGCCAATCGACCAGGCGTGCTGCAACTGGTCAAACGCCAGGCCATCGGCCCGGTGGCCGCATTCACGCCCTGGAATTTCCCGGCCATCACCCCGGCACGCAAACTCGCGGCAGCGCTGGCCGCGGGTTGCAGCGTCATTCTCAAGCCAGGTGAAGAAAGCCCCTCCACAGCGCTGGCCCTGGCGCGTGCACTCGATGATGCAGGATTGCCCAAGGGTGTGCTGCAAGTGGTCTTTGGCGTACCGGATCAAGTGTCCAGCCATCTGATCGCCTCGCCGATCATTCGCAAAGTGACGTTCACCGGTTCGGTGCCCATCGGGCGCCTGCTCTCCGCACGAGCGGCTGAAGGCGTGAAGCCCATCACCCTCGAACTGGGTGGGCACGGACCGGTTCTGGTATTCGAAGATGCCGACATTGAAAAAGCCGCCATCGAAGGTGTCGCCAATCGGTTTCGCGGGACCGGGCAAGTGTGCATTTCATCCACTCGGTTTTTGATCCAGCGTGGTGCCTATCAAGCCTTCGTTGATCACTTTGTCGCTGCGACCCAGGCCCTGCGGATCGGCGACGGCTTGCATCCTGACACCCAGGTCGGACCGTTGGCCAACCCAAGGCAATTGGCAAAGATGGAAGAACTGGTCGCCGACGCCGTCGAAAAAGGTGCACGGGTATTGGTCGGTGGTGAAGCCTTGTCAGGCGAAGGCTACTTCTTCCAACCCACGGTTCTGGCGGATGTGCCGATGGATGCCCGCGTGATGCACGAAGAGCCTTTCGGCCCTATCGCCGTGCTGATGCCGTTCGATGAACTGGCAGATGGTTTGAAAGAAGCCAACCGCCTGCCCTACGGCCTCTCTGCCTATGCGTTCACCACCAGCGCTCGCACGGCCATTGACGTCGCGGACGGATTGGAGGCCGGGATGATCGGGATCAACCAATACCGCATCGTTGCTACCGAGCTCCCCTTCGGCGGGATGAAAGAGAGCGGTCACGGCTCCGAAGGTGGCATTGAAGGTATCGAGCACTATCTCACCCACAAATTCATCAGCCAGGTTTAAGGAGCTCGCCCATGTCCAGGATCAATTTCAACAGTCCTCGCGAAGCCGCGCGCGCGTTCACGCCAAAGCTGGCGCAATTCGTGGACTCGACACTATATCCGCAAATCTGGAGCGATCCGGCGCTGTCCCCGCGCGACCGTAGCCTGATCACCGTAGCGGCGTTGATTGCCGGTGGTCATTCGGAAGAGTTGCCTGCCCACTTACGCCGCGCGGCTGGCAACGGTGTAACCCAAGACGAACTGGCGGCAGCGATCACCCACCTGGCTTTTTACGTGGGTTTCCCCGGCGCGATCACCGCATCGGCGATCGCCAACGCCACGTTCAGCGCAACGGAGAACAACTGAATGAAAGCCATCGACATCAGAGCGTTTGGTGCGCCAGACGTCCTCGAACTCGTAGAAGTTGCCAGCCCTGAAGTCCGTCCTGACGACCTTCTGGTACGTGTCTATGCCGCCGGGGTGAATCGTGCGGACCTGACTCACCGGACCGGTGGGTACGGCCGTCCTAATTTCGGCGACTCAATGATCATCGGTCTGGAAATCGCCGGCGAAGTGATCGGGAAAGGTAGCGCGGTGACGGGATTCGAAGCAGGAGATCGAATCATGGGCGTGGTCGGTGGCGGTGCCTACGCCGAACTGGCACGCATCGATTACCGCATGGCCATGCACGTCCCGGCGCAGCTTGACTATGTACACGCGGCAGCCATTCCCGAGGTCTTCGTCACGGCCCATGAAGCGATGATGCATCTGGCTCGGCTCAAGGCCGGCGATTCAGTGTTGATTCATGCGGCCGCCGGCGGCGTCGGGTCGGCCGCGGTGCAGCTGGCGTACGCTACGGGTGCCACGGTGTATGCGACGACCGACGGCAGCAAGTTGGCGCGTGTCGAGCATTTGGGCGCTGACGTGGCGATCGACTACAAGACGCAGGATTTCGCTGACGTAATCGCCGCCAAAACCCAGGGGCGCGGCGTCGATGTCATCATCGACTTTATCGGGGCGCCCTACTTCGCACGCAACATTGCGTCCCTTGCAAAGGGCGGTCGCCTGGTGCAAGTGGGCATCCTCGGCGCAGGCGGCAACGTGACCGTAGCGCTGGAGGACATTCTTTACCGCCATTTGCAAATCATCGGTACGGTGATGAAGTCGCGTACGCAGCCGGAGAAGCACGACATGATCAAGCGCTTCCGCGAGCACTGGCTTGATCGCTTTGAGGGGGCCGGAAGCCTTGAGCCTGTCGTCGATAGCACGTTTGCGTTATCACGGGCTGCCGATGCTCACCGCCGAATGGAGTCTTCCGAGAACGTCGGGAAAATCATTCTGACGATGCAGCCTGAAGACTTGCTTTGAGTCTGGCCAAAACGGGGTGAAGACGCCTCCTGGAAAAATCGGCAAGACTATTTTGCTAACATCGCGCGCTCCAGCCCAATTGCACGAAGTAAACCGCAGGTATTTACATGTTCGACAGAAGCGATTTCGATCAACTATCGAGTGACCAGCAGATTTGTAGTGCTGCACGAAGTGAATGTCGCGGTCTCTACTACGTCACCTATCCAAACGACGCCTTTCGATATTCTGAGTCGCAGGAGACCATCAGAATAACTCGCGCACCCAAACGGCATGGTGAAGACGGACTGAAATTCTGGCTCCAGGCGGAGTACCTGGATTGGCGACCTGAAAGTGACAGCCGTTTCCCGCAACACGTATCCGACGCCAAGTTTGAGAAAATCCCGGAAGCTGTTTTCAATCAGATGATTGTGGATCGGACGATTGATTTGATTGCTCCGCTCAAGCAACCGCTGCATGAGCCGACAGGTTTTGTCGGAGCGTTGTTGATGTACTCAATGAAGACGGATTTCATCGTTTCACTGTTCGCGGAGTATGAAGACGAGTACATCCATTTCCACTGGTACACGATTTCATAAGCTCTGGCACCAAGGGCTCACGCGGACGTTTCCGGGGTTTGGAAATGACGAGCCAATAGCGCCAGGCTGTTCACGTGCGCGGACAAAGAGGTCCGCCAGAACGGGCCTCGATTTCCTGCATTTATCGCTACATCGGTTTGACTATTGCAGCCCGCGCCCTGGCGTCGGGACCGATCTTGAACCAGATCGAGTACATCGCGGGCAGGAACACCAACGTCATGACGGTGCCGACGAGCGTACCGCCAATCAGGGTATAGGCCAGCGTCCCCCAGAACACCGAGTGTGTCAGGGGAATGAACGCCAGGATCGCCGCCAGGGCCGTCAACAGTACCGGTCGCGCACGTTGCACCGTGGCTTCGACGACAGCGTGAAACGGATCCAGCCCTTCTTGCGCGTTGTGATGGATCTGACCGATCAAAATCAGCGTATTGCGCATCAGGATCCCCGACAGTGCAATCAACCCGACCAGCGCATTGATGCCAAACGGCTGATTGAAGATCAGCAGTGTCGGCACCACGCCAATCAAGCCCAACGGCGAGGTCAGGAACACCATGATCATCGCCGAGATCGAACGGACCTGCACAATGATGATGACCAGGGTCATGGCGATCATGATCGGCAACAACGGCAGGATCGCCTTGCCGGCCTTGCCGGACTCTTCGATCGCACCCGCCTGCTCGATCCGGTAACCGGAAGGCAGTTTCTCGATGATCGGCTGCAGTTGCTTCAGCAGCGCACTGGAAACGTCCGGTGGCTGCAAGTCTTCGGCAATGTCGCCGCGCACGGTGATGGTCGGGGTGCGATCACGCCGGCGCAGGATCGGATCCTCCATGCGCACATCGACCTCGCCTATCTGCGACAACGGGACCCGCTGCCCCGACGCACCGACCAGGGTGAAGCCTTCGATTTGCTGTGGATCGAGCCGGACATCGCCCGCTGCCCGCCCCATGACCTGTACTGAACGAATATCCTCGCGCACCGCCGTAATCGGTACTCCGCTGAGCAGGAACTGCAATTGTTGTGCAACCGCAGTCGATGTCAGCCCCACTGCCTGCAGACGGTCCTGATCCAGGTTGAAATGCAACGACGGCGTCAGCGGGCCCCAATCAGTGTTCACGGTTCTCATCATCGGGCTGTCCTGCATCACGCCCCGCACCTGCTCGGCGATCACCCGCAACTTGGCCGGATCAGGCCCCATCACCCGGTAGGCCACCGGAAACGGCGAGTAAGGACCAAACACGATTTGCGTTGCCCTGAGACGCGCCTCCGGGGCGAGCCCTTGAGCGACCGCGTCACGAAAACGCAACTTGAGGGTTTCCCGCGCTTCCTGACTGTCGGTCAGCACCACGATCTTGGCGAACGACGGATCGGGCAGTTCCGGCGCCATCGCCAGGAAGAAACGCGGCGCCCCCTGACCGATATAGGCCGTGACGATTTTCGCCTCATCCTGCTGGCGCAGCCAGGCTTCGACCTTGGCGGCCGTGGCGCTGGTCTGCTCGATGGAGGTGCCGTAGGGCATTTGCACCTCGATCATGACTTCGGGACGGTCAGAGGTCGGGAAGAACTGTTTCTTCACCAGGCCCATGCCCGCCGCCGCCACGAAGAACAGCACAATAACCATGCCCGCGACCAGCCATTTGCGCGCAATGACCCGGGTCAGAACCCGACGGAAGCGGTTGTATCGCGGCGTGTTGTAGATCGCCGCATGTCCACCCTCGACTGCCTTGATGTCCGGCAACAGTTTCACGCCCAGATAAGGAGTAAACGCCACCGCCACGACCCATGAAGCGATGAGAGCGATGCCCACAATCCAGAACATGTTGCTGGTGTATTCGCCGGCCGTGGACTGAGCGAAACCGTTGGGCAAAAAACCGATCGCCGTCACCAGGGTTCCGGACAACATCGGCGCCGCCGTGTGGCTCCAGGCATAGGCAGACGCCTTGATGCGATCGTAGCCCTCCTCCATTTTCACCACCATCATTTCAATGGCAATGATCGCGTCATCGACCAGCAGCCCGAGCGCCAGAATCAACGACCCCAGGGTAATACGATCAAAGTTTTTGCCGGTGGCCGCCATCACCACAAACACGATCGCCAGGGTCAACGGCACCGCAGCGGCGACCACCACGCCGACACGCCAGCCCATGCTCAGAAAGCAGACGAGCATGACCACCAGCAGCGCGACAAAGAACTTGACCATGAACTCGCCAACGGCGGAGTCGATATTCACCGCCTGGTCGGTGACCTTGGAGAGGCTCATGCCCAAGGGCATTTCCTCATTGATCCTGACGGTCTCGGCATCCAGCGCCTTGCCCAGATCAAGGCCATTCCAGCCCTCGCGCATCACCACACCGAGCAACAGCGCCTCTTCGCCGTTATTGCGCACCAGAAAGGTGGCCGGGTCTTCGTAACCGCGTTCGACCGTCGCCACATCAGACAACTTGAGTGTCCGCCCCTGCACGATCACAGGGGTGTCGCGGATTTTTTGCAGCTTGTCGAACGCACCGTCGAGACGCAGAAAAACCTGCGGCCCGCTGGTTTCGATTGATCCGGCCGGGGTCAGTGCGTTCTGACTGTTCAGCGCGGCGAAGATGTCCTGCGGCGACAAGCCCAGAGTCGCCAACCGGTCATGCGAGAAAGAAACAAATATCCGTTCGGCTTGTTCGCCGATGATGTTGACCTTCTTCACACCCGGCACATGCAACAGGCGCTGGCGCATGGACTCCGCATCGCGGACCAGCAGACGCTGCGGCTCGCCCTTGGCTTTCAGGGCGAACAGCGCAAAGGTCACGTCCGAATACTCGTCGTTGACCATCGGCCCGATGACGCCCGCCGGCAACTTGATCGCTTCATCGTCGAGTTTTTTACGCGCCTGATAGAACTCTTCCTGCACTTGCGAGGGCGGCGTGCTATCGAGCAACGAGACCATCGTGAAAGCGAGCCCTGGCCGCGTATAGGTTTCCGAGCGGTCGTACCATTTGAGTTCTTGCAGGCGTTTTTCCAGTGGCTCCGCGACCTGATCCTGCATCTCCTGTGCGGTCGCCCCCGGCCACGCCGTGATGACGGTCAACTGCTTGACCGTAAACGGAGGATCTTCGGCACGCCCCAGCTGGAAGAACGCCAGGGTGCCGGCAACGGCGATCAGGAAAATCAGAAAGACCGTGATCGAACGCTCGCGAACGGCGATGGCAGAAAGGTTGAATCGGCCCTCGCTCATGGACGACTCCCGGCAACGGTCGCCGCATCAGGCACGGGCATTCTTACTGCTTCACCTTCGCGCAACAGGTGAGCGCCCAGCGCCACAATCTGTTCGCCGACCCGGAGATCGCCAGCGACTCGCGCTGAATCGTCGCTCAACCCCAACACTTGAACCGCTCGCCAGGTCACGGTTGGCGGTGTGCCGTCGATGACCCACACGCCAGGACCTTGACCCGCGTCGTAAAGCGCGGCAACAGGCACTTGCAACGATGCGGCAGGTGTCGAACCCTCGGCGATTCTGAGGGTGACAGTCGAACCTATCGGCGCATTGGCCAGCGCGCCTTCCAGTACATAGCGCGCCTCGAACGTACGCGTCGTGCGGTCCGCCGAATCCGAAAGCAACCTCAGTTTCGCGGTAACAGCACCCGAGGCGTCGCCATAGAGCGTGGCTTGCGCGGTGGATCCTGCTGCGGGGCGCAAGGTCTCGGGCAAGTGCACGATGGCCTCGCGCTGCCCTGCCCGCGCCAGTCGAACCACCGGTTGTCCAGGGCTGACGACTTGTCCGGGTTCAGCGAGTGTCTCCACCACAACGCCGTCGGCATCGGCAACCAGCACCGCATAACCGGAAGCGTTGCGGGCAACGTCCGCTTGCGCTTCAGCGGCGCTGAGTTGCGCCTTGGCGGTATCTGCGGCGGCTTTGATCTGATCGTAGGCCGATGCGGAAATGGCGCCGGCGCTGACCAGAGTGCGATAGCGGGCTTCGTCATCGGTTGTCTGCCTGGCCCGGGCCCGTGCGGCGATGACCGACTCCTGCTGCGCGCGTGCCTGCAGCCCCAAGTCGATGGGGTCGAGCCGCATCAGCGGCTGACCGCGTTTGACGCTCTGCCCCGTGTCAACCAGACGCTCGAGCACCTTGCCCGAAACGCGAAACCCCAGGTCGCCCTGAATGCGCGCAGTCACCACTCCCGTGAAGGTGCGAGAACCGTCAGCCGCAGCCTGAACGGCGGTGAACCTGACCAAAGGCGCCTGTGTGCGCGGGTCTGCAACGGATGAGGAATCACCGCACGCCGCCAGGGCGAGTGGCAACAGGCATGCGGCAATGGGGGAAATTCGAAGCCGGCGCATAGGTTCACTTACTGAAATAGGATGATCATCATATTCTCATCCTTGTGACCAATATCGTCAACAGTCACATTGCATGAGGTATTCGACGCTCCGGTTTTATCATTTATGCCGTGATTGCCTTTTCAAGCCTTAATTGACACATTGTGACCATTACGTAATATGGTCACGAAAATCTCGTTAAGGAACGCCGATGCCTCCCCTGCGCCCGATTGCTCTTTTAGTTACCGCCAGCCTCATGGCAGGTTGTGCGGTGGGTCCGGATTACCATCGTCCGGACGCCCCGCTTTCAGATCATTACCTGGGGCAGTCTGCTGTCGAACCACGATCCGGATCGACACCGGACAGCCTTGCCGCCTGGTGGGAAAGCTTCAATGATCCGCTGCTGACCGACCTCATCGACCAGGCCTTGCAGCAGAATCTGGATCTGGCACAGGCTTCGGCGCGCGTCACCCAGGCCAAGGCCGGACTGGGCGCCGCAAATGCAGCATTGCTGCCCTCGGCGAACATCAACGCACAGGCGGCACGCGCTTATCAGTCCGTCGAGACACCTTTGGGCCAGGTGTTGAATTCAACACCCGGCTATGACCGCTATGGCAATGCCTACGAGGTCAACTTCGAGGCGGGCTGGGAAGTCGATGTTTTTGGCGGACTGCGCCGCGGGCGTGAGGCGGCACTGGCTGAGTATCAGGCCTCAGCAGCGGGTGTCACGGCGACGAGGTTGGCGATCGCTGCGCAAACGGCCGACATCTACATCACCCTGCGCGGATTGCAGGCGCGGCTGGATATCGCCAACCGGCAAGTCGATACCCGGCGTGCGTTGCTGGAAAAGGTCCGGTTACTTTACGGCAAGGGTCTGGCCGCGGAGTATCAGGTGCGCCAGGCCGAGGGCGAGTTGTCGCAAGTCGAGGCGACCGTTCCGGTACTGCAAAGCGGTCTGGAGGCGGCCATGAATGCAATGGACGTGCTGCTCGGCACGCCTCCCGGCACTCACCGCACGCAACTGGCACGTGAGGGCGAAATTCCCGATGTACCGTCGCTGACTGCGCTGGGCACACCGGCAGATCTGCTGCGGCGCAGACCGGATCTGATCGTGGCCGAACGCCGTCTTGCGGCCTCCAACGCGCGTATCGGTGAAGCGATTGCCGAGTACTACCCGAAATTTTCCCTCAGCGCCTTGCTCGGCAGCGCGACAGCCGTATCCGGCGGCAATCTTTTCACTGGTGGCGCAAGCCAATCTGCCGGTGTGTTGGGTTTGCGCTGGCGGCTATTTGACTTCGGACGCATCAACGCCCGGATCGATCAGGCCAAAGGTCAGGAATCTGAAGCATTGGCGGCCTATCGCCAGTCGGTACTGCGCGCCACCGAAGATGTAGAGAACGCGCTGTCCTCACTGGTGAATCGGCAAACCCAGACCACGACCCTGACTGGCGGCGAAGCGGCGCTGACTCAAGCACGCCAGTCCTCGTTCACCGCCTATGAAAAAGGCACCGCCAGCCTGATCGATGTCCTGCACGCCGACGAAACATTGCTACAGGCCTCCGACGCCAGAGCGCAGGCGCGGACGGAATCGGCCCGTGCGGCGGTGGCGGTATTCAAGTCGCTGGGCGGGGGCTGGCAACCCACTGAATCACAACCTGTAGCGGCACGCTGAGCAGCACCACCAGATCGCTTTCAGGTCAGGGCATCAGGCTGCGCAGAATGAGGTTGGAGGTGAGCGTGGGCGCAACCTCGATAAAATCGAGATTGTGCTGCAGCAGCAACGGGTTTACGAAGGGGCGCAAGGCCAGATGAATCGCCTCGACGGTCTCGTCCAGCGGCGTCTTGCGCTCGAACTCTCCGAGCTCCCGCCCTTCACGCACGATGCCGAAGATAAAGCGCTTGATCTGCTCCTCATACACCTGAGCACTTGGCCAACGCTCCGCTGCCGAGAATGCCGCGATGTCGTAAAGCTTGCGATCATTGAAGAACAGGTCCACACCCGTGGCAATCACGGTCTTCACCAGCCGGCGTAAACGCTCGGTCGGCGAAATCGCCTCTGCGTTAACAGCCTGTTCGACCGCTGCAACCATTTGCCCCAGACAATTTGAGCAGATCGCTTCGCCGATCGCCTGCTTGGAATCAAAGAATTTATAGATGTACGCCTTGGAAAAACCGATGGCCCTGGCCAGATCGGAAACCGTGGTTTTGCCATAGCCGTATTGGCTGAAGTGTTCATTGGCTGCCGCGACAATCTGATCACGAATCTCGTGATCGACTGGGCCACGTGGGCCGGGCGAAGATATGGATGGCTGATTCATGGGCGTAGCTTACTCAGCCTGTCGAGGTCTTACAAATCGTGACCAATAGCGTACATATTTCACAAAAATCCGACTGGCTGAAAACGCGCCGACGTTCAAGTCATCGAACAGCGCGGATCGGCCCTTCTACGGCGTTTCCACTTCATCGACCGGCAACACCGGCAATGAAGCAAACATTTCGGCGCGGCATACCTCAAGGATTTCATCCGCCAAGGCGGAATCATCCGGACAGGCGCGTGACAAGACAATTGCGCCGACCGCACGCGACAGCAAGTCGATCATTTTCTTCCTCCCCTCGCCCTCCGCGGCATCCGGCCCTGTCGGATATTTTTCCCCCAGAGTTTGCAGGGTGCGTTCAATGCCTTCGGCAAACGTGGCTTTCACATCATCCGACTGACGCGCCGCGTCGCCACACAGTGCGGCCATCGTGCAACCGCTTCCGCGTCCGTCGCGATGTTCTCTGTTCACATAAACGTTGATGAAACCGGGGACATCGAGCGCCTGGGCACCTGTCAACGATTTGCCGAGACTGCAGGCCGAAGCTTCGACCATCAGGTCGGCCTTCGAGCCGAAGTGCTTGTAAAAGCCTCCATGGGTGAAACCGGCAGCCGCCATGAGATCCGCCACACCGACGCCGTCAAAGCCACGCTCACGGAACAGCTCTGAGGCCGTCTCAACGATGTGTTCTCGATTGGCCTGCGCCTGGGCCTTGGTCACTCTCACGTGCAATACCTCGTGTTTAGCGGGAATTCCTACGTCCGATGATACATAGATGTCGCCCATAATCAAAACCGTTGACAGTTTAGATTTCGATCATCATCCTAATTTCACACCCACCGATCTCCATTCACGGGCACGGAAGATTCATCAGATGACCAAACAGACTCTTTTCTCCCCTTACACGCTAGGCAGTCTCACGCTGTCGAACCGCGCTGTTCTCGCGCCGCTGACACGCAACCGCGCGGGCCAGGGCTTTGTCCCGAGCGAATTCGCGGCGATCTATTACAGCCAGCGCGCCAGCGCCGGTTTGCTGATCAGCGAAGCGACGCAGATTTCCCGACAGGGTCAGGGTTATCAGGACACCCCCGGGATCTACACACAGGCGCAGATAGACGGTTGGCGCACGGTCACCGATGCGGTTCACGCCAAGGGCGGAAAAATCTTCCTGCAGCTGTGGCATGTCGGCCGCGTTTCACACGTTGACCTGCAAGAAAACGGCGCCGCACCGGTGGCCCCGTCTGCGCTGCGTGCCGCGACCAAAGTGTTCGTCAACAACCGTTTTGAAGACGTTTCCGAACCCCGCGCGCTGGAACTCGACGAACTGCCGGGGATCGTCTCCGATTTCCGCCAGGCCGCGGCCAACGCGGTCGCGGCCGGGTTCGATGGCGTGGAGATTCACGGTGCAAACGGCTACTTGCTGGATCAATTCCTCAAGGACAACGCCAATCTGCGCACCGACGCTTACGGCGGTTCGATTGAAAATCGTGCGCGTCTGTTGCTCGAAGTGACGGCGGCGGTCGTCAATGAGATCGGCGCGGATCGCACCGGTGTGCGTCTGTCTCCAGTGTCGCCAGCCAACGGCGTATCCAGCAGCGATCCGCAGGCGCAATTCAATTACGTCGTCGAGCAACTCGACGCCCTCGGTGTGGTTTACCTACACGTGGTCGAAGGCGCGACCGGCGGCCCGCGCGACGTGGCGCCTTTCGATTTTGGCGCCCTGCGCCAGCGCTTCAAAAACACCTATATCGCCAACAACGGCTATGACCTGGACCTGGCGAACGCGCGGCTCGCCGAAGACCAGGCCGACCTGATCGCCTTCGGTCGCCCGTTCATTGGCAACCCGGATCTGGTGGAGCGCCTGAAGCAGGGCGCGCCGCTGTCCGCGTTCAATCCCGCCACCCTCTACGGTGGCGGCGCGGCGGGCTACATCGACTACCCGACGCTGGCTGAATCAAGCGTCAGCGCAAGCTGAGCGCGTTCTGTTTCTCACCTCCTGAAAGAGAGATACCCCATGAACACTCGCCCTACTGTTCTCATTACTGGCGCCTCCACCGGCATTGGCGCCGTCTATGCCGAACGCTTCGCCAGACGTGGTCACGATCTGGTACTGGTCGCCCGCGATCAGGCTCGCCTGGACACACTGGCAGCGCGCTTGCGCAGCGAGCACGACGTCGCCGTCGATGTCATCCCGGCAGACCTGACCCAACTCGCCGATCTGACCACCGTTGAAAGCCGCCTGCGCGACGACGCCCGCATCGGCATTCTCGTCAATAACGCCGGCGCCGCGCTGTCCGGCCACTTCGTCGATCAAAGCACCGACAGCGTCGCGCAACTGGTTGCCCTGAACACCACGGCGCTGGTGCGGCTCGCCAGCGCCATCGCCCCACGCCTGGCCAAGGCCGGCGACGGCGCAATCATCAACATCGGTTCGGTGGTGGGCCTGGCGCCGGAATTCGGCATGAGCGTCTACGGTGCGACCAAGGCCTTCGTGCTGTTCCTGTCCCAGGGACTGAGCCTGGAACTGTCGCCGCAAGGTGTCTATGTGCAAGCCGTGCTACCCGCCGCCACTCGCACGGAAATCTGGGATCGCTCCGGCGTCGACATCAACACCCTGAGCGAAATCATGGAAGTGGGTGATCTGGTGGATGCCGCACTGGTCGGTTTCGATCGTCGCGAACCTGTGACCATCCCGCCGCTGCACGAGGCCGAGCGCTGGGATGACCTGCAGGGCGCACGCCAGGGCCTGCTGGGGCAAATTCGCCAGTCTGCGGTTGCCCAGCGCTATCAGACGCCACAGTGATTTTTTGCTAGCGAGCAGTCGCGGCAGATTCGATGCAGGCACAGGGCATTGCATCGAATCCTGTCGGCTTGCCGGAGTGACAATGAGTTCAATACAGACAAATTCCCGCTCGGGTTCGCCGACGTCATTCATCGACGCAGCGAACC
This sequence comes from Pseudomonas sp. IT-P2, assembly GCF_949767575.1. NCBI lineage: Bacteria > Pseudomonadati > Pseudomonadota > Gammaproteobacteria > Pseudomonadales > Pseudomonadaceae > Pseudomonas > Pseudomonas sp. IT-P2. Next base: position 295,287 of record NZ_CATKQA010000011.1, on the reverse strand, counting down.
AGTCGATCACGGTCAACGGCATTCCCTACGCCTACCGCGACACCGGGCCCGCAACCGGCGTGCCCCTCGTGCTGTTCAATCATTGGGGCGCGGTGCTGGACAACTTCGACCCCGCGATCATCGATGGCCTGGCGCAAACCAGACGCGTCATCACCACCGACTATCGCGGCATCGGCAACTCGGGTGGAACCGCGCCACTGACGGTGGGTGAAATGGCCGACGATGCGATCCAGCTGATCAGGGCGCTGGGGCTGAAAACCGTGGATGTGCTCGGATTTTCCCTCGGAGGTTTCGTCGCTCAGGACATTGCCCTCAAGGCGCCTGACTTGGTACGCCGGTTGATTCTGACCGGTACTGGACCGGCGGGCGGCACCGGCATCGACAAGGTCGGCACAGTGTCATGGCCATTGATCCTCAAAGGCTTGCTGACCCTGCGCGATCCCAAGTTCTACCTTTTCTTCACCTCGTCGGCCAATGGGCGACGGTCTGCCTCGCAGTATTTAAGGCGCCTCAAGGCACGCAAGAACAATCGCGACAAGGGCCCGACGCCACGCGCCTTCCTGCGGCAATTGAAAGCCATCACGGCGTGGGGCAGACAACCGCGGCAAGCGCTCGGACGCTTGCGCACACCGACACTGGTCGTCAACGGCGACAACGACATCATGGTGCCCAGCGTTAACTCGTTTGAACTGGCCAGGCTTATCCCCGACGCACAGTTGGTGATTTATGAGGATGCCGGGCACGGCGGGATTTTCCAGCATCACGCCGACTTTGTGGCCAAGGCGCAGGCGTTTCTCGATGCTTGATCACGTCACGCAGCAACACCGCAACCCACCGACTACCCTCCGTACAACCAGCAAGAGCCGCACCACGATGAAAGCATTTCTGATTGATGGCTATGGCAAGAACCCCGGACGCATTGGCGAAGCGCCCGCCCCCGCAGTCGGTGCCCACGACGTCTTGATCGAGGTCCATGCGAGCAGCGTCAACGTGCTGGATTCGAAGATCAGCAAAGGCGAGTTCAAGCTGATCCTGCCCTACGCCTTTCCGTTGATCCTGGGCAATGACCTGGCGGGGGTCGTGGTTGAAGTCGGTTCGAAGGTGACACGCTTCAAACCGGGAGACGCGGTATATGCTCGCGCGCCCGAAGCGCGGATCGGGACGTTCGCCCAATTGATCGCCGTGAACGAAACCGCGGTCGCCCTGAAACCTGGCAATACCGACATGGTACAAGCCGCGTCCTTGCCCCTTGTTGCACTGACTGCGTGGCAAGTACTGGTTGAAACCGCCCGGCTGCAAAAGGGCCAGAAAGTGCTGATTCACGCAGGCTCGGGCGGCGTTGGCACCATTGCCATTCAGCTTGCCAAACACCTCGGTGCGTTTGTCGCCACAACCACCAGCACCGCCAATGTCGAATGGGTCAAGGCGCTGGGGGCCGATCTGGTGATCGACTACACACAGCAGAACTTCGAAAATGTACTGCATGACTATGACGTGGTGCTGAACAGCCTCGGCGCCGACGTACTGGAGAAGTCACTCAAGGTCCTGAAACCTGGTGGCCAGCTCATTTCCATCTCGGGCCCACCCACTGTGCAGTTCGCGCGGGAGCAAGGGTTGTCCTGGCCATTGCAGCAAGTCATGCGCCTGCTGAGCCTTGGCATTCGTCGCAAAGCGCGCAAGCAGGACGTCAGCTATGCGTTTGTGTTCATGCGAGCCAATGGCGCTCAACTGCAACGCATCACCGCGCTCGTTGAGGGCGGAATCATCAAACCTGTGGTTGATCGCTCCTTCCCCTTTGAATCAACGGCCGAGGCATTGAAGTACGTTGAGCGGGGACGCGCCAAGGGCAAGGTCGTTGTTGCGCTCAAATGACCACGCCGCCTGTTCCTGAATCGAACGTAGACACTGCACACCCTTTACTGCTGGAGCGGCCCTCAGCCGAAGTGATTTCGCCAGAGGAGCAGCAAGTGCTTCAACCGGATGATGTGCAGGTTCAACCGCCCGTTATCGTTTGGCACAGTTTGATGCTTGAGCCATAAGGAAGGTTGCAGGTGATCTCGTCAGGCTGTCGCGCTCGACTCGACAAGATGAATTTGCGTGGCATTGCGCCCGGCCAGCCAGGCCAGCACGGAAGCGGCGACCAGGACAGCGGCGCTAAGCTCTAAGGTGGCTTTGTAGCCGCTCAAATCAAAGGCCAGACCGCCAATGATTGCGCCGCCGGCGATCGCCAGCTGGACGATGGCTACCAGCAAGCCGCCTCCCGCTTCAGCATCATCCGGGAGCGTCTGCGCCAGCCATGTCCACCAGCCGACCGGTGCGGCCGTGGCGACCAGCCCCCAGAGTCCGAGCAACACGGCAGTCAGCACCGGCGATTTGCCGAAGCTGATCAACGCCAGCGCGATCACCGCCATGACCAGCGGAATGGCGGTCAGCGTGCGGTAGAGACCGCGCCCCATAAACCGTTCGATCAGAAAGGTGCCGATAAACCCAGCCAGTCCCAGCCCCAGCAGCATGAAGGACAAGGTTGAGACACCGACGCCCGTCACGCCTTCAAGAAATGGTCGCAGGTAGGTGAACAGCATGAACTGGCCCATGAAAAAGACGCTGACGGCGACCATGCCCAAGGCCACTGGCAATTGCTTCATCAGACGCAGAACGTTGCCGCTACCTGCCTGGCGTTCGGCCTTGAAGGACGGCAGGCTGATCAGCAGCCACACGGCGGCAAGCACCGCGACCGGAACCACACAGAAGAATGCGCCGCGCCAGCCGATCAACGAGCCCAGGAAGCTGCCCGCCGGAGCGGCGATGACCGTGGCCAAAGCGTTGCCGCCATTGACGATGGCCAGCGCACGGGAAACCTGTTCAGGCTTCACCAGGCGCATGGCAGTCGCCGCCGACAGCGACCAGAAACCACCAATAGCGATCCCGATCAGCGCGCGTCCGAACATGAATGACGGATAGCCCGGCGCAAGCGCGACGACCGTACCAGAGACGATCATAAGCAGGGTCAGGCCCAGCAGAAGCTGCTTGCGTTCGATGCGAGCGGCGACCGAGGCGATCAACAAACTGGTGATCAAGGCAAAGCCACCGGACACGGAAATCCCCTGCCCGGCCTGGCCCTCGGTGATGTGCAGGTCTGCCGCAATCGGCGTCAGCAGGCTGACGGGCATGAACTCTGAAGCGACCAGGGCGAATGCGGCCAACGACATGGCCAGCACGGCGCTCCAGCCGCCCGTTCTTTTAGAAGGTTTTGTAGAAGGTAACGTCATGAAAACTACCTGTGGTGCGAAAAACCGTAGGGGGGTGATGCGCAGGGGCAAGCAGTTTGTCGCCCGTCCGGGCACTGCCCCTGTAACAGATAGACACATTCTCCCGGTCAATCCGGTGCTTCCCTAGTGCATTCCTCTTGAATGCTTGCCTGATCCTCTGGGGATGCAGGGTGATAGATAGGAAACGTCTCGCGCGCGCATTAGAGTTCGGTCAAAGGAGTGAGCCCACATGATCCCTACCCCTCTGCCCCAGGAATCACATTTGGCACGGCACATCGACCCGCGTGTGAAAGCACCGGGTGACTTCGCCACGTCGATACCCGGGCTGTCGCTGTTTCGTCGCGACCAGCCGGCGCCCCCCGTGGTGTGCATGATCGAGCCCAGCCTGATTCTCGTGGGTCGCGGCGAAAAGCGCTTGTGGGTCGGCGGTGAGGGCTACAGCTATGACCCGTCGCGGTTTCTGGTCACGTCGCTGGACCTGCCCGCGAACTCCGAAGTGATGCTCGCCAGTCCCGGACAGCCCTGCGTCGGCCTCGTATTGAAACTGGATGTCAGCATGCTTGCCGAGGTCATTACCAAGAGCGGCTTGCCCTCGAAACGCCAGCCATCAACGGGTACGGGCGCTGCGATTGGCAGCCTGTCGTCAGCGTTGGAGGACGCGCTCGATCGCCTGCTGGCATTGCTCGATGAACCCGAGGCGATCCCGGTCCTGGCGCCGCTGATTCTGCGAGAAATCCACTATCGGCTGCTGCACACCGACCAAGGCCCACGGCTGCGGCAGATCACTGCCGTCGACGGTCAGGGCTATCGCATCGCCAAGGCCATTGACTGGCTCAAGGTCAACTACACCGATGCCCTGCGCATCGACGATCTGGCCGCGCGGGTGCAGATGAGCACGCCGACCTTTCACCATCATTTCCGCCAGCTCACCGGCATGAGTCCGCTGCAGTACCAGAAATGGCTGCGGCTCAACGAAGCGCGCCGACTGATGTTGATCGAGCGCCTCGACGTGTCGCGGGCGGCGTTTGCAGTCGGCTATGAAAGTCCTTCGCAGTTCAGCCGCGAATATGGCCGGCTGTTCGGCACCGCACCGAGCCGCGACATGGCCCTTTTGCGCGGGCAGCCATTCGAGGCAGAAGCCCTCGGCACAGTCGCGAATTGAACGAAAACCGGTGATGCGCCGCGCCGCGTGTCACCGCTCATAACAATGCACGTCAACCGATGATCAGCGGGTGAATCATGGAACTACGAATCAACCAGAAGACCTATCAGGTCGATGCCGACGCCGATACGCCCTTGCTGTGGGTGATCCGCGATGATCTGGGCATGACCGGCACCAAGTACGGCTGCGGACTGGCGCAATGCGGCGCCTGCTCGGTGCTGGTGGACGGCAACGTCGTGCGCTCGTGCGTCACGCCGGTGGCCGGTGTGGTCGGCCGCGAGGTCACCACCATTGAGGCCATCGAGGCCGATGACGTGGGCAAACGAGTGGTCTCGACCTGGGTCGATCTGCAGGTCGCCCAGTGCGGCTACTGCCAGTCCGGGCAGGTGATGGCTGCCACCGCGCTGCTCAAGCAGAACCCCAAACCGAGTGATGCGCAGATCGAGGCGGCGATGGTCAATCTGTGCCGCTGCGGTACGTACAACGCCATCCATGCCGCCGTGCATGAACTTGCCGGCAAGGGGGACGCGTGATGAACGTTCGTATCGATCCTTCACAACACGCTTCAGTCCTGGATCTGCAGGAACCGATCAATGTGTCGCGCAGACGTTTTCTGACCGGTACCGCCGTCGGCGCACTGGTGCTCGGTTTCGGTCTGCCACTCGGTGCCACACGGGTGCAAGCTGCAGCGGCGACGACGGCCGAGCGCGGCACGCAGGTCCCGGCGTTTCTCGAGATCCGTCCGGATAACCGCGTGCGTCTGCTCTGCCCGTTCATGGAAGGTGGACAAGGCACGTTCACCGCCATGGCGCAGATCGTCGGTGAAGAACTGGATGCCGATCCGGCGACCTTCCTGGTCGAAGCCGCCCCGCCCGGCGAGGCCTACGTAGTCATGGAGAACGGCATGCGCATCACCGGCGGCAGTATGTCGGTGCGCATGAGTTACCCGGTCATGCGCCGCCTCGGTGCCCTTGCCCGCGCCATGCTGTTGCAGGCGGGCGCGCAGCAACTGGGCGTGCCGGTGAGCGAGTTGAGCACCGAGCCTGGCAAAGTGGTGCACGCCAAATCGGGCCGCTCGCTGGCCTACGGTGAACTGGCCGAGCGCGCGATGGATTTGCCGGTTCCCGACCCGGCCTCGGTGAAGCTGCGTGATCCGAGTCAGTTCCGCTGGATCGGCAAACCGGTGAAGCGCCTCGATGCCTACGACAAATCCACGGGCAAGGCGCTGTACAGCATCGATCTGAAGGTCGACGACATGCTGCATGCCGCCGTTCAACATGCCCCGCGCCTGGGGATGACGGTCGGCAATTTGCGTAACGAAGAGCAGGTCAAGGCGATGAAAGGCGTGCATTCCGTGCATCGTCTGCCGGGTGCCGTGGCGGTGGTTGCCGAGCGCTGGTGGCACGCCAAACGTGCCGTCGAGGCGATCCAGGTCGACTGGCAAGAGCCGACGGCCGACAGCCAAGTGCGGCCGATGCCCGCCGACTTTTCCAGCGACGCGTGGTTCAAGCGCCTCGCTGAAGATAAAAGCCCCGCCAAAGATGATGAACACGAAGGCGATGTGGCTTCGATTCTCAAGGACGCCAAGACCAGGATCGACGCCACTTACCACAACCAATACCTGAACCACGGCCAACTGGAACCGCCTTCAGCCCTTGCCCGATTCAATCCGGACGGTTCGCTGGAAGTCTGGTTGCCGAATCAGGCGCCGGACATGTTCCGCGCCGACATCGCCAAACGCACCGGGCTGGATCCGTCGCGCATCACCTTGCATTCGCCGCTGTTGGGCGGGTTCTTCGGTCGGCATTTCCTCTACGACTCGGCCAGCCCTTACCCTCAGGCCATCGCGCTGGCCAAAGCGGTTGGACGCCCGGTTAAATTGATCTGGAGTCGCGAAGAAGAGTTCCTGCGTGACGTGCTCCGACCGGTTGCCGCCGTGAATTTCCGTGCCGCGCTGGACAACGACGGCTGGCCGCTGGCAATCGAAGCGATCAGTGCCACCGAAGGCCCGACCGAGGCCCTCGCCGGCAAGCAGGGTGAAAAGCTCGACCCGACGGCGCTCGAGGGCTTATCGGGCAAGTCCTATGCGATCCCCAACAAGCGCATCGCGCAGATCTACGTCAAAGGTCCGGCGATGCTCGGCTATTGGCGTTCGGTGGGCAATTCCCTCAACGACTTCTTCTATGAATCGTTCCTCGATGAACTGGCCGACAAGGGCGGCAAGGACCCGTTCGACCTGCGCCTGCATTTGCTGCGCGGCAACCAACGGCTGACCACACTGCTGCAAGCCGTGGGTGAACTGTCGGGCGGCTGGAAGCGTGGGCCGTTTACCGCCGAGGATGGCAGCCGGCGTGCGCGCGGGGTGGCCATGGCTTCGCCGTTCGGTACGGAGACGGCGGTGATCGCCGAGGTGTCCATCGAGAACGGCCAGGTCAAGGTGCATGACATCTGGCAGGCGATTGATCCGGGCAGCATCGTCAACCCGGCGATTGTCGAGGCTCAGGTCAACGGCGCCGTGGCGCTGGGTCTGTCGCAAACACTGGTGGAAGAAGCGGTGTGGATCGATGGCAAACCCCGGGCGCGCAACTACGACTTGTATCCGATCCTGCCGCCTGCGCGGATGGCACGGGTCCATGTGCGCGTGGTCGAGAGCGGGGAAAAAATGGGTGGCATCGGTGAACCGCCGTTGCCTGCGGTCGCACCCGCTGTCGCTAACGCGGTGGCAGCGCTGACCGGTCAACGGGTGCGCAGCCTGCCCATGAGCCGACACACCTTCAGTTGATCAGCGCCGGAGCGTCCATGAATAACAGCCGATTCGCAAGAACCGCTGGCTGGCTGGCGGTGCCGTGCCTGGTCGCGGCAGGCCTGCTGGCCTGGTATGTCACCCGCGAGCCAGTCTCGCGCCTGGAAAACACTCAGATCGCCGTGGCCGATATCGACCCGGCGCTGGTCGCCCGTGGCGAATACGTCGCCAGGTTGAGCGATTGCGTGGCCTGTCACAGCGTGCCGGGTGGCGCGCCATTCGCCGGCGGCCTGGAAATGGCCACGCCGCTGGGCGCGATCCATGCGACCAACATCACCCCGGACTCGGAAACCGGCATCGGCCACTACAGTCTGGCGGACTTTGATCGTGCCGTGCGCCACGGCGTGGCGCCTGACAGTCGCCGTTTATACCCGGCCATGCCCTACCCGTCCTACGCCAAGCTCAGTGATGACGACGTGCGAGCGCTGTATGCGTTCTTCATGAAAGGCGTGGCGCCGGTCAAACAGGCGAACATCCCCAGTGCGATTCCGTTTCCGCTGAACCTGCGTTGGCCGATTGCACTGTGGAACGGTGTGTTTGTCGACGTCGAACCTTATGTGACCAAACCGTCGCAGGATGAGCTGTGGAACCGCGGCGCTTATCTCGTGCAGGGTGCCGGGCACTGTGGCAGTTGCCACACGCCGCGCAGCCTGGCGTTCAACGAGAAGGCACTGGATGAGTCCGGCAAGCCATACCTCGCCGGTGCCCTGCTCGATGGCTGGTACGCACCGAGCCTGCGCGATGACCACAACACCGGGCTGGGCCGCTGGAGCGAGCAGGAGATCGTGCAGTTCCTCAAGACCGGTCGCAACCAGCACGCGGTGGTCTACGGCTCGATGACCGAGGCGTTCAACAACTCCACGCAGTTCATGAGCGATGACGATCTGACGGCCATTGCCCACTACCTGAAGTCGCTTCCCGGGGATCGCGAACGAGATGGCGCGCCGTGGCAATATCAAGCGGTTTCGGCAGCGCAACATCTGGACTCGCCCGGTGCGCATACCTACGTGACGCGCTGTGCGTCGTGCCACGGTCTGGACGGCAAGGGTCAATCGCAGTGGATGCCGCCGCTGGCGGGCGCCACCTCGGCACTGGCCAGGGAAAGTGCCTCGGCAATCAACATCACTCTGAATGGATCGCAACGAGTGGTGACGGCCGGCGTGCCGGATGCCTATCGCATGCCAGCCTTCCGTGAGCAGCTGTCGGATCAGCAGATCGCCGAGGTGCTGACCTTCATGCGCAGCACCTGGGGCAATCAGGGCAGTGCTGTTGATGCAAACACGGTTGGCAAGCTGCGTGAGCACACCGATCCGGCCAGCAGCAGTCCGATCATCCTGCAGATGCGTTAAGAGGAAAACCCGACGGGAGCCATCGACTTGCGTGTGGAAACGCCCTTGCGCCGTAGCACATTCCACACCTCGTCGAATGAACATACATTCATCTAAAACATCGCTCCAAGCGTCTAGTCTGCGGGTTTCGACATAGTGACTACAGGAGTTACCCACCATGTTCTCGCATGAAAGCATCCCGCTGATCATCATCTTCACCATCATGCTGCTTGGCGTTCTCGTCGCCGTCCTCCACCCGGTACATGCTGTCGTCACGTGGCTTCGCAGACGCCGCGAAGCATCTGCAACGCAACGTACGCGAAACGCCGATTCGCGCTGAATACGTCCATCACCCGCCCGGCAAGGTCCGGGCTTTCGGCTCACCCCTGCGCTGCACCCGGTTAAAAACGGCCAGGTGTGACCCCTTCCACACCGATAAGGCTACAGAGCGATACAAAAGCGCCACTGCACGACACATCCCGGGTACACGCCAATGCAAAAGTGTGGGCCATCGGAACCTTCGCTGTCCGACATCAACCATCACTCAGGCAGGTATTTCCATGATCAATCAACTCGACACCGTGCTGTACACCGGCAAGACCCGCACCACTGGCGGGCGCGATGGCGCATCGCGCAGTTCGGACGGCAACCTGGACATCAAGCTTTCGCCACCGGGCTCGAATGGCAGCGGCACCAATCCGGAACAACTGTTGGCAGCCGGTTGGTCGGCCTGCTTCATCGGCGCCATGGGCAAGGCAGCCGCGGCACAGAAGATCAGGCTTCCGGCGGATGTGGCGGTCGAAACCGAAATCGATCTGGGCAAGGCCGGCGACGCATTCTTTCTTCAGGCGCGCTTGAATGTCAGCCTGCCGGGGCTGGAGCCTTCGGTCGCTCAGGCGCTGGTGGACGCTGCGCATCAGACCTGTCCTTACTCAAAGGCCACTCGCGGCAACATCGACGTCACCCTGCGGCTGATCTGAATCAGCCCTGTTTGATCCTGCAAACCGCCCGATGCACGGCTTCGGGCGGTTTTTTTACAGGGTTGAGCGATGCCGTTCCTCCGATTCAAACAACCAGAGGAACGAAACGGTCATTGAATGGTTTACGCGAACGATGTCTCGTGCTCGCTTTCGTGGACGTAAATCCACGAGATTCCCGATGGCGAATCCGGGTCGAGACGCATGAGCGCCGAGTCGACTTTCTTCTTGGTGATCCCGTTCTTGACCAGGTCGAAAACCGTCAGGAAGAAATCACCGGGAAGCGGCGTGATCGAGAGGTTGATGATGTGTGATTCGGGGCTGCCGGCACGCTGGCCGTGCAGGCCCCAAAGGCGTTCCCAGTAGTTCTCCCGGTCCATGATCTGACCGTCCGTGAGCACCACCCGGAAATCATTCGCCAGGGCATCGTACAAAGGCTTGATCGCGTCTTCCGACTGGGAAGCCACACCGCGCGACCACGGGAAAAAGAGGTTGTACCAGCGGTACACCTCGGCTTTGACGAGTGCGGTTTTATCGGTTGTTTCGGTGACTCGGCTGATTGCCATCTGCGTTCTCCTTAACGAGTTCAAAGGCGCGGGTTTCCGTTGCGCATCGCCTGGGCGATGCTCCGCGCCTCATTCAAGATCCATCCTGAAATCAACGTCACGGATCAGCTCGAAAGCGCTTGAATGACTTCAGAATTTCTCCCGTCATTTGGCTGACCCGGCCACAAAAGTAGACACCAACCTGTTGGTTTGCATCGCAAGCTGACCAACGGTGTAACCGGCTCTTGCGCTGCAAGTGCCGCGCTTAAGCGGTTCCTTGATCGCGTTTGCCCTCTCCCTCTCCTCCTGCGCTGTTTCACATTTTTTTCACGAAGCGCTTTGTTGCTGTAAAAAACCCTGACACAATTATTGGCAATGATTCTCAACTGCTCTTTGTTTGCTATTTAAAATCAGGAAGCCTCAATGTCGCGCCCAGCCTCGCCGCATCGTTTCAACCCGTCACGCAACCTCCTGTCCATGGCCATCTGCATGGCCGTCATGGCCCCGGCGCTGGCCGATGAAACCCGCGAGGCGCAGGACACCGCCCCGCCCCCCGCCACCCTCGAGCTCGGCGCGACCGCCATCACATCGACACAGCTGGGCAGCACCACCGAAGGCTCCGAGTCCTACACCACCGGCACCATGGCCACCGCCACCAAACTGCCGTTGACCTTGCGCGAAACACCGCAAGCCGTGACCGTCATCACGCGCCAGCGCATGGACGATCAGGCGATGACCAGCATCAACGACGTGGTCAACGCCACGCCAGGGCTGTTCCTCGACTACTCCAGCGGCCCAGGCCGGCAGTCCTACAAAGCCCGGGGTTTCGACATTGATAACCTGATGTACGACGGCATTCCGAGCGGCTACAACGGCGTGAACGTCGGATCCCAGCCGAATCTGGCGATGTTCGATCGGGTTGAAGTCGTTCGAGGCGCGACCGGTCTGGTCACCGGCGCCGGCAACCCTTCGGCGGCGATCAACCTGGTCCGCAAACGGCCATTGGCCGAGCAGCGCGTGACCCTGACCGGCGCCGCCGGAACTTGGGACAACTACCGCGGCGAGCTCGATGCTTCCAGCCCGCTCAACGACAGCGGCACCCTGCGCGGCCGGGTGGTCACGTCCTATCGCGACGCCAACAGTTTCATCGATGACGTGGACGAACAACACGGCCTGTTCTACGCCGTCACCGAAGCCGATCTGAGCGACGACACCACCCTGACCCTCGGCTTCTCGCACCAGAAGGACAGGACCAACTACTTCTGGGGTTCATCAATGATCGGCCTCGACGGTCATCACCTTGATCTGCCGCGCTCGTATAACCCCGGCACCTCCTGGGAAGACAAAGATCAAGAGATCAATACCGTATTCGCCGAGATCCGTCAGCAACTGGCCAACGACTGGAAGCTGCAGGTCAACGCCAACTATTCCGAACAGAACGCACTGTTCTCAGGCTCGTACCAGTCGCGCTGGGTCAACGACACCCTGGCCCGCACGGTTTACCAGTCCAAGGCCGATGAAAACCAGGCAGGTCTCGACGCCTTCTTCAGCGGTCCGTTCGAAGCCTTCGGACGCAGTCATGAACTGGTGGTCGGCGCCAGCAAACGCATCTACGACCTGACCACTCACAACTACTCACCCTACGACACCAACTGGCCGATCAACGCCGGCAAACCGGACTTCGTTCACACCAACAACACGCGTGAAGTCACCACTCAGGACGGCGTGTACCTGACGACCCGCCTGAGCCTGGCCGACCCGCTGAAGCTGATCCTCGGCGGGCGTCTGGACTGGTACGACTACGACAACCGCGATGGCGACGGCGATTACAAAGTCACCCGCAACGTCACCCGGTATGCCGGCCTGATCTACGAGCTGGACGACCATCATTCGGTGTACGCCAGCTACAGCGACATCTTCACCCCGCAGAGCAACAAGGGCACCTCCGGTAACCCGGTCAAGCCGATCGTGGGCAAGAACTACGAGGTCGGCATCAAGGGCGAATACCTGGGCGGCGCGCTGAACGCCAGCCTCGCCGTGTTCCGCGTCGATCAGGAAAACCGCGCGGTGCAAGTGTTCGTCCCGAACTGCCCGCAGTCTTCCTGCTATGAAGCCTCCGGCGAGATCCGCAGCCAGGGTATCGACCTCGAGCTGCAAGGCGCGCTCACCGACAACTGGCAGATCGGCGGCGGCTACACCTACGCCCGCACGCACACCATCAAGGACGCGGCGAACCCGCAGAACGTCAACAAGCAGTTCGACACCGACACCCCGGAGCACCTGTTCAAACTCACCACCCGCTACAACTTCCAGGGCCCGCTGGAAAAACTGCGCGTGGGCGGCAACATCTCCTGGCAGAGCCGCATGTACAACGACATCGAACTGCTCGACGGCGGCAACTACCGCCTCAAGCAAGGCGCTTACGCCGTGACCGACCTGATGGCCGGCTACCGGGTCAATGACAATCTCGACCTGCAACTCAACGCCAACAACATCTTCGACCGCAAGTACTACTCCACCATCGCCAACTCCGTCAGCTACGGCGGCGACAGCTATGGCACGCCGCGCAACATGATACTCACGGCCAAGTACACCTTCTGACTTGTCCAGGCGCAGGGACGCGCCACCCCGCCAACATGCCCCCCTTCATGCCCTACATACCAAAGCGTTAATTTCAAAAACCCATGTCTGGTGGTCAGTCGTACCCCTTTGCCCAAAGATTGCCTTCGGCCAGGGCGGCAGCCTTGCGCCGCCTGTGCGATTTCAATAACTCAATGGGTGTTCAAAATGACTGACGAGAAAAACGGAACCACGCGTCGTGGCTTGATCACGACGGGTGCCATGGCCGCTACCCTGGCGGTGGCATTGCCAGCGCTGGCGACGCAGCAGACACCGGCATCCGCGTCAGGGGTCAGCAAAAGCGCCGGCAACGGCAGTGGCTCGGGGATGATTACCGTCAAGGATGGCACGCAGATTTTCTACAAGGACTGGGGCCAGGGCCAGCCGATCGTTTTCCACCACGGCTGGCCCCTTTCCAGTGATGACTGGGATGTGCAAATGCTGTTTTTCCTCAGCAAGGGCTTTCGCGTCATTGCCCATGATCGACGTGGCCATGGTCGCTCTTCGCAGACCGCCAGTGGCAACGAAATGGACACCTACGCCGCCGACGTTGCCGAGTTGATGGCGCACCTGAACATCCGCAACGCCGTGCACATCGGTCACTCCACCGGCGGCGGTGAAGTGGCGCGCTACGTGGCGCGGCATGGTCGCGGAAGGGTGGCCAAGGCCGTGCTGATCGGCGCCGTGCCGCCGATCATGCTGCGCACCGCAAAAAATCCCGGAGGCCTGCCGATGGAGGTGTTTGACGGGTTGCGCAAGGCACTCGCGCAGAATCGCAGCCAGTTTTATCGTGACTTCCCGAGCGGACCGTTCTACGGCTTCAATCGCCCAGGTGCGAAAGTGTCTGAAGCGATCGTCGAAAACTGGTGGCGTCAGGGCATGAACGGCGGGATCAAGCCGCAGTACGACTGCATCAGCGCTTTCTCCGAAACCGACTTCACCGATGACCTGAAAAACATCGATGTGCCGACCCTGGTGCTGCACGGTGAAGATGACCAGATCGTGCCGATCACCAATTCGGCTCACCTCTCAATCAAATTGCTCAAGCACGGTACGCTGAAAACCTACCCCGGCCAGCCCCATGGCATGTGCACCACAAACGGCGACACCATCAACGCGGACCTGCTGGCGTTTATCAATGCGTGAGGTTCCGGGGCCGCGCCCTCACGACAAGCCACGTACAGCCCCCTGAAAAGAAAAGCTCCGATCGAGTCGGAGCTTTTTTTATTGGGCGAATCACACAGCCGTTGCAGTTATCTACCGGGCCATCATCAACGCCTGATCGACGGGCAACGCCGGGCGTAATTTTGGCACTACCTGCAATTCAATCGGCGTACCGAAAAACGCCTGGCAGCGCGAACGCAGCCAACGCTGAGCGCAATCGTTGTGCGCAGCGGCACGCCAGACCATGGAAAGCTCCCGCGATGGCAGCAACAGAGGGGCCGGCTCGGCCCTGATGCCATTCACCGAGGCCATGGCCCTGGCCACGTAATCCGGAACGATGACCAGCATGTCGCTCTGCGCCAACAACCTTGGCAAGGCACTGAACTGCGGCACTGCCAGCACCACTTTGCGCCGACGTCCGAGCAGGTCCAGCGCGTGGTCGGTGTCGTCTTTGGCTTTGCCCATGGATGACACGATGGCGTGCGGTCGCTCGCAGAACTCATCGAGCGCCAGCAGGCCCGGGCGGGTATCCGAGCGCAGGAGCATTGGCCGGATCGACCGCAGACTCTTGCGTCGGGCGTTGGCCGGCAGATCGAGCGTAGGGCTGATGCCCAAAGAAATCTCGCCATTGAACAGCCGCTGCGACATCTGCTGCTGATCGACGCGCAGCACCACCAAGGCAATATTCGGCGCCTCGCTACGAAGCTGGCGCAGCAATCGCGGGAGCAACGCGTATTCGACATCGTCGGACAGGCCGACCTGAAAGGTCACCTCGCTGGTAGCCGGGTCGAAGGGCTGGCAACGGCTCAACGCCGCGACAACGCCATCCAGCGCCGGCGTCAGGTTGGCGAAAATTTCCTCGGCCCGCCTTGTCGGCTCCATCACCCTCCCCGCACGAACGAACAACGGGTCGTCGAAAAGCACGCGCAAACGGCCCAGCGCTGCACTGATGGTCGGTTGACCGAGAAACAGTTTCTCGCCGACCCGGCTGACGTTGCGCTCATGCATCAGCGTCTCGAAGACCACCAGCAGATTGATGTCGACACGACGGAGTTCATTTCTGTTCATGAAGTTCACCACCCGGCACGCGGCCATTGAAATCGACGGAGAGCTGATAGAGGTTAAGGGCGCGCCTGCCGGACGTCTGTGGTACTTGGGGACAGCGAGATCATGCGTTAGGTGAGTGTTTTGATACTTGTGTATGAACCGTTTGAAACGATAGCTGCATCGGGCCGCGCAAAGACCGGTGCAATGGCCGTTTTTTCGGGTTTTTTGTCCTAGCTGACGGCGTGCTGCGCCACTACGATGCTTAACCGTCTATCTACTCACGCCCACACCTGCGCAACGTGTCGCACGGCGCTATCGCCAGCGGGACCGTGTCTCTGGTCGGGCATCAACCCGCACGAGCAAACACCGGCCGCCCGGCCAAGGGATTCGCCACAACGTCACAACCTTTTGGGAAAAGAGCAATGAACAACAATCCCATCAGCAACAACCCCAGCGAGCCGGTGGTATTCATCGTCGACGACGATGCCGCGTTGCGCGAATCCCTCGGCAGCCTGTTGCGCTCCATTGGTCTGCGGGTGGAGCTGTTCGGATCGGTCGCCGAGTTCATGACGTATCAACGTCCGGACACGCTGAGTTGCCTGGTACTCGACGTGCGCCTGCAAGGCAGCAGCGGGCTGGATTTCCAGAATGAACTGGCCACCGCCGGAATCAATGTGCCAATCGTGTTCATCACCGGACACGGCGATATCGCCATGACCGTGCGCGCGATGAAAGCCGGCGCGGTGGACTTCCTGACCAAACCGTTTCGCGAGCAAGACCTGATCGACGCGGTGTGTGCCGCGCACTCGCGGGACAAGCAGCGTCGCGAGTCCGGGCGACATGCCGATGAGCTGCGCGCACGCCATGGGACGCTGACACCCCGTGAGCAGACGGTCATGGCGCTGGCAGCCTCGGGCCTGATGAACAAGCAGATCGCCGGGGAAATCGGCCTCAGTGAAATCACTGTGAAGATCCACCGGGGCCAGGCCATGCGCAAGATGGGCGCGCGCTCATTTGCCGACCTGGTGCGCATGGCCGAAGTCATCGCGGCGCTGCCTGCACATCGGTGACCGAATGAAACGATACGGTATGGCTCAAGCCGCCGTGGCTGGCCGGCACAATCAACACTCAAGTTCCGACCAACTAACACTTGGGTATAGCCGGTTCATACGCAGTCATACTGCAAATGACCCAATGCAGCAGTGCCAGCGTAGAAGTCTTCGAATAAGATCTTTATTCAAATAACCATTACTCAATACAACGATTGGTGAATGACAGACAGTCGCCAACAACCGTCATGCCTGAAAAACAACTTCAGACTTTTTAACCTCTTCATAAACACGCCTTTCATAGCGTTTGCCTGCTTCATCGAAAGAACACGACCTGCCGTCCGATAGCAAAAATCTGGAAGAATAAATGTCTATCATCAAACGTCGCGCACAACTTCTTTGTTCAGACGCCTTCGCCTGGCTTTGCGCCATAGCGGTCGGCAGCATGATCTATATCACCAACGCGTACCTCGATCTGGACGTTGCGCCGACGTTGTTCTACATCACGCTGGTATTCATGTCAGCGAACATCTTCCCGGTACCGGTATTTCTTGCCGTCGCATTGGGTTGCCTCACACTGCTGACGGCCGACTTCCTGGTCGATGAAGGTTATCGCGATCACCGCAGCATCGCCGGATTCGTCAGGTGCCTGATCGCGCTGACGACCATTTCCCTGCTCGCGTTGCGCAGCAAACGCGCCACTGAAACGCTGCGGCGCAAGGAAGCGTTCTTTCTGGGCGCACAGAAACTTACCCACACCGGCAGTATCGGTTTCATCATCGATAAAAAAGTCAGCGTGTCATGGTCGCAAGAGTCGTCGCGTATTTTCGAGTATTCGCCGGACGTCACCCCGACACTGGCGCTGGTCAAGTCACGCACTCATCCCGACGACCTGCCGGTTATCGATCAGGTGCTGGAGCAGTTTGCGCGCCGGCAGGAGCTGGTCGAAGTCGAGCATCGGCTGCTCATGCCGGATGGTCGGATCAAGCACGTGCAGATGATCGCCAGCCCGTTGCCCAGACATCGCGGGCGCACGCAATACGCCGGGGCGCTGATGGACGTCACCGCCAGCAAACAGTCGGAAGAGGCGTTGTTTCACTCGCAAGCCACCCTCGCCCACGTCACGCGCCTGACCTCCATGGGCGAACTGGCCGCGTCGATTGCCCACGAAATCAATCAGCCGCTGGCGGCGGTCATCACCAGCGGCGAATCCTGCAAGCGCTGGATCAACCGTCCCGAGCCCAACCTGGAAGAAGCGCGCCGTTCGCTGGATCGAATCATTCAAAACTCCGTCCGGGTTTCCGATGTCATCGCCTGCATTCGGGCCCTGTCACGACACAGCGAGGTGCAGCGCAATGTCGAAGTGTTCGACGACATCGTCAGTGACTCGCTGACACTCATGCAACACGACATCTGCTTCCATGAGGTTCGCCCGCACGCCCAACTGGGCACAAGCAGCGCACTGATCAAAGGCGACCGGGTACAGCTGCAGCAAGTCATCATCAATCTGATCATCAACGCCTGCCAGGCCATGGCCAATGTGCTTGACCGCTCCCGGACGCTGCGGATCACCACCTCGATCCTGCACAACGAGGCCGTGCTTGAAATCGCCGACTCCGGCGTCGGCATTGCCGAGGACATCCTGCCTTCGCTGTTCGACCCATTCTTCACCACCAAGCCCACCGGCCTGGGAATGGGCCTCTCGATTTGCCGTTCGATCATTGAATTCCACGGCGGCCGCATCTGGGTCAACAGCACCGAGGGCGTCGGCACGCAGTTTGTGTTTGCGATTCCATTGGCTGCGCTCGAACACGATCAATGACAACCATCCACCCCTGATGTCGCCCGGTGGCGATATGGAGACCTGCATTGTCTATCCAACGTACAAACCCCGGCGCAGACCCCGAAACCCCGGTACACGAACGAACCGTCGTGTTCGTGGCATACCCGCAAATGGGCCTGCTGGATCTGACCGGTGCGCAGACCGTGTTCTGGGCAGCGACCTGCAGACTGGCGCAACTCGGTTTGCCCGGTTATGCCTTGCACACCGCGAGCCTGCAAGGCGGACCGGTCCAGACCGGCGAAGGCCTGGTGGTGCAAACCCGGCGGCTGGATGAGCTAAGCGACGAGCCGATCAATACGTTGATCGTTCCGGGCTCGGCGTTCATCAGCCAGGTGTTGCGAGACAACGCGCCGCTGGTCGATTGGTTGCGCGTCACGTCAGCCACGGCCAACCGTACGACGTCGGTATGCAGCGGTGCTTTTTTCCTGGCTCAGGCCGGACTGCTCGACGGCCTGCGCGTGGCGACACACTGGTTGATGGCTGACATGTTCGAGCGGCTGTTCCCCAGGGTCGAGCTGGATCGCGAGGCCATCTTCGTCCACCAGGCATCGGTGTGGACCTGCGCTGGCGTCAGCGCTGGGATCGATCTGGCGCTGGCACTGGTCGAGGCCGATCACGGTCGCGAGCTGGCCATGCAGGTCGCCCGGCGCATGGTGGTGTACTACCGACGCCCGGACAACCAGAAACAGTGGAGTCCGCTGCTGCAATCACAACATTCAATCGCGCACGAGCGCTAGCCGGAGACGGTGGTCATGAACGCACCGCACAAACTGTATTTGGTCAGTCACCCGCCCTGCGTCACCCGCTATGGCACGCACACATCGTTGTCCACCGCTGAGCGCGTGGAGATCATCGACGCATTGACGCAGACCCTGAGCGCGACGCTGAGCATTCTGGCGCGGCTCAGGCACAGCCAGCAGACACTGCACGCTGTCAGCTTTTTACCGGTGCAGACGCTGTTTCGCAGGCTGTTGAATGCCAATACCCGTTACGCCGACTTTCTCGTCACCGGCATCACCGACCTGGGCGGCCATGCCCAGCGCGACGCGCTCTACCACCTCAATGAGGCTCCCGAACCTTTATGCTTTGCCGACTGCCTTAAAGGCATTGACCGCGCCCTGCGCCGACTGCGGGCCGCCGATGCCTTGTTCCGCGACTGTCGCGCCAGCGCAATTGCCAACAACGATTGCGCCAGCCGACAACTCTTTGAAGCCTGCACTCGACATAACAGTTACTTTCTTTCGTTAATCAACAACCATTTATTTGCTGAACATTGATTAACTTTCGCAACTAACAAAAAAACCAACTAAACATACCCACGTATACTATCCCACAATTTTTGAAAGCGTATCTTGCAAGTATGGCGGGCGCGACAGACACCCGCAAAGAACGCAAGGTTTCCCATGTTCAACTCAGCTATTGTTTCAGTTGTCGATGATGACGAACTTGTTCTGGTTTCAATGGACAGTTTGTTGCGGTCTTGCGGTTATACGGTCAAGACATTCAACAGCGCTTTTGCATTTCTTGAATCGAGCGCGCCAGAGCAGACCGGGTGTCTGATCTCGGACATTCAGATGCCCGGCATGTGCGGGGTCGAAATGTACGAGGCGCTGGCGGTCAGGAAGATCCATATTCCGACGATCTTCATCACCGGCAAGCCGGGCCTGCCCCCTGAATTCAGCACCCGTGTGAAGACGCCGGAAGGCTATTTCTCCAAACCCTTCCATACCGAAGCACTGCTGGCCTGCATCGAGCAGGCGCTGATGCGCGGACGTTGAGCCCCCAAGAAGAGCCGCGGCCCTGCCCAACCAACAAACCTCAAAGCAAAAAAAGGCCCCGCAAGTTCATCACTTGCGGGGCCTGATTTTTATCGAGCCCGGCCGAATGCAGCCAGGCCGCCGACAGCCGATCAGTAATCCCAGAATGCTGCGATCCAGCGGAACGCATCACCATCGACCGCAACTCGGCCCACCGACGGGAACGGCAGGTGGGTGGCGACAAACCACTCGCCGCTCGCCGCCGCCTCGCGCATCAGCCGTACGCGAACACGCACCGACTCTTCAGGATCATGCTCGAAACCGTTGTGCCATTCCGGGTGCTCGAAGGCCACCGGAAACAAGGCGTCGCCGGCAAAGGTCAGGCGTTCGCCGCCGGAGTTGACGTAGACGATGCTATGCCCGGGCGTATGGCCGCCAGTGAGTTTCACGACCACTCCCGGCGCCACTTCGTATTCATCCTCGAAGGTGCGCACTTGGTTGCGGTAATCGTTGATGAACTGATTGGCCGTCGCGCGCAAAACGTCAGGCACCGGCGCCGGCATGACGGTCTGGGTGAAGTCCGGCGTCTCCCAGAACTCGACCTCTTTCGCCGAGACGTGGATACGCACGTCCGGACGCAGCCGGCTCTTCACTTCATCCACCAGCAGACCGCCGACATGATCCATGTGCATGTGGGTGATCACGATGTCGGTCACGGCTGCCAGATCGATTCCGGCCGCTTCCAGCCGTTTCGGCAGCTGGCCGGCCCGAGGGAAACCGGGAAACTGCCCGCCCAGTCCGGCGTCGACCAGTATGATCTGCTCGCCGCTGCGCACCACCAGCACGTTGAGTGCCCAGTCGAACGCATCAGGCCCCAGGAACATGTCCTTGAACCAGGCGGCGCGAGCCTGCGGGTCGGCATTTGTGGACATGGTCGAGGTCGGCAGCGGCAGCACGCCGTCGCTGATCACCACCACGTCGATGTCGCCGACCTGCAGTGCGTAGCGCGATGGCACCAGCTCCTGCGCCGGAGCGAATGGCTGGCGGGTGACGGACGCCTGCCGGTCATCGGTTGCGTTGGTTTGATTGGAGTGATTCAGATACGTTGACATGGTCGCTTTCCTCTTGGCTGAGTCAAAATTTCCCGGACGAATGCCCTTGCTGGCGCAAGCGCTGAATGGCGCGCCTTGAAATCGAGTGTGCATCGCGACCACGACGTCCAACACCATACGCGGGTATAGGGCTTGAACCACATCGACCGAGTAACGCCGCTGTTGAGGTGGCTGTGGCCCATACCAATGTATATTCGCGCTCCTGCCCGCAAACACCGACACTACGGCGCACCGGATCGCCGAAAAGCGGGCGATCATCAGGTCCCTGAGCAGTCATGAACTCTATTTTTCACCAACCCGACCCTCTCACCTGCTTGCTCGCGCAACCGCGCATGCTGGTGTTCCTGGCGTATCCGCAGATGGGCTTGCTGGACCTGACCGGCGCACAAACCGTGTTCTGGGCTGCGTCCAAGGCGATGGCCGAACGCGGCTTGCCTGGCTACGCGTTGCACACCGCCAGCCTGGAAGGCGGATTGATCGCCACCGCCGAAGGGCTGTCGGTCAACACCTTGGCCCTGCGCACCTTTGACGAGACAACCATCGATACGCTGATCGTGCCCGGTGCGCCGAACATCCGTCAGGCCATGCTCGACAACGTTGCGTTGGTCGACTGGCTGCGCGCGGCATCGGCCAAGGCCAGACGCACCGCCTCGGTGTGCAGCGGCACCTTTCTGCTGGCCCAGGCCGGGCTGCTGGAAGGCTTGCGCGCAACCACGCACTGGGGCATGTGCGACATGCTCAAGGGTGGTTTTCCGAGTGTCGATGTCGACCTTGATGCGATCTACATCCAGCAAGGCAACGTCTGGACTTCCGCCGGGGTCACCACCGGGATCGACATGGCGCTGGCGCTGGTCGAGGCCGATTGCGGCCGCGCCGTGGCGTTGAAGGTGGCGCGGGAGCTGGTGGTTTTTCTCAAACGCCCTGGCGGTCAGGCGCAGTTCAGCCAGTTGCTGCAAGCGCAGATCGACGACAGAGGCTGCTTCGAAGAATTGCACCTGTGGATCAGCGAAAACCTCGGCGACCCGCAATTGAGCGTCGAATCGCTGGCCCGACAGGCGCAGATGAGCCCGCGCAATTTCGCGCGGGTCTACAAACGCAAGATCGGCCGCACGCCGGCCAAGGCACTCGAGCTGTTTCGCCTGGAAGCGGCGCGACGAATGCTCGAAGACTCTCAGCGCAACATCGACCAGATCGCGCAGTTGTGCGGGTTCGGCGACGAGGAACGCATGCGCGACACCTTCTACCGTCACCTCTCGGTCTCGCCCCGGGAATACCGCAGCCGGTTCTCGCGCTGACGCCAAACAGCGCAATGGCGCCGGGCTCGCAGACGTTCAAATACTGTCGCTATACACACGTATAAGTACGCCGCCGAACCGAGCGGCGTATCGTGCGGCAATGCGGGCGTCCTCGACGGGCTACCCGAGATCAGCCCTGGTAAAGCAATGTCCCACACCGCTGTTGTATCGGTTGTCGATGATGATGAGTCCGTGCGCATGGCGCTGGACAGCCTGTTGCGCTCTCACGGCTACACCGTGCAGTTGTACCCGAACGCGGAGGCTTTTCTGGCGATGAAGGCGCCGCACCGCCCCGGCTGCATCATCTCGGACATCCAGATGCCCGGTCTGTCCGGCATCGAGATGTACGATGAGCTGTGCGCCCGAGGCGTGCGCATCCCGATCATTTTCATCACGGGTTACCAGGGGCGTCCGCCACGGGTCAACGCAGCATTCCCCGAGCCCCTCGCCTATTTCCCTAAACCCTTCCCGTGCGGCGAACTCATCACCTGCATCGAAAGCGCATTCAATCGCGCCGTTTGACTGCCCTCTTTCTATACCTGTGTATACCCCAACCCATACCTAAGCATGTCGGCACTGACCCTATGTAGAAGTGTCGCGCCGCACCTTCCCCGATAGCATCTTCCCCAGCGAATCGAACCGGCTCTGCGGTTGTTCACAACCACCTGCTTCGTGCAGTGCGGCAGACGGTCACGCATGAACGGACAATCCGTTCAACGACCAGAATTTCCACAGGAGTCATCCGATGAAACAGCACATTTTAGTGATAGGCGCAGGGTTTGGTGGAGTCTGGAGCGCCCTGAGCGCCGCACGTCTGCTGGACCAGCATGATCGTAACGACGTGCAGATCACCGTCCTCGCGCCCCAGGCAGAACTGCGCATCCGTCCGCGCTTCTACGAGCCGAATGTCCACAACATGAAAGCGCCGCTGGGTGAACTGTTCGATGCCGTGGGCGTGAAATTCGTCAAAGGCATCGCCGACAACATCGACACCGCCAGCAAGCAAGTGACCTACAGCGATGCCTTCGGCACACAAGGCACGCTGAACTATGACCGACTGGTATTGGCTGCCGGCAGCCGAGTAATCCGGCCACCGCTCAAGGGCATGATCGAACACGCCTTCGATGTCGATCAGATCGAAGAAGCAGCGCGCCTCGAAGCCCACATCAAGTCGTTGAAGGACCAGCCGTCGAGCGCTGCGCGTAATACCGTGGTGGTCGCCGGTGGTGGTTTTACCGGGATCGAAACCGCCACCGAAATGCCGGCCCGCCTGCGTGCCGCACTGGGTGACGATGCGCCGATCAGGGTCATCGTGGTGGATCGCGCGCCGCAAATCGCCGCGACGCTGGGTGACGGTATTCGGCCCTCCATTGTGGAAGCGTCCCGAGAGTTGGGCATTGAATGGATAGTCGACGCCTCGGTGGCCTCGGTCGATGCCGGCGGCGTGACCCTGGCCGACGGCAAACGGATCGAGTCCAGCACCGTCGTCTGGACCGTTGGCTTCCGCGCCAGCCCGCTCACCGAACAGATTCCGGGCAGCCGTGATCCGCAAGGTCGCCTGCACGTCGACGGTCACCTGAAAGTGCTGGGGCACGTGGATGTCTTCGCTGCCGGCGACGTCGCTTATGCCGCCACGGATGACCTCGGAAACTACGCCGCGATGTCCTGCCAGCATGCAATCAGCCTGGGCCGTTATGCCGGCAACAATGTGGCCGCTGACCTGATCGGTGTCGCACCGGTCACCTACCGCCAGCCCAAGTACGTGACCTGCCTTGACCTCGGGGCCTGGGGCGCGGTGTTCACCGAAGGCTGGGACCGTCAATTGAAACTGGTCGGGCAAGAGGCCAAAGACCTCAAGACCCAGATCAACACCGTGTGGATCTACCCGCCGGCCGCCGATCGCGCAACCGCACTGGCCGCTGCCGACCCATTGATTCCGGTGGCCTGATCACCCGACGGTTCACACTTCCCTATCGCTGCGCATTCCCAGGCGCCCGCCACGTTTTTTTTGGCGGGCGCTTTTTTATGCAGAACTCACAAAGCGTCGGGCGGCAATAAACGGCACTCTAGCGTTGAGTCGATGGCTCCGCTGCCAGAATGTCTTCCAGAAAATCAATGAACACATTGATACGACTCGAGCCCCGGTGATTGGGCAGATACAACGCGTTGATGCAGCAGCTCGCATTGCCGGGGTTGACTTCATACCCCTCCAGCAGCCGCGTCAACCGACCCGCCTCGACATCGGCGCGCACCAGCCAGTCGGCCAGCAGGGCCACACCGCGCCCCGCCACCGCCGCTTCGCGCAGGATGTCAGCGTTGTTGCTTTGCAGGCGGCCATGCACATTGAGCTGGATGGTTTCCTCGTCGCCCTGGAACGTCCAGTGCTGGTGCGCAGCGCCGTAGTCGAAGCGCAGGCATTGATGCTCGAGCAAATCTCGTGGATGCGCCGGCACAGCATGACGGCTCAGGTAATCGGGACTCGCCACCACCCAGCGCTGAAAGCCGCCCACCCGCTTGCTGACGATATCGTCACTGACCACCGATGATCCCAGTCGCACCGAGACATCGATCTGCTCGCTCAGCAGATCGCTGACCTGATCGCTCAACGACACACTGATTTCAAGCCCCGGATGGCGGTCAAGCAATACCCCCAGTTGCGGCGCAATGATCTGTCGGCCGAACTCCACCGGCACGCTGATGCGCAGGCGTCCCTGCGCCTCGCTGCCCCGGTCGGCGACAACCGCGTCGGCCTCATCGATGGCATCGAGAATGGCCACCGCCTTCTCGAAATAGGTTTGTCCGGCGACCGTCACGCTGGTGTTGCGTGTCGTGCGGTTGAGCAGGCTGGCGCCCAACTCGTGTTCCAGCCCCGCCACCTGGCGTGTCACCGAAGAGGTAGAGATGCCGAGTTTGCGCGCCGCCGAGGAATAACCACCGCAACGGACGGTTTCAACGAACATCTTCAGTGCCAGCAACTTGTCCATAAGTGGAGCCCGATCGAAAGGAAACGGTGATGATTGTGCATCACCGTTCGCCAATCGTCTTGTAGGACCGTGCTTCATCGGACTCAGCGGTGCCTGCGGTTCAGGCATCGGCCTTGCGGCTCAGGAACAGCGCCAAAGCCAGCGCCGGCAGCAACGCCACGGTCACGGCGGACAGGTTCCAGCCAAAATGCTCGTAGAGCGGACTGGCGACCAACGATCCCAGCGCGCCGCCGACGAAGATGCTGGTCATGTACACGGCATTCAGCCGGGCCCGGCTGTGCGGGTCGATGGCGTACACCTCGCGCTGACCCAGCACCATGTTCAGTTGCACGGCGAAATCCAGCAGCACCGCGCAAACCACCAGCCAGACATAGCTGCTGCCCGGCAGCGCGGCGATCAGCAACGAGGCTGGCGCCAGCAACAGTGCCACGAGCGTCCCACGCCGACCGTGCCCGGCATCGGCCAGGCGCCCGGCAATCGGCGCTGCGACCGCGCCGACAGCGCCGACCAGGGCAAATATCGCCACCTGTGCCTGACTGAAACCGTGGTGCCGCATCAGCTCAATCGGTGCGAGGGTCCAGAACAGGCTGAAGCTGGCAAACAGCAAACCCTGATACAGCGAACGCTGACGCAGAACCGCGTGCCGACGGGCCAGCGCAAACACCGAGCCGATCAGCGCCACGTACGTCGCCTGATGGCTCGGAACGCGGCGCGGCAAGGCAATCGCCGTGATCAGAGCGATGACGGCCATCAGTGCCGCCGCGCTGAAAAACACCCCGCGCCAGCCGAACACTTCCACCAGCAGACTCGACAGTGGTCGCGACAGCAGAATGCCCAGCAACAGGCCACTCATGATGTTGCCCACCACCCGCCCACGGGTCGCCTCGGGCGCCAGGTGCGCGGCCAACGGCACCAGGATCTGCACCGCCACCGAAGTCAGGCCGATCAGCAACGACAGGACAAGGAACATCGACGGCGAATGCGTCAGGCCGGCGCACAACAGCGTCACGCTCGCCGCGAGGGTAAACCCGACCACCAGCCGACGGTTTTCCATCAGGTCGGCCAGCGGCACCAGCAACAGCAGGCCCAATGCATAACCGAACTGCGTGAGTGAAACGATCAGACTGGCATTGGCGCTGGACAGGCCGATCTGCGGCGCGATCAGTTCGACGATCGGCTGAGCGTAATAAAGGTTGGCCACGACCGCGCCGCAGCAGAATGCCAGGAACGCGACCATCAGGCCGGAAAGAGAAGCGGATGGTTCGGCCTTGGCCGCCGCTGCCGGATTGCCCGTGAGCATGATGACACCTCGATGAGTTGGGAAAGTGACGCCAAGGCTAAGGGTCGCGCAGGCCTTCGAGTATCCATCCCAGAGGCAATTGAGTGATGCGCCAAATGCAACGACCCTCGGCGTTGCACTTGGCGCAACGTGCTATTGCGCGGTCCGGCAATACTCGGACGTTTGCACCTTCTCTACCCTTGGGCACCTGGCGCAGGGCTTTGCATCGGCGCCCTTCCCCGGTCGTTCAAGGAGTTGTCGAAGATGCCGAATCCGTCCCTCACGCCCACCGCGTGCCTCTTGGGCCAACGCTCATGAACGGCCATTTCATGAGATCCAGAGCGCTGTGGGTCAGCGCGGCAGCCCTCGCGTCGATCGGCGCAATCGCGGCCCTGGCGCTGATGTGGCGTCCGGCAATTGCGCCGGTCGAACGCCCGCAAACCTTCGATTCCGCGCAACGGCAACGCGGCGCGCGAGTCGTCGAGGCGGGCGACTGTGCGGTGTGTCATACGCGTCCCGGCGGCCAATACCTGGCCGGCGGACTGCCGCTGGTGACGCCGTTCGGCACCCTCTACAGCACCAACATCACCCCGGATCCACAGACCGGCATCGGCCAATGGTCGCTGCCGGCCTTCGAGCGGGCGATGCGTGAAGGGATCTCCCGCGACGGCCACTTCCTGTACCCGGCCTTCCCTTATGTTCATTACCGGCGCATGAGCGAAGACGACATCGCAGACGCCTATGCGTACCTGATGAGCGGCCCGGCCGTGGACTCGCCGCCACAACAGAACCGCATGAACTTCCCGATGAACATCCGGCCTCTGGTGTCGTTCTGGAACCTGCTGTTCCTGCATGGGAAGCCGCTGACGCCGGTGGCGCAGCAATCGCAAGCGTGGAATCGCGGGCGTTACCTGGTCGAGGGGCCCGGACACTGCGCGGGCTGTCATTCGCCGTTGAACCTGATCGGCGCCGAAAAGTCCGGCGAAAACCTGGCCGGCGGCAGCGTGGATGGCTGGGACGCGCCTTCACTGCTGGGCATGGCGCACCGGGCAAACCCGTGGAGCAGCGAGCAACTGGTGAGTTACCTGCGGGCCGAAGTGGTCGACGGACACGGCACGGCGGCGGGCCCGATGCGTCCGGTCAGTCTCGGTCTGGCGCGCTTGCCCGCAGAAGATGCCCAGGCGATTGCCGAATACCTGCTGAGTCTGCCGGCGAAAACCGCGATCAACGAAATCCCGAGCGCCAGCGCTGAACCTGCGGATCGATCCTCTGGCGCGCTGCTGTTCGCCAGTGCCTGCGCCGGCTGCCATGCCCAAGGCGCGCCGATGCGTGACATCGACGGACGCCCGGCACTGGATCGCACCTCGGCGCTGCAGGCCGCCAGCCCGCGCAATTTTGTGAAAACCGTACTCGAAGGCATCCCGGCAGAACCCGGCCAGCCCGGTCCGGTGATGCCCTCGTTCGCCGCCAGTCTCGATAACACCCAACTCAACGCCCTGGCCGTCTACCTGCGCCATCAGGCCAGCCCCGATCAACCGTGGACCGACCTTCCTGCCACCCTCCAAGCGCTACGTCAGGAGACGAAATGACTCAGATCACCCTCAACGTCAACGGATCTTCCCGGGCTCTCGAGCTGGAACCGGACATGCCGCTGCTCTATGCGCTGCGCAATCACTTGGGCCTGAACGGCGCCAAGTACGGGTGTGGCCTGGGCCAATGCGGCGCCTGCACCGTCATCGTCGATGACCAACCGGTGTTCTCCTGTCTGACACCCTGCGCCGGCCTCGAGGGCAAAAAGGTGCGGACGGTCGAGAGCCTGGGCACGGCCGAACACCCCGGCTCCCTGCAGCAAGCGTTCATCGACAAGCAGGCCGCTCAATGCGGTTACTGCATCGCCGGCATGTTGATGCGTGCGCAGGCACTGCTGGAAAGCAATCCGCATCCCGACGAACAGACCATTCGCGAACACATGTCCGTCAACCTGTGCCGCTGTGGCACGCATTTGCGCATCATCGAGGCGATCAGCGTTGTCGCCCGGCAAAACGGGAGTGCGCAATGACCACGATCAATGAGGTCGATCACAGTCGCCGTGCGTTCCTGCGCGGGGGCGCGCTGCTGGTGGCGTTTGCTTTGGTGCCGGTCTCGCGCCGCGCCCTGGCCGATACCGAAGTCGATACCCTCGGCACGGTCGTGCTGGCGCCGGACCTGCCCGGTAGCCTGCGCACCAACCCCTGGCTCGATGCCTGGATCCGCGTCGGCCCTGACGGCATCACCGTCTACACCGGCAAGGTCGAACTGGGCACCGGGGTCAAAACCGCGCTACTGCAAATTGCCGCTGAACGGCTGGAGGTGGCACCGACCGCGATCAACCTGCTCACCGCCGACACCGCACTCACGCCGAACGAAGGCTACACCGCCGGCAGCCACACGATTTTCGACAGCGGCACCGCGCTGTTCAACGCGGCGGCGCAAGTGCGCGAGATGCTGCTGGAATCGGCCGGACGCAGCTGGAACGTTGCGCCGGCGCTGCTGACGACTCGCGACGGCAGCATTCTCGGCCCGACCGGGCAACACATGTCTTACGCCGACGCCGTGCAGCAGGTCGATCTGCACCGCTATGCAACGTCCGAGTCACCCTCGATGCCGCCGGCGTCGTTCAAGCTCATCGGCCATTCGCTGCCACGCCTGGACATTCCGGGCAAAGTCAGCGGCGGCGCCGCGTTCGTGCAGGACATTCGCCTGCCGGGCATGCTCCACGCCCGGGTCATCCGCCCGCCACGTCCCGGCTGCACGCTGGAAGCCATCGATGCGGAATCAATCAAGGCCCTGTCCGGGGTGGTGCAGGTGATTCGCGACGGCAATTATCTGGCCGTGGTTGCGCGGGACGAATGGCAAGCGATCAAAGCCATGCGTCATGGATACGCATCGGCGCGCTGGAGCGGCGGACAGGCGATTCCCGAATCGCGGGACATCCACACCTTGCTCAAACGCCTGCCGTCGCGTCGTTATCCGATCAGCCATGAAGGCACGCCCCAAGGCAAGACCGACAACGAATATCGCGCCCGGGTGACCAAGCAATACCTGATGCATGGCTCGATCGGCCCGTCCTGCGCCGTGGCCTGGTTCAAGGACGGCACCCTCACCGTCTGGACCCACACCCAGGGCGTGTACCCGCTGCGTGCCGGGATCGCCGAAATGCTGCGGTTGCCGCCCGAGCGCGTGCGCTGCATCCACACTGAAGGTTCCGGCTGTTACGGCCACAATGGCGCAGACGATGCCGCAGCCGACGCGGCGTTGATTGCCATGCGCGTACCGGGCACGCCGGTGCGGGTGCAATGGATGCGCGAGCAGGAAAACCTCTGGGAGCCGTACAGCTCGGCGATGGTCACCGAGGTGCAAGCCAACCTCGACGCACAGGGTCGGCTGCAGGACTGGAACTATGAGCTGTGGACCACGCCGCACAACGAACGCATCGTCAACGCCGGGCGCTTGCTGCCTGCACGCCTGCTGGCCCGGCCGTTCACTTCCGCACCCTCGGTGCCGATCGCCCAGCCTGAGGGCGATGGCGATCGCAACGCGGTGCCGCTGTACGCCGTGGCCTCCTCGCGGATCGACATGAACTTCATCACTGAAATGCCGTTTCGCACTTCAGCCATGCGCTCGCTGGGGGCGCACATCAACGTCTTCGCCATCGAAGCCTGTATCGACGAGCTGGCCACCAAGGCCGCAGTCGATCCGGTTGCCCTGCGCCTGACACACCTGACCGATCCTCGGGCACGGGCTGTTGTGGAAAAGGTTCGCGATGCCGTCGGCTGGCCGCAAAAAAGCAGCGAACCCGGCGCAGGCCTTGGCTTCGCCTTCGCGCGCTACAAAAACATCATGGGTTACTGCGCCATTGCCGTGCGTCTGCGGGTGCATCCGCAGACCGGCGAAGTGCAGATCGATCACGTCGTCACCGCAGTGGACGTGGGGCAGATCGTCAGTCCCGATGGCCTGCGCAACCAGGTCGAGGGCGGGATCGTGCAGTCCACCAGCTGGACGCTGTATGAAAAGGTCGCCTATGACGCCGGCGGCATCCGCAGCTACGACTGGAGCGGCTACCCGATCCTGCGTTTCTCGCAACTCCCCAAAAAGGTCGACGTTCACCTGCTCGACCAGCCGGGGCAACCGTTTCTGGGGGCCGCCGAAATCGTCCAGGGCCCCATGGCGGCTGCCATCGGCAACGCCGTGGCGAATGCCACCGGACGGCGCTGGCTGAACCTGCCCCTGACCCGCTCGCAGCAGCCTGCCTGAACCGCGCCACGTTGCATTTCACGCAATGCAGCGTGGCGTCGCGTGTGGATTATCAAGCACCGGACAGCCGCTTAACGTAGGGCCATCCGGTGTCGGACCCAATGTCCGACACCGCCCTGCCGATCCTTTTCGAAGACTGGAGAACCCCATGACACAACAACTGTTCCGTCCCATCACCCTCGGCCCCTACACACTTCCCCACCGGGTAGCGATGGCGCCGTTGACTCGCTCCCGTGCCGGGCAACCGGGCGACATCCCGACATCCATGAACGCCGAGTACTACCGCCAGCGGGCGAGCGCCGCGCTGATCATTACCGAGGCCACGCAGATTTCCCGTCAGGGTCAGGGTTATGCGTGGACGCCTGGCATCTACAACGACGAACAAGTGCAAGCCTGGCGCGAAGTCAGCCGCCAGGTACACGAGGCTGGCGGGTTGATCTTCATGCAGCTGTGGCATGTGGGCCGCGTATCGCACCCAAGCTTTCAACCGGACAACGGGCTGCCGGTGGCGCCGAGCGCATTGCCGGTGCCGGGCAAGACCTTCATCGTCGATGCCGAGGGCAACGGTGTCTGGGGCGACGTGCCGGTGCCGCGCGCACTGCAGGTTGCGGAAATCGCCGACATCATCAACGACTACCGCCGCGCCGCCCGCAATGCGCTGAACGCCGGGATGGATGGCGTGGAAATTCACGCGGGCAACGGCTATCTGCTGGACCAGTTCATCAACAGCAACAGCAACCAGCGCACCGACGGTTATGGCGGCACCCTGGAAAACCGTGCGCGCCTGTTACTGGAAGTGGTGGCGGCCGTGGTCGACGAAGTCGGTGCCGACCGTGTCGGCGTGCGCCTGACGCCCATGGGCCGCTTCATGGGCATGGGTGATGAATCGCCGGAAGCCACGTTCGGCTACATCGTGAGTTCGTTGAACCGCTGGAAACTGGCGTATCTGCATCTGGTCGAGCCGGCCGTGGTCGGCACCGTCAAGGACGAGAATTTCGATCCACGCTGGGACGCGATCATCGCTCAGTTGCGTGATGCCTGGGGTGGCGTGCTGATGATCGCCGGCGGCTACGACCCCGAGTCGGCGGAACAGGCCCTGGCCGACGGTCGCGCCGACATCATCGCGTTTGGCCGACCGTTTCTGGCCAACCCTGATCTGCCTCGGCGAATCCGCGAAGGCCTGACGCTCAACGCACCAGACCCAAGCACGTTCTTTGGCGGCGATCAGCGTGGTTACGTTGACTACCCGACCCACGCCTGACCCGCTGACCGCAGGGCGCTGACCGAGGGAATTTAATAACTCTTCAGGATTGTTTAAGGACTTTAAAGGGCGTCGACGCAGAGACTTTGCACAACGATAAGGAGAGCAAACATGAGCCCGCAATCGCTGA
Source organism: Pseudomonas sp. IT-P2 (assembly GCF_949767575.1). NCBI lineage: Bacteria > Pseudomonadati > Pseudomonadota > Gammaproteobacteria > Pseudomonadales > Pseudomonadaceae > Pseudomonas > Pseudomonas sp. IT-P2. Next base: position 263,370 of record NZ_CATKQA010000011.1, on the reverse strand, counting down.
TTTCCGACCATCCACGCCCCCTGATGCGCCCGCTGGGATCGTTGACCAGTTGGCAGGAACGTCGCGCCAAGGAACTGATGTTCAGGGACCTGAGCCGCAGCGCGCGCATCAGCGAGATCGCCGGCCTCTGCAATCTTTCGCGCAGTCATTTTTCCCGTGCGTTCAAAAAGAACACCGGGTACTCACCGCAGGAGTGGTGGCTGAGGATGAAGATCGAGAAAGCCAAAAGCCTGCTGATCACTTCGATGCCGATCACCGAAGTCGTCTACGAATGCGGGTTTTCGGACCATTCGCACTTCACCCGCACCTTCAACCGCCTCGAAGGCATGCCGCCCCGAGAGTGGCGTCGCGCCTTCGTCGCCAACCGCGCGCCCATCGCGCTTCAGTTGCCTGCCATCGAACTCGACGCTGCACTCTGGAGCGTGCACAACGCTGGGCACGCCCACCCCTCGCACGCTTGACCTGATCGAACCTGACGTTACCCGCTCCTCCCCTTTGGCCGCTGATGCGGTCTTTTTTTATCCGGCGCCAGCCGGTTCCAGCGGCAGGTCGAAACTGAGTCGGGCACCCTGCTCGCTGTCCTCGATCAGCAATGTCCCGCCATGTGCGCCGATCACCGATCTGCAGATGGCCAGGCCCATTCCCATGCCGCTGCCCTTGGTGGTGTAAAAGGCATCGAATACCTGCTCGCGCTGAGGCACGCCAATCCCCGGCCCGTTGTCCTGGAACGTCACCCGCACATGGCCGTCCCTGACGGTGGAGCTGATGACGATGCGCCCGTCCGGGACCCCGGCGCCGGCGATCGCCTCCATCGCATTGTTGATCAGGTTGTACACCACCTGCTGGATCTGCACCGAGTCGCCCCACACCTGACATTGCGCTTCGAGTCGGGTGTGCAGGGCGACGTTGCGGTTGGTCAGCTCGGTCGCCGTCAGTTGAACGACACCACTCACCAACTCGTCTATTTGCACCGGCAAGCGCTTGAGCGGCGCCTGCCTGGCCAGTGCGCGCAAGGCCTGGACAATGTCGGCGGCCCGCGTGCTGTCCGAGCGGATGTCTTCCAGGCCCTGAATCGCCTCGTCCAGATCGGGCTTTTCACGCTTGAGCCAGCGCAGGCTGGCCGAGGCATTGGACTGAATGCCAAGCAGCGGCTGACTGATCTCGTGGGCGATGGAGGCTGAAAGTTCGCCCATGACCTTGAGGTGCGAGTTGCGCGCCAGTTCGGCACGGGAGCTGCGCAGATCCGCTTCCATCTGCGCCCGCAGGCGGTTGTCTTCCACCAATTGCGCATACAGCCGGGCGGTCTCCAGCGACACCGCTGCCTGGGAGGCAAGAATTTCCAGCATGGTCAGCCGTTCGGCACCGAACAGGCCGGGCACCAGGCTGTTTTCCAGATAGACCAGACCGATCAACGTGCCTTGTCTGAGCAGCGGCAGGCACAACATCGAGCGGGTCTGCCGCCGACGCAGATCGGCGCCATAGGCTTCCGGGCAATCGACCCGCACATCGTCGAGCACCAGGGGTGCACGGGTGCGCATCGTTGCATTGAGCACCGACGCAGGCGCCAGCGCTTCAAGCGCCTGATCGCTGTCCAGCGCAATCAGCAGATTGCCGGCTTCCATCGACGCGGCGGCCGCCAGGCGCAGTTCGCCTTCAGCGACCATCATCAGCACACCTTGGTCAGCCCCGGCCTGAACCATCAGGTGGTTCATCAAGGTCTCGACCAGCCGATCCAGCAAGACCTCCTGGGAAAGTGCCCGCGCGGCCTCGATACCCGCCTCCAGGTCCAGCCGGCCCCGGTTGATCGGTTGTGAAGGTTGCGAAGCGGGTTCCGTGCGCAGAAACGGATGGCGGTTTTCCAGTTGCCGCGCCTTGGCGCTCGCCCCCCAGAGGTCGTAGCAATCCCGGGCAAAACGCAGGTGGTGATGAGCCCCCGAGACCAGCTCATTGGACATGCAGACGTCAGCCAGTTGCTCGTGCGCCAGTGCCTGTTCGTGAACGAAACCGGCGCCCGCCGCTGCGATCTGCGATTGATCGAAGCAACGGATGGCAATCAGGTCCTGACCGCGCAAGCGCGCGATCACGCCCTCGATCAACAGCAGTTTGTTGCGGAACGTCGCCGGATTGAGCGCGGCCCATGCAAGAAAACGCTGGCGTTGCTGCTCAAGCATTTGCAGCTTTCGCTCAACGTCACCCGGCACTTGCGCACTGGCCAGTGCGAGGCTGCGAAAGAGATGGTAATCGGCAAGATTGATATGCGCCGGAATGGACCAGGCCACCGTCGCGGCGTCTTCGAAACGCCGCCAGGCATACGGCGCATCGCCGGCATAAAAGGCCGACATGCCGGAATACAGCCACGACAGGAACAACGTCGACTGCGAAACGCAGGCTCGATCGATGGGGCCGAAACGGTCGTGTTCCACGCCCTCCAGTTCAGACAGCGGCCGCACCGGACGACCGTCGCGCAGGTCGTTGGCGAACGCCTGTTGCGCCAGCAGAATGCGTTCGATATCGACGTAATTGAACTGCCTCACCCAGGCAAGACCGTGCTCCAGTTCGTCCAGCACCTTTTGCAAGGGTTCGCCCATGAACAGCAGGTCGGAAACAATGTGATTGCAGGCATAGCAGGACATGCCCAGGTCACCCCCGGCCTGACCGCACTCGAACGCCGCGAGCGCTGTCTGCCGGGCATACGCCATCGGCCGGGTCCACGGGCTGACCTGATCGAGCGCCACCAGGGTGCCTGTGCGGCCGGCCTCATAGCCATGCAGGTCAGTCAGTTTCAGGGCGACTTGCGCAAATGCCAGTCCGTCCACGTATTCGCCAAAACGCTCGGCGATCATCACGCCAAACCACGCAAATCCGTAGCCACTGCTTGGCGTAGTGCCGTGCTCGAGCGTGAGTTCGACCATTTTCGCCAGGTGCAGCAAGCGGAGATCGTCATCGACGAAGAACGAAGGAATCAATGTGCCGAGCAGCTCCATGGCCGCCTCGATCTGCGCATCCTCAGCCTTGGGCAAATGAACCAGATCGGCGATCGCTCGCGTGCCGATCAGGTCGCGCACCTGCGCAAAGGCCCGGGTCAGATGGTCCTCGGGAGGTTTGCGTTGCAGGGTGATGCCCAGCAGCGCCAGGCCGGTCAAAGCCTCGGTGATCGCCCCTTCATAGTCGGAGTGCAGCGTGCGCAACGTGGCACGCAAGCGATAGGTTTTCGCGCGATCCGCGTCCGTGAGCGCGTGGTTCAGGCAATCATCGAGACGTCCCCGGGCCCCCGCCAGATCCGCCAGCAGCATCGCGCACTCGGCAGCCAGCCAGGTGCTGGCGAACGCTTGCGGATAGAGGTGGGTCCAGCCGCTCTGACCGAACAGGCGTTCGGCCGTCTGCAGATAATCCGCCGCCAGTTGCACGGCGGCCGAATCCCTCGCGCGCTCGGCAGCCTCGACCAGGACATCAATAAACGCGGCGCTGCGCGACTGCGTCAATGCAGCATCGTCGACACGCTGGATCTGACCGGCAATCTCGAATACGCGCTCATGGGCCTGTTCGCCCCACAGGTCCAGCATGGCTGCGGCGATGCGCGCGTGCTCACTGCCACGCCCCACCGGCGAAGGCAGCTGACAGGCCGCCTCGAGCACCCGGTCGTGGCCGAACACCAGTTGTGCGCCGGCGCGCAGCAGTAATCCCCCCTCGACCAGACTTTGTACATCACGCGCCAGTTGCACCGAATCAAACGGCAACAACCGGCCCAGCAGCGACTCGTCACAGCGACCGCCGATGTAACCCGCCGTGCGCAGGACGTCTCGTTCGGTCAATGTCAGCCGGTCCAGTCGCTGTACCATCAACTCCGCGACGTTGTCGGCATAGCGATAGCTGTCCACATCGCTCTGGTTCCAGACCCAGCGATCCGCCGCCGCGTCGAAACGCACCAGACGCTCATCGATCAGCGCCCGCAACACCTGGCCGACGAACAGCGGATTGCCAGCCGTTTTCAAATGCACGACCTGGGCGAGCACTTCAATGCCGGCGGGATCGGTGTCCAGTTCTGCGGCCAGCAGTTGCGCGACGGCGGACACCGACAAGGCGCCCAGCGTGATGTGAATGCCGGGCAATGCCTGTTCGCCGCGCAGCACGTCGAGTAGGGCGTCCTCCCGCGCAAAGGCCTTCGACCCGCTGTCCCGGTACGCCAGGATCAGTACCAGATGCCGCGGTGGCCGGGCGAAGAAAGCGCGCAGAAACGCAAGCGTCGAATCGTCCGCCCACTGCACGTCATCCACGAACAGCACCAGCGGCCGCCCGGGCTGAGCAAACACGTCCAGCGCATCGAGCAGCGTGCGATTGACCCGCTCAAGCGCGTGCCGGGCGGGCATGTTGGGCAGTTCCGGCGTGGCACCGATCACCAGTTCGGCCTCGGGTGCCAGATCCACCAGGATCCTGCCGCGCCCCTTGAGCCGTTCAATCAGTTGCGCGCCGAGGGTTTGCAGTTCCAGTGCGGGTTTGCCCAGCAACTGAGTCATCAGCGAACGAAAGATTTCCGCCAGCGGCGCATTGGGGATTTCCTGCTGCAACAGGTTGATCTTGCCGCTGGCCCAATAGCCGGGAACCAACGGCCGCACGCCCTGATGGATCAGGGTTGACTTGCCCGCTCCCGGTGTACCGCCCACCCACAGCACACGGGCGATACCGTCGCTGCGCACCTGGCTGATCTGCTCGAGCAGTTGTGCGCGCTCCGCCTCCCGACCAAACAGCACCGGGTCGTCAGCAATGGATGGCAGTGCATCGAAGGTGCCCAGCCTGAAAGCCTTCACATGGCCATGCTCCAGCCATTGCTGACGGCACCAGACAAGGTCAGTGGCCATCGACTCCATGCTCTGATAGCGAGCGCCCGGCTCCTTGGCCAGACCTTTTAGCAACACGCGACAGAGGCCTTCCGGCAGGTCGGCGACATGCACGGCCGGCGATGCCGGCTGGACCGCGGCATGCACATGCCGCCAGTGCGAGGGGTCGCGCGCCGTCAGGGGCGGCTGGCCGGTCAAGGCGTGATAAAGAATGCTCGACAGCGCATAAACATTGCTGCGCTCATCGAAACCGGCGCCATCGCGCCGAACCTGCTCGGGGGCCAGGTAGGGCCAGTGCTCCAGCGCAGGAAGCTCGGCGACGGCGCCCGCCTGCTCGTCGGTGTGATAACCCAGAAGGCTCACCGAATCATCGGCGCCCACCCGCAAGTGCCAGGGCAACAGATTGGACTGTCGTGCGCCGGCCTTCCCGGCATTGACCAGCGCATGGGCCGCCGCGACCGCGATGGCAAGCAAGCGGCCCTGCGGCAGGCCAGGCTGACCGAGCAGGTCAGACAACGCCACGCCCGTCTCGGGGTAGACCAGCAACGGCCCTTCTGCCGAGCGGATGAAGGCGACGGGACGGATGGCCCAGGCTGAATCCGGGCGCAGATGAAAGTCCCGTTCCAGACGCTTGCCCACGTCAGGACGCTGGATCGGTGCCCGAGCGGCCAGCCAGCGGAAGTCCGACCGAGGATCGTGGATGGTGAACCAGGTCAGGTCGTTTTCCCGGCGCAGCAGCTCGAATGCACAGCCCTCCAGCCAGGCGTCATCCGGCACGACATCCGGGTTGCAGAGGGCTGGAGAGGAGGAAAGTCTGCCGGGCATTCGCTGTCACCGCTCATTATTCGTTTCAGGCCTGGCGCAGGAGTATACGCAAGGCTCTGGCGCAGAGGTTTCGTGGTGATGCCCATGTCCGCATCCGGCACCATCATGGCCGTCGAGCGCCTGTCCCGACCGGTTGCAGAGATTGAAAAACCACCGGCCTTATCCCTCGGGATAATTGAATTGCGCGAGGTCGTCGCCTAGCGTGTCGTCCTGATGAACCGGCGCCCTGTGCCACTCACTCGACACCACGCAGAGAACCGTATGATCCGACTCGGCCAAGCGACTATTTCCCTGGAGCGGCGTGAAGCCTTTCTTGACGGACGGCCGCTGCGCGTGGGAGGACGGGCGTTCGAACTGCTGTCGGTGTTGATGCAGGCCGATGGCCGGATCGTCAGCAAAGATGAATTGCTCACCCAGGTCTGGCCCGATACCGTCGTCGAGGAAAACAATCTTCAAGTGCAGATCTCATCGCTGCGCAAGTTATTTGGAGAGAATGAGATCATCCAGACGGTCCCGCGCCGAGGTTACCGATTATTGAAAGACAGTGCCCCTTCCCTGCCCCCGTTCCACCCGGTCGCTGCGAGCGCCCCTGCAACAGAGCATCAGCCTGCGATCGATCCGGACAGCGTGCCGGTGTTCATCGTGGACGACGAGGCTTCCGTGCGCACGTCACTCAGCCGTCTGCTGCGGGCCGAAGGCGTGCCCCACCGGATCTTCAATTCGGCTGAAGAGCTGCTTGGCGCTGACCTCGAGGCCGGGCCCGCCTGTCTGTTGCTCGACGTCAGCCTGCCGGAGGCGACCGGTCTGCAGCTGCAGTCGACGCTCGGCGAGCGAGGACATCCATGGCCGGTCATTTTCATGACCGGTTACGGCACCATCCCGATGTCGGTACAAGCGATGAAAGCGGGCGCCGTCGAGTTTCTGACCAAGCCGTTTGACGACGACCAGTTGCTGGCCATTCTGCAAGCGACCCGCCAGCGCGCAGCGGTTGATTTCCAGCAGTGGCAGCGGGTCCAGAGCGTGCGCCAGCGAGCCGCCCTGCTGACGCCACGGGAGCGTGAAGTATTGCCGTTGATCGTCGCGGGTCTGTCCAACAAGCACATCGCCAACAGGCTGGGCACCAGTGAAGTGACGGCCAAGGTTCATCGCAAACACATCATGGTGAAAATGCAGACGCGCTCGCTCGTCGGGCTCGTCGAGCTGTATGGCCTGATCAGCACGCCGCCACCGTCCGGCGTGCAGAACCCTTCATGAGTCAGGACACCGACACGCCCGCGCTCACTGTCAGCGCGGTTATCGTCTGCATCGTCGACGACGATGCTTCCGTACGTAAAAGCCTCGCCAACCTGCTGCGCTCCGCCGGTTACCACGCGCGGTTATACAGCGGTGGCGAGGATTTCCTGGCGCAGGAACATTTCGAGGACATTGCGTGCCTGTTGCTGGACCTGAAAATGCACGGTTTATCAGGGATCGAGGTGATGCAGGCGCTGGCGTCCCGAGACAGGAAATTCCCGGTCATTTGCATGTCCGCCCATTGGGACGACGCCGCCCTGGCCGAGACCCGTCGCTACAACGCCTTCGCCTGCCTGGGCAAGCCGTTCTCCGGTGATGTGCTGCTCAGGGCCGTGGAGTCGGCACTCGAAAACGACAGTTGAAGCGGTCGTTCGCCGCGACCCACGACTTTGGCTGCACGCCAGACGCAAGAAGGCCTGCCACATCGGCAGGCCTTTTTTTTGTCGGCGCTGTTCGTTATTGCTTGAGAATCAGCAACGGCTCGCCCTTCTTCACAATGTAAGTCGCCAGTTCCGAGCCCTTCTCGTTGCCGACATTCTTGGCGATATGCGCCACGCCCGCCGGAATGAACAGCGAATCACCCGCCTTGAGCGTCACCGGTGCCTGGCCTTCCAGTCGGTATTCGAAGGTGCCGCTGATCACGTAAGCCACCTCCACACCCGGATGCGCATGGTTAGGCGAAGTAACGCCCGGTTCGAAATCGACGCGAGCCTGGATCACTTCGCGATCCGCAGCACCCAGATCCTGTCGGACCAGATCGGTACGGCTCAGGCCTTGTTGCCAGTTCTTCGCCGGGGCGGCAGATGGGGTGTCAGCCGCGTGGGCGAGGCCGGTCAGCGAAACGAGTACGGCGGCAGCGGTCATCAGAAGTGTGCGGCGCATGGTGTTGTCCTCTTGGAAGTAGTGATGTGTTGGCCACTACTTTGGGCGAGGCCTGTATGCGGGATGTGTCCTGATGACGGGGTTTGTTACCCGTTTGTGTACGGCGGCGCGATGGATACACGCTTATACAAAGGGTTTGGCCAGCACCTGCGATAGCCAGCCTCTGAACGCCACGATCTTTTTCGATTCGGCCTGATCGTGGGGCGTGACGAGGTAGAAGCCGGAAGCGGATTTCAAGCGCAGATCAAACGGCGCCACCAGCCTGCCCGCGCGCAGATCGTCATCGACATAGGTCGAGCGACCGATGCACACGCCCTGCCCGTCAATCGCCGCCTGCACCGCCATCATCGCCAGGTCGAAGGTCAATCGCGGGCCCTTCGCCGTCAGCGGTGGCTGGCCTGCCGCATGCAGCCAGTCGTTCCAGTCATTGGCGGTCACGCCGCTGACTTGCAGCAAAGGGTGATGGGCCAGGTCCACCGGCGTATTCAACGGCTTGTCGCCGGTCAGCAAGCGCGGGCTGCACACCGGAAAGATCTCGTCGGACATCAACCAGTCGGCCCGCAGCCCCGGCCAGTTCCCGTCGCCGTAGCGGATCGCCGCATCGATGCCGCCCTTGCGAAAGTCCACCCACTCGGTGGAGGCGCTGATCCGCACATCAATCTCGGGATGCGCCTCGCGAAATGACGGCAGACGCGGCAACAGCCATTTGGACGCCACCGACACCAGGGTGCTGATGGTCAGGACGCTGTTGTTGCTCGACTCCAGCAGCTTTTCAGTCGAGTAGCGCAACTCAAGAAACGCCGAACGAATGCCGGGCAAGTAGGCATTGCCCTCCTCGGTCAAAGCCAAACCGTCCTTCAAGCGCATGAACAGACGCACGCCCAGTTCATCCTCGAGGCGACGGATCTGATGGCTGATCGCGGTTTGCGTGACGTTCAGTTCTTCGGCGGCGCGGGTGAAGCTCATGTGCCGGGCGGCGCATTCGAAGGCGCGCAATCCATTGAGCGATGGCAGTCGGGGCAGCATATGACCTCTTCAGTCCATGAGATTTTGTCATACGCTAGCACCGGATTTGTCCTTTGCGAAGTCGAGCGGCGATGGCGGATTCTGAGCCTCCACCAGCAAGGAGATCCCATGAAACTGTACTTCGCCCCCATGACCTGTTCGCTGTCGCCGCACATCGTATTGCGCGAGCTGGAACTGCCGTTCGAGCTGATCCGGGTCAACAACCAGACCAAGCAAACCGCCGACGGCCGAGACTTTCGCCAGATCAACCCGAAGGGCTACGTGGCCGCGCTGATGCTGGACAACGGTGAAGTGCTGACCGAAGGGCCGGCGATTCTGCAGTACCTCGCCGACCTCGTGCCCGGTCATGCGCTGGCCCCGGCCAATGGCAGCTGGGAGCGCTCGCGTTTGCAGGAGTACCTGAACTTCATCAGCTCGGAAATTCATGGCGGCAGCGCGCCGTTGTTCAGCAGCGAAATCCCGGAAACCACCAAAACGTTCTTCAAATACAAACTGTTCAAACGTCTGGATTACCTGAACCGCCTCCTCGCCACCCAGCCGTTTCTGATGCAGGCCTTCGGCGTAGCGGATGCCTATCTGTTCACGGTGCTGAAGTGGTTGCCGACATTCAGTATCGCCATCGAAGACTGGCCAGCGCTGGCGAGCTACATATCGCGCATCGCCGAGCGGCCCAGTGTGCGGGCGGCCATCGCGACAGAGGAAGCCACGCAACCGGTGCTCTGACGCGACCGATTGCGCGAACGCCCTCAAATGAGCCGGCGCGCAGTCAGGCGCCCGACTCCGGATCGCTTGCCGGCAGGCCCCGCGCTTCTCGGTCCTCATCATCCCTGGCGGTGCTCTGCGGGTCGGCGTCGGCGCTTCCCGAGCCGTTGCCGTCCTGCGGATGCTCAGAACCCACCGAATTGTTGGCCGCCACATCGCTCATGTCTTCTTCCAGTGGCGCTTCATCGTCCGGCGGCAAGGGGACTGGCGACTCATCCTTGCGGGGATCATGGCCGGTTTCGTTGTCGGTGGTGCGCGTCACGGCCTGTTGTGACAGGTTGCCGGGTGCATCTTCATCAATGTCCATGGAGGGCTCCGTTTTGTTGCGGGATATTCCGCACCTGAACGTGTGAAACAACTACCCGATGATTAGTGCCCGGTGTTGGACGAATGGCACCCCGGTTGCCGAATGCCCCAGCGCTTCTATAGTGAAGAGGGTTCAAGCCCTCCTCCCGTCGAGCGCCCCATGGCCAGCACCGATCAACTGATCATCTGCGAGCATTGCGACTGCGTGTACGAAAAAGTCGTGCTGGCCAGACACCAGAAGACCCTCTGCGTGCGTTGCGGCGCCGTGCTCCAGCGCTACAACAACCTGAGCGTGGAGCAACGGCTGGCCCTGAGCTTCACCGCGGCGATGCTGTGGCTGTTCGCCAATTTCTACCCGGTGATGAGCATCAGCATGAAGGGCCTGAAAAACAGCGCGACCCTCTGGGATTCAGTGTTGGCCCTGAGTCAGGGGCCGATCACCTTCATGGCGATGGTCGCGGCGATCTCGATCATCATCGCCCCGGCCTTCCAGTTGGTGCTGTTGATCTGGGTCCTGAGCTTCGCCCTCGCTTCGCGCCGCTCGCCGGGGTTCAAGCTGTGCATGCGCTGGCTCGAAACGCTGCGGCCGTGGAGCATGCTCGAAGTCTGCCTGCTCGGTGCCATGGTCGCGGTGTTCAAACTGGCGGGCATGCTCGACGTCATTCCCGGCATCGGCCTGTTTGCCCTGGCCGTGCTCAGCCTGTTGCTGATCCGCATCGCCGGGCGCGATGTGCGCGAACTGTGGGACATCCTATGAAACGACCACCGACTGCCAGCGAACTCAACCTGTGCCTGTGCCACAGCTGCGGACTGGCCTGCGACATGACCGGCGAACCGCACCAATGCCCGCGCTGCGACGCGCCGCTACACCGGCGCAAGACCAACTCGCTGACCCGCACCTGGGCCTACATGTTCGCCGCGCTGGCGTTTTACGTGCCGGCCAATCTGCTGCCGGTGATGAACACCACCCTGCTCGGCAGCGGCGCCGACAGCACCATCATGAGCGGCGTGCTGGAGTTCTGGGAACACGGTGCGTGGGACATCGCCGTCATCATCTTCGTCGCCAGCATCGCCGTACCGGGGGTGAAATTCGTGGCGCTGACCTTGCTGCTGGTCACCGTGCAACGGGACAGCCATTGGGCGCGCAAGGAGCGTTCGAAGCTGTACCGCTTCGTCGAGCTGATCGGCTATTGGTCGATGCTCGATGTGCTGGTGGTTGCGCTGGTGGCGGCGCTGGTGAAATTCCAGGCGCTGGGGGATATCGAGCCGCGCGTAGGGATTCTGTTTTTCGGCCTGGTGGTCGTGTTCACTATGCTCTCGGCCATGAGTTTCGACCCGCGCCTGATCTGGGATAACGCGCCGGACGAAGAAACGGAAAAACCCCGGCACTCGACTGAACAAGTGCCGGGGCATCAAGCGGTTTGAGTCAGATCAGATCTGCGCGGTGCCACCGTCAACGAACAACTCGATGCCGTTGACGAAGCTGCTGTCATCCGAGGCCAGGAACAGCGCAGCCTTGGCAATCTCGCTCGGCTCGCCCAGACGCCCGATCGGCACGATAGACGCCAGTTGATCGAACAGCCCCTGGGTGTGTTCCGCCGGCACCAGCCCTGCCAGACCTGGCGTACGCACCGGGCCAGGGCTGATGGCGTTGACGCGGATGCGCCGTGGTTTCAAGTCCAGCAACCATGACCGAGCGAAGTTGCGCACCGCCGCTTTGCTCGCGCTGTAGACGCTGAAGTTCTCCGTGCCCTGCACCGAGGTGGTCGACGAGGTCAGCAGAATCGAGGCGCCATCGCGCAGCAGCGGCAAGGCCTTCTGCACGGTAAACAGCGTGCCCTTCACGTTGGCGTCGAAAATCCGGTCGAAGTGCTCTTCGGTGATCGCGCCCAGCGGCAGCATGTCCCCGCCGCCGGCGTTGGCGAACAGGATGTCGAGGTGCCCGGCCTTGGCGGAAATCTCGCTGTAGATGCGATCCAGATCCTCCAGCTTCGCCACATCGCCCTGAATGCCGATGGCACGCGGGCCGATGGCAGCGACCGCTTTGTCCAGTTCGGCCTGACGGCGGCCGGTGATGAATACGGTGGCGCCCTGGGCGACGAATTCCTGCGCCGAGGCCAGGCCGATGCCGGTGGTGCCGCCAGTGATCAGTGCGATTTTGCCTTCAAGTCTGTTGCTCATGATGAATCTCCAGTAACCGTTTCGAGGTAAGTGACGGGTCGTAGGTGAGCCGTTGGAAGCGACTTTAGGCCGATCGATTGAATTGAAAAATCCGCAAAATCGGTTTTGTTTGTGCACAGACATGCACAATACTCAACCACATCTACCCCACCGAGCCCGAACCGATGAATCAGTTAATGGCGATCCGCACCTTCGCCCGCGTCGTGGAAAGCGGTTCGTTCACCAAAGCCGCCGATTCGCTGAACCTGCCGAAAACCACCGTCAGCAAACTGATCGGCCAACTGGAAAACCACCTCGGCGTACGCCTGCTGCAACGCACCACCCGCCGCCTCACCGTCACGGCCGACGGCGCCTCTTATTACCAATTGACCCAACAATTGCTGCATCAACTGGACGACATCGATCAAGGCTTCAGCCAGGCCCAGGGGCTGCCGCGCGGCAAGATCCGCGTGGACATCGGCGGCTCGACCGCGACGATGCTGGTGATCCCCGAACTGCCGAAGTTCTTCGAACGCTATCCGGACATCCAGGTTGATCTGGGCGTCAGCGACCGCCCGGTGGACCTGATCAGTGAGCGGGTGGACTGCGTGATTCGCGGCGGCCCGCTGACCGAACAAACCCTGGCCGTGCGCCGCCTCGGCGAAGTGTCGTGGACCACCTGCGCCACGCCCGATTATCTGCAACGCCACGGCACCCCGAGCCACCCGCTCGACCTGGCCAGCCATCAGCTGATTGCCTACCGTTCGGCCTCCACCGGGCGCATCCTGCCATCGAACTTCCAGCGCAACGGCGAACGCCACCAGATCGAAGGCAAAGGCCTGATCAGCGTCAACGAGAGCAACGCGCACCTGGCGGCCGGGCTCGCCGGGCTGGGGATCATCCACACCTTCAGCTACACGGTCAGGACCGCCATCGAGCGCGGCGAACTGGTGCCGATCCTCGAGGACTGGCGGCCGCCAGCGTATCCGTTTCATGTGCTGTATCCGCCGAACCGGCATTTGAGCAATCGGGTGCGGGTGTTCATTGATTGGCTGGTGGAGCGGTTTGCGCAGGTCGATTGAGGTGCTGCGGGAGCATTGCTGACTTTTACGCAAAACACCTTTGACCCAGGGCCGGTTCTTCTCATGCCCGTTGCCACCGATACTGGCGGCCATTGACAGTCATGGGAAACCGCACAATGCAAACCGATTACGCTGCCTGGGCCTGGACGTCCGGCCAAGGGCTGGATGGCCTGACACTGACCCGCAAACCCCTCGTGCAACCCGGCCCCGGCCAAGTGCTGGTGGCCAACCGCGCCATCGCCTTGAACCCGGTGGACTGGAAGATCATCGAGTGGGGCCACTCCGCGTGGCACACCGGCCGTGTGCCGGGTGTCGACGGCATGGGCGTGGTGGTCGCGGCCGGCGCCGGCGTGACACTGCAACCCGGCAGTCGCGTGGCGTATCACCAATCACTGGCGAGCGATGGCAGCTTCGCCGAGTACTGCCTGCTCGACGCCGCCACCGTGCTGTCAGTACCCGCCGCGCTCGATGATGCCGCAGCGGCGTCACTGCCCTGCCCCGGTTTGACCGCGTGGCAAGCCGTGGAAAAAGTCCCCGCGAATGGCGCGGCCGATGTGCTGGTGATCGGCGCCGGCGGCGCGGTCGGCCTGCTGCTGGTGCAACTGGCGGTACAACGCGGATGGCGGGTCTGGTCGACCGCGTCCGGCGCGCATCACGCAAAGCTCAAGGCCCTGGGCGCAGTCGGCGTATTCGATTACCGCGAACCGGACTGGCAAAGTGCACTCGCAGCCAGCCTCGGCGAACGTCGTTTGCACGCCGTATTCGACACGGTCAGCGGCGCTCACGCGGCGAAAATGGCCGACCTGCTGGGCTACAACGGCCATCTGGTGTGCATTCAGGATCGTCAGGAAAGCGCGCCACTGCCGGCGTTCACCAGCGCGATTTCGCTGCATGAAGTGGCATTGAACAGCTTCCACGTCCACGCCAGCCTGCACGATCGCCAGACCTTGCGCCGCAACGGCGAGCAGTTGCTGCAAGCCCTGCTGGACGGCAGCCTGATCGGCCCGGCGCTGCAGATGTTCGACTTCGATGAGTTGCCCCAGGCCTTGCGCGCCCTGAAGGACGGCGCGGGTGGCGGGAAATGGGTGACGCGTCTGCCCGTCGTTTGAATCGCGTCAGTCGAGGCCTTCCCCAACGCCTTGACTGACCTCTCGGGTCAGACAATCAATCAGCGCCCGCGCCGAAGCCGACAGCTGCCGGTGCGGCGGATAGATCACCGAGAACGGTCGGGAGCGCCCGCCCGACTGTTCAAGCAGGCGCACCAGTCGCCCGCTCTCGATCCGCTCGCGGACAATGAAGTCATAGGTCTGGCAGATGCCCAGCCCCTGCTCCGCCAGCGACACAATCCCCAGCACATCGTCGGACACCTGAATATTGGCGCTGGGCAGCCATTCGCGGTCTTCGCCCTGCTCACGGAACAGCCACGGCCCGACGCGCCCGGTGCTGGGCATCACGAACGGCAGGCACGCATGCCGCTGCAAATCGTCGACGCGCTGCGGTGTTCCGGCCCGTCGCAGATATTCCGGCGCGGCCACCACACATAAACCGGCGTCCTCCAGCTTGCGCCCGATCAGCCCGCTGTCCGGCAACGCGCCCAGCCGAATAGCCAGGTCGAAGCCTTCGGCTACCAAATCGACGTTGCGATTGCTGATGCTCAACTCAACGCGCACTTGCGGATGTTGCCGGGTGAAACGGCCGAGCATGGCAGGCAAACGATAGTGGCCGTAAGTGGTCGGCACGCTGAGGCGCACGCGGCCGCTGAGTTCGCCGTCCTGTCCCTGAATCGTGCGCTCGGCGTCGTCGATCAGGCCAAATGCCGCCCGCGACTGCTCCAGATACAACACACCGGCGTCGGTCAGGCTCAAACGCCGCGTGGTGCGCCGCAGCAACTGCACACCCAGGCGCGCCTCCAGCCGCGAAATCGCCCGGCTGACCACCGACGGCGTGGTTGCGAGAAACACTGCACCGGCGCTCAGCGACCCCTTTTCCACCACCGTGACAAACACTTCGACGTCGGCCAGATAATCGAATCGGCGACTCATCTTGATCTCCAGAGAACAAATGCTTTGCTGTGGCGCGAGTTTATCGCCGCGATGAGCATCAATACAGTGAGCCGCACTTTCTTCCACGTTCAGGAATCGCCATGCGCTCAGTTACACGTCTTGCTTTCGCCCTGTCTCTCTCCGTTGCCGCGTTGAACGCCCAGGCGGCCAATGTGCTGGTGGTGCTGTCGGACTCCGACCATCTCGATTTGAAGGACGGCAAGGTCTTCAGCACCGGTTTCTACCTCAACGAACTGATGCAACCGGTCAAGCTGCTGCTCGATGCCGGCCACACCGTGACCTTCGCCACCCCGACCGGCAAGGCGCCGACGCTGGATCGTTCCTCCGACGACAAGATGTATTTCAACAATGACGTGGCAGCCTTGCAGACCCACAAGGCGCTGCTGGAACAACTGAAGATCACCTCGCCCGGTGAATCGCCGGTCATCAGCCTGTCGCGGGTCGAGCAAGTCGGTTACGAGCATTTCGATGCCGTCTACATTCCGGGTGGCCACGCACCGATGCAGGATCTGCTGCACAGCCAGGCGCTGGGCAAACTGCTGAACAACTTCCATCAAACAGGCAAAACCACAGCGCTGGTGTGCCACGGCCCGATTGCACTGCTGTCGACCCTGACGGATCCGACCGCATTCACCCGCCAACTGGAAACCGGCGAAACCACGACGGCAAACAACTGGACCTACGCCGGCTACACATTCACGGTCATCAGCAATCAGGAAGAAGAAATCGCCAAAGGCCTGTTGAACGGCGGCGCGATGAAGTTCTATCCGCAGACGGCACTGGAAAAGGCCGGCGGTGTTTTCAGCAGTAACACGGCGCCGTGGGCCAGCCATGTGGTGGTCGATCGCGAACTGGTCACCGGACAGAACCCGGCGTCGGCCCTGGCCGTGGGCAAGACCCTCGTTGACCGCTTGAAGTGATCCCGGCGCCCTCGCACTTTCACCGTTTCGTCTAACCTGACGTTGCACCCGACGATGATTGCCCATCGACGGGTGCATCGACCTTGATGCCCACGAAACGGAGAATTCCATGCTCAAGCGAACCCTGGCACTGACCGCTGGTTTGGCCCTGTCCCTGTCCGCCGTGCTGGCGCAAGCCGCGGAGGTGTTGAAGGTCAGCGCGATTCCCGATGAAGCCCCGACCGAGCTGCTGCGCAAGTTCGAGCCGCTGGGGTCTTATCTGGAGAAGCAACTGAACATGAAAGTCGAGTTTGTGCCGGTGGCCGACTACCCGGCAGTGGTCGAAGCGTTGGCCACCAACCGTCTCGATCTGGCCTGGCTCGGTGGCTTCACTTTCGTCCAGGCGCAGTTGAAAAGTGATCCAAAGGTCATTCCGCTGGTGCAGCGCGAACAAGACGCCCAGTTCACCAGTAAATTCATCACCGCCGACCCGAACGTCAAAAGCCTTGCCGACCTCAAGGGCAAGACCTTCGCCTTCGGCTCCGTGTCATCCACCTCCGGCAGCCTGATGCCGCGCTACTTCATGCTCAAGGACGGCATCAAACCGGAAAGCTATTTCAGCCGCGTCGGCTACTCCGGCGCCCACGACGCCACCGTGGCCTGGGTGCAGGCCGGCAAGGTCGACGCCGGTGTGCTGAACGCCAGCGTCTGGCAGAAACTGGTGGACGCCGGCAAGGTCGACACCAACAAGGTCAAGGTCTTCGCCACCACCCCGGCCTACTTCGATTACAACTGGACCGTGCGCGGCACCCTCGACCCGGCGCTGGCGGCGAAGATCAAAAAAGCCTTCCTCGACCTCGATCCGGCCAACCCCGAGCACAAGAAAATCCTCGACCTGCAAGCCGCCAGCCGTTTCATCGAAACCAGCCCGGACAATTACAAAGGCATCGAGGAAGCCGCCCGCGCCGCCGACTTGCTGAAATGACGCTGCGCCTCAAACAGGCTTTTCTGCACCACACCAATGGCGTGGAGGCCTTGCGTGGCGTGGATTTGCAGATCGAGGCCGGCGAACAGGTGGCGATCATCGGCCCGTCCGGCGCCGGTAAATCCAGCCTGCTGAACCTGCTGGCAACCGCCATTAGGCCCAGCAGCGGCGACATCGAAGTGCTGGGCGAGCGCGCTTGGCACTTGTCCGCCCGCCAACGGCAGCGCCTGCGTGCGCGCATCGGTCTGGTGCATCAGGCGCCGCCGCTACCGCCCCGGCAACGGGTGGTGACGGCGGTGCTGGCCGGTAAACTCGGCCAATGGAGCCTGGGCAAAAGCCTGATCAATCTGCTGCATCCGCTCGACGTGCCCGGCGCCCGCGCGGCCCTGGCAAAACTGGATCTGGCCGACAAACTCTTCAGCCAGTGCCAGCAACTGTCCGGCGGGCAATTGCAGCGGGTCGGCATTGCCCGCGTGCTGTATCAGGCGCCGGAAGTGTTGCTGGCCGACGAACCGGTCTCGGCGATGGACCCGGTGCTGGCCGGGCACACGCTGTCGATCCTGTCGCGCCATGCTCGCGAGCGCAACGTCACGCTGGTGGCGAGCCTGCACGCGGTGGAACTGGCGCTGGCGCACTTCCCGCGCATCGTCGGTCTGCGCGAGGGGCAGATCCTGTTCGACTGCCCGTCCGCGCAGGTCAGCCGCGACATGCTCGACACCCTCTACGCCAACGAACAACTGCAATCCCCGGCGCCCGCCGTCACCCCGCTGATTGTGCAGATTCCGCGATGCTGAGCGCCTACACCCGCGACCCCGCCGCACTGCCCCGGTTGCTGCTGACCGGGCTGGCGATTGCCTTGCTGTGGCCCGGCATTCAGCTCAGCGAGCTGGATCTGGGCGTGCTGTTTCACGCCGACAGCCAAAGTGAAATGGGCCGCTTCGTGTCGATGTTCTGGCCACCGGCCCATGATCGCGAGTTTCTGCAATTACTCCTCAAAGCCACCCTGCAAACCTTGGCCATCGCCACCGCCGGCATGGCCCTGGCGCTGTTGTTGGCGGTGCCGGCCAGCCTGCTCGCCAGCCGCGCCCTGTCGCTGACCGCCGCCTCCCGCAGCGGCCGCCCGAGCCTGTTGGGCCGCCTGCTGCGCTGGCCGGTGCGCGGGCTGCTGATCTTCCTGCGCAGCGTGCCGGAAATCGTCTGGGCCCTGCTGTTCGTGCGCGCCGTCGGCCTCGGCCCGGCGGCGGGCGTACTGGCCATCGCCATCACCTACAGCGGCATGCTCGGCAAGGTCTACGCCGAAATCTACGAATCCACCGACCAACGCCCGGCCCACGCCCTGCTCCAGGCCGGCAGCGGCCGCCTCGCCAGCTTCGCCTACGGCGTACTGCCCAACGTCGCAGCGGAACTGCTCTCCTACACCGTCTACCGCTGGGAATGCGCCATCCGCGCCTCGGTGGTCATGGGCTTCGTCGGCGCCGGCGGCCTCGGCCAACAGATCGACCTATCGATCCGCATGTTCGCCGGCGGCGAAGTCGCCAGCATGCTCCTCACCTTCCTCCTCCTCGTCCTCGGCGCCGACCAACTCAGCCGCCTGCTGCGCTGGAGGCTGGCATGAAACGCCTGATCAATTCGGTGCTGATCCTCGCCATTGTCGCGGCCGTCATTGCCTCATTTGCCTACCTGGGCCTTGATCTTGAAGAACTCGGCAGCGCTACCAGCCTGAAACAGATGGGCCTGTATGTGGCGCGCTTCCTCAGCCCGGACCTCAGCGCTGACTACCTAAGCGCCATCCTGCGCGGATCGATGGAAACCCTCGCCATGTCCGCCCTCGGAACCCTCCTCGCCGCTGTGCTGGGCTTGTTATTGGCGCTCCCCGCCGCTGGCCGCTTTGGCTGGTTTTTTCAGAGTGCCGCGCGCCTGCTGCTCAATGCACTGCGCGCGATTCCAGAACTGGTGTGGGCTGCGTTGATGGTGCTGGCGGCTGGGCTTGGGCCGAATGCCGGGACACTTGCGCTGGCCCTGCACACCACGGGCGTGCTGGGGCGGTTGTTTGCTGAGGCACTGGAAAACACGCCGCCGGAACCGGCGGATGCGATTCGGTTGCAAGGGGGGAATCCGGTTTTGGCGTTCTGTTACGGCACGCTGCCGAACCTGGCGCCGCAGTTGCTGGCGTACTGTTTGTATCGATGGGAGAACAATATCCGGATGGCCAGCGTGCTGGGGTTTGTCGGGGCTGGGGGTTTGGGGCAGATGTTGTATGTGAGCTTGAGTTTGTTTCAGGAGGCGCAGGCGGGGACGGTGATCTTGGCGATGTTGGTGCTTGTGTGGGGGGTGGATTCGTTGAGTGCTTGGGGGCGGGGGCGGTGGGTTAAGGCGTAAGTCGTTGCAATCAAATACCTCTATCGGGGGTTGTCAGAAATATAGGCCGTTGCTCTAAGAACTTCGGCCTTTTAGCAATTTTATACTGCTTACCCACTAAATCGAGCACTCCAATCTGACGAACTATTTTTATTTATCCAAATCAATCACATTATTCTCACCAAATAACTTTTGCGCCTTTTCTATAACGGCATTTGATGGCTCCGGATAAAAAAAAGCAAGATTCTTCTTAGCACGAGTACAGCACACATATACAATTTTACTAGTGCGCGCTATAACGGTATCCTTACCATCGCCAGTGAAGAACGCTTCGAAGTTATAGTTATTCCACCTTCCATTATCCATAACTACCAGTACATTATCAAACTCGCGCCCTTTGGTTTTGTGCTGGGTCGAAAAAGGCGTCTTGCCATCTATATATCTATATAGACTTTGAAACTCTGAAAAATCCAGATCACAAACTTGCGCATAGACATAAAACCTTTGCTTTATAAAATTCTCCAGCCGATCATCTTTTCTAACCAAACCTTTTCTATGCGCTTGCTCTATAACCTCTCCGATTGTTTTACCTTCCAAACTAGCTAAATTTCTAATTTCCTCTCGAAGGTTAAATTTGTCTTTCTGAGAGACTATTTTTAGATCCGTTGCCCTCATAAATTCATTAAAGCTATCTTCTTGGTAAAGCTTAATTAGCGTCTGAATTCTATGAACATGCTTAATCAAACTGTCCCGAGTCGTCCCTCCTCCACCGAGCATGCTTTGATCTGCTTTCTGATCATCAATAAGCATATCTTTGTCAATGTATATTGAAGTCAAATCGAGAAACTGTTGCGACAATGCCAAACGGAAAGATTCAGAATATTTATCAAAATATTCAACCTGACCATCCGTCGGACGCACTTTCTTCAGCTCATTTCCGACCTTACCTTTTTCCAAATCTGCAATTACCTCCTCCAAGGTCTTACCTTCTGGACAGTATTTTGGGACAGTAACTTTAATGAGGGACCTTAGTCTATCCACATATTCTAAAATTTTGTCCCCGTCATAAACCCTCATCAGCCCAGGAAAACCAGCCTTTGTGGCAATCAAGTTATGAGTAAGGTTCAACTCCTTTGTAAGCAAAGGCGAATCGTCCCACCGTAAATAGTCTCTTACAACTTCAACATTGGATTTTTTTGAGTGAAAAAACCTTGCGGTGCCAATTATTGGCTTGCCATCTTCCATATTTGGAGCAGCGTGATCATTAGAAGGTTCTTGGACAAGCCCATCAGTTCGAAACTCATTCGCCAGACTTATTACTGAAACGGGATTCCTTCTATTTTGCTTTTTTATAATTTCCGTAACTCTGGTTTTGCCAGTACCTTTGTAGGCGTCAAGATCTCCGATACCTTTATCATAAATCGATTGCATTGCATCCCCAAAAAAACCTACGGTGTTGCGTCTATCTGTACACGCAAGGTGCTCAAGCAGTATTTCCACAACAAGGGGGCTGGTATCCTGATATTCATCAACCAAAATAAATTTAAACTTATCATTTATTATCCTGCATAGCTTTGGATATTTTGAAAACATTGCATGAGCCAATACAGGAATTTGATCATGAGAAACAACCCCTTTTCTCAGCTTTACATACTCTTTATATTCAACATCCCCATCGATAGACTCAACCCTGTCAGGCTCCCCATTATCCAAAGTCACTTTAAATAATTTTTGGCCATCATCATTAATCAGAAAAATCAGTGTTTCTTTTAGCTCTACTTGAAAATGTTTGATACTCGACCATAGGAAATCGTGAATAGTTGAAACAGAAAGATTTTCATGACTGGCCCTGTGCTCGACCTCTTGCGCAGCAGCATTTGTATAAGTAATGCAAGCAATTTCGGCAAGAGGTTTCTGTTCGATAAGACCAGAAATCGTTTCAACCAGTGAAAAGGTCTTACCACTTCCAGCGCCGCCACTTAGTAGGAAATTTTTACCTTCCCTAGTAGCTGCAAGAATTTCATCTGTCTCCTCACTGTATTTATTCTCCATCAATTGCGCAGCCATTCTAATCCCTCCTGGATATATGCAGGCGTCTTCCAGTTTGAAAATTCTGAACCTTTAGATGGAACGCTATTTAATAGAATATCAATAGCTAAACCAGCTTTTTTATCTACAGCCTTCTCTGCAAACTCATAAGGAGTATAAGTTCCATTCACATACAGTTCAAAATGCTTCGCAACGAGCGAAGGAAACCTAGCGGAGTCATTACCTAAGAATTTTTTATTAATACTAAAAAATGCATCTTCAAAACTTCTCCCACGATAGCCCTCCTCTTCAGTCTGAAATCCGACAAACAAATCTCCCTGCTTGTTAGGTGTCCACCCCTCCAAATAAGACAATATTTTATTATCCTTTTCCAAATCGAGGAAAAACTTAATATCTTCCCTTTTCTTCCCATAGAAAAAGCAAAGTGCATTGTTAGAGGTATGATCAGTTCCCGGATCGAGCGGCGGGCATTTTTTAGTTACTCTTTTTTCCACACTCTTTCCGTCGGACTCCACGGTAGTTTTCCCGGTATCAATATCAGTAAGAATGAGTGTTTTTATCCCGACAAGACGGAGAAATTTTTCAAATATCTGAGAGTGAGCACCGACTTCGACGAGGGAAATATTCTGCGACAACAAAGGAGCGACGCCTTCAATGGGATACTCTTGATCTAGTTTTTTCATCATAGCGGGAAGCAATATTTTTTCTGTATCTCCCTCCACCAAAATAACCTTATCCGCGAAAAACAATTCCGCGCGATGCAAGGTCAAATATTGCTTTAGAAATCGAAAATGCCCAGCTCCTTCCTCATCATGCGCTTTAAAGTAATCATCCTTCAGGCTTTTCAGACTTTTACAAAGCACTTCCCCGCCAGATTTCTTCATGTATTTTATGTCGTCAAAATCACATTCAGCGACAATATGCGAAGAATGCGTACTTATCACAGTCTGAAGATTTACGTTTAATCCATCCTCTCGCTTTATTCCTTCCGCCAAAAGCGCCTTGATATTTTTAATAAATACGTATTGCATTTGAGGATGGGTATGAGCTTCTGGCTCCTCAATGAATAGTATATTTATGGCGGCAGGCCTTTGATTCAGTGCTCGCCTAAAGGACGTCATCAGCAAATCAATCTCGAAAATCATGCTGATCAAATTCATATAGCCTAAACCATTAAAATGCTCAGGCAAATCGTGATTTTCATGTCGATAAAGGACAGTAGTATTACCCTCAAGCAATTCCCTGTGCTGTAAAGTTGACGAAATAGTCAACGAAGTTTCCGCGTGAGAAATACCACCAAACCTCTCCACGCTACCGAGAAGCTTAGCAAACATACTCTGGTAGACCGCACTCAAATCCTTATCAGTACTCCTCAACTTCTTCTTGAACAAATTTACAGTTTCTTTCTGCTCTTCAGTTTCATCCGTTCTTTTATAAATTTTAGCGGTTTGCACCGAGAGCGTTTTGTCGTTATCCTTATTTGTCACACTTCTCTTCGCGCTAATCGATCTAAATGACAACACTTCTTCAAGCGAAATTTTCTCTTTTGACAAATCCGTATATTTAGAAAAGTCGCCACTGAGGTAGCTTTTACGAACAACACCACCAAAATATTTTCCGTGTTTCTCCGAGATATAAAGCAGCGCATCGTTATCATAATTATCTTTATCTTCCTGATACGCACTACAGAAAGAAACAAGTTGAGAGTGAGATAACTTATACTCAAATCCCAAATTAATTAAATTATCTTCCGGATCAAGACTCATGATAAGTTCCGAAACCTGACCCAGATCATCCTGTTCATTATATTTTATTACCATCCTTAAGTGCATACCGATAGAAACATACTCTTCCTCTGTGGGAATTGGCTTTTCTCCTGACACTAGCTCGCGAAGCCTTTCCCTTAGATTTATATTAAAATCATCAATGGAAATTTTAGTACTCTCAACGACAAACTTCTCAAATGCTGACAATAGAGACGTCTTCCCCGAGTTGTTTTTCCCTATTACCAGCGAAAGTTCACTCTCCAGTTCCAACGAAAAATTCCGTAGAAGCCGATAGTTTAAAATTTCAACTTTTGACACTTTCATTGTGCGCACCACCACCATTAAATAGAATTCTTAACCTTATGAAAAAAACGAGAACCCCGTTAAATACCTGAAGGCTTTTTCTTTTTTACATTTTCAACATCCTTTGTTACCTAAAACTCATCACAGTTGATCCAAAGTCTTGTCATTTTTTTTCAAACTCGCTCGTCATTCATCGCTCCCTAGACAATGTAGTCATTGAGGTATAGCTCAATGCCATCAAAATGCATACGCAATACACGCTGGACGAGCGAATCAGGAAATTTTGTACTGGCCAGTTATGAGAGCCCCTTCTCTTGCCCCATGAAGGCAATGTGATAGCATGCGTTCGCTCCCCCCGGAGAGGGGGATTTTTTCTACATCCCGCAAGGAATATGCCCCGTGAAAGACTTCGTCATCAGCGTCAACAACACCGTCCTCTATCTCTCCCTGGCATTCATCTGGCTAGTCGCTATCGTCGCGATTTTCACCAGTGGGTTCTTGCCGGCGCTGGGTATCTTCGTGGCCGGCACCCTGTGCTGGTGCATCATTTCCGGCTTCTGGTTCGTCCAGTCGGCGACCTACGAAGAACTGCGCAAGCTGAACGCCAGCAAAAACTGAAACATCAGGGTGGAGCCGTAAGTGCCCCGCCCTACCCTGAGCGCTTGGTTCCGTGCCGAGCGCTCTCGCCCACCGCGAATGGCTCGCATAAATCCCGCATTTTCCGAAGTCCTGAAAATCCCTCCGCTCCCTTTCTGCCAATTAAGCCCAGTACTATCTTTCAAGAAATATCCCCGTCCCTTGTCCCCATCCACTGAGTGGTGAACTAAAGGAGTTCTGGTTTTGGGACATCTTCTGACTGAGCCGCAGCTGACCGACATCAGAGCCGCACTCTCCTGGCCTTTCAACGATTTGCCGGTCGAATACGATTACATAGCGGCGGAGGTCAGAGGCATCGATCCTGACGTGCTCTACGAAATCCTTTATTCAGAGGTCGCGCCGGTGTGCTTCACCAACCTTGTGGCCGCTGTGCCTCCGGTATGGACTGGCTTTGATCCAGACTCGCTCAGGGCAATGATCGAGGAAAGACTGGCAGCGAGGGAGAACAGCTGGTTTCGCAGGCAGTTTGATAAGGCGTTGGTTCGCTGGCTGCGATACAACTACGGCTACATCTGGAAGGAGATTTCCTCCAGGCTTTGAGCGCTTAAACAGCTCCGTTTAAAGCAACCCGCCGTAACTTCCCCAAGGCTACAACGCCTTGCGTCATTGCCTACGACTACGCCAGAATCCGCCGGCTTGTGCGTCTACGACGCGGGTCTTATCGTTTCCCGGTCACTGAAAAACAGTGATGGGGTTTGGTAGCCCGAGACAAACACAAGATGCAGAGCCCACCATCGCGGCGGTCAATCGCCCCGGTTTTATGGTGGCCATGCACAGGGCGTCTTCGGGCGCGCCGGTCTCCTTGTGTCCCGGTCTACCAACCTGCGTATGGCCACCACCCAACGTTTGGTAGCGAGTGGGTGATGGCTCCTGATGACGACACAAGGAGTTTCACCATGATCAAACCAACACCCAACCCACCCGAAACCGACCCCACCTCCCCCTACGAATCCCCCAACTCCAAAAAACTCCACGACGCCGCCGAGCGTGCGCTGGATCACTACCTCTTCCCCGCCGCCGGGATCATGTCGTCCTTGAACGAGCCCGAGCGGATGTACCTGGCCAATCCGAAATTCAACACCGAATGCCTGCTGGCCAACGCCAGCGAAAACCTCGGTGCAGCCAGTGAGATGCTGAGTAATTTCGCGGCCACGCTCGATCCCTCGCATCGCAAGACGGCGATCGGTATTACGCAGATCGTGATGATTGCCGAGCTGGCGGTGAATCAGGCGCTGGATCACGTCGAGGTCGCGTAACCCGGCGATGGCTGTAGGAGCCGTTCGCGGCGGCTTCTACAGCGCGACTTATTGAGTCTCCCGTTGCAGGAAAAAGTGAGGCTCAAGAGGTTCATGGAATGCAAAACAGCCCGGGCCGACACCCTCGTCAACGACGAAGGCGTCGGCCCGGGCTGCTTGCGTTTCAGTAAAGGGCATTGAATTCGAACCACTGGGCCTTGATCCAATTACTGCATCGAATGCACATATGAACTGCATTCAACCCGACTAGTGCTCCAAACGCAGGCCTTTAGACTCTTCCCCACGATCAACGTAAAGGAGCATTCAACATGGTCACCACCGCCGTCATCCATCAAACCGGTGAGCCGCAAGTCATTCAGCTTGAGCAATCCACCGCGCAAGCACCCGGCCCCGGCGAGGTCTGGCTTGAGCAGCTCGCCATTGGCGTCAATCCGCTCGACTTGAGCCAACGTTCCGGTGCCGCGCCGTTGGCGTTGCCTTCCGGGTTGGGGCTTGAGGGCGCCGGGCGGGTTGTGGCGGTAGGGGCCGATGTGACGAACGTGGCGGTCGGCGACCGGGTCGCCTATGCCACGGGCCCCATCGGCGCCTATGCCAGCGCCCGCCTCTACCCGGCCAATCGGCTGGTGAAGATCCCCGACAGCCTGAGCTTCGAGGACGCGGCGGCTGTGCTGTTCAAGGGTATTACCGCGCAGTATTTGCTCAAGTCCACTTACCCGGTCGGGCCGGGGTCGACGGTGCTGATCTACGGCGCGGCCGGTGCGCTGGGGCAGATCATGGTGCCGTGGGCGAAGCATTTGGGGGCGTTGGTGATTGGTGTGGTGTCCAGCGCCGAGAGTGTCGAGCGGGCCCGGTTGGCGGGTTGTGATGAGGTGTTGGTGTTCGAGGCGGCGACGCTGGCCGACGCGGTGG
The DNA here is from genome assembly GCF_949767575.1 of Pseudomonas sp. IT-P2. Lineage (NCBI taxonomy): Bacteria > Pseudomonadati > Pseudomonadota > Gammaproteobacteria > Pseudomonadales > Pseudomonadaceae > Pseudomonas > Pseudomonas sp. IT-P2. The sequence goes on along the minus strand of NZ_CATKQA010000011.1, from coordinate 236,954 downwards.
TCGACCTCACCCAAGGCAAGAAAGTGGATGTGGTGTACGACCCGATTGGCCGGGTGTCTTTCGAGGCGTCGTTGAATTGCCTGCGCCCGCGCGGGTTGCTGGTGTCGTTCGGCATGGCGTCGGGGGCGCCGGCGCCGGTCGAGATCAGCACCCTGAATGCCAAGGGTTCGCTGTTCCTGACCCGACCGTCCCTCGCCGCCCACACCGCCACGCCGGAGGAATACCAGCAGCGTGCAAAGGACGTGTTGCAAGCGATTGACGCCGGTATCATCCAGCCCAATGTCGGGCGTCGTTATCCGCTGGCGGACGCCGCCCGGGCCCATGCCGATCTGCACCGGGGCGGTTTGCCGGGGGCTGTTGTGCTGGTGCCTTGAGTCTTTTTCCGCGTCATCCACGAGGGTTGTCGTTGCATGGATCTGTTCGATAGCCGTCAGGCCGATGAAGTCGCCACCCTGCTGGCCCTGGCCGAGCACGGCTCGTTTGCGGCGGCGGGCCGGACGTTGCAGCGCCATCCCTCGGTGCTGTCGAAACGGCTCAGCGCGCTGGAGTCGCGGCTGGGGGTGCGGCTGATCGAGCGCACCACCCGGCAATTGCGTTTCACCGATGAGGGGCAACGGCTGGTGGCGCGGTTCGGGCATGCGGTCAGTCTGATCGCCGAAGCGGAGCAGGATGCGCGCGAGGGTGCCGCCGAAGTTCGCGGGCGTTTGCGCATCGCCCTGCCGGCCGCCATGGGTCGGCTGTGGCTGGGCGATATCGTTTCGGCGTTCGCCCTGGCCCATCCGAACGTGGTGCTGGAGGTTGAATATGCCGAGCGCTTTGTAGATATCGTCGCCGAAGGTTTCGACGCAGCGATCCGCATTGGCGAGCTGGCGGACAATCGGCTGGTGGCGAAAAAGCTCTGCGATCACCGCCGAATCCTGTGTGCCGCGCCCTCCTATCTTCAACAGCACGGCGAGCCGAAAACGCCGGCGGATCTTGCCGATCATCATTGCCTGGGGTTTACCGGGTTGCATTCGTATCCCGAATGGCGGCTGACCCGTGGCGACGAGAAACACACTCTGAAAATCCGCAGCCGACTGGTCAGCAACGACAATGAAGCGCAGCTGTGTGCCGCGCGCATGGGCGTTGGGATTCTGGCCGGCGGCGACTGGCTGATGACCAAAGAACTGCGCGAGGGGCGTCTGGTGCGGGTGCTGCCCGAGTGGCAACTGGATGCGGACACGGGGGTTTATCTGGTGCGGCCTTCGGCGCGGTTCAACACGGCGACGACTACGGCGTTCAAGGACTGGATCGAGGGCGCTTTTGCTGAAGGTGCGCCTTGGGTGACGCTGGCCCGCTGATTTGCAAACGGTGATGGGAAATCGTGTCGGCCTTTTTGTCCATTCCTGATGGGAATGCCCCCATAAAAAACATGAATTTTCTTTAAGGCGCTCAATCTTTTAGCGTGGCCATTCCGCATATGGAGATGACGCTATGAATGACTCAAGCCTGCGCCTTTACGTCGATGCTCAATTCACCAGTCCCTACGCAATGTCGTGCTTTGTGGCCCTTCGAGAAAAGGGAATCGAGTTCGAAATGAGCACCCTGGACCTGGACAAACTGGAGAACCAGGCCAGCGATTACGCCCGTCTTTCCCTGACTCAAAGAGTGCCCACCCTCGTGCATGGTGACTTTGCGTTGTCGGAATCATCGGCGATCACCGAATACCTGGAAGATGTGTTCCCCCAAACACCTGTTTACCCACAGCATCCACAAAAACGCGCGGCAGCGAGGCAAGTTCAAGCGTGGCTACGCAGTGATTTGCTCCCGATCCGACAGGAGCGCTCTACCCTTGTCGTGTTCTATGGACAGAAATACGGACCATTGTCAGCGTCGGCTGAGGCTGCCAAGCAAAAGTTGATTGATGTCGCTCAATGGCTGCTGACCGACAATCCGGACTACCTTTTTGGTGAATGGTCGATCGCCGATGTTGATCTCGCGTTGATGCTGAACCGATTGATACTCAATGGGGACACGGTGCCGGCTCAACTGGAGGATTACGCTCAACGCCAATGGCAGCGCCCGACGGTACAAGAGTGGATTAAGCTGGAACGACCTCGAATTTAGCGGTACTAAAAATGGGGACAGATTTACTTTTCAGAAAATAAATCCGTCCCCTTTTCTGTCCGTCCCCTTTTCTGTCCCCTTTTCTCGCCACGCTCAGTTCGGGAAGGATTTCTCACTCAGCCCGCGCACCGACGCGGAAATCACCGCCCGCGCCGAGGGGATGGCGGACATGTTCAGCGCTTACATGATTGCGCTGAACGCCAGATGAAGTTCGCTTTGCACAACCATAGCTTGCCAATACCGAAATTCTGGTCTGCACAGGATTGATATTTAAATACCAATGCACGCCCCCCACATTCTGATCAGTTTGTTACAACAAGGCTTTCTTTCACTTGGATATAACTATTAATCATAAGTATAAAATATTTTCCTCAGCCATTTACCCCACCATTCATTTGACAAGGAGAATACTGTCTAATACTGTTCATCCGCTTTGTACGATATCGGCATGCAGTCATGGCTGGAAACTCTACACAGGGATCGCATTGCCTTTTGCCAAGTCGCAAGCATATTAATACATGCGCAACCAACGACAAATTGGAGAGATAGAATGGAATCTCAGAAATGCGAAGTGGTCATTAGTGGAGAGCGTGAAATTGACAAGCCTGTTGTTGCATTAACCAACTGCGAGGTTGTCTTTTCCAGCAAGGATGAACTTGACCGGTGTATCATCGCCGTCAAAGAATCTGATAAAAAGCTGGCTGCACGCCCGCTGGAATCGGTTCTTTATGACTGGCAAATGATGACTGTCGTCAAAGGACTGACTATGTTTTTCGGAGTGAGGTGGTATGACCGCGAATACTTCGACAAAAACCGAGACATCTACAAGAACCAGATGCATGGACACTTGTTTTCGAAATTTGGCGTTAGTGCGGAAAGTTTTAACGTCAAGCACTTCGTAGCAAGTTAGCCTGACGCATGAGATCTGCAAGATGGATAACCCTTGCAGATCTCGTGCAATTAAAGGACATATGGCTTGAGCATATTTAGAAAGTATCTTTGCCTTGAAGCTTTAATATGGATATATCTCGGCTGTTGGAATGCAACCGTGCCCCTTATTATCGTTCAGCGTGGAAACTTGTTGGAGCTGGCAACCTATGAAACGGGGCTGGCCCTTGCCGCCGTCATTTCCATACTGTTTTTGGCGTCCCGCGTCGAAGTCATGCGACGCAGCACCGCTCTAAGAGCGGGTTGTATCGCCATTGCGTTGACCGGCATCCTGCGCTACGTGTCTGTTTCCGCTTCGTATTCGATAGAGGCTCTGCTGATAATTGACATCCTTGCGGTCGCGGCTTTCGGCGTCGTTCAATCTCTTTTCGGTGTTTATCCAGCTGAAACCGTAGAAAAAGTTCGAATAGAACATGCCTTTCGCATCCGGCGCATCATCGTAACCATAAGTCGCGTTATTGGCCCGCTCCTGGCGGGCGTTGTCATTGGATTGTCTTCCCCACAAGCCTCACTTCTCTTTGCAGCCATTGTGGGTGTGTTCGCAATGGGGTTAGCGTTCGTATTGCCGCACAGCCTCAAATCCGACTCGACACAGATAAAATCGCCGGCACAACGAGTTCGGGAAATGTTTTTGGGAATTAGACTTAAATTAATTCTTCCACCTGAAAGATTCCTGACTGTTGCTGGTTTCATGTTGAGCCTGGCTGTTACTGCCACAGTACCCATGCTGGTTCCAATTCAAATTCACACCCATAATCTCGCTGAAAGCAGTGTCGGCCTGTTCAACGCCATATTTGCGGGAGGCGCAATCGGTGGCCTGTTATTTTTGAGCCCGCTTGTTGCCAGAAGACACAACCAGCGAAACAAATATATTGGACTCTGGACTTTATTAACCGCCTCCCTCGTCACAGCGGCTCTCTCTGTCGAAGTCTGGCAACTGGCTCCATGCCTCTTTATTGCAGGAGCTTCCAGTGCCTCGCTTTCATTGATTGGGATGGATAAGAGAACTGTCTCGGTGCCGTCTGGAGTTCGTATCAGATTAATGGCCGCCACACTTATTGTCGGCCAACTCGCAAATTCGGCCTCTTATATGATGATGGGAACAACGATGATGCAGTTCGGCACCCATGGTTTGCTATTGGTTTACTGCGCAATTTTCCTGTTTGTCTTGTTTCATGCAGCACTTTCGAAGTCCATCTGGTTTTTCCTTGAAGATGCGGCAGACTCCGAACTTTTTTATAAAAATAACCATCCCGGACTGGAGTCGATCATGGTTTCGGTTGCAAAGTGATGGATGCCGGATACCCGCTGCCGCCAATAAACCCGGATTGATTCCGCAGAACACCACGTAAAGGTCCTCGGTCAGGATGTCTTCAAGCCGCATATGCCCCTATCTCCCCAAACCGAACTTTGCCCGAGGCCCACATTCGATCCAGTTGGCAACTGGTCCGTGGATCGGCCTCGAAACTGTAACTGTTCATCCTGCAGACCGTGAGCGAAATTAAGGCCACTCCCCGACCGAAATGAAGTGAGCACACGCCGTGGATCTGACCTTCACCACCCTCCTCGTCACCTTCGCCGGCGTGTTCCTGATCTGCTTCATGAAGGGCGCGTTCGGCGGCGGCTTTGCGATTGTCGGGATTCCGCTGTTGTCGCTGGTGATGGACCCGATCACGGCTGGCGGGGTGCTGGCGCCATTGTTCGTCGCCATGGATCTGTTCAGCCTGCGCTACTGGAAGCCTTCCACCTGGTCAAAACCCGACCTGAAGTTGTTGGTACCAGGTTTGATCGTCGGCATCGGCGCCGGCTATTTGCTTTTCCGGGTGCTGGACCACCGCGCCATCGCCATCGTCATGGCGGCGATCACGCTGTTGTTTGTCGGTTTGTGGTTCAAGGCCGGCGGAGAAGTGCGAGTGCGGCCGCGCTCCTCACCCAAAGCCGTGGCTGCCGGCATTACTTCGGGTATTACGACGATGGTGGCGCATTCCGGCGGGCCGCCACTGGCGATCTATCTGCTGCCGCTGGGGCTGAGCAAGCAGATGTATGCCGGAACGACCAGCCTGTTTTTCACCGTGGGCAATCTCCTCAAGGCAGTGCCATGGCTGCTGCTGGCCAAACCTACCGGCAACGTGCTGACACTGATGCTCGTCAGCTTGCTCGCTGTACCCTGCGGCGTCTGGCTGGGCTGGCGGCTGCACGCCAGACTGGACCAGCGTCAGATGTACCGCGCCTGTTATGGCTTGCTGGTGGTCACGGCGTTGAAGTTGTTGTGGGATGGGGTCAGCGGATACCTTTCCTGAAGCGTTGCCAAAATCCAGTCCACAAACCGATCTGTGCCCATTATTCGCACTTCAGCGACCTCAAATCCGTCTACGCTCCAGCCACCCCCTCTGGAGTGACCGCCATGATCCGCACCCTGCTCACCGCTTCCCTGCTGCTGGCCATGAGTGTTCCGGCCCATGCGGATGTGACGCCCTTCCCCGCCTCGTTCCGCACTAAGGACATCGCCGTGGACGGCGCGAAAATCCACACGCGCATCGGCGGCAAAGGCCCGGCGGTGGTGCTGTTGCACGGTTTCGGCGATACCGGGGATATGTGGGCGCCGCTGGCGGCGGATCTGGCGAAGGATCACACCTTGGTGATCGCCGGTGCGGGGCATTGGCTGATGGAGGAAGCGCCAGTGGGAACCACTCAAGCGATTCGCAGGTTTATTGCGCAGTGACTGTCAAGCGGGTTGTTGTCATCGGTGCCGTTCAGCGCATCTCAGGCCACCGAGCTCCATCATTGACCGCATCAATAACAACCATTAATTCAATGAAGTTCTCATATCAAATCGAAAGCGTAGGATCTGCTCCATACCAACCCACTGCACACGGAGTACAGAACCATGAAACGCCAGACAATCCTCGGCATCGCCTTTTCGCTCTTCGCCCTGAATGCTTTTGCGGCGACTGAAACCGATCCACTGTTCAGCGATGCGGTTGCCGCTGCGACTCAAACCGACCCACTGTTCAGCGATGCCGTAGCTGCGACCGAAACTGATCCGCTGTTCAGTGACGCCGTTGCCGCGACTGAAACCGACCCGCTGTTCAGTGATGCAGTTGCCGAAGGTGGTTCTGACCGTCTGATCGAAAGTCGTAACGCCTGAATGCTCGGTTTTACCGCAGTACCCGACGAAAGCCCGGCCTTATCCGCCGGGCTTTTTCATATGGGGACAGATCTATTTTTCAATCAAAGGCGCCATTCAGCACTTCATAAATCAGCCCTGTAGCCAGCGCGACCAGGATCAGATCGGTGCCGACCTGCTGCCATTCATAGCCGTCGTAGTGCGGCAGTCTGCCGACCAGTCGACCATCGAGTTTCTTAGCTATCCCGGGCGGCAGCGGTTTGCCCCGCGCCAGGTTCTTCTGAATGCCCGGCGGCAACGCCGGGCCCGGGGTCCAGTAGCCGCGATAGCCGTCCACAATCCCGATCACCCCGCCGCGATCGATACTCGGGCCGTGCCCCTGATAACCGCCCCCGCCTTTTTTCCCCTGATTGCCATGATCCTGGCTGTTATGCGGGTTACCTTTGCCCTGCCCCTTTCCGTTGCCAGGATCGGCCAGCGCTGACACCGAAGTGCTCAACAGCGCAATACAGGTCGTGGTCGCAATCAACGTGCGTAAACCGGACATGGGTCGTTCCTTGAATGAATAGGTGTGTTTGGATTCTAGTCAGTTTTTTTTACAGGCATGGAGAGATGGCCCTGTCATCGCGGTCACGCGGCGACGCATCTGGAAACCGTGAGCCTCAGAAACATACGAATGGACACGACTGAGCGTTCGTTCCGGCTGACTTTGCGTTCGGGATCGTGAAATCATTCATTTGACTTGCTTGCCTAAGGCAACTATATAGTTGCCTAAAGCAAACATATGAGCATCACGCCATGTCCACGATCACCGACCGCGCCGACAGCGTCCGGCAGTTCAACCGTTTCTACACCCATCAGATCGGCGTGTTGCAGGAACACTTGCTGCAAAGCGACTACTCGCTTACCGAGCTGCGCATCCTCTACGAACTCGCGTCCCAGGGCGATCTGACCAGCACCGACCTGCGCCAGATGCTGGGCCTCGACGCGGGTTACATGAGTCGCCTCATCAGCGGTTTCGACAAAAAAGGCCTGATCCAGAAAGTCCCCTCCACCACCGACGCCCGCGCCAGTCAACTGCACATCACCGACCTCGGCCGCGAAATCCTCGCGCCGCTGGAGCAAGCCTCGCGGCAAGAAGTCATCACCCTGCTCGAACGCCTGTCCGAACCGCAGCAACTGCAACTGATCGCATCGATGAAGCAGATCCAGACGCTGCTCGAGGGTGGTCAGCCAACGACCTATCTGCTGCGCGATCCGCAGCCCGGCGACATGGGTCTGGTGGTGCATCAGCAGACTGCGATCTACAGCCGTGAATACGGCTGGAATTCAGAGTTCGAAGCGCTGGTGGCAGAGGTCGTCGCCAAATACCTGCGCGAATTCGACCCCACCGGCGAGCGCTGCTGGATCGCGGAGAAGGACGGCAAGGTGGTGGGTTCGGTGTTCGTGATCCGTCACGACGAAACCACCGCGAAACTGCGCATGCTCTACGTGGATGCCAGTGCGCGGGGCCTGGGGATCGGCAATCGGCTGGTCGAGGAATGCCTGCGTTTTGCCCGGGATGTCGGCTACAAAAAGATGATCCTGTGGACCACCAGCAATCTGGTGGATGCCCGCCGGTTATACCAGCGGGCAGGATTTGAGCTTGTCGAGGAAGAGCCGATTCACAGCTTCGGCAAGGATTTGGTCAGTCAGACGTGGGCGATTGAGTTGTGAGGTTTATGCCCATTCGTTGTAGCCAGGCAGAACGGGGCACAAACCACGGGTGATTGCGCCCGGAACGGCTCAGTGCGGACTGGCGGTCGGACGAACCACGATCTCACTCACATCGACATCGTCGGGCTGTTCGATGGCATAGGCGAGCGCTCGCGCAATGGCGTCTGCATTCAGCGCCACACGGCGAAACGCTTTCATTTCCTCGCGGGCCACATCATCCGAAATCGTATCCGCCAGTTCGGACTCGACCACACCCGGGCACACCACGGTGACGCGGATCTTGTCCGTTTCCTGACGCAGACCATCCGAGATAGCCCTGACCGCGAATTTGGTCGCGCAGTACACCGCAGCTGTCGGAGAAACCGCGAGCCCACCGATCGACGAGATATTGATGACCTGACCGAAACCCTGCGCCTGCATGTCCGGCAGGACGGCGGCAATACCGTGCAGTACGCCGCGAACGTTGACATCGAGCATCTGATTCCATTCGTTGACCTTCAACGAGGCCAGCGGAGACAAAGGCATCACCCCAGCGTTATTGATGATCACATCGACCTTGCCATGTTGCGTCTTGGCGAACGCCACGAAGGCGTGCATCGATTGCAGATCCGTAACGTCCAGTGCGCAGGCACTTGCCGAGCCACCTTCGGCCTGGATCTCGCTGACTAGTTTGTCCAGACGCTCGGTACGGCGGGCACCGAGGACCACATGCGCGCCTTTGGCGGCGATCAACCTGGCGGCCGCTTCGCCGATACCACTGCTTGCACCGGTAATCAGGACGACTTTGTTTTGAATGTTCGACATATCCGTAGCTCCTGCTGTCTGCATTGAGGTTCAGCACCGACCGCTGAAGACGCGTTCGTTACTGCGGGGTACGTCGAAAAGATTAAGGGCACGGGCCTGGTCGACGCGTGCCGAAACCTGCGCAACCTTTGCCTATTCGTGTCTGTGTGCATCGCTTGCAAATTTGTGATGAAGCTGCGCTCACGCCCCACGGAACTCGCTGGGCGTTACGCCCACTTCACGCCGAAAGACCTGCGAGAAGTGACTGGGGCTCGAGTAGCCGATCTCCAGCCCGACGTCGATGATGCTAAGGCGGGTTTCCAGTAGCAGGTGCCGCGCACGAACCATGCGCAAGCGAATGAAGTACTGCGATGGCGACAGCCCCGTCGCACGCTTGAACAGGCGGCTGAAGTGGTATTCGCTCAGCTCGGCAAGGCTGGCCAGTTTGGCCAGGCTGAATTCAGCGCTCAGATGCGCGCGCATGGCGTCGGTGACTTTGCGCAACTTGTAGGCTTGCAAGGCGTTGACCCGACGCCCGGGCTGGCTTTCAGCAAGATAGCTACGCACCAGATGCACGGCCAGCGCCTGCGCCAGAGAGCGGGCGAAAAGCGCGCTGGGCGAGCGTTCCAGGAGCAGTTCCGTGCGCAACTGCTCCATGACAAACGCGACGCGCCCGTCCCGTGCCCCTGAAACATCGCGCAAACGCACAGGCCCGGCGTGCTGGCCCGACAGCTCTCGAGACGCTTGCTCGATCAAGGGCAGCCCCAGATAAAGATGCATGACTTCGAAGGTATCGCCTCCGTGCGTCTGCCAGCGCATTTCATACGGCTCATCGGAACTGGTGAGGAAAAAATCGCCGGCACTGACCTCGGCAGCTTCCCACTCGCCCCCCAATGCGCGCTCCTCTACCGTCGCCGCCCCGGCCAGAACCAGAACGAGCAGCGGTTCCACCACTGCAGGCACGAGAATCGGCTCAGTAACGCTGCGATGGGTAAACAGCTGAATCACCACGTCCGTGATTTCCGGACGCGAGGGTAACGCCTGGGGTTCACCTGGCAGGAACTCACCCATCGACTCGCCGTTGATGCGCAAGTCTCGAGAGGATGTCGACAACGCGTCCTGGGAGGTACGCCCGGTATTTGCCATGAACTCGTCCTTTTCAGATTCGGCTGTGCGAAGCCAGACAGGTCTCCGATGCTTGCCCGCACGCCGCGTCAGCAGACCGGCTCGATGATATCGGGCTTTTGCCGTGGGTTGAATCGAGCACCGAACCTCCCTCACTGACATTCAGCGCAAAACCCCGACAGCGTGGGCAATCTCACGAAAGCCGACTTTGCCTCGCTGCGAGACAGTAGGCCCGTCGCCGATGACAGCGCCTCGCCGGCGCCAACACGGCTTATCCCTACTCGATCAAAAACGCTGGAGAACATCATGACCGACTTCAAGAACAGCACCCCAAACGAAGTAGCCGGTAAAGTCGCACTGGTCACTGGCGCGGCCAGTGGCATCGGCAAGGCCATCGCACTACTGCTGCATGCCCGCGGCGCCCAGGTCATTGCTGAAGATATAAACCCTGAGGTGGAAGCACTGGCCCGCCCCGGCCTGGTCCCCCTGGTGGCCGACATCACTCAGGACGGGGCAGCCGAACGCGCGGTCGCCCTGGCCGTCGAGCAATTCGGACGGCTGGACATTCTGGTCAACAACGCCGGCATCATCATCAACAAATTGGTGATCGACATGACCCGCGAAGACTGGGAACGCATTCAGGCGGTCAACGCCACGGCGGCCTTTTTGCATAGCCGGGAGGCGGTCAAAGCGATGATGCCCAACAAGTCCGGATCGATCGTCAACATCGCGTCCTACGCCTCCTATTTCGCCTTCCCCACCATTGCCGCCTACACCGCCTCCAAGGGCGCGCTGGCCCAACTGACGCGCACCCTGGCGCTTGAAGTCATTGGCCATGGCATCCGCGTCAATGCTGTCGGTGTCGGCGATGTGGTGACCAATATCCTCAACAATGTGGTCGACGATGGCCCTGCCTTTCTCGCCCAACATGGCGAAGCGGCACCGATCGGCCGCGCCGCCCAACCGGAAGAAATCGCCGAAGTGGTCGCGTTCATCGCCTCGGATCGGGCCAGCTTCATGGTCGGTTCGGTGGTCATGGCCGACGGCGGCATGACTGTCACGGCCGGCTGAGCTGCAGCACAAACGCGCCGCAGGACATGCCCGACCAACCCGAGAGGATCAGGCAAATCTGCGGCAGTTTCGTCCTAACACCGCTGCGCTCGGCTACGTAATCTGAAAGCACGCAACGGATGCAGACACAGTCCACGGCAGGCCGCTCAGATGAACAACGTCAATGAGGACTGAACAATGAAAAATGCAAAACGGCTTTCCCTTTCACTGGTGATCGGCGCGATGGTGGCCTGCGCAATCAACCTTTCCTCGACCAGCCTGTACCTGGCCGCTGACGGTGCTGATCGAACTCCAGGCATGCGCGTCACTGAAGGCGGCAGTGATCGCACTCCGGGTTTTCGCGTTGCCGAAAACGGCTCTGATCGCACGGCTTTGGGCCGTATCGGCTCAGTCTGAAAATCCGAGGAGAAAAGTGATGAAAGATGCCAAAAAAACCACTCAGGACCATCCTTACGCAGGCATGTGGGTCACCGCGGATGGATTCATCCGTCATGAGCTTCTGACGACTGGTCGTTACGACGAGGCCCGTGGTAAAAACAAGAGCGCCTATCAGGGCCGCTACGAACTGGTCGGTGATTACATCCAGTACTGGGACGACACCGGCTTCACCGCTGATGGCCACTTTCATGACGACGTGCTGTATCACGCCGGAATGATCCTCTATCGGCAATGAGTACTTTGATGATGTCGGGTGAATATCGTCTGCCTGAAAAGCTTCAGGCAGACGCTCATGAACACTTGTGAGAGCCTTGAAATGGAACAGAGCGATGCTTTCATCCTTCAAAACACAGCCGTCTACCGTGACGAACTGGTTCGCCTGCTGACGCAACGCTTTACCACACCCGGGATCTATGAGACCGCCATAGCTCCCCTGCATGTCATCCGTTTCGATGCACCTTCGGAGCTGATCCATACCGTGCACAAACCGGCACTTTGCCTGATCGTGCAAGGACAAAAGGAAATCGGCCTGGGTGACGACCACTACCTGTACGACCCCCTCAGCTACCTGGTGGTTTCGGTCACCCTTCCGGTGTCCGGTCGCGTGCTGATGGCCAGCCCGGAGGCGCCTTACCTGTGTATCCGGTTTGATTTCGAGGCCACGGAAATCGCTCAGGTCATCGCCGATGCTCCGCCGGCGGGCGTCCCGGACGAGCCGGAGCTTGGCCTTTTTCTTGAGAAAGTCGATGTGCCCCTGCTGGAAACAATGCTGCGGCTGGTCCGGCTGCTGGAAACACCGAAAGACATCGGCATGCTGGCACCGCTCGCCCTTCGCGAGTTGTATTACCGCCTCCTGCGGGGTGTGCATGGCCGTCGTCTGTATGAGCTTGCCCTCGGCGACTCGCAAACACGGCGAGTAACACGGGCAATCGACTGGTTGAACAACCACTACACCCAACCCTTGCGCATCGAAGAGCTCGCCCGGGTCGCCAACTTGGGCAACTCCACATTGCATCATCGTTTCAAGGCAGTGACGGCCATGAGTCCGCTGCAGTATCAGAAACAACTGCGCCTGCAGGAAGCCCGCCGCCTGTTGCTCGGCGAAGGGCTGGATGTGGCGAGCGCCTGTTATCGAGTGGGCTACGAAAGCCCGTCGCAATTCAGCCGGGAATACAGTCGCCAGTTCGGGTGCCCGCCCTCCAGAGATGCCAGCCGGGTTCGGAATCCTGCGTGATGGCCTGGCCGGAGCCAGTTCAGGGCAGCAGAGCGCCGGGGAAAGATCCAATACACCGGTTATTGAAGGAACCATTGGAGATTGTTTAAGGGTTTCGGCCATTGCTGTTTAAAGATACTCAGCGTTACTTCCTCAAGGCTACAACGCCTTGCGTCATTACCTACGACTACGCCAGAATCCGCCGGCTTGTGCGTCTGGGACGCGGGTTTTATCGTTTCCGGGTCACTGAAAAACAGTGATCGGGTTTGGTAGCCCGAGTTAACTAGTCGCATAGCGCGCCATTCGCAGACCTCCCCTGGTCTGCACTTGATGGTGGCCATGCGCAGGGCACTTTCGAGTGCGCCGGGTTCCTAGTTACCGGTCTACCAACCCGCGTATTGGCCGCCACCCTTCGTTTGGTAGCGAGGGTGAAGGCTCCTTTTCAATAATTAGGAGTTTCACCATGATCAAACCAACACCGAATCCCCCGGAAACCGATCCAGTCTCCCCCTACAAATTCCCCGACTCTCGAACGCTCAACGAAGCCGCCGAACGCGCCCTTGATCACTACCTGACCCCGCAGCAACGAGTCATGGGCAGCCACCACAAACACGACCCCATGTACCTGGCCAACCCGGCGTACGACACCGAATCCCTGCTGGCCAACGCCAGCGAATCATTGGGATCGGCCAGCGAGATGCTCAACAACTTTGCGGCCACGCTGGAGCCCGCCCATCGCAAGACTGCGATCGGGATTGCGCAGTTGGTGATGCTGAGTGAGTTGGCGGTGAATCAGGCGTTGGATCATGTTGAGGTGAAGAGCTAAACGCTAGCCCTCTTTGGTGACCGACTAGTTCGGAACGACAGAGGGAATGAGCGTTGGCCGAAGCTGCCAGGGGAATGGCAGCTATCGGCCAAAAGCGGTCAACCAGACTCCTCATCCGCGATAGCTATCTGGCGCTACTTGGGATTAACCCGGTGGCGCATCGAGCATTACTTGCCCGTTCTTAGCCATTCTCAGTGACAGCCGCCCAGCTTCGTACCAGCATACTTTTTTACCGCCGTCGACAGAAACATTCCACGGTTTGCTTCCACAGTCTGCTGGATAACCATACTGTTTCTGAGTCTCACAAGCATCGGTGAACGGACATGCTGACTCCTGCAATTGAGCCGTACTACCCAATCGCCCATCCACGGTGAAGTGCTGTTGTAGATAGTGAATACTGGTTTGCAAAACACTTAGCTTCTGTAGGATCTCTTCCGGAAGCTTTGCAATTACACCATTGAGCGGCGCTATCCATTCAATAACGCTATCATCATCGACTTTTTCTTGGCAGACAAGACGCTCTAATATATTTAATGTAAAGTCACGAAACTCATACGCAGTAAACTTTTTCTGAATCATCATCTGCTCTAGCATAAAGGTTTTCGTTCGTTGCTTAAGGCCTTTATCGATTAGCTTGCAATAAATTTCGAGCCCTTCTATATGATCACCAGAGCCAGAGAGAATTTCTTTCAATTGATCAGTATATGAAAAATCCGGATTGGATACGTGCCTTACAAATGCGCGATAGATATCGTCTCCAATTCGATCTTGTTCAACCTTTTTACCATCACCTCGGTCCTTATCCCGTTTGATGGCCGCGCATAATTCAAAGAAAGTTTTAGCTGGAGCGCTGCTCAAAAGAGCCAAATTACCAATTAAAATCCGTTCCTGGGGAGTCGTACCGTGTCCAATTAGGTGTTCAACAAGCGGTCGGTAAGCCAAGTACGGATAGCACGGTGTTTGAGAGTCGAGGATTTTATCCGACAAATGTGGAGCGCGGCGCTGCTCCCGTTCAATTTCGTAAGCAATACCTTCACTAATAAAATCAAGACCGGGGGTTAGGACCAACTCTAGTGGCTCTCCTTTATTGTGCTTCGCAGTGATAGGTATCGATTGCATTTGGATTTTTCCAATCTCACCTTCGGTGCCGTAGGTCAGCGTTACCGACTCGGTAGATACTTCACCGAAACACCACTCTGTTATTTCAGGCCATTGAAAATTTTTATCCTTAGGAATACCGGTAACTGAACCCCGAGATGAGTTCATTACTGCGAAAGCTGCCGTCAGCTGATCGTCGTACTCAAGGCCCTCGTAGGCTGTAAACCAACCACGGTCATCCGTGCCTCTCACAAATGGAGCGACTAGCCAGAAGCAAGCAAGCAACGCGTCAAGACCCGCCAAAGTTGAGAGATTATGGAGGTAATGCGTGTACTCGTGCGCGTGCAGCGCAACCGCACCTTGCAACGGTTCGCCAATCTCCGGACTCAAGTCCCCTTCACTGGTAATACGGGTGAATAGCGAGTGAACGCGATAAGTTCCAAGCGCCCCAGCATTCAAAACTTCCCTTTCATGATACTTATACATTCCCAGCCCTTTAAAATTTAGAATTACAAACTTGCTTGCGCGCCAAAGACTTTAATTTTAAAATCGCACCAAACTAGCATCGCCCCCGTCTCCACCTACAAAACAGGCAACTTGTGAAAGTTATTTTTACCAACTAAAGCGGTAGCATAGCGTATGCTACCATTTTCATACTCTCTCCTCGCGTTTTCCTCGTTCGCCTTCTAAAAATTCATTACTAACTCAGTAAGGCGCCTACTTTATGCAAGATCGGAGCAAGCCAAGCCCCACAATTACTATAAATAGCCAGCCAAGCCAATCTGCTCCAGAGGATCGCTTCGGAGCACTTACCGGTCGCGATGCAGGAGCGTTTTGCGATTGCGTTAGCACCTGAGGTGCGCTGACTGTCTGTCGAACAATTTGAGGCGACTGAGCTCGCATCTTTTCAAGCAGTTGCTGATTCGAGCTTTTCGGAGGGACCGCATTCACAGGCGAACTCTGACTTGGAGTAACTGTCGTAGGCCGTCCCTTTGCCATATTCGAAAGTACACCTGCGTTTCGACTCGGCGCGGAATGAACAGCAGGCGCATAACCCAAGCCACGAAGTCGAAATTTTGCTTCCTGCTCCGGTAATTGTTGTATCTGGCCAGTGGCTGTAATAGTTAATGAAAGGTGAGTGTAACTACCAGCTTTCGCCTTCCCCTTGTAAGGAGGGTCAACTAGACCCGTTACTGAAAGCCAACGTCCCACCCACGACTCATCGGGCAGATTTGATCCGATTGCCTTCATCCCATCAGACCAGATTGATAGCTTGACAGCCTGCCCAAGCCAGTCAGAAAAATTCACAAATACATACGGCTTTTTATTCGCCCCAAACCCAGGTCGAACGGAGTGAATCTGTCCGATTAGCTCGATACGGCTGCCCACCTGAGCAAGAACCTGTGCGTACTTTGTTGCATCGCAGACTGGATAGGCCCCTTGATATCCAACCGTGGAAGGAGTGCCCTTTTGCTTAAACGTGATCGCCCCGCCTACTACTCCTTTGTCCTGAAGAAAATCACTAAGGGCTGGAACGCTTTGAAATTCTCCCACAACCACTCTTGCGAGATTTTTAGCGTGATTTGCCACGCCAGGCAGTTTTAGAACTTCACCGAAAATAATTGAAGAGCCAGGGTCAAGAAAATCGTTTCGCCTAAACACCACGGCACTAGGCTCTGAACGAGAAACACCCCAAAGAGAGGGAGAGGCTATCAGGGCTTGAAGAGCAACATCCAAAGTGAGGAACGAGAAACGATCAAGCCTCTCATTGAAATCTTTATCAGTTCGTCTTGGATGCTGAAAATTGATTTGTCCTAGTTCGGTAGCGAAGCGCCCCCTAAACCCTTCTACGAACATTCCATCATAGTCAATCAATTGCACCGTGCCACCGTCAGCGCTCACCATGACATTTTCGGGCTGGATGTCACCATGAGCGATCTGATTCTGTTCAAGAAACGCGGCTAACTTAGCAAGAGCTTGTCGTAACCGTTGGAGTGCTTGGGTATTTTGATGCTCGCCTTCCAGAAACTCTGCCAAAGTTCGACCCTGCGCCCATGCCATCTTGACGATGGGATATGTCGATCCTTGTATCCGAATTCCATTGGTAATGAACTCAAAAGGCAAGAAGTACGGGCTAGCCAATTGCCGGATTCGCGAGGAAATTGCCTTATATCGCTGTTCTAGCTCCCTTGAGCTTTTGTGGAAACAACGTAGCGCAAACCGCTTTCCAGGAACGTCTACGATATAGGTTAAAGCAAATCCCCCGCACAATGCCAAGGGCGAGCCCAGTCCGGAGGTTTTCAATCGGCCATGTTTCAACTCAGCGTCTTGCAGCACTAAATGCGGGGAGTGCAAGGCCTCGTTGTACTGTTCTAGGGTTGGATATGCCATGGTTTAATCTAACAAGTCAGAGTGGCGATAATCAGCGTGACGTCATCTCTTCGCATTGCACCTGAGGCACGCTCAACCTCCACCAGCTCAAGCAACTCTTTCTGATCCGTTATTCGACTAAGTCTCTCGAATGCATCCAAACTACCTTGCTCTCGACTATTCAGAAGCCATGCCCCCAGCGCATCAGTCATGCAAAGCAGTAGGCATGTGTCGTGCTGCTCGTAACACCACTCTATGCGACTCCAAGTTCCCAGCTCATTGATAATCATCTCAGAGTTCAACTCAGGGCGAGTTGCCAAAAGAGTTGGCTTTTGAGTGAATTGATCCGCACTTACATAGGGTGTGGTTTCAATTACATCATTGCCGATGCACCAAACAGCAAAGCTGTCGCCCAATGTCGTGACGGTGACCGTACTACGATCGTGATCATCCTGCGCAATCAACAACGTAGCGAAGCTGCCACGTTCATATGCAGCAGCTTTAGACCAAGATAAAACGTGAGGGTCGTAGAGCCCTTCATATGATCGGATACACGAGCCTAACTCTTCGTCTGATGGATCAGATTCTAGAAAATAATCCACCACCAGGTTAGCCCAGCTTTTAGCATCAAAAGACTCGGAGGCACCATCTGATAGCACCACACGCCCCCTAGCTGGGGCAATGCGATAGGCATCTTCATTTTCCCCTGGCGTATCGAGGTGCTTGGCTACCGTTCCGTCAAAAAGGATTCGGAATGCCATGGTTATCGCAACTGGGCTGCTCGTGTACCAATGTCGAAAAAGTCTACAATTTCGGCGATATCTCCATTAAAAACGAAACCCCGAGACTCCATGTTTGCGTTAATACCCTTGTCTTGTGCGACTTTATGAAGATGCAAAGGTAGGGGGCTGGACATGCGGAACAACAGCTTTGCGTAGCTATCACTCAGCCCTGCGTCAGAGGCGGGAAACTTCACCGGATCCCCCCCACTCGTACTTACATGAAGATTGAACAGCAAAACATTTCCGTCGCTGGTAGTGATTTGCTGTAGTTGCTGAGCCAGACCCTCAGGATCTCCGTCGGTGGACTCACCGTCGGTAACATGCAACACGGTTGGAGGGTAGCTATCCGGGTGAGCATCGCACCATGCAACCAACTGTTCAGCGGCTGTTGTAATCGCATTACACATAGGGGTGCCACCGCCGGCTTTGGGCTCAAACCAAATTGGGAACTTGATGGACTGATCCACCAAGCCGCCAGCTCCGTCGTCAACTCGCTTGACACGGTCTTCAATGCGCAAGGGATGAGCTTCAATCACAGAGATCGGATTCAGAACCCTCGCAGCAAGCTCACCAGACAAGCCGTTTTGAGCGGTGGCGCCGGAATAGCCCAATACGCCGACCTCGAAATAATCACGAGTACCTTCGGACTTTGTGCAGCGGGTAATTAACGTAGCGAAAGTGCGATTTAGAACATCAGCCACAAATTGGGCTTTTGACTTCCCGTTTGCCATGATGTCTTGCATAGACCCGGACTGGTCCACCAAGAACAGGAATGCAGTGGGACTCGTGCGGCTGATTTCAGCGGTATAGCTCATAGAACCCTCATTGGTTATCTGTACTCCAGTACGTGAAGATATAGCACTTTGAAATCATTTTGGCACCATGAATTTGCCGAGTCATAAACACCCACGGAACAACTCATTTGGCCACTTGGATGAAAACCGCCCTGATCTCCGACACCCACAACCTCCTCCGCCCCGAAGCCCTCGCCGCGCTCCAGGGCTGTGACCAGATCATCCACGCCGGCGACATCGGCAACCCGGACATCCTCGCCCAGCTGGCAAAAATCGCTCCCGTCCACGCCGTGCGCGGCAACAACGATCTCAACAGCCCGTGGGCCGAAAACCTCCCCGACCTCCTGACCTTCACCCTCAACGGCTGGCCAGCACTCCTCGTCCACGACATCGCCGACGTCCCCGCCGATCTCGATCCGGGCATCAAGCTCATCATCACCGGCCATTCCCACAAACCCCGCATCGAATGGCGCGGTGACCGTCTCTACGTCAACCCCGGCAGCGCCGGCCCTCGGCGTTTCAAGTTGCCGGTCACGCTGGCGATCCTCGAGATACAACCCGACTGCATCGAACCGCGCCTGATTTCCCTGCTGGATCCTCCCGCCTGAAACCGCTACCGTTCCCGCATCCAGAACAGGGAACCCACGCTCCATGTCCATCGCCGACAACCTCCTCGCCTTCACCCTCGCCGCCACCCTGTTGACCCTGACGCCCGGTCTCGACACCGCGCTGGTGCTGCGCACCGCCACCGTCGAAGGCAAGCAGCAGGCGTTGCGTGCGGCGTTGGGGATCAATGCCGGTTGTCTGTTGTGGGGTGCGGCGGTGGCGTTTGGGTTGGGGGCGTTGATTGCGGTGTCGGAGCTGGCCTACAACCTGTTGAAGTATTGCGGCGCGGCGTATCTGGCGTGGCTGGGGTTGAACATGCTGCTGCGCCCTCGCCGCTCGCTGGCACCGGCCGAAGCCGACGGCAAGCCGGGGGCGAACTGGTTTTTCAAGGGCATGCTGGGGAACGTGCTGAATCCGAAGATCGGGATTTTCTACGTGTCGTTTCTGCCGCAGTTCATTCCGCAGGGGCAGCCGCTGGTGCCGTGGACGTTCGGGCTGGTGAGCATTCATGTGGTGCTCGGGCTGATCTGGTCGCTGGTGTTGATTGGCGCGACGCAGCCGCTGTCCGGGTTTCTGCGCCGGGAGAAAGTGATTCGCTGGATGGATCGCACCACCGGGATGATTTTCGTGTTGTTTGCTGCGCGGTTGGCGTTCAGCAAGCGTTGAAGCGCCTGCGCTAAACAAATCTTCGGTCGAGAGCTGCCGCCTTCATCAAACTCGAGGCTTGCCCAATACATATGGATATCCGTATATTCGGACAACCATATGTACTGAAGGCATCGTCATGCTCACCCCCGCCTCCGTTTTCAAATGCCTCGCCGACGAAACCCGCGCCCGCGCCACGCTGCTGATCACCCGTGAGGGTGAGTTGTGTGTCTGCGAGCTGGTCTGTGCGCTGGACGACAGTCAGCCGAAAATCTCCCGCCATCTCGCGCAATTGCGCACCTGCGGTCTATTGCTGGATCGCCGTCAAGGCCAGTGGGTTTATTACCGGCTCAACCCTGATTTGCCGACATGGATTCGCACGCTGCTTGAAACCACATTGGCCGCCAACACCGCCTGGCTGGAAGAAAACAGCGCGCGGCTGGCGGCCATGGGCGATCGCCCGCTCAATACGTCTGCCTGCTGCTGAGGATCAACCATGCGAGTTCTATTCATGTGCACCGCCAACAGCTGCCGCAGCATTCTCTCGGAGGCGATGTTCAACCATCTGGCGCCGGCCGGTTTCGAAGCAGTCAGCGCCGGCAGCTTCCCCAAGGGCCAGGTACTGCCGCGCAGCCTGACCACGTTGCAGGCAGCCGGCATTTCCATTGATGGATTGACCAGCAAGGGCAACGAGGCCTTCGAAGACAACCCGCCGGACATCGTCATCACCGTGTGCGACAAGGCCGCCGGTGAAGCCTGTCCGGTGTACTTCGGCCCGGCCCTTAAAGCCCATTGGGGGCTGGAGGATCCGTCGGATGTGCGCGGTGATGAAGACACCATCGACGCCGCCTTCCGCGCCACCCTCGCCCGCATCGAAACCCGCTGCAGGGCCTTCCTCGCCCTGCCCTTCGCCCAACTTGACCGTGATGCCCTCAAGCACGAGCTCGACCGCATCAGCACGCTGTAACCGGAGCCGACATGACCGATTTGCCCAACCTCGATCCTTCACTGGTTCAAACAACCACGCGCGACGAAGGCGCGCACAAGCCGCGCATCCTGCTGCTTTACGGCTCGACCCGACCGCGCTCCTTCAGCCGTTTGCTGGTGGAAGAAGCCGCCCGCCTGCTGGAGCACTTCGGTGCCGAGACACGAATCTTCAACCCTTCGGGTCTGCCGCTGCCGGACGATGCGCCGGGCGATCACCCGAAAGTCCAGGAACTGCTCGAGCTGATGCAATGGTCCGAAGGTCAGGTCTGGTGTTCGCCGGAACGCCACGGCGCAATGTCGGCAGTGTTCAAGGCGCAGATCGACTGGGTGCCGCTGGCCCTCGGCGCGGTGCGTCCGACCCAGGGCAAGACCCTCGCGGTGATGCAGGTCTGCGGCGGTTCGCAGTCGTTCAACGTGGTCAATCAACTGCGCGTACTGGGCCGCTGGATGCGCATGTTCACCATCCCCAATCAGTCATCGGTGCCCAAGGCTTATCTGGAATTCGACGAAGGCAACCGCATGAAACCCTCGGCGCTGTACGACCGGGTGGTGGACGTGATGGAAGAGTTGGTGAAATTCACGCTGTTGCTGCGTGATCGCCCGGATCTGGTGGATCGTTATTCCGAGCGCAAGGAATCGGCGGAGGAATTGATGCAGCGGGTCAATCAGCGGTCGATCTGAATAACCGCAACGCCGCGAACGGTGGCCCGTCGCCCGGGTCACCGAAACTTTTCCGCGCCCTCCGGCCCCATCACCTAACCTCAATGTTTGTGTGATCAACCGGAACCGTCCAGTCCCATGCGTAATGCATTGAAGTCATTGATGTTCATCACCCTGACGCTGCTCTGTCCGGGTGTCTCGATGGTGTCGGCCGCCGACCTGCCCGGCACGCCCGATGTCGGCGCCCCGCTCCCCGGCGTCACGCAAAGCGATCTGCAAGCCTTGCAACTGCGCCTCGACGGCCTCAAGCAGCAGATTTCGTCTGCCAACAATTACAACCAACTCGAAGGCCCGCAGGACCGGGTGCAGACGTTCATTCTGGACATCGATCGGCTGTCGGCATCGCTGTTACCGCAGCAGGCGCAACTGACCGTGCAACTGGGCGTACTCGGGGCTGCGCCGGCCGAAGCGGTCGCCGCCGAGCAAGCCGATATCGCCGCGCAACGGGCGACGTTGATCGAGCAGAAAACCAAAGTCGATACGGCGTTGAAGAACCTCGCCACCCTCAAGCAAAACGCCACGGAGCTGATCACCCAGATCGCCGGTATCCGCCGCACGTTGCTCGAAAGCGAACTGACGCTCAGCACCCACAGCATTCTGAATCCTGGCTTCTGGGCTCCCCTTGTCAATCCGTCGGCGGATGATCGCCAGCGTCTGCGCACTTTCTTCGAACAGGTGCAACAGACCGGCGCCGAAGCCTGGCAACCGGGTCAGCGACTTTACACCGCCCTGCTGGTGGTGCTGGCCTTCGTCGTCTGGACGCTAGGGCGGCGACTGGCCGACCGCTGGCTGGCGTGGGTGTGCATTCACCGCATGCCGGAGGGTCGACTGCGCCGCAGTTCGCTGGCGTTCGCCTCGGCGCTGGCGACTCTCGCGACCACCGCCATCGCCCTGCAACTGCTCTATTACGCCTGCACCCGTCACGTGCCGTTGCCGCCGATGCTGGCGACATTTTCCGATGAGTTCGGGAAAGTGGTTTATGCCTGCGTGCTGATCACAGGGCTCAGCCGCGCGTTGCTCTCGACCGAGCACCCGTCCTGGCGACTGCCGGCGGTGGCTGACCCGGTGGCGCTCGCGCTGCATCCCTACGCACGGATCCTCGCCGCGACGCTGCTGGTGCTGGTGACGGCGGTGCAAGTCAGCAATGCCGCCGGCATGAGCAGTCAGATCGTGCTCGCAGGCAGAGGCATCATTGCGCTGGCGGTGCTCGGTATCGTCACCACGCTGCTGATGCGCGTCGGCAGGGTGCGTAAAACACTGGCCGCAGCCGGTGACACCCAAGTGGCGGGCAACACCTTCGCCGGCGTGGTTTACACCATTGCCACGCTGGCGATGGTGCTGTCGCTCGGCGCCCTGCTCACGGGTTACGTATCGCTGGCGCGGTTCATCACCTATGAACTGGTGTGGGCGTTTATCGTGTTTTCCGGGTTTTACCTGCTGATGCAATTGCTCAGCGACAGCTGCGAATACTTCTTCTCCCCCCGCCATTCCAGCGGCAAGGCGCTGAAACAGCTGCTGGGGGTCGGTGACCGACGCCTTGAGCAGGCCTCAACGCTGCTGGCCGGTTTCGGTCGAGCCGCGCTGTTGCTGCTGGCGGTCATCACCCTGTTCGTCGGCGGGATCGGCACCACACTCGGCCAACTGGCGACCAACATCGGCACGATCCTCGGCGGCGCCGGCCTGCGCAAGCTGAACATCGTCCCCGGCCATTTGCTCAACGCAATGCTGGCGCTGCTGATCGGCATCTACCTGATCCGCGCACTGCGCCGCTGGCTCGACAACGAGTTCCTGCCCAAGACCGACATGGACCCGGGCATGTGCGCCTCGCTCAGCACGCTGTTTTCCAACATCGGTTATGCGGTGGTGATCCTGCTGACCCTGTCATCGCTGGGCGTGCAATGGACCAATCTGGCGTGGATCGTCAGCGCCCTGTCGGTGGGCATCGGCTTCGGCTTGCAGGAGATTGTGAAGAACTTCGTCTCCGGACTGATCCTGCTCACCGAACGCCCGGTCAAGGTCGGCGACCTGATCAGCATCAGCGGCGTCGAGGGCGACATCCGCCGGATCAACGTGCGCGCCACCGAGATCCAGCTCAGCGATCGCTCGATCGTGATCGTGCCCAACTCGCAACTGATCTCGCAGAACCTGCGCAACGTCACCCTCGGCGGCAGCGCCCAGGGCGTGGCGACGCTGGAGCTGATGTTCCCGCTGGATATCGACCCCGAACAGGTGCAGAACCTGCTCTTCGACACCTACAAGGAACACGAAACCATCCTCGAAAAACCGGCGCCGTTCGTGCGCTTCAGCAAGCTGACGCCGGACGGGATTACGTTGACGGTGACCGGGTATGTGGCGAGCCCGAGGATTGTCGGGACGACCAAGAGTGATCTGCTGTTCGAGATTCTCAAGCGGCTGGGGGCGGCGGGGATTGAGCTGGCGAAGCCGCCGAGTACCTGAGGTAAAACCTGCTGCGCGCCTGCCTGATCAGGCCTCAGGGGTTTCAATCGACTCTGGAGCCGCTTGCGCCTCGAGCTTCAGGCGATCCGCCTTGCTGATGTACTTCGGCTTGTTGCTCTTGGGCGCCAGTTTGGCGTTGGCCTTTCTGGATTTTTCCTTGAAGAGCTGTTGCAGTTTTTTCTGACGGTTCATGGTGTTTTTTGGCCTGCTTGAAAGTTGTTGGATGATATCAGCGTTGGGCCTGCTTCACCCCAGCACGTCAGTAATCCAGCGCACCTGCTGCGTCAGCTCCTGCACCTTGTGTTCACAAACGGCATGCCGAGCCCGTCCAAAGTGAGCCAGCGTCTGCTGCTTGTGCCGCAGCCGGTGCTGCCACTTGGTGACAAACGCCGGACTGCGCGCCTGCAACTGCAGCGGCCCGAAGTACAGTTCCTCGGCGGTATAGGAAACCAGCCCGCCCCGCTCGGCCACGATGATTTCGTAGTCGAAGCGGTTCTCCCGAAGGATTTCCTCACAGAGGATTCGATAGTCGTTGTCCATCAGCCATTGGCGCAGCGGTTGCTCGCCGCCGTTGGGTTGCAGGATCAGGCGTTCGCGGCCGCTCAGGCGCGTCTTGCCGGCTTCGAGGATGTCGCGGATGGTTTCACCGCCCATGCCGCACACGGTAATTGCCGTGATCCCGTCTTCCGGTTCGACGGCCATCAAACCATTGGCCAGACGTACGGTGATCTGCTGCTCAAGATCGTTTTCGCGCACGGTGCGTTGCGCCGAACGGAACGGCGTCTCGGCCATCTCACCCGCCACCGCCGCCGTGATCGCGCCACGGCGCATCAGGGCCACCGGCAGGTAGCCGTGATCCGAGCCGATATCGGCCAGCCGCGCACCGGCGGGCACATGCGCCGCCACACGCTCCAGGCGCAGGGACAATGTCTGTTCGTTCAACCGCAACCCCTTTCACTCTGAACGCCCGGCACCAGTGGCCGGATCGGGGCGCGATTCTGGGGGGCAACGGCGGGCATTTCAAATTTATGTGACCAACCGCGATGCCTAGACCAACACCGCCAACCAAGCCGACAGCAACAACAAAACCGCCAGCCCGGCATTCATTCGCCGAAACGCTCGTGGCGAGCCAAAGAACCGCGCGCTGCCCACGCCCAGCAGCGCCCACGCCGTCATGCACGGCAGGCAGACCATTAGAAAAACCGCCGACAACAGCACCATCCGCGCACTCTCTTCGCCGTTGCCGCCAAACACGCTCACCACCGCCACGGCCATCATCCATACCTTGGGATTGATCAATTGCAGGCCGGCGGCGCCGAACACGTTGAAGCCGTCATCAGCCGCTGTCGCCGAGTCCAGCGACGGCGGCGTGCTGCGAAAGATCTGCCACGCCAGCCAGCTCAGCCACAACACCCCAGCCCAGGCCATCGCCTGCTGGACACGGGGATAGCGCAGCAAGGTTTCCCCCACGCCGAGTCCGACCACCAACACCACCAGCGCCGCCGACACACATGCGCCGAAGATGATTGGCAGCGTGGCCGTCATGCCGCGTCGCGAGCTGTGGCTCATCACCAGAATATTGGTCGGCCCCGGGGTGATCGAGGCGACGAAGGAAAACAGCAGAAAGGGCAGCAACGATTCCATGACAGGACTCCCGAATCAGAACAGGAGGCCATGGTCGCGGTTGCGCGGGGGGTCAGTCTGGAAGGTTTGAGCAGCGCTTGCGGTAGTCCGCCGGCGTCAGGTGATAGGCACGGCGAAACCAGCGCCCGAGATGGCTTTGATCGGCGAAACCGAGGGCGCTGGCGACGGTGGCGGGTGTTTCGCCGCGCGCCAGCAACTGTCGGGCGCGGGCCAGGCGCAGTTGGATCAGATAGGCATGGGGCGCCAGCCCGAAAGCGGCCTTGAACGCACGGGTCAGACGAAAGCGATCGACCCCGCAGGCCTGGGCCAGGTCGTCCAGCCCGATGTCTTCGAAGGCATGCGCATGCAGATAGTCCCGCGCCACCTGGGCCACCCGTGGCAGGCGCGGATCGAACGGCTGGCGCTTGCGCCAGTCGAGGTGGGACGTCAGCGAACCGAGCAAGGTGTCGATGGCGGTCTGGCGCACGATGCGCAAGTCGCCTTGATGCAAGGCGTTGAAGGCCTGATTGATGGCCGTGGACAGGCGCGAATCCTGGCTCAGGGTATCGGTGAACCCGAGCTGGCTGTTGTCCGGCGCATGCTCGAACAGCACGCGCAATTCACGCTCCAGCCAGTGCGGGTCGAGGTAAAGCATGGAATAGGTGAAACCCTCCTCCGTCGGCGCATGCCCGTCGTGGATCTCACCCGGTTCCAGCATGAAAATCTTGCCCGGCGTACTCAGATGGCGCACGCGCCGGCAATGAAACTGCTGCACGCCCTGCTCGGTGACGCCCACCAGAAAGCTGTCATGCCAGTGCGGATCGTAGGCATGGCCCTGGAAATGGGCACGAATCGACTCGATCCCGGTGTCGGCATCCTGAGACAAGTCGATCCAGTTGCGTTTGTCCACGCAAGGCTCCGAAGGCAGTGGTTGTTCGTCAAGGACGTCTACGTTACCGCGACTTTGCCGATGGGTTTAGAACATTTGTGCACGCGAGCCAGGCAGGCCATTCAGCAAATTTAATGAACCCTGAGTGTCACGGCCCGCCTAAGTCAAAGACCATCAGGAGGTAGCTCATGCAAATTGAAACCACGTGGATCGTACTGGCCGTCGTGCTTTTGCTCATCGAATTGTGGGCGATCAACCGGGTGCGCAAGAGTGAGGGGAAAGCCAGCAACAAAGGCGTCTGGATCGTATTGATCGTGTTTGTGCCGCTGTTCGGGCTGATCGCCTGGGCGCTGGCCGGGCCAAAGCAGGTTACTCAGGCCTGAAAACTCAAGGCAAGCAGGAGCCCCGAACATTCGGGGCTTTTTGTTGGCCGCTGGTTTGTATCGCAGTGTGTACGAACGCCTCCCGGATACATGCCCGCGCATCAGCTGATGAAAACGGAAACAGCGCAGATACGTGGCCAGTCTTTAATGGGCTCCAGATTCGAAGGGTTCAGCCAGAACCCGGCCCTCGCCGATCATAAGGAGACTTGCCATGAAGCACGCACCACACGCCACCGTCACTACCGGGAAAAACCGTCGTCGCCTGTTGGGCTTGTCGATGCTCGCCACAGCGCTGTTGCAGTTCGGCGCCTTCGCTCAAGCGCAAACTTCAGCACCGGAGCCGGTCAAGACCGCAGCCGCCAGCGTCAAGGCCGATCTGCCCTTCGGCCCGCTGAAACACGTGAAGGCTGGCCTGCTGGACGTGGCCTACGCCGAAACCGGCCCGGCCAATGGCCCGGTGGTGATTCTGCTGCACGGCTGGCCGTATGACATTCACAGCTACGACGACGTCGCGCCGCTGCTGGCGGCCAAGGGTTATCGGGTGTTGATGCCGTATGCGCGGGGTTATGGCGACACGCACTTCCTGTCCGACAAGACCGTGCGCAACGGTCAACCGGCGGCGCTGGCCAGTGACGTGATCGATTTCATGGACGCCCTGAAGATCAAGCAAGCCGTGCTCGGCGGCTACGACTGGGGCGCGCGTTCGGCGGACATCGTTTCGGCGCTGTGGCCGGAGCGGGTCAAGGCACTGGTGTCGGTCAGCGGTTACCTGATCGGCAATCAGGCCGCCGGCAAGAATCCGCTGCCGCCCAAGGCCGAGCTGCAATGGTGGTATCAGTTCTACTTCGCCACAGACCGTGGTGAGGCGGGTTACACCAAGAACACCCATGATTTCGCCAAGCTGATCTGGCAACTGGCGTCACCGAAGTGGGCGTTCGACGATGCCACCTTCGACCGCAGCGCCAAGGCGTTGCAGAACCCGGATCACGTCGCGATCACCGTATTCAACTACCGCTGGCGTCTGGGCCTGGTGCAGGGTGAAAGCCAGTACGATGCGCTGGAACAGAAACTCGCCACCGCACCGTCGATCAGCGTGCCGACCATCACCCTGGAAGGCGATGCCAACGGCGCCCCGCACCCGGCGCCCGAGGACTACGCCAAACGCTTCACCGGCAAATACCAGTTCCGCCTGATCAACGGTGGCATCGGTCACAACCTGCCGCAGGAAGACCCGAAAGCCTTCGCTCAGGCGATCATTGACGCCGATCACCTCTGAAGCCGCACGCCAAACGGCTCGTCATTTGACGAGCCGTTTTTCTTTGGACGGCCGATAACCGAAATAGGCGCTGTAGCACTTGCTGAAATGACTCGGCGAAACGAATCCGCAGGCCACCAGCACGTCCACTTGGGACAGCTCGGTGTGTTGCAACAGGCGCCGAGCCTCAGTGATGCGCAGTTCCATGTAATAACGCTGCGGTGTGGTGCCCAGTTGTTCCTTGAACAGCCGTTCCAGCTGACGTCGGGAGCGACCGGCATACACCGCCAGTTGCTCCAGCTCCAACGGTTCTTCGAGGTTGGCGTCCATCAGCTTCACCACCTCACGCAACGGCGCGCTGACGCAGATGTTCTCGGTCGGTTTGATCCGCCGGTAACGCGATTCCTCGAACGCCAGAATGTCTTCGATGCCTTCGACCAGCGCCTTGTCGTGCAGGCCCTTGATCCAGTCCAGCGCCATGTGGAACGCGCCGGAGGGACTGGACGCGGTCAACCGGTCGCGGTCGATCACATAGGGTTCGCTGCTGACCTGAGTCGCCTTGGAAATTTCCGCCAGCGCCGGCCGATGCTCCGGGTGAATCGCACAGCGATAACCTTCCAGCACCCCTGCCCGACCCAGGAACCACGCGCCGTTCCACAACCCGGCCAGGATCACGCCGGCCTCGGCGGCCATTTTCAGCAGGTTGATAAACTCGTCGCTAGCCTTCAATTCCGTGCGGTAACCGCCGCAGATCACCAGCAGATCCAGCTCCTGCAACACGCTGGTTTCCAGGCGCGCGTCCGGGCGGATCACCAGCCCCAGGTCGCTGATCACTTCACCGTCGCTCAAGCCAAAGGTGCGCGTGGAAAACAGACCGGGGCGCAGCAGATTGGCGGTGACCAGGGTGTCCAGCGCCTGGGTGAAGGCCGGCAGGGAAAAATGCTCCAGCAGCACAAACCCGGTGCGGGTCATGCGTCCCGGCCCGCTGGCGGGCTCGTTCAGGTAGCGAAGGTTCTTGCCCTTCATGCCACCGCTGAATTGGCGTCGTTCGATCAAGGTGGGGTCCATCGTTTCGTTGTTATGGCGCCATGCTAACCGGCGTCGCAGCAAATTACTCGCGAACGACGCAAGCACCCATCCAGAGATCGTTCCCACACCATTGACCTTGATCGTTCCCACGCTCTGCGTAGGAATGCCTCCATGGACGCTCTGCGTCCGGCGTTGGGAGGGACGCGGAGCGTCCCGGGCTGCATTCCCACGCAGAGCGTGGGAACGATCAGCGCGATCAGTGCTGAAACGAGCGAGCCTGCGTCCCAACGTCGCAGGCCCGGCACCTTGGCAAACGCCACACAAGGCTTAAAATCGCGCCTCCTCTCGCAGTCGCCCGACCGGCGCCTGCCCGCAGCCATGACAACCCTCAGGTTTGAACAGCCGGCCACTTTCACGAAGTGCGCCAGGCTCAATCGTCCTGCCCGTTCGGCGGTCGTTTGTCTTCAACACACTTCGGCTTGGCACTCGCATGCGCAGAGGCGCACGTTCCGCTGTTCGATCACTTGAGGTTTTTATGACACCGCGTTTGCTGGCCATGGCGCTGGCGCCCCTGCTCGGGCTATTCATTGTTGCCCTGGGCAACGGCTTTCTGTCTTCTTTGACCACCCTGCGTCTGGGCGCGGCCGGCGAATCGGCGACGATGATCGGCATCGTGTCCTCGGCCTATTTCATCGGCCTGACGCTGGGCGCGATCTTCAACGACCGGTTGATCCTGCGCATCGGCCACATCCGCGCCTACAGCAGCTTCGCCTCGCTGATCGCCGCGACCATCCTGCTGCAAGGGCTGTTTTATGACACCTGGGGCTGGGTCGTGCTGCGACTGATCAACGGCTGGGCCACGGTCGGTGTGTTTCTGGTGATCGAGAGCTGGCTGCTGCTGGCCGGTGACGCGAAGATTCGCGGCCGTCTGCTCGCGTTGTACATGATCGTTCTCTACGGCGCCGGCGTGCTGGGTCAGGCGTTTTTGGGGAAAATCACCGGGCTGGGCGACACGGCGCCGTTCATGGTCGCCGGCATGCTCGCGACCTTGTCGGTGCTGCCGATCGTGATCCTGCCGCGGGTTTCGCCGCTGCTGGAACAGGTCGAACCGCTCAAGCCTCGGGCGCTGCTCGGCGTGTCGCCCACCGGGCTGGTCGGCTGCTTCGGCTCCGGCGTGACCATCGCGGCGATCTACACCCTGCTGCCGCTGTACCTGCAACGCATCGGCCTGAATGTCGGCGAAGTCGGCAGCATGATGGCCTGGACGATCCTCGGCGCAATGCTGCTGCAATACCCGGTCGGACGCTGGTCCGACCGCAAGGATCGCCTGCAAGTGCTCACCGTACTGTGCGCCGCGTGCACCGTGCTGTCGCTGGTGATCGTGCTGGTGCCGCTGTCCTCGGCCATGCTCGCGGCGATGCTGTTCCTGCTGGGCGGCGGCGTGTTCGCGCTGTACCCGGTGGCCGTCAGCCACGCTGCCGACCGTGCACCGGTCGAAACGTTGGTGCCGATGATTCAAGGCATGCTGCTGATCAATTCGCTGGGCTCGGCGATGAGCCCGCTACTGATCTCCCCGGCGATGAATGCCCATGGCGAAACCGGCCTGTTCTGGGCCTTTGCGCTGGTCAATCTGAGCATGGTGACGTTCTTCTTCTGGCGTCGTGGCAAACGTCCGGTGCCGGCCAACCCGGCGCCGTTTGCGGCGGCAGCGACCTTCTCGCCAACTGGCGCCGAGCTGCGAGTGACCGAGGATCTGCGTCAGGCGGCGCAGGAGCATCCGCCGATGGTCGATGCGTTGAGTGGCGAAGCGGCGCCGCAGACAGGATCGCGCTACGAAGCCAGTTGAGTTTCTGGCGGGCATAAAAAAACCGGTGACTTTCGTCACCGGTTTTTTATTGCCTGCTCATCAGTGCGGCGCGCGCGGGATCGTTTTCATCAGATCCTCAGGGCTGATATGCCCCACCACACTGCCCGGCTGCGGCAGATTCAGGATGTGGCCCTTCATCTTGCCGATCACATGCATCTCGCACGGTTTGCAGTCGAACTTCAGGGTCAGCACTTCATCGCCGTGAATCAGCTGCATCGGCGCGACCTTGGTTTTCACACCGGTCACGCCTTTGGCCTGTTTCGGGCACAGGTTGAAGGAGAACCGCAGGCAGTGCTTGGTGATCATCACCGGCACTTCGCCCGCCTCTTCGTGAGCCTCGTACGCGGCGTCGATCAGCTTCACGCCGTGACGGTGGTAGAAGTCGCGAGCCTTCTGGTTGTAGACGTTGGCCAGGAACGACAGATGCGCCTCCGGATACACCGGCGGTGGCGTGGTCTCGGCCTTGCGCGAACCGCGCGGGTGGGCGGCAACGCGGGCGGCGGTCAGCGCTTCGATCACTTCACGGCGCAACGACTTGAGCTGCGAGTTCGGGATGAAGAACGCTTGCGGCGCATCCAGTTTGATCGAGGTCGCGTGGTACTCGGTGGTGCCGAGCTGGCCGAGCAGGTCATGCAAGGTGTCCAGCGCCTGTTCCGGTTTGTTGGCGACGCCGAACGGGCCTTCCAGCGCGACGCTGGCGCTGATGCCCTCTTCGCTGGTCACGGTCAGTTCCAGACGCTCTTCACGCAGCTTCGCCAGCCAGCTCACGCCGATCCGACGCTCGGCAGAAGTCTTGAGCAAGGCCTGCTGCCAGTTGTGGTCGAGGTTGCGGTTCAGCGGGTGGTTCGGGCGCAGCTTGTACAGGCCTTCCGGCATTTCGTTCGGCTCGACGCGGTAGCGGTAGCGCTTCTCGCCTTCTTCCTCGAACTCGCCCTTGGCTTCGGCGATGTTGGCGCGGAAACCCACCACTTCGCGCTTGACCAGCACGTTGAGACCGTCGCCGTTGGACAGCGGCTCGTGGGTGATGACCTGCATGTCACGCTTGCCGACTTTCTCGACCGTGCCCACCGCCAGACCGGTGAAGGTCGGCGAATCGAACGCGCCGATGTCGATCTTGCGTTCGCTGACGAAGTAGTCGGTGCTGCCACGGTGGAAGGTCTTTTCCGGGTCCGGCATGAAGAAATGCGCGGTGCGGCCGCTGGAGGCGCGGGCCAGGTCCGGACGATCGTTGAGCACGTCGTCGAGGCGCTGGCGGTAATAGGCGGTGATGTTCTTCACATAGCCCATGTCCTTGTAGCGACCTTCGATCTTGAACGAACGCACACCGGCCTCGACCAGCGCGCGGATGTTGGCGCTCTGGTTGTTGTCCTTCATCGACAGCAGGTGTTTTTCGTAGGCGATCACGCCGCCCTTTTCGTCTTTGAGGGTGTACGGCAGACGGCAGGCCTGGGAGCAGTCGCCCCGGTTGGCACTGCGCCCGGTCTGCGCGTGGGAAATGTTGCACTGACCGGAAAACGCCACGCACAACGCGCCGTGAATGAAGAACTCGATGGCGGCATCGGTTTCATCGGCGATTGCGCGAATTTCCTTGAGGTTCAGTTCACGGGCCAGTACCAGTTGCGAGAAACCGGCCTGATCGAGGAACTTGGCCCGCTCAAGGGTGCGGATGTCGGTCTGGGTGCTGGCGTGCAGCTCGATGGGTGGAATGTCCAGCTCCATCACGCCCAGGTCCTGGACGATCAGCGCATCGACGCCGGCGTCGTACAACTGATGGATCAGCTTGCGCGCCGGCTCCAGTTCGTTGTCGTGCAGGATGGTGTTGATGGTGGTGAAGATGCGCGCGTGATAGCGACGGGCAAATTCCACCAGTTCGGCGATTTCGCTCACCTCGTTGCACGCGTTGTGGCGCGCCCCGAAGCTCGGGCCGCCGATGTACACCGCGTCGGCGCCATGCAGGATGGCCTCGCGGGCGATGGCCACGTCACGGGCGGGGCTGAGCAGTTCCAGGTGATGTTTGGGCAAGGACATATGTTTTTTTAGTCAGGCTGTCACGGTCGAGGCGCGCATTGTAGCCGCGAAACGCGTGGGCGGCACGCCTGTGCTGCCGGGTGGCTGTTTTCAACCCGTCACGATCAGATCGCTCCCACGCGGTCCGTCACTGATCGTTCCCACGCTCTGCGTGGGAATGCAGTCCCGGGACGCTCCGCGTCCCTTCCAGAGCCGAACGCGGAGCGTCCGTTGAGGCATTCCCACGCCCGGCGTCACAGATCGTTCCCACGCTCTGCGTGGGAATGCAGCCCGGGACGCTCCGCGTCCCTTCCAGAGCTGGAACGCGGAGCGTCCCTTGAGGCATTCCCACGCGGACGGTTCGACGCCTCGACGTGGGAACGATCATTACGGGGTCAAGCCTTGGCAGCCATCGCAGTCACTTCCACCTTCATCCCCTCAACCGCCAGCGCCGCCACGCCAACCGCCGCACGCACCGGCCATGGCTTGGCGAAGTAGCGCTTGTACACCTCGTTGAACGCAGCGCGATCAGCCATGTCGGTCAGGTAGATAGTCAGGTGCAGCACGCGATCCATGGAGCTGCCGGCCTTTTCCAGCGCCACTTTCAGCGCCTGCAACGTGCATTCGCTTTGCGCGATGATGTCGCCCAGTTCCAGGCTGCCGTCGGCACGGGTCGGAATCTGGGTCGACATCAGGATGCCGTTGAATTCGGTCACGTCCGAAGAGATCGAGTCTGCATCCGGGTCCGGGGTGTAGGTGATGTCTTGGTTGGCCATGGGAAAGTCCTTCGCTGGCAGTGAGGACGGCGCCATCGCGCGCCGTTTCGGGCGGCCAGTTTACAGACCCGGTCGGCGGTTGGAAGTCCCGACGCGGTGTGTCAGCCCTGCGCCAGTATCCGCCGCAGTTCCAGCGCATTGCCGAGTGCCGCGCCGCTGGCGGTGTTGTCGAAAATGCACCAGGTGTCGACGCCGTCGACAGCCGCCACCTGCAAATCGCCGGCGAGCCTTTCCAGATACGCCGAATCATAGGCGCTGTGATAAATCCGTGGCGAACCGTGCAGCCGCCAGTAGCGCACGCCCGGCCAGCCGCACGGAGCCGTGTCGGTGCTGATTCGCGAGGGATCGACCACCGCTTGCGCGATGCGATACGCCATCAACAGCAGTTCGGCGGCGGCCCAGGATTCGTGGCGCGGCTCCAGCACCACGGCCCCGGAATAGCGCTGGCGCAAGCCGATAAAAAACGCCTCGGCAACCGCTTCGTCAAACACCAGCGACGGTGGCAACTGCAGCAGCAGGCAACCCAGGCGATCACCCAGTCCCGAGCACTGCTCGAGAAAGGCGTCGAGCTCATGTTCGCAGTCCCACAGACGCCGCTCATGGCTGATCGATTTCGGTATCTTCACGCAGAAGCGAAATCCGTCCGCCACCGACTCGGCCCAACGGGCATAGGTTTGCAGTTTGTGCGGACGGTAGAAGGAGCTGTTGATTTCCACGCCATTGAGCAGCGCGGCATAACGTTGCAGATGAGTGCCCTGCTCCGGAAAGGCCGGCCAGTGCTGCCGGGGCAGACTCCAGCCGGCGCAACCGATGAAGATCGACGGCACACTCAAAACAGCACCTTGCCTGCTTCACGCATGAAGATTTCCACGGTTTTCGGGCCGATCCCTTCGAAGGCTTGCAAACGCTTTTCGAAGTCCTGGCGGTCGGCGCTTGCCTCGACCATGTTCATTACCCGCCCGGCATATTCTTCATTCAGTTTGGCAGCCAGCGCGAGCAGCCGCTCGGCGGTGGTTTCGTCGTAGCGCACGTAATGCGCCTGGCCGAGCATCCGCACCAGTTCGCGGTGAGTGCAGTGGGCGAGTTTGCGCGGGGTGTCGCGCTGGTGCTGTTCAACGATCACTCGATAGGCTTCGGCGGCAATCTCGGCCTGGATTCGTTTGCCCATCAGGAAACTGGCGAGCAGCCATTTGAACAGCGCTGATTCGTTCAGCGGATGCAGGTCGATGTGCAAGTCTTCGGCGTTGATGGTTTTGGTCATGCAGTTTTTGAGCGAGGGGCGGCGTGATGAGTGCGGGGCTGGCGACGAATGGTTTTGAGGCTTAACGCGTCAGGTTTCTCCTCGTCGGGCGATGATTGATAAACAGGTTTGAATCACGCCGTTTAAAGACATGTCGGAATGCTTCCGAATGCCTACAAATCCTTGCGCCAGAGCCTACCGCTACGCCAGAATCCGCCGGCTTGTGCGCCTTGGGGTCGGCCGGTAACTTGGATCGGGTCACTGATTTGCAGTGATCGGGTTTAGCAGCCCGTGGTCAACCTAAGGTCGTACGCGCACTATCAATCAGGTTCCATGCCTGCATTTGATGGCGGCTGTACGCAGGGCGCTTCGGCGCGCCGGCTTCCTTAGGTTCCCCGGTCTGCTAACCTGCGTCCAGCTGCCACCCTTCTTTTAGCAGAGAAGCGGTTTCAGCATCATTTCGGAACCTGAAAATGATCAAACCTTCTCCAAATCCCCCGGTTACCGCACCGGCCAGCATCACCAATCCAACATCCCCCTACGAATGCCCTGACTCCAAAAAATTCAACGAAGCCGCCGAACGCGCCCTCAACTACTACCTCGGCCCGCCCGCCCCCTACATCATGGCCACGCCCTACGTTCCCAACCGCCTCTACCAGGCCAACCCGGCCAGCAACACCGAATCCCTGCTCGCCGACGCCTGCGAAACCCTGGGCTCGGCCAACGTCATGCTCAACAACCTCGTCGACGCCCTCGAAGGCCCCCACCGCAAAACCGCACAAGGCATCGCACAGATCGTGATGCTGGCGGAATTGGCGGTGAATCAGGTGTTGGATAATGTCGTGCCGACGGAGTAAACCGCACCGCCGAAACTTATCTTCGCTACCACACAAATCAAAAGGGGACGATTAAATAAATCTGCCCCTTTTGACTTATTAATTATTCTCCCACTCAAGTGTAGATAAAGGAGTGAGAAGCGAAACGTCCTTCTGCATCCTGCTTGTCGCAGGAATATAGCGAACCTCAACTTCTCCTTCTCCGCCGTTCCTAACTACGTCTAATGTAGACACGCCAAAACGTCGCCGAGCCCTCTCGACGACCTGCTCCGTCGAAACGCCCAAAGGAACATTTAAATATTTAAAACTAAGCACTTCAGCCATATTAAAAACTCCATTCAACAAATAAATAAAAAGGGGATAGATTACTTCCCGACCCAACCCACCAAAAGTATCAACACAAACATCCGCCACCGCACCTGATAGAAATGACAGTCTTTAATATTTATTTAGAACAACCTAAATTCTGAACAGCTATAAAAACACTAGACGCCAACTCATTAGTTCATCTCCTCAGTTCAGCCGGATACATCCTCTGGAACATCCTGCCTGCTTCAGCGTCGCCCCGCTCTAAACTGAACGACTTTCAGAAAGCACCTGGCTGGTTAAAGATCCTTGCATCCTGGCGTTAGGACCTGACGATGCCACCCGGCGTGAGCGCTATAAGTCGTTTGTTGGAATGGCTACACCCACCAATGAATTGCAACTCATCAGGGGTGCGCTGCAGCGCGGCCAGCTCACTGGCAACATGAAATTCGTCGACGAGATCGAAAAGATCACCGGAAGACGCATTGAATTCAGAGAGAGAGGACAGCCAGAGACAAGTGCTTAACGTCAAAAGGGGACGATTAAATAAATCTGCCCCTCAGATTCTTTTGGTCGTTCACTCAAGACTTGTTATTGATACAACATCCTCAGGTCGAAAAGTGCGATGCCCTTCTTTAATCGATTGAATAGTCGCCGACCAAACCTGTCCATCCCAATAAGCAGTAATCACACCTTCGCAAATCAATCCGCCTTTCAATTCAACTCTATAGTGCACGTTATCCTCCAAAGCTTCAAATTGCTCTGGCATATCGCCTATCATCTCCACGCCGGATTCGATATCAGTCATTAGGCACACTCCAACTAGCTAATTTAATTTCAAAGGAATTTCAAAGGGAATTTCAAAGGGGACAGATTTATTTTCAATCTCTACAAATCAACATCAACAGGGGCAATCAAATAAACCCGTCCCTTTTTGAGTCCACGACCCTCTCAATTTTTGACTTTCTAGCATGAGCCCGCCTTCAGAACACCATTGCAATTATTCAAATCACGCACACTATTAAGTGGAATTACTGCAGCGGGAGGATTACTTGGCCCACCACCACCGGGAGAGTTGTGCAAACGAGTATTGTAAACAATGCTCTGAGTACCACTTGATTTAACACAGTAACCTTCGAATATGCAGGACTCACCACTCCGCGTAATGTCCTTGGACTCGAATTTACAAGTGTTATTGGCTTTACTTTTACCCCATGCTTCCTCACAGCCGGAATCTTCAGCAAAAACACTTTGACCAGTTAAAACCAACGAGAGAAGCGCCGTGCAGCCAAGCAGCTTAGAATTTTTCATATCCTTGTCCTTGAAAAACAAAGTCAACATCCAATGACCAAAGGAGAAACACTCACTCGCTCCCCTGCCAATCCTTAGCCATTTGCAACTCATCAGGGGTGCGCTGCAGCGCGGCCAACTGACTGGCAACATGAGATTCGTCGATGAAATCGAACAAATCACCGGAAGACGCATTGAATTAAGAGATAGAGGACGGCCAGAGAAAAGTGCTTAACGTCAAAAGGGGACGATTAAATAAATCTGTCCCCTTTTGATTTGTCCCCTTTTGATTCTTGGTTTTTCAAATGAGGGAGACTCCTCAGCTGTAGCCCATGTCCTGCTCGAAATCCAACGCCACATAACACAGCCTCTCCATACCCATATCTTGCAGCTTCTCAACTATTGCATAATCAACAAATCCACCTTCAAATTCATCCCAATTTGTTACTATCCCTCGCGGAGGTTTACCAAGCTCTTTCCGTCTAGCAGAATCATCAAATTGAACCTTCTCCAACAAGTTAATTAAGTTTTTAACCAGAATTTCCGCAGATTCCGTACACATATCAAAAACCTCTTTCCTTCCAATGAATTCAAAGAATAAAAAGAACAATAAAAAGGGACAGATTTATTTTCCGGCCCATTAGACGAAGTATCAACACAAACAGCAGCAACGACACCTGATAGAAATGACAGTTTTTAATACTTATTCAGAACAATCCAAATTCTGAATAACTATAAAAACTACGGACGCAGACTCATTTAACGCATTCCCTCCCCGAACCAACCAATCCATCTCCATTTCGACCCACACCCGTCGCCCCCAACTGGATATCCCCCCAATCCCAATTATGCTCAATGAAACCCCGCCCTCCCGCGCGGGGCGGTGATTCTGTGCACGCTCCACGAAATACCTGAACCGGCATCCGCCACAGGCCTTGGGTACGCGACGTTGATGAAGTGCTCCGGCCTACAAAAACAAGCACGACGGAGAACACCCATGGCAGTACTCGACAGCATGTCCACAGGCAGTGCCCCGCACCACAGCGTCAGCCGGGAGGAGCGCAAGGTCATTTTTGCGTCGTCCCTTGGCACGGTGTTCGAGTGGTACGACTTTTACCTCTACGGCTCTCTGGCGGCGATCATCGCCAAGCACTTCTTTGCCGGGGTGAACGAGACCACGGCGTTCATCTTCGCCCTGCTCGCCTTCGCCGCAGGCTTTGCGGTGCGGCCGTTCGGGGCGATTGTGTTTGGGCGACTGGGCGACATGATCGGGCGCAAGCACACGTTTCTGATCACCATTGTGATCATGGGTGTGTCGACGGCGATTGTGGGGTTCCTGCCCGGTTACGCGACCATCGGGGTGGCGGCGCCGATCATTCTGATTACCCTGCGCTTGCTGCAAGGTCTGGCGTTGGGCGGCGAGTACGGCGGCGCGGCAACCTATGTGGCCGAGCATGCGCCCAAGGGCAAGCGCGGTTATTTCACTTCCTGGATTCAGACCACCGCAACCCTGGGCCTGTTTATGTCGTTGCTGGTGATCCTCGCCTGCCGTACCGCGCTGGGCACCGAAGCGTTCGAGGCCTGGGGCTGGCGGATTCCGTTTCTGCTGTCGATCCTGCTGCTGGCGGTCTCGGTGTACATCCGGCTGCAACTGAACGAGTCGCCAGTGTTCAAGAAAATGAAGGAAGAAGGCAAGTCGTCGAAAGCCCCGCTGACCGAGTCCTTCGCCCGTTGGGACAACCTGAAAATCGTGATCATGGCCCTGCTCGGCGGCACCGCCGGCCAAGCGGTGGTCTGGTACACCGGGCAGTTCTACGCGCTGTTTTTCCTGCTGCAAACCCTGAAGATCGACCCGCAGACCGCCAACCTGCTGATCGCCGGTTCACTGCTGATCGGTACGCCGTTCTTCGTGATTTTCGGCAGCCTGTCCGACCGCATCGGGCGCAAGGGCATCATCATGGCCGGGTGCATTCTGGCGGCGGTGACCTACTTCCCGATCTTCCATGCGCTGACCCAGTACGGTAACCCCGACGTGTTCGTCGCCCAGGAGAAGAACCCGGTCAAAGTGATCGCCAACCCCGACCAGTGCTCGTTCCAGTTCGATCCGGTGGGCAAGGCCAAATTCACCAGCTCGTGCGATCTGGCGAAAACCATCCTGGCCAAACGGGCGATCCCGTACGAAAACGTGGTGGCGGAACCGGGCACCGTGGCTCAGGTGCGCATCGGCGACAAGGTCATCGAAAGCTTCGAAGGCACGACCCTGCCGGCCGCCGACTTCAAGACCCGTAACGACGCGTTCACCGCCAGCCTCGGCGCGGCGCTGAAAGAAGCCGGTTACCCGGAAAAAGCCGATCCGGCCAAGACCAATTACCCGATGGTGCTGCTCCTGCTGACCGTTCTGGTGATCTACGTGACTATGGTTTACGGTCCGATTGCGGCATGGCTGGTGGAGCTGTTCCCGGCGCGCATCCGGTACACGTCGATGTCGCTGCCGTACCACATCGGCAACGGCTGGTTCGGCGGGTTCCTGCCGACCGTGGCGTTCGCGATGGTCGCGGCCACCGGGGATATCTACTACGGCTTGTGGTACCCGATCGTGATTGCGGTGATGACGGCGATTCTCGGGATCTTCTTCATGCCGGAAACCAAGGATCGCGACATCCATCACACCTGACCCGCTTCGCTCGATGCTGTGCGTGACGTTCGCGCACAGCATCGAGCGTTGTCACATCGGCGTCATTCTCCCTTGGTAACGTCGTCGCGCCCCGATGCCCCGACCACCAAGGTGACCCTCCCGGTGTACTCAAGCCCGACGCGCCAGACCCTCATCCTGCGATCCGACAACATGGCCAGTGACGACTTCGGCGCCCTGTTCTCGCGAATGTTCGGCAACCGTTATGGCGACACACCACCACCGCCCAAAGACATCATCATTGGCGGCGTTTACGGGCGGTACGAAGACGTGAGTTTCCGGCGCATGCATTACCGGGGCGATTTCACCGTCGCCTTCCCCGAGCCGTTCGATGAAATCACCTTCGTCATTCCCACCGCCGGCAAAATCGTGTTCAACCATGAATCCGTGGGGCTGTGCGATGTGGGGCTGGCCATCGACAAGGCTGACCTGCGTTCGATGCGTTTTATCGACAATCATGCCCAGCACGGCGTGTCGATCAGCCGTGCGGCGCTCACCGAACGGCTGTCGACCCTGCTGGGCAAACCGATCGTGCACAAGCTGCATTTCGAGCCGAGGGTGGATCTGAACAGCCCGGCGTTTCAGGGCATTCGCGCGCTGATCGATCTGGCCACCGGTGCGGAATTCGATCTGCTGTTGAACGCTGGCTCGCTGATGCCGTCACGGCTGCGGGAGATGCTGGTGGACGCGGTATTGGAAGCCTGGCCGCACAATTTCAGCCAGGCCTTGCGCCGTCCAGAGGCATTGATTGCGCCCAGGCATGTGCGGCAGGCGATCGATTACATTCAGGCGCATCCCGAGATTCAGGTCAGTGGCACGGATCTGGCGCGGCTGGCCAACGTCAGCCTGCGCGCATTGCAGGAAGGGTTTCGACGGTTTGCCGGGATGTCGATTGTCGGGTATCAGCGGCAGGTGCGGCTGGAGCGCGCTTACGAAACGTTGCGTCAGGGCGTTTCGCCGTCGGTGACTGAGGTGGCGCTGCGATTGGGCTTCAGCAATGTCGGCCGGTTCAGCCAGTATTTCCAGAATGCCTACGGCGTGAGCCCGGCCGAGGTGCGAAAAGGATTGTGCTGAGGCAATCCTTTTTCTTCTCCTTCAGTTGATCAGAACTGATAACTGGCCTTGAGCCCGCCACTGAAACCGTGGCTGTCGCCCCCACCGCTGGCACCGACTTCGGCGCCAAGGCTCAGAGCACCGAGGTTGGCCATCAGGTTGACGCCGCCGCTGAACTGATCGCGATTGTCGAACGCCGCGCGCTGCTCGATATCCAGCCCCAGCAGGTGCCCTTCGCTGTCGACCTGATGATCGCCCAGCACATGCTCGTAACCGACCCGCACGCCCGGCACCAGTTGCCACGCGCCCATCGACATCGGGGCGAACGAGACGTCGAGATTGGCCACGGCGCTGCGGCGGGTTTCCTGAATGTCATCGACATTAAGGGCCAATTCGCTGCCCTTCTCCTGAAAGCCCGACAGGTCCAGACGGCTGACCCGCACGCCGAGGCTCGGCTCCAGAATCACAGTGTTCAGCGGCATGCGATAACCCAGCGCCAGCGTCGCGCCGCTGAGATTACCGTGGGTGTCGCCCTTCGCCGAGCCGAGGCCGCCGCCGAGGTCGCGTTTGCTGTCGTATTCGACGTAACCGGCGCTGATGTTGGCATCGACAAACAGGCCACGTTCCAGGCTGGTGAAACCATAACGGGCGCCCAGGTTGAAGAACGTGAAATCGGTATCGACCTCGCCACCTGCGCCGCCCACCGAGCCTTTGCTGTAACCGATGCCGCCGCGCGCGCTGAATTGTTCGGAGAAGCGCTGAGTGACGCCAACCATCAGGCCCTGACTGTGTTCGTTGCTGCTTTGCGCATGGGCCGAACCGTCGGTGCCCAGGTAACCGGCGAGCGCGGTGCTCCACAACCGGTACTGGCCGACCTTGAGGTCGGTGCCGCTGGCGAACGGCGCGGCGGCCTGCTCGATCATTGCGTTCTGACGCAGCAGGTAACTGGCCGTATCGGCGTGTACCTGACCGCCGACCGTGGACTCGACACCGCCGAGGGTGCCGGCGTCGATGGCCGATTGCAGGTAGTAGTTGTAGGCGCTGTAAGTGCCCGAGAGTTTGCTGTTCTGCAATTCCTGCAGCAGTTGCGCACCAGCGGCGGCGTTGCCGATCAGCAATGCCTGACCGGGCAGGCTGTTGTACTCGACCATTTTGCCGCGCAGCACATAGATGGTTTCCTGGGACAGACCCAGCCCCTGTTTAAGGTAGTTGTCCATGCTGCCGTACTGCGCGGTGACCTGATCCAGGCCCGCTTGCAGATAACTCGCCTCGACACCCAGCAGCGGCGCGTAGATCGCGGCCATGCTCGGCGGCATCATCGCCAGGGTCTTGGCGACCCGTTAGGCGGTGTAGTCGTTGGTCGCCAGGTAATTGCTCATGATCGTGGCGTTATCCACGCCGGCGATGCTCAACAGAACGGCAGCGGTCCAGCCGGTGCGGTCCTTGCCGGCGGTGCAATGGAACAACGCGGCGCCGTCGACACCGGCCAGTTCATTGAACAGCGCACCGAACTGACCACGCATGCCGGCATCGCTGACGAACGCGCGGTTGGTCTCCTGCATCATCGCAATCGCATC
Organism: Pseudomonas sp. IT-P2; assembly: GCF_949767575.1. Taxonomy (NCBI): domain Bacteria; kingdom Pseudomonadati; phylum Pseudomonadota; class Gammaproteobacteria; order Pseudomonadales; family Pseudomonadaceae; genus Pseudomonas; species Pseudomonas sp. IT-P2. The sequence continues at coordinate 194,319 of NZ_CATKQA010000011.1, read as the reverse complement.
GGCTGCGCTTTTGAACGACACGGTGGTGATGTTCGCGCCGGAGGTGGTGCTGCCGATGATGTCGATGTTCTGGTAGGTCGCACCGCTTGGCATCGTGTCCGGCGTGCTGGCAATTTCGCTGGGCGTGCGCAGGTCGTACACCGACTTGATCCCCAGACCGTTGAGGGTCGCCAGGTCCGCCGCCGTCGGCGTCAGGGCATTGGAGCGGTAGAACACACCGGCGCGCATTGTGCCGTCATGGGCCGTGGAATAGGCGGTGGTGGTGCCTGCGATATCCCGAAAATTGTCGATGCCCGCCAGACGCGAGGTATCGAGATCGGCGGCCTGGGCGGCAGCAATGGACAGACTCAGCACGGACAGCGAACACACAAGACGTTGAAACACGGGGCAGCCTCACTGGAAACAGGTTGGGCTGCCCACTATCTGCATTGAAATGTGACGGAATATGACAATTGCGAGAAGGCCGTAAATAGCGGCGCGATCAGTCCGTTTGCTGCGCTTTCTGTCCGTTTTACCTGCCCTGACCGTGTAAATCTTCGACACGTTTTGACGTTTTTTTTGCAAGGGCGAACGTAGAATGCCCTCTCCGGCCATCGTGGAAACCGTCAATGAACGACGCAGATGAAGAAATCCTGAACCAGGCAGCACACTGGTGCCTGCGCCTGCAAGAGGACGATTGCACGCCCGACGAACGCCAGGCGTTTGAGCAGTGGATTCAACTCAGCCCGGGCCACGCCTTCGAATACGCGAAAATGCTGGAAATCTGGGACATCAGTGAGCAATTGCCGAACCACTCGACGACTCGCAAAAAACTGCTGACCGATCCTCCCCGGCCCGCCGCAAAGGAGCAATCCTCACGGTGAGCATTCGGGGTTAGAATCCGCGGGGTTCGGCTTACAGTTTAAGGATGATCCCGGCATGGCCACCCCCGACATTTCCCTGCAAGACACCGCCGCCCCCGAGGGCGTCTGCTTTGGCTGCGGCAGCAGCAACCCACACGGTTTGCACATCAAGAGCTTCTGGCACGAAGACGGCGTGCACGTCATGGCCGAGCATGTGCCCGAGGCCAAATACTGCGGCTGGCCGGAACTGGTCTACGGAGGTTTGATCGCGATGCTGGTGGACTGCCATTCCAACTGGACCGCGATGGCCTACCACTATCGGACCGAGCAACGCGAACCCGAAAGCCTGCCGCGCATCAACTGCGTCACCGGCAACCTCGGCATCAAGTTCATCAAACCAACGCCAATGGGCTTGCCGCTGACATTGAAGGCAAAAGTCGAAGGTGAAGTCGGGCGCAAGACCCGGGTGATCTGCGAGGTCTACGCCGGGGAAGTGCTGACGGCGGTGGGTGATTCGGTATTCGTGCGGGTGGATACCGAGCAGTTGGCAGCGGCCGCGCACGGTCGCTGAAATCCGTCATTGAAGGAAAACACGATGTCCGACCGCAAAATCATCATCCCCGAATCCATGAAAACCATCGTCGAACGCGCCGGATACGCCCCGGCGGTTCTGGTCGGCGACACGCTTTATTGCGCTGGTCAGGTGGGCCGCACCGCTGATTTGCAAGTCATCGAAGACCCCGAGCAGCAATTCATCCGCGCCTGGGAAAACCTCGACGAAGTGCTGAAGGCCGGTGGCTGCACCTTCAACGATGTGGTGGAGATGACCACCTATCACGTCGACATGAGCCAACACATGCCGGTGTTTCGCGATGTGAAAAACCGCGTATTCCCCAAAGGCTTCTGCGCCTGGACCTGCATCGGCGTCAGCGAACTGGCCCATCCGGGGTTGCTGGTGGAAATCAAATGCGTGGCGGTGCGCAGAAGCTGAGCCTTACGCCGGCTGGTGACTGGTCACGCAGTGAATCCCGCCACCGCCGGCCGCAATGGCATCGATGTTGATCTGCACCACGTCGCGGTTCGGGTAGAGTTTTTTCAGCAGGTCGAAGGCCTTCTTGTCCGCGTCCTTGTCGCCAAACTCCGGTGCGATCACCGCGCCGTTGATCACGAAATAGTTGATGTAACCGGCCGCGAAATCGTCGTTGTCGTTGTTGAACTTGGTCTTGCGCGGTTTCAGCGGTGGCGACACGGTGTGGATCTGTAACGGGCGACCGTCGGCGTCGGTGGCCTTTTTCAGGATTTCCAGGTGCGCCAGGGTGACCTTGTTGTCGTAGGAGCGCGGGTCGGTGTCGAGGTTGGCGATCACCACGCCGGGCGTGACGAAGCGCGCGTAGAAATCGACGTGGGCGTCGGTGATGTCCTTGCCCTTGATGCCCGGCAGCCAGATGATCTTGCGCAGACCGAGGCGTGCTTTCAGTTCCGCCTCGACGTCAGCCTTGCTCCAGCCGGGGTTGCGGTTTTCGTTGACCCAGCAGCTTTCGGTCATGATCGCGGTGCCTTCGCCGTCGACTTCGATGCCGCCGCCCTCGCCCACCAGTTCGCTGCGCTGGTAGGTCGCCTGCGCATCGGCCGCCACGCGCTTGGCGATCTTCGCGTCTTTCGAATGCTGTTGCTTGTTGCCCCAGCCGCTGAAGTTGAAGTCCACCGCGCCCAGGCCATTCTTGTCGTCGATGACGAAGTTGGCGCTGATGTCGCGCATCCAGATGTCGTCGAGGTTGGCGATCTGGTAGGTGATGTTGGAGGTGCCGCAAATCTCTTCGGCGAGGCTGCGTTCGCCGCTGCGGCAATAGATGGTCAGCGGTTCGTAGCGGGCGATGGCGCGGGCGATCCGGCCGAGGGCTTCCTGGACGTCTTCGGTGAAGTCTTCCCAGATCGCGTCCTGCGCGCCGAAGGCCATGTAGGTGCGTTCGTGTTTGTCGCCCTCGTCGGGCATGAACCAGCGACCTTCGCTGGCCGCCAGCAAACGCGCCGGTGACAGGCCAAGGCCCATGACGGCAGCGCCTGCGCCGGCGGCGACTGAAACCTGTTTGATGAACTCGCGACGAGTCGGCATGTGTACGTTCCTGATGGGTAAGGGGCCACCAAGGCAGCCCGGAAAAATCACTGTGCAGTGGCGGTCTTGAATTTGGTCCAGGTGCGCATGCGGGCGCGCATGTCAGCCTGGGGAATGTCCTTGCCCGGTATCAGACGAGCATAGGTCGCTTCGTCGAGGTAGATGTCCGGGTTGTTGCGCATCGCCTCGTCCACGTTGGGCCGGGCCTTGGCGTTGGAGGTCGGGTAACCGGTGAAATTGCTGATCGCGGCCATGTTCTCCGGGCGCATCACGAAGTTGATGAAGGCGTAGGCGTATTCCGGGTGTTTGGCATCCACCGGAATGGCCATGGTGTCCATCCACACCGTGGTGCCCTCGCGCGGCACGCGGTACTGGAAGCGCGTCTGCTTGCCGGCGCTGTCCGAGGTGCGCTGGGCTTGGGTCATGTCGCCGCTGTAGCCGAGGGACAGGCACAGGTTGCCGTTGACCAGATCGGTCACCGGTTGCGACTGGAACTTGCGGATGTACGGCCGCAGCTTCATCAGCAGACCACTGGCCGCCGCCAGATCCGCAGGCTTGGCGCTGCGCGGGTCGCGGCCCAGATAGTTGAGCACCACGGCCAGCACTTCGTCCGGCGAGTCGATCATCGAAATCCCGCAATCGGCGAATTTGGCCGCCAGCTCCGGTTTGAACAGCATGTCGAGGCTGTTGACCGGGGCGTCGGCCATGCGCTGCTTGATCTGCTCGGCGTTGTAGGTCAGACCGATGGTGCCCCAGGTGTACGGCACCGTGGCCTTGTTCGAATGCTCGTAATGGCTGCGCAGCTTTTGCAGGCCCGGCTCGATGTCGTTCATCGCCGTGATTTTCGAAGGATCCAGCGGCAACAGGCTGCCGGCGCGCATCAGGCGTTCGGCCACGGTGTCGCCGGGGAAGATCAGGTCGTAGCCGCTGCCGCCGGAGAGCATCTTGGCTTCCAGGGTTTCGCTGCCGTCCATCACGTCGTAGATCACCTTGATCCCGGTTTCGGCGGTGAATTTGCTCAGTGTGTCTTCAGCGAAATAGTCAGCCCAGTTGTACAGCCGCAGGGTCTTGTCTTCGGCGTGCACGGCCGGCATCAGACCGGCCAGCGCCAGGCCCAGAGCGCCCAGCAACCACTTGTGTGAAGTAGGCATATCAGACTCCTTGGGGATTCCAGCGGGCGTTAAGGTGACGGCCGTCCTGGCTGAGCAAAGCGCCATACATTTCCGGACGACGGTCGCGGTAGATGCCCCAGCTCAGGCGATCTTCACGCATGGCTGCCAGATCCAGGCTTTGCACCAATACGCCGGTGCTGGCGCGATCGGCTTCGGCGAGCATTTTTCCCTTGTGGTTGCAGATGAACGACGAGCCGTAGAAATTCATTTGCAGCGCCGCATCAGTGCCCGCCACTTCGCGGCCAACCCGGTTGGAAGCGATCACCGGCAGCAGGTTGGCAGCGGCGTGGCCACGCATGGTCATCTGCCAGTGGTCCCGCGAATCCAGATCCGCGCAGCCCGGTTCCGAACCGATGGCGGTCGGGAACAACAGCACTTCAGCGCCCATCAAGGCCAGGCAGCGCGCGGTTTCCGGGAACCACTGATCCCAGCAGATGCCCACGCCGAGGCGGCCGAACGCGGTGTCCCAGACTTTGAAACCGGTGTCGCCGGGACTGAAATATTCTTTCTCCTGATAGCCGATGGCGTTGGGGATGTGGGTCTTGCGGTACACGCCCAACAGGCGTCCGTCGGCATCGGCCACGCTCAGGGAGTTGAAGTAGGCGTTGCCGGCCTTCTCGTACCAGCTCAGCGGCAGCACCACGCCGAGTTCACGGGCCAGCGCGGCGAAGCGCGACAGCACCTGACTGTCGCGGTGCTCCTCGGCCAGCGCCATGTGCTGATGGCTCTGCTCGATGCAGAAATACGGCGTGGCGAACAGCTCCTGCAACAGGATCACCTGGGCGCCCTGCGCGGCCGCTTCACGCACCAACTGCTCGGCGCGATCGAGGTTGCTTTTCAGGTCCCAGGTGCACGGCATCTGGGTAGTGGCGACTTTCAGCAACGTCATCGATCAACCCTCCACCGGCCAGGCTGGCTGTTGCTGGGTGATGCAGTGCACACCGCCGCCGCCATGGGCCAGGTGATTGATCTGCACCGGCACCACTTCGCGCCCCGGGAATGCCTTGGCCAAGGTTTCTGCCGCGACATGGTCGGCCTCGATGCCGTACGCCGGCATGATGATCGCGCCGTTGGCGATGTAGAAGTTGGTGTACGAGGCGCAGAACACTTCGGCTTCGGTGTCCACGGCATCGGTGGCTTCATACAACTCGATCAGCTCGAATTTGCGGCCCTGAGCGTCGGTGGCCAGCTCCAATGCGCGACGGTTTTCCCGCACCACTTCGGCGTACACCGAGCTGCGATCGTGAGTCGCGTCCACCAGCAACACGCCGGGACGGGCGAAGGCGCAGACGCCATCGACGTGGCCGTCGGTCATGTCGCCGGTGACGTAATCCGGATCGCCCGGCAGCCAGATGGTTTTCTTCACGCCGAGCAGGCGGCTGAAGATCTCCTCCATCTCGGCCTTGCTCACGCCGGGATTGCGGTTGGGGTTGAGCAGCACCGATTCGGTGGTGATCAACGTGCCCTCGCCGTCCACGTGAATCGCGCCGCCCTCGTTACTCAGCGCGGTGCCGAAGCACTCGCCGCCCAAGTGATTGAGCACGCGGCGGGCCAGGCTTTCGTCCAGATCATGGGCCGACTTGCCGCCCCACGCGTTGAAACGCCAGCTCACCCCGGCCAGACCTTGTTCCGAGTGAACCACGAAGCTCGGGCCGGAGTCGCGGCACCAGCTGTCGTTGACCGCCAGCGGAATCAGTTCGATGTTCGGCCCGCACAAGGCTTTGGCACGGGCGATGGCCGAGGGATCGACGACCATTTTCACCGGTTCGAACCGGGCGATGGCGTTGGCGACGCGGGCGAAATCTTCCTGCACCAACGGCAAGGTCACGCCCCAGCCCGACTCCCACAGGGCCTGATTGTGGGGCCAGACCATCCAGGTCGCCGCATGCGTCACCCACTCTGCCGGCATCATCCAACCGCTGTTGTTGTTTTTGTTCTGCTGCATGGTAAAAAGCCCTTTGAGTTAAGCCATTGTGTTCAATGAAAACAGCCTTGGCGGCGTTGACATGCATGCTAATGGCGGCCTGAAGGGCAAACAAACGATGGATTTTGCGGAAAACTGATTAGAGGAACTTATCGATCATGCTGAAACACTGGCCACCCCTCAGCTCGTTGCGCGGCTTCGAAGCCGCCGCAAGGCTGGGCAGTTTTCACAAGGCCGCCGAGGAACTGAGCCTCACGCAATCGGCCATCAGCCAGCAGATCCGCAGCCTTGAGGCGTACCTGGAACAGCCGCTGTTTTTCCGCAGCGGGCGCAGTGTCAGCCTGACCGACGCCGGCCACGATCTGCTCAGCACCACCCAGGCCATGCTGCAGCAACTGTCGGTGGGCATCCGGCGGCTGGGGCAGTACCAGAAACCCAATCAACTGGTGCTCAACACCACGCCGGCGTTTGCCCGGCACTGGTTGCTGCCACGGCTGGGGGATTTCCGCCGTCAGCATCCGAAGGTGGATCTGTGGATTTTCAGCACCGATGAAGTGCCGGACATGGCGACCCAGACCATCGATCTAGCGGTGCGCGACGACATCAGTTCGCAGGCTGAATGCAGCTTCAAGGTGCTGCATGCCGACCGCCTCTACCCCGCGTGTCATCCGAGCTTGTTAAGCGTGCCGAGCGCGCAGCGGACCACGCTGCACGGCGAGCGGGAAATGGACTGGAGCCATTGGGCGGTGGAGTCGGGAATCGATGTCGGCCAGCAGGATCAAGGTTTGAATTTCTCTGATCCCGGCTTGCTGCTGGATGCGGCGTGTTCAGGTCTGGGGATTGCGCTGGTCAGTCAGCTGCTCAGCCGGCAGGCGCAACAAAACGGGCTGTTGCAGCCACTGGTGGAGCAAACCATTCGCGGCCCGAACTGGGCGATGCTGACGCACCGCGACAGCGAGAACGACCCGATGGCGCGATGCTTCAGTCAATGGCTGACAACTCAGCTGGCAGAACCCGATCCGCAGGTTCAGACCGCCGTGAAATGACCTGCGCCGAGCCGGCCTTCCAGTCGACCGAACAGTACGTAATGCTGATAACCGCTGGTGAACGCACCCGTGGAAATCGCATTCCTGACGTCCTGATTCATATGCAGGTATTGCGCTTCGTCGAAGTTCTCGGCACTGACTTCGCCATTGCGCCCAAGCTTGTCGCTCTCGACCGGCGCCCCCATGATAGTGCGCCGCTGGAAATCGATGATCCGGTTGACGGCGTGACTTTCCAGCGGTCCCCGATTGGAGTGTGCCGAGTAGATGTGCAATCCGTTGTTCGCGCAGCGATTGCACATGTCGATGCAGTTCGACTGGGTGGACTTGCGTTCGGTCAGTTGCGCCAGCGGCATGTCCAGGTATTTGCCGACCTGATATTCGGTCTGATTGAAAATCGAACAACACAGGATGGTGTTGCCATTGCAGTCGAGCACCAGCCAGTCATCCTTGAGCGTGCAGGCCTGCTGAGGGTACTGGCGGACCAGATTGACCAGATCGTCGTAGGGTGGCAGCGCGAGTCGCTGCAGGGTCTCGCGATCAGTATCGGTCACCGACGGGTCGCGCTCGATCAGCGCCAGCGTCTTCTCCAGCGGCATCATCACTGAATAGCCGGTCGAGAACTGGAAGCCCAGGCTCTGGCTGAATTCGCGCATCAGCCCTTCTTCTTCCATGTTGTCCAGGTAGCGGTGGTAATAGACCTCGATCCGCGTGTTCAAGCCATGTTGCTGCTTGAGCTCATGCAGTTTGATCATGTTGGCCTTGACGACTTCAATATCGCCGCCCACGTGTCCCTGTTCGTACGTCTGCTGATAAAACCCGGACAGCGAGATACGGAAGAACCATGGATTGGCGAGCATCGCCGTCTCCATGTTTTTCGCCAGATTCAGGTTGGAACTGATACCGCTGCGCAGACCGGCCGCGTTGATGATTTCGACAAACTCGCCGATTCGCGGGTGGATCAACGGCTCGGTCCAGTTATACAGAAAAATCGCCTCGACCCCTTCGCTGCGGGCCTTCTCGACGATCTTCCTGAACATGTCAACTTGCATGGCTTTCTTGAAGTTGACGTTTTCCGAGTTACCCATCGGACACGAAGGGCAGCTCAAATTGCACGCGCCGACAATATCGATGTACATATTCATTGCGAGTGACGCTCCTGGGGTGAATAGCGGTGCATCCAGACTGTCGACTTTTGTGATTGCCATTATTCGCTATTTTTTTGACAGTCCGAGAGCGCCGCCAGCAAGTTCCGCGCCATTGGCATGCGTGGCCATCAATTCCACGATCCAATCGATAAATACCCGCAGCTTTTGGCTGATATGCCGGTTCGGCGGGTACGCAACGTACAGCGGCATCGGTTCAAGCGCCCAACCCTCGAACAGCGCCACCAACTCACCGCGGGCCTCGTGCACCGCCGACATGTAGCGCGGCAGCCAGAGCACACCCAGACCGGCAAGGCCTGCGGCCAGATAGGCGTTGCCATCATCGACTGCCAGAACATGCCGGCCCTTGATCAGCAGGTTCTCCGTGGCATTGCGCAAGGTATAAGGCACTGGCCTGCCAGTGCGCGCCCAAAGGAAACCGACCACCCGATGATGGCTGTCTTCCAGCTCCCGGGGATGCATCGGGGTGCCGGCGCGGGCCAGGTAACTCGGCGCGGCGTACACGCCAAGTTGAAGATCCGCCACCTTCCGGGCCATCAGCGACTGATCCCGCAGCTCGCCGCCACGGATAACGCAATCGACGTTTTCATCGATGATGTCGACGATCCGGTCGCTGACGCCCATGTCGATCTGGATCTCCGGGTAGCGCGCGTAAAACTCGGGCAGCGCCGGCACCAGAATCAGATTGGCCAGGGGGCTGGGTACGTCGACCCGCAAGCGCCCCTTGGGCTGGGCCGCAGCGCCGGGAAGGCTGGTCTCGGCGTCGTCCATGTCCGCCAGCAACTTGATCACCCGCTCGTAATAGGCCGCGCCGTCCGCCGTGGCGTTGACCTTGCGCGTGGTGCGATTGAGCAACTTCACTCGCAGCCGCGCCTCCAGTTGCTGGACGAGCTGGGTCACGGTGGTCTTGCTCATGTGCAACGTCTCGGCGGCTTTGGTGAAACTCCCCGCCTCCACCACCCGGGCGAAGGCTTGCATCGCGTCAAAACGGTCCATACACCACCTCTGTTAGCGGCTCGATTGTTTGGGATTTGCAAACAGTGAACGCCAAGGTTGCGCGTTTATCACGCCGAGGCAAGTCCCTAAAGTTTCTCCATCGCAGGTTTTCAACTCATTGAAGGAGACTCCCCATGACTAACGCCCAGCCAAAACGCGATGTGGTTTTCCCGCCCGGACGCCATGCGCTTTACGAGCGCAACCGTTATTCCCCGGCGGTTCGTTCCAACGGTTTTCTGTTTGTCTCAGGCCAGGTCGGCAGCCTTGAGGACGGCTCAGCGGAACCCGATCTGAAACAACAGGTGCGACTGGCCTTCACCAACCTCAACGCCATTCTCGGCGCGGCCGGTGGCAGCTTCGACGACGTGGTGGACGTGACGGTATTCATGGTCGATCCGCAATCGACCTTTGAAACCATCTGGGAAGTGGTGCCCGAGTTCTGGGGCGAGGCGCCGCATCCGACCATTACGGCGGTCGGCGTGACGTGGCTGTATGGGTTTCAGTTCGAGATCAAGGTGATTGCCAGGTTGCCGGAGGAGACACGGGCGTAGGCTTGCGGCAATTGCTCACAATCCGTGTTCAACGGCTTCACTGAAGCGCTCTTGATGCCGTTTCCGCGATCAATATTCTGTCCTCATGTTGTTTTTTGCCCCGGACAGAAAAGAGCGCAAGCCATGCCCAGCCCGAGAACGCTGTACCAGAAGCACATCGACAGTCACACCGTCTGCACCCTCGACGATCAGGGCCACGTGCTGCTTTACATCGACCGCCAGGTCGCCAACGAATACACCAGCCCGCAAGCCTTCAGCGGCCTGCGCGAGGCCGGGCGCACGGTGTGGCGGCCTGCGGCGACGCTGGCGGTGGTCGATCATGTGAACCCCACCGCACCGAAACGCATCGCGACCATGCCCGACGCCGGGGGCGCGCGGCAGGTGTCGTACTTCGAAGAAAACTGCCGCGATTTCGGCATCGAGCTGTTCGATGTGCTGGACAAGCGCCAGGGCATCGAGCACGTCGTGGCGCCGGAACAAGGCTTCATTTTGCCGGGCATGGTGGTCGCGGCCGGTGACAGCCACACCACCACTTACGGCGCACTGGGCGCCTTCGGTTTCGGCATCGGCACTTCGGAAATCGAACACCTGCTGGCGACGCAGACTTTGGTCTACAAACGCCTGAAAACCCTGCGGGTGACGGTCAACGGTGAGCTGGGCGCAGGTGTTACGTCCAAGGACATCATCATGGCGCTGATCGAGAAGATCGGTGCGTCTGGTGCCACCGGTTACGCCATCGAATTCACCGGCCCGGCCATCAGCGCCCTCAGCGTCGAGGCGCGCATGACTATCTGCAACATGGCCGTCGAGGCCGGCGCCCGGGGTGCGTTCATGGCACCGGACGACAAGGTGTTCGCCTACCTGCAACACAAGCCGCGTGCGCCCAAGGGCAAGGTCTGGGAGCAGGCCGTCGAGCGCTGGAAAACCCTGCACAGCGACGAGGGCGCGGTGTTTGATCGCGAAGTCATCCTCGACGTCGCCGCGCTGGAGCCGATGGTGACCTGGGGCACCAGCCCTGATCAGGCCGCGCCGATCAAAGGGCACGTGCCGGACCCGGCCACCCAGCCCGATCCGATCCTGCGCCAGGGCCTGCAGCGCGCCCTCGACTACATGGGCCTGACACCCGGCATGCCATTGAACGAAGTGACGATCAGCCATGCCTTCATCGGTTCCTGCACCAATGCGCGGATCGAAGATTTGCGCGACGTTGCCCGCGTGGTGCGCGGCAAGCGTGTGGCGGCCCATGTGCGGGCGATGATCGTTCCCGGCTCAACCCTGGTGCGCAATCAAGCCGAGGACGAAGGCCTGGCGCAGATTTTTCTCGACGCCGGTTTCGAGTGGCGGCAATCGGGTTGCTCGATGTGCCTGGCGATGAACGACGACGTGCTGGCGCCGGGTGATCGCTGTGCGTCGAGCACCAATCGCAACTTCGAAGGCCGTCAGGGCGCCGGTGCGCGCACCCACCTGATGAGCCCGGCGATGGTCGCCGCCGCCGCCATCAGCGGCCATTTGACTGACGTGCGCACCGTCGCGCTGGAGGCTTGAACCATGCAACCTTTCGACACCGTCAGCGGCAGTGCCGCGCCGTTTCTTGCGTCCAACATCGACACCGACGTGATCATGCCCAAGCAGTTTCTCAAGGGCATCGATCGTCAGGGGCTGGATCGCGGGCTGTTCTTCGATCTGCGCTTTCTCGCCTCCGGCGAACCCAACCCGGAATTCGTGCTCAACCAGCCGGCCTGGCAGGACGCGGCGTTTCTGGTGACCGGCCCCAACTTCGGCTGCGGCTCCAGCCGCGAGCATGCGGTGTGGGGCTTGAAGCAAGTCGGCATCCGGGCCTTGATCGGCACCACGTTCGCCGGGATTTTCTACGACAACTGCCAGCGCAATGGCGTGCTGGCGATTCAGCTGGGCGACGCGCAGTTCAAGCGCGTGGCCGAGGCGATCAGCGTCCCGGAAACCGCGCGAATCAGCGTGAACCTGGCACAGCAAACCATCGAGCTGGCGGACGGCACGCTGATCGGCTTCGAGATCGATCAGTTGCGCAAACAATCGCTGCTGCTGGGACTGGACGCCATCGGCACCACGCTGCAACGCACCGAGCAGATCCGCGCCTTCGAGACACGGCATCTGGCGGACAATCCCTGGCTGGGTTGATGGCAAAAAAAAACGGGCGGTTCATTGAACCGCCCGTTTTCATTCCACGGACAAATCGCGGAAGTACTCCTCCAGAAACTCCACGCACACCCGCAATTTCGCCGACTCGCTGAGCCGGGTCGGATAGACCGCCCAGACGTTGGCGCTCTGGGTGTAGCCGTCCAGCACCTGCACCAGCCTGCCCTGCTCGAGCATCGGTTTGACGTCCCACATCGAGCGCAACAGAATCCCGCCGCCGCTCAAGGCCCACTCCAGCACAATCTCGCCGCTGTTGGAGGACAACGGGCCATTCACTCGCACCGTTTCTTCCTGGCCGTCCTTGCTCAGGGTCCAGATGCCGAACGCATTGTTACGCTCCTTGAGCACCAGACAATCGTGGTCTTTCAGGTCTTCAAGGGATTGCGGCGTGCCCCGGCGTTCGAGGTATTCCGGCGTGGCGCACAGCACGCGCCGGTTGCTCACCAGTTTGCGCGCCAGATGCTGGCCCGGCAGATCATCGCCGACGAGGATTTCCAGGTCGAAGCCCTCGCCCACCAGATCGACCACCCGGTCGAACACGTCTAGCCGGATGTCGAGTTTCGGGCATGCCCGGGACAACTGGCTGATCGCCGGCGCCACATGATTGCGGCCGAAACCGAAGCTGCTGCAAATGTGCAGCGACCCCGCCGGCTGGTGCCGGGCCTGGGAAATCTCGCCGAGAAACTGATCGAAATCCCCCAGCAGTTTCTCCGCCCAGATCCGCACCCGCTCGCCATCGTCGGTCAGCGCGATGCGCCGGGTGGTGCGGTGCAACAGCTTGGTCGTCAGCGTGGTTTCCAGCACCGAGATGCGCTTGCTGACGTAGGCCGGTGAGAAGCCCAACTCGTCGGCGGCGCTGGCAAAGCTGTTCTTGCGGATGACGGTGAGGAACACCTTGAGGTCTTCGGGCAAGGGAAATTGGTCACGATTCGTGTTCATAGGCCGCATGCTTCCGCTGTTTATCACGCATTTTGCGAAGGATACCATCGAATCACCGCCTCGCCACCCGAGCCCGGTGCACCGTGGTTTCCCGTCAATCCTCGATAAAAACAAACATGAGGACATGCGTCATGAGCGACTCCCTTGAGCAATCCCTGAACGTCGACGGCCCGCGCGCCGGCGGCTTCATCCAGCGCCTGCGCACCTATGAGATCGGCGTGATCCCGCTGCCGATCTTCCTCGGCATCGCCGTGATCGTGTTTCTGTCAGCCCACCTCGGCTTTCTGCCGAAGAACATGATCGGTGGACTGGCCGTGATCATGACCATGGGCGTGTTCTTCGGCCAGATGGGCTCGCGTCTGCCGATCCTGCGGGAAATCGGTGGCGGCGCCATCCTGTGCCTGATGTTGCCATCGGTGCTGGTGTTCTACGGCTTCTTCGGCGCACCGACGATCGACGCCACCAAAATGCTGATGAAGGAAGCCAACTTCCTGTACTTCGTGATCGCCAGCCTGGTGGTCGGCAGCATCCTGGGCATGAGCCGGTTCATTCTGGTCCAGGGCATGATCCGCATGTTCATCCCCTTGCTGGCCGGCACCCTGGCCGCCGTCGCGAGCGGGCTGATTGTCGGCAAGCTTGCCGGCTACAGCGTCTACCACACGTTCTTTTTCATCATCGTGCCGATCATTGGCGGCGGCATCGGCGAAGGCATCCTGCCGCTGTCCATGGCCTATTCGGCGATCCTCGGCGGCACGCCGGACATCTACGTCGCGCAACTGGTCCCGGCGGCCGTGGTCGGCAACATTGCAGCGATCATCTGCGCCGGTTACCTGGCACGACTGGCACTGAAACGCCCGGCCATCAACGGTGAAGGGGCGCTGATCCGGGCGAAAGCCGAAAACGATAAATTCAAGGTCAAGGATGAGTCCGCCACCGCCATCGACCTGCGGGTCATGGGCGCCGGGGTGCTGGTGATCTGCACTTTCTTCGTCCTCGGCGGCTTGCTGGAAAAGGTCGTCGGGATTCCGGGTCCGGTGATAATGATCCTCGCGGCGGTGCTGTTCAAATACGTGCGCGTGCTGCCGGAGAAGCTGGAAAAAGGCGCGCAGTCTTTCTACAAACTGGTTTCCGCCGCCTTCATCTGGCCGGTGATGATTGGCCTGGGCATGCTGTATGTGCCGCTCGACAGCGTGGTGAAGGTGTTTTCGATCGGCTATGTGCTGGTGTGCCTCAGCGTGGTGGTGTCGATGACCGTCGCCGGTTTTTTCATTGGCAACCTGATGAAGATGTACCCCATCGAATCGGCCATCGTGACCTGCTGCCACAGCGGTCTGGGCGGCACCGGCGACGTCGCGATCCTGTCGGCGTCGAACCGGATGTCACTGATGCCCTTTGCCCAGATCTCCACCCGGATCGGCGGCGCTTCGACGGTGATTCTGGCGACGCTGTTGCTGGGTTTTGTCGCCTGAACAAATATCGGCTTGTTGCCGGTGAGCTACCGGCGGTTCATCAACCCGGCTCCGCAGTTTTCCGCACGGTTGCCGCTAAAAAACTCGAACTCGCGCCAGAGCGCTGCATCCAACGTTTAAGCCAACGGAGGTCAGTGCCATGAACAACGACAGCAAAGCCCCAGCCACGGATACGTCCGGCAAACCGGTCGATGTGGTGAAACGCGATCTTGAGGACCCGGACGACAAGACCCGCGGCGTGGATGAGGTCATCACGCCCTCGTCGACCCGCACCAAGGAGCAGGACGCTGAGGAGTTGCAACGCAAGGTCGACGAAATCGAACGCAAGGTTGCAGACGGCAACTGATCGGTTCATCGAGGCAGGTCTTTGCCAGGTTTTCGGGCTACAGCGGTCGCGCCGGTTTTCTTGGCAATCGCTGAAAAGCCCGAAAAACCTGGGCGACAATACCGTCCGGGAAATAAGTAGCTGTTTTCCCTGAAATTTATTGGTTTCAGGGGTTCACAGATCGCAAGAGCGCTGGTAAAGTGCCGCCCACTGTTGCAGAGGTCCTCCCGGGACTGAAACCAATAGCTTCAGGGGCGTCGCCAAGCGGTAAGGCAGCAGGTTTTGATCCTGCCATGCGTTGGTTCGAATCCAGCCGCCCCTGCCATTTTCTTCCTCGTTTCACCCTCCTCCGTTTTATCTCTGCCTCAACGGCAAATCACTTCTTTGAATTCAACGTAATCGCCGAACGCACCAGCGTTTTCAGAGCTTTTGCATCGATCTTGTCGTCTTCGTGAATATCAATCGCCCGCCGGGTATTGCCCTCCAGGCTGGCGTTGAACAGTCCTGACGGATCCTCCAGCGCCGCGCCTTTGGCGAAGGTCATTTTCACCACGGCCTTGTAGGTTTCCCCGGTGCAGATGATGCCGTTGTGTGACCAGACCGGAACGCCGCGCCACTTCCACTCTTCGACGACCTCCGGGTCCGCTTCATGAATGATCGCGCGGATCTCGGCCAGCTTCTGGCCGCGCCAGTCGTTCAGTTCCTTGATTCTTGCGTCGATCAGCACAGAGGGATTCTCGGTCGCCGCGCCGCTGCTGCCCTTCTTCATATCCTTGTACTCCCGAAAACCTTTTCCGCTATCCAGCGTAGCGCCGACTGCGCCAAACGCCGGGCAAAAAAAGCCCCGCAAGGTGCGGGGCAAAGGAATTGGTTGGTTGCGGCCAACCAAAGGAGCATCGTCAAAAGCGTTAACCGTCAGGCGTTACAGGCACTCCTGGGCAGCCCGTTCAAAACTCGACGGCATGAAACTCGACGCCAGCAAGTGGCGCTCATACAAAAACACCTTGCCGCCGTCCTGCGCCTTGTAGGCTTCCAGAACGTTGTCCGCCGCCACCTTGCTTGGCACCACGATCCGGTAGCTGCGCTGGGTCTGCGACACGGTCGGATTCAGCGCACTGCCCTGCAGTTTCGGCACCACGCATTCGGCGTACTGGGCGGGCGTCTTGTGCGTCTGCAAGGTCAGCGTCGGATCGTTCGGCGCAGAGGCGCAAGCGGTCAGCAGCAAAATGGCAGAAGCCATGGCAGGGATAAAAAAGGTACGCATGGATAAAATCCTGAAAATAAACGGTTCGGTTCTTCGGCAACGTTCAGTGTCACGGGCACTGCCGTTGCCGTTTTTGATTTGGGTGTTCAGCCTGCACTCACCAGGGCTTTGAGCGAGTCATCGAACTGCTTCAAGGCACTCAGTTGCAGATCGCGTTGCTGTTCGATCCCTGCAGCGATTTCGGGCGCCGCCTTGTTGTGTACCCACACCGACGGCAGTTGCTTCTCCACCGCGCCCTCGGCCTTGCCGATGTATTGCAGGTTGGCGTCGTAGAAGCGTGCGGCGAACCGCGCTTCGACCTGGCTGTTGCGTTGGGTCAGCAGACGGTTGTGGGTGTCGAGCATCACCACCACGTCCGGATGGGCCTGTACCAGCGCATCAAGGTTTTCGTAGACGGTCACCGAGAGAAACTGTTGTTGCAGCGAACTCATCAGCCAGTCGATGGCCAGTTCCGGGTCGGAGCTGTCGACGAAGGCGTCACGGATCCGCGCATCGAGCGCATCCTTGGCACCGTTCACCGCCACATCGTGGTAACGCTCGAGGTATTGCAGGTTGTCCAGTGTGTTTTCGCTGTACAGCACACCGACGGTTTGCGAGTGCTGCAGCGCGGCGCTGCTGGCGGCGACGGGCAGAAAATGGCACGACTTGGCGTCGTCTGCGTAAGCCGGGGCTACGGTAGCGGCCACCCCGCCCATCAGCAGGGCGACTACAGCCAGTCGGTTCAAAGTCTTCATCGCGCAATTCCTTCAGCGGCGTGTTCGATGGAGGCGATTTTCCGCCCATCGGCACCAAAGCAGAACTTGCGTTTCTTGATGGTCACTATTACTTGAACCGATAGTTGCGCGGCGTGCAGACTGCGGCACACTCAATCACAACGAAAACAGATGAGGATTACCCGTGCGAACCTTTGATCTGATCCGCGATGCCGTCGTGCCCGAATTCCGCGACCGCGTGGCGGAATACCTTGTCGAATACGAAACGGTCCTGGGCCAGAACGTTGCCGATTCCGAATCAGTGCGGGCCGTCGCCTATCAGCTGCGCGGCTATTTACGCGGCCTGAACACCACGCGCGTTTTGGGCATGGCAGATTGGGAAGAACTGGATCGACGCGTGCTGAACACCTGGCTAGCGCCCGCTTGATGACACGCTAGACTCTTCAGGCTGCGCCCGCAGCGCCAGACCTGGAGGTGTCCCATGAGCAATAACACCGAACCCACGACATTCACCGGCTGGGCCGCCACCTCGGCCGGCGCGCCGCTGGAGCGCTTCAGTTACGACCCTGGCCCGCTGGGGGATGAGGAAGTCGAAGTCGCCGTGGAATATTGCGGCGTCTGCCACTCCGACCAGTCACTGATCGACAACGACTGGGGCATCAGCCAATACCCGTTCATTCCCGGCCATGAAGTGGTCGGCCGCATCGTGCGCACAGGCCCGCAGGTACGTGGTCTGGAGGTCGGTCAGCGCGTGGGGATCGGCTGGTACAAGGGCAGTTGCATGCATTGCTCGTCCTGCATCGGCGGTTCCCATCACCTTTGTGCCACCGCCAAACCGACGATCATCGGCAGCCATGGCGGTTTCGCCGATCGACTGCGCACTCACTGGGCCTGGGCGCTGAAGCTTCCGGACAACCTCGACCCGGCCCTCGCCGGCCCGCTGTTCTGCGCCGGCTCCACGGTCTTCAATCCGCTGGTGGAATTCGACATCAAGCCGACCGACCGGGTCGGCGTGGTGGGTATCGGTGGCCTCGGCCATTTGGCGCTGCGTTTTCTCAATGCCTGGGGATGCGACGTTACCGCGTTCACCTCTTCCCTGAGCAAACAGGACGAAGCCAAGCGCCTCGGCGCCCACAAGGTCGTCGCCTCCACCGACAGCGAAGCGCTGAAAGCGATGGCCGGCACCCTCGACTTTCTGCTGATCACCGCCAACGCCAACCTCGACTGGACGGCCATGCTCGCCACCCTGCGCGGCAAGGGCCGGCTGCACTTCGTCGGCATCGTGCCCGACGCGATTCCGGTACACGTGTTCAACCTCATTCCTCAACAGAAATCCCTGTCAGCCTCCCCGGTCGGCTCGCCCGCCACGGCAACGACCATGCTGGAATTCTGCGCGCGGCATCAGATCCTGCCGCAGGTAGAGGAATTTCCGATGAGCAAGGTCAATGAGGCTGTTGATCATCTGCGCAGCGGCAAGGCGCGGTACCGGATTGTGTTGAACGCCAGCAAATGAAGGATTGGCGCGCCGGTTGCATCGGCGCGCCAATCATTTCATATAGAACCCAATTGAATTAATAAATAAACAATCAGTATTTATCGTTATAAAAATCTCGGCGTACTCTCACCTCATCCCGTCATTGAACACAGTGAAGTGCGCCATGAAACCGACTGACAACCTGATCGACTTCGCCGTCTACCGCAAACGCCGCCACGCCCAGCAACAGGCCCGGCTGATGTGGGAAATGTATGCGCGCAATGCCGGTTATCAGGCTTACCAGTGGGTGCAGGCCGCTCGTTCCGGCGAGACGCGTCAAGCGTGAACGCGCGTGAACCCTCGCGCTTTCTGGCGAGCGCCGATGAACCTGTGCTGGACCTGAACAACCTTGATTCCCTGGAAGAAGACCCGATCTGTGAACGTGTCGCGCAGAACCTGCAACGTCTGCGCGGCAAGCGGCACCTGTCGCTCGATGCCCTCGCCCGCCAGTGCGGCGTGAGTCGGGCGATGCTGGCGCAGATCGAATCCGGGCGCAGCGTGCCGTCGATCAAGGTGCTGTGCAAAATCGCCAAGGGTTTGAAGGTGTCGGTGGCGGCGTTTCTCGAACATCGCGCGTTCGAAGGCGTGGCCGTGTTGTCGGCGAGCCAGAGCAAGCGGCTGGTCAGCGCCAGCGGTGCCTTTGTCAGCCGCGCGCTATTTCCCTTTGATGTGGCGCGCCAGTCGGAATTCTACGAACTGCGCCTGAGCCCGCTGGGCGAGGATCAATCCGAGGGCCACGGCCCGGGCGTGCAGGAAAACCTGGTGGTGGCTCAGGGCGTGCTGGAGATCAGCGTCAACGACGAGCGTTATCTGCTGTCGACAGGCGACTCGATCCTGTTTTACGCCGACCAGCCCCACCGCTACCGCAACCCCGCCGACAGTGAAGCGGTGGCGTATCTGGTGGTGACCTACCCCGAACGCCTGGACTGACAAACAGACAGACATGAAAAAGCCCGACCGGGAATTCCCCGGTCGGGCTTTTTCATGCACTGGCGGAAATCAGCAGGTGCAGCACATCATCGGCATGCCGTTGCAGCTCATCATCATCGGCATGCTGCAGTCGTTCATCATTTTCATCATCAGGGCGCAGCAGTTTTTCATCATGTCCATGTTCATGCCCGGCATCGGCATGATTTTGCACATCATGCAGTCGGCCATCATGGTGCATTCCATCACGCACTTCATCGATGGCATCGGCATGCCCATCATCGGCATCGGCATCATCATGTTCATCATCGGCATGGCCATGGCCGCCGGGGACATGCACATC
Source organism: Pseudomonas sp. IT-P2 (assembly GCF_949767575.1). Lineage (NCBI taxonomy): Bacteria > Pseudomonadati > Pseudomonadota > Gammaproteobacteria > Pseudomonadales > Pseudomonadaceae > Pseudomonas > Pseudomonas sp. IT-P2. The sequence continues at coordinate 174,823 of NZ_CATKQA010000011.1, read as the reverse complement.
ATGCTCATGTTGCCGCAATGCATCATCATCGGCATGCCGCAGTCCATCATCATCTGCATCATTTGCGCGCTGTTCTTGAACATGGCCATGTCCATGCCAGCGGCCGGCATCATCTTGCACATCATGCCGTCGTCCATCATGTCGCAGCTCATGGTCGCCATCATCATCGGCATGCCCGTCATCGGCATCATCGGCATGTTGGCGTTCATCGGCATTTGCATCTGCATGGCGTTCATCATGGTGTAGCTCCCTGAGGATTAAGAACTGGATGAGAAGTTGATGGAGCCGATTCTAAGGATTGAAAAATCCGCAACAAGCTGTCCATCGAGCAGCAAAAACTGCTGTTCAAACGCTTCAAGTGCAGCGTTCCGTGCGACTTGAACCGTTGCAGCAGCAGAGTAGACGCCATGACAGATCCGGCAAATGCGGGAGCAGGTTTTTGAATGCAATAGATATGCGATCCAACGCCAAGCAAATAACTTAAAGAAATAATCGTTCTAACCAGCGGGCATTATTTTCACTGTGTTTGCTTATTCCATTAGTTCAGTAGCGATCCATTTTTTAATCTTTTATTGCTATTAACCGTCCCCTCTATAATTCGGGACAGTTCTTAACAATAAGGAAGTTCCATGCCGCAACGTTTAGTACTGGCAGCACTGTTCCTGGCGGTCGCCGGGTGTGCCAGCCCTCCTCCGGTTTCCGTGCATACCAAAGATCCCGCCAGTTCGACCCTGCAGGGCGATGCCACGCGGCCGGCGCAGGCGCAGTGGGTGCGCACCGAGTTGTATTTCTCGGTGGGGCCGTTGGAAGGCAAGGAAGGTGTGGTGAGCCCGGCGCGCTGGCGCGAGTTTCTCGATCAGGAAGTGACGACGCGGTTCCCGGACGGGTTCAGCGTGTTCGATGCGTATGGGCAGTGGAAAGACCATGACGCGAAAGTACCCGAGCGGCTGGCGACCAAGGTGATTGTGATCCTGCACGAAAGCAGCGCGAAACGTGAGAGTGACATTGAGGCGATTCGTTTGGCTTACAAGCGGATTACCGGGGATTTGTCGGTGCTGCGGTTATCTCAGCCGGCGGCGGTGTCCTTCTGATCTACGCTCCGTTGCAGAGTCTGCCGAGGTGTCGACACCAGGCGGCTCAACCCGGCCAGCAACAACCCGCCAACCACCAAAACCCCAATCCCCAGTAACGCCCCCAACCCCACCACTGTCACGCTGGAATACAACATGTAAACGCACAAGCCAGAAAACAGCAGCGGCAAAACCGGATAAAACGGCACCCTGACCGGCCGGGGGATCTCGGGGAAACGCCGCCGCAGAATGATCAACGCCAGACTGCTCAGACTCAGAAACAACCAATACACCGGCGTCAGATACTCAACCATGGTGTTGAAACCGCTCTGGGTAAAACTGCCAAACAGCACCAGCAACAACGCCACCGCCCCCTCCGCCAGCAACGCCTTGCGCGGCACGCCGTCGCGTTCGTCCCATTCGCCGAAACGGCGCAGTTGCGGCACATCACGGGCGGCGGCGTAGGTGGTGCGGGCGCCGACCATCAAGGTCGAGTTGATGGTGGCGATGGCCGCGATGCCGACCATCAACAGAATCAGCAATACGCCCGGAGCACCGAAGGCGCGGTTCAACAGTTCCACCGCCGGCGCGTTGCTCGCGGCCAGACCTTCGAATCCCAGCCCTTGGACAAACGCCCAGTTCAGCGCCAGATAGATCGCCATCAGCACCGTCAGCGCACCGAGCATGGCAATGAAAATGCCGCGTCGACCGTCGCGCACTTCGGCCGACAACGTCGCCGCATCACTCCAGCCGCCGAAGGCCAGAAACACGAAGATCATCGCCGCAGAAAACCCTGCCGCGCCAGTGTGTTCGGGCACCACCGGATCGCTGGGCAGCGCGGGTTCGATCCCTTGCCACGCCAGCCAGACCCCGGCGCTGGCAATGCTCAGGAACCCGAGAGCAAGCAGCCCGACCAACACAGTCTGAGTCATGAAACCAATGTGCTTGCCCGTCAGATTCAACAGCACCAACGCGGCAATGATCGCACCGGCAAACACTCCCGATCCGTAATGCCCCAACGGCACGACCGCATTGAAGTAGTCGGCAAACATGAACGCCGACAACGCGATCCACCCGGTGTGCATCACCGAGAATCGCGACCAGGCAAACAGGAAACCCATGCGCTCGCCGTAAGCGGTGCGCAGGAAATGATAGTCACCGCCCGGATGCGGAAACGCGGTGGCCATCTCGGCAAAGCACAAGGCCCCGGCCATCGACGCCAGTGCGCCGAGCACCCAGACCCAATAGAAATGTTCCGGCCCGACGTTCAAGGCAACGGTCGGCGCGGTTTTGAGAATATCGGTGGTGATGACCATGCCCAGCGTGATCAGCAATGCCTGGAACACCGGCAGGTGCCGCTTGGGGCCATTGGTTTGAGTCATGAAGGTTCCCGCTGATGATCCGCCATCCATGGCGGAAAAGACTCAGAAGCCGTAAGTCGCGGTGGCGTAGTAATAAGCGCCGTTGGTGCCGATCGGCGACAGCACGTCGTACGGCAGGTTGCCGCCGTAGTTGATGGCCGAGCCGGAGCGTTCCGGGTAGTTGTCGGTCAGGTTGTTGCCACCCAGGGCGATGCTGAATTTCGGGGTGAATTTGTAGGTCACCTCGGCGTCCAGTTGCCATACCGCGCCGTAGGTTTGCTCAGGCTGCGAGTCGCCGAAATCGAACACCCGAGTGGTTTCGCCCTGACGGGTCAGACGCCCGAGCAGGCCCCAGTGTTCGCTGGTCCAGTTGGCGGAAAACACGAAGCGATCCTTGGGCGCGGCGTCGGTCAGGGTGTTGCGTTCTTCGACCCCGACCAGCGCGTCGTTGCCGATCCCTAAGGCGGTCAGTTGCGACGGCGTGCCCTTGGTGCTGGTGACCTTGGTGTGGTTGTAGGTGTACGCGGTGGTCAGGCCCAGTTGCCCGTCGTAGAACGGCTGATGGTAGTTGAGCACCAGTTCGGCGCCGTCGGTGCTGGTGTCAGCGGCGTTGGTGAAGAAGTTGACGTCGTGCACGCCTGCCACGCCGAAGTTGTCATTGATGTAGCTTTCCAGCGCGTCGCTGCCGATTCGCTGGGACAGGGTGATGCGGTCCTTGACGTCGATACGGAACACGTCGAGCGACGCATCGAAGCGTTCGTTCAACTGGAACGTCAGGCCGAGGCTGAAGTTCTTCGAGGTTTCCGGATCGAGTTTTTCCGCGCCCAGGGCACGGGCAATCGGATCGTTGACCGACAGCACGCGGATATCGGTGAGCGTGCCGCCGTCGCCGAAGTTGCTGGTGGTGTTCTGGAAGCCGCTCTGGGCCAGCGACGGCGCGCGGAAGTTATTCGACACCGCACCGCGCAACGCCCATTGATCGGTCAGCTTGTAGCGACCGCTGAGCTTGCCGGTGAGTTTGCTGCCGGCGTCGTCGTAATGTTCCCAGCGCGTGGCGGCATCAACAAAGAAGCGGTCGGTGAGATCACCGGACAATTCGGCGTAGGTGCCGAACACGTTGCGGTCAAGATCCGACTCTTCACTCGGGCGCAGGCCGTTGGCGCCATCGGCCCCGGAACCGATGTAAGAGGCTTCATCTCCAGCAAAGGTCAGGTAGTTTTCGTAGCGATATTCACCGCCCACCGCCAGCACGAACGAGCGGCCGCCGAGGCGCAATTCGCGGCTGAAATCCAGGTTGGTGGTGGTCTGGCGCAACTCATAGTCACCAGTGTCGAAGCGGGTCGGCGAGTCCGCGCCGAGGCTGACGTTGAGGGTGCGACGGGTTGCCGATTCGAAGCGGTTGCGCCCGTGGGTGACGCTGCTGTCGAAATCCCAGTCGTCGCCGATCAGGCCCTTGTAACCGGCGGTGGCGGAGATGTCGGTGTTGTCACCCAACGATTGCGGCAAGTAGCCGTTGGGGTAGAACTGCGGCTGCTCGGACGGATAGCGATAGAACTCAGCGCCGGTGGTGTGGCGTTCGTTGTAGGTGCCGAAGCTGTAGGCCTTGCCGCCGGCCAACGGCAATTCGCCGTTGAACCAGGCGTTGACGTCCCGCGCCACACCGTCGCCCATCACATAGTTGCGCTGGCCCGGGGTGTCGGCGAAGCCGTCGTAGCCGGCGCGGTTGGTCGGGTTGCGATCCTTGTACTCGGTGCCGCCGCGAATGAAGCCGCCCTCCTCGCCCAGCCGTGTGCCGATCTTGGCGGTGGTCACGCTGTTCTGGCCGTCGGTGGTGGTTTTGCCGATCGCGTCCTGATGGGTGTGGTAGGCGCCGTAGCTGGTGGAGACTTCGCCGCCTTCGGGGGCGTCGTCGAGGATGATGTTGATCACCCCGGCAATCGCATCGGAGCCGTACTGCGCACCGGCGCCGTCGCGCAGCACTTCGATGCGTTTGATCGCGCTGATCGGGATCGAGTTGAAGTCCACCGGCGCCGTGCCGCGACCGATTTTCGACGAGTCGTTGACCACCGCCGAGGTGTGCCGGCGCTTGCCGTTGACCAGCACCAGCACCTGATCCGGGCTCATCCCACGCAGCTGCGCGGCACGCACATGGTCGGCGCCGCCGGAGTTGGACTGGCGCGGAAAACTGAACGACGGCAACAGCGTCTGCAACGCCTGGCCCAGCTCGCCGCCACTGGCGCCGGCGGTCTTCAGGTCCTCGGCGGTCAGCACATCCACCGGCACCGGCGAATCCAGCACCGTGCGAGCGGTGCCCCGGGTCCCGGTGACCAGCACGGTGCCCAGCCGGGTGTCATCGTCGACGCTCGCAGAAGTATCTTCAGCTTGTGCAGGAAGTTGCCAGATTGCACTGACAACAGCGATGGCGAGTAATGAACGCGAACGGTGAATCATGCGACAGCTCCTTGAATCGCAGTTAATAACCGGCCGCTGCCGAATCATGAAGTGTCGGCAATCAGCGCACGGCAATTTCTGCTGTAGTTTTGATATTCAGAAAGGCAGCCAAGTGTGTTGAACAACTATCGGCTGTTAGAGCGCAAGAACCCCAAAGTTAGTAGAACCCCCTGTTTACCGATCCTAGACGAGCGGTCGCACGCCGCAAAAGAACCAATAACGCTTAGGTTATGCCCGACGAACGGAGTGTTGCCTGAGCAACACTTGTGTTTGCGCAACAACATGAACACCCAACTAACGAACAACTAATCACGCACAAAAACGCACTCCACGTTGTTGTAGAGAGCGTTATTAATCTGTGTGTTTTTTTCGGAGCGAAGTTAGAGGCCGTCAGTCGAAGTCCTTTTCCCGCCAGGCATCTTCGGCAATGTCCAGCGCATCACCACTGAAACGCTGTTCAATGAACGGATCGGCATGCAAGTGAAAGCCGTTGCGCTCCCAGAAGCCCGGTTGTTCCTGATCGGTGAATTCGAGCCCGCGCAGCCATTTCGCGCTCTTCCAGAAGTACCGCCCCGCCACCACCAGACGCAGTGGCCAACCGTGTTGCGCGGTCAGCGGCTGACCGTCGTAATGGGTGGCCAGCAGGCTGTGCGGATGCAGCAGGTCTTCGAGATGCAGGTTGGTCTGGTAACCGTGATCGGCGTGGGCCATGACGAAGGACGATGTCGGCCGAATGTCCAGGGCCTGCAACAGGTCTTGCAGGTGCACGCCGCTCCAGCGGGTGTCGAACTTCGACCAGCGTGTCACGCAATGAATGTCGCATTGCAACGAGCGTTGCGGCAGCGCTTGCAGATCGGCGTAGGTCAGCTCGACCGGGTTGGCCAAAGTGCCGAACAGGCGCAGCGACCACTTCGCCAGGTCATACGCCGGCACCTCGCCTTCGTGCAGGATCGGGAAACGCTCCGTCAGCACCTGCCCCGGTGGCAGCCGTTCGCCCAACGCCACATCGGCTTTCGGCGAACGGCTCTTGCGCAGACGCGCAGCCTTGTCGTGCATGTCGGCTCCTCAGTTCGCCACGGGAATCCACGGCGACCGCGCGACGTTGGCGGTGTCACCGAAGGCCGGCAGTTTCTGCCCAAGGTCGCGCACATTTTTCACGTCCAGATCCAGCAGTTGCTGACGGGTAATGAGAGTCGGCGGCACCAGCACCTTGTGCCCCGGATTTTCCCCGGCAATCAGCATCGCCAGACTGCGCACGCTGATCGCCCCGGCCACTTGCGGATTGACCGCAGCGGTGGCGGCCCAGGCGCTGTCCGGTTCTTTCATGATCTGGATGTCGGCAGTGGAAATATCGGCGCTGTAGATCTTCACCTTGCGGCTCAGACCGGCCTCATCGACGGCGATCTTCGCGCCTTTGGCAAACTCATCGAACGGCGCAAAAATCACGCTGATCCCCGGATTGGCTCGCAACACGGCGCTGGCCTGATCCGCCACCGAGTTGGCAATCGGCGGATTGAGCGTGCCGAAGCGCGCCTTCTCGATGATCCCCGGATTGCTCGCCTTGACCTGGCTCCAGATTTCGTCGCGGCGCTCCATCGGCGTGAAGCCGCTGATGTAGACATACCCGGCGTCGAAGCGGGTGCCGTTGTCCTTGAGCGCTTGATCGAGTGCCAGCCGCGCCAGTGCGTGGTGATCCTGCTCGACCTGAGTCACTTGCGGCGTGTTCAGGTCGACGTCGAATGCGACGACCTTGATGCCTTTGGCCAGCGCCCGCTCAATCGGCCCTTTGAGGGTTTCCGCCAGCCCCAGTTGCACGATGATCCCGTCGACACCGAGATCGGCGGCCTGATCGATCATCTCGCCCTGACTGGCTGCCTGCTGCCGCGCGTCGAACACCCGCAGGTTGGCGCCCAGCGCTTCGGTCTGTTTCTCCACCCCGCGCAGATAGGCTTCAGGGAAATCCCCGGAGAACAGATAGCCCACCAGCGCGATCTGTACCTGACCTTTATCGAACGGCGCCGGTGCGCCGGGCAAGGCCTTGGCCTGCGCATTGAAGGCCAGTGCCGAGAGCAACGCCCCGGCGAGGCAATGACGTGCGAACTGCTTGATTGAACCGTGCATGGATCTTTCCTTGAAGCATCAATGAACCGGCTCAGCGCGCCCGATGCGCGAGGCCGAAGGTGAACATCAGGGCCAGCACCAGCACCAGTCCCTTGACGAAATCCTGCGCGTAATACGGCGCGTTGAGCATGGTCAGGCCGTTGAGCAACGAAGCCACCAGCAACGCGCCCACCAGGGTGCCGAACGCGTTGGGCTTCTTCGCCCCGAGCACGGCAAAACCGATCAGCGCAGCGCCCAGTGCATCGAGCACCAGACCGTTGCCGGAGCTGACATCACCGCGCCCCAACCGCGCCGCCAACAACAATCCGCCCAGCGATGCCAACAACGCCGAGAGCACATAAGCCAGCAACTTGAAGCGCTGCACCGGCGCACCGGCCAGACGCGCCGCCTGCTCGTTGCCGCCAATCGCATAGAACAACCGGCCGATGCGCGTGCGTTCGAGAAACAGCCACACCGCCACCGCGACCACCGCCGTGATCAACACCGGAATCGGCACGATGTCCCACAGCCGTCCGCGACCCAGCGCCAGAAACACCGCACTGAACGAACCCTCGGCTTCGTCGCCATTGGGCAGGGTCATGCCCACCGCAATCGAACGACCACCCGTGGGAATCAGTTGCACGCCGATCACCAGGAACATGCTGCCGAGCGTGGCGAGAATGTCCGGCACGCGCATCTTCACGATCAGCCAGCCGTTGAGCAGCCCGACCAGTGCGCCACCGGCCAGGCTGATCAGCACCGCCGGCACCGCACCCCAGCCGAGCACCACCATCACGTAACTGGCGATCATCAGGCTCATGGCCGCCACCGCGCCGATCGACAGATCCAGCCCGCCCACGGCCATGGTCAGCGTCACGCCCAAGGCCAGCAGCGCGACAATCGACACCGACTGCAGAATGCTGAACAGGTTGCCAACGCGCAGGAACGCCGGTTCCGCCACACTGAAAAACACCACGATCAACGCCAGCACCCACAGCAGGCCGTAGCGGATCAGCGCTTGCACGAAGCGCTCGGACGCCGCTGGGGCGGATGACAACAGGGAACTCGAATCAGGCACTCGCTCTACTCCTTGGCGCGGCGTGAACAATAGAATTTTGCGGATCGTTGCCGGCCAGCGCGGCGACCAGGGTGGCGCGATCCAGCCCGGCACGCGGGTACTCGGCCTCCACCGCGTGATCGCGCACCAGCAGAATCCGGTCGGCGATCTCCAGCGCTTCATCGACGTCCGAGCAGATCACCAGCGTGGCGCGGCCAGCGGCGCTGTCGCGCAACAACTGGCCGATCTCGCGCCGGGCACGCACATCGACGCCCTGAAACGGCTCGTCGAGAATCAACACTCTGCCCTCGCCAAGCAACCAGCGGCCGAGCACGACTTTTTGCTGATTGCCGCCGGACAACGCACTCATCGGCACATCGATGCCGGCGGTCTTGATTCCCAGCGCTGCGACTTGCGCCTCCACCGCCGCCGCTTCGGCACGGTTGCGGATGAAACCGCCACGGGTGAAGCGTTCGAGGAACGGCAAGGTCAGGGTTCGGCGCAATGAAAAGTCCGCCACCAGCGATTGGCTCGCGCGATCCTCGGCGGCGAAGAACACGCCACTCTGGATCGCCTGGCGGGGCGAGCCCGGTTGCCACTCGATGCCGTCCAGTTGCAGAGAGCCGGACAATGTTTTGCGCAGCCCGAACAGCACTTCGGCGATCTCGCTTTTGCCGGCGCCGAGCAATCCGGTCAGCACCACCACTTCGTTTCCGTGCAAGGACAAATCAAAGGCACGGGTGCGCGGCAGGACTTTCACGTCGCGCAGTTTCAGCACTTCGCGCCCCGCCGCTCGCGGTGTGTAGACGTGAGCCTCCAGCGCCTGCCCGAGCATCGCTTCCAGTGCCTCTGGCAATTGCCGGGCACTGAACTCACCGGCCAGTTGCCCGTCGCGCAACACCACGGCGCGATCGGCCACTCGTTGCAGATCGGACAGCCGATGGGAGATGTACAGAATCGCCACACCACGACTGCGCAAGGTGTCGATCAGCCCGAACAGGCGCTGCGCTTCGGCATCCGACAGGGCCGCTGTCGGCTCGTCGAGAATCAGCAGGCGCGGTTGCAGGGCAAAGGCGCGGGCCAGCACCACCAGTTGCCGCTCGGCCTGGCCGAGGTGTTCGATCGGTTGCTCCAGCGGCAGCACCAGACCGAGCCCCGCAGCGATACTCGCGGCGCGTTCCAGCAGGCGTTTGCGGTTGAGCCAGAAGTCAGCGTCGGGGCGGCACAGTTCATCGAGCAGCAGGTTTTCCGCCACGCTCAATCCGGGCGCGATGCCCTCGTTGATCTGCTGATGAACCGCGACGATGCCGAAGCGGCGCGCCGACAGCGGCGAACTGAAATGCCGGGGTTGGCCATCGATCCGGATCTCGCCGCCATCGTGGGCCTGACTGCCGGCGAGGATCTTTACCAGCGTCGACTTGCCCGCACCGTTGGCACCGAGCAGCGCCACCACTTCAGCGGGAAAAATATCCAGGCTGACCCGGTCCAGCGCCCGGTTCGAGCCAAAGGTCTTGCTCAGTTCACGTACACGAATCAGTGGCTCGGAGACCACGGCGACAGGCGCACTCATAAAATTCCTTAACGTCGATGAGCCAGTGAACGCACCAGTCGATCGCCCAGGCTTTGCACACCCTGGACGAGGATGACCAACACCACGACGGTGGCGACCATCACTTCATTGTTGAATCGTTGATAGCCGTAGCGGATCGCCAGATCGCCAAGTCCACCGCCCCCAATCACCCCGGCCATGGAAGAAAAACCGATCAGCATCACCAGCGTCAGGGTGATGCCCGCCAGCAAGGCCGGCAGCGCTTCGGGCAACAGCACTTTGAAAATCACGTGGCGGATGTCACCGCCCATGGCGAGGATCGCTTCGATCCGGCCCTTTTCGACTTCGTCCAAAGCGTTCTCGACGATCCGCGCGAAAAACGGAAAGGCACCGATGGTGATCGGCACCACGGCGGCAGTGCTGCCCAACGTAGTGCCGACCACCAGCCGGGTCAGCGGGATCAGGGCAATCAGCATCACCACGAACGGCAGCGAACGACCGAGGTTGATCACCGCGCCCAAGGCCTGATTGAGCCTTGGCAACGGATAAAGACCCTGACGGCGACTGATGAACAGCAACACCCCCAGCGGCAAGCCGATCAGCAAGGTGAACATCCCGGCGAGCAGCACCATGTACAGGGTTTCGCCGGTAGCGTTGAGCACCAGTTGCAGGATTTCATTCCAGTCGATCACGCGGTTCATGAGTGGGCCGCCCGTACGCCGTATTGCCGCAGAAAGCTCAAACCGGGCGCGTCATGCCCCAGCGGCAAGCCGCAACTGGGCCGCAGTGAGGCGCCGAGGGCGGACTGCGGATCGGCCAGCAATCGAGCGACTGGCCCCGCCTCCACCAGTTTCCCGTTGGCCATGGACGCGGCGTGATCGCAGATCGACTTGACCACATCCAGCTCGTGGGTGATCAGGACGATGGTCAAACCGAGCTGGCGGTTGATGTCGCGCAACAGCTCCAGAATCGACGCGGTGGTTTCCGGGTCGAGGGCGCTGGTGGCTTCGTCCGACAGCAGATACGCCGGCCGCGCCGCCAAGGCCCGGGCGATCCCGACCCGCTGCTTCTGCCCGCCGGACAGTTGCGACGGAAAGGCTTCAGCCTTGTCGCCCAGGCCCACCAGATCCAGCAGTTCCCGAACCCGTTCATAACGCTGTGGCTTGGCAACCTTGGCGATTTCCAGCGGCACCGCGACGTTGTCGAACACGTTGCGCGAATGCAGCAGGTTGAAGCCCTGAAAGATCATGCCGATGCGCTGACGCTGGCGGCGCAACTCACGGTCGGACAGCGCCGTGAGGTCTTCGCCGTCCAGCAGAATCCGCCCGGCATCCGGGCGTTCGAGCAGATTGAGGCAACGCAGCAACGTTGATTTACCCGCGCCGCTGCGCCCGAGAATCCCGTAGATCGCGCCATCGGGAATGCTCAGCGACACCTGATCCAGCGCCGGGCTCGACGCTGACGGATAGGTCTTGCTCAACTGCTCGACGACGATCATGGCTTGGCATCCGCCACCGGGATCACCGAGCCCTTGAAGTTCTCGGCGATGTACTTGGCGACTTGCGGCGAGGTCAGGTCCTTGGCCAGTTGCTGAATGCGCGGATCGTTTTCCAGTTTCGGCGTGGTCACCAGAATATTGGCGTACGGGTTGTGCTCGGCCTTCTCCAGCCCCAGAGCATCCCTGGCCGGCACCAGCCCGGCTTCCAGCGCGTAGTTGCCGTTGATCACCGCCAGGTCGACGTCGTCCAGTGCGCGGGGCAGTTGCGGCGATTCGATTTCGAGGATCTTCAGCTGTTTCGGATTTTCGGCGATGTCCTTCGGTGTCGCCTGATCGGCCGCCGGGTCATTGAAACCGGGCTTGAGTTTGATCAGGCCATTGTCCTGCAACAGATACAGCGCGCGGCTCAGGTTGGTGACATTGTTGGGCACGGCGACCGTACCTTTGTCCGGCACCTGGGCGAAGGTTTTGTGGCGATGGGAATAGATGCCCAGCGGTTCGATGTGCACCGTGGCGGCCACCGCGAGTTTTTCGCCGAGAGCCTTTTCCTGGGATTGCAGGTACGGCAGATGCTGGAAGTAGTTGGCGTCCACATCGCCGTGCACCAGCAACTCGTTGGAGTTCACGCCCTGCGGGATTTCGATCACCTTGAGGTTGAGCTGCGGATCGAGTTTCTGGATGTACGCCAGAATCTGCGCGTGGGGCACCGGGTCGGCGGCAACCCGCAATGGCTCCAGCGCTCGAGCGCTGAACGAAGTCACCAGCGCGCCGAGGACGGCCAGGGTCAAGCCTGCTTTTTTCAACATGGGAAGAGTCCTTAAGCGAGTGATGGATCAGGCGTTGGCGGTCCTGCGAAGCGGTGTCTGGGTATTCGACGCATCGGCGTAGAAGCGCTGCGCGACATCGGGATGGGAGCGCAGTCGACCCTTCAGATAATTCCAGCCGACATCGCGGAACAGCGGATTGAGCGGATCACTCGCCGGGCCGCGCGCCTCACGCAACAGCGCCGTCGGCAACGGATACAGCGGCACCACCGCATCCAGTTGCGCACCGAGGAAAAACGCGATGGACAAGCGCTCGCTGCCCACCGGCGGCGACACCACCCGATGCACCGTGGCACGCAGGTAACCGTTGGTGGCCAGCTCCAGCAGCTCGCCGATGTTCACCACCAAGGTGTTGTCCCGAGGCAGCGCATCGATCCAGCGCCCCTCTTCAATCTCCACTTGCAGCCCGGCCTGCTGGTCTTGCAGCAGAAAGCTGAGAAAACCCGAATCCTTGTGCGCACCGACGCCCTGATTGCTCGCCGTCGAGGCTTGCCCCGGATAGCGCATCAGCTTGATGTGTTCGTTGGGTTTGTCGCCGTACAACCGGTCGAAGGCGTCTTCCGGCAACGACAGTGACTGGGCGAATGCACGCAGCAGGCGCAGCGACATTTGGGTCATCGCCTGCTGCCAGTCGAGCAACAGCGGCTTGAGTTGCGGCAACGCTTCGGGCCATTGATTCGGCCCTTGCAGCCGCGCCCACAACGGACTGTCGGCGTTCAACGGCAAGACCTCACGCTCGGCGCCCAGATCGAATTGCTCACGCTGATCGGGCTGGCCACGGGTGATCTCGGAAGCGGCGCGGTTGTAGCCGCGAAAGTGCGGCGAATTGATCATGCCGACGGCGGTTTTCTCGCTGTCAGGCAAGGCGAAGAACTGGCGCGCGTAGTCCTGCACTTGCTCGAGCAGGCTGGCGTCGATGCCATGGCCGGTCAGGTAGAAAAAACCCACATCGCGGGCGGCATGGCGCAAGTCATCAAGAAAGGCCTGGCGTTGCGACGGCGTGCCGTCGAGCAGGGACAGGTCGAGGATGGGTAATGCGGTGATGTCTGAGGTGTGCGGCATGATTCACTCCCGTGTGAATCAAACCTGAAGAGTCCGTGATCGATTCAGCGTGTGCCGTCATGGCAATCGGGAGGTCTATCGGTTTGATGCTTTTGATTCGTCTATGAAACAAAACTAAACGATATTAAAAACACCGAACAAATATCTTTTTTGCATTAGCTTAGGTCTGTCTGACTACAGGACTCAGCTGACCACCGCGCCCTTCGGGCCGCTGGCAATAAGCGCCGCGCCACACGCAGTTTTCATGCCGTCGAGCGCAATGGGCACCCCATCGACGGTGTAGGTGCTGCTGCCCTCGGCAATCGGGAAAATCCCCTTGCACAATGGGCAACTGACCTTGTGACCGAGCCCGGCAATCGGCTTGCCGTTAAGGTCAGTCCGGGAGAAGGCTTCGAGGACCTTGCCACCGTGGGTGGTGGAGTCGCCGAGGCGGATTGCGTCTTTCATGTTGTCACTCCTTTGACCTGACTTCTGGCATGCCAAATGGGGCCGTGGAATCCATCAAACGTGAAAACGGCGGGCCTTGAGTCGTATCAGGGGAAGTAGCTTTCGATCTCGGGATACTCATCCAGGAACTCATCACTTCGAATAAAGGCGTCAAGATCCGGGGACTTCTTCGCAGCCGCGACAATCGCCTTGATCTTCTCTGCGTTGTCCGAGTTCACGACACGACCGATCAGAATAAGAGGCCATTCCTTGCCACTTGCCTGTCTTTGCAACGTTGAGAAGTTCACCGCAAGCCTTTCAGCAAAAACGCCCGCTTCAGCATGATCAAGAACACCCACCACGCGCTCTTGCACACCGTAGTCGTCTTCATCGCAAAAGGTCGACAGTAGTACATCAATGGTTTTTGCATCGAGTTCGTCGCGGACACTGCTCACGAGCGCCGAGAACTCACGAGCATCTTCCGGGTTCTCGTAGCGATCCAATGAAACCAGTTTATCTCGCCACACTTTGAACGCTTGATCATTCATGGTTTCTCTCACTTATCCAGAAATTTACGGCACTTGGCATACGCCAGCATTTCTTGCATTGCTTCATTGTACTTTCTGGGTTGTCCGACCTGAGTGGCTACACGGCGCACATCTCTGATCTCCATCGCCATTGCACCTCTCATGTCTCCCACTTCGATTTTTGACTGAACCTGAGCTCGATAGGCTTTTCCGGGATTACCCTGGTGGCCGTGACTCATTGTTTGGCTATGGTCATAGGGCTCCATTTGTATTGCTGGCCCCTGGCTTCTCTTAATCGGACTGGTGCTGTCTGCCGGCATGTGATGCGACTCGATCCCCGAGGCCGTGGTGCCTCCGTAAGATCCACCTCTGAATGGCCCGGTTCCTTCAGGGTTGCCTTTCTTCAGATCGGCACACGGACATCTTGCCAAGCCTAGCGGGTCAATCCAGCCCAGTGGACTCGGCGCATATACAAAGAGGTTCAACCCACCGTCATAACCGATGGGATCTTTGCTGATGAAGCGTCCAATCAACGGATCGTAATAACGATAACGATTGTAATGCAGCCCCGTTTCATGATCGTGATATTGCCCCTGGAAGCGAATCGGGTTGCCAATACCCTGTTGCTGCGCCAATGGCGAACGCTGCTCAGACACGCTCCCCCATGCCTTGTACTGAGCGCTCCAGGCTATTTCGCCATTCTGGTCGGTCAACTCCAGAGGCGTCCCCATTCGGTCGCATTGATACCAACTCAACACGTCGATTGGCAGTGCCACAGGTACGTGATTCCACAGCGGGTCGTCCTCCAATTGATACTCGCCGCTGAAGTCAGGCTGCCCCATCAGAATGATTGGCTGGTGTCGCAAAGCTTGCGCAACCGGAATGTAAGTACCCGGCTCATAGATGTAATGCACCGTGCGTCCGGGATCACCATCCAGCAGAGCCGGACTGCTCTCCCAGGCCAGCGTATCGCCGTCCCAGCCATACAATGTGAAACCACAACCCGACTCTCGCTGCTTGCGGACAAACTCATTGTCGTTCCACTGTGATCCGGCTTCAGGCCGCCGCTTGAAATGCGCAGTCGAGTTCTTGTAAAGGCGGCGTCCCAATACATCGTAGGCATACTCGACTTCCAGTCGGGCATCATCAAAGTGAACCAAACGGTCGAACAAATCCCAGCGCATTCTGGCGATACTGCCGTTGTGCCAGCGCTGTATCAGATTGCCTCGATCATCGTATTCATAGTGGGTACCCGAGTACTCGCGAAGCAGGTTGTCCACCCGCTTGCTACGCATCGGATCCTGATCCAGAGGTCGGCGCATCTGTTCAACCGGCTCATCAAGCAAGTTACCGGCAGGATCAAAGGCGAAAGTTTCCACACCCTGTCGACTCGCCGCCTTGATCAGGCGCCCCACCGGATCGTACTGATACGTCAGCGGCCCGCGTCGCGTGTCGTTGAGAAGGATCAGTTGGCCCGCAGGATCATATTGATATTCACGCTTGAGCAACGTGCGCTTGTCATCGCTGCGACCCAACAATTGCTCCTGCAACTGCCCAGCCGGGTCCCACTTCTGCGTCTGCAATAAATGGTTGCCCTGATGACGGGCGATTTCGCGATGCAGATCATCACGCTCCCAGGCCAGCAACTCGTGGTCATCCACTTTCAATCCCAGCAAGTGCCCGCTGCCGTAGGTCATCCAACTGACTCTTTGGCCATCCGGACGCACAGTCGCTACTCGCTGATTCAGGGCATCGTATTCATGTTGCCAGACTGCGATCCGAGGCTGCTCCAGACTCAGATAATGCTGATGTTCACGCAGCAGGTTGCCCGCTGGATCGTGGAACCACTGCAAGCGACTGTGATCATTTTCAGCCAGTGTCATATTGCCGTTGCCATCGTAGGCAAATGTTTCACTTTGTACCTGTTCGCCCAGACTCGCACGGCGCTCTATCAGACGGCCCATCAGGTCGAATTGGAAAGCCACTCGCCGCTCGCCATCAAGCTTGCTGCTCAAACGACCTGATTCAGTGTCGTACTGGTAGCGCGTAATATGGCCGTCGAAACCTGTTTCCTCCAATAACCGCCCCATCGGATCGTAGTGAAAATGGGCGCTACGCTCATTTTCGTTCTCCAAAGCGGTCAAACGACCGAGACGGTCCCAGCGATAGCGCAACGTTTGCTCAGCCGCATCCACTCGCTCGGCGATAAGGCCGGCGGCGCTGTAGTTCCAGGTGGTGCAGCGGTTCAGGCCGTCGACATGGGCCAACAGTCGCCCTTCGGCATCGCGACTGAAACGCTCCTCAGACTTGTCCGGATGCCTGATCAACACCAGTTGACCTGCCACATACTCATACTCGGTGCTTTGCCCTGCCGCATCGGTAAAGCAAATCAACTGACCCAGGCCGTTGTACTCCCAGGTACTGGTTTTGCCGGAACAATCGGTGTACCCGGTCAACTGACCGGCATCGTTGTATTCGAATTTCTTCTCTGCTCCGTTAGCATCCTTGACGGTCTCCGGATAGCCGGCAGATGTGTAGGTGTACTCCGTCTTGTTACCCAGAGGATCGACAGCTTCCACAAGATTGCCGCTGTCGTCATAAGCTCTGGTCCACTGTCCGCCCTCTGCATCACTAACCTTGATCAGTTGGTCCAGATCATCGTATGCGTAATGCACTACGGTGTTATCGGCACGGATGTGTTCGAGAAGATTGCCACGCTCGTCGTAGCTGAACCGATCAACGCTTCCATCGGTGTGGACATGTCGCACGACATTTTTGGCCTCATCGCGGAACAACCATTCCGAACGCTCATCCGGATGACGGATACGGTACGTGTAGCCAAGAATGTCGTAGTAGTGCCAGGTCTCATTGCCGTGAGCGTCAGTGACGTAGGTCAGACGAATGTTTTCGTCCCACTCAAGTCGAGTATCGAAGCTTCCATCATCCGCCCATTCACGAATCGCTTTGGCATCGGAGCCGTCCCCCTGCCATTGCAAATTCATGCCCCGCCCGGTCCGGTCGGTGTATCGCGTGATCAGATGGCTGCGGAATTCATAATTCCAGGCATAACCGTTTTCATCCCGTGCCTGAACCAGATCGCCCAACGCATCATAGTGATAGGCACACAGTTGGCGCTGAGGAATGCCATCGGCGATCTCCCACAAACCTGTCAGACGTCCGTGGTCATCGATCAGTGTTCCGAGTTGTAGATGAACCTTTGTAACGTCCCCCTGATAGGTGAGCAGGTCAGAGAGCACCGGCTCATCACCATGCATGTGCTCATAGTGCAGCATGATTCCGGCACCGCTGCGCAGCTCGATGCCGGCGAGCAGAAAGCGTGCCCCACGACGCACGTAGGTCTCCTTTCGCTCGACGCCGCGGCACAGCAGCAATTGATTTTCACCTGAGCGAATCAGAGTCAGGTTTTCAATCGGGTCATGATGGGCTTCGCCGACTTTGGGCAACGCAAACTCATGACTTCGGCCATCGGCCGCATGAAAGACCAACCCGTCATCCACATAATCGAAACGAGTGGTGAACTCGTTGATCCAGCGAGCACCCAGGCTGCCTTTGTCGTAGGCCTCCAGATTCGAGTAATAAGTACGGTTCCAGACCACGGGAAACGGGCCCGGCAAACGGAAATCCGTGTGGGTGATGGTTTCCGTGCCGCGTGCAAAGCTGATGTTTCTTTTCGTGCCTGTCGGGACGCGATTCTTGCAATCACTGGCATCAGAACGGGCTCGAGCCTGGCTTTGCTGCAACTCCAGTTGGCCTTTGCCGGCGCGTTGTTCTGCCTTGCTCGTGGCCCCCGGTTTGACACTGGCGGCCTGACCATGAGAGCGACGTTTGCGCCAAGTTACTACAGAGCCCGCCAACATCTGCAACAGCCAGCCGATGGAATGCTGAACGCCTGGGTCACCAAGCTTTTTCATCTGGGATTGCAGCTCCACCCCCAGCGTGCGAAGCATCGATGTGTTGCTCAGTACCAGAGCCTTGGCTTTCTCCGGCAGCAAGTTCTTGGCGGCACTGTTGGCAACGCCTTTGCCTGCAGCTTTGTAGGCACTGAAAGCGGCACCGAAAATGTTGCTGATAGCCGCCTTGGGGTCATGCAACAACTGACCGCGCGCCGCCGTGATTTTCGAACCGGCCGCATTGAGGTCTCCCTTCGCATCGAGCTTGCCGTTGACCACCTTTTCCAGGCCCTTGGCGATCTCGTTCACCACGCTTTGACCCAGTTTTCCAGCGTCGTCGAGAATGCCCGCCAGTTTGGGTTGTGCCTGTTTGACGAAGTCATCGATGGTGCCGACGATGGTCGCGTTCAGATGCCCGATCAACACTTCAATCAGAGAGTCCCCCAGCAGCATCTTGGCGCTGTTACGCAGCTCCTGACGCACCAACCCCAGGGTCGGGCGTAGTGTCATGCGCGCAGAAGCCATGGTCGGTGGCGCAGGCAATACACCAATCAGGTTGATACCCAGGCTGACCCAATCCAGCACCTGACGCTGTTTGCTTTTGGCCAGGGTGACGATGTCTCCAAGGGCATCAACCAACGCCATGATGTTGCCCACGACAGGAAGAGCACCCGCGACGTTCTTGACCCGATCGAGTGTGACGACACCGCCGCTGATAGACTGCAACCAGGCATCGAATTTGGCAGCGCCGCGTCCAACATCCTGAATATCGATCGTGTTGAGTGGCACCACCGCGACTTGCGGCTCACGCTGTTTCGCACCACCGCCCCCAGTTGTCATGACAGCACCTCACCCGCCAGCAATTCCGGAGTTTTCAAAGAAGGTTTTGGAAGTGTCGGCGTTGGCAGACTCGGCAACTTGCCCGCCTTGCTCGCCGCCCCGAGAATCCCCGACGCACTCGGCATTGCCGCACTCGCCAGTTTCGGCAGCCCGGCCCCTCCGCCCTGCATCACGCCTTTCACCTGCTGCGCCGTTTGCATCGCACGTTGCGCGGTCTGCACGGCGCCCATCCCTGTTTTCGCCATGTCCTTGCCCTTCTCCAACATGTCCCAGTTCTTGCTTGGCAGCACCTGCGCCACCATGGCCTGCACCTGGCTCGGAATGTCTTCGGCCCCCGGCGGATTCAACGGCCATTCCGGTTTGCCGATGTAACTGCCTTCGCTCCAGGTGTCCGCCGGATCCTGGCCGAACAGCACCCGCGCCGGGCCTGGTGCGGCGCCGGCAACGCTGGCGAACCCCTTCGCGTCGAGCTTGCCCTTGATGCTTTTGCCCAGCGCATCGATGACTTCGTAGTCGCCGTCCTTGATGCCCTGACGCCCGGCGTACTGGTTGAACAGCTCCAGATTGCCCTTGCCCGGTTTCGGTGGTTCCGGGAACACACCGGCCAGGGATTTCGCCCCGGTGTAGGCGAAGTTCGCCGCGTGGGCGGTGTACGGGCCGCTGGTGGCGTGGGTGATGCCGCCGGCGTTGTAGGTCGTGGCGCTGCCGCCACCCTGGATCACCAGTTCGGTCTTGGCGGTGATGGTGATGCGGTCGGCGTTGGCGGTGATGTTGAGTTTGGCCAGCAGGTTGATGCTGTCCTTCAGCGCCTTGACGTCGATGTCGCCGGACGCTGCGACCAGACGCCAACCCATGCTTTGCACGAACAGACGCATGCCACGGCTGGCGCTGGCCAGCAGGCGTTTGCCGATGGAAAAACTGGTGTGCCCGGTACTGCTCAGCGCCAGGTGTTCGCCGGTGGCTATGTGGCTGGAGCGCGGGGTGGTCAGGGCGATGCCGGCGGGACTGGCGAGTACCAGATGCGGCTCGGTGAACTCGGGAAATTCGTTGGCGGTGAGGTTCGCCGGGCCACTGCCGAGTACGCCTTGATGCTGCGCGTGCAAGGCCTTGGCCACGTCGTCCTGATCGCCCGCTTCCTGGGCCTGAAGCTCTTTGGCTTGTGTGGCGAAACCGTCCTGTTGGTCGCTGGCGGTGGCCAGGCGCTCGGCGGTTTCCGGCAGGTCCTTGTGGTGTTTCGATTCGTTCGGACGCGGTTCGGTGGTGATCAGCAGACCGGCTCCGGCACGCACGGCGCCGTGGCGGTCGGTTCTTAACTCAAAACCTTCACCCCGAGGCTGACCGCCGCTTGGGCGCGGGTGGGTCAGGTAACCAAGGTTGATCGCGCTCGCGCCGTGATCGCTGCGCAGCGCGATGCTGATCTCGCTGGTGGTGTCGTCGATGCGCAGTTCGTTGGCGCGGCTGCCCTTGTATTCCTTGCTCTTGACCGTGGCCAGGGTCTTGAAGTCCGGCAGCTTGTACGGCGGCAGATTGGCGCCGTGGTACAGGCAACCGGTGATCAGCGGCTGATCGGGATCGCCTTCGAGGAAGGTGATCAGCACTTCCATGCCGACCCGCGGAATGTTGATCGAGCCAAAGGTTTCCGCCGCCCAACTGGAGGCCACGCGCATCCAGCAGGTGGTCTTGTCGTCGTGCTGGCCTTCGCGGTCCCAGAAGAACTGCACCTTCACCCGGCCGTACTGGTCGCAGAAAATTTCTTCGCCTTCGGGACCGGTGACCACGGCGCTTTGCGAACCGAGGACTTTGGGTTTCGGGTGGTCCAGCGGCGGACGGTACGGCACGTCCCACGGGATCGCGCTGAAGCGGTTGCGATAGCCCTGATGGAAATCGTCTTTGTTGTCGGTGGTGTCGCTGGTCACCGACTCTTCCAGCACTTGCGGCTGCTTGCCTTCGTGGAAGATTTCGGTGAGCAGCCACAGATCGTTCCACGTCGGGTTGGCGTGGTCGGTCAGCGCCAGAAAATGCCCGGTGACCAGGATCGGCTGATCGCTGTTGCCCTCGGCCAGGCGATAGTCGCTGCGATGGCGTTCGAGGTTGCGGTTGGCCAGGTGCTTGCCACGCTCGCGATCCACGAAACGGCCCGGGTAATCGTAGTCTTCCAGGTCCGGCTGGGCGCTGCTCTTGGCGTCGCTTTCCAGCTCGATCTTCGGTTTGACGAAGTCGTAATCGCGGCGCGTGGTACGGCTGGTGCGGGTGGCCAGGCGCAGGCCGAAACGCTTGACCACCGGTTGGTCCGCCACCAGCCCGGAGTCCTGCTGATAGGCCACCGGCGCCAGTTTCGGGAACACCGTCTGGTCATCGCCGAAGGTCAGTTTGTGGCCGCTGGACGTGTGCTGGAAGTGGTAGTGAATCCCCTCTTCTTCGCACAGGCGCTGGACGAAATGCAGGTCCGATTCGTCGTACTGCGTGCAGTAGACGCGCTCGGGATACACCGCACTCAACTGGAAGTGGTAATCGCTGGCCAGAATGCCGTGCTCTTCCAGCACCTGACTGATGATCTGCTGCACGGTCATCTGCTGAAAGATGCGCTGGTTGAAGCGGTGCGCCAGGTACGAAAGCTGCGGTCGCAGGGAGATCTTGTAGCGGGTCAGGCGCTTGCCCGCCTCGCCCTGGGCGATGCTGTAGATCAGCCCGTGAATACCGGTGCCGCTCGGCGACAGCTGAAGAAACGCCAGTTTGTGCAGCAGGTTTTCGAGGTTGATCGAGGCCTTTTCGCTGACCAGTTCCAGCTCGAATTCGAAGGGAGTGTTGAGGGCTTCCCGACCGGTGAACGACAGCACCTGAAAGTCGCTGTCCGCGCCATCGATAGTCAGATTGAAGTGAGGCTGGTTGGCCGGTGAGAACATTCCCTTGTCCCTCGTGCTGTGCTGCAACCCACGCCAGATGGATAAGCATCTGGCGGCAGTAATCCTTTAAGAACTCAGAGGTTCCGGCCAGTAACGCTGGCCGGAACGGTACAACCATCAGCCGCGTTTAAACGACCGGAGCACGCCAGTCATCGGAGCCCGAAGTACCGGAGACTTCGTGGGTCCAGGTGATCTTGCGGTAGGTGAAATGCACCTCTTCCAGATGAGTGAAGTGGGCGTTTGCCGGGTCCTGGCAGTTGTGCATCTTGTTGTTGATGGCGACGATGATCGCGTCCTCCAGTTTGGTGGTGTAGTAGTGCTCTTGAGTGCCTTGCGCCGAAGTGCGATACCACTGGATAACGATTTCGCTCATGCGCTCGCCGGAAGTCAGAGCCGCTTGCAGCAGAGGCGAAGCCTTGTCGTAGACCTTGGTGATCACGACTGGCTTGTGCACGCGCTGACCGGTTGGCTGACCGGATTGCGGGTCACGCGGGATGATCACGTCGTGGCTGAAAGCCTGAACCATGACCTGGTCTTCGTGGCCTTCCTGATAGGTGTTGCCAACGGAGTCGGCGGTGAAGGCGCCGGCAGTGATCAGGCCTTGTTTTTCGCCGGTAACCGACATGTACGCTGGTGTTGCCATGGGGTGTGCTCCTTGCTCAAAAGACAGGACCGGACGGCGTGATTGCCTGTCCTGGTGGCCAAGGAGATATCAAAAGTCGTGCCAGCCGTATCAGGGCTGTTACCCATCAAAGACTTACGACGTTTACGTGAGATTCGTTCGATTTTGGCTGTAGGAAACAGGGAAAAAGTGCGCAAGAAGTTGCGCAGTGCTGTGCAACTTCTTGCGCACTTGGCTGGAGGCCTTGATCTGCGAGGCCTCCAGCTATTTTTACCGTGATTTTATTACGGATTACTGCGCAACTTTTTGCGCAGTTCCGCCAATGCGAACAGAACTGCGGAATCAGTACTCCTGCAACGCCCGTGGTCGTTGACTGCGCTGCTGCGCCGCCGCATCCGGCGCCTGCTGCAACTGAAAGTCGAACTTCAATTCGGCTCGACGTCCCGCTGCATCCTCCAGAAATTCGACCTCCCCGACCAACCCTTCACGGGTCGCATACGCAAAGTCATCCCACAGGTATTTGTCACCCGACAGATTGATCTGCGTCGTCAGGTGCCGGTGCCCCGGTGCGGAAATGAAGAAGTGAATATGAGCCGGGCGCTGGCCGTGGCGGCCGAGCAGGTCGAGGCATTCCTGGGTCGGGCCTTTCGGGTCGCAGCCATAACCGGAGGGCACGATGCTGCGGGCGCGGTAGCGGCCTTCGGCGTCGGTGATGATCCGGCGGCGCAGGTTGTATTCGGATTGGCTCTGATCGAAGAACGAGTAAGTGCCTTTGGTGTTAGCGTGCCACAGGTCGACCGTGGCGCCGGCCAGCGGCTGGCCCTGCGGGTCGAACACCTGGCCTTCGAGCAACATCAGCGTGGCGACGCCCTCCTCGCTGCCGTCGTCCATGCGGCATTCACCTTCGTACAGCGGCGCGCCGGCCACGTACAACGGGCCTTCGATGGTGCGCGGCGTGCCGCCGGTCAAGCCGATCTGCGCATCCTTGGCGTCCTGCAGCAGGTCGAGGAAATGTTCGAGGCCGAGACCGGCCACCAGCAGCCCGGCTTCCGAGCGGCCGCCCAGGCGGTTGAGGTAATCGACGGCTTTCCAGAATTCGTCTTCGCTGATGTCCAGGTCTTCGATGATCCGGGCGGTGTCCTGCAACACCCGCAGGACGATGGTTTTCAGACGCGAGCTGCCGCCGTCGTTGGCGAAACCGGCGGCTTGTTCGAAGAACGCTTGCAGCTCGGCAGTGTGGGCAATCTTCACGGTCATGGTGTTCACCTCATCTTGTTGTTGTGGGGTCGGGTCCGGGCTCAGCGGTCGTCGGTGTGGATCGATGAGGGATGGCGGCAGAGGCCGTCGATCTCGATGTCCATGTAGGGAAACAGCGGCAACAGCATCAGGGTGTCGTGCAGCGCTTCGACGCTGGGCACGTCGAACACGCTGTAATTGGCGTAGTGCCCGGCGATGCGCCAGAGATGGCGCCACTGGCCTTCGCGTTGCAGGCGCTGGGCGAGTTCCTTTTCGTCGGCCTTGAGCTTTGTGGCAACGGCCGGGTCCATGTCGGCGGGCAATTTCACGGTCATTTTTACGTGGAACAGCATGGCGTTCTCCTTAGGGAATCAGTGCCGGCGAAAACGCGCCAGACGCTCTTCATCCAGCGTCAGGCCCAGGCCCGGCGTGCGTGGAATGTGCAAGTGAAAGTCGCGGTACTGCAGGCGCTCGGTGACGATGTCTTCGGTCAGCAACAGCGGGCCGAACAGCTCGGTGTCCCAGGTCAACTGCCTGAGCGTGAGGAACGCATGGGCCGAAGCCAGCGTGCCGACGGAGCCTTCGAGCATGGTGCCGCCGTACAAAGCGATGCCGGCGGCTTCGGCGATTTGCGCGGTGCGCAACACGGCGCGCGGGCCGCCGTTCTTGGCGATCTTCAGGGCGAAGACGCTGGCGGCTCCGTCGGCGGCGAGGCTGAACGCATCCTCGACGCTTTCAATGGATTCGTCGGCCATGATCGGCGCCGGGCTGCGCTGGTTCAGGCGAATCTGCCCCGAACGATTGACCCGCGAGATCGGCTGCTCGATCAGATCGATACCGTTGTCGCCGAGCACCTGGCAGCCACGAATCGCCTGGGATTCGTCCCAATACTGGTTGACGTCGACCCGTACGCTGGCGCGCTCACCCAGGGCTTTTTTGATCGCCACCACGTGTTTCAGATCCTGCTCCAACGGGTTGGCGCCGATCTTCAATTTGAAGATCCGGTGCCGCCGCGCTTCCAGCATTTGTTCGGCCTCGGCGATGTCGCGGGCGGTGTCGCCGCTGGCCAGAGTCCAGGCGACTTCGAGGCTGTCGCGGACCCGGCCACCGAGCAGTTCGCTCACGGGCAGACCGAGACGTTTGCCTTGGGCATCGAGCAAGGCGCTCTCGATGCCGGACTTGGCGAAGGTGTTGCCCTTGGCGATCTTGTCGAGTTTCTGCATCGCGGCGTTGATGTTGTCCGCGTCCACGCCGATCAGCGCCGGCGCCAGGTGCGCGTCGATGTTGGCCTTGATGCTTTCCGGGCTTTCGTAGCCGTAGGCCAGACCGCCAATGGTGGTGGCTTCGCCGATGCCTTCGATACCGTCACTGCAACGCAGGCGCAGGATCACCAGCGTCTGGTTCTGCATCGTGTGCATCGCCAGTTTGTGCGGGCGGATGGTCGGCAGGTCGACGATGACCGCCGACAGGTTTTCAATCAGGATCCGGTTCATGTCAGTGTCCATTCAAGCGTGATCAACCGAGGTCACCGCCACCGACCGGCAGGGTTACCCCGGTGATGTAGGAGGCGTCGTCCGAGGCGAGAAACAGGATCGCGCCGACCTGTTCGTCAATGGTTCCGTAGCGTTTCATCAGGCTGCTATCAAGGGTTTGCGCGACGATTTCCTGATACCAGGCCTGCTCCTGCTCAGATTGTTCGGCGGCGTTGCGCGGGATGCGCCGGGGCGGCGCTTCGGTGCCTCCGGGCGCGGTGGCGTTGACCCGGATCCCGCGCTCGGCATTTTCGAAGGCCAGGCAGGCGGTCAGTGCGTTGATTCCGCCCTTCGCCGCGCCATACGGAACGCGGTTCAGGCTGCGGGTCGCAATCGACGACACATTGACGATCGCGCCACGCCCCTGCTTGAGCATGTGCGGCAATGCGGCGTGGCAGCACCACAGCGTCGGGAACAGCGAGCGGCGCACTTCGGCCTCGATCTGCTCGACTTCGTAGTGCTCGAACGGCTTGGCCCAGATGGTGCCGCCGACGTTGTTGACCAGCACATCCAGGCGCCCGAACGCATCGACGGATGCCCTCATCACCCGCGCACAATCGGCGTATTGCTCGAGGTCGGCGGTCAGCGACAGCACGCCCTCGCCTTGCAGTTCGTGAACCAGTTCGGAGCGGTCGACAGCAATCACCTGCGCGCCCTCCTCCAGCAAACGCTCGCACACCCGGCGACCGATGCCCTGCGCCGCGCCAGTGACCAGCGCGACCTTGTTGGCGAATCTGTTGTTCATGACAACCTCGCAATTCAGAAAGAAGACTCAGGCCGCCGCGAATTTCTCGTAGTAGAAGTTCGCCGGCGTGATGCCCTGCTCGCGGATGTACTGGCTGACGGCCTCGACCATCGGCGGCGGACCGCACAGGTACACGTCGACATCGCCTTCGTTGAGGTGGCGCGGTTCGATGTGCTGGGTGACGTAGCCCTTGAGCGGATGCTGGCTCTGCGGATTGGCCACGCAGGCGCCGAAGCTGAAATTCGGGATGCGCGCGGCGAAGGCTTCGAGGCGGTCGAGTTCCACCAGATCGAAATCGTTGGTCACACCGTAGATCAGGTGAACCGGATGTTCGCTGCCCTGCTCGGCGATCTTCTCCAGCATCGCGTTGAACGGCGCCAGCCCGGTGCCGCCCGCCAACAGCAACAACGGCCGCTTGATCTCGCGCAGGTAAAAACTGCCCAGCGGCCCGGCCAGATTCAGGCTGTCGCCGGCCTTGGCCAGCCCGGTGAGGAAGCTGCTCATCAGGCCGCCGGGGACATTGCGGATCAGGAAACTGACCTCGCCGTTCTTCTGCAACGAGCTGAAGGAATAGGCGCGGGATTGCTCGCTGCCCGGCACTTGCAGGTTGACGTACTGACCGGGCAGGAACGCCAGTTTGCTCAGGGATTCGCCCTTGAGCGACAGCGCGATGGTGCTTTCGGAAAGCTGCCGGACATCGCTGATCGACGCCTGATAACTCGCCTGCTCGGTCTTGCACACCTGCGAGCCGACCGGCACTCGCACCACGCAATCGCTTTCGGCGCGCATCTGGCAGGTCAGCACATAACCCTGGGCCAGTTCGTCGTCACTCAGGGCGTCTTCGATGAAGTTGTCGCCCATGGCGTAACGCCCGGCTTCGGCGAAACACTTGCAGGTGCCGCAGGCGCCATCGCGGCAGTCCAGCGGGATGTTGATGCCTTGGCGATACGCCGCGTCGGCAACGGTTTCGTGGCCCGAGGTCTCGATGAAACGGGTGACCCCGTCTTCGAAATTCAGTGCGATCTGGAAACTCATGGTGCACCTCGCTCACAGCGTCGAGCCCGGCTCGCCGCCGTCTCGATCAGATGTGGTAGATGTCGATGACCTGACGGACGTAATCGTTCTTCAGCACGACTTTCTTGGCCTTGATCAGCGGCTGTTCGCCGCGCAAGTCGAGGGTGTAGAAGCTGGTGCCGAAATAACTGTCGGTGACCTGAAAGCGAAAGCTCAGGGTGTGCCAGTTAAAGCGCACCTGACATTGCCCTTCGCCCTGCTCGACGATCTCGATGTTGCTGAGGTTGTGCGAGGTGCGAGTGTCGGGGATGGTCGCGCTGGAGCGCTCGGTCTTGATCCGGAACACCCGGTCTTCGAGGCCGCCACGGTTGCCATACCAGATCAACGAGATTTCGCTTTGCGGGTCTTCGGTCAGGGTGTCGTGGTCGTCCCAGGCCGGCATCCAGAAACTGGCGTCGGCGGCGTAGAGTTCCAGCCACTGATCCCACTGGCCGTCGTCCAGATAACGCGCTTCGCGGTAGAGGAAATCGCGCACGGTGTCGTAGAGGTTGCTCATCACACAGCCTCCACAGGGATCAGGTTTTTATCGCTGGCGGCGGCCTTGAGCATGGTTTCCTGCCAGTACTTGTGTTGCAGCACGAACAGGCCTTCGTCCTCGGTGCGCATGCCGGACAGCAAGGGCTTGAGGTCGATTTCCTCGGCCGCCGCGTCCGCGCCTTCGACCCAATGGGTCGCGCCACGGGACATGTCGTTCCAGCCGCGTCCGGCGCCGTAACCGGTCTGGCACGAGCGGAATTCTTCGAGATCATCCGGGGTGGCCATGCCGCTGACGTTGAAGAAGTCTTCGTACTGGCGGATACGCTTGGCCCGGGCCTCCGCGCTCTCGCCCTTGGGCGCGATGCAATAGATGGTGATCTCGGTCTTGTCGACGGAGATCGGCCGGGCGATGCGGATCTGCGAGCTGAACTGATCCATCAGGTACACGTTGGGGTACAGGCACAGGTTGCGCGAGTTCTCGATCATCCAGTCGGCGCGGGCCTGGCCGAAGTCCCGGGCCAGTTCATCACGACGCTCGTAGGCCGGGCGATCCTCGGGGTTGGCCCAGCGGGTCCAGAGCAGCAGATGGCCGTGGTCGAACGAGTAGAAACCGCCGCCCTTCTTCGCCCAGCTGCCGGCGCTCATGGTCTTGATCTCTTCGCCGGCGTCGCGCTGCTGACGCTGGTTCTGGGTGGCGGCGTAGTTCCAGTGCACGGAGCTGACGTGATAGCCGTCGGCGCCATTTTCGGCGGTGAGTTTCCAGTTGCCTTCATAGATGTAGGAGCTGGAACCGCGCAGCACTTCCAGACCTTCAGGGGACTGATCGACGATCATGTCGATGATCTTGGCCGACTCGCCCAGATGCTCGGCAAGCGACTTCACATCGGCATTCAGGCTGCCGAACAGAAAGCCGCGATAGGACTCGAAACGCGCGACTTTGGTGAGGTCGTGGGAGCCTTCGCAGTTGAAGCCTTCGGGATAGCCGGCTTCGCCCGGGTCCTTGACCTTGAGCAGTTTGCCGCTGTTGTTGAACGTCCAGCCGTGGAACGGGCAGGTATAGCTGGAACGGTTGCCGGACTTGTGCCGGCAAAGCATCGCGCCGCGATGGCTGCACGCATTGAGAAAGGCATTGAGTTCACCGGCCTTGTTGCGGGCGATGAACACGGGCTGGCGACCCATGGTGGTAGTCAGAAAATCGTTGGCGTTGGGGATCTGGCTTTCGTGGGCGAGGTAGATCCAGTTGCCTTCGAAGATGTGCGCCATCTCCAGTTCGAACAGCCGCGGATCGGTGAACATCTCCCGCTTGCAGCGGTAGGCCCCCTTTTCGGGGTCCTCTTCAAGCATGGCATTGAGGTAGTCGATTCCCAGGGACATGGCCGGGGCCTCCATTGTTATTGTTCAGGCCAGGTCAGATTAGGGAGGCAACGCGGGCGGCAATATCCGAATCCTGCAGAGCGCTATCCGTTTTGTGCAGGACGGCGCAGCAGGTGCTTCAGATTGTTTCGAGGCGGGACTTCAGTGGCGGCGCTTGAAGGTCACGGACGGCAATTCGCCGAACTGCTGGCGGTAGCTTTCGGAGAAACGCCCGAGGTGCAGGAAGCCGTAGTCGAGCGCCAGTTCGGTGAGGTTGCGCACCGGGCAGCTCGGGTCGCTGAGACAGGCATGAATGCGTTCCAGCTTGCGCTGGCGGATGTATTGCATCGGGGTCACGCCGAGCTGGCGCCCGAACAGGGCGTACAGTGAACGCGGGCTCATGTTCGCCTGGGCCGCCAGGTGTTCGGCGGGCAGATCCAGCTTCAGGTTGCGCTCTATATAGTCGAGGATCCGCTCGAAACTGACGCTCGGCGAACTCAGGCATTCACGGCTGACGTTGGTGTTCATCAGCGAGATCAGTTTGCCGCCGACGATCTGCGCATAATGCTCCTGCACCCGCAGCAACGGGTCGCTGGCTTCAGCTTCCTGGCAGATCATGCCCAGCAGATTGGTAAAGCCTTCCAGTTCGTCGAGCCGGTAATGATTGCGCAGAAACCGGATGCCGCCGGCAGGATGCAGCCAGCGCTGCTCGTCGCACACTGACTCCAGCACGCTGACCGGCACCTTGAGGATGAACTTCTCGCAATCGTCGGAATAAGTCAGGTCCACCGGATCGTCCGGGTTGATCAGCAGCAATTCGCCCGGCACCAGATGATGCTCGCGCTTGTGCCCGCGCCACAGGCAGTTGCCTTGCAGCAGGACTTGCAGGTGATAGACCGTTTCCAGTGCAAGTGAAGTGACGCGAACGCTGCCGCCATAGCTGATGCGGCACAGATCGAGGTCGGCGAGTTTGCGGTGGTTGAGGCTGGCTTGCGGATGCGTGGTTTTGGACAGGCCGATGAAATGCTGGCCGACGTGCTGGTTCACATAGTCGGAGACGGCATACGGGTCAGCGTGGCGAAACACGCTGCTGCGGTCGCTCAGCAGGCGGCTGTCCATGGGCAAGGTACTCGATCTTGTCGTTATGGTGATGGTCACGGTTTACGCCATCACCGGTCACAGTACGCCGGCGTGCCGGATCGGGCAATTGGACGAAGGTTTGGCTGTCCGCTGATCGAACGCTTTCAGCGAATCAGAATTGACGGCCCCCAACGAAAAAACCACCTGCGAACAGGTGGTTTGATCTGGCCGGCACACCCGATCACTCAGCGATCGGCATGCTGTTCCAGCATCGCATAGGCCTCGCCGGTGAAACGGTAGCTTTTGTCGGGCTGAAACACGATGACGCCCTCCTCGCACAAACGCTTGAGCACTTCCCTGACGCTGATGAACTGAATGCCGCTGACAAATGCCTGCAGATACCCATGCACCCCGCGCCCGCCAACGGCGCGTCCTTCCCGTGTGGCAACCAGCAAGGCATCGATCACCTTGATCCGGATCAGGCTGGTGCGCAGCCCGTAATAATGCAGCAGCTCACGGATATGTTCGTTGGTACTGCGCTCGAAATCGAAGGCTCGCTGGACTTTCGGGATCGGCAATGGCGTACCAGAGGAAGTCGATGCCGGGCTGGTTAACATTCGAATACTCCTTTTCCTTGAAGGCTCTGTGATCAACCGCTGTGCGTAGCTCTATATATAAGAAGGCGCACCCAACAGTGCGCCCCCGGATCAGAAGTCGACGGTCGCCGACAACTGCAACGTGCGTGGATAGCCCGGGGAGAAAGCGCCATAGGACGCCACACCCGACCAGTACTCGCGATCAAACACGTTCTGCACCGTGGCGCGGAATGTCGTTGGCCGACCTTCGATCTTGGTGGCGTAGCGAGCGCCGGCGTCGATGCGGGTCCAGGAAGGCAGTTCCTGGGTGTTGGCCTGATTGACGTATTGGCTGTCGGTGTAGATCGCGCCGCCGGTCAGAGTGAAACCTTCGACCCACGGTGTGTCCCACTCGGCCCAGAGGTTGGCCTGGACATCCGGCACGCCCACCGGTTTGTTGCCACGGTTGGCGGCGGTGGCCGAATCCGTCAGTTCGCCATCGAGCAAGGTCACGCCGCCCATCAGGCGGGTGCCCGGCGCCACTTCACCGAACATGCTCAGCTCGACACCACGGTTGCGTTGTTCGGCCTGCACCGAGAACACGTTGCTGGCGCCGATTTCGCCGCTCGGCTTCTCGATCTGGAACAGCGCCAGAGTGGTCATGAACGTGCCGTGTTCGTACTTGACGCCGATTTCGTGCTGCCTGGATTTGTAGGGTGCGAAGGTTTCACCGGAGTTCGCCGCCGTGCCCGGAGCGATATCACCTTTGCTCAGGCCTTCGACGTAGTTGTAGTACAGCGAAACGTCTTCCCACGGTTTGACCACCACGCCTGCCAACGGCGTCGTCGCGTTGTCGTCGTAACGGGAGCTGACCGCACCCGAAGCATTGTAGTTACGCGATTCGATGTCCTGACGGCGCACGCCGAGGGTCAACTGGATCCGGTCATCGAGAAAGCCCAGGGTGTCGGTCAACGCGATGCCGGACAGTTCCGATTCGGAAATGCGCAGCACTTTCGGCGAGTTGATGTACTGCTTGGGCACGTCCACCGGGTGGTAGATGTTCGAGCGGATTTCCGTGCCGTTGTTGATGCCCCGGGACAACTCATCCTGATAACGGGTCGCCATGACCGTGGTCGTGTGGGTGACCGGTCCGGTGGCGAACAGCGCACGCATGCCCACGTCGGCCGTCGAACGGTCGACGTTGAATTTGTAATAGCCGGGGATGTTGCTGGTGTCGCCGGCGTCGTTGAGGATTCGCGGCACCTGGTCGGACATGCGCTTGACGTCGGAGCGGCCACCGCCGGCGTGGGCGAATACCGTCAGATTATCGTTGAGGTCGTACTCGCCGCCGAGCAAGGCCGACTGCTCCTTGGTGTCCGACCAGCCCCAGTCCTGCGGCAGGTTGGTGCGGCCGTTCGGCGCCGATGGAATCTCGACGCCCGGTGCGATGGTGAACGGGCGCGACGCCGCCTCGAAGCTCTCTTTCTGGCTGATGAAATCCAGGTTCAGACGCAAGCGCTCGCCCTGGTAGTCGAGGGCGATTGCACCGATGTTGAGGTCCCTCTCCTGATCATCCACCGCAGTGTCGCCGCCCTGGAGGCTGCCATTGAAACGTACGCCGAACTGGTTTTCGTCACCGAAACGCCGACTGATGTCCAGGTGCCCGCCCACTTGCGAGTCCGACGCGTAACTGCCGGTGAAGCGGGTCAGGTCTTCGGCCAGCGGTCGTTTGGGTACGATGTTGATCACGCCGCCAACACCACTGTTGGGCGAAATCCCGTACATCAGCGCGCCCGGCCCCTTGAGCACTTCGACGCGCTCGGCGTATTCGGTGAACACGCGATAGTTGGGCGCAACGCCGTACACACCGTCATAGGCCAGCTCGCCGAGGTTGCCCTCGCCTATCGCAAATCCCCGGATGAAAAACGAATCGACAATCCCGCCGGTTTGCCCGGTGGAGCGCACCGATGGGTCGCGCTCCAGCGCATCAGCCACGGTGACCGTTTGCAGATCCGCGAGGGTTTTGGCGGTGTAGCTGGTCACGCTGAACGGTGTGTCCATCACGTCTTTGTTGCCCATCATCCCCAGCCTTGCGCCTCGGGCGACCTGCCCTCCGGCGAGAACTTCCGGCAATGCGGTTGCGCCGTTGTAACGGGCGTTGACGTTGGTGGTGTCCAGCGTCAGCCCTTCCGTGGCGGCGGCGTCCTGTTGCTCGGGTTGCTTGGGGTCGGCTGCCCAGGCAGTGGCGCTTCCTGCGGCCAGGATAGAACTCAGCATCGCGGTGCGAATGGCCAGTGTGAGGGCGCGTTCACTGCAGGGTCGGCGTGCAACAGACATGACGATTGGGTCCTTCTCGAATGGCTGAAAATGGTAATGACTCCTATTTGCCAGTCGACAATCGAAAAAGTATCAGCGTGGCCGAATATTTTTTTGCGCGGATCGCCCGCAGGGGAACACGCCGGAGGATGGGGCAGTGAAACCCACCCTCCGACGCCGATCAGTCATACAGGCAGTGCAGCGGGATGGAGACCACCGGCAGTGCGGGGTCGAACGCGTGGCGGGTGGTCTTGTACGGGAACAATTCGCCACGCTCGATGGTGGTGAAAATCTGCGCCACTTCGAACACTTGTCCGGTTTGCCAGTGGCGTACGCAGACACGTGGGTCGGCGTAGTCGAGCTGGATGCACGGCACGCGTTTCAACCCCAGTGCCCGCGCTGCGTTGAACCGGTGGTTGCCGTCCATCACGATGCCCCGGGAACGCTCGACGATGATCGGTTCCAGCCAATGCCCGGCCTGGATGATCGCCTCGCGCAGACGTTGCACGTTGAGCGGATCGACCTGCTCGGATTGCCGCACGTCGCACAGCGCACGCAAGGCAATCTGGTAACCATGTCCCATGCTTCACCCCCGGTTTCAGCAGGCATCCGCGTTGGCGACCAGCGCGTACTGGCTGGCCATGTCCCGCAGGCGCTGGGCCTGTTCGATGAGCGGCAGATCGACCATTTCGCCGTCGACCTGCACCGCGTGACTGCCCCCGGCCACCGCGTTCAGGACCCGATCCGCCCACGCCAGTTGGCGGGCGTTGGGCAGGAAGGCTTTCTGCACCGTAGTGATTTGCGAAGGATGGATACACAGCTTGGCGCCGAACCCCAGTGACCGGGCGTAACGCGAGTCGCGCTCGACCACCGCCATGTCGCTGATGGCCGGGGTCACGCCATCGATCGGCGCCGGTAACCCGGCCACCCGCGAAGCCAGCACGATGCGATTGCGGGCGAACAGAAACGCTTCGGGAATCTGGCTGCAATCGATGTCCAGGGAAAAATCCAGCGAACCGAATGCCAGCCGCGCCAACCCGGGAATCGCCGCAATCGCCTCAACCTGATGCAAGCCCTTGGCGGTCTCGATGATGGCGACGATCTGCAGCTCGGGGTTCCATTCCAGCAGTCGCCCGACGACATGGGACAGGCTCTCCGGGCATTCGGCCTTGGGCAGGAAAATCCCCGCGCAGCGCTCGGGGTAGCGCATATCACCCAGCCACGTCATGTCCTGGCGAAACAGCGAACTGCCGACGCTGTTCAGCCGGATGTAACGCCGGCAGGCGGTTTCAGGCGTGCTCTGTTGCCAGGCCCAGATCGACGCCCGGGCCACGGCTTTGCTGTTCGGATGAACGGCATCTTCGAGGTCGAGAATGATCGCGTCCGGCCCGGCGTCGACCGCTTTGGAAAAACGCTCCGGGCGGTTGCCGGGAACGAACAGGTAGCTGATGGGAAGCGTAGCGTTGGTGCTGTGACGAACAGTCATCGGGACTCTCCTGAGCGTGCTTCAGTCGTGGGTTTTCAAAAAAAATTCGAACACCTGTTACAGGGGAAAAACCGGGTTGATTTCAGGCGCATTGAATCAATCGTCAACACCTTGAATAACAAGGCGTTAAGAGAATTTTTAATCAATACGCGAGCGCTTACTTGAGCAGGCGAACAAACGGCTTCGCACTCCCCTGTTGTGTGTGTTCATTCAAAAATATTTGAAAACCTTACTTGATAATCGTTCCCGTTCGCAATATTGTTCGAGCCGCTGACAGGGTCGAGACTCAAATCAAGACCTGCGATTTTGTTCACCGAAAGTTCGGCGCAATGATGTCATTTACATGTCAGGCAATGGCACTTCAAAAGCGACAAGGCCATATTTTATTGGCCTTCTCCTTGCCTGTCTGAGCCTTAAGGAGTGGGGTTCTCATGAAACAGATTTGTGAAAATTTTATGAAAGAACATGCCCCTTGTTTAATTCCAGAGCGGATCTGTTATCCGCCTCCACCTTTTTAAACATTCGTATCTGACGAGCAGCAAGAACACGCAACATACATATGGCGATTATTTACGCCAGAGGTTTTCTATGCCTGAATTAATTGCGCCGCCCGTTAAACACACAACTGAAGCTCATTACACAAAAGTGCTGAAACCGTTACTTGATCCTGTTATCGAAAACTTTCTTCAACATTCACCAGGAAAACTTGTTGAGCTTGTTAAACAACACGGATCGCCGCTGAATCTGGTGTGGCCACATGCCTTTGAGGCCAACGCCCAGGCGCTGCAATCGGTGCTGAAAAAGCATGACGTCGACTGCGCGATTTTCTACGGCGCCAAAGCCAACAAGTCCCAGTGCCTGCTGGCTGCGGCTGCGTCTTCGGGCATCGGCACTGACGTATCGAGCCTGTTTGAGTTGCAAGCTGCACTGCGCGCCGGGACCAAAGCGGAACATTTGTGCGCAACCGGGCCGGCCAAAACCAACGCGTTTCATCAAGCGCTGGTGCAAGGCGGTTCGCTGATTTGTGTGGATTCCCGAGAGGAATTCAGCGAGCTAACAGCGTTGCTCGACACCTCGCCGCCACCGGCAAAAGCCCGAGTCCTGCTGCGTTACAGGCCAACAAATTGCTCGTCGAGCCGCTTCGGAATGGGCGCCGATGACGTGTTTCAGTGCTTGCAATGGCTGACGGAACATCGGGAGTCGTTGCACTTCGAAGGTTTCCATTTCCACCTCGGCGGATACGGCTACGAAACCCGGGCACAGGCCTTCCGTGAAGTGACCGGGTTCTTCGATGCCGCCAGGGAAATGGGCCTCGACCCGGTCATGATTGACATCGGTGGTGGCCTGCCGATGCGCTATGTCGACCCACGGCAGTACGACAGTTTTTTGCAGAACGACAACAACCCTGGTCATTATCAGAACCGTCGAGTACCCCACTCTTATTACCCTTATGGCAGCAGTCTGACGGCTTGCCAGTGGTTGGACTTATTCCTGACGTCGGAGCATTCCCCGGAAAAAACCATTGCCAGTTACTTGAAGAGTCAGAATATAAAACTGGCACTGGAGCCCGGCCGAAGTCTGGTGGATCAAGCGGCGATCACCGTCTTTCGCGTAACGCGCACCAAACAATTGGCCGACAACAAAGTTGTGATATTCGCCGAAGGCAGCAGTTTCAGCGCGTGCGAAACCTGGTTTTCATCTGAATACCTTGTCGATCCAATCCTGATCACTTCGAAAGAATCGAGACAAGTTCCGATGCAAGCCTACATCGCCGGACATAGTTGCCTGGATGATGACGTGATTACTCATCGATTGATCAACTTCGAAACAACACCGCAAACCGGCGATTTATTGATCTACGCCAATACCGCCGGTTATCAGATGGACTTGCTGGAAAACGAATTTCATCGCCACCCGTTGCCACGGCGACTGACGGCGACTTGTTGTACGGAAGGTAACTACGCATTCACACCTGACTATTAAGGGAAGACGTCCAGATGATACTGAATAAAGTTTCGGATCTTATTGGCAATACACCAATGTTGGGCATTGATGTTCCGGATACCAACGCTCGACTTTTGCTCAAGATAGAGAAGAACAACCCCGGCGGCAGCATTAAAGACCGTATGGCGCGCAACATGGTATTGGCGGCGCTCAAGTCCGGAAAGTTGAAACCCGGTGGTGTGGTCGTGGAGTCGTCCTCCGGTAACACCGGCATCGGCCTGGCGATGGCAGCCGTGGAGTTCGACCTGCATTTCATTGCGGTGGTCGATCACCATGCGGCGCAGGACAAGATCGCGGTGATGAAGGCACTGGGCGCCGAGATCCGCTTCGTCGCCGGCACGTACCGGGAAGACGAAGTGGCCGTGGTCGAGCGTCAACGGTTGGCCGCCGAACTCGCCTCGCAGATCCCCGGCGCGGTGTTCATGAACCAGTCCGACAACGCGGCCAATGCCGGCGGCTACAGCGACTTCGTCCGTGAAACCATCGCCCAGGCCGGTGGCCACATCGGCGCGTACGTTGGCTGCGTCGGCACTGGCGGTTCGATGACCGGCATCGCCCGCGGCCTGAAACTGCACAACCCGGACATCGTTACCGTCGCCGTCGAACCGGCCGGTTCCATCGTCTTCGGCCATCCCGGCTATCCGTACTACCAGTCGGGGACCGGCACCCCGGCCGGCGACACCGTTGGCCTGGTGCTCGACTACAGCTGCATCGACCTGGGCTTGCAGGTGACCGATTCTCAGGCGTTCGAAACCGCCCGCTACATCGCACGCAATCTGGCCCTGCTGGTCGGCGGTTCGACCGGCGGAGCGATCTTCAAGGCGCTGGAGCTGATTCACAAAGGCACGCTGACCGGCAACGTTGTGGTGCCGATTGCCGACGGTGGCGAGAAGTACCTGCACACCGTATTCGACGACAAATGGCTGGAAGAACGCGACCTGCTGGACCCGGACGTCGCCCCGCAACTGGACCGCTGGCTGGGCAAGACCCGCTGGCTGGAATCCGACGCCACTCCCCTGCAATTGAGCGTCGCCTGACGCGTCTCCCACACAGGAAAGTCTCTGTATGAAACCGCTGAAAGTCGCCATATGCGGCGCAGGCAGGACCGGGCATCTGAATGCCATCCTGTTTAAACAGTTGCCCAATGTTCAGGTTTCGATACTCACCAATAATCAAGAGGTGGTCGACCGGCACCTCGCCAACCAGCCGATGCAGGCGCTGATGCCGGACGGCTCGACGCTGAGCGCGCGACCGGACCGGGTCAGCACCGACGCCGGCGTCGTGGTTGCCGACGCCGACATCGTGATCATCACGGTGCCGGCTCACGCACGGCCGCAAGCCTTGCAAGCCATCGCGCCGCATTTGAGTTCGAGCAAACCGGTTTATGTCGGCGCGATCCCGGGTTTCTGCGGTTTTGACTGGCTGGCGGAAGCTTCGCTGGGCGAACGCTCCAATGTGGTGATCTGGGGAATGAAGGATGTGCCGCACACCGCGTTCGATCTGAAGCCTGGGGTGTCGGTCAAGATGGGCGGCGGCAAGAGCCAGTTGTATGTCGCGCTGCACGACCGCGAATCAGCGCAATCACGGCAGCACCTGGAAAAAATCCTCACCACGCTTTATGGCCCCTGTGTGACGATGCTCGACCACTACCTGGAAATCACCCTGACACCAGGCAACCCGATCATGCACAGCTCGGTGATCTACGGTTTGATCGGTCCTTACGGCCAATGGCATCGCAAGATCTTCCCGCAACGAATGTGCTGGTGGACCGAATGCCCCGAGCTGGGCGCCTATTTTCTGGAGCGCATGGATCAGGAAAGTCAGGAACTGTGCAGCGCGATCAGCCAGCGCATGGGCATCGACCTGTCATCGGTCAAATCCCTCAAGCAGGAAATCATCGAGGCCTATGGCGAGCAGATCCGCGATCAGAGCAGCATGCTGTCGATCCTGCGCACCAACCAGGCCTACAACGACATCCTCGCGCCAATGATTCCGGCCGACGACAACCGCGCCGGCTACGTGATCGAGCGCGAAAGCCGCGCCTTCAACGAAGACGTTGCCTACGGCCTCGTGCTGCTGGTGGAAATGGCCCGGCGCTTCGAACTGAAAGTCCCCTACATCGAAGAAGTCCTGCAATGGAGCGTTTCCTACATGCAGGGCCTGCGCGACTCGGCGCTCGACTACTTCCCCAGCCAATGGCCGCGCACGGCGTGAGCGGGTTCAACTTTTCATTAATTTCTCGACGAGCAGATAGCTGATATGGATGACTTCAAGACACTCATCGCCTACTCCCGCAAGAACGCCCTGCGACGGATGATCCGTTGCCTGTTTGCCGAAAACATTCTGGATCGCTCGGGTCTGCGCTTCTCCGAGGCCGGCAACGAGGCCTCGTACGCGCTGAAAGACGGCCGTTCCCAGGTGTTCTTTTCCAACATCGCCAAGGGCCCGGCCGACACCGTGGTCAATGACGGCGACGTGATCCTGATGACCGATGAAGGCGTACGCCAGGTGATCTACACCCATCATGACCTGCTGGATGTGCTGCGCGACAGCTTCGATTTCGAACCCACTGATGAAGGCATCGCCGGGCTCAAGTCGGACATGGAAAACAGCCTGATGAACGACGCCCACGCGCGTCAGCATCGCCAGCAATGGAACGCTCGACTGGCCGCCGCCGCCCGGGAACAGGGCCTCGACAGCCTGACCGATTACCTGCGCCAGCACGCAAGCACCAAGGACGCCGCGATCCTTCTCGACCAGTGGGGCTCGCTGGAAGGTCACCCCTACTATCCGACCTGGAAAGCGCGACCGGGCCTCAGCGATGAGGAAGTCGAGCAACTGTCACCGGAGTTCAACGCCCAGGTGCCGCTGCGCATTGCCGCGCTGCGGGCCGACATGGCGAAAAGCGAAAGCATGCCTCACGTCAGCGATTACCACAGCTGGTTCGCCAGTAACTTCCCAACGCAATGGGCGCAATGGAAGGCGTCGCTCAACGACAAGGGCCTGGACGAATCCCAGTGGTTGCCGCTACCGATTCACTCATGGCATTTGCAGGCTTACGTGCTGAAAAACTTTGCGGCGGAAATTGCAGAAGGCATTCTCATCACCGACGGTCCGGACATCCAGACCCTGCCGACCATGTCCTACCGCACGATGATGCCGGTGCTCAATGAGAGCGCGCCGCTGATCAAGTTGCCGATTGCCGTGTGGATGACCAGCGAGCTGCGCAGCCTGCAAGCCAAGTCGATTCACATGGGGCCACGCATCAGCACCGTCATCACGAAGATCCTCGAGGTCGAAAACGGTTTCGAGCAACGCCTGGAAATCTTCCCGGAGGAGATCGGCTTGCGTTACAAGCACGCGATCACTCAGGACGACCATCCCGGCCGGCATCTGTCGGTGGTGTTCCGTGCCAGCCAGCAAGCGTTCGAGCGTAACGACGATTGTCTGCCGATCACCGTGGCTTCTCTGTTCACTCGCTTGCCGGGCAACGGTCGACCACTGTTCACCGAGCTGATCGAGCGCGACGGCGTTCGGGCCAATGCCGCTCAGGTGGAAGACTGGTTCCGTCAGTACGCCAAAGTGGTCACTCATCCGGTAGTGGCGATCTACCTGATGTACGGGATCGGGCTCGAAGCGCACCAGCAGAACACGATGGTGCTGTTTTCCCCGGATGGCAAAGCACGTAGTCTGCTGATCCGCGATTTCGGCGATGGCAGGACCTACGCGCCATTATTGGAGGGACGCGGCTACACCCTGCAACCGCATGTGCAGCCGGGCATTCTGCCAACGGTGTTCGAGGGCGATATCGAGCCGGTGCGCATGTTCGTGCTCGACGCAGCCTTCCTCACGCACCTGCATGAAATGGCCCTGTGGCTGACCAAGGAGTACGCGCTGGACAACAACCGGATGTGGGGCATTCTGCGTGAAGAAACCGAGCAGGCGTTCGCAGCGGTGCGCGAGCGTGTTGCGCCGGATCTATGGGAAGTCGAACGCAAGGCCTTCCTCAATGATCCATGGCCGACCCGTTCGTTGCTGCGCATGCACATGATGCAGTATTCCAACTACCGGATTCAGCACACGCTGACCAACCCGCTCAATGTCGTTCAATAACCGAGGCTGACTCATGACCCAAGCAGGTGCCATCGCGGGTTCGCGCGTAAGAGTCCTGATTTATCTTCTGTTCGCGATCCAGCTCATTTCGATGGGCGCGATGGAAATGAGCGGGCCGTTCTGGCCTGTCCACCTGCGCGGGCTGACCTCCTCAGACTCGCTTTTCAGCTTCGCCAGCATCGCCGTGTACGTCGGGCCGATGCTGGGCATTATTCTGACCAGTGCATTCTGGGGCCGTATCGGCGACCGCTACGGCCACAAGTTGATGATGATCCGCGCCCTCGCCGGCCTGTCATTGACCCAGCTTGGGCTGGCCCTGTGCAGTGACATCTGGGTGATCCTGATCCTGCGCTTCCTGCAAGGCGCCTTCGCCGGCTACATCGCCCCGGCCCAGGCGTACGGCGTGAGCATTGAAGCACCTTCGCGGCGGGCACGGCTGTTCGCGATCCTGCAGATCTCCACCAACGTCGGCTCGTTGCTCGGCGCAGTGGTCGGCGGACTGATCCTCGATTACGCGACATTCTTCTGGATCAACATGATCGCCGCTGTGCTATGCGCCATCTGCACCGTGGT
Organism: Pseudomonas sp. IT-P2; assembly: GCF_949767575.1. Lineage (NCBI taxonomy): Bacteria > Pseudomonadati > Pseudomonadota > Gammaproteobacteria > Pseudomonadales > Pseudomonadaceae > Pseudomonas > Pseudomonas sp. IT-P2. The sequence continues at coordinate 134,058 of NZ_CATKQA010000011.1, read as the reverse complement.
CGCAGCCGTGACGTTGCCGGATGTACCGCCAGTGAAGAAAGCGCCGGTCGCTGATAAAGCGGCTCCTGCCAGCCATAACACCAGCGTCTGGCAAGGCACGCCCCTGCTGTCGCTGCTGGGTGTCATGGGCATCCTGCTGCTGGCGCGGATGCTGCCGCAGACGTCGTTCTCGCTGTACGTCAGCTCGGTGTTCGAGGTCAGCAACTCGGTGGTCGGGCTGTGCTATGGCTTGCTGGCGCTGGGTTTCATTCTGTCGGCAACCGCGTGGTCGCGTTACTTCGAGCACCGTTCCCGGCAGGACACCTTGCAACGCATTACTTATGTCGTGATCGGCTGCATCGCGCTGACGGCACTCGCCGGCGTCACGCGTAATCCGATCGTATTCGTCGGCACCTACTTCATCTGGGGCGTATTGCTCGGCGCCACGACGCCGGTGCTGATGGCGCTGATCTCCAAGACCGCCGACAGCTCGCGCCAGGGCTATGTGCTGGGGATTGCCCAAAGCACTGCGCAATTCGCGTCCATTGCCGGGATCTCGGCCGGTGGTCTGCTCAGCCAGGTCTATGGTTTGCAGTACACCTACCTGTTTGTCTGCCTCGCCTACATCCTCGCGCTGATTCCCATCGTTGCGTTGCGCTACCGGCCGATAGTCATGCAACCGAGCCAGATCCCGCCGGGCGACTGACCAAGGAGTTTTCGTTGAACATTGAACAACTGCGCGCCGACACCCCTGGTGTCGAGCAACTGATTCACTTCAACAATGCGGGCGCGGCGCTGATGCCCAATCCAGTCATCGAAGCGGTAACCCGTCACTTGCAACTTGAAACCCGGATCGGCGGTTACGAAGCCGCCGGGCAACAGGCCCGGGAAGTGGAAGACGTTTACGACGCCATCGGCCAACTGATCAACGCGCGTCCCGATGAAATCGCGGTGATCGAAAACGCCACCCGCGCCTGGGACATGGCCTTCTATTCATTGCCGCTGCGGCCTGGTGATGTGGTGCTGACGTCGACTACCGAATACGCCGGCAACTACATTCCCTATCTGCAACTCAAGCAGCAGCGCGGCATCGAGATCAGGGTGATTCCCAACGATGAACAGGGACAGGTGTCATTGCCGGCGCTGCGGGACATGCTCGGCGATGATCGGGTCGCCCTGGTGTCGCTGCCGGTGATCGCCACCAACGGCGGCCCGGTGCAGCCTATCGAACAGATCGGCGCCCTCGCCCGCTCGGCCGGGGTTCTGTTTCTGCTGGATGCCTGCCAGGGCGTCGGGCAGATGCCGATCGATGTGCAGAAAATCGGCTGTCATATGCTGGCGGCCACCAGCCGCAAATACCTTCGTGGCCCTCGGGGCATGGGGTTTCTCTACGTCGAAAAAACCTTGTGCGAAAACCTCGAACCGACGTTTCTCGACCTGCACGCGGCCTCATTGCTGACCCCGGACACCTTCAAGATCCGAGGCGATGCCCGACGATTTGAAAACTGGGAATGCAACGTTGCCGCGAAACTGGGCATGGGGGCGGCGGCCCGTTACGCCCTGGCGCAAGGCATCGAACCGATGTGGCAGCGCATTCAACGATTGTCAGCGCATCTGCGCAATCGTCTGGCTGATGTGCCGGGTGTTACGTCGCAGGATCGGGGCGCGGTCAAGTCAGGCATCGTCACCTTCACCTGTAAGGACGCCAGCGCAGCACAAGTCCAGGCATGGCTCGCGGTGCAGGAAAAACGCATCAACGTCACCACCTCGACCTTCCGCTCGACGATGCTCGACATGCAGCAACGGGACCTGCTGGAAGTCAGCCGCGCATCGCTGCACGCTTACAACACCGAGGATGAAATCGATGCCATGGTAAACACGTTGTTGAGAATGCCCCGCGCCTGAAAACGGATGCTGATTCGCGCTTGCGTCGCAGGCTCTTTGTAAACTAGCATTGGGAATACTTCTCAATTGCAAAACACTGCAGCCATGAGCGAAACCCTTCCCGCGAACAACGACAACCATCTGCGCGTGATCGAAGCGCTGTACAGCGGCCATCACGGCTGGCTGTACGCCACGCTGAAGAAAAAACTGGGTAACGCCATGGATGCGGCGGATCTGGCGCAGGATACCTTCACCCGGATCCTCGCCTCCCAAGTCACGACCATCGAGCAACCCCGGGCCTACCTGAGTTGCGTGGCGAAGGGCATCCTCATCAACTGGTATCAGCGCAAGGCTCTGGAACGCGCCTACCTTGATGCCCTCGCGCATTTGCCCGCACCGGAAGTGCCCTCCCCCGAGTTGCGCTTCGTGGTGCTGGAAACCCTGCACGAAATCGACGCGATGCTCGACACCCTGCCGCCACTGGTCAAACGCGCGTTCCTGCTGTCGCAGATCGGCGGCTTGAAATACGCCGACATCGCCGAGCAGCTGGACGTCTCGCTGATCACCGTCAAGCGCTACATGAAACAGGCTTTCGTGCAGTGCCTGATGCTGGTGGAATGAATGCTTACGCGCCGCAGTGAACCGCCGCTCGATCCGAAAATACTCGAAGAAGCCGCCGAGTGGCTGATGCGTCTGAGCGAAAACGACCTCAGCGAAACCGAGCGTGCGGAGTGGGAGTACTGGAAAGTCAGCAGCCCCGAGCGCAACCGGGCGTGGGCCCGCGCGCAGTTGCTGCAAAGCAAGTTCGGCGGCCTGCCGCCGTCGCTGGCGATGTCGGCGCTGGATCGCCCGAGTAACCCGGAACGCCGCGCAGCGCTGGGCAAACTGGCCTTGCTGCTGGCGGCGATACCCGCCGGTTGGGGCAGCTGGAAACTGGCGCAGTCGCAGCAATGGTCCGCCGATTACCACACCGCCGTCGGGCAGCGTCGCGAACTGACCCTGGCCGACGGCTCGCAAATCACCCTGAACACCGACACGGCCATCGACGTTCTGTTCGACACCCGGCAGCGGCTGATCCATTTACGCGAAGGCGAAATCCTGGTGCAGACTGCGCCGGACAACGCCGCGCAGCCTCGACCTTTTCTGGTCAGCACCCGTCAGGGCCGGATGCAGGCGCTGGGCACGCGCTTCACCGTTCGTGAATGGCAGCCGCGCACCCAACTCGCAGTGCTCGAAGGCGCTGTGCAAGTCGAGCTGGCCGACAGCCCACAGAGCGCGCCGATCATCGTCAACGCCGGGCAACGTACCGACTTTTCATCACAGGCCTTTGGCTCGCTGAACCCGACCGACCGCAACGTTGGCGCCTGGACCGAGGGCATGCTGATGGCGGACAAGATGCGGCTGGCGGATTTTGCTGTCGAACTGGCGCGCTATCGCCGAGGCATTGTGCGGTGCGATCCAGCCATTGCCGACCTGCGCATTTCCGGGGCCTTTCCCATCAGTGATACCCAACGCTCGCTGAACATGCTGGCGCAGACCTATCCCGTGCGCGTCTCCGGGCACTTGAGTGGTTACTGGGTGACGCTCTCACCCGCCTGAGCAAAAAAATCACCGCACGGGTGATACTTTTTTTGATCTCGGCTGGCTATGAAAGGAACAACCATTCCACCTCGTCCATAGGGTCATCCCTTCATGCTCGTTGCACGACCCTTGCTTGCGGATCGTCTGCTAAAGCCCGTTATGCGCGGCGTGTTGCTCAGCGTTGTGCTGGGCCTGGCCAGCAGCGCGCTCGCCGAGGCAGCCAGGCCGGTGCAGCTGGACGCGGTCACTGTGCGAGCCTACAACATCGGGCCCGGCCCGCTTGGCGTGACCCTCTCGAGCTTTGCCGTGGACGCCGGTATCGCCTTGTCGTTTCAGCCGTCGATCACCGAAGGCCTCGGCAGCCCTGGATTGTCCGGCAGCTACTCGGTGCAGGAAGCGGTGTCTCGACTGCTCGAAGGCAGTGGCCTGGAGATGGTCGCTCGCAGCGACGGGACCTGGACGCTGGTAGTACGCCGGGTCACGTTGTCGGACACCACGGTCGAAGGCATCGACACGCGCACCGACAGCTTGCCGCCGGTGCTTGCGGGCGGTCAGGTCGCCCGCGGCGGACGCCTTGGCATTCTGGGCAACCGCGATGCGATGGATGCTCCGTTCAGTGTCAGCAGCTACACCTCGACACTGATCAAGGACCAGCAGGCTGTCACCGTCGGCGACTTGCTGGAGCGCGACTCATCGGTGCGTTCCACAGGGCAGACAGGCGGGATTGTCGACTCGTTCTTCATCCGTGGTTTTCCGGTCGGCGAAGGCAACCTCGGTGAACTGGCGTTCGACGGCGTGTACGGCGTGGCCTCCAACTACCGGGTGTTCACCGAGTACGCCGAACGGATCGAACTGGTCAAAGGCCCCGGCGCCCTGCTCTACGGCATGTCGCCCAACAGCGGTGTCGGCGGCGTGATCAACGTGGTACCCAAGCGTTCACTGGACGAAGACCTGACTCGTTTCACCACCAGTTACGCCTTGAATACCCAGCTCGGCGGCCACCTCGATGTCAGCCGACGCTTCGGTGAAGAACGCCGCTTCGGCGTGCGGATCAATGGCAGCGTCCAGCAAGGCGATACGGCTATCGACAAGCAATCCCGAGAGGTCGGTATCGGCGCGATGTCCCTCGACTACCAGGGCGAACGCCTGCGCACCACCCTGGACCTGATCAGTCAGAAAGAGAGTTTCGACGCCGCATCCCGCCCCTTCCTGATTGCCTCCGGCGTGGAGATTCCGTCCGCAGCCAACGGCCGCACCAGCGTCAGCCAGGAATGGGGCTGGTCGGAAACCCGCGACAAATCGGCGTTGCTCGGCGGCGAATACGACCTCAACGACAACCTGACAGTGTTCGCCCACGCCGGCGGTGGCCGATCGGATGTCGCGCGCATGTCCGACCAGACGCCGACCATCATCAATGAAGCGGGCGACACCTCGTCGATCCCCGGCTATTACAAATTCGAAGTCCAGCGCTACACCGTCGATGCCGGTGCGCGGCTGCGGTTCGACACCGGGCCGATCAGTCATAGCACGGCGCTACAAGTCACCCGCTACCGCGATAACTTGTCCCGGGGGATTATTTCCGGCCCGGCGATCCTGTCGAACATCTATCACCCGCTCGATCGCCCGAAACCCGCGATCGCCAAGCCGGATACCCCGAAGGTTTCCGAAAGCGAGCTGTCGGGCGTGGCCCTCGCCGACACCCTGTCGGTGCTCGATGAACACCTCCAGGTCACGCTCGGCGTGCGCCAGCAGAACATCAAGTCGGATAACTACAACACGGCAGGCTCAATCACCACGTCCTACGACAAAAGCAAATCCACGCCGCTGTTCGGGATCGTCGCCAAGCCCTGGGACCACGTCTCGCTCTACTACAACTACGTCGAAGGCCTGGGCAAGGGTGACATCGCGCCGTCTGCCGCTGCCAACGCGGGCGAGATCTTTTCCCCTTATGTGTCGCGCCAGCAGGAAGTCGGGGTCAAGCTCGACTACGGCCGTTTCATGTCCACCATCGCCCTGTTCCAGCTTGAAAAGCCCAGCGGTGAACTGGCATCCGGGGTGTTCTCGGTCAATGGCGAACAGCGCAACCGGGGCGTCGAACTGAACATGGCGGGCGAGATTGCAACAGGCACACGCCTGATCGGGGGCGTGACGCTGCTCGACGGCGAACTGACCCGAACCGGTGTCGCTGCCAACCGTGGCAACAAACCGGTCGGGGTTCCCGAAGTGCAAGCCAACCTCTGGGCCGAATGGGACGTGCCGCAAGTCGAAGGCCTGACATTGACCAGCGGCGCGATCTACACCGGCACCCAGTACGTCAATCAGGCCAACACCCAACAACTGGACGCCTGGACCCGCTTCGATGTCGGCGCGCGCTACGCCACCCGCATCGCCGAACGGCCGACCACTTTGCGGGCCACCGTGCAGAACGTGTTTGACCGTGAATACTGGTCGGGCGTCGCCTCCTACGGCGCGTTCTCCCAGGGCGCGCCTCGGACCTTGTTGCTCTCGGCCACTGTCGATTTCTGAAACGTCCGGTCCGGAGCGGCGCCTGGCGTCGTGGTCCGATCCGGCTTTTGCAAAGGCATACACCATGGTTAATGTTTTTCGCCGCCGCCAGACCTTCGCCGCCCTGCTGATCGCCGGGCTGCTGGGTTTGTCGATTTCTTCCTTGATGCCAAGCCGCGTACAGGCTGGCGAAGCGGATCCGGCACTGGGCACCGTGACTGACTTGCAGGGCCGCACGGTCAAGGTTCACCTGCCGGTGCGCCGGGTCATTCTGGGTGAAGGTCGCCAGCTGTATCTGGTGGCCGCGCTGGATACGCAGAACCCTATCGAACGCATCGTCGGCTGGCGCAAGGATTTGATCCAGTCCGACCCGGACACCTATAACGCCTACCTGCGCAAATTCCCCGACATCGCGAAAATCCCGACCTTCGGCGGTTTCGAGAGCGGCACCTTCGACATCGAGCAGGCGATCTCGCAGAAGCCTGACGTGATCATCCTCAACATCGAAGCGCAGCACGCAACCGAGGATGCCCGCTACATCGAGAAACTCGATGCCCTGGGCATCCCGGTGGTGTACGTCGACTTTCGCAACAACCCCATGCAGAACACCGAGCCGACCATGCGTCTGTTCGGCAAGTTGTTCGGCAAGGAAGAGCGCGCCGAAGCGTTCATCGATTTTCGTAACCAGCAGATCCACCGCGTCACCGACGTGATCGAGAAATACCATCCTGCCCGTCCCAACGTGTTCATCGAGCGCATCGGTGGCTATACCGATGATTGCTGCCTGAGTTTCGGCAACGAGAACTTTGGTCTGTTCGTCGACATGGCCGGTGGCAATAACATCGCCCGTCGGATCATTCCGAGCACCTTCGGGCAACTTAACCCTGAGCAAGTGATCGTCGCCAATCCCGACCATGTGGTGGTTACCAGCGCCGACTGGGAAGCCTTTGCGCCGCGGGGCCATTGGGTCGGCGTCGGCCCGGGCGCAGACCTGACCGAAGCCCGGCGCAAACTGGCCTGGTACACCCAGCGCCCGGCCTACGCCGGCATCAAGGCGCAGAACACTCAGGCGTTTCATGCGATCTGGCACCAGTTTTACAACAGCCCTTACCAATTCGTGGCCATTCAGCAATTGGCCAAATGGTTCCACCCGGAACTGTTCGCCGATCTTGATCCCGATGCGGCATTTCGCGAGATGCACGAGCGCTTCCTGCCGGTGCCGTATGAACCGGGCTATTTCGTCAGCCTGCAAAAAACCGAGGTCAAGCCATGAGTTCGCTGGGCGAAGCACCGATTGTGCAGAGCGTCACCTACCGGCGGCTGGTGCTGCGTAAACGGCTGATTCTGTTGGGGCTGGCCGTGCTGCTGATCTTCAGCGTGTTGCTCGATCTGGCACTGGGCCCGGCCCGTTACAGCCTCAGCGAAGTGCTCGGTGCTTTGATCTCGCCGGAAACCGCATCGGCACAAGTGCGGGTGGTCATGTGGGACATCCGCCTGCCGGTGGCGTTGATGGCGGTCGCTGTCGGCGCGGCGCTTTCGCTCGCCGGGGCGCAGATGCAGACCATCCTCAACAACCCGCTCGCCAGCCCGTTCACCCTCGGTATTTCGGCGGCGGCCGGTTTCGGCGCAGCGCTGGGGCTGGCCTTCGGCGTGGCGCTGTTTCCGCTGGCGGCGCAATACATGGTGCCGCTCAACGCGTTCATCATGGCGATGCTCTCGGCGCTGTTGATTCACTTCATGAGCATGCGTCGTGGCGTGACCGCCGAAACCATCGTGCTGCTCGGCATCGCGCTGGTGTTTACCTTCAATGCGTTATTGGCGCTGGTGCAGTTTTTCGCCACCGAACAAGCCGTGGCAGCCGTGGTGTTCTGGACCATGGGCAGCCTGACCAAGGCCACGTGGCCGAAACTTGGGATGATCTGCGTGGTGATCCTCATCACCCTGCCGATCTTCGCCAAACGTGCGTGGGCGATGACGGCCCTGCGCCTGGGCGACGACAAGGCTGCGAGTTTCGGCATCAACGTGCGCAGCCTGCGCTTTCAGACGCTGATCATGGTCAGTCTGCTCGCGTCGTTTCCGGTGGCGTTCGTTGGCACGATCGGCTTCATCGGGCTGGTTGGGCCGCACATCGCGCGGATGCTGATCGGCGAGGATCAGCGGTTTTTCCTGCCGGCCTCGTTGCTGACCGGTGCGCTGATCCTGTCCGCCAGTTCGGTGGTCAGCAAGACCCTGATCCCGGGAGCGATATTCCCCATCGGTGTGGTCACGTCACTGATCGGCGTGCCGTTCTTCATTTCTCTGATTCTCAACGGTAAGAAAAACTCATGGTGAAGATCCGGCTCGACAACCTCGGCGCCCGCTACGGGCAGCGCGAGATCATTTCCGGCGTCAGTACCGCAACGTTTACCGGCGGCCAGGTCGTGGCCGTCGTCGGCCCCAACGCGGCAGGCAAATCGACGCTGTTCAAGCGCATGGCCGGGCTGATCGACGGGCCGGGCGAAGTGATTCTGGAAGGCTCGAAAAAAGGCACTCAAGGCATCAGCTACATGCCCCAGGGCGTGAACGCCAGCGCCCGGCTCACGGTGTACGAATCGGTGCTGCTGGCGCGCAAGCAACTGACGCCCAACTGGGCGGTTCACGATGATGAACTGAAACTGGTGGACGAGATTCTCGAAGCGCTCGGGATCACCGAACTGTCGTTTCGCAACCTCGGTGAACTGAGCGGCGGCCAACAGCAATTGGTGTCAATCGCCCAGACGCTGGTGCGCGAACCGGAAATCCTGCTGATGGACGAACCCACCAGCGCACTCGACATGCACCGACAGGTTCAGGTGTTGAACTTCATGAAAGCCCTCGCGCGCCGTCGCGAAGTGATCGTCTTCATCGCCATTCACGACCTGAATCAGGCGCTGCGTTTTGCCGATCAGGTGCTGGTCATCGCGGGTGGCACGGCCCATGGCAGCGGGCCCAGCCATGAAGTCATCACCGAGCCGATGCTGCGCGCGGTCTACAAGGTCGAGGCGCGGATCGAGCAATGCAGTCGCGGGCAGCACCATATTCTGATCGATGACATTGTTTGAGGGTTGCACCGTCAAACCGCAAACGCAGGGATGCCGAGAGCTATTTCGTGACGGGTAGAAATTTCAGGCAGGCGAAACCGGTCTTGATACGCAATTGTTGGATGGGCTGGACACTTTCCTGATCGCCGACCTTTTTCACTACACCGATCCCGCAGTGATACTGGTCGTACTTGAACACCGGAATGATGCCGGGCTTGGTCTCGCTCCAGAAACCGGTCTTTATGGTGTAGACAGCGCCTTCCTGAGGCGTGAAGGAAAAAGGTATCTGGCACTGAGTACCGCCCACTACATCGCGGTAAGTCAGCACCAGCTCTTTACCGACGGCGACTTTGGACTCGATGAAGTCGCCGTTATAGGAAAGCGGCGTAAAGCCGGCATAACAACTTTTTTCGTTGAACGTCATCGCGTCCAGCGTTGTGCCACGATCATATTTAAGGCGAACGGTCGCAGAAGGCTCATCCGGGCGGGGAAACTCGTACTGTTTGCCCATGAACAGTGACGTGCAACCACTGAGCGCAAACGACCCGGCCAACAGTGCACACCAACCAAACTTGTATTTACCGACCATCAACCAGTCCTTGAGACGTTTGAATAGGGAACTGCCTGCCCCTCAGAGCAAACTCCACGACACCCCGACATACATCGCCATGCCCTCACCCGGCGTGGAGCGTGCGGCGTCCAGACCTTTATCGTCATAGCCCGGCGTAACTGTAGCGGCGTAGTGCTTGTCGGTCAGGTTGCGCATGTCCAGCCAGGTCTGCCAGTCGCCTTTCGGTGCGTTGTAACCGAGGGTCGCACCGAAGGTGGCGTAAGGATCGGCGTAATAGCTGTTGGCGTAATCCACTGCGGTTTTCGAGACCAGTTGCGTGTTGACCGCCGCGAAGAAACCCTGCGGGAAGTCGTAGCGCAGTTCGCCCTGGTAGTAATGCATCGGCAGGCCCGGCAAGCGGTTATCACCGAAGCGGTCGTCGTCGCGGTAGTGGAAATCGCTGAAGGTGTAGGCCTGACGCAGGCTCAACTTGCCGCCATCGTTCGCTGACCACAGGTTGCTGAGCAGGCTGGCTTCCACGCCTTGGTGCACGGTCGGGCTGGCGTTGAGTTCGTAAGGCGTGGTCGCGTTGGCGTCCGGCAATACCGAGAGCAATTCGTGGCGCACCTGAGCGTAGTACCAGGCCAGGCTCCATTCACCGAGCGCACTGTCGCCACGGCCGCCGAGTTCCAGGGTGGTCGCGGTCTGATTCTGCAGCTTGACCGGGTCGCGCTGGGTGCCGGTGGCGGCGCCGCTGCCGGCCGGGAACCGTACGTTGGAGCTGTAGATCAGCGACCACGGATGCGGCGCTTCGACCGAGCGGCTCAGGTTGCCGAACAGTTGCAGGTCCGGCGTCACCTGATAGCGCAGGCCCAGACGTGGCGCGTAATCCCAGTCACCGAGGCTGGTCTTGCCGCCACCCTCAGGGTAGGTCACGGCGCTTTCGCGACGGGTGTAGATCGCGGCGAGGCCGGTGGTCAGCCACAGGTCATCGGCGATTTCCAGATCGTTGCCCACGTGCAGGACAGAATCCGAACCCTGATACGTAAAGTTGCGCATGTGAGTGCCCGGCGCATAGCCGGCGGTGTTGCCGACAGGAATCCGCACCAGCTCGCTGGCCCCGTCGTTGGGCAGGTGTTTGGTCACTCGCAGGCCCACGGTGCTGTTGCTCTCCATCCCCCAGAGCGTGTCGCGGCGCTTGTAGTCAAACGTGCCGCTGACATCGGTGTACGCCACTTTCAGGCGATTGGGGCCTTCGCGCAGGTCCATCGGGTAATCGTGATAGACCAGACCGGTCTGGATGCTCGAATCGTCATCGATGTAGTACGTGGTCTTGTTGCCGATGAAGGTGCTGCCGGGCTGATCGCGGCTGTCGTTGCGCGTTACGTAGGCCGGATTGGCCGCGCGTGGATCGTGTTCGATGGAGTGCTTGGTCACCCGCCCGGCGAGGTCGTTGTCGGTCTCGCGGTGACGGATGTAGAAGCGGGTTTCCAGATTCGGATTGAAGCGATAACCGAAGTTGGCGATCACGCCCTGGCTCTTGCTGGCGGTGTGATCCTGATAACCGTCGGAATGCGCGTCGGTCATCGACAGGTAGTAATCGAAGTCACCCAGCACCTGGCCCGAGCTGACTTGCCGCTGGGAATAACCGTGGCTGCCCATGACATAGCGCACATTCAGCAGTGGCGCGTTATAGCCCGTGTGGCTGACGTAATCGACGGCGCCACCGAGGGCCAGCGCACCGCGATCAAAACCGTTGGCGCCGCGCAGCACTTCCACATGATCCAGCCACAGCGGCTCCAGCAGTTCATAAGGCGTGCCGCCGGGGCCGGTCAGCGGCAGACCGTCGAGCATCGTGTACAGCCCCGAGGCGTGGGCGCCGGGGGCACGGTTGATGCCAGAGCCACGGATCGAGATTTTCGTTCCTTCGTTGCCCGCCGACTGGGCATAGACACCGGGCTGATACGCCAGCACGTCCTGATTGCTCGCGACCCGGCCCTGCAATGGCTGGCGCATATCGACCACATTGCTGCCACCCGGCACCTGGGCCAGACGAGCCTTCGCCTCTTCCACCGACAGATCGTCACCGCTCTGATCCTCGGCCCCGATCAGCACTTGCCCCAGTTCCAGCCCCTGGGATTGCGCCTTGGCCGGACAGACAAGGGCCAGCCCCAGCAAGGCAGCGGGCAGGGTTTTCAGCGAAGGCATCGGGTGAACTCCAGACAGGCGGGAACGGACAGTGACAACTGCGACGTATGAAAGAACGAAGGGAACACATGGCGATTTTGTTTTTTGTCAGGTAAACAGGCGGCTGAAATGCCGGGCTGTGATTTGAACAAGGAGATGCAGGGATGGCCGAAGAAGTTCTGAAGTCGAAGATGGTCAACTTTCTGGTGACCGATGCTGAACTGAACTACGACGATGTGGGCGAATTCTACGAGGTCGTGGGGAGCGGCAATGTCGGCATACTGGCCGGGGTGCTCGAGGGATTCAGAAATCACTATGGCGGATTGTGGGTGGGCGGCAGAGTCACCGTCACCGAAAACGCCGTTTACTTGAATGCCAATGCCATGAACCGCATGGTTCAGGACGGGACACTGGATGTCGAGATACCAATGCCGGCGATCCGCAAGGTCACCGTCGAAGGCGGTTTCGTGACAAAGATCGTCCGTCTCGACACAGACGCCTACAGTGTCAAATTCCGCTGCTACGGTGCCAAGGACGTTGCCTCACTGATCGCCAGACTGGCCCTTTCGCAGTCGTTGAAACGCGCGCGGTAGTGCTGGTCTGAAGACAACAGCGCCACCGGCCTTTGAGGTGGCGACTGGGTCCCCCGTCAATTCTTGCACTTGGCCAACACCACCTGACAGGTATCGGGCGTTCCGCCCGAACGTCCGGCATAGCGCACGCAGTTATTCATGGATTTTTTTTGCGCGATACCCAGGGTCGCTCCCCACGCGAGACCACCCTCCCCTGATGTCGGCACCGCTTTGGCATAGCAGCGATCACCGGTGGTCGCATAGTGAGCATTGCTCGAACAGGACGCCGTCAGCGTCAGCAGGATCGCGCACAGGCCATACGAGCATCGGCGTACCCAGAATTCGCTCATCTCGTTTCACCTGCAGCAAGTGGGGCTGACCTGTTCAGTCTAGCCGCGATGACTCGCAAACCGCTCATTACTCTGTCGCCTGCCGGTACTGACGCGGGGTGAACCCGGTCGAGGCCTTGAACTGCCGGGTGAAGGCGCTGTGATCGGTGTAGCCGCATTGCAGCGCCACCTCGGTGATCGGCAGCTCGGTGTGCAACAGGCGATGGGCATGTTCCAGCCGCACTTTCTGAATCATCTGCCTCGGCGTAAGGTGAAAGACCCGTTTGCAGTAGCGCTCCAGTTGCGCCACCGAAATGCCGGCGATCCGGGTCAGCTCACCCAGCGTCACCCGACGATTGAAATGCGCGCGGATGTGTTCGTCGACCGCCGCCAGGCGCTGAAACGCCGGGTGGGTTTCGCTGGCCGATTGCAGGTCCACCGAAATCCCCGCGAGGCCGATGATCTCGCCGTCGCGGTTGTACAGCGGACGCTTGTGCGTCAGGCACCAGCCCGGTTCGCGACTGCCGTACAGGTGCAGTTCCAGCTGATCCTCCAGCACGAAGCCTTCTTCCAGCACCCGCCGATCCTGCTCGGTATAACCCGGCCCCAGTTGCGCCGGAAATACCTGCGCACTGGTTTTGCCGAGCAGCGGTTTCAGGTCTTTCAGCCCACAGCGCTGCACCAGCGTGCGATTGGCAAGGACGTAACGCGCCTGCATGTCCTTGATGAAGATCGCCGCGTTCGGAATCACGTCGAGCATCGGCAACAGCGGCGCCACCCCCGCCAACAGCGCCTCGAGGGTGTGGGGACGATTGTGCTCATCGCCCTGGCACAGGATCGCAAATGCGTTCTGCATGGTGACGGTTTTCCCCGGTGAGTGGATCGGGCTGAGGCGTTCGCGTGCAGATTGCAGCAACGTTCGAAGCGTGTCGAGCGCCGCTGGCTTTCTTCGCAACTGTGCCGAATTCGTCATCCGGAGCTGCGCAAAACATCAATCGCCCGACGCCCGATGAGTTCACTGTTTAGCCGTTCCAGTGACTCACACCTGCCTATCCAATAACTCACAAGAAGGCGATGCCATGTCAGGCCAAGGCAAGTTCAAAAAACAACTTTCATTGATCGACCTCACCTTTATCGGGCTGGGGGCGATCTTCGGTTCCGGCTGGTTGTTCGCGGCCAGTCACGTGTCGGCGATTGCCGGGCCGGCGGGAATTTTTTCCTGGTTGCTGGGCGGGTTCGCCGTGTTGCTGCTGGGCATCGTCTACTGCGAACTGGGCGCGGCATTGCCCCGCGCTGGCGGTGTGGTGCGCTACCCGGTTTACAGCCACGGGCCGCTGCTCGGTTACCTGATGGGTTTTATTACGCTGATCGCGTTTTCCAGTCTGGTGGCGATCGAGGTGGTCGCTTCGCGCCAATACGCGGCAGCCTGGTTTCCGAGCCTGACCAAGGCCGGCAGCGGTGACCCGACCCTGCTCGGCTGGCTGGTGCAGTTCGGCCTGCTGTGCGTGTTCTTCCTGCTCAACTACCGCAGCGTGAAGACCTTCGCCAAGGCCAACAATCTGGTCAGCGTGTTCAAGTTCATCGTGCCGCTGCTGGTGATCGGCGTGCTGTTCACCTTCTTCAAACCGGAAAACTTTCAGGTTCAGGGCTTCGCCCCATTCGGACTCTCGGGTATCGAGATGGCCGTCTCCGCCGGCGGTGTGATCTTCGCCTATCTGGGCCTGACCCCAATCATTTCGGTGGCCAGCGAAGTGAAGAACCCGCAACGCACCATCCCGATTGCGCTGATCCTGTCGGTGCTGCTTTCCACCGCGATCTACGTATTGCTGCAAACGGCCTTCCTCGGCGGCATCCCGACCGAACTGCTCGCCAATGGCTGGGCCGGGGTATCAAAGGAATTCGCCCTGCCGTACCGCGACATCGCCCTGGCACTGGGCGTGGGCTGGCTGGCGTATCTGGTCGTCGCGGACGCGGTGATCTCCCCCAGCGGCTGCGGCAACATCTACATGAACGCCACCCCTCGGGTGATCTACGGCTGGGCGCAGACCGGCACCTTCTTCAAGGTCTTCACTCACATCGACGCGAAGTCCGGCATCCCGCGTCCGGCGTTGTGGCTGACCTTCGCCCTGTCGGTGTTCTGGACTCTGCCGTTCCCATCGTGGGAAGCACTGATCAACGTGGTGTCCGCCGCGCTGGTGCTGAGTTACGCAGTGGCTCCGGTGACCGTCGCCGCGCTGCGTCGCAATGCCCCCGACATGCCGCGCCCGTTCCGGGTCAAGTGCATGGGCGTGCTGGGGCCGGTGTCGTTCATCATCGCTGCGCTGATCGTTTACTGGTCGGGCTGGAACACCGTGTCCTGGCTGCTCGGCCTGCAAATCCTGATGTTCGTCGTCTACCTGCTCTGCGGCCGCTTCGTGCCGACCGCCCACCTCAGCCTGTCCCGCCAAGTGCGCTCGTCGGCGTGGCTGATCGCCTTCTACGCGGTGACCATCGTCCTGTCGAAACTCGGCACCTTTGGTGGTCTGGGCATCCTCACCCATCCGTTCGACACCCTGGTCGTCGCAGCCTGTGCGATGGGCATCTATTACTGGGGCGCCGCCACCGGCGTACCGGCACACCTGCTGCGTCTGGAATCGGAAGAGGATGAAAGCGAAGTCGCTTCGCCGTCCCCCGCCTCCGCCGCCAATCCTCGCGCTGCCGGCGCTTACTGAAATCACTCAACGGGACCTGTCCATGAAACGAATACACGTCATTGATTCCCACACCGGCGGCGAACCCACGCGTCTGGTGATGAAAGGTTTTCCCGACCTGCCGGGCCGCACCATGGCCGAGAAGCGCGATGCCCTCTGCAACCAGCATGACCAATGGCGCCGCGCCTGCCTGCTGGAACCGCGTGGCAACGATGTGCTGGTGGGCGCGCTGTATTGCGAGCCGGTTTCGCCGGACGCCACCTGCGGGGTGATTTTCTTCAACAACGCCGGTTACCTCGGCATGTGCGGCCACGGCACCATCGGCCTGGTCGCATCGCTGCAGCACCTGGGGCTGATCGCACCGGGGGTGCACAAGATCGACACACCGGTCGGCCCGGTCAGCGCAACGTTGCATGAAGACGGTGCCGTGACGCTCGGCAACGTGCCCGCCTATCGCTCACGCAAACAGGTGGCGGTGGAAGTGCCGGGGTACGGCCGCTTCCTCGGTGACGTCGCCTACGGCGGCAACTGGTTTTTCCTGGTCTCCGAACACGGCCAGACCCTGACGATGGACTACGTCGAAACCCTGACCGACCTCACCTGGAAAATGCTCAAGGCCCTCGAGGACCAAGGGATCCATGGCGAGGACGGCGCGGTCATCGACCACATCGAACTGTTCGCCGATGACGCCGAGGCCGACAGCCGCAACTTCGTCATGTGCCCCGGCAAAGCCTACGACCGCTCCCCTTGCGGCACCGGCACCAGCGCCAAACTGGCGTGCCTGGCCGCCGACGAAAAACTCGCGCCGGGCGAGCGCTGGGTGCAGGCGAGCATCACCGGCAGCCAGTTCGAAGGCCGCTTTGAATGGGAAGGCGATCGCATCCGCCCCTACATCACCGGCCGCGCCCACATGACCGCCGACAGCACGCTGCTGATCGACGAAACCGATCCGTTCGCGTGGGGCATCTGAGCCGCTGCGCTGCACTTCAAACCCCTCTGAATGACCGTTCCAAGGAGAACAATAATGAGCGACAACATCTTCACCGGCTGCATGCCCGCCCTGATGACCCCGTGCACCGCCGCGCGCAAACCGGACTTCGATGCGCTGGTGGCCAAGGGTCGCGAACTGATCGACATCGGCATGAGCGCGGTCGTGTATTGCGGCTCCATGGGCGACTGGCCGCTGCTCACCGAAGCCGAGCGTCAGGAAGGCGTGGCGCGGCTGGTGGCGGCCGGGATTCCGACCATCGTCGGCACCGGCGCGGTCAACACCCGTGAAGCGGTGTCCCACGCTGCCCATGCGGCGAAAGTCGGCGCGCGGGGCTTGATGGTGATTCCTCGGGTGCTGTCCCGTGGCGCTTCGGCGGCGGCGCAAAAAGCCCACTTCGCGGCGATTCTGCAAGCCGCGCCGAACCTGCCGGCGGTGATCTACAACAGCCCTTACTACGGCTTCGCCACCCGCGCCGATCTGTTCTTCGAGCTGCGCCGTGAATACCCGAACCTGATCGGTTTCAAGGAATTCGGCGGTGGCGCCGATCTGCGCTACGCCGCTGAAAACATCACCTCCAAGGACGATGACGTGACCTTGATGGTCGGTGTCGACACCCAGGTCGTGCACGGTTTCGTCAACTGCAACGCCACCGGCGCCATCACCGGCATCGGCAACGCCCTGCCCCGCGAAGTGCTGCAACTGGTGGCCCTGAGCAAGCAGGCCGCCAAGGGTGACGCCAAGGCCCGACGTCAGGCCCGGGAGCTGGAATCGGCGCTGGCGGTGCTGTCGTCCTTCGACGAAGGCACGGATCTGGTGCTGTATTACAAACACCTGATGGTGCTCAACGGCGACAAGGAATACACCCTGCATTTCAACGAAACCGATGCCCTTAGCGACTCACAGCGTCGTTACGCAGAAGCCCAGTACGCGCTGTTCCGTCACTGGTACGAAAACTGGTCGGCGGAACAGAACTTCGCCTGACCTGCCGCTGCGCTCAAGCCCGCCGCCACCCACGGCGGCGGGCCTTATTCGTGACCTGTTTTATTGATAAGGAATGCGCCATGACTCTGACGGGCCAACTGCTGATCGGTCAGCAAACCCTCACCGGCGACCGCGACGTCATCCACGGAATCAACCCCGCTACAAACTCGCCTTTGCAACCGGCCTACGCCGGCGGCTCTGCCGAACATGTCGAGCAGGCCTGCGCACTGGCCTGGGCGGCGCTCGACCGCTATCGCGAGACATCGCTCGAGGCACGGGCCGAATTCATTGAAACCATCGCCTGCGAAATCGAAGCGCTGGGCGACGAACTGATCGACCGCGCCCTGGCCGAAACCGGCCTGCCGCGCCCGCGCCTGCTGGGTGAACGGGGCCGTACCTGCCAGCAACTGCGCTTGTTTGCCCGCACCGTACGGGCCGGTGAATGGCTGGACGTGCGAGTCGACACCGCGCAACCACAGCGCCAGCCGATGCCGCGTTCGGATCTGCGTCAGCGGCAGATCCCACTGGGCCCGGTGGCCGTGTTTGGTGCGAGCAACTTTCCACTGGCGTTCTCGGTGGCGGGCGGCGATACCGCTTCGGCACTGGCCGCTGGCTGCCCGGTGATCGTCAAGGCCCACGGCGCGCATCCCGGCACTAGCGAGTTGGTCGGACGTGCAGTGGCGCGCGCGGTGAAGGCCTGTGATTTGCCGGAAGGTGTGTTCTCGTTGTTGTACGGCTCCGGCCGCGAAGTCGGCATTGCGCTGGTCAGCGATCCACGGATCAAGGCTGTCGGCTTCACCGGTTCGCGCAGTGGCGGGCTCGCGCTGATCAAAGCGGCTCAAGCCCGGCCCGAGCCGATTCCGGTGTACGCGGAAATGAGTTCGATCAACCCGGTGTTGCTGTTTCCGGCAGCGCTGCAGAATCGCGCCGAGGCGTTGGCCCAAGGGTTTGTGGCTTCGCTGACGCTGGGCGCCGGTCAGTTCTGCACCAATCCCGGTCTGGTCATCGCCCACAAGGGGCCGGCGTTGGACGCCTTCATTGGCGCCACCACCGAACTGATCCAGCGCAGCCCCGCGCAGACCATGCTGACGCCGGGGATCTTCAACGCCTACGAATCCAGCGTGAATGCCCTCGCGGAAAACCACCGAACGCGTATTGCCGCCGTCGGCCAGCGAGCGACGGAACCGAATCAGGGCCAGGCTCATGTGTTCATCACCGACGCCGCCGACTTCCTCGCCGATCATTCGTTGCAGGCCGAAGCCTTCGGCGCCGCGTCCTTGATCGTGCAATGCGCCAGCGACGCTGAAATCCGTCAGGTGCTCGAACAGCTGGAAGGCCAGTTGACCGCCACGCTGCACTTGGATGACGAGGATCTGCAACAGGCCCGCGCCTTGCTGCCGACCCTGGAGCGCAAGGCCGGACGCCTGCTGGTCAACGGCTGGCCGACCGGCGTTGAAGTCTGCGATGCGATGGTGCATGGCGGGCCGTTCCCGGCGACCTCCGATTCGCGCACCACCTCAGTGGGCACGGCGGCGATCCTGCGTTTTCTGCGCCCGGTCTGCTATCAGGATTTTCCCGACAGCCTGTTGCCCATCGCGCTCAAACACGCCAATCCACTGTCGCTGCGTCGCTTGCTCGATGGCCAAAGGGAAACCGCGAAAAATGCCGAATAACCCGCACGACATCGCCGTGGTCGGCGCCGGTATCATCGGCGTCGCGAGCGCCATGCGCCTGGCCCGTCAGGGTTTGCGGGTGGTGGTGATCGATCCGCAGGAACCGGGCCACGGCGCCTCGTTCGGCAACGCCGGGCATCTGGCGACCGAGCAGGTGTTTCCGATTGCCGACAGCTCGATCCTCAAACGCCTGCCGGCCATGCTCATGGACCCGATGGGGCCGCTGCGCCTGGACTGGAAATACCTGCCCCGCGCCCTGCCCTGGTTTACGCGGCTGTTGCTGAACCTGCGCTCGGCGCCGTTCCAGCGCACCGTTGCCGGGTTGCGCGCGCTGAATGAAAGCTCGCTGGGTGCCTGGCACCGCTTGTTGAATGACATCCAGCGTCCCGAGCTGCTGAAGATGGAAGGCTCGCTGCTGGTGTTCGAACGACCCGACTCACGCCCGGCACTCGAAGCACTGCAGCGACGCATGCAACAGCAACAAGTGCCAGTCGATTGGTGGCAGGCCGGAGCGGTACGCGAGACCGCGCCGCAACTCAGCGAACGGATTCAGGGCGGACTGTTTTTCCCGAACACCGGGCATTTCATCGACCCCTACCGCGTCGTGCGTGAGTTGGTGGAAGCGGCGAAAGCCAGCGGCGTGCAGTTTGTGAAACAGGCGGTTCAGGGCGGACAACTGCACGAGCACGGCGTCAATCTGATGACCGGAAGCGGCACCCTGTCCGCTCGCCAGGTACTGATCGCCTGCGGCGCCCACTCGGCAAAACTCACCGCTGCACTGACCGGCAAAAAAGTCCCGCTGGACACCGAGCGCGGCTACCACCTGATGCTGCCTCACGAACACAACCGGCTGCCCTTCCCCGTCACCTCGCTGGAACGCAAATTCATCATGACCCCGATGTCCGAAGGGCTGCGCCTGGCCGGCACCGTCGAATTCGCCGGCCTCGACGCCCCTCCGACCATGGCCCGCGCCTGGCAGTTGCATCGATTGAGCAAGGGGTTGTTTCGTGATGATTTGAGTGTCGAGGCAGCCACGCCGTGGATGGGGTTTCGGCCGTCGCTGCCGGATTCGCTGCCCGTGATCGATCGGGTGTGTGACGGCAAGGTATTGCTTGCGTTCGGGCATCAGCATCTGGGGCTGACGCAGGCGGCGGTGACGGCGGAGATGGTGGAAGAGATGGTTTCACCATCGGCGCAGGACACGGCTCGTATTCTGCCGGTGCGCGAGCCCTATCGGCTGGATCGCTTTTGAGTGACCGTCTATCTGGCGCCCTGCTGATATTCACGGGGCGTACACCCGAACTCTCGGCGGAACACCGTGTGCAGGTACTGCGCGGATTTGAAACCGCACGCGCGGGCAACGTCCGCAATCGCCGTGTCGGTTTTTTCCAGCCCGCGGGTGGCCGCCGCCAGTTTGAAACGCAGAATCTCGTCATGCACGCTGCAGCCCCGCACCGCGCGAAAATGCGACTCCAGCGAGGAACGCGACACGCCGACATAAGCCGCCACTTGCGCGGTCTTGATGCCCTGGCAGGCATATTGGCGGATGAACAGCAGCGCCTGCATCACGTAGGGGTTGCCCAAAGGTTGATGCAAGCTCGACACCTGGACGTTGATCGCTTCAGGCGGGATCAGGACATGCGCACCCGTTGACGGTTTGCCGTGCAGCATCTGGTGCAGCAGTTGCGCGGCGGTGCGGCCCATGGTTTCAGTGCCCTGGATCACCGAACTCAGGGGGACCCGGGTCAGGCTGCGGGTCAGCGGGTCGTTGTCGATGCCGATCAGCGCCACCTGCTCCGGCACGGCGATGCCGGCGGTCAGGCAGGCTTGCAGCAACTGCCGGGCGCGGGCGTCACTGACCGCGATGATGCCAATCGGCTTGGGCAGGCTTTGCAGCCAGGCGATCAACTGTTCGACGGCGCTGTCCCACAGCGGTGCACTGGTGCCCATGCCGCGATAGACCTCGGCGTGCAAGCCGTCACGCTGCATCAATCGAAGAAAAGCCTTTTCGCGCTCCTGAGCCCAACGATTGGCCTGCGCTTCGGGCAGGCTGAAGCAGGCGAACCGTTGCAAACCGGCCTCGATCAGGTGCTCGTAAGCCATGGTGATCAGCGCGTTATTGTCGGTCGCGACGTACGGGATGCCTTTGGGATAGGCCCGTTCATCCTGATAAGAACCACCCACCGCCACCACCGGCAACTTGATGTCGGCCAGTGCCTCGCCAATCAGCGGATCGTCGAAGTCGGCAATGATGCCGTCGCCCTGCCAGCGCTCGATGCCCTTCAAGCGGCAGAGAAAATCCTCTTCCAGAAACAGATCCCAGGACGCGCGCGTGCTGCTCAGGTAGTTGCCGATGCCGCTGATGATGCCGCGGTCATAGATCTTGCTCCCGTTGAACAACAGGGCGATGCGGTGAACAGGCGGTACGGTTTTCATTGTTTTCAGGCTTGTTCCGGGCCCCTTGCCGTAGAGGCGGTCTGCACAGACTAGGCGCGCAGAGGGCGAATCTCAATACGCAAAATCGCACTGCGTGTTGGTGATTTTCGCAATCGGCAGGCACGGGGCCGTTGCTAGTATCGGGACACGCCCCAAGAACAACAACCGAGAACAACAACCAAGAACAACAAGGACATTGCCAATGCCGTACTTCCCCGATGTCGAGCGGATCCGCTACGAAGGTCCTGCCAGCGATTCTCCCCTTGCCTTCCGTCATTACGACGCCGACAAAATCATCCTCGGCAAGCCCATGCGCGAACACCTGCGCATGGCCGCCTGTTATTGGCACACCTTTGTCTGGCCGGGCTCCGACGTGTTCGGCGCCGGGACGTTCAAGCGCCCGTGGCAACACGCCGGTGACCCGATGGAACTGGCCATTGGCAAGGCGCAGGCCGCGTTCGAATTTTTCTCCAAGCTGGGTATCGACTACTACTGCTTTCACGACACGGATGTCGCCCCCGAAGGCAATTCGCTGAAGGAGTACCGCAACCACTTCGCCCAAATGGTCGATCACCTGGAACGCCATCAGGAAGAAAGCGGAATCAAGCTGCTGTGGGGCACCGCCAACTGCTTCAGCAATCCGCGCTTTGCCGCCGGCGCCGCCAGCAACCCGGATCCTGAAGTGTTCGCCTGCGCCGCGGCCCAGGTTTTCAGCGCCATGAACGCGACTCAACGACTAAAGGGCTCCAACTATGTGTTGTGGGGCGGTCGCGAAGGCTACGAAACCCTGCTCAATACCGACTTGAAACGCGAGCGCGAACAACTGGGCCGCTTCATGCGCATGGTGGTCGAGCACAAATACAAGATCGGCTTCAAAGGCGACCTGCTGATCGAACCCAAACCGCAGGAGCCGACCAAGCACCAATACGATTACGACAGCGCCACGGTGTTCGGTTTTCTCCAGCAGTTCGGTCTGGAAAAGGAAATCAAGGTCAACATCGAGGCCAACCACGCGACCCTGGCCGGTCACAGTTTTCATCACGAGGTGGCGACGGCCGTCTCGCTGGGGATTTTCGGCAGCATTGATGCCAACCGCGGCGATCCGCAAAACGGTTGGGACACCGATCAGTTCCCCAACAGCGTCGAGGAAATGACCCTCGTCACTTATGAAATCCTCAAGGCCGGCGGCTTCGGCAATGGCGGGTTCAACTTCGACTCCAAGGTGCGCCGCCAGAGCCTCGACGAGGTCGATCTGTTTCACGGTCACGTCGGGGCCATGGACGTCCTCGCCCTATCGCTCGAGCGGGCCGCCGCCATGGTCCAGAACGACCAGCTGCAACGGCTCAAGGACCAACGCTATGCCGGCTGGCAGCAGCCCTTCGGCCAGTCGGTGCTGGCGGGTGAGTTCAATCTCCAATCCCTGGCCGAGCACGCCTTCGCCAACGAACTGAACCCGCAGGCCGTCAGCGGTCGGCAGGAAATGCTCGAAAACGTCGTCAACCGGTTTATCTATCGCTGATCGCCAATGAGGACTGCGGACGCTGTGACATTTGCGCGACAAATCTGTAGTCCGTTTCGCCTGCTGATTCTCTACAGTTCCACCAGCCCGATATTCATCGTCAGGCCGTGTCTTTCAAACAAAAATAAAAGGACGCACCACCATGAAGAACGTAAAACGCACACTGCTGGCCAGCGCCCTGGCGCTGTTGTCGTTACCGGTGATGGCCGACGCGGCCCATCCGAAAATCGGCTTCTCCATCGACGACCTGCGGCTGGAACGCTGGTCCCGTGACCGGGATTACTTCGTCGCAGCGGCGGAAAAAATGGATGCCAAGGTCTTCGTGCAGTCGGCCGATGCCAACGAGCAGAAGCAGATTTCGCAAATCGAAAACCTGATTTCCCGTGGTGTCGATGTCATCGTCATCGTGCCGTTCAACGCCACCGTGCTGACCAATGCCGTGGCCGAGGCCAAGAAAGCCGGAATCAAGGTCGTGTCCTATGACCGTCTGATCCTCAACGCCGATATCGACGCCTACATTTCCTTCGATAACGAAAAGGTCGGCGAGATGCAGGCCAGCGGCGTGCTGCACGCAGCGCCCAAGGGCAATTACTTCCTGCTGGGTGGCGCGCCCACCGACAACAACGCGAAAGTGTTGCGCGAAGGTCAGATGAAGGTGCTGCAACCGGCCATCGACAAGGGCGATATCAAGATCGTCGGCCAGCAGTGGGTGAAGGAATGGAACCCTACCGAGGCGCTGAGCATTGTTGAGAACGCCTTGACTCGCAACGACAACAAAATCGACGGCATCGTCGCCTCCAACGACGCCACGGCCGGCGGCGCCATTCAGGCCCTGGCCGCTCAGCAACTGGCCGGCAAAGTACCGATCTCCGGACAGGACGCGGACCTGGCAGCAGTCAAGCGGGTGATTGCCGGCACGCAAACCATGACGGTGTACAAGCCGCTGAAACTGATTGCCTCCGAAGCCGCCAAACTCTCGGTGCAACTGGCGCGCAATGAGAAACCCGCCTACGGCTCGCAGTACGACAACGGCAGCAAAAAAGTCGACACCATCCTGCTAACCCCGACCCCGTTGACCAAGGACAACATCGACCTGCTGGAACAGGACGGCTTCTACACCAAGGCGCAGATCGCCGGACAGTGACACTCACTGAGTGATGCCCCCCGCAGGCGTTCTGCTCCTGCGGGTTCAGTCCCGTATCTGCCGCTTATGAGCCTCTGCCATGTCCGACTACCTGCTGCAAATGAACGGCATCGTCAAAACCTTCGGCGGTGTCAAAGCGCTCAATGGCATCGACCTCAAGGTCCGGCCGGGGGAATGCGTCGGGCTGTGCGGCGAGAATGGCGCCGGCAAGTCCACGCTGATGAAAATCCTGTCTGCGGTTTATCCCCATGGCACCTGGGACGGTGAAATCCTCTGGGACGGTCAGCCGCTCAAGGCGCAGTCGATCAGCGAAACGGAAGCCGCTGGTATCGTCATCATTCACCAGGAGCTGACGCTGGTTCCCGACCTCTCGGTGGCCGAAAACATTTTCATGGGCCATGAGCTGACGCTGCCGGGTGGGCGGATGAATTACCCGGCGATGATCCACCGCGCCGAAGCTCTGATGCGTGAACTGAAAGTGCCGGACATGAACGTTTCGCTGCCGGTTTCGCAGTACGGTGGCGGTTATCAGCAACTGGTGGAAATCGCCAAGGCCCTGAACAAACAGGCGCGCCTGCTGATCCTCGATGAACCTTCGTCGGCCCTGACCCGTTCGGAAATCGAGGTGTTGCTGGACATCATCCGCGACCTCAAAGCCAAGGGCGTCGCCTGCGTCTACATCTCCCACAAGCTCGATGAAGTGGCCGCCGTGTGTGACACCATTTCGGTGATCCGCGACGGTCAACACATCGCCACGACCGCCATGGAAAACATGGATATTCCACAGATCATCACCCAGATGGTCGGCCGGGAAATGAGCAACCTCTACCCCACCGACCCCCACGACATCGGCGAGGTGATTTTCGAGGCGCGCCACATCACCTGCTACGACGTCGACAACCCCAAACGCAAACGGGTCGACGACGTTTCCTTCAGCCTCAAACGCGGGGAAATCCTCGGCATCGCCGGGCTGGTCGGTGCAGGTCGCACGGAGCTTGTGACCGCGCTGTTCGGCGCCTACCCCGGTCGCCACGAAGGTGAAGTCTGGCTGGACGGCAAACCCATAGACACCCGCACGCCGCTCAAATCGATCCGCGCCGGCGTGTGCCTGGTGCCCGAGGACCGCAAGCGTCAGGGCATCATTCCCGACCTGGGTGTCGGCCAGAACATCACCCTGGCCGTGCTGGACAGTTTCTCGAAACTGACCCGCATCGACGCCGAAGCCGAACTGGGCAGCATCGATCGGGAAATTTCGCGCCTGCACCTCAAGACCGCGAGCCCGTTCCTGCCGATCACCAGCCTGTCCGGGGGCAATCAACAGAAAGCCGTGTTGGCGAAGATGCTGCTGACACGGCCCCGGGTGCTGATTCTCGACGAGCCGACCCGAGGGGTGGACGTCGGCGCCAAGTATGAGATCTACAAGTTGATGGGGATGCTGGCCGCCGAAGGCGTGTCGATCATCATGGTGTCTTCGGAACTGGCCGAAGTGCTCGGCGTTTCCGACCGCGTCCTGGTCATCGGCGAAGGCCAACTGCGGGGTGACTTCATCAACCATGAACTCACCCAGGAACAGGTGCTCGCCGCCGCACTCAGCCAGCCTGACAGCCATAACAATAAAGATCGGAAATCCGCGTAAATGAATCAGGTCAAACAACTTTTCACCCGCTACAAGATGCTCGCACTGGTGTTTGCCGTGGCGTTGATCTGGCTGTTCTTCAGCTGGCAGACCGAGGGCGGATTTCTGACGCCGCGCAACCTCTCCAACCTGCTGCGCCAGATGTCGATTACCGGGATCCTCGCCTGCGGCATGGTGCTGGTGATCATCAGCGGCGAGATCGATCTGTCCGTCGGCTCATTGCTGGGCCTGCTCGGAGGCGTGGCAGCCATTCTCGATGTTGTCTATCACATACCGCTGCTGGCGAATCTCAGCCTTGTGGTGGTGTGCGGACTGCTGATCGGCCTCGCCAACGGCTACATGGCGGCCTACCTGCGCATTCCGTCGTTCATCGTGGGGCTGGGGGGCATGCTGGCTTTTCGGGGGATTTTGCTGGGGATCACCGGCGGCACGACCATTGCGCCGGTGTCGCCGGAACTCGTCTACATCGGCCAGGGTTATCTTCCACATGCGGTTGGCGCAGGTCTGGGCGTCCTGCTGTTCGCACTGACGTTGTTCCTGACCTGGAAACAGCGACGCAATCGCGCCCTTCATGGCCTCGCGGCACATTCACTGGCGCGAGACGTGGCACGCGTGTTGCTGATCGGCGCGGTGCTGGCCGGTTTCGTCCAGACCCTCAACAGCTATGACGGCATTCCCGTGCCGGTCCTGCTTCTGCTGATCCTGCTGGGCGGCTTCAGCTACGTGACCAGCCAGACCGTGTTCGGCCGACGCGTCTATTCCGTGGGCAGCAACATGGAAGCGACGCGCCTGTCCGGTATCAATGTGCAGGCCGTGAAGCTGTGGATCTTCGGGATCATGGGCGTGATGTGCGCCCTCGCCGGCGTGGTCAACACCGCGCGCCTGGCCGCCGGCTCACCCTCGGCCGGCAGCATGGGCGAACTCGACGCCATCGCCGCCTGCTTCATCGGCGGCACCTCGATGCGCGGCGGTTCCGGCACAGTCTACGGCGCCCTCCTCGGCGCCCTGGTCATCACCAGCCTGGACAACGGCATGTCCATGCTCGACGTCGACAGCTACTGGCAGATGATCGTCAAGGGCAGCATTCTGGTGTTGGCTGTCTGGGTGGATGTGAGTACGCGGACTGGGCGGCGTTGAAATGAAGGCATCTCTGAGAATGCAAAAAGCCTGCTTCTGAAGGCAGGCTTTTCGTTACGCCTGGAGCTTTCTGATATCTAGGAAGGCATCAGCCAGTGCCGTTCAGTGGCCCACCCGAGAAAAACCTTACAACCCTCCCGCTCTTGGTGAGCCAAAGTCAACCGACATCCACATACCGCCATGCGCAACCCGATCATGGCGGGAAGAAATCGCCCCTGAAATGCACTGGGTTGAGCGGCAAAGTGCACTTCAATGTTTCCAAGCACACTCTCCAATCGAGACTGATCCAGCATCGACAGGTAAAACATCATCTGGCGCCACGCATACGCTGTGTTCTTCAACATGACCAGACGTGCGTGGTAGAGCTTGATCTGCATCTGCTGCCGACTGCATATCCATTTGAAACATGCTTCGGCCATTGAGCCCAAACGATCATGTAACAGCGTCTTCAGGTCCAGATCATCAAACAGGATTGCCAGATTTTGCGTGGTCAATATTTGTTGCTGTTCGATGATCGTGCCGTTGTTCGCTGGACTCCATCTACCGATGTCGGCATTCGCCCGCCGCGCGCACAAACCAGCCAGCACACCACTGTTGTTTCGTGAATCCCGCTGCTTGGGTAGTGCAGCCAACTCATCCATATCGATATCGTAATAGCGTGCGTAAAGAGACCCGTCCATCAACCGGACTGAACGCTTGGCAGCCTTTACGAACTTGCCGGAGAAAGCGCCCATGAAAATATCAGCCGCGATTTCCTCTACGAAGGGAAGATCCAGCTTGGCCGATTCGGCAAGCGAAGAAAATTCCTGAAGCAACTTGTTGGGCAGAATGGCCTGAGGAAATGCGGTAAGGGTCAACGCGGACGCTTCGACCAAAGCCTGCCTGGCACCTTCAACCGCAAGAGCACCCGCCTCGTATTCGGTTTCCAGGGCTTTCACCCAAGGCAAATCATCGACTCTCACCTGACGCTGCATGTTCAGCAACAATAGAGAGCGTCGACGCCTGAACGCACGATAGGTAGCGACAGACAATGCCCGCAATGCTACGTCTCGATATCCGGCGCTACAGATTTGCGCCGTCATCGCCGGGAGCACTTTCGCCACTGTATCTGCGGATGTAATGACCCTATGTTCAATCAACTCTGCAACCGTTCCCTTTCGGCAACGTTCGAGGCGTCGACGAATCGAAGGAGGAATGGTCTCTCCCACCTTCAATGAGTAAGCCTTAGCCTCTTCGTCGGTGATCGGCGTCAATAATGGCGCGAAATCAGAGATGCCTTCCGAGACTGGATATCTCGCCAGTCGCACGGAAGCAGCCTTGGCAATCAGATGGTGTGCCGAAGCTGATACGTGATGACGCTGCTGTGCGCGCTTGCTGGAATGATCTTCGGACTCAGGGTGTCCATGCTTGGCTACAAAGTCATCGACGATTCTGCGAATTCGCCCAACCTGGCGCCCCGTTAGCGATGCAGGATCGATAGAGCATTGCTTGAGCAATGCCAGCAACTCCGTCACTCGATCACTGGAATTATCCGTACGACGGGGATCAGCCTCAGTGGCGTTGTCAAACTCTTTACCAAGCACCGAAGCACGCTCGAACCACCCTTCAGGGTAATGCCGGCAAGGCCAACCATCGTTGTACGTCAGCAGGAATAGCGAGACCGCAGCGTCGTACAGAGGCAACCTGCGTTCGACAACATGCTTTTGAACGGCAAGGCGAGGCTGGGGTGAGAGAACGGACAGGCGCAGGCTGATTTGGCCAGCATTGAAAACTTCAACTTCAGCCATCGAGAGCGGGCGCTCGTTGGCTGCCGCGGGAAAGAAACGCACTCGTTCGAAGAAAGGCGCGATCTGCTCGATCAACGTCCTGGCTTCTTCGACGCGTTGCTGCCCCAGAAACCAGGCCACTGTCAGCAACGCGGCCTCTTCCGGTACATCGATCCGATAGTCTTCGTTCGTCAATCGCTCTTGCAGCGTTCTGATGCCTTCGTCTGAAAGATGCCACCTATTCAAATCGAGCCGTTCGTAACCCGCTCGAATGCCGGGAATCGATGACGCCAACAGGCGCTCATCAGCGGTCAGCTCGCCACCGGCCAGAAGGTTACCCGTTGCAAAGCCGCCAGTGGCCACTTCCAGCGTGATCCACTCTGGCAGGTCGGCAAACGGTGTTCGCGAGCCATACAGTGCACGGCCATGCATCAGGTTTTCGAGAACCTTTTGCCAGCGTTCGATCCGGGCAAGTGCTTTCGGACTGGCGTCGTTGTCGCGTGCAGTGAGCGCGCGAGACAGTTGAAAGTGCGCATAACCGGCGTTTATTCCGCCGAGCGCACCCGATTCATCCTCAGGCCTGGACATACTTCCTTGTGACCTACTATGTAGTGGGTCCGGGGGCTGGATTCGAACCAGCGCCCACCCGGTTAGGAGCCGAGTGTTCTACCGCTGAACTACCCCGGAACAGAGCGCGCATTGTCGATGAGTCGCGAAAGTATGTGAAGCTCGGATTCAGGGATTTTGTTGCGACAAATCTCTGATCGTTAAGCCTTCATCACTCAATGCAGCTCTTATCCAAACGTTGCACGCACAAAATCAATAAAACTCCTCAACTTCGGCGTCAGCCTCGGATCCGGCGCATACAACAGAGTCATCGGCGACACCGGCACCTTGTACTGCGGCAGCAGACTCACCAGCGTCCCGCTCCTCAGCGCATCCTTGACCAGCTCCAGCGGCAACATCACCACCCCCAGCCCCGCCATTGCCCCGGACAGCAACGGATCGCCCTGATTAATCGTCAATCGGCTTTTAATCGGTACATCGATACAGCCTTCCGGGCCTTCGAATCGCAGGTGCGAGCGGCCGTCCGAATAGGCGAACGCCAGACATTCATGTTCCTGAAGGTCCCAAGGCGTGGTGATGGTTGGGCGGCGTGCGAGGTAGGACGGTGCCGCGCACAGCACCATCTGATAGGGCATCAGCGGCAGTGCCTTCAGGCCGCTGTCGGCGAGTTCGCCGATGCGAAATACAGCGTCGTATCCGCCGTCCACCAGGTCGACCAGTTCGTTCGACAGCGTCAGGTCCACCGACACTTGCGGATAACGAACCATGTACTCCAGCAGCTTCGGCGACAGTGTGCTGACGCCGAAGGTGACGGGCGCATTGATCCGCAACCGGCCGCTGGGCACACCTCGAGTCACGGCGGCCATTTCTTCGGCGGCGTCCATGTCGGCCAGAATCAGCTTCGCCCGCTGATAGAAGGTGCGGCCGAAATCAGTCAGGCTTTGCTTTCGGGTGGTGCGGTTGAGCAGCGAAACGCCCAGATGTTGCTCGAGCATCTTCACTTGCTTGCCGACCATTTGCGGAGACAGGTTGAGTTCGTCCGCCACCGCGCTGAAGGAACCCAGCTCCACCGCTTTGACGAAGGTGGCCATGAGTGTGAGGCGATCCATTGGAAACTCGTTGTTTCTAGTGTTGCGCCATCCTAGGCCTTTATCCGGAGCGGGCCAAAGCCTAAATTGGCGTCCATGGCACCGGATCAAGTCGGTGCAATTTCATCGATAACCGAGGAAGTACAGATGGCACGCATTGTCAGGATTCATGAATACGGTGACGCGAGCGTCCTGAAACTGGAAAACGTCGACGTCCCGGCGCCCGCTGCGGACGAAGTGCAGATCGAAGTCAAAGCCTTTGGTCTGAATCGCGCCGAAGTGATGTTCCGCAATCACGCCTATCTGCAGGAAGCGGAGTTTCCCAGCCGTCTTGGCTACGAAGCTGCAGGCGTGGTGGTCGCGGTTGGCGCCAACGTCAGTGAATTCAACATCGGTGATGCCGTCAGCGTGATTCCGCCGCTGGACATCGCGCGCTGGGGTACTTACGGCGAACTGGCCAACGTGCCCGCCCACCTCACCGTCAAACACCCGCAAAACCTGTCGTTTGAACAAGCGGCGGCGTCCTGGATGCAATACGTCACCGCGTGGGGTGCGCTGGTCGAACAGGCCAAATTGCGAAAGGACGATTTCGTGATCGTCACCGCCGCCTCCAGCAGCGTCGGCCTGGCAGCCTTCCAGATCGCGAAAATGGTCGGCGCCACCTCGATTGCCGTCACCCGCACCCGCGCCAAGAAACAGGCTTTGCTCGACGCCGGCGCCGCGCACGTGATCGTCAGCGACGAAGAAGACATGGTTGCAGCGGTCATGGCGCTGACCGACGGCAAAGGCGCGCGAGTGGTGTTCGATCCGGTGGGCGGCCCGTCGTTCGAACCGCTGACCCAAAGCATGGCGCGCGGCGGCATCCTGCTGGAGTACGGCGCATTGAGCCCTGAGCCGACGCCGTTCCCGCTGTTCACCGTGCTGGGCAAATGCCTGACCCTCAAGGGTTACCTCTACTCGGAGATTGTCTCCGACCCGGCCACCCTGGCACGCGCCAAGACTTTCATCGGCGACGGGCTGGCGTCAGGTGCGCTGAAACCGATCATTGCCAGGACATTTGGTCTGGATGACATTCAGGAAGCGCATCGCTTTCTTGAGGCCAATCAACAGGTCGGGAAGATTGTCGTCACAGTTTGAGGTGACGATTCCCCTGCTCTACTGTTTGCGGTAGAAACGACGAAAGCCTGCTTTGAAAAAAGCAGGCTTTCGTCTATCCGGCGTCCGGTTATTTCTGATGCGCCGTCAGTGCGGCATAGCCGTTCATCAAGTTGCGGTAGTTCGGAATGCGCTGGGACAGCAGGTTGCCCAGGCCTTCGATGTCGTTGCGCCAGTCGCGGTGCAGTTCGCAGGCTACCGAGAACCAGTTCATCATCTGTGCACCGGCCTGGGTCATGCGGTTCCACGCCGCTTGCTGCACGGTGGTGTTGAAGGTGCCGGAGGCGTCGGTCACCACGAACACGTCAAATCCTTCCGCCAGCGCCGACAGGGTCGGGAACGCTACGCACACATCGGTCACGACACCGGCAATGATGATCTGCTTGCGGCCGGTGGCCTTGATCGCCTTGACGAAGTCTTCGTTGTCCCATGCGTTGATCTGGCCTGGACGGGCGATGTATGGCGCGTCCGGGAACATTTCCTTGAGTTCCGGCACCAGCGGGCCGTTCGGGCCTTGTTCGAAACTGGTGGTGAGGATGGTCGGCAACTCGAAGAATTTGGCCAGATCGGCCAGCGCCAATACGTTGTTCTTGAACTCGTTTGGCGAGAAGTCCTGAACCAGAGAAATCAGGCCGGTCTGGTGGTCAACCAGCAGTACTACGGCGTCGTCTTTGTTCAGGCGGTTGTAGGTTGGAGTGCTCATGTGTGAATCCCTTTTTAGTTGTGGAAGTTCGTTTGCGTTCAAGATGGGCACAGATTACTGACTCGCCTGAAAGCGATAAATCGTCTGAAAAGCGTTTAACCGTCAACTCAAAACGGACAATTCGCTCAAACTGCCGAGCAGATCACACAGCCAGCCCGACCTTCCCCCCGATCCTTGTCATACTGTTCACTCGCTCACAACGACAGCCAGGGAATGTTGATGCCCGGACGCAACACGCAAGCGCCCACCCCAGATGAAACACCGCGCGCGCCTCGCCAAGGCGTGAAGGCCGGCTCGACCTTTCGCCTGACCGTCAGTTTCATGCTGATGGTGGTCGTGGCTTTTCTGACCGTCGAGAGCTGGAGGACGTGGCGCGATTACCGTTCGGTGTTTGCCTCCGCGCGCGATTCGGTGACCAACCTCGCCCGCGCCACGGCGCAACACGCCGAGGACACCATCCGCCAGGTCGATGTGCTGACTGCGGGGCTGGCCGAGCGGGTTGAAGGCGATGGGCTGCAGAACCTGGATGTGGCACGGATTCACAAGCTGCTCATCCAGCAGTCGAAAATCATGCCGCAGCTGCATGGCCTGTTCATCTACGGCCCGGACGGCCAGTGGATCGTGACCGACAAGGAGGTCACGCCCGAAACCGCCAACAACGCCGACCGCGATTATTTCCAGTACCACCGCACCCATGAAGACCGGCACGTGCGCATCGGTCAGGTGGTGGAAAGCCGTTCCACCCATGACCTGATCATTCCGATCTCGCGGCGTTTGAACAACCCCGACGGCTCGTTCGCCGGTGTGCTGCTGGGGACGGTCAAGGTCAGTTATTTCGTCGACTATTACGGTGACTTCCGCATCGATGACAAAGGCGCGCTGGTGCTGGCGATGCGCGACGGCACGATCCTCGTGCGCCGGCCGTTCATTGC
Source organism: Pseudomonas sp. IT-P2 (assembly GCF_949767575.1). Lineage (NCBI taxonomy): Bacteria > Pseudomonadati > Pseudomonadota > Gammaproteobacteria > Pseudomonadales > Pseudomonadaceae > Pseudomonas > Pseudomonas sp. IT-P2. Next base: position 100,994 of record NZ_CATKQA010000011.1, on the reverse strand, counting down.
TTCCGTGGTCGGCAAAAGCCTGGCGAACAGCGAGATCTTCAAGACCTACCTGCCCAACGCCAATCAGGGCATTGTCCAGATCAGGGCGGTGGTCGACGACACCGAACGCCTTTATGGCTATCGCGCGCTGACCACCTATCCGCTGGTGGTCGAGGCCGGTTTGTCCCGTGACTCCATCATCGCGCCGTGGCGCCAGGACCTGCTGAAAAACGGCTTCGTGCTGGTGTTCCTGATTCTGGTCCTGGCCTGTTTCGGGCTCATCGTTCTGAGCCAGTTGCGTCAGCGGATGGCGATGGAACGGGAGATCCGTTCCGCGCACAAGACCATGCGCGACATGGCGCTGACCGACAGCCTCACAGGCCTCGGCAATCGCCGACGCCTGGACGCGGCGCTGACGGACGAGATTCGCCTGGCCCGGCGTCAGGGTTCGCCGCTGTCATTGATCATGCTCGATGTCGACTACTTCAAGCGCTACAACGACCAGTACGGTCATGCCGCCGGCGATGACTGCCTGATCGCGGTCGGCGACGGCATCCGCAAAGCGGTCAAACGCCCCTCGGATCTGGCCGTGCGCTACGGCGGCGAGGAATTCACCGTGCTGTTGCCCAACACCGACAACGCCGGGGCGATTCAGGTGGCCGAAGACATTCTGCAGACCATTCGTTCACTGGAGCTTGAACATGCCGGGCATCCACTGGGATACGTCACCGCGAGTGCGGGGATCACCACGCGCTATCCGGTTGACGATGCGGTGACCCCGGCTACTTTGCTCAAGTCGGCGGACACTTGCCTCTATCAGGCCAAGCAGCAAGGGCGGAATCGCTGGTGTTCGGCGCAGGCATCCCGGCAAATCCAGCCGATTGCGGCGATGCCGCGTACCGATCGCTGAGAGCAACTACCACCCGCCAATTCCAGCGTCCTTCAAGTACATAAGCAGCGTCCTACATCAGCCGTCCCTCACGCCTGATTACGTGGGCGCCCTCGCCTTCGATACCGTCTGCTGCCTGATCCGGACAGAACACAGACGATGCGAAGAAAAGGCAAAGGTACCGAACTCCGAAACCAAACGCTCAAATCAGAAGCCCGCAAACTTGCGCATGAAACACTTTCCATGGATCCAGGAGCTCTGGCAGCCGGGATTAATGCTCAGTTGCTCAGGATCGACCCGATCACGCCCTTGGCAATCAACGCATATCATCAGTGGAGCGGGCCCATTGGGTACCCATGGGATGATGTACTTGCGTGGAAAACAAAAGATGCAAAAGGTCTGGACTTGGCTTTCTGGTACGAAGATGAGCTGTGCGGTTTGTGCTATGCAACGCCACGAAAAAGCACAATCTGCATAAAAATCGTTCTTTTGCAGGGTCACACCTGCAAGGCCCATACCCTGCGAGGCTGGATCGCACCAATGGCACTACTGACAACAGAGTTCTATGCCCGAAAGCTGGGATGTACCGAAATTGAAGTTCAAGAACCTGACTCAGGTGCTATCTCCTACTACCAAACGCTTGGATTTTATTTTGACACGACTGACCGCCTTGTCTTTCCACTGGCCCCCCCATAAGATCGACTCAAGCAACCAGACACGAGAGGTGTCCATGAAACACAAGAAGCCAAAAGCTCAACCAGCGCTTGCTTCCAGACTTCGTGCCGAAGAGCCCGGTTTGCCCATCAGGGTTTCCGCTAGTCAGCGGCACTTTTTGAAAGTAGCCGCAACGTGTGGCAAAGAAATGGAGCCTGATGGTTGGCTCGCCGGTGGCAGAACCTGAATCCCGCTTTGAAAAAACCGCCTGATTGGCGGTTTTTTTTCGCTTCAATATTGGCGCGCCCCGCGCCGGGCGCTCCAAAGACAGTGACGTGAAGCAAAAGCAGGAGAATTCCGAAAGCCCGCGCTTCATGATTTATTTACCGGCTCAACCTTGGAATCGGCCCACACTCCCTCATATCAAGGAACATCTGCGACCCATTCGAGAGGAAGGACATGCCATGACCACTCAAACCGAAACTGCGATTCTCGCCGGCGGCTGCTTCTGGGGCATGCAGGATCTGTTGCGCCGCTACCCCGGCGTGCTGCAGACGCGGGTCGGTTACACCGGCGGCGATGTGCCGAACGCCACTTACCGCAATCATGGCAACCACGCCGAAGCCATCGAAATCGTCTTCGACCCCGCCGTGATCAGCTATCGGCAGATCCTCGAGTTCTTCTTCCAGATCCACGACCCCAGCACACCCAACCGTCAGGGCAACGACCTCGGTCCGAGCTATCGTTCGGCGATCTACTACCTGAACGAGCAGCAACGCGATATCGCCGAAGACACCGCTGCCGACGTCGACGCATCAGGCCTGTGGCCAGGCCGGGTGGTCACCGAAATCGAACCGGCGGGCCCGTTCTGGGAAGCGGAACCGGAGCATCAGGATTACCTCGAGCGCATTCCGAATGGCTACACCTGCCACTTCATTCGCCCGAACTGGAAGCTGCCGAAACGCGGTTGAGGTGCAGCGTAATCAGTGCGCAACGCGGTGTTCGTCGCGTTGTGCCTGATCCCTTTCTTCGTCGGACCTGAGGTGCGAGCAACAACAACCCCTCAGCTTGATCTAGCCTTGGAAATGCCCCCCCCCTTCATATCTCTTTATGAGCAAGACCCGATGACCTCGAAGCTGACCGTCGCAAAACTTTTAGGCCCTTGGTCAGGAGATGCCCCGACAGGGCTCACGCAGCGCTGCAGAGAGGCCTGGGACACACCCATCGAGCAGTTGAGTGACCTGATGGTCGCGACTTTTCTGAATCAGGATATTGCTTTCGAGCAGATGCTCATTGAGGCGAAACGGCGCATGGACGCTGATGAGCGTGATGACACCGAATATTTTGATGGGCAGCTTTTGGAAGCAATGACACGAGTGCCAAAACCGTAAAGAAACACCAGTACTCCGGATCTGCCACCTGACCACCCGTAGATGGAATGCCTATGTATGGGGCGACGCAAAATGAAAGGGTCGTACACCGAGGGGCCTTCGGCGCGTCCCCCTTTTTGTGCTTGGTCCTTTGCTTGACGCTTGCAGCACCAGCCCAGGCTGACACCTGCCCCGCCGGCGAAAAACAAGTATGCCTCGACAGCTGCATTTGCCTGCCGGACCCGGGGCGTCTGTCTGAAGACCTGTTCCTGATCGCGGCTCCCGCTCTGGCGCTGGCGTTGACCCAGGCCCGCGCCGAAGCCGCCAGCACCGAGATCAAACCGATTCCCCCGCACATCCGGGAGCAACTGCTGCGTTGGTATGACCCCGGCGTCCTCGATGCCGTGCACTACAAAGTCACCAATGACGGCCAATACAACGCCGCCAAGGCCATCCTGCAAAACCCGGATGTCGGAGCGGTTACGCTGATCGACATCATCCTGTTCCGCGACGCTGAAACCGCAGAACACAACGTCACGCTCTGGGCGCACGAACTGAAGCACGTGCAGCAGTTTCAGGAATGGGGAGTCGACGGGTTTGCGCAGCGCTACACGCAGGATTTCAATGCGGTCGAGGCTCCGGCGTATGCGATACAGGGCGAGGTCAGACGTTGGCTGCGAGCCGAAGCCCGGTGATCGGACATCCCCTGCGTCCATGCCGGGGCCAGCCCCACCGTTCAAGCACCAGAAAAAACCTAGGCCTTACCCGCCGTAACCGCCGCCCTCACCTGCCCATGCTGCCGCGTGGTCACCAGCCCGATAAACGAAATCGCCAGCGCCAGCCCAATGGTCGACGTCACTTCCAGACGATGCTCGGGCGTCACCATCATCACCGCGAGCGCGGCGCAGATGAATGCGATCACCAGCCACGTCAGCCACGGAAACAGCCACATGCGAAACGTCAGCTCGACGTTCTGCCGACGCAACATCCGGCGCATGCGCAATTGCGAGATCGCGATCACCAGATACACCAGCAACGCAATCGCGCCGGAGCTGGCGAGTAGAAACTGGAACAACCCGGCCGGCATGAAATAGCTGAACAGCGTCACCCCGGCGCCGATCACGGTGCTGGCGATCACCGCCGCCCTCGGCACGCCCGCAGCGGAGGTCACTTTCAGCGGTTGCGGAGCATCGCCGCGTCGACCCAGCGAGAACAGCATTCGTGAAGAAATGTAGATCGAGGAATTCATGCAACTGGCCACCGCGATCAGCACCACCACATCGACCAGGAATTTGGCGTTGGGAACGTTCATCAGCTCCAGCGCGCGCTGGTAAGAGCCGACGGACGCCAGCAGCGGATCGTTCCACGGCACCACGGAAATCACCACGAAAATCGACAGCAGATAAAACACGCCGATGCGCCAGATCACCGAGCGCGTGGCCTTGGCGATGTTCTGCGCCGGGTTGCTCGATTCGGCTGCCGCGATGGTCACCGCTTCGGTTCCGATAAAACTGAACATGATGGTGATGAACGCCCCGACCACCGCCGACAAGCCATTGGGCGCAAACCCGCCATGCTCTTCCATCAACCGGCTCAAACCGCTGGCCTCACGCTCCGGAATCCAGCCCATCAACACCGCGAAACCCAGCCCGATGAACCCGATGATCGCCACCACTTTGGCCATCGCAAACCAGAACTCGAACTCACCGTACTTGGACACGCTGAACAGGTTGGTCACCACCAGCAAAATGATCGACAGCAACGCAAACAACCACGCATCGACCTGAGGAAAACACTGATTCAAGACATGCCCGGCGGCCAGCGCTTCGATCGGAATGACCAGCACCCAGAACCACCAATACAACCAACCAATGGTGAACCCCGCCCAGCGGCCGATGGCCTGATCGGCATAGGTGGAAAACGATCCCGTGTCCGGGTGGGCCACGGCCATTTCACCGAGCATGCGCATGACCAGCACGACCAGCAGACCGGAGAAGAGATAAGCGAGCAAGACGGCCGGGCCGGCGGCGGCAATGGCGTGGCCGGAGCCGACAAACAGCCCCGCACCGATGATGCCGGCAATGGAAAGCATGGTGACATGACGCGGCTTGAAGCCCTGCGCCAACTGACCGTTCGAGTCCTTCGAGTTCAAGCTATTCATTGTTTTTGTTGTTCTCTGGTGATCGACGTTTGGGCGTACTGACGACGTGTCAGGCGATCATCATTTCTTCCTCTTGCCCTGCTCCAGAGCGGCGCACCTCAAGCGCTGCAGCGTTACAAATCGGTCGGACGACGACGCAGGGCGATGAAATGATGCGTCACCTTACGTGCCCGGCGTTGATCGCAAATAGCCTGGGAGCGGCACGACGGTGTCTGATTTCGACATGGTGAATAGCGTTCGGGCCCGTTCGAGAGCGCCTTCACAAAATTAAAAAAGGTAAAAAAGGGTAAAAAAGGTGGTAAAAAAGGGGACTGATTTATTTAGGAAAAATAGATCAGTCCCCTTTTTCACAAGCCGATGTCGCTGAACAGTTGAGCGACCGCCGGCTTCAGCTCTTGGTCAGATCAACCAACGGTGTCTGCCGCACCTCGGTCTCCCGCCCGGCCTGAATGTCGCTCACCTGCTTCAAGGCCTTGTCCACGGCCGCCTTATCCGCCAACAAGCTGTAGCTGATGCGGAAGTTTTTGTGTTCCTTCGGCCCGATTGTCGGTACCAGGTTCAGTGGCCGCTGATAACGGCGGTTGTAGGAAAAACTCGTCCCCGGCTCCAGCCCGGTGACATAACCCTGGCGTTGGGTATCGGTGTTCTTCCACAGGGAAAACACCGGCAACGTCTGCGTATTGAAGCCAACCGAAACGCCCAGGCTGCCGGCCTTGTTATGCAACACGGTCAACGTATCGCCCTTGGCATCGGCATACGGCACGACGTTGTAAACAGTTTCGTCGTAGTCCTTGGTCGGTGCGCGGTAGGTTTGCCATTCGGGCAAATCGCCCTTGGCTTTGTCGTTGAACGGCGACACTTGTTTCACAGGCGCGGCGAAACGAGCGCCCTGCTCCAGAAACGGGGTGCTGAAGTTGCTGTGGTACAGCGCCTGGTATTCCTTCGGATAGTCACCGTTGTTGGTCAGGGTGTCGTTAAGCGCGAACACTACGCTGCCGGGTTCGGTGACCAGTTCGGTGGCGACGGAGAAGTCGACTTTCTTGAACGCCTGCTCTTTCAGCTCACCGCGCAGGGTAATGGCGTACGGTGGCGTTTCATCGATGTGCAGAGTGACTTTGTTCGCAGGAATGTTGGCGGCCCGGCCGTGCAGGGTCAGCAGCTCGCCGTTGTCGACGCCGGGGTGACCGACCCATTCGTATCCGCAGCGGGTCACCAGCTCATTGAAACCTTCGAGCCAGCCCAGACCACCGCGACCATTGAGTTCGATGAAGGACGGATTGACCACTTCCTTGACCGGCGAATCCCAGCCCATGCGCACGTCGCCGACCGAGGCCTGCAAGACATTCATTCCCCGCGTCGGCACCACCGAGAGTTTCATCGTGCCGTTATCGATGTCGACAATGCTGACGCCCTCCTGCCGACCACCATGCAAGGTGCGCAGGCTGACGCTGAAGGGTTTGTCGGTTTTCACGCCGAGTTGCTGGCTGGTGATCTGCCAGTTTTGAGCAGCTTTATCGGTGTCGAGCAGAACGTAATCCCAGGCCATGGCATGGGAGGCAGCGGACAGTGCGCTGAGGGCAACAACGAGTTTGAGCGGGGTCATGGGAGCAGCCTTTCTTGGAGTTGTGTCGTTTTTATAAACCTGCTGAAACGATTCATCAAGCTTAAAAAGTGATGCGCGCTGGTAGGTGCCGAGAAAGAATGGGTACGGACTGGAAAATTGAAATCGATGTGATTGCGTTATCCCGCAGACTGGAATCCGCTTTTATTCAGGAGCGGCATGGGGTCTGATTTCGACATGGCGAGGGCAACGTGTTTAAGCGTTTTTTGAATGGTGTTTAGAAACGCCCGGCATTACTTCCCCACGGCTACAGCGTCTTGCGTCATTGCCTACGACTACGCCAGAATCCGCCGGCTTGTGCGTCTGGGGTGCGGGTTTTATCGTTTCCGGGTCACTGAAAAACAGTGATCGGGTTTGGTAGCCCGCAGCGCTGACGCATTGCGTCACCTCATGCAGTTGCATTCATGCGACTGGATTTATGGTGGCCATGCTCAGGGCTTCTTCGGAAGCGCCGGTTCCAGTGCTCCGGTCTACCAACCTGCGTATGGTCGCCACCCCTCGTTTGGTAGCGAGAGTGGATGACTCCCATTTAATAAGTGCTGGAGATTCATCTATGTTCAAACCAACACCGAACCCACCGGAAACCGATCCGGTTTCCCCGTACAAATTTCCCGACTCCCGAACCCTTAATGAAGCGGCCGAACGCGCGCTCGATCACTACCTCACACCGCAGCAACGGATCATGGGCAGCCATCACAAACACGACCCCATGTACATGGCCAACCCGGCCTACAACACCGAATCACTCCTGGCCAACGCCAGCGAATCATTGGGATCGGCCAGCGAGATGCTCAACAACTTCGCTGCGACGCTGGAGCCGGCCCATCGCAAGACTGCGATCGGGATTGCGCAGTTGGTGATGTTGAGTGAGTTGGCGGTGAATCAGGCGTTGGACCATGTTGAGGTTAAGAGCTAAACCTTTGCCCTCTGTGGTGCCCGGATAGTACGCAGCGATAGAGGGAATGAGCGTTGGCCGTAGCTGCCATGGTAAATGGCAGCTATCGGCCAGAAGCTGCCGCTTGCGCGCGACCGCAGTTATTCCAAGTAAGATAGTCACGATAGATATAAATACGCGAAAACAGAAGTACAAGGCGCCGCATGACGAATGTGATTAACAGACACCTAGCTTACGCGGGGTAGGCCGGAGGCCTTGAAATCAGTGGAGCGGATGTAGGGAGTCGTACCCTCATTATCAGCTTGGGAAGCTGCTAACAAGGGTAGGTTTTTTTGAGCTTTTTATAGATTGGCTGAAGTGCACAGCAACAAGTTAATCACAACCTTCTATGAACTCACGTGGGGACAACGTCTTAGCTTTAAAGCCATCCGTAAACTGATCAACGACAGCGGTACCAAAAAAATACTCTGGGTTGTACCAGCGACGATGTTTTGCGACTGCATCAAGCGCAAAACGATATGCTAGCTGACGTTCAATTTCCTTTGTGGCTTTAGAAAACATATCCACAGTAGGCATCCAATCGTATAGATATCGGCATTCATCTAGCACCAGCATGTCCATAAACATAGGGGTGTCTTTTGATTTGTATGACCACCTAAGCGTCTTCTCAATATTTACATGATAGGGCGTTGCAACCTGCCTAAAAAGAGCCTCTATTGATTGATGAAAAAGTACAAGATCGCAAAATTGATGGTAGTCGAAAATCTTGTGTGAGTCGTACATAATTTTGAACTGCTCGGATAAATATTCACTTTGTTCTTGACCTTCGGACAACAAGTATGAAAGGAGCTTAATGCTATCAACCAGCTCTTTTTTGCTTCCTTTAATGTCGAGTTGGGCGAGAAACTGATCAGAATAGTTTGAGAACTCTTCATCTTGGAAGATAAACTGCGGGTAATTTAAATCCTTATTATTCAAGCTTTTATCAAGCGCAGCGAGCGTCCAAAGAAGTGGATACATGTCAGGATCGATGATTACATCACCACCGCCATCGTCCTTGTCGAAATGAAAAAGACTTTCGAGGGATTTTTTGAGAGGAGCTATATCTCGGATATCAAAAAATTTACTAAACAAAGAGTTGTGCTGGGGAAACCTATTATAAGGCGAGATCAAGCTGGCGTGATCTATTAGCAGGCGCGTAACAAACTGCCCATAGTAATAGTCAAGTTTTTCCGATACAACTTGATGCCATTCATTAGGATCGAGGCTCTGAGCGATAGGGCCTTCAGTGAAATCATTTTCGCTGTCTTCGCTTTCTATAAAGCTTTTTGGATACAAGTAGCATGCAACTAACTTGGCGAGCAAGGCTCTACCAACTGGATCCTGAGCCTCAGTTGGCAGCGAAAAATTCGTAATCAAAACACCGGGCGAATTTAGTGAGTGCTTTGCGAGCACTCTTGTTAAGGCTGTCAGTGTTTTTTGTTTTTTCCCCCTACTTGGTAAAGGGCCACAGAAATCCAAGTATATTATATCAAAACGCTGGGGTGAGGCTTCGACAAAAGCGTCAAGCCCTCCATTAATTATTTTAATAAATGGGAATTCTGAGTTTAGTGCAGAAATAACAGCCTCGCTGTATGTGGAATTTTCGGACTCAAATGCCCAGATGTTTTCTGGAAGAAGTCCGAGACTACAAAATACCCGCAAATCGTTCTCTGGGTTAGGTCCTGATAAATATGCAACCTTGAGATTTTCTGGCTTTCTAGATTGTGTTATTGAATCATAAAATGACTCCCATCTTTCGATCGTCGATGTCGATAGTTTCGCGGCCACAATGGAGTCAAAAGAATTATCCTTATTAAGGATATGCTGCTTTACGTCTCGAACGTATGAGCGCCGCGCCAATGTTGAATTTGTTCGGTTTTTTGTCAATGCTTCAACTGCGCCGCTGATAACTGAGTGCCTTGCTATATTCTTTACAGTTTCCGTGTAATTTGCCATTTTGTGCTCTCTCCGGACTTGGTTGGCGATTCCATAGCTGGTAGTTTTATGGTGCTGATATTGAATAATGTTTAGATTGATACTAGTTATAATTTTTGAGCTGGTAAGGTTTTTTTTAAGCTTGTCCAAGTTGACTGGTGTTTTATTTTCTAAAGATTTGTAGATTTTCAGGTGCGTATGTTTGTTAAAAATCTTGAAAACCACCATAGCCTACCGCCATCATGTCGTCCACTAGGCTAGTGAAATTTGTTTGGGACATACAAGAGGGTATGCGGAGTCGATTGAATTTTTCGAATCGGCGAAGTAGATCGCTGTTGGCATGTGGTCTGATCGTGCTATTGTCAGCCGTGGCAAGCTGCGAAATTCGAGCTGCTAGACCTGATCCAGGATGCTGGATGGATGACTTTAATATTTAAGGATGACGTAAAAAATGCATTATAAAAGCTTCTTTGTCGAATGCGCTGAAAAAGTAAGGGACGAGCTAAGAGATTCAAAGTCTGAGATCAATCAAGAAACTGCGAGCCCTTTGATAAAAAGTCTTTTTGATCAGTTTAGCGATGATGAACATGAAGCAATTATGTTGCTGCTTTTAAATGGCCCAGATACGGAATATTATATACAGCGTTCTACAGTAGCTGCTTTTCGTGCGTTAAAGGCCTCAAGAACAAAAATCTCGATAGATGAGTTCCACCATCATATGAACGATTACCTCCAAGACCTTTTCAAAAGTATGGGAGGGTCAGGAACGGTAAATGAAGAGGGGCACAATGATTACAGCATTCTGTTTGCGGATGGTACAGAGATTGAGTTTGAGCCCTATATCAATGAAAGTGGCAAGCCAAAACTCCGCATCACTACTACGCAAGGGCACATGCCTCTCTAGTAGCTCGAAAGGCTAAGGTACTTCCGAAAATTTCAAGGGGCAAGAATGTGGCTAATCGTACGCCAACAACGCCCCTTAGTGCTAAATTAGCTATAATCTCGATATGCAAAAAAGTCCTAAAGCCTTACATTTGTGGGGGCTGTAGGGCTTTTTTTGACTAGTGTTCCAACGTAAGCTCAGCTATGTACTAAGTAGTGACTGATGATCGGTACGTTGTCACGATATCTACTTGGTGTGCCTCAATATACTCTAGAAGTTTTCTGTAATTTTTCAGAAGTACTGCTCTGTTCGACCAGTTATTCTCCTCATCTGCAACCTTTGGCTCCACAAAGGTTCCATTTCGGCTGAAAAAGAACTTGCTTTCTTGAATGCACATCATAGTGTGGTCCCAGTCGGCATTAAATACGGCATCAAAGCTCAGTAAGAAGTTGGAAATGAGTGTATTGAGTTCATTGTGGGCTTTGAAGCCTCCCGTCTTCTGGATTGCTAGTGACCTCGTTAGGTCTAGAATCTCATTGAGAACTTCTCGGTCGTCCCGTTTGGCTTGCTCGTCACTGTCGGGGTTCGTCGAGCGGATTATTTCGGAAACGTGCTCTTCTAGATCGGACCAGTTTTTCTCAAAAGCCTGGTTCAAAATTGACTCGTTAAGAACATTGTCAGGGTTGGCTTTGTTGAGGGCTTGAATTAATTTTTTGATCTCGGCCTTCTGAAATGGAGTGACCTGGAACTGCGTGAGGGGGCCGTTTAGATCACTGGTGCCTAAATCGATCAATACAGGGCATACCAAAGAATCATCAACCTGCTTTGATATGGCTCCTGCCTCGAACGCTAACCAAGGGCTTTTTAAGTTTTCTCGTGTAACGAAAAAAATTCCGGCAGACGATGATTCAAGCTCGGCGGCAATGTCGTGTGACCAGCGAGTGCCTTTTTCGATGTCGGTGGGGGTGTAATACGGTTCAACGGTTTGGAGGACGTGGGGTATCCAATTTTTGAAGGCCTCACCCACACGTTTGCTCATTTCGCCAGACCAGCTAATAAAAACCTTCATTTTCGTCCCATGAGGCTGTGTAGAGTTGTTCGTACATTACCCACGTAAATCTGGCTTGTCACGATGAGGAGGTGGGCAAGCTGGGGTGGGTGGTACAAAAAAGGTACATGGCTAGACGTTTAAAGCTAGCAGCGTTACTAGGCGTGGCCTAAGGAAACTATGACTAATCCATTATCGGAGCGATCTTGCGCCTGCTTCTGGCCGATAGCAGTCCCTCACGAATGTTGTCACTCCCGCTCATACCGCCCCACCGAAAACAACGAAAGATCCAGCTCACTCTCCCCCCGCAAACACCACTGCGCAAACGCCTCCCCCAGCGCCGCCGAGTGTTTGAACCCGTGCCCGGAGCACGCCGAGACCACCAACGTGTGTTGCAACCGTGGATGCTCATCAATGATGAAATGCCAAAAAAGGGGACTGATTTATTTTCAAAAAAAAGGAAAAATAAATTAGTCCCCTTTTTTCTAGACCAGCCCCTCCCTCGCGGAAGGTACCTTACCGAAGACCTAGCAATTAAAAATTAAAACATTGAGAGCGCCTTGTTTATATTCTTCGATGCATATTCAAGGATGTCTGGCATATCGAGAGCGACGGGTGCCATAGCAACAAATCGGTCATGGTTAAATGATTGAAGGCCGTTCAATTTTGCCGTTGCTAATAGTGATGCATAGGACATATAGCCATAAGGATGAGATATTCTAGCCTTTTCCACTTCTTCATCAGTAAGGGTGTTGAGTACTTCGAGGCCGATTTCAACTTCATTCAAAGAGTATGCAGCTGTTCCGGCGTTTGTTTTATAAATATAATCTCGAGGAGACATTTTCGTAGCAGTTAAATAGTGCTTAAGCGCTTTTTGACGATCCCCTAAACCGCTCGAAATTAGCCCCCCATGATTATAAATATCAGGGAGTTTCACCCCGAGACTTATAAGCCTTTCAAAGTCAGCGTAAGCTATTTCGTATGATCGTGTTTCTCTTAATGCATTGAAAACTTGATTAGGTGTACTTGGATTGAAATGCCTAACTTTAACTTGCGGATCCCTGCCCAGCTCGGATGAAGCAAAACGAGCTAGCTCTATAGCATGTACAGGATCTAAAATCACATCTTTTTTTGCAAAAAGATTTAGATCATCATTACAAAAAACACCTCCTAAAACGCCTAGCTCTGGAAGTTCGTCAGCAAGGCGGTCCACAAAATTATTTATTGAGTTCTCGTTATAGCTTTTATCTGTCCCTACTACGCATATCGATGACCTATCTAAAACTTCAATGCTGCGCGAGCTTTGAAATTCAGACTGTGCAGATCGATAGAGCCGTGCCAGAGCATTGTTAAGGGCAGCCGTACCGTATTTCCTTAGGTACTCTGGCTCCCGGATAAAGCGAACAACAAGAGCATATGGCTTATTAGTTTTTGGGTTGTTTTTCAAAAAATCTTGAACTGCCTCTGCACCTCCCGCGCGTAGATTGTCATTAATAGAGGGAAAGTATCTGGAAGAGTTTGGAAGTAAATGACCTATACTACCTGCGGGAATCGCCTCTAGAATAGATCCTACCTCGATATTAATACTGACATTGTCAATCGAATCGATAGAAGCGAACGATATTTCTGGCTGACAATCAAAAACAACAATTCTTGCGCTTTCTACTCGGGGGTAAGTCCCTAAGGTTCGAGTGGTCCTACCATCGTTTACTGAAAACTTTTTATATCCAGAAAATTTTGGATTAAAAACTTTAAATTCTTGTCCTGTTGTAACGCCAACGTTAGATCCTATATCAATAGCTATAACGCCAGTGTTTAAGTCTTGCTCTATTACTCGCCCGCAAGAAGAAAGTATCTCATCGTAAAAAATTGCTTGGTTTCGTCCTGCCGCTTTAGCCCGATACAATGCAGTATCAGCCCGATCAAGAAGGGCAGCAGAGGGATCTAGTGTAGAGTCTGATGACGGAACATGATTGTGGAGTGCTACCCCAATGCTCGTTGTAACAGTTCTATCTTGAGTTTGGGGAAGGTTGAGGGCTGACGTATCGCTACTTTCGGATAGCCATTCCCACTCTTTTTGTGTCGGAAGAATCTCTTCAGAAATGGCTGTTCTAAAATCATCTGCCCAAATTTGAAATTTCTCTTTAGTTGTGTTGGCACTAATTAAAACTAAAAACTCCTCTCCAGATGGATGACCTACGTAAATTGTCGGTTCATACGGACCTTCACTCTCAATTTTTAGCGCAACCTCCTCAAGTCTTTTTCCAAATGTTTTTAATACTTGATCTCCATACAAATGCCCCCAAGTATCATTAACCTGTTTGAAATAGTCGATATCTAGCGCCATTACCGCAAGCTTTCTTGGATGCTTGCTTTCTTGTGCTTCTACAAAAGATGAAGGTTGCTCTGAAATCTTCAACATCTCAGCTATCAAAGTTTTCCTAAATTCATCCTTTGCTAGAAGATGAGTCAGAGGGTGGTGTGATACCTTATACGCATTAGAAGCGCTCTCAAGTATTTTTTCAATTCGTGCCCGATACTTTCGTCTTTTTTCTATTTGCGGCGATTTTGCAAATGTTAAAGATACGGTTACGTTTGTGTCAGCTATGAAAAACCAAGCAGTCAGGCTGTTAGGCGCATGATAAGAAATTGACTCTAACCTAGATTTCTCCAAGGAAAGAACTTCATTTGCTTCTGCGCTTCTAAATGTGAGTATGTTAGTCCAGGTATTATTCGAGCTAAAGTGTAGCTCACACTCGCAATCGCCAAGAAACTCCAGCATCAATTCGTTGTAAAAAGCTCTGAGCTTGTCAATTTTCATATGGATACTTTAATTATTGTTTGGTAAGTAACAAGGAGCTGCGAGCTGAATCCACCACAATTGAGATTGCAGCTGGCAACATGAGCCATTGTGCATCGGCTCATACTTGGCGCCTCCGAGATTTCAACTAGCAATTTATAATACTGTAGAGAGCCATTAAACTCATTGGGTTTCCGCAGCGTCGTGAATAAGTGCATGCGTGTCCACCGTCCCTGTTGAGAAAAACAAGTCATTAGCTTCTGCAAGCTCAGCATCATTGATGAATTCGTCGCAGGCACCGAAATAGTGGAAAAAACGATTTAGCTTGCAGACCCCTATTGTATAATGACCTTTTGGAGTCCTGTCGATATAAACACGATTAGCCTTCATTATATGAGCTGCATAGTCATCATAATGTGGATGCACTATTTGAAATGCAGAAGACACAGTCGGATATCTAACCCTCCTCGGACCCTTTATAACTGGCTCATACATCACTTCATTCTTACCTTTGTATTCGTTGCAGTCGGGGCATATTACACAAAGATTTTTTGGTTCAAATATAAATGCTAAATATTGTGATTTTGGTACAATGTGTTCAATGGGCGCGGCGTGGGCTGCTCTAACACCAATCCGCTCTTGACAATAAACGCATGTTAATCTTTGGGCGTTTCTGTAGTAATTTCTTACTTTAGATCGCAAGTCTTGTAAGTCATCATCCCCCCAGTTGACATGCGTAAAATGAGGGTCAGATTTTTTTGCGGCTATAATGGCCAAGCATTCTTCGTCGTATACGATCGACTCATTAATTATCGGCATAGATTTCACACACCTGGACTACAGATGCCACCAACTCTTTTGTTGGATCATTTTGGTCAACATTTTCTGCAAGGTGTTGTAGCTGTTTTAGTTCGCGTGAATTTTCACTTGTTACGCGCTTGGCAGCTTTCACTTTTGAAAGCAGACTAAAAGCAAGTCTTGCAATATACTCATTCATAATGCCCGGCGCATCAAATAACTCTGCCAGTTGGTAGTCCGCTGAGCGATTACTAAAGTATGACGCTTTATAAATTCTATGATCCGAAAGTGATGTTATGTAACAACCTTCCGCATTCAGCCTCGAAATTATTTGAGGTGAATGTGTGGCAATCAAGAACTGGCAACCCCTATATGATGAGAATGTGCTTGTTAGCATAATAATGAATTCTTCCTGCCATCTTGGATGCAGGCTAATTTCAGGCTCATCAATTAATATGATCGAGTTATCAGTTATATGACCGGCGATTCCCAACATAATTACAAGCAAACACTGCTCACCGGAGCTTGCACGCTTGAGAGACATTGCTCCGTAATTTTTCTTCGTTAAACGGACGTCCATCAACCGCATAAGCCCTGCGCTTAGTAGTACTAGGATGGCTTTGGCAAGACCTCCGCTAGCATAATGAGATCCTGCATAAAATTCTCCGCTGGTGAAGTCGACAGCTAACGTGACAGCTTTACGAGAAACTTCGAAACGATGGACTTCAATCATGGCATCGTAGATGTCATTGCGTTGAAGTTCGTTGTAGTTAGATAGCTGATTAAAGTATCTTTCGTCCAAGCTAATGTCATGCATAAGAAATAGACCATCAATCTCGCGCAAAATATCGTTCCCGAAGAAGTCTCTTTGCTCTTGGCCGACTGATGGCTTTCCGATGTAACCTGGCTTGAAAACGAACTCAGCGTATGGCTCAAAATTTAGCGAATTGAATACATCAAGTAGATTTGCCGTGTTGTCCAGACTGGCTAATTTTTCAAGCCATCCCTTGGCAGCGGATGATAATAATGATACCGCGCTTGATATACCAAATGGTCCTTCGCCGCGCATGCCTACATATCTATAATTTGTGTTGACATCGTGCGTGCTAGTTGATCTTCTGTTTGATGGAAATTTATCAAACGGGCTGGTGGATACAGCAATTAACTTTGGTGTACTGTCTGAAGTTCGATGCCGCAAAGAATCTGAAAAATCGGTATAGTCATGAGTACAGGCCTTTGCAATTTCAGATAGCAAACGGCTTTTTCCTACACCGTTTTTACCTACAATTACTGTGAAGATATTTTGAGATTCTGGCACATCACCTTCGATCGCCAGGTCGATCACTCCATGCTCAGAATTACAATAAAACAACCTTTCCATTTACGCTCCTTGGGGTCTGCCTACGCTATGCAACACCTTCCTTAGCGGAGTGCGCTTGGTTCCGCCCTTGCTTGCCCGTAATCTACGACACAAGCGCTCAAAGGTCATGCAATATCCTGGCATTTAGCCATCAGTGGGGAGGCGCAGCAAGCGATGTACGCGCGACAGTTCTAACGTGTGAGTTGTCCTGAGCTTTATAATCATGTGAACTGGCCGCTTTTGGCCGATAGCAGTCACTCCCAAGCACCATCACTCCCACTCAAACCGCCCCACCGAAAACAACGAAAGATCCAGCTCACTCTCCCCCCGCAAACACCACTGCGCAAACGCCTCCCCCAGCGCCGCCGAGTGTTTGAACCCGTGCCCGGAGCACGCCGACACCACCAACGTGTGCTGCAACCGTGGATGCTCATCAATGATGAAGTGCCGATCCGGCGTGACGGTGTAGGCGCAAACCGCTGACTTCACTACCCGATCCGTCAGCCCGGCAATCCGCCCCTGCACCTGCTGCTCGTACATCTCGCGTTCTTCCTCGGCCGAGACTGTGCGATCCAGAGTTTCAGGCGTGGATGTGCTGTGATACTGCGCCGTCGCCACCTTCAAACTGCCCTCCCCCGGCAATGCGGGAAAGCCATAGAAATCGTCGTCCGGGCCGTGAGTGAAGATGAACGTGGGCGAGTGGCCGACCAGTCCCGCGTCAGGCTCGGTTTCGAACCAGAACAGTTTTTGCCGATAGACGCTGAGCAGTCTGTCGAACGGTGCGCCGAGCAAGCCGCCCGCCCAGTTGCCGGCAGTGACCACCAGTTTGTCCGCCCGCACGGTGCGCTGGTCGGTGGTGACGGTGACGCCCTGTTCGTCCGAGCTGATGTGGGTCACGGTCTCGCCCTTGTACAGCGTGGCGCCGTGTTGTTCGGCCAATCTGAGTTGCACGTCGATGCAGCGTTCGGGCCGTACAAAACCGCCTTCGGGCTCGAAGTAGCCAATGGCGTCGTCGCGCACCTGGGCAAACTGCGGAAAGCGCTGGCGGATCTGGGCAGCGTCGAGGACTTCGTGTTCGATGCCGTAGGTCTGTGCCAGGGCGATGGTGCGCAGGGTGAAGTCGGTTTCGTCGGCGGGATCGAAGTCGGGGCTGGAGGTCAGCACCAGCAGGCCGGTCTGTTCGAACAGGGCCTCGCCCGACAGCGCTT
This sequence comes from Pseudomonas sp. IT-P2, assembly GCF_949767575.1. Classification (NCBI taxonomy): domain Bacteria; kingdom Pseudomonadati; phylum Pseudomonadota; class Gammaproteobacteria; order Pseudomonadales; family Pseudomonadaceae; genus Pseudomonas; species Pseudomonas sp. IT-P2. The sequence goes on along the minus strand of NZ_CATKQA010000011.1, from coordinate 83,351 downwards.
CCAGTTCGCGCCAGATGCGGTGGGAGTTGCGCACGATGGGCACGTATTGCGCGCCCTCGCCCACGGACAGCCGGGTGATGCGGGTGTCGCCATGGCTGGAGCCGAATGTGTGCGGCGGATGATGGCGGTCGATGCCGACCACGTTGACCCCGGCTTTCGCCAGTTGATACACCGTGGCCGCGCCCATGGCGCCGAGGCCGATGACCAGTGCTTCGCATCGTTCCATGATTGATTTCCGCTCAGGCAAAAGAGCCACAGTGAAGCGGATCAAGCGATGGAAAACAATCCGCTGAAAGCCGTGCTCGGGCAAAAACGCGAAAAACCAAAAGCCGTGCGATTACCGGCCAGACTCGTTTGTCCCGCCTTGCATCGCGGCATACCCTCTGACGCCAATAAAAACCATAAGAGAGAGTCCCGCCTTGATCCGTTTCTGCAAAACCACACTCTGCCTCGCCGTTCTATCCTCGTTCGTTGCCACTGCCAGCCATGCCGCCGATGCGCCTTGGGTCGATGGCGCCGTGAGCGCGGTCAATCAGGAAGTCGTCGATCTGCGCTACACGATTCATCACCATCCTGAGCTGGGCAATCTTGAGTTCAAGACTGCCGCGCTGGTGGCCGAGCGGCTGAAGGCGTCGAACATTGAAGTACGCACTGGGGTCGGCAAGACGGGCGTTGTGGGGGTGCTGAAAGGCGGATTGCCGGGGCCGGTGGTGGCGTTGCGCGCCGACATGGACGCACTGCCGGTCAAGGAGATGACGAACCTGCCGTTCGCCAGTCAGGCCACCAGCACGCGACTCGGCAAAAGCGTGCCGGTGATGCACGCCTGCGGGCACGACACCCACACCGCGATGTTGCTGGGGGCCGCGAAGGTGCTGGCCGAGCATCGGGATCAGGTGCGCGGGACGGTGGTGTTTCTGTTTCAGCCGGCTGAAGAAGGCGCGGCCGATGTCGATGAATTCCAGACCGATACCCTGATCGGTGCGCAAGCAATGATCCGCGATGGCGCGCTCGATTCGCCCAAGGTCGAGGCGGTGTTCGGGGTGCATGTGATGGCGGGTTATCCGACCGGGCACCTGTTCTACAAATCCGGAACCGTGCTCAACAGCAGCGACTCGTTCCGCATCACGGTCAAGGGCCAGCAGACTCACGGTTCGGCGCCCTGGAGCGGTGTCGATCCGATTGTCGCCAGTCAGGGCATCATCAGCGGATTGCAGACGTTGGTCAGTCGGCGCGTCGACCTGACCCAGGGCATGGGCGTGATCAGCGTCGGCACGATCAACGGCGGTTCGGCGGCCAACATCATTCCCGAGACCGTGGAAATGACCGGGACCATCCGCACCAACAACGCCGACATCCGCGACACGATCCTGAAAAAGATGCCGCCGCTGGTGAACAGCATCGCCAGCGCCTACGAGACCCAGGCCAATCTGCTGCTGGTGAACAATGCGCCGGTGACCACCAACGATCCGGCCCTGACCGAAGCCATGATCCCGGCCCTCGAGGTGGCAGCGCCGGGCAAGGTCGAGCGCCTGCCCGCCTCGCTGTCGCCGAGCGAAGACTTCTCGTACTACGCGCGCAAGGTGCCGGGGTTGTTCGTGTTCCTCGGCGCGACGCCAGAAGGCCAGGACATGAGCAAGGCGCCGAACAACCACAGCCCCTACTTCACCGCCGATGACGCGACACTGGCCACCGGGGTAAAGGCGCATGTGCAGTTTGTGCTCAATTATCCGGGGCGCGGTCAGCGGGGCTGACTCGTTCCAGTTAAGGATCGATTGGCAAAGGCCCGTTTAATTAACGTTGCAGCTCAGTTGGAAGAGATAAGCCGGATCGAAGACCGTCCTTCCCAATAGCTTCTCCAAGGCGGCGATCTGATCACTCGTCAGATCGTAGCCTTCCCAACCTTGCTGTTCTGTTGTCCATCCCATAACGGCGGCTATCTGGTCGTCGCATCCTCCGGGAAGCTGCGCCTCGAACGCTAGGAGCTCCGTTTTTTGATCGAAGGCTTCGATTCTGTAGATCATAAGGTCAGTTACCAGACGTCGCTGTAGTCAAACGAGATTTGATAGTTGTAAGCCGTAAGGAAAATATTGTGTTGAAAGTAAGGTTGGATAATAGGCGTCCAATTTTCGACTACATTGAAGCCGCCATTATTTATGTTGTTTTCCACTGGGATGCCCAAGGCATTCAAAACGGTTTCATCGTCGCCTAAATCCTTGGAGTACTCTTCGCCCTCGCATAGTTGAGTGTGCTTGTCGTACCACTCCAGTCTCAGCTTTAGTCCCATCATCAACCTCACAAGTATTTTTTTCTGATGCTTCTTTCATCTTTCGGATCCCCGCGTCGTTCTCCTGTAAAAGGGTCAAACGCGCCTAGGTGAGTTCCGTCACTTGCACGATAAACTTCCAACTCTCCGTGCCTTGAGTCCCACTCATAAATTCTCCTGCCTTTTGCATCCTTCCACCGTTCCCGAAGTCCGCCGCCTCCCTGTATAGGGTTCATTTTCTGTGCTTTTTTCAAACCGGGAAAAGCGGTAATTTCTTCTGTTTCTGGAGGTTTATGATAGTTATGCCCCTCTGACGGTAAGCCTTTACGTGAGGTGTTGACCACGATGTACAGCGGCCGAACCCCGGAGTTCGCCGGAAACACCAATATGAAATCCCGATACTCCGGCGGATAAACCGGATTCACCAGAATCCCGCCCGCCGCTTTCGTCGGCGGATACACCCAGATATGCGGCGCCTGCGGAGCAGCCTCCAATGCCGGAATACCAAGGATGTCGGAGCCGTCCACGGCAGGCGTCCAGACCAGCTCAACGCCTTCGCCAAGGTCTGCAATAAACCGGCTACCGCGTGCAGCAAACTGCACGACATCAACCATCTCCCAATCGCGATTCTTGCCGGTGTAGAAGCCGTAACCCTTAAGGCTGCCATCGGCCTGCTGTTCAACGCGCAGGCGCACGCGGGTTCGGGCCTGTTTGAGGGCGAGCAACTGGTCTTCGGTATAGAGCGCGCTATCGCCCAGGTTGGAGGGCATGAACATCGCCACCAGCCCGAGCAACGGGCTGATGACGGCAGCAGAGGCCATCGCAGGCAATGCCTTGAACGCCTCACCGGCAAGGGCAAAAGTGCCCAGCCCCGCAGGAATTGCCGTGCCGCTGATTTTCTTGAGCTCAACCCCACCGCTGTCATCGGCCTCACGGCCACCGAGCAAAATCAGCTCGCCGTAATCCTTCAGGCTGTCTGTCGGCACCATCCCCGACGGATTCGAGTAATCGATGATCGCGTCCGGCAGCTTGCACGACTTGGCAAACACGCAGCCCGCGCGCACCGGCTCAGGCTTGTTCGCCGCCACCTCACGGCTGCGCTCGAAGGCGTCCTGCCTCGTCAGCATGGCGTCGTACTTGTCTTGTCGTTCTTGCTGATCGGCCAGTTCGGTGGCCGTCATGTAGCGGTAGGTAACGTGATGCCCGTCGCCCGCCGGTGGGTTGGGAACCCGAGGAATGTCCTTTTGACCAGCCACTGATTGTCCTTTCGTTCATGCATCGACAGCCCCTCGCAAGGGGCTGCACGACGTTAACGAAGCAGGAAAATCGGGGCTGTAGGACGCGTCTCTAAAAACGTGGGGATTGTTCGACGTGAACGGATTGCATCTCGGCAACAACCGCCTCGATCACACACAAAGCCGTCGGCGACAGGCTCCTGCCCTGCAAACTCACCACCCCGATTTCAGAATGAAACCCCGGCCTGTCGACAACATGAAGCTCGATCAAACGCCCCACCCGAATGTCTTCAGCTACGGCGCCATGGATAACGCCGAGGATGGTGTCAGTCGAGCCGGCCACGGTCTTGAGCAACGCCACATCATCGCACTCCAACACGATGGGCAGCGCCTGGCGGGTGGAGATGCCGAGGGTTCGGGCGGTCTCGAGTTTCACCACTTCCGGCAGGCGCGTTGTGGCGATGCCGTAGCCTTCCAGTTCGCCCATCGACACCTGGCGTCCGGCCAGCGGGTGCTCCGGTCGTACGAAAAAGCCTGCCGAGACCTGGCCCAGCGAACGGATCAGCAGATCGGATTCCGCGGTGAAGTTACGGATATCAGCAACAAAGAATTCGATCGCTTCAGCACGCAACCGCGCTTCGAGAATCTGCCAGTTGTTCACTTCAACGCGCAGGGTGACTGCCGGGTGATCCAGGCGCAGTCGCGGCACCACCTGATGCATCAACATCGCCGCCGGGAACGGGCCGACGCCGAACGCCAGGCTGCCCAGTTGGCGATCGCTGTAGAGCGCCATGTCCCGCTCCAGCGACCGGGCATCGAACAACAGCCGCCGCGCCCGCTCGATCAGAAAGGCCCCCGCCGGCGTCGGGCGGACGTCGCCGGTGTCGCGATCGAACAGGCGCTGCCCGGTTTCGCTCTCCAGCGCCTGAATGCTGCGGCTCAGGGCCGGCTGGCTGAGGTGCACGCGCTCGGCCGCGCGGCCGAAATGGCGTTCATCGGCCAGCGCGAGAAGGTGTGACAGTCGTTTGAGGTCCATTCCAGCGATGCTAGCGACGCATTATCTGGATGTAAACAATGCATTTGATACATCGCTGCCCTGCCCCTAGGCTGGAGCGCATTCGACCCTCGGAGAACAACAAGAATGAAACCGACCCTTTACACGATCATCGCCCTGACGCTGGTGTCCCTCGCCGGCTGCGACAACAAGCCCAGCATCGCAGCCGGCGACGCCACGCCCGCCACGGCCGCGCTGATCCAGGCGTCGATCAAGGGCCTGGATCTCAGCGACAACCGCGACATGGAAGATGCCCAACGCGGCTTCATCGCGCGCCCCACCGGCAAGATCCTCGGCTCCGACGGCAATGTCCTGATCGATTTCGACGCGTACCGCTTCGTCGAAGGCCAGGCGCCGGCCACCGTCAACCCGAGCCTGTGGCGGCACGCGATGCTCAACGCACAGATCGGTCTGTTCAAGGTCCGCGACGGGATTTACCAGTTGCGCGGTTTCGACATCGCCAACATGACGCTGATCGACGGGCAGACCGGCTGGATCGTGGTCGACCCGCTGACCTCCCGGGAATCCGCCGCAGCGGCGCTGGCCTTCGCCCGCGAGCATCTGGGCAACAAGCCTGTCACCGCGATCATTTTCACCCACGACCATGCCGATCATTTCGGCGGTGTGCTGGGCATCACCTCGAGCAGTGAAGTGGCCCAGCGCAACATTCCCATCGTCGCGCCCGCCGGCTTCATGGAGGAAGCCACCAGTGAAAACATCCTGGCGGGCCCGGCGATGGCGCGGCGTTCGATGTATCAGTTCGGCAAGAACCTGACGCCGGGCGCCACCGGCATCGTCGACACCGGGCTGGGCAAAAACGTCGCCTACGGCAGCATGGGCATCCTGCCGCCAACGCAGATCATCGACCAGCCGATCCAGCCGCTGGAACTCGACGGCGTCAGCTTCGTATTCCACAACATGCCCGGCGCGGAAGCCCCGGCCGAGCTGACCTTTTCGATCCCCGCGCTCAAGGCATACGGCGGTGCGGAGCTGCTGACGCAGACCATGCACAACCTGCTGCCGATCCGTGGCGCCAAGGTGCGCGATGCGCTGCGCTGGTCCGACTACATGCAAATCGCCCTGGATGAGCTGGGCGACACCGAGGTCTATTTCGGTCAGCACAACTGGCCGATCCGGGGCAACGAGCGGATCCGCGAATTCATCACCAAGCACCGCGACGTCTACAAATACCTGCACGACCAGACCGTGCGCCTGATGAACGCCGGCTACATCCCCAACGAGATCGCCGACAAGATCCAGCTGCCGGATTCGCTGGCATCGTACTTCGGCACCCGTGGCTATTACGGCGACCTGCGCCACAACGTCAAGGCGATCTACCAGCTGTACCTGGGCGCCTACGATGGCAACCCCGCCCACTTGAATCCGCTGGTGCCAAAGGAATCGGCAAAGCGCTACGTCGAATTGATGGGAGGTAACGCCAAGGTGGTTGAGGCCGCGCGCGTGGCCTATGACAAGGGCGAATACCGCTGGGTCGCTGAGCTGCTGGATCAGGCCGTGCTCGCCAAACCCGACGACACCGCCGCCAAGGAACTGCTGGCCCGCGCGTACGAACAGATGGGCTATCAGGCGGAATCGGCAACCTGGCGCAACAGTTACCTGACGGCGGCCATGGAGCTGCGCAACGGCCCGCCGGCCAAGGGCGTCAAACGCTCCGACCTGATCGAGCTGATGAAGCAGACGCCCACCGAACGCTTCCTCGAAGCCATGGCCGCGAGCCTCGACGGCCCGGCGGCGGATGGCAAAAACTGGACGTTCAATCTGGTGCTGACCGATACGAATGAATCGTTCGTGCTGTGGATCGAGAACGCCGTGCTGCACTATCGAAAAGGCCCGACGGCGGCGAACGCCAACGCAACGCTGACTGTCACCAAGGACCTGTTCGTCCAACTGCTGGGCGGCGCTGCCGGACTCAAGGAAACGCTAACTTCCGATGATCTGAAAGTGGATGGCAGCAAGGTCGATCTCGTGAGATTCCTGGGGTTGCTGGAAAAGGCGCCGGGGAATTTTGCGATAGTCGCCCGGGCAGGAAACTGACCCACCGAGGCCATCGATTGATCAAACTCCCGGTCGATGGCCTCTGGACGCTTACCCAAGCAAAATCCAATGAAAACCGGAGGCTCGGTCAAAGCTTTCCATTGGATTGTTCAGCATCCTGCGCAACCCGATCGCCGCGAAGCCATCCAGCGTATGGACGTAGAACTTGCACCCGAGCGAAACCCCGAATCCATCGTTTTCATCATTGATGATGACGCTCCTCTACGTGAGGCGCTTGGCAGCCTGCTGCGCTCCATCGGCCTGCGCGTCGAGCTGTTCGGATCGGTCGCCGACTTCATGCAATACCAGCGACCTGACCTGCCCAGTTGCCTGGTGCTGGATGTGCGATTGCAAGGCACCAGCGGGCTGGTCTTTCAGCAGGCGCTCGCCGACGCCAACATCCATTTGCCAATCATTTTCATGACCGGGTACGGCGACATCGCCATGACCGTTCGCGCCATGAAAGCCGGTGCCGTCGATTTCCTGGAAAAACCGTTTCGCGAGCAGGCAATGATCGACGCCGTGGTCGCCGCGCATACGCGGGACAGGTCACGCCGCGAGTGCGAACGCCGCCAAAATGAATTGCGCACACGCCATGGGACACTCACGGTCAGAGAGCAAGCGGTGATGGCGCTGGCCGTCTCGGGTCTGATAAACAAGCAGATCGCCAGTGCCATCGGCCTGAGCGAGATCACCGTGAAGATTCACCGCAGCCAGGCCATGCGCAAGATGCGCGCGCAGTCGTTTGCCGATCTGGTTCGAATGGCCGAAAGTCTGGGCATTAACCATTAGATGTATCGCCCTTATGCGGCGCGCATAGAGTTGTTTATATACGTTGGTATGACTTCTCCATACGCTGGCAGGATAAAACCAAACTTATGCAACATGGTTGATCCCTACCGCCAACAGTAAAATCCCTCCATCAAATGCGACGGCCGGCAAAGTTATTGACTTCGTGGTTTCCTCGCGCGCCGACACTTGTCGATCCACTCATTGACTCAGGGATGACTGATCAACATGTATGACTTTTTTGAAGACTCGTACCGCGTGCTGAAGTTGTCCCACGTGTTGCTGGTCGGTGGCCTGGGCATGTTGATGGTGGGGATTTTCCTGGCTTATGTGTTTGACGCTCACTTGAACTTGCCCACGCTGGTCGGCGCGCACGGGATGACGATCCTCGGGCCGACCGCGATCAAGCTGGGCTACGTCATGCGCTTGATTGCGTACAACCGTATTCGCCTGGCAGCACAGGAACATGGAGTTTCCCATTAGAAGTATTCGATTGAGTTCAGACCTGTCTGGTTGCAACCGGAAGGTCATTAACGAAATCCCACTACGACTCAGGATGATCATGATGAAAACTATTGGATTGGTATTACCCGTCGCCATTGTTTCAGCCACCTGGATAGTTGCCACTCATGCATTCGGCGCAAGTTGCCTGCCCGATATGCCGGTGGCGAACAGGCAGGAAACCAGTGCTCCGGATTCAGAAACTTCATCAGTGCAACAGCACCGGGCCAGAAAGGCGCCGACCCAGATTGCTGAAGGGGGGGCGGATCGGCTGATGGAGCGTCGTGTTGCCGAGGGCGGTTCGGATCGCCTGATCGAACGCCGGGTGGCCGAAGGCGGCTCAGATCGCCTGCTCGAACGCCGGGTAGCCGAAGGAGGCTCAGATCGCCTGATCGAACGCCGGGTAGCCGAAGGAGGCTCAGATCGCCTGATCGAACGCCGGGTAGCCGAAGGAGGCTCTGATCGCCTGATCGAACGCCGTGTTGCCGAAGGCGGCTCCGATCGCCTGATCGAACGCCGGGTAGCCAGCAATCAGTACGATGCCGCGATGAACATGCAAATGCATTTTTCGATGGATTGATTGGCCGGCTGAGCCCTTACTCCGGCAACCCCGCCAACCGCAAACCTTCGGCAAACCGGGCAATGTCTTCAGGTCGTTGAATGGGCAACCACGCGCGCAGGCTGGACACCCGCAACGTCGGGTCCAGCTGACGCACCCGTTCCATGGCCTGCCCGGCTTTGTCGGCTCGTCCATTGAGCGCGTGGCTGGCGGCGATCAAGGCCGCCGCTACCAGCAGACTGGGCAGGTTTCCCTGCGCTTTCTCGGCCCAGGAAACCGAACATTCGAAGCGACCGGCGAAGAAGTGCGCCAGCGCCATCCCGACCTGCATGCGGAACATTTCCGGATCCAGCGGGCTCAGGCGTACGGCATGTTCAAGGTTGGCAATGGCGGCTTCGGTTTCGCCACCCAAGGCGCGCAGGATGCCACCCAGATACCAGGCCGGCGCCAGATTGGGGTTGAGCAATCGAGCTCGATCAAGCAGGGCGATGCCGCAGTCGACATCCCCGGTCAGATGGGCCAGGGCATGACCGCAACGGGTCAGCGCCACGGCGTCATCGCGCCCCAGTTCCACACCCATGCGCGCCAGCCGCGCACCTTCGGCGATTTCCCGGGGCCGGTCGGTCATCCAGCCGTTGAGCTTGCGCCAGAAGTGGCACCACGCAGCCATGCCATACGCCGAGGCAAATTCCGGATCCAGTTCGATTGCCCGGTAGAACAGCGCCAGTGACTGCTCGATCGCCTCTTGAGTGCCGATGTGCAGCTTGGCCGTGCCCCGCAGGTAGTAATCGTAGGCATCGAGGCTGTCGGTGGGCTTGCGTTTGGCCCGCTCGATTTCCGCGCGCTCGAGCTGCGGCGCGATGGCGCCCACAACGCTTTCGGCCACCTGATCCTGGAGTTCGAAAATATCGTCGAGCAGGCCTTCGAAGCGCTCGGCCCACAGATGCGTGCCGCTGCACGCATCAATCAACTGGCCGGTGATGCGGATCTTGTTGCCGCACTTGCGCACGCTGCCTTCCAGTACGTAACGCACGCCCAGTTCCTGCCCGACGCCCCGCGCGTCGACCGCCCTGCCCTTGTAGGTGAAGCTGGAGTTGCGGGCGATGACGAACAGCCAACGCAGGCGCGACAGCGCGGTGATGATGTCTTCGACGATGCCGTCGGCGAAGTAGTCCTGCTCGGGGTCGCCGCTGAGGTTCTGGAATGGCAGGACAGTGATCGAAGGTTTTTCCGGCAGGACGAGTGTCGCGACCACCTCGGGTTTCGCAGGCGCTTCAGGCGTATTGACGGGGCTGTCGCACGGGCTGATTTCACCGACAAAGCGATAGCCCTTGCGCGGCACCGTACGCACCATGCGCTGCTGCTCACCGGTGTCGCCGATGGCCTTGCGCACGGCGTTGATGTGGCTGGTGATGGTTGATTCGGAAACGATTCGGCCACTCCACACGACGCTCAATAGTTCGTCCTTGCTCACCACCCGCTCACGGTTGCTGACCAGTAACAGCAACAAGTCAAAGACCTGCGGCCCGACAGTCACGACTTGCCCGCGCCAGGTCAGTTCCCGGCGCTGCTGGTCGAGCAGGTAGTCTTCAAACACAAATTGCACGGTGGCTGTTCTCTGGTCTGGCGCCCCCGACTCCGTGTCCGAGCGGGCGATTGTCGTGCGCCCAATGATACGGCAGACCCTGGGCCGTCGCACCGGTCTGGGCATTGGTCTACGCATCTGCCGACGGATTGGCCTGTCTGGACAAAAAACCAAGGCAAATCCAAGGTCATCACAAGGATTTGCCCGAGCGCCGCAAGCATGCTCAACCCACATCGACAGCAACGGTTGCGGTCGGCAAGTGGAGAGATGCCATGAAGATAGTCGTAATCGGAGGCACCGGCCTCATCGGATCGAAACTTGTGAACAATCTGCGCGAACGCGGCCACGATGCCCGCGCCGCCTCCCCTAATACCGGCGTCAACAGCATCACCCGCGAAGGCCTGGCCGAAGCGATGGACGGCGCCCAGGTGGTGGTCGATGTGTCCAACGCCCCTTCGTGGGAAGACCAGGCCGTACTCGACTTTTTCGAAACCTCCACCCGTAACCTGCTCGCCGCCGAAGCCGCCGCCGGGGTTCGCCATCACGTGGCGCTGTCGATCGTCGCCAGTGAGCGCTCGCCTGCCAACGGCTACTTCCGTGCCAAGGTCGCGCAGGAAAACCTGATCAAGGCCTCGAGCATTCCGTACACCCTGCTGCGGGCCACGCAGTTCTTCGAATTTGTCGGCGGCATTGCCCAGTCCGCCACCGTCGGCGAGGAAGTGCGCCTGTCGCCGGCGCTGATCCAGCCCATGGCTTCTGACGACGTCGCTGCTGCGCTGACGGATGTGGCACTGGCAGCGCCGATCAACGGCACACAGGAAATCGCCGGTCCCGAAGCCATGCCGCTCGACGAGTTGGTCCGGCGTTTTTTCCGCGCCACCCACGACACCCGCAAAGTGATCCCGGACGTCCACGCCCGCTACTTTGGCGGCGAGCTCGACGACCAGTCGCTCACCCCCGGCAGCAGCAACCCGCGCCTGGGCCCGACGCGCTTTGAAGACTGGCTGGCGAAATCGACCCAGCACTGAAACACCCCACCTATTTCAAGGAGTATTGCCATGTTCAGCCGAATCCTGCTGGCCGCCACGTTTGCGGCCCTTTCAATCTCATCCGTCTCGGCCGCCGAGCCGCAGGCAGGCAAGGTCACCGTGGTGTTCGACCGCGCCCTGCCGAACGTTCCGGGAAAATCCATGAAGGGCGTGCTGGTGGAATACGCACCCGGTGGTTCTTCGCCGGCGCACTTTCATCCGAAGTCCGCGTTCATCTACGCCACGGTGCTTGAGGGCGCCGTGCGCAGCAAGGTAGGCGACGGGCCGGAGAAGGTCTACAAGGCCGGGGAAAACTTCGTCGAACAACCGGGCGACTTCCACGCGGTGAGCGCCAATGCCAGCACCACCGAACCGTCACGTCTGCTGGCAGTGTTCGTGCTCGACAGCAACGAGACCGACCTGGTCAAACCGGTCAAGCCGTAACCGATCCATACGCCAAACCACCTCCGGCAGCGCGGCTGCCGGAGAGCACCGCTAAGGGGCGCGTTCAAGGTCGGCGTTGCAAAACATGGCCGATCAAAACATTGATCTTTCGCCCCACACCCAGTAAAAAACCGTCTTCCCTTTCCGCCCTTGCAAGGAGCAGCGGATGCTCGAACTCGCCACGCAACGCCTGGACCTGCGCACGATGGTCGAATCCGACTGGCCGCTGTTCCTCAGGCTGCATTCCGAGCCGCAGACCATGCAGTACGTGTTCGGTGAAATTGCCGAAGAACAGGTACGCAAAGGCTTCGAGCATCGGCTTCCGGCCTGGGGGCCGCAGTCGGATCACTGGTTGTGTCTGGTGGTGACCGACAGGGCCAGCGGGCAGGAACTGGGCGTGACCGGTTTTCGTATCCTGTCGCCAGGGCATGCCGAGGTGGGTTGCCTGCTGTTGCCCGAGCATCAGGGCAAAGGCTTTGGCACCGAGTCGCGGCAGGCGATCATCGACTATGCCGCCGCCATCGGCCTGGACTCATTGGAGTCGACCGTGACCGACGGTAATATCGCGTCCTGCAAGGTTTTGGAGAAATGCGGTTTTGTATTCGAGCGCCGCGTGCCGCAGGCCTATCAGATTGGAGATCGGTGGTTTGACGACCTGATCTACCGCTATCAAATCAGTTGACCCCGTTTTATCAGCGACCGCCAAGGAGGCCCTCGTCGTGAATCCTTATCAATGCCTGCCACCCCGCGCTTTCTGGCGCACCGCCGTGGCTGACAAGCCCGCGCTGAACATCGATCAACTGTGGACGCCGCAGTTCGAGATCGGCAACAAGGACGCCATCGTCACCGCCGGCTCGTGTTTCGCCCAGCACATCGGCCGGGCGCTGGGCGAACGCGGCATGAACTGGCTGGATGCGGAACCGGCCCCGGCCGAACTGCCCGCAGCCGACTGGAAGGCCCACAACTACGGGGTGTTCTCGTTCCGCACCGGCAATCTGTACACCCCGGCGATGCTGTGCCAATGGCTCGAATGGGCCTTGGGCGTGAGCCTGCCACCCGACGAAACCTGGGCCCATGACGGGCGTTTCTTCGACCCATTCCGCCCCGCCGTGGAGCCCGACGGCTTTGCCAGCGAGGACGCGCTGTTCACCTCGCGCGAAGCCACCCTCGACGCCATTCGCAGCGCCCTGCGCCGAGCCAAAGTGTTCGTGTTCACCCTCGGTCTGACTGAAGCCTGGCAGAACCGTCAGACGGGTCTGGTGTATCCCGTGTGCCCCGGCACCGTGCGTGGCACTTTCGATCCGCAGCTGCACCGTTTCTGCAATTTCGGCTTCATGGACACCTATGGCGACATGGTGCGGGCGCTGGAATTGATGCGTTCGATCAACCCGCAGCTGCGCCTGCTGCTCACCGTGTCACCGGTGCCCCTGACGGCGACGGCCACGGGCGAACATGTGCTGAGCGCCACCACCTATTCCAAATCGGTGCTGCGCGCCGTCGCCGGGCAGCTGTGCGAAGACCTGCACGACGTCGACTATTTCCCTTCTTACGAAATCATCACCGGCACACCGTTCAAGGGCGCGTTCTACCAGCCCAACCAGCGCGAGGTCACGCCCGAAGGCGTGGCGTTTGTCATGCAGCAGTTTTTTGCCGGGCTCGATGCGGTTCAACCGGTGCAGACGCCGGTCAGCGTGCCCTCCACCTGCGTGTCCAGCGAGGAGCTTGTCTGTGAAGACGCCGTGCTCGATTACTACGCCTAGGTTTCTGCTGCTGGGCGACTCCCATGCCGGGGTCATCGGCAAAGCCGCGCAGGCCCGCGAGTTGCCGTTCAGCGGCGGCCCGCTGGGCACCGGCAGGGATTTCGCGGTGGATTTTTTCAGCCTGACCCGCCATGACGTGCTGTTTCGGGACGCCGAGATGGAACGTCTGTATCGCCAGGCCCTGGCGCCTTTCGAAGTGCCGCAGCTGGCGAAGGTCGGGGTGCCGCTGGTCAGCACCCTCGGCCTGAGCCTGCACTACCTCGCCACCGCGCCGAACTGGACGTGCTACCAGACACCGGACGGCGAATTCGACGAAGGTTTTCTCGCAGGTCCCCTGTTCGAATCCATCGTCGACACCTTGTCCAAACCTGCGCTGGCGTTCTATGAACAGGCCCGGGCGATGAACCTCAAGGTGTTCGCCGTGCTGCCGCCGCAGCGGGTGCCAGAGTTGTCCGATCCGCGGGTGTTCATGGCCGCGCAGGCGCTGCTGATCGAGCGCCTGCAAGGGCTCGGCATCGAGCTGATCGACGTGCGCGCGGCGGCGAACGATGAGCAGGGTTTTCAGCTTCCGGCGTACTGCGAAGTGGATGACCCGTTGCACGGGAATCTGGCGTTTGGCGAGCTGATCGTCGAGCAACTGCTCAAACAAGGTCTGTAAATGAGCGGTGGGAACGGCCCCCGCTCCCACCGTTTTTTTAGACTCAAGCCTTTGGCTGCGTCCCCAGAATCGTCACCCGCTCGCCATACCGCGAGTGCGGGAAATAATCCCAGACCGCATGGTGTTGGGTGCAGCGGTTGTCCCAGAACACCAGACTGTTCGGCGCCCAACGCACGCGGCAGCTGAGGACCGGCTCACGGGCCACCAGATCGAACAGCATGTTCAACAGCACCTGACTTTCGCCGCCAGACAACTGGACGATGTGCGAGGTGAACCCGGAATTGACGAACAGTGTTTTACGCCCGGTTTCCGGGTGGCGAACCACCACCGGGTGCTCGGTTTTCGGCAGGTTGGCCGGCGCCTCATAGCCCTTCCACGGAATCGCACCGTCATGGATCGCGGTCAATTCGCCGAGAAACTGCTGCATCGTCGGCGACAGCATTTCCAGCGCCAGGTGCATGTTGGCGAACAGCGTGTCGCCGCCGGTGCCGATGGCCGGGGTTTCCTTGACGTACAGCATCGAGCCCATGGACGGCGCCAGATCGGCGGTGCCGTCGGTGTGCCAGGTTTCGCCGGCCACATAGCGCGATTGCGCATTGGCGCGGATCACCACCAGCTCCGGGTCATCGCCGTCGATGTCCTCCACCGGCAGCGCCCGCAGCTCACCGAACAGCCGGCCAAACGCCTTGTGTTCGTCCACCGTCAGGTGCTGATCGCGGAACACCACCACGTGATTCTCCAGAAAGGCCCGGCGGATTTCCGCGAGCTGCTCGTCGCTCAGCGGCTGCGAAAGATCGACGCCGCCGATCTCGGCGCCGATGATCGGCGTGATCCGCTCGACCGTGATGTGTTGATACGGCGCGCGCCGTTCGGCGGCGATGCGCTCGATTGCCTTGAGTGCCAACTGATCCATGTTCCCTCACCCTTTTTATTGGAACGACGCTGATGACTGCTCGCGCAGCGAACGCGGGCGCATGTCGATCCAGTGTTCGTTGATGTAATCCAGACAGATTTGGCGTTCGCCGCGCATCCCCGCCTCGCTCCAGCCGCTGGCCATCGGCTTGCCCGCCGGCCACAGGGAATACTGGCCCTGAGCGTTGATCACCACATCGAATTGCAGGTGTGCGTCATTCATGTCGTTCTCCTGTTGAACGGGATTGCAGCGTGGCCAGACTCCGGTCGAGCCCGGCGGCGAGATGGTTGAGTGCGGCCTGCCGCTGTTCGTCGCTCGAAGCGCAGGCCCCGACGTAAACCCGCACGGACGCCCCGCAGACCTGAGCGCAGGTGTCTGCATCGTCGTCCGCGAAAGCCCGGGCCGACACCTCGGCATTGGCGCTGGCATGAGCCTGGGCAAACGCGGTGGCGGCCGCCTCGGTATTGAGTTGCGCGTAGTACTCGGCGAACGCCTCGGCATCGCCGAAGTGCTCGGCAATCATGGCGATGTTGGCCGGTGCGAGGCCGTAGGCCAGCGCACTGGCGTGAGCCTTGGCATACGCCGCGTTATAGGCGTAGGCCTTGCGATACAGCGCCAGCAACACCGGTTTGAGCGTGGCCCGCCATTCGCCCTGACGCCCGAGCACGCCGAGCGCCGCCCGCTGATGCAGGCTTTGCAACGCGAGCAGCGCCTGCCGGTGTTCCGGCAAGGCTTCGCCGAGCATCGGCATGACCACGTCGGCCTGCCAGCGATGAAACAGCTGAAACGGCACCTGACCCTGCAGTTGCCTCAAGCGCAAGGCCGCGTTCGGCTCGGCTTCGCACAACACCTTGGTCAAGGCCAGCCACCATTGCGGCATCGAGATCGGTTCATTCATGGCGCCGGCTCATCCGTACCGATGACTTCGGCCATCAACCGCGCCCAGCGGCCCGCGACGATGCCGTAGTGATCGGTGTCGAGGGTTTGCCAACTGCGCAACTGCGGCAGCAAGGCCTGCCAGTTGCGTTGCAGGTCATCCGGATTCCAGGCATTGCCCAGCCCGTAAGGATTGGCGTGCCCGGCGATGAACAACCGCACCGCTGTGGTCGCCAGCTCTGGCGGTCGGAAGACGACCATGCTGGCCATGTTATTGCGGCAGCACACGGTCAGCCGTTGCAGATACGCCTGACGTTCCTCGGCCATGCCCTGCCCTTCGACCTCCGGCCAGCGCTGGGCGAACTCGCGCTGGAACACCTGCTCGATGGTCTGCTCGTCGATGCCGGCCAGTTGCGCCCCGGCATCCGGCGCGGGTGGGTCGATCAGGTACAACAATGGCTGCCTGAAGCCGTCGACCTGGGCCTGTTGACACAGCGCCTGCGCCACCCATGCGCCGAACGACCAACCGGCCAGACGCCAGGTGCAGCCGTGCGGAAGATGGACCTTGATCGCCGCCAGATACCAGCGTGCACGCTCCTCCACGCTGATGTTCGGCAACTGCGGCAGGCGCAGCGCCGGGTCGGCGATCACGCAAACGCCCAGCTCCGCCGGCAGCGCCGAGACCAGTTCCCGATAGGCCTGAACATCGCCACCCACCGGGTGGATCAGGTACAGCCAATCACGGCCGGCACCGGCATGCCACTGATCGATCCGCACCGCGTCGTGCCAGCCGTGCGGTGCAGCAGGGGGCGCCTCTTCAACCGTGGCGGTCGAGACCAGCCCCAGCACCTCGCTCAGGCTGACCTTGTGGCTGAATTGCGACAGCTGGAATACCTCACCCGTGGCCGCTTGCAGCTCGTCGATCAGGTCGAGCAGCGTCAGCGAATCCGCGCCCAGGTCGTACAACGAATCGTCATCTTCCAGCTCGGCCACACCGAGCCACTTGCACAGGCACTCACGCAGGCGCGCCGACAGATCCACGCCCTTCGGCGCCTCGACCGCTGCGGCCACGGCACCGTGGCGAACCGGATAAAACCGCCGCGCCGTGTCGATGCCGGTGGTGGAGATCAGCAACTGAGGCAACTGCGTCGCCATCGCCAGATCGAACACCCGACAGCCCTCTTCCGCCGACAGGCCAACCGTCAGATGCTCCAGATGCGCGGCGTCTCCACCGTTGCTGGTGGTGGCCATGCCGATGTCGCGCCAGATGTCCCAGTTGATCCCCAGTCGCAAGCAAGTGTCGGCGGGGTTCGGGCAATAGTGAGTGAAGCCGTCAAGTACCCCGCTGGCCGCCGCGTAGTCCAGATGCCCCGCGCCGCCGAACAGTGCCGACATTGACGAGCAATACAGGACAAAACCCGGTGTCAGGTGTTCGATCAACGCCTCGACCGCCAGCATGCCGCGAGTCTTGGCGGCCATGGCCTCGGCCATTTGTCGGGCATTGCGGAGGCGAATCAGACTGCCCGCACCGACGCCCGCCGCATGAATCACCCCGCTCAGACGACCGTAACGAACGGCCAGTTGATCGAGTACCTGCGGCCAGCGCGGCAGGTCGGCGATGTCCGCTTTGATGCAGTCGATCCGCGAAGCGTAAGCCGTCAGAGACGCAGGCAGTTGCCCCTGACGCGAGAGCAGCACCACTCGGCGTGCAGGCGCCTGCAGCAGGTGTTCGCACAAGGTCCGGCCGATGCCGCCGCTGCCGCCCAGCACGAGAAACGTGCCGTCTTCCGGCAGAAGCCCTGATGTCGTTGCTGGGCCGGTCAATGGCTGAGGCAGCAAGCGTGGCTGCCACAGGTAACCATCGCGCACCGCCATTCGCCGAGGCAATGAAACCGGATCGGCAAGCAACGCTGCCAACTCGCCGGCCTGCGTTTCGAGGCGTGACGAAGGCCAGTCCAGCCAGTGGCAACGCACCGGGTATTCCTGCGGCACCACTTCAGTGATGCCGGCCAGCGCTGCCAGTTCGGGGCGCTGAACCTCGCCGTCCACCGGGCATGCCTGCCATGACATCAACCACAACCGCAGCCGTGTCGTGCGCGGTGTTTGCCCCCAGACCTGCATCAGCGCACTGACCGTGTCCAGACAGGCCCACTGCGCCAGATCCAGCGATTGCTCGTTGACCGCGCCCGACACCGCCAGCGGCAAGGCATGCAGCCAGTCGAGTTCGCCGAGTTCAGGTTCTGCGACCTCGGCGAGCACGCGGTTCAGGGCTTCGATGTCCAGCGGATCAAGCTCGAAACGGTCCGCGCTCAAGCGCTTGAAGCCATTGCCGGTGCGCACTTGAATCACGCGCCGATAGACAGTGTTCAGGCTCGCCAGCAAGGTCGATTCGGGCGCGTCATGGCTACACAGGATCAGCACCTCACGGGATCGGGTCGTGGCTGTCGCGCTCAATCGCCGGGTGCGCACCCACTGGCGCTGGTGGAACCAG
Source organism: Pseudomonas sp. IT-P2 (assembly GCF_949767575.1). Taxonomy (NCBI): domain Bacteria; kingdom Pseudomonadati; phylum Pseudomonadota; class Gammaproteobacteria; order Pseudomonadales; family Pseudomonadaceae; genus Pseudomonas; species Pseudomonas sp. IT-P2. The sequence continues at coordinate 65,140 of NZ_CATKQA010000011.1, read as the reverse complement.
TCCGCCAGCGGTTGCCGCGCCAGGGCTGGCGCTTCAGGTTCAGCAGCTACAGGCGTCTGGAAACGATACGACTGAAGATCGAACGATGACGGCGGCAAATCCCAGGGCGGCGGTGCCGAGCGCTGCGGCCACTGGATATTCGCGCCTTCGTACCAGGCGTCCAGCAGCTCCTGCGGCGATTGATCACGGGCGATCACCTGCGCGCTTGAGAGCGTGATTTCCTTGATCGCTGTCGGCTGCAATGGAATGGCCTCACCCGTCCCACAAACCATTGCGAAGCGCCAGCGCAACTGCCGGCGACCTGACTGCAAGTGCCGCAGCAACGCAGTCTGCTGTTCCGGGTTCGCATGCAGGTATTCACGAATCACCGCGATATCGCGCAGCAACTCCGCCCGGCTGTGAGCCGAAATCATCAGCAACGGTGACGTTTCCTCCCGCCCTTCCTGCGCCGTGGGCGCAGCACCAACGATGACATGCGCGTTGGTCCCGCCAATCCCGAAACTGCTGACACCGGCCAGTCGCCGCCGCCCTTGCGGCCATGGCCGAGACGTGGTCGGCACATAGAACGGCGAATGTTCCAGGTCGATCTGCGGGTTAATCCGGCCAAAACCAAGGTTCGGCGGCAGCACGCCATGGAACACCGCGAGACTGGCGCGAATCAGCCCGACCACCCCCGCCGCCGCGCCCAAATGACCGATCTGGCTTTTCACCGAGGCCAGCGCGCAATGACCGACCGGCGCATCGCCGAAAGCCTTGGTCAACGCCGCGACTTCGATCGGATCGCCCAGCAAGGTGCCGGTGCCGTGGGCCTCGATGTAGCCGATGTCGGCACCGGTCAATCCGGCCCGGTTCAAGGCATCGCGGATGACCGCGCTCTGCCCCGCCACCGACGGCGCGGTGTAACTCATCTTGGCCCGGCCATCGTTGTTCAACGCCGAGCCTTCGACCAACGCATAGATCCGGTCACCATCGGCCCGCGCCTTGGCCAGCGGTTTGAGCACCACCACGCCGTAGCCACTGGCGCCGAGGGTGCCGCTGGCGTCATCGCTGAATGGACGGCACAGACCGTCGGCGGAAAAGATGTGCTGCGAGCGATGCCGATAGCCCTCGGTCAGGGTCGGATCGATCAGCACCCCGGCCGCGAGCATCACGTCGCTGTCGCCCTGGCGCAGCATCGAACTGGCCAGGTGCACGGCGATCAGCGAACTGCCACACGCAGCCTGCACGCTCAGGGCCGGGCCGTTGAGGTCCAGGTGATACGCGGCTTTGGTCGCCAGAAAATCCTTGTCGTGGTGCAGCGCCAGTTGAAAACCGTCCGGCAGATCGTCGTCGGCGGTTTCGCGCAGCATCTGCTGGAAGTACGTGGTTTCGCCGCAACTGGCGATCAGACCGATGCGCGGACCATCCGCCGACGGGACGATGGCCGCGTGTTGCAGGGCCTGCACGCAGGCCATCAGCAGATGCCGCTGTTGCGGGTCCATCAGCCGTGCTTCCTGACGGCTGATGCCGAAGTACTCGGGATCGAAATCGAGCATGCCCGCCAGTTGGCTGCGGGCACCGACCAGGCCTTCTTCGGCAGCAAAGTGCTCGATGCCCAGCTCATTGCCTTGCACCATGGCCCAGAATTCGGACAGATTCTGCGCCCCGGCCACATTGACCGCCATGCCGATGATCGCCATCGGCTGATGGCCTGCATCGGTCTGCCGTATACGCTCCGCCGCTGCCACCGGCGCCGTCGACAGGTGCGCAGCCAGACGCCGCACCGTGACGTGTTCGAACAGATCGGCCATCGTCACCTTGTGCGGCAGTTCTTCGGCGTAACGGCCATGCAAACGCATGAGGCCGAGGCTGGTGGCGCCGGCCTCGAAGAAGGTCTGTTCCGGCTCGATGTCACGGCCGATCACAGCCTGGAACAACTCGCTGAGTTGCCGTTCCAGTGCACTCAGTTGAACAACCGGTTGTGGCGTGCTGCGCCGCTCCATCGCCTCGCCCAGATTCGGCAAGGCCTTACGGTCGATCTTGCCGCTGGGGGTGCGTGGCCAGAGGTCGATCCGCCGGTATTCATCGATTCGCACATGGGCCGGCAGCCACCGTGCAACCTGACGATCCAGCTCGCCGGATGTCGCAGGTTGACCATCGAGTTGCAGCCAGGCAATCAGCCGTGGCGGATCGGCCTGCACCGCGACCACCGCGTTGACCACTTCCGGCATCTGCATCAGCGCCGCCTCGATCTGCCCCAGTTCCAGACGATGGCCGCTGAGTTTGATCTGCTGATCGTCACGCCCCAGGTAATGCAGGCAGCCCCGGGCATCGGCCCACGCCAGATCGCCGGTGCGGTAGTACAAACAGCCGTCTGCCAGCTCGACAAACCGTGCGGCGTTCAGGGCAGGATCGGCCAGATAACAGCGGGCAACCATCGGCCCGGCCACCAACAGATAGCCGCGACTGCCGATCGGCACCGGGCGGTCGTGCTCATCCACCAGCAGCAACCGCGCATTGCCGACGGCATGGCCGATCGGCGCGCGCAATGGCCAGTCCCGCGCCACGGGCGGCAGGCGCAAGGCGCTGACCACGTGGGTTTCGGTCGGGCCATAGTGGTTGAACAGCGACGCGTGCGGCATGCCGTCGAACCAGTTGCGCAGCGCATCGGTGCAGAGCAATTGCTCGCCGGCCGTGATCACCTCACGCAACGCCAACGGGTAAATGCCCCGACTCACGGCGGTTTGCGCCAGATGCTGCAAGGCCACGTACGGCAGAAACAGGCGCTCGATTCGCGCCTCGACCATGTAATCCAGCAACGCCTCGGCGTCCTGACGCCAGCGCGGCGTGATCAGGTGATAACAGCCGCCGCCGCACAGGGTGCTGAAAATCTCCTGGAACGACACATCGAACGACAGCATCGAGAACTGCAGGGTCACCGCTTTCGCCGGCAACTGCCCTCCGGTGCGCTGCCATTGCAGCAGGTTGCACAGGGTGCGTTCCGACACCTGCACGCCTTTCGGTGTGCCGGTCGATCCGGAGGTGAACAGCGTGTACAGCGGCCGTTCGCCAGCGTGGCGTGGACGCTCGAACGTTCCGGCATCGGCGCGCAGATCGACCCGATGGGTGGCGAATCGTCCGGCGTTCAGGTCATCCAGTGCAGCCTTGGTCGCGTCGCTGAACAGCACACACAGAGGCTGCGCCTGCTCCAGCACCTGACGCTGGATCGCCACCGGATAAGCAGGGTCGAGCGGCACGGCGGTCAGGTTGAGTTTGGCCAGCGCCAGCAAGGCGACGATGTGTTCTACCGAGGCATCGAGGAACAGCACGACATGCAGCGGCGCGTTCCCGGTCGCCAAGGGATGACGCTCGATCAGGGTGGCCGCCAGAGTATCGGCCAGCGCATTCAGTTCGCTGTAGCTGAGGCGGTGCTGGCCTTGAACCAGCGCGACCGCCTCCGGCGTGCAATGCACTTGATGCTCGAACCCGTCCGCCAGTGTGTTGAACGGCAGCGCAGTTCGGGGCCCCTCGCTGGCCGGTGGCAAACCACGTCGATACGGACCGAGCAAATCTTCGAGGTTGGCCGCCGGGTTTTCCAGCAACAGATCCAGACCCCGGCGGAACAGCGCGTTCAACGCCCGCATCTGTTCGGCATCGAAATAGCTGCACTGATATTCCCACCAGCATTCCAGCTGCGAACCGCTGCCCACCATCAACAACGTCAACGGGCACTTGGCGTGTAACTGCTCGTTGAATGCCAGCGTGGCGTGCAGGTTCGAGTCGGCCAGTGCGGCGTAGTCAGTGTTTTCCAGCACGAACATGAAGTCGAACAGCGAGGGGCTCGACGACAGCCGCAGGTCTTCCACTAGATCCGCCAGCGCCACGTCCTGCAACGCCAGCACTTCACGCACGGTGGCACTCTGTTTGCGCAACTGCTCGCTCAGGGGCAATGCATTTTCAACGGCAGTGGGGATCAGCACGGTGTTGGCAAACATGCCGACCGTGTCTTCGAACTCCGCCAGTGGCCGGTTGGCCACCGGGCTGGCGATCCGTGGCCGCTCGCACCCGGTCAGGGCGTACAGGCTCCAGGCGAAGACGCTGAACAGCACTTCGAAACGGGTCAGCCGTTGTTGGGTGCAAAAGCGCTCAAGAGCCGCACTGCGCAGGGTGCCCAAGGGTTCGCGGTGCAACCGGGCGTCGGGGCTGATTTCGCGCATTGGCATCAATGCAGGCGACGGCTCTTCCTGACGGCGATGCAACTCGGCGAGTGCGCGGCGCTGGGCGCGATAATGCGGATCGACGCTCCACTGGCGCTGCCACTGGCCAAACTCCAGCGTCGTCAATCGGGCGGCCGGTTGCAGGCTGTCGCGGCCTTGCAGGGCATCGGCGTAAAGCTGCGTCAGGTCATCGAACAACAGGTTCACCGACCAGCCATCGACGATGATGTGATGCAGGTTCAGCAACAGCCGGCAGCTGCCATCGGCGAACGGCAACAGCCAGGCCTGAAACAGGTTGGGTGTGGTCAGGTCGAACGGCGCGGCGAACACCAGCTCGGCGAAGGCCTGCCAGTTGTCCTCGGTGAAATGCCCGACCGCGAAGGTGCGGCAGGTCGGCCCCTGCTCGGCGATTACCTGATCCAGTCCATCGGCACCCGCCACAAATGCCGTGCGCAACCCCGCATGACGCTGCACCAGACGCCCCAAAGCCTCGGCCAGTGCCGCAACTTCGACACCTGCCGCCAGATGCAGAATCAGCGGTACGCTGTAAGCAGTCGAGGTCGGTGAGCGTTGTTGCAACAGCCACAGCCGGCGCTGTTCGGCGGTGGCCGGCAGGCGTCTGGCGCTGCTGATCGGAGGCGCGGGTGGGTAAATCGACTCGCCGTTCGTCTCACCGCTCAGTTGTGCGGCCAATGACGAGAAAGGCTCGTTGAGCAACGTATCGATGGCGATCTCTCGCTGCCAGTGGACACGAATTGCCGAACGCAGGCGCAGGGCCTTGAGCGAATCGCCGCCACTGCCCAGCCAGTCGTCCTGCGCGCTCAGGGCCGGTTGGCCGAGCAGCGAGCGGGCCTGACTCAGCAACCAGTCCAGCGCCGGTGAAGCGTTTTCGTTATCCGTAGCCGCCAGGACTGGATGCCACGGACTCAACCCTTGGGCCAGCAAGCCATCACGATCGATCTTGCCATTGGCCGTCAGCGGCAGGCGCTCCAGCAGGAACAGCTGATGCGGCCGCATATACGGTGCCAGTTGTGCCCGCAGATGGTTTTCGAATTCCTGATAGTCCAGATCCCCGCGAGGCACGATGAACGCCAGCAACTGATGATCTTCTGCCGCCTGACGCCGGGTGCAGACGTACACCTGCGCCACGCCTGGATGCTCCAGGATCCGTTGCTCCACCTCCCCCGGCTCGATCCGGAAGCCACGAATCTTCACCTGCCGGTCGACCCGCCCCAGGTACTCGATCAAGCCTTCGGCATTGCGTCGCACCAGATCGCCGGTGCGGTAATGCACCTGAGCGCCACCGTCGAGGTCGGGCAAACGGACGAACTGGCGAGCGGTTTCTTCGCGCCGGTTGCGGTAGCCACGGGCGACACCGCCGCCACTCAAATACAGCTCGCCGACCTCGCCCGCCGGCACCGGGCGTTGCTGCTCATCCAGCACCTGCACGCCGGTGTCCGGCAACGGTCGGCCAATGGGCGCCGAGTCACCGGCAAAATCGCGGCTGATCGGCCAGCACAGGGCAAACGTGGTGCATTCGGTGGGGCCGTAGACGTTGAAGATCCGGCAGCGGCTCTCAGGGTTGGCCCGATACCAGCCGCGCACGGCGGCAGCGCTGATCTGCTCACCGCCGATCAGCACCTGACGTACGCTGGAAAAGCACGACGGCCACTCGGCAATCAACGTATTGAACAGCGACACGGTCATGAACAGATTGTCGACCTGGGTGCGCTCCAGCACCTCGGCCAGTCGACGCGCATCCAGCACGTCCTCGTCGGCGATCATCACGCAGCAGCCGCCGTTGAGCAGCGGCGCCCACAGTTCGAAACTGCACGCATCGAACGCCGGGTTGGACAGGCAGGCAAACCGGTCCGTCGGGCGAATCTCGATATAGCCGTCGGTGTGCGCCAGACGCAGCAGGCCGCGCTCACCCACCTCGACTGCTTTTGGCGTGCCGGTGGTGCCCGAGGTGTAGAACAGGAACATCACCTCGGCAAAGTCTTCGGCCAGTGTTTGCGGCGGAGCGTCCGGCTGATCGAGCAAGGCCTCGACACTGGTTTGCCACAGTGACGGCGACCACAGCGGTTCTTCGTCCAGGGTAATCAGACCGACACACGCCGCATCCGCCAGCATCAGTTCCCGGCGTTTGCGTGGGCTGGCGCGATCCAGCGGCACCACCACCGCGCCGACTTTCAGGGCGCCGAGAATCGCCGCCAACCATTGCCAGCAACGCGGCATGCACAACGCCAGCGACTGGCCGGGTTCGACACCGCGCGCCAGCAATCCTCGGGCGATACGTTCGCTCGCGCTGGCCAGTTCCGCGTAAGTCAGCGTGACCGACTGATCAATCACCGCCGGCGCTTGCGGATTACGCCGCACTTGCTCGGCGAAACGCACTAGCAACGGCATGTCTTTGGACGCACTCATCATTTCGCCTCCTGCGCGTCGAAGCGTTGCAGCTCCTGACGGATGATTTGCGAGACCCGGTGGATTTCCGCGCTTTCAAGCATGTCCCAGTGCCCGCCGCTGACCAGTTTCGCCAGATAACCGCTGCTCGCGCGGCGACGCCAGAAGCCGCGCAGTTCATGCAACTGATGGCGGCTGAAATCTTCCCGCGCCTGGATCAGCACCACGCGGCCGGCGCGCGGCGCGCACTCATAGGCGGCCATGGCCAGGCGGTTATGGTTGTAGATGTTGAAGTAGCGCTCGACCTGCGCGTCTTCGATGCCGGGGTACATGCCATTGAAACGCACCAGTTTGTCGCGGAATTCGGCCATGTCCACGGTGCCAATCTGCTCGCGAAAACCCGGATCGTCGCTGCCCTGGGTGTCGAGCAGCACCACCGTCACCTGACGATGCCCCGCCGCCGTCAACCGCCGCGCCATTTCATAGGCCACCAGGCCGCCGAACGACAGCCCGGTGAGGATCAGCGGTTGCTGCGTCAGCGGTTCGATCTGGCGCAAGTAAGCCTCGGCCATCGCTTCGACCGTCGGCTCGGTGCTCTCCCCCGGATTCAGCCCCGGCGATTGCACCCCGTACACGCCGGTTTCATCCGGCAGCACCTTGGCCAGCGACAGGTAACAGAACGCCGTGCCGCCCGCCGGGTGAATGCACACCACGTTGTGCTGGCCGCTGCCGCGACGGAATTCGATCAGGTTGCTCTGGGCCAGCGCCGGATTCGCCCCGACCCGCAGCCAGCCCCCCAGCGCTTCAATGGTCGGGTAGCTGAGCACCACGCGCACCGGCACTTCGACCGCGAACTGCTGGCTGATTTCATGGGCCATCTTGATCGCGGCGATCGAGGTGCCGCCGACGTTGAAGAAGTTGTCGCGAATGCCGATCTGCGGTGCCAGCAACAGGCTTTTCCAGATCTGGTACAGCGCCAGTTCGATGTGATCGCGCGGGCTGCTCAGGTTGACCTGACGGTTGACCATCTCGTCATCCGCCATTGCCGTCAGCGCGGCGCGATCGACTTTGCCGTTGGCGGTCAGCGGTAAGGCGTCGAGCCACAGATAGCTGCCGGGGATCACCGCTCTGGGCAGTGTCGTCGCCAGATGGGCGTGCACTGCGGCTTCGTCCACGGGTTCGGCCACCACACAGCAGGCCACCAGCCGCTGGTCCTGCGCTGCTTCGCCGACCATCAGCACCACGGCGCTGCGGATGCCAGGAAACGCTTCGAGCCGGGCTTCGATCTCGCCCAGCTCCAGGCGCACGCCGCGCAACTTGACCTGAAAATCGTTGCGACCGAGAAATTCCAGCTGACCGTCCGGGCGATAACGCGCCAGATCGCCGCTGCGATAGAGCCGATCCCCTGCCACAAACGGGTTGTCGATAAAGCGCTCGGCACTGAGCTGCGCCAGCCCCAGATAACCCCGAGCGACGCCAACGCCGCCGATGTGCAGATGCCCGGTCACGCCCACCGGCACCGGCTGGTCGCGGTCATCGAGCACGTAAAAACGGTTGTTGGCAATCGGCCGACCGATCGGCAGTTGCCGGGCCGGCACCTCGGCGCCGGGCTCCAGGGTCCAGATGCTGTTGATCACCGTGGTTTCGGTCGGGCCGTAGACGTTGTGCAGCCGCGCATGGGGCAGACGTTCCTGAAAGCGCCGCGCCAGGGCTGGCGGCAGTTCACCGCCGCCGCTGAACACATCGGTCAGCGACCCACACTGGCTGACCTCGTCGACTTCCAGAAACAGCTGCAACATCGCCGGCACGAACACCAGCGCCGTGACCTTCCGTTCGCGCACCTCGCGGGTCAGATACGCCGGTTCGTAATGCCCGCCGGGTCGCGCAATAACCAATCGCCCGCCGGTTGCCAACGGCCAGAAGGTCTCCCAGGCCGAAGCATCGAAACCGAACGGGATCTTGTGCAGCATCGCCCCTGCTTCGCCGCAGACCTGCAAACACCACAGCAGCAGATTGCTCAAGCCACGGTGGGCGACCATCGCGCCCTTGGGCAACCCGGTGGTGCCGGAGGTGTAGATCACGTAGGCGAGATGGTCCGGGGTGACGCCGACATGGCGCGGATCAAGATTGTCCGCCGGCAACGACGCCCAGCTCGCGGCATCTTGTTCGAGGTCGAGGATCGGCGCTTCCCAGGTCGAGCCTTGCACGGCTTGGCGCAAAATCCCGTGCGCCGAACCAAGGGTCAGCAGCACCGCCGGCGTGCTGTCGCCGAGCATATGACTCAGACGACCCAACGGATAATCCGGATCCAGCGGCACGTAAGCGCCACCGGCCTTGAGCACCGCCAGCAGCGCCACCGGCAACTCCAGCGAACGCTCGATGCACACCGCCACGCGCACATCAGGGCCGACGCCCAAGGTGCGCAAGTGCCGCGCCAGCCGATTGGCCCGGGCATTGAGTTCGGCGTAGCTCAGGGATTCGCCCTCGAAGACCACTGCGCAGGCCTGAGGGTTGCTCGCGGCCTGCGCTTCAACCAGTTGATGCACGCAGGGCGCCGTTTGCGTGAGTGGCGCGGCGCGGTTGAAGTCCACCAGCACCTGCTGACGCTCCGCTTCGTTCATCAATGGCAAGGCATTGATCGGTTGCTTGGCGTCGGCGGCGATCTGTTCGAGCAGATGTCGGTAGTGCCCGCTCAGGCGTTGGATGGTCGCGATGTCGTAGAGGTCGGTGTTGTATTCCACCAGCAAGTCCAGCCGCCCTGCCCGCTCGACCCATTCGAACGCCAGATCGAACTTGGCCGTGGCGCTGCTGGTGCCGTACGGCGCGAGTTCCAGGCCGGGCATCTGCACCGCGTTGCCCGGTGTGTTCTGCAACACCAGCATCACCTGGAACAACGGCGAATGACCGGGATCGCGCGGCGGGTTGACGGCTTCGACCACGCGGTCGAACGGCACGTCCTGATGGGCGTGGACGTCGAGCATCTGGCCACGCACCTCGCGCAGCAGTTCGGCGAAGGTCTGCTGTGGATTCAGGCGCTGACGCAGCACCAGCGTGTTGACGAAATGGCCGATCAGCGGCTCGACTTCCGGGCGATTGCGGTTGGCGAACGGTGTGCCGATGCACAGATCCTGCTGACCGCTGTGGCGCCACAGCAGCACCGCCAATGCGCCCAGCAGCACGTTGAACAGCGTGCCCTGAGTCTGCCGGGCCAGCGCCGTGAGTTCGCGCAAGGTGCCGCCATCGACGGAGGAACTGAACGTGGCCCCGACATAGCGCTGCACCAACGGGCGCGGCCGGTCGGCGGGCAACGTCGATACCAGCGGCGCGTCGTCCAGGGTGCGCCGCCAGTAATCGAGCTGTGCGTCCAGCGCGGCGCCGCCCACTCGCTGTTGCTGCCAGCAGGCGTAGTCGGCGTATTGCACCGGCAACGGCGCAAGCGTCGGGGTTTCACCACGCAGATAATCGCCGTACAGCGTGGCGACTTCGTGCAGGATCACGCCCATCGACCAGCCGTCGGCGATGATGTGATGCACGCTGTACAGCCACAGGTATTCATCGTCGGCCACGCGCAGTAACGACGCCCGCAGCAACGGCCCGCTGGCCAGATCGAATGGCGCCCGGGCGTCCTGCTCGACGGCGGATCGCACGTGCTGCTCGCGCTCTTCGGCAGGCAATTGGCGCAGATCCGTCACCGACAACGACAGCGGCATCGACGGATGCACCACCTGACGCGGTTCGCCGTCGACGCTGCGAAACGTCGTGCGCAGGATTTCGTGGCGGGCCACCAGTTGGTTGAGCGCCCGCTCCAGCTGCGCGACGTCCAACTGCCCTTTCAGCGTTACCGCCGTCGGCACGTTGTAGAACGGGTTGCCGGGTTCCAGTTGATCGAGAAACCACAGTTGCCGCTGCGAGAAGGACAACGGCCAGGACGTGTGCGTGCCGGATCGGCGGGGAATCGCCGCGTCATCGTGCCCGCCGAGCAAGGCGATCAGTTCCTGTTTGTGACGTTTGAGCGCCAGGGTCAGTTCTTCGGTGAGAAAACCGCGCGGCGCCTTGCAGCGCAGCCTGTCACCGTCCACTTCGAGCACCACACCATGGCGAGCGAACAACGCCAGCAATTGATCGGCATTCATACTTCGAACTCCTCCATGTCTTCATCGTCCAGGCTGGCGGTCACAGGCTCGCTGGCAAACACCTCGACTGGCGCGCGGTGTTGTTCATCGGCCGTGCGCAGGCCGCCGATCATCGAGTAGATCAATTCATGGCTCGGCCCGAGATCGAACAGCGTCGTCAGTTGCTGCTCCTCGACCGAGCCGATACCGCAAAGGCCCAGACCGTGCTCGACGGCAGTCATGCTCAGCAACTGGGCCATGGCGCCGCTTTCGATGTGGCAGAAGTCGCGGCTGCGCTCGCCATACAGCGGGCGAATCGCCGCCATGTCGGCGATGAAAAACAGCGAGAACGCGGCGTTCTCATACACCGGACGGTTGACGAAATAGTCGTAGGTGTCCGGGTCGAGCGCTCCGCTCTGGAGCGCCAGCAGACGATGCTGGCGGGGATCGTAGTAATACGCGCCACCGGGCACGCCAAGCACGCGATCCGGCTTGACGTAGAGGTACGCCTGAATCGGGTACAGCCCGCCCGCCGACGGGAACTGGTATTTCACCTCGCCGTCGAGTTGCCCCTGGGCCAGTGCCGCCAACACATGGGCAAAGGCCTGGGTGGCGATCGGTTGAAGATCGTATTGACGCACCGAGCGGTAATCGCTCAAACGCCGGGCGAAGGCCGGGTCTTGCGGCAGATCCAGTGCCACTGCCGGCAAGGCTTGAGCGAAGTCGCGGCGTCCACGCTGTTCGGCCTTGAACTGCGCCCGCTGCTGGGGATCTTCGATGATGTCCTGCACGGGCTCCGAGGCCTGCTGCACGTTGCCGAGCAGATCCTGCCGCGCCCGGTTCTGGCGGTACATGCCAAGCAGATGCAGCAGCGTCGGTTGGGCCAGCAATTGCGCCACGTGCGGGCGGAACTGCAAGGCGCCGGACAAGGCGTTGCTGATCCTGACGATATCGATCGACGTTGCGCCGAGGTTCAGCAGATTGGCGTTGGCGGCAATGGAATCGCGCTTGAGCACGTCCTGCACGATTTCCACCAGCCGTTGCTCCTGCGGGCCCTCGACTTCGAGCGCCGGCCCTTGTTCCTCGATCTGCTCCGGTTCCGGCAGGCGTTTCTTGTCGACCTTGCCGTTGGACGACAACGGCCAGGCTTCAACAAAGGTGAACGACGGCGGAATCATGTAGGCCGGCAGCTTGTCGCTCAGGTACGCGCTGAAATCGCTGGCCTGCAACGCCGGATCGGCCTTGAGCACGTAACCCGCCAGACGCTTCTCGCCCAGCGTGCTGCCGAGAATCCGCACCACCGCGCTCTGCACGCCGGGATGGCGATTGAGCGCGGCTTCGATCTCGCCCAGCTCGATGCGATAGCCCTGGACCTTGACCTGATTGTCTTCGCGACCGAGGAATTCGATGTTGCCGTCCGGCAGCAAGCGTCCCAGGTCGCCCGTGCGATACAGCCGTTCGCCGGTCAGTGGATGATCGAAGAAACTGCCCGCGCTGAGTTTTTCATCGCGCCAGTAACCTTTGGCCAGACCGATGCCGCCGATGTACAGCTGACCCGCGACCCAAGTTGGGCGAACCTGCAATGCTTCGTCCAGCACGTAGAAACGCTGATGATCGAGGGCCTTGCCGTAGGGGATGCTGCGCCAGGTCGGGTCGACGTGCTTCACCGGATAATAGATCGACCAGATCGACGCTTCGGTGGCGCCGCCCAGGCTGATCAACTGCAACTCCGGCTGCAAAGCCCAGGCCCGCGCGGGCAAGGTAAGGGGAATCCAGTCACCGGACAGCATCGCCACCCGCAGGCTGGCGGGCAACGTGCCGCCCTCGCCCTCTACGTACTCGACCAGCATGCCGAGCAGCGCCGGCACCGAGTTCCACAGGCTGACCCGATGACGTTCGATCAACGCCAGCCAGTGCACCGGATCGAGTGACAGTTGCGGTTCGAGGATGACCACCGCCGCGCCCACGGCGAGGGTGCCGAAGAAGTCATAGACCGACAGGTCGAAGCTCAGCGACGAGATCGCCAATACGCGGTCAGTCGGGCCGACGGCAAAGCGCCGGTTGATGTCGAGCAAGGTGTTGACCGCGCCGCGATGGTCGATCACCACGCCTTTCGGCTGACCGGTGGAGCCGGAGGTGTAGATCACGTAGGCGAGGTCGCTTTCGTTCACCTGCACCGGTTGCAGTGGCAGTTCATCGTTCGAGATTTCATCGGCCACCGCGATGGCCGTCACCTGCGCCGGCCATTCGATTTTGTCGAGCAGCGCCGGTTGGGTCAGGGCCAGACTCGCCTCCGCCCGTTCCAGAATATGCCGCAGCCGTTCCGCCGGCTGAGTCGGTTCGATCGGCAGGTAAGCGCCGCCGGCATACAGAATCGCCAGCGTTGCGACCACTTGCTCCCAACCGCGCTCCATCACCACCGCCACCAAGCGGTTCGGCAGGACACCCTGCGCTTGCAGTCGGGCGCCGAGTTGCCGGGCCTCAAAGCGAAGCTGGGCGTACGTCAGTTGCCGCGTACCGATCACCGCCAGGGCATCCGGTGTGGCGCGGGCCTGACGTTCGAACAGTTCGTGCATCAATGGCAGCGTTTGCTGACGGTCGACCGGTGCCGGCAAGCGTGCCTGCGGCAGCAGTTGTGGCGTATTCGCGCCCCAGGCTGCCGGCTCGCAAAGGCTGTCGAGCAGGGTGTTATAGGCGACGAACATCTGCTCGATCATGCCTTGCGGGAACAGTTCGTCGATGCTGTCCCAGTTGAACAGCAGCCGCCCTTCCAGCTCCAGCAACGTGTGGTCGAGCCACACTTGCGGGGTCTGGGTGATGCTGTGCATGTGCCGCGCGTTCAACGCGTCGGCGAGGTTGAATTCGGCCAGTTCCGGCGCCGCTTCCGAGAGCGTGCTGTTGAACACGATCGGCATCGCCGTCTGCTGCACGCCCCGGGCCTGGGACAATTCGCGCAGTACCCGCACGCCGCTGACCACCGAATGGTCGATGTCGCGCCACAGTTGCGCCTGCACCGCGCGGGCCTTGTCGGTGAAGCTCTGCGAACCGTCGATACCGACTTCCAGCAGCACCAGCGAGGTGAAGTCGCCAATGATTTCGTCGACATCGCTGTGCAGCGGCATGCGGTTGAACAGCGGCAGGCTCAGGGTGAAACGTGGGGTGCGGCTCCACAGCGCCAGCACTTCGCTGAACGCGGTCAGCAGCATCACCGATGGCGTCACGGCAAACTGTTTGGCCACGGCTTTGAGCTGCGTCCACTGCGCCGCCGACATGTCGCGGTCGCGGCGGGTGAAGTGCGGGTTGGCGATGCTTTCCGGCTGGCGTACCAGCGGCAGGTCCGGCGCCGGGGCCAACGTGGTCACCCGCTCACGCCAGTAGCCCAGCGCCTGCTCGTAGCGGCGGCCATTACGCAGCTGCTGTTCGGCCAGCACATAGTCGCGGAAGGTCAGGCCCGGTTCCGCCAGCTCCAGGTTCGGATCGACGTAGAACGCCATGAGTTCGCGGGCGAGAATCTGCGTGCTCGCGGCGTCGACGATCAGCGCGTCGAGGCTGATGTGCAAATGGGTGATGCCGTCATCGAGTAACGACAGGCTGAACTCGAACAGCGGCCAGCGACTGGCGTCCAGCACCTGATGGGACTGACGTTCGCGGGTCGCTTCCAGCGTGCGCTGCGCCACATCGGCGGGCAACCCGCGCAGATCGCTGCGCGGCATGCGATAGGTCGGCACCTGCGCCAGCACCTGTTGCGTGCCGTCGCTGAGGAACACCACGCGCAGCATGTCGTGGCGCAGGATCATGCGGTTCAAGGCTTGTTCGAAACGCTCGGCGTCGAACTCGGGAATGCGCAGTTCTTCGTAACCGTGGGCACTGACGCCGCCGAGGCTGACCGTGGCCTCACGACCGAACCAGTAGGCTTGCTGGATATCGGTCAGAGGGAATGGTTCATGCCGATTACTGCGATCCGGCTCGATCTGGAGGAATGCCGGTTCAACGCTTTGCTCTTCACGCGACACCTGCGCCGCCAGATCCAGCAACACCGGGGTCTGGAACAGACTGCTCAGGGACAGTTGCGCGCCCATGCGCTGGTTGATCGCGTAGATCATCCGCGTCGCCAGCAGCGAGTGGCCGCCGAGGTCGAAGAAGTTGTCGTGGATCCCGACCCGCTCGCACTTGAGCACTTCGGCCCAGATCTCGGCCATTTGCCGTTCGGTGTCATTGCGCGGCGCCTCGTAGGTCGCCCCGGCGCTGCGTTCCGGTGCCGGCAGCGCCTGGCGGTCGAGCTTGCCGTTGCGGGTCAGCGGCAATTGCGACAGGCGAACCCAGGCACTCGGGATCATGTGTTCGGGCAACTGGCGTTGCAGTTCGGCACGCAGGCATTCAGGGGTCGCGGTGCCGACCACATAGGCCACCAGACGCTTGTCCCCGACCACGTCTTCGCGCAGCAACACGGCGGCTTCCTGCACACCGGGTTGTTGATGCAACAGGCTGTCGATCTCGCCGAGTTCGATGCGGAAGCCGCGCAATTTCACCTGTTGGTCGATGCGTCCCAGGTACTGCACGTTGCCATCGGCCTGGAATTTCGCGAGGTCGCCGCTGCGGTACATCCGTGCGCCCGGCTCGGCGCTGAACGGATCCGGCAGGAAACGTTCGGCGGTCAGGTCCGGACGGTTCAGATACCCTCGGGCCAGGCAGGCGCCAGCGATGTACAACTCGCCCGCCACACCGACCGGGACCGGATTCAAGTGCTCGTCCAGCACGTACAGCCGCGCGTTGGCGATGGGACGGCCAATGGGCGGCGCGTCCGGCCAGAACTCGGCCTCGTTGCAGTCAAGGCTGAACTGGCTGACCACATGGGTTTCGGTCGGCCCGTACTGGTTGTGCAACTGCGCGCCACCGAGCCCACGGACAAAACCGCGCAGCTCGTCGTTGATTTGCAGGGCTTCACCGGCGGTGATGATTTCGCACCCACCAAGCGGCATCGGTGCATCGGCCTCGGTCAGGCCGGCGAGTTGCTGCAACACGGCGAACGGCAGGAACGCCCGCTGCACGCCTTCGGCCACCAGAGTCGGGCGCAGCGCGGCGAGGTCCTTGCGGCTGTCTTCGGTCATCAGCAACAGGCTGCCGCCCTGACACAGCGTGCTGCAGATTTCCTGGAAGGAGACGTCGAAGTTCAGCGAGGCGAATTGCAGGACGCGCTGCGGTGCCGTGGCTTGATCGAGCTGCCAGCCAATCAGGTTGTCCAGCGCACGACGGCTGTGGGCCACGCCTTTCGGGCGTCCGGTGGAGCCGGAGGTGTAGAGCACGTAGCCGAGGTTTTCCGGGCTCACCGTGACTTGCGGATCATCCGTCGGGTGTTGTGCCCATTGCGCTGCGTCTGTGTCCAGGCAGCAGACTTTCGCCTCGTTGGCCGGCAGCCCGGTCATCAGGCTCGACTGGGTCAGCAGCAGGGTCGGCGCCGCATCGCTGAACATGAATGCCAGACGCTCGCTCGGGTAAGCCGGGTCAAACGGCACGTACGCCGCACCGGCCTTGAGGATCGCCAGCAGGCCGATGACCATGTGCGGCGAGCGTTCCAGGCACAGGCCGACGCGATGTTCGGGGCCGACACCTTGTTCGATCAGGTAATGCGCTAGGCGGTTGGCCGCGCGATTCAGTTCGCCGTAACTCATTTGCTCACGGTCGGCGAGCAGCGCCACGGCGTCGGGCGCCTGCCGGGCAAGGGTTTCAAAACGCGCCACGCAACCGGGCAACGACACGGTATCCCACGCGGTGCGGTTCCAGTCATGAACGATTTGCTGGTGCTGCTCGGCGTTCAGCAGCTTGATCGCGGCCAGCGACTGCTCGCTGTCCTCGACCATCTGCGTCAGCACTCGGCGCAAGTACTCGCCGAACTGCTCGACGGTGCCGCGCTCGAACAGGCCCGAGGCATATTCAAGACCGCCGACGATCTGCCCGTCGCGCTCATGGAGCGCCAGTTGCAGATCGAACTTGGCCACGTGATGGCTGCTCTCGACCGGCGTAACGTCGAGCCCGGTCAGCAGCAGATCGGAATCCTGATCCTGTTCCCAGGCAAACAGCACCTGGAACAGCGGACTGTGGGCCAGGCTGCGCGGCGGGTTGAGCAATTCCACCACTTGCTCGAACGGCAGGTCCTGATGTTCCTGAGCCTCCAGCGCCACTCGCCGTGCCTGTTGCAGCCATTGCCCCACCGACGGCGTCCCGGACTGAGTCATGCGCAGCGCGAGGGTGTTGACGAAGAAACCGATCAGCCCTTCCAGTTCCTGCTGCGGGCGGTTGGCCGATGGCACGCCGATCACCACGTCGCCTTGCCCGGAAAGACGCGACAGCAACAGCGAAAAACCGGCCAGCAGAGTCATGAACAGCGTGGTGCCTTGCTGCATGCCCAAGGCTTTCAGGCGTGCGGTCAGGGCGGCATCGAAGACCAGCGGGACAAAGCCGCCGAGATAATCCTGCACGGGTGGGCGCTTGTGATCGGTCGGCAACTCCAGCAGCACCGGCGCGCCGGTGAGGGTTTCGCGCCAGTAACGGCTTTGCTGCTCCAGCACGTCGCCGGACAGCCATTGCTTTTGCCACACCGCGTAATCCACGTACTGCACCGGCATGGGCGGCAGCGGATCGTCGCGATCCTGCAACGCCGCTGCGTACAGCTGACCGAGCTCGCGGGTGAGCACACCCATCGACCAGCCGTCAGAAATGATGTGATGCTGGGTCAGCAGCAAGACATGGTCATCCGCCGCCAGCCGCAGCAGGCTGACCCGCATCAGCGGGCCCCGGCTCAGGTCGAAGGGTCTGGCGCCTTCCTCGTCGATCAAGCGGCTCAGGCGTTCTTGCGCATCGAGCCCCTGCACGTCAGTCACCGTCAGCCGGACACTGTGCGCAGGCGGCGCAACCCATTGCCGCCCTTCCCCTTCAACGGCGATGAACGTCGTGCGTAACGCCGCATGGCGCGCCACCAGTTGATTGAAGCTGCGTTCCAGTGCCGGCACGTTCAGCGAACCGCGCAAACGCAGGTTCAGCGGCATGTGATACGCCGCATTGCCCCCCTCCATCTGTGCCAGAAACCACAGGCGCTGCTGAGCAGACGACAACGTTTGCGCGCCCGTGCGTTCAAGGGCTGTGATGGCCGGGCGAGCCGCGGCCTGACTGGCTTGCAGCCGTTCGGCGAACGCCGCCAGAACCGGTGCGGCAAACAGCGTCGAAGGCGCCACTTCCAGCCCCAGCGCATGACGAACCTGCGCCAGCACGCGCATCACCAGCAGCGAGTGACCACCGAGGGCGAAGAACTGATCCTGACGCCCCACCCGCTCGACGCCGAGCACGTCGGCCCAGATTGCGGCGAGCGCGGTTTCCAGCGGGCCTTGTGGTGCCTGGTACTCCTGCTGATCGAACGCCTCAACGTCCGGCGCCGGCAGATTTGGCCGATCGACCTTGCCGTTGGCGGTCAGCGGCAGTGCATCGAGACGCACGAAGGCGGTTGGCACCATGTAGTCCGGCAGGCTGATTTGCAGTTGTTCGCGCAGTGAGCGCGGGCTCAGCGTTGAGTCTGGTTTTTCGCAGTAGTAGGCGACCAATCGCGGTTCACCGGGACTGTCCTGGCGCAGCAACACCACGCATTCGCGCACGCCCGGAATGTCCGCCAACCGGGTTTCGATTTCCCCCAGTTCCAGACGCAGGCCGCGCAATTTGGCCTGGGAATCGTTGCGGCCGAGGAATTCCAGTTGGCCGTCGGCCCGGTAACGCGCCAGATCGCCGGTGCGATACAGACGCTCGCCCGCCACGAACGGGCTGTCGATGAAACGCTCGGCGGTCAGTTGCGGCAGGTTCAAATAACCGCGCGCCACGCCGACGCCACCGATGTACAGCTCGCCCGCGACACCCTCGGCAACCGGTGCGCCGTCAACGTCGAGCAGGTAAATCCGGGTGTTGGGCAGTGCCCGGCCGATGGGCAGCACTGGGTCGATCTGGCTGTTTTCGGTGAGCTCGAAACAGGTGCTGTCGATGCTCGCTTCAGTCACGCCGTAGGCCTGGACGATCTGCACGCGATCACCGCACAGCCTGCGCAATTGCCGCGCGCTGTGGGCGGTCCAGATGTCGGAGCCGCAGACCACGGTGCGCAGGAACGACAGGTCGTGGCCGGTCTCTTCGACCCACGCCAACAGTGGATTGAGCAGCGCCGGCACGAAGTCGGCAAAGCCAATCTGCGACTCGCGCATCAGCCGATACAGAGCCGGCGGATCCATCAGAGTGTCCCGTGGGCAGAGCACCAGCGTGCCGCCAAAACCCAGCGCACGGATCAGGTCGGCGCTGAACACGTCGAAGGAAAAACCGGCCATTTGCAGGTGTTTGATCGGCTCGCCCAACTCATAGAGTTGCGCCCAGTCAGCGCTCACCGCAACCAGTCCGCGGTGCTCGACCATCACGCCTTTCGGGGTGCCGGTGGAGCCGGAGGTGTAGATCACGTAAGCCAGGTGCCGGGGTGTCAGGCCGATCGTGTGAGGATCGGGGTTGTCTGCCGGGAGCGAAGCCCAATCACTGGCGTCGGCCAGATCCAGCAGCGTCGGGGTGGTCGCCGACTGTTGGAGCGCCGCCCGCAAAACATCGCGCGCGTGGCCGTGGGTCAGTACCACCGGCGGTGCGCTGTCGGCCAGCATGTGCGCCAGCCGCGCCTGCGGATACGCCGGGTCCAGCGGCACATAGGCGCCGCCGGCCTTGAGCACCGCGAGTACGCCGACCAACATCTCCAGCGAACGCTCCAGACACAGTCCGACCGGCACGTCCGGCCCGACCCCGAGCTTGCGCAGGTGATGGGCCAACCGGTTGGCGCGGGTGTTCAGTTCACGATAACTGAGCGCCTCCTGCTGCCAGCGTACGGCGATGGCCTCGGGGTTGCGCCGCACCTGCGCTTCAAACAGGCCGTGCACGCACAGGTCTGCATCGAACGGTTTCAAGGAGCAAACGTCG
Organism: Pseudomonas sp. IT-P2; assembly: GCF_949767575.1. Lineage (NCBI taxonomy): Bacteria > Pseudomonadati > Pseudomonadota > Gammaproteobacteria > Pseudomonadales > Pseudomonadaceae > Pseudomonas > Pseudomonas sp. IT-P2. Next base: position 45,444 of record NZ_CATKQA010000011.1, on the reverse strand, counting down.
GGCTGCGCGGGATTCGTCCCACGCAAGGAAGTGTTATCGAGCATCGGAGGCTACCGTCCATGACTACTTTATTTTTGTGATCAGGCCGGGACAAAAATGCCCCGCCAGTCAGGCCCCGGCATCAGATGCCGGCACGGTCATTCGAATTCAGGAGGATGGCGCGGCGCGCGCGTGCAGACTCGCGTTGAACGCGGGCACACGGAGAAATTCGGGGGGAGACAGGCTGGAGAAAAACGCCGCCGCGCGGTCGGCGCAGGCAACTGGAAAGTGGGCCGGATCATTGGCGACAGACGTCGCCCCGTTCATTGCATCGACGATTGCAAACCGCGTGACCAATTGAAACCTCGACTTCCATTTGAGGGTCAACGACGAGGAACAACCTGCGCGGGGATGACAGCGCCAGGGTGGTCCCGATCGGCTGCGACTGCCGGGTCTGTAGACACACGGCAATCTTCTGGCGCCGGGTTTGTGACCCGAAGCGCCGGCGGATAATAACCACGTTTTTTGTTAGGGAGGCAAACAAAATGTAGGAAATTTGCTAAATAAATATCGGACGTTTCCTACATGGTTGTGACGATGGCAAAGGGACAGGGATGTCAAAAATGCTCGTACACCGTACCGCCGTTTCCTGCAGGCCAAGGGCATCGAAAACCGCTGCAGCGTCTTGAGTGGCCAGCGAAAAAGTCACCGCGCGACCTACCTCGATAGCCGGGCGCTAACAAGCGCTAACAACGCATAACTGGCAGTCATTCGGCTGTGAAGGCAGGCTTGAATCTCACCGCTGAACGCCGGGCCACCTGCAAATCTTTCCGGCAGCCGCGCTCAGTCGAACGATGGTTTTGCGAGGGATTCGACCATGGCTGAAGGTTATCGCAACACTTGCCTGTGCGAGTCAGACCGGCTCGGCAACGACGAATTGTATGCCTTGGTCGCGGGCGCCGTCCGGCATGGCCGGGGTGAGGCGCAACAGCTGTTCGCGACGGTGACACCGTTGCTCATCGCCTTCTACGAAGGTCAGGTGCAGGCTGGGCGGATCCGTCGCGAAGACACCGGCAGCCTCGTCCAGCAAGCCTTCAGGGCGCTCTACCAGGAACAGGCCGCCCATGACCCGAGCTTTCCGTTTCGCGCCTGGCTGATCGAAATCGCCCGCTCGACCCTGCTCGACAATCTTGGCCATCGCGGCGCTGATGCCGTGGCCACGGCCGACGCGCTGGCGGGTGCATCTGCACGGGAATGTCATGAACCCACGCGGGCCACATGAACCGCCCTCCACGCTGTGAAATGCTTTTCAGGGAATGCCCATGATCGATATCGAAAAAACCCTCTACTCCGCACATACCTGCACCACAGGCGGCCGCGAGGGCACAGGACGCAGTGACGATGGCCGACTGGATCTCAAGCTGTCGCCCCCGGGTGCGCCCGGCTCCGGAACCAACCCCGAGCAATTGTTCGCCGTGTGCTGGTCGGCCTGTTTCCTCGGCTCACTGCGCCACGCCTGCAATGCGCGCAAGATCGTTTTTCCGGCCATGGCCGGGGTGGATGCTCAAATCGACCTGGTCCACGGGGAACAAGGTTTTTTCCTTAAGGCTCAACTGGCTGTGTCACTGCCGGATATCGAACCGCAAGTGGCGCTCCAGCTGATCGACGCAGCGCACCAGAACTGCCCCTACTCCAAGGCCACGCGCAACAACATCAAGGTCAGCATCACCCTCGCCTGATCCGTCTTTTGCCGACAGCAAAACGCCCAATCTTCCAACCACACCTTCGTACTATCCGGCGACACCAAGGTGCAATAGATCGCGCCCAAGGCTTTTGATGTGATGGCGGGAAACCGACAAAAGCCAGGAGTTGCGCATGAACAAGCTGACGACTGCCGCGGGCGCGCCCGTGGTTGATAACAACAACGTACAGACCGCCGGCCCCAGGGGCCCGATGCTGTTGCAGGACGTATGGTTGCTGGAAAAACTGGCGCACTTCGATCGGGAGGTCATTCCGGAGCGGCGCATGCACGCCAAGGGTTCCGGTGCGTTCGGCACCTTCACCGTCACCCATGACATCAGCCGCTTCACCAAGGCCAGGCTGTTTTCCAGCGTGGGCAAGACCACCGATGTGTTCGTCCGTTTCTCGACCGTGGCCGGTGAACGTGGCGCGGCGGATGCCGAGCGCGATATCCGTGGATTCGCCATCAAGTTCTACACCGAACAAGGCAACTGGGATCTGGTGGGCAACAACACGCCGGTGTTCTTTCTGCGCGACCCGTTGAAATTCCCCGACCTCAACCATGCGGTCAAACGCGACCCGCGCACCAACATGCGCAGCGCGCGCAACAACTGGGATTTCTGGACCTTACTGCCGGAAGCGCTGCATCAGGTCACGATTGTCATGAGCGATCGTGGCCTGCCGCGCACCTACCGCCACATGCACGGTTTCGGCAGCCACACCTTCAGTTTCATCAGCCCGGCGAACGAACGTTTCTGGGTGAAGTTCACCTGGAAGACTCAACAAGGCATCGAGAACCTGACCGATCAACAAGCCGCGACACTGATCGGCGATGACCGCGAAAGCGCCCAGCGCGACCTGTACAACGCCATCGAGGAAGGCCACTTCCCGCAATGGAAGCTCTACGTACAAGTGATGCCGGAGCTGGACGCCGAGACCTACCCAATCAACCCGTTCGACCTGACCAAAGTCTGGCCCCACGCGGATTACCCGTTGATCGAAGTCGGCGTGCTCGAGCTCAACCGCAACCCGGACAACTACTTCGCCGACGTCGAACAGGCGGCCTTCAACCCGGCCAACGTGGTGCCCGGCATCAGCTTCTCACCGGACAAAATGCTTCAGGCCCGGCTGTTCTCCTATGGCGATGCCCAGCGCTATCGCGTCGGCGTCAACCATCATCAGATCCCGGTGAACGCGCCGCGCTGCCGGGTCAACAGCTATCACCGGGACGGCCAGATGCGCACCGATGCGAACGCGGGAAGCACAATCGGCTACGAGCCCAACAGCTATGGCGAGTGGGCCGAGCAACCGGATTTCAGCGAACCGCCGCTGGCCCTCAAAGGCAGCGCCGGGCACTGGAATCACCGCGAGGACGACGACTACTTCTCGCAACCGGGCGCACTGTTCCGGGCCATGTCCCCCGCCCAGCAACAGGTCTTGTTCGAGAACACCGCGCGCTCGATCCATGGCGCCAGCGCCCAGACCCGGCAACGCCACATCGATAACTGCACCCAGGCCGATCCGGCATACGGTGCGGGTGTTGCACAGGCCATCGAAGCACTGGGCTGATCCGCAATGGCGTAAGCAAGGCAAGCAGGACAAGCAGGATTGATCCTGTTTGCCCTGCTGCCGTGGTCAGTCCTCTACGATGCTTTTCGCTTCAAGAAACGCCTCCAGCCCGGACACGCCAAATTCCCTGCCGATCCCCGACTGTTTGACCCCGCCAAACGGCGCCAGCAGCTCCGGTGCGATCCGGTTGATCAACACCGAACCGGCCTCCAGCCGCGCAGCGATGCGTCGGCCCCGTTCCGCCTCGCGGGTGAACACATACGCCTGCAATCCGTAGACACTGGCATTGGCGATGCGGATGGCGTGTTCTTCATCGTCATAAGCGATGATCGACAGCACCGGGCCGAAGATCTCTTCCCGGGCAATATCCATGTCGTTGCTGACGTCGGCAAACACCGTGGGCTTGACGAAATAGCCCTGGCTCAGCCCGGAAGGCCGGCCCTCCCCGCCGACGATCAATCGCGCGCCCTGCTCCAGCCCGCGCCGGATAAAACCCTGCACGCGATCAAACTGCGCCTGGTTGACCAACGGGCCGATGACCGTCGCCGGATCATGGGGATTACCGACCACTATGGCGTCGACCAAGCCTCTTACCCGTTCGATCACCTGCGGCAGGAGCGCGCGCGGCACCAACAGCCGCGTGCCGGCGACACAGGCCTGACCGTTGTTCATGAAGGCGGCATTCAGGGCCATGGGGATGGCCGCCTCGAGATCCGCGTCGTCGAGCACGATGGACGCCGACTTGCCGGTGAGCGACAGGCTCACCCGCTTCATGGTCTCGATACCCGCGCGGGCAATGAGTTTTCCGGTGGCGGTGGAACCGGTGAACGAAATCTTCGCGATGTGCGGGCTGGTGCTGATCTCGTCGCCCACTTCGCCGCCACGGCCCAAGACAATATTGATCACCCCGTTTGGCAGTTCCGCACGGTGCAAGGCGAGCGCGAGCACCTGGGTCTGCAACGGGCTGAGTTCGCTCGGCTTGATGACCGAGGCGCAGCCGCCGGCAATCGCCGCCGCCAGTTTGCTGCACACCGTACCGGCGGTGCTGTTCCAGGGGGCGAACAACGCGGACACCCCGACCGGTTCCATCACGACGCTTGCACGACCCACAGGCCGCACCAGCTCGTAGTTTTCGAGAATCTGCGCCGCGTTGGCGAAGGATTGCGAGGCGTACTGGCTGACCCATTGCGCACGGGCCAACGGTGCGCCGTATTCCTCGATAGCGGTGTCGCGTATCTCTTCGGTGCTCTCCAGCACCGCCGCCTGCAGGCGCTTGAGCATGTCGATGCGCTCGGCTTTCGAGGTGCGGCCCATCGTGACTTGCGCACGCTGGGCGGCGGCGATGGCTTGCCTGGCATCCTCGCGATTGGCCAGGGTGACCGTTCCGATGACGGACTCCGTCGCCGGGTTGATGCATTCGATCGTTTCGCGGCCCTGAACGGGCACGAACGCACCATCGATGTAGCTGTGCTTGATAGTCCACATGGCGATTTTCCCAAGGGTTGAAACAGCAACGCCCGGAACATCCGGGCGTTGATCAGGGCGACGGTTCAGTCGGGTAATGACTCGCGGCTGAAGGCTTGCACCTCCTGGACCAGACCACGAGCGGCCATTTCCACCAGTTGCCGGCCTTTTTCCGGCGAAGCCTGGGCCGGGTCCGAGCCCATGCGGCCGTCCGGGTGACGGGCACGGAAATCCGCCGCTTCCCGGATCGGCCCCCAATTGGCGATCTGCGGCGAATAGTCGGCCGACTTGATGGAATCGGGGTAGGCCCATTGGGTCACGGCGATTTCCGAAGGCGTGGCATGAATGCCGTGGCCGGTCGGGAACTGGTCACGGGCCAGCTCGTTCACCCCTTCCAGATCCCACCAGTTGCACAGCTTCAGGGCGAACCCGGCCTTGCGGCGGGCGAAACTCGCTTCGGCGTACAGCTCCGAAAATGCCGCTTCGATTGACGCGATGTTGCCGCCGTGGCCATTGAGGAAAAAGATCTTTTCAAAGCCGTGGGCGGCCAGCGAACGGGTCCAGTCGGCGATGGCGGCGATGAACGTCGAGGGCCTGAGCGAGATGGTGCCGGGGAAGCCGAGGTGATGTTGCGCCATGCCGATGTTGAAGGTCGGGGCAATCAGGATATCGGCGTTTTTCTGCGCTTCATGGGCGATGATTTCCGGGCACATCCAGTCGGTGCCCAGCAGGCCGGTCGGCCCGTGCTGTTCGTTGGAACCGATCGGGATGACGATGGTGCGGCTGCGTTCGAGGAATTGGGCGATTTCGGACCAGGTCGATAGGTATAAAAGCATCAGGATTCTCACTCTTCGAAGGTTCCTCGCGGAACGAGGCTGGGTGTTCAGTGCACCTGCAACAGCAGTGTCATTGATACCACCCGCCTCCCTTCGACGACAGAATACGAAGGTATCGGAATCGCCGAAACGCGCTAATCGCGAACGAGAAATTCACGGGGCGATTCGCCCATCACTCGCCTGAACATCGCACTGAAGGCACTCTGGCTGGCGTAGCCCAGATCCCGGGCAATCACCCCGACGGATTGCCCCTTGTCGAGCCGATCGATAGCGGTCGCCAGCCGTACCTGCTGCAGCCAGTGGCGGAAATTCAGACCGGTTTCATTGACGAACAGGCGTATCAGCGTGCGCGAACTGGCGCCGACCCGGTCAGCCCAGTAACCGATCGAATGGTCTTGACCGGGGTCTTGCAGAATCGCCTCGCACACAGTGACCAGACGCCGGTCGAGCGGCCACGGCACTTCGATCGGCAACGTCCGCGCCGCCTGCAACTCACTGAGTATCAGGGCCACGATGTGTGCGTTACGGCCCTCCTGCGGGTATTCGATCGGTTGCTCGGCCAGGGCCAGAATCAACTCGCGCAGCAGTCCGGGGATCTCCAGTACTTTGCAGTGATGGCCCAGCTCTGCGCAGGCTTGCGGCTCGATGTAGATCGAGCGCATCTTGACCGCGCTCAGCATCAACTGGTCGTGGATCATTCCGGGCGGAATCCACAGCGCCCGTTTCGGCGGCAGGATCCACAAGCCGCGCTCGGTGGCCACCCGCATCACGCCGTTCGAGGCATACAGCAACTGCCCGTGCCGATGCACGTGCGGCTCGTTGTATTCGCCGGTGGCCTGATCACGCACCAGCACGGTCATCACTCGCGGCACGTCCTGATAATCGGGATAACGTTCGCTGCGCGGCGCGGAATCACGCTGGGCGATGATCTTGCGCACCTCCTGCTTCATCGCTGGAGTCTCCTGAAAACAGACCTTGATCGTGTTAAAGCGGCGATTGTCACTTTGGCGACAAACCCTGGCATTTGCCATGGCCGGTCCATTGTTAGCCTTGCGCTCATTGTTCATCAATGAGGCCTTTCCCATGGCAATCACCCGCAATCTCTCCGGCCACCAGCAGAGCGTCACGGCGGTGATCGGCCTGCTGATCCTGTCCATCGCCCTGCGGCCGCCGATCATTTCGGTGGGGCCGATTCTGCTGTTGATCCAGCAGCACTTCCAGTTGAGCTACACCCAGGCCGCGCTGCTGACCTCGATTCCCGACGTCTGCATGGGCGTGTTCGCGCTGGTGGTTCCGAGCCTGGCCCGGCGCTTCGGGATCGATCGCAGTGTGGTTGTCGCCCTGACGTTGTTGGGCGCCTCGACCTTGTTGCGGGCGATCTCGCCGAATGCATTCTTCCTGCTCGGCAGTACGTTCTTCGCCAGCATCGGCATTGCGGTTGCCGGCGCGATGACCGGCGCGTGGATCAAGACTCACTTTGCGCAACGCCCGGCGCTGTTCATGGGCATCTATGCCGGCGGCTTGAGTCTGGGCGCGACCCTCGCGGCGGTGCTCAGCGCACCGATTGCCGAGCTGGCGCAAGACTGGCGAGTCAGCGCCGGAGTCTGGAGCGTGCTGTGCCTCACCGCCATCGCCAGTTGGGTGTGGATGGCACGGCGTTTTGCGACACCGGCGCCCACCGTGAAATCGCCATCGAGCCCGAGCAAACGCCTGCCCTGGGGCAATCCGCAGGCCTGGCTGATCGCGTTGAATTTCGGTGCCGGGCAATTCGTGGTCTACGCCCTCTTCGCCTGGATGGCGCCCGCCTCGGTGGAAGCGGCCACATCGAGTGTTTCCCCGGGCGTCCTGCTGGGCATTTTTACGGCGGTGTTCGCCGTGGCCAGCGTCGGTGCGGGGCTGATTCCGGGCAAGGCCCACGACCGGCGCGGTTTGCTTGGGCTGTCGGCGTTGCTGGCCCTGCTCGGGGTGGGCGGGATGGCGTTCCTGCCGGCGTACTGGCCGATGCTGTATGTGGTGCTCGCGGCCATCGGCCTGGGCATGGGCTTCACCGTGGCCATGACCTTGCCGCTGGATCACGCCCGCACCAGCGAACAGGCCGGATTGTGGACGGTGTTCATGTTGTTCATCGGTTACCTGATCGCCGCGCTCGGGCCGCTGCTGTTCGGTGCCCTGCGCGAATACGCCGGACACTACGGCCCGGCGTACACCTTGCTGTTCGCGGTACTGCTGTTGATGCTCGGCATCACCCCCCTGCTCAGACTGGCACCGGCAACTTCGCCGCAGGTGTCCGTTGCCTGAGCGGGGGGTGACAGACCTGCGACGCGCCTCGGCACGTCGCAGGGTTTCAGTTGGCCGCCGCGGCTTTTTCAATCAGCCGCGCCACCGGTGCCGGATTCGACACCATCACCACGTGCGACGCGCCCTTCACCACCTCAACGGCCTTGGCATCTGCACGCTTGGCCATGAACGCCATCGCCTGGGGCGGGATGTTCTTGTCCTTGTCGCCGTAGATGTACCACGACGGAATGTGCTTCCAGGCCGGCGTTCCGGCCTGCTCGTTCAGCGCCGCTTCGGTGACCGGACGTTGAGTAGCCGCCATCAGCGCCGCTTGTGCAGCCGGGACATCGGCGGCGAACTGGTCGTGGAACTTGCTCTGCTGGATGTACAAGTCCTTGCCGCCATCGGCCAGCGCAACGGGTGGCGCCAGCGTTGGCCCGAGGGTGCTGCCGGGAAACTTGCCGGCCAGCCCGGCGACGGTTTCACCGGCCTCTGGGGCAAACGCGCTGACGTAGACCAGCGCTTTGATATTGGCATGATCGTTGGCCGCATCACTGATGACGTTGCCGCCATAGGAATGACCGACCAGCACCACCGGCGACTGGATGCTGCTCAGCAAGGCCGATACCGCTGCGCCATCGCTCTTGACGCCGCGCAGCGGATTGGCGGCGGCGATCACCGTGTAGCCGTCCTTCTCGAGAATCTTCGCCACGCCGTTCCAGCTCGACGCGTCGGCAAATGCGCCGTGCACCAGCACGACCGTGGGTTTGGCGGTTTGGGCGAAGGCATTGGCGCCCAGGCACAGGCCAGCGGCAATGCTCAACGCTGTCAGTGTTTTTTTCATGTGGAGTTTCCTCGTATGACGGATTCAAGGGGCGTATCGGGTGAAGACAAAATCGTGGTTCTGCACCCGCGCCTGATGGCAGGCAAAGCAGGTCTGGTGCTGGGCTTCGTCGGCGGGTTTGCCGTTGATGAAACGGCCGAATCCCCAGCCACCGGTCGAGGCGTATTTGCGCGAGTCCTTGACCATCACCTGAACGGTGGTGGCCGCCCCCGGAATCGAGGCCGGTTCGAATTCCGGCGACTGCACGTGTTTCCACGCCAGCTTCACCAGCACCGTGCCGTCGGGAAACGGCAACGTCGCGCTCTGGTAAGCCTTGATCGCCCGGTCATTGCCCAGCACCGCACGCAGTTCATCCAGCGGCGCGGCTTCCTGGGCCGGGGCAATCAGCGCCCACTGCCGATAGTTTTTCGGCAGCTTCACGCCGTAGATCGGCGAGGCATCGCCGTCATCGGCCTCGCCCAACGCGACACCGGTGGCCGCCAGTGCCGCGAGCGCAATGGCCGCTGGCAGCACGGCCCAATGGTTGAATTTCATGGTCGGATCCCCTTCGGCCGGCAATCAGAGATGATCGGCATCGATCACCGCCTGGGCGAACGCCTGCGGCGCTTCCTGCGGCAGGTTGTGGCCGATACCGCCGCTGATCAGCCGGTACTCGTACTTGCCGGTAAAGCGTTTGGCGTAGGCCTCGGCCGGTGGATGCGGCGCACCATTGGCGTCGCCTTCGAGGGTGATGGTCGGCACGCTGATCGAGGGGAATGCCGCGAGTTTTTTCTCCAGCGGATCGTATTGCGCTTCCCCTTTGATCAGCCCCAGGCGCCAGCGGTAGTTGAAGATCGACACGGCGACGTGATCCGGATTCTGCAACGCGGCGGCGCTGCGCTCGTAAGTCGCGTCGTCGAAGTTCCACTTCGGCGAGGCCAGCTGCCAGATCAGTTTGGCGAAGTCGTGGGTGTTCTTTTCATAGCCCAGACGGCCACGCTCGGTCGCAAAGTAGAACTGATACCACCACTGCAACTCCGCCGCCGGCGGCAGCGGCGTCTTGCCGGCGTCCTGGCTGCCGATCAGGTAACCGCTCACCGCCACCAGCGCCTTCACCCGCTCGGGCCAGAGCGCTGCAACGATGTCGGCGGTACGCGCGCCCCAGTCATAACCACCGAGCACGGCCTGCTTGATCTTCAGGGCGTCCATGAAGTCGATCAGATCTTTGGCCAGCGCCGCCGGCTGGCCGTTGCGCACGGTTTTGGCAGACAGGAAACGCGTGTCGCCATAGCCGCGCGCGTAAGGGATCAGCACCCGATAGCCTTTCTGCGCCAGTGCCGGCGCCACGTCGGTGTAGCTGTGAATATCGTAGGGCCAGCCGTGCAGCAGGATGACCACCGGACCGTCGGCGGGACCGACTTCGGCGTAGGACACGTCGAGCAATCCGGCCTTGACGTGTTTCAGCGCGCCGAACGAAACGTGGGTGCCGGCGGTAATGGCGTCGATCTTGCCGGCGGGCACTTCGGCGGCGCTGGCGAATGCCGAGGCGATGCCCAGCGCAAGCGCCAGGATCGAACCGGCGAGCACGCGCCGGGATGGGGTTACAGCGTTAGAGTCAGTCATGCCGGGTCTCCCTCGTGAACCGCCGGGCGGCGGTTCCGGGCTTTGTGGTCAAGGGCTTAGGGTTGAAGTGCTTGCGGATTGCAGGGTCAGCGGGCTGCCTGCGCAGTGGTCTTCTGCGCGGCCGCGCGCAGTGGCCGGAAGGCTTCGCGCAGTTCTTCGCTGAACAGTTGCGGTTGCTCCCATGCCGCGAAGTGACCGCCCTTGCTGACTTCACTGAAGTAGGCCAGCGACGGATAGGCGCGCTGCGACCAGACTTTCGGCGCCCGGTAGATTTCGTGGGGGAACACGGTGATCGCCACCGGCACCTTGATGTCGGCAGTCTTCTGCGCGGCGGCGCTGAAGTTATTGTTGTTGTTCTCCCAGTAGAAACGGGAGGACGACGCCCCGCTGTCGGTCAGCCAGTACAGGCTGATGTCGTCGAGCATTTCATCGCGGCTCAGGACCTTCTCGGGCTGACCGTCGCTGTCGGTCCACGCGGCGAATTTTTCATACATCCACGCGGCCGTGCCGGCGGGCGAGTCGGCCAGCAGATAACCGATGGTCTGCGGTCGGGTCACCATCATTGCGCCGTAGGCGGCGTTGCGACCGAAGAACTGGCTGAGCGAATTGAAGGCCGTCACCTCCGGCGCGGTCAGCCCTGCCGGGGCCGGATCGCCGCTGTTGATCGGCTTGACCAGTTCCGGCGGCACGGTGGCCGGCATGTTCAGGTGGATACCCAGCAAACCGGGCGGCGCCAGGCGACCCAGCGCATCGGAAATCACCGAGCCGTGATCGCCGCCCTGGGACACGTAATGGCTGTAGCCCAGACGTTTCATCAACACATCCCAGGCCTTCGCCACCCGGTCAGGGCCCCAGCCGAGCTCGGTCGGTTTGCCGGAAAAACCATGGCCGGGAATCGACGGGATCACCACATCGAACGAGTCCTCGACCTTGCCGCCATAAGCCACGGGATCGGTCAGCGGGCCGATGGTCTTGAGGAATTCGAACTGCGAACCCGGCCAGCCGTGGGTGAGGATCAGCGGCATCGCATTGGGATTGCGCGAACGCACATGGATGAACTGGATGTCGACGCCGTCGATGGTGGTCACAAACTCCGGCAAGGCGTTGAGCTTCGCTTCAGCCTTGCGCCAGTCATAGCCGTCGCCCCAATACTTCACCAACGCCTGGACCTGCGCCAGTTGCACTCCCTGGGACACGTCGCCGACCGTTTCCTTGTCCGGCCAGCGAGTGTCGGCGATGCGTTTGCGCAGGTCGCTCAATTTCGCTTCGTCCACATGGATGGTGTACGGGCGAATGGCTTGCGCCGGATCCGCGGCCCAGACGCCGCTACTGCCAGCGAGTACGGCAAGGCCGAGCGCGCCGCCCCTGATGGATGACGCCAGGCAATGGCGCCAGGTAAGACCGGACGAAACCGCAACCATGATGGATCTCCTTGTAGTCATTATTCGAAAGGCATCGCCAATCGGATCAGACCACTGCGCTGGCACCGGGGCGATTACACGATGGTGTCGGTCGATACCTTGGTATGACGCGCTGGCCCGGCGTGCAAAATCGCGCTCGAACTCAGCAGCGGTTAACGGGCAGAATGCGGCGGGGAAAAGACCCATTTGAATCACAGAGCGGAACAAGGATCGCGGATGCGTGGGGAAACAGCGCTCGAACGCCTGAGCGGCACACCATCGTCCACTTCGCCGTGGTGGGTGATCGGGCTGTGCATGCTGTTCAACGTGATCGACGGACTCGACGTGATGGCCATGGCCTTCACCGCCAGCCGGGTTGCGGCCGAATGGGCGTTGAGCGGCGCGCAACTGGGCCTGTTGTTGAGCGCAAGCCTGGTCGGGATGGCGCTCGGTTCGCTGCTGGCCGCGCCCAGGGCCGACCGCTTCGGGCGCAGGCCTTTGTTGCTCGCCGGCCTGCTGCTCAGCGGCCTGAGCATGTTGCTGTCGTTCTGGAGCCCGGATCATCACGTGTTGATGTTCCTGCGTTTGCTGACCGGCATCGGCACGGGGGCAGTGCTGGTGGGGGCGAACGTGCTGACGTTCGAACACGCCGGTCCGCAGCGACGCAATCTGGCGATCGCACTGCAATCCCTCGCCTTTGCGATGGGCGCCAGTCTGGGCGGTGTGCTGGCCCATGTATTGAATGATTTGATGGGCTGGCGGTATGTCTTTCTGGCCGGGGGTTGCATCACGCTGGCGGCGGCATTGGTCGGTGTCTTCTGGCTGCGAGAATCGCCGTCATTTCTGGCACTTGAACACCGCGCGCCTATTCCTCCACTGTCGCCTGACGACGTCAGCCGGCCGTTTTCGCCCGGTCAATGGCAACAGACTCTATCGCTGGCGCTGGCACTCTTTCTGCTGATGTTCTGCTTTTACTTCGTCATGAGCTGGACCCCGAGCCTGCTGGTCCACAACGGTTTTACCGATCGGCAAGGCGCCCGGATCGGGGTGTTATTGGCGTTTGGCGGCATGCTCGGCGCCCTGCTTCTGGGTCTGGCGGCCAATCGTTACGGTTGCCGACGTTTGCTGTCGGGTTTTCTGCTGCTCAACGCCGCCCTGCTGCCATTGATGCTGCCGGCCACTCGCGTCCCCGGTCTGGCGACACTAGTGGCGGTCACGCTGGGGCTGATGCTCAATGGTGCAGTCGCGGCTCTGTATGTCCTGGCCCCTCAAGCGTTCTGCACGTCGGTCCGCACGACCGGCGTCGGCGTGGTGCTGGCGACGGGGCGTCTGGGGGCGATCATTTCGCCGGTGGTCGCCGGGTTTCTGCTGGATGCCGGATGGACCGCACAACACCTGTTCACGTTTTTCGCCGGTAGTCAGGTGTTGGCGGCCCTGCTGATCTGGCGTGGCGTCAAGGGACGATGATCAGCTTGCCCGTCGTGTTGCGCGACTCGATATCGCGATGGGCCTGTTGCGCATCATCCAGTGAATAACGCTTGCCGATCACGGCTTTCAGTTTGCCGGCACTGACCCATGCGAACAGTTGCCGGGATTTTTCCAGCAGCACCTCGCGGTTGCGCACGTAGTGCATGACCGAGGGATACGTCAGCTTGATGCTGCGCGGCACGCTGAAGATATCGATCGGCGGGGTCGGGTTCATGAACGGCCCGTACAAGGCCAGGGTGCCGAAGTAATCCAGCAGCTCCAGCGAGTCGGCAAACCCCTCCGCGCCGGTGCCGTCGTACACCACATTCACCCGCTGCCCGTCGGTCAGGCGCATGACCTGGGCGGCAATGTTTTGCGCTCGCCCGATCACCACATAGTCCGCCCCCGCCGCGAGCACCGCCTCGACCTTGTCGGCATGAGAAACCCGGCCTATGACCTTGCCGCCCAGCAGCTTGATCAACTGGGTCAGCATCAGCCCCACGCCCCCCGCCGCCGCATGCACCAAGGCTACGTCACCCGGCTGGATCGCATGCACCTTGTCCACCAGATTGCTGGCGGTCAGGCCCTGCATCATCAGGCTGGCGGCGGTGGCGAAGTCGATCTCATCGGGCAACGGCACCAACTGGCTGACCGGGGCGATCACCTGTTCGGCGTAGCTGCCCGGCACGTAATGCCAGGCCACGCGGTCACCGACAGCGAACTCCGTCACCTGCGGGCCGCTGGCCAGGACGACGCCGGCGCCTTCTGCACCCAGCGTCAGCGGCAGTTCCCAGGCAGCGCCGAGCCCGCGTCGGGCACCGGTGTCCATGAAATTGATACCCGCCGCCATGACCTTGACCAGGACTTGTCCGGGCCCCGGTTCTGCCAGTTGAATGTCCTGCACCGTCAACACTTCGGGCCCGCCAAAGGCCTGGATAACCACTGCTTTCATCATGTTCTGCCCTGTCATCGGGACGACCGGTCCTGCTGCCTTTCGGGTGGCAGGAGCGCGGACGTCACGTTGCTTTCACTCAACGTCGAAGGACGTTGAAACCAGGGCCAAGGCTGCGCGGCGGATGTATCCACGCGTTTTCGCAGACAGGTCCGTTTGCATCCTTGTATGGCTTGGGGGGGCGTAGATACAGTGGCTTACAAAAGCGCCACCTGTGATGCCCATCGCAGTGTGCAATGTCGGCCGATATTCGCCACGGGCGACACCAAAGTATGATGGGCGAGTGCCATCCGAAGGCGCATCTTTGTTCAACGGTGACTGCACACAATGAGAATCGGTATGACGAACGAGCAGGAGCGCGTCATCGAGGACGATCCAGGCCGCGCGGGTGACGCGGTCATGCCGGCGCCGGGGATCGACTCGATCATCGACAGCATCCCGGCCATGGTCGCCTTCATGACGCCGTCCGGTGAGCTGGAACAGGTCAACCGGCAAATCATGGAGTACATCGGCGCCCCGCTGCATGAACTGAAAAACTGGCAGGCCAGCGAGACCGTGCACCCGGACGACCTGCCCTCGGTCATCGCTGCCTGGATGCACTCGGTCAGTACCGGCACGCCCTATGAGAACGAGCACCGGATTCGCCGCGCCGACGGTGTCTATCGCTGGTTCCATGTGCGCGGCCTGCCGATCAGAGACAGTGCAGGCACCATCACCCGCTGGTGCGTGCTGCAGGTCGATATCGATGAGCGCCGCCGGGACAAGGCCTTGATCGCCAGTGCCCTGGCCGAAGTCAGCGCGTCGGAAGAACGTCTGCGCGGGATCATCGACGCCGTTCCCGGTTTTGTCTGGAGCGCCTCGCCGGAAGGCAACGTCGGCTTCGTCAATCAGCGCTGGTGCGACTACACCGGCATGTCCGTCGAACAAGCCTGCGGTGACGGCTGGACGGCGTCCATCCACCCCGACGACGCACCGGGCCTGGCGGTTTATTGGCAAGGGATTCTGCAATCGGGCAACGCCGGTGAATACGAGGCCCGACTGAGACGCTTCGACGGCGTTTACCGCTGGTTCCTGATCCGTGCCGTACCCCAGCGCGATGACACGGGGCGCGTCGTGCGCTGGTATGGCGAAAACACCGACATCGAAGACCGCAAACGGGCGGAAGTCTTTCTGGCCAAGGCCCAACGCCTGAGCGCCACCGGTACGTTTTCCTGGCGGGTGAGCACCGACGAGATCACCTGGTCGGACGAGGTCTACCGCATCCTTGAACTGGACCCGGACACCCCGCCCGGCTTCGAGGCGATCTATCGCCGCGTGCACCCGGACGACATCTCCAGCCATCGGGAGATGATCAAGCGCCAGCGCCGCAAGGGGCGCGACTTCGAACACGAGCACCGGCTGCTGATGCCCGACGGCACGGTGAAATACGTGCGGCTGGTGGCACACTCGATCGCCCATGCGCCGGACGGCTTCGAATACATCGCCGCCCTGCAGGACATCACCCAGCGCCGGCTCGCCGAAGAGGTCTTGAGCAAGGCGCGCTCGGAACTGACGCACCTGGCCAGGGTCGCCAGCCTTGGCGCGGTCACGGCGTCGATTGCCCACGAGGTCAATCAACCGCTGGCCGGCATCATCACTAACGCCAGCACCTGCCTGCGCATGCTCGGCGCCGACCCGCCGAATGTCGACGGCGCCAGGGAAACCGCGCGCCGCACCATTCGCGACGGCAACCGTGCGGCCGATGTGATCAATCGACTGCGGGCGTTGTTCTCGAAAAAAAGCATCACCCTTGAAAACGTCAATCTGAATGACGCGGCACGGGAAGTCATCGCCATGCTGCTGGGCGAACTGCAACGCAACGGCGTGGTGCTTCATCCGCAATTTGCCGAAGCCCTGCCGCTGGTCAGGGGCGACCGGGTCCAGCTGCAGCAGGTGATCCTCAACCTGATCATGAATGCCGCCGAGGCCATGAGTGCAATCCATGGCCGGCCCCGGCAATTGATCGTCAGCACCGGTCTGGGCTCGGACGAGAGCGTTTACCTGGCGGTGAAAGACAGCGGCAACGGCGTCGATCCGCAGGACATCGAGCGCATTTTCAATGCGTTCTACACCACCAAAAGCTCGGGTATGGGCGTCGGCCTGTCCATCAGCCGCTCAATCATCGAGCGCCACGATGGGAAGCTGTGGGCCAGCGCCAACGACGGCCCGGGTACGACGTTTACCTTTGCCATCCCGCATTCGACGGACTTGCCGCAAACCGATAACCGCGACCTCGCCGATCGCACCGTGGAGAATGATTGATGGGTACGCATTTGCTCGTATCGGTGGTCGATGACGACGAATCGGTTCGTGAATCACTGCCTGACCTGATCAAGGAGTTCGGCTTTGCCGTGCAGGCGTTTGCCTCGGCGCAGGCCTTTCTGGCATCGCCCTATCTGGATCTGACTCATTGCCTGATTCTCGACGTGGCCATGCCGGGGATGTCGGGCCCGGAACTGCAACGGGAGTTGCTGCGGCGTGACTATCGCATTCCGGTGATTTTCATCACCGCGCACGGCGACGCCAGCGAACAGGCGAAGCTGCTGAACAGTGGCGCCGTGGAGTGCCTGTTCAAACCGTTCAGCGAAGCCCAATTGCTCAAGGCCCTGAGCGCCGCCCTGCCCCTCGACTGAGCGTGAAGCCGAACAGAACAAGGAATCGACATGTTGAACGCGAACAACGCAATCGCCCCTTCCCGTGGAGCATTACCGATGAGTGATGTCACGCCCGTCGTATTCGTTGTTGATGACGACATTTCCGTGCGCGAGTCGCTCGAACTGATGATCCGCTTCGCCGGTTGGCAGCCACGGCTGTTCGAGTCCGCCCAGGATTTTCTCGACGCGCCCCGGGCGCTGGTGCCCAGTTGTCTGGTGCTGGACATCAACCTGCCCGACCTGAACGGCCTGGATCTGCAGACCGCCCTGGCCGATGAGCGCCACAACATGCCGATCATCTTCATCACCGGCTACGGCGATATTCCGCGCACGGTGCGGGCCCTGAAGGCCGGCGCGGTGGAGTTTCTGACCAAACCGTTCAACGACGAGGTGATCCTCAGCGCCATGGCCGATGCGCTGCAAAGCAGTCGCGTGGCGCTTGAGGGGGAAAAGAATCTGCGCGCACTGCTCGAGGCCTACAAGACCCTGACGCCGCGCGAGCAGGAAATCATGGCCTCGGTGGTCAGCGGACGGCTGAACAAGCTGATTGCCGCCGATCTCAACATCAGCGAAATCACCGTCAAGGCCCATCGCGGCAAGGTGATGCGCAAGATGAAGGCCCGTTCGCTGGCGGACCTGGTGAAAATGGCCGCCCTGATTACGCCGGAGTAGCGTGCAGGCTCTGCCAGAAGCTTTCCAGCCGACGCAGATCAAGACTGTCGAAGCCTTCCGAAGCCCGCTCGCGGCAGGCACCGAGCAACGTCCGGGCCTGATCCGGTTGACCCTGTTCAAGCCAGAACCGGGCCAGATCCATCGATGATCGCAACTCCCACGCCCACGCGCCCTGCTCGCGACTCAGCGCAATGGAATCCTCAAGAACCGCCAACATGGCCTGCTCATCATCGGCCTGGATGACCTTGAGAATACCGACCTTGATTCGCAGTAATTCCGGCAGCGCAAAGGCATCACCGCTTCGGCGGCAGTGATCGATGGTGCCGTCGACCAGGGTCAGTGCCTTTGGGTGTTGGCCCACCAGAATCAGGCCTTCGGCCAGTGCGATTTCGAATGAGGTCGTGAGCAGTTCGTAACGCATGCCCCGCAACCGCGCCAGACTTTCCTCCAGCATGGCAACTGCTTCGCCGGGCTCCTCGGCGCGGATGGCGATCGCCGCTCGCAACCCGTGGCAGGCGGCAATGTAAGGGCCGAGTGCGTTGGTTTCGGCGATGGCGCTGAACCGCTCGAGGCTCGCGGTGGCCTTCGCCAGATCACCGGTCCAGATATAGATGCACAAGATCCAGACCATGGCGATGCAGTAAGTGACCGGATGCTGCAGCGCGAATGCTTCGGCCTCGATCTGCTCGGCCAAGCGCCGGGCCTGATCGGGATAACCCTGCAGCCAGAGTGACCGCGCCAGCGCCAGGCCCGTGCGATTGCGGTGATCGAAGCCGTAGTAAATCGTGTTGCTGGGATGGGACGGCAAGCTGTTGCGCAGCGAGCTTTCCAGTTCCTGGCGGGCCAGACGCTGATTGCCGAGCAGATGATGGGAGATGCCGGTCAGCGATGCGGCAATCGCGATGGCGGCGGGCTCGTTGAGGATGTTGCCGACCACCGCGGCCTGCTCCGCCCAGGCCAGCGACGACGGGAAATCACCGATGCGCTCGTAGAATATCTGCAAGCGGCCCAGCAACCTCAGCTGTGAGCCGTAGTCGTTCAGCGCGACGGCAATGTCCTGCGCCCGGAGCAAGGCTTTTTCGGCGGCTTCACTGTTGCCTCGGGTGAACATCAGGACCAGACCGAGCGCGGCTTGCAGTTCCATTTCGGTGGGCGTGCCGTAGTACCCCAGTTCCAGCAGTTCCACCGCCCGGGAGCACCAGGTGCGGCACTCGACCAGCAAGGAAAAATGCAGGAACAACGGCGCGCTCGCAGCCGCCAGCGGCAACGCCAGTCCCGGATCGCCGTGGGGCCCGAAGCTCCATTCCAGCGCACCGCGAACGTTGCCCAACTGGCTGGCCAGACGCGCCGAGTGACGGAAAATTTCGTCGGGCGCAGTCCCCAGATGGCCGAGCAGATCCATGTAAAACGCCGCGTGCCGGAACGCCAGCGCATTGACCTCGGCCTCTCCCCGCGCCGCCAGTTTTTCCCGGGCGTAGGCACGGGTCATCTCCAGCAAGCGATACGAATCCGTCGAGTCGCTGTGATCGACCGTGACCAGCCCCTTGCACACCAGATCGTCAAGGATCGCCGCCGCCGTGGCGCTTTCGTGTTGCGATTCGGCAACCACCTGAGCGGCAGCCTCCTGGGAAAACGGCCCGACGAAGACCGAGAACCGCTCCAGCGCCAGGCGCTCCTGCAGCGACAGCAGGTCATAACTCCAGTCGAGCATGGCACGCAGGGTCTGATGCCGTGGCACGGCAGTTCTGCGCCCCGACCAGCCCAGGGAGAAGCGCTCGCCGAGCAGCGCGTGGGTGGCCTTCAATCCGTGGCTCGCGACCCGCATCGCCGCCAGTTCGATCGGCAGCGCCATGCCCTCCAGCCGCTGGCAAATGTCCGCAATCATTTGCCCTCCGCCCGCTTCCAGCAACAGCGCGGCGTTGCTCGACGATGCACGTTCGACAAACAGCTTGATGGCCGGAAATGCCAGCAACTCCGCAACCGAGAGGTGTTGCGGCTCACGGGGAAATTCCAGCGGATTGAGCCAGTGCACGTGTTCGCCACGCACCCGCAGCGGCTCGCGACTGGTGGCCAGAACCCCGACCTGCGGCGCGGTGTCGCTGATCTGCTCCAGGAGCGTCGACACCGCGTCGATAAGGTGTTCGCAGTTGTCGATCACCAGCATCAGCCGCTGCTCACGCAAATGCGCGAGCAGTACAAACATCGGGTCTTCCGCCTGCACCGGGATGTCCAGCGATCGGGCCAGCGCCGACGGCACCAGCGCGCAGTCTTCCACTTGCGCCAAATCGACGAAACTGACGCGCTCATAACCCTGGGCGGCGATGCGGTGCGCCACTTCGATGGCCAGGCTGGTCTTGCCGACGCCGCCGGGGCCGACGATGGTAAACAGCCTCGGTTGCTGCATGTGGTCGATGACCAGTTGCAGGTCGGTCTCGCGGCCGATCAGTTTCGCCCGGGGCGGCAGACTGCAGACGCCCTCGGCAGTTCGGGTCGCGATGGGCGCCGGTTGCACAGCGGCCTGTTTTCTTTCCAGCGGCGCGACGAAGGCATAACCCACGCCCACCTGGGTCGCGATGTAACGCGCCTGTTCCTCGCCATCCCCGAGAATCCGCCGCAGGCCGGTCATGTGAAAACGCAGGCTGCCTTCGGCCACCACGCTGTCGGGCCACACCTTGTCGATCAGGTCGTACTTGGACAGCACCCGTCCCGGTTGCTCGAGCAAGGCGATCAACAGATCCAGTGCCCGCCCGCCGATCTCGACCGCCACCCCGTTGCGGGTCAGCAGCCGTTTGCCTGGAACGACACAGAACGGACCGAAAATGAATTGGGTCGTGAGGGATTCGTGCAATGCGTCCGGAAAAGACTCCACGAGGATCGATCTCTCTAAAAAACGTAGGGGGCGGCGCCGGTTACAGACAGCCGGCGCAGGCCCTTTGCATGATAGGAGTTTTGCATGGTCGTTCAAGCACGGCACCGGCAGAGTGAGAACCTCACCCCTTTATTTCCCCTTTGCGAATGGCAATTTTGATGGCCTGAGCGGTGGTGGCCACGCCGAGATGCCGACGGGCCGAACGCAGGTGATTTTCCACTGTACGGCCGGACAAGCCGAGCGTGGCAGCAATGTCGGCCTGTCGCCGACCGGCGGCGACCCACGCCAGCACTTCGCGCTCACGGGTCGAGAGTTTCCCGGCTGTCTCGTCCAGCGGCGCTTCGAGCAAGCGTCGTGCCGAGTGAAACGCCACCGTGGCGAGCATGCCCAACGCCAGACGAACCCGCGCCGAGGCATCGATCTGTTCGCCTCCCAGGCTCATGGCGCCTTCAAGCCCTTGCGGGCCGAAGACCGGAATCTGCAATCCATGCACGCCCGGGCCACTGGGCACGCGAACCAGCCGATAAAGTTCGCCGCTCTCCTCCTGCACCTTGCTCCAGAAGAACGATTCGCGGGCGTCCAACAGGTGGCGAGTTACTGGGCAGCGCTGAACGTAGGTTTCGGCGTCGACGCCAGTGCCATCACAAAACCAGTCGCCCTCCACCCAGTAAATGCGCTCGACCACGTCCTCCGACGCCGAGGTGGCGGAGAACAGGACGAACCGATTGTAACCATAGGCCCCGGCAAAACCGCGAACGGCCTTCTGGATCGCCACTAGCGTGGGCGCCGCCTCGATGTCGAGGGCGGCGCGCAAGAGTGCCTCGGCAGGTCCGGAGCTCACCCCGACGTGACCTCTTTGAGGAGCGCGGCCGCCGCCAGTTTGCCCAGCGCGTTGCCCGCCAGCGGACTGTCACCGGTCAGCAGTTTGCGATCCTGAAGCGTGGCCCCGGAAATGTCCTGGTTAGTGATTTCCACACCGAGCGCCTGCAACTGCTCGCCGAACTTCCAGGTCAGGTGGCCGGGCATGTAACCGATGTCGGGGGTTGTCGCGTCCAGGACATCGGGAAAGGCGCAAATCCGGTAGCCATTGAAGATGCATGAATCTTTTGTTTCACCGAGGCCGGCCGCCAGCAGCGCCGCCGGGCCGTGGCACAGAGTAATGACGAATTTGTCCTTGGCGACGGCCCATTGCAGGACTTTCTTCACGTCCTCGCTTTCCGGCAGGCCGATCAGCGCACCGTGGCCGCCGGGAATGAACACGCCGATGTAATCCGAGTCCTCGCCCAGCGCTTCTTCGATCACTTGGGACAGCTTGAGCGGACGCTTGAACTGATCACGATATTGCTCATAGAAGCCCTTCACTTCGGCGTCTTCGGAGGGCATGGCCCAGAATTCGAACTTGACCGGATTGCCCGACAGCGTCGCGACGTCGAAGCCGAAACCGGCCTTGTCCAGGTGATACATCGGCAGCAGGGTTTCAACCGGGTGATTGCCCGTGGAAAACATGGTGCCGTTGTCGGTCAATAGATAGCGCTCGTCCGCGCCGATCATCAGGACCTTCCAGCGCCCGCCCTTGTAACGGTTGGGGTACTCGGCATCACTGAGATCGGATTTGGGCGAAGTGAACTGGCTGAGGGAATACGGCGAGGGGAAAAACGCGTTGTCCTCAGCCGGATCGGGGGTTGGGCGCTTGTCGTCAGTCTGCGTGGTAGCCATGGTGCTCTCCATCGAGTGGGTCAACGTCGGAGTTCATGCTAGTAAGGCGTCAGCGTTACAACAATGAGGGTTTTCCCTCAAAAGATCATGCACTGAACCTGCAGCCCCTCAATGTGATCGATAAGTGGCAGAATCCCCGCAACTGATGAATTCGGAGACCCCCAATGCTTCGCCTGTTTGAACAACGGCTCGACCCCTTCCCGCCCGACGAAGCGCCGCCACCGCCGGTCGGTCTGGCGCGGTTCCTGTGGGCCTGCACCCGTGGCGCTCGCGGTTATATCCTCGCGCTGGCGTTGCTCAGTGCCGGTGTGTCGATCTACGAGGCCTGGTTGTTTTCCTTTCTGGGTCAGGTCGTGGACCTGCTTTCGGCCTGGCAGGCTGGCGGCGATGTGAACGGCCAGGAGAGCCGCGTGCTGTGGGGCATCGGCCTCGTGCTGCTGACCAGTGTCGGGCTGGTGGCGCTGCGCACCATGGTTCAGCATCAGGTCTTGGCGATCAATTTGCCGTTGCGTCTGCGCTGGGATTTTCATCGGCTGATGCTGCGGCAGAGCCTTTCATTCTTTTCCGACGAGTTTTCCGGCCGGGTCACGACCAAGGTGATGCAGACCGCACTGGCCGTGCGCGAAGTGCTGTTCACCGTCATCGAGATCGCACCGGGCATTGGCGTCTATTTCATTGCGATCATCGCCCTGGCCGGCGGTTTCGCCCTGAAACTCATGCTGCCGTTCATTGCCTGGGTCGCGCTGTTCGGGCTGGCGATGCTGTACTTCGTGCCCCGTCTGGGCCAGGTCGGCCAGGAACAGGCCCACGCGCGATCATCAATGACGGGGCGGGTGTCGGACGCCTACACCAACATCACCACCGTCAAACTGTTCTCCCACTCCAAACGTGAAGCGCACTTTGCACGGGCGGCGATGGA
Organism: Pseudomonas sp. IT-P2; assembly: GCF_949767575.1. NCBI lineage: Bacteria > Pseudomonadati > Pseudomonadota > Gammaproteobacteria > Pseudomonadales > Pseudomonadaceae > Pseudomonas > Pseudomonas sp. IT-P2. Next base: position 22,445 of record NZ_CATKQA010000011.1, on the reverse strand, counting down.
GGATTTCAAACAGACCGGCTTCCGTCAGATGCGTCTGGTCAGCCAGTTCGAGATCGTCAATCAGGCGCTGGTGGTCGGGCTGATCATGGGCGCCGGCGGCTACGCCTTGTGGCTGTGGCATCAGGGCGAAGTCGGCACCGGGGCCGTGGCGGCGATCACGGCCATGGCGCTGCGCATCAACGGCATGTCGCACTGGATCATGTGGCAGATGACGTCGCTGTTCGAGAACATTGGCACGGTGCAGGACGGCATGGACACCCTGACCCGCGGCCCCAAGGTGCAGGATGAGCCGGACGCCGGCGTATTGGTGCCTTCCGGCGGCGCCGTGGAATTCGACAACGTCAGCTTCAACTACAACGGCGAACGCCAGGTGCTCGACGGCTTGAGCCTGAGTATCCAGCCGGGCGAGAAGATCGGTCTGGTGGGACGTTCCGGTGCCGGTAAATCCACGCTGATCAACCTGCTGCTGCGCTTCTATGACGTCGATCGCGGCGAGATTCGCATCGACGGTCAAAACATCGCAAAGGTGACGCAGGACAGCCTGCGCAGCGCGATCGGCATGGTCACTCAGGACACCTCCCTGCTGCACCGCTCGATTCGCGACAACATCGCCTACGGCCGACCGGACGCCACCGACGAACAGATCCAGCGCGCGGCGGCCAATGCCCAAGCCGACGGCTTCATCAACCAGCTCAGCGACCGCCAGGGCCACACCGGCTATGACACGCTGGTGGGCGAACGCGGCATCAAGCTTTCCGGTGGCCAGCGCCAACGCATCGCCATCGCCCGGGTGATGCTCAAGAACGCTCCGATCCTGTTGCTCGACGAGGCCACCAGCGCCCTGGATTCCGAAGTCGAAGTCGCGATCCAGGAAAGCCTCGATGAAATGATGCAGGGCAAGACCGTGATCGCCATTGCCCATCGACTGTCGACGATTGCCGCGATGGACCGACTGATTGTCATGGATGAGGGGCGCATCATCGAGCAAGGCACCCACACCGAACTGCTGGCCAAGAACGGCACCTATGCGCGGCTTTGGCAGCATCAGAGTGGCGGGTTTCTGGGTGAGGATCAGGGGCTGACTGAGGCGATGGATCAGGCGTAATCCGTGCTGCCCCGGTGTTGTCGGGGCAGACGACGAGGGCTCAGACGCTCGGGTGGGTGTGGTAGATCTTGCTGATGATCGTCCACTTGCCGTCCACCTTCAGCAGGTTGAAGAAGTCGGTGAAACGAAACCCTGACACATTGTCGGTATCGACCCGGGCACTCGCAACCGTGCCGACGATGTCGATGCGAACGATGGCGGCTTCGGCTTCGGGGGATGGACGGAACGCGCTGTCGATGACGTCATACAGATTCTGGATCGCGCCGCCGACGAGCTTGCCGTCGTCAACCCCGAACATGGTCGCCTGAGCATTGAATGCGGGCTTCATTAAGGCGCTGTCAGCCTTCGCTCCCCCTTCGTTGTACTGGCTGAGCACTTCGACGATTGCGTTGTATTCCTGCACGTAAGTTGGATGGCTCATGATGAACTCCTGTTTGCTGTGAATGTTTTTTCAATCAAGCCGCCCTGCGCCGATCCGGTTCAGGGCGCACACATCAATGGTCAGCCGTTGGCCAGTCGGTGTAGCCCTTGGCGCCGCCGCCGTAGTAGCTCTCGCGTGGTGCGATGGTCAGTTCGGTGCCCCGACGCAGGCGCTCCACGAGGTCGGGGTTGGAAATGAACAGGCGCCCGAACGCCACCGCGTCAATCCGGCCCTGCGCCCGGCGCTCCAGTGCCATCTCGAGGTCGTAGTTGTTATTGCCGATGAAGGGGCCTTCGAACTGCGCGCTCAATGCATCCAGATCAACGCCATCAGGAACCGTGCGCGAGGTCGCGGTGGCGCCTTCGACGAAGTGCAGATAGGCCAGATTGAGCCGGTTGAGCTGCTGAATCAGATATCCGTAGGTCGCCATGACATTGCTGTCGGGAGGTGTGTTTCCGGCATCGGGCGTGACCGGCGAAAGACGAATGCCGACGCGGTCACTGCCCCAGATCGAAATCACCACTTCAGTGACTTCAAGCGTCAATCGGGCGCGGTTCTCAATGGTGCCGCCGTACCGGTCAGTACGCTGATTGGTCGAGTCACGCAGAAACTGGTCGAGCAGATAGCTGTTCGCCGAATGAACCTCCACGCCATCGAAACCGGCACGCCTGGCATTTTCAGCGGCGCGCTTGTATTGCTCAATGATGCCGGGAATCTCCGACGTCTCCAGCGCCCGGGGCGTCGACACTTCGACAAAGCCGTTCTCGGTGTAGGTGCTGCCTTCTGCCTTGATCGCCGAGGGCGCAACGGGAGCGGCACCGTCGGGCTGTAACTCGACGCTGGAAAAACGCCCCACGTGCCACAACTGGCTGACAATCCTGCCACCTGCGGCATGGACGGCGTCCGTGACTTTTCTCCAGCCCGCCACCTGCGCGTCCGACCAGATCCCCGGCGTCATGGCGTAGCCACGTCCCTGCGCCGAAATGTTTGTCGCTTCGGCAATGATCAAGCCGGCACTCGCGCGCTGTGCGTAGTATGTAGCGTGCAACTCGTTCGGAACGCCGTCTTCAGCCATCCGGCTGCGGGTCACGGGCGCCATGACAATCCGGTTGGTCAATTGCAGGGCGCCCATTTGCATGGGAGAAAAAAGATCCGTGTTGCGACTGTTATCAATCATGTTGCATACCCTCAATATCAGACCGGTCGTCTAGTAACTTGATGAAAAAAAATCGCCTGTACATCAGCAGGCGTTTACTCGTGCAGCGCCGTCAGTGCTCCTTGTGATCGTCAGGCCTTTTGTACGTCCGGGCGGGTGCGCGAAGGCTCAAGAGTCACCCTCTCCCATTTGGCGATCACCAGGGGCGCGATCGCATTGCCCAACACATTCAGGGTGGTGGTGCCGCTGTCGATAATCCTGAAGATGCCGGCGATCAGTGCCACGCCCTCCAGCGGGAGACCGGCAGACGCCAACGTGGCCGACAGGATGACGATGGCGAATCCAGGCACCCCGGCAGCACCTTTGGAGGTCAGCACCATGGTCACCACCAGCAGGATTTCCTGAGAAAGCGACAGATCGATTCCATAAAGCTGGGCGATGAAAATTGTCGCCACGCCGAGGAAGATCGACGCTCCATCGAGGTTGAACGCGTACCCCACTGGCACCACAAAACTGACAATGCGCCGTGGTACGCCGTAGTTCTCCAGCTTGCTCATCAACTGCGGCATGACCGCTGCAGAGGCAGCACTGGAGAACGCAAGAATCAACTCGTCGCGGAAATACCTGATCAACTTGAAGATGTTCTCGCCGATCAGGTAACTGATTCCTCCGAGCACTACCAATGCGAAGACGATCAGCGCCAGATAAACCACACCAATCAACTTGAGCAGGGGCAACAACGAGGCAAAACCGAAGGTAGCGACGGTCGCACCGATCATGCCGAACACCCCTATCGGGGCATAGGCCATGACGATCGAGACGATCCTGAACATCGCATCCGAAATGCCTTGGACCAGCGCAACCACAGGTGCACTTTTCTCCCTGGGCAATGCGTTGAGCGCGACACCGAACAACACCGCGAAGAACAGCACAGAAAGCAACTTCGCCTCGGACATCGCCACCAGAACGTTATCCGGAACGATGTTTTGCACAATCACGAGCGCGCCCTTCGAAGGCTCCATCGTGATGGCGGCAGCACCGTGTGCGATGCCCGAAATATCGGTGCCCGTACCGGGTTCGAAAAGGTTCGCGAAACACAGGCCGATCACGATGGCCAGACCGGTGATCGCAAAGAAATAGCCCAGCGACTTGATGCCCATCCGGCCGAACGACTTGTTATCCCCGCCTCCGGCGATACCCAGGATCATGCAACAGAACACGATAGGCACGACCACCATCTTCATCATCTTGATGAAGATATCGCCAAGCGGTTTCAGGATCTCCGTGCTGACCCACGACTGATACTGCGGATGGGTATTGAAGTACCAACCAACGAGCACGCCAAGCAACAGCCCGGCAACGATTTGCCACACCAGGGGAATACGTTTCATGTCTAGCCTTCTTGTTGGAATGAAAGGACTGCATCAATCGGCAGTTGCTAGAGTCATGAGCTTCCAGCTCACTTGAGATCAAATGGCACAACGCCGTTGTGCCATTGCGTTTCTTACTTGGCGAAGAGCTGACTCATATCCTTGAAGGCCTTGAATTCGAGGGCATTGCCGCAAGGGTCGAACAGGAACATGGTGGCTTGCTCGCCAACCTGTCCTTTGAATCGAATGTAAGGTTTGATCACAAATTCGGTACCGAAAGACTTGAGGCGCTCTGCCAGCGCTTCCCACTCTTCCCATCCCAGGATGATGCCGAAGTGAGGAACAGGAACGTCGTGCCCGTCGACCGGGTTGCTGTGAACGCTTTCCTGAGACGCGGTTTTCGGGTGCTCGTGAATCACCAGTTGGTGCCCGTAAAAGTTGAAGTCGACCCACTGGTTGCTGGAACGCCCCTCTTCCAGGCCGAAGACCTCACCGTAAAAAGTGCGGGCTGCGGCCAGGTTGTAAACGGGGATGGCGAGGTGAAAGGGTGAAAGGCTCATCAGGACTCCGATACGTTTTTTGTGGTTGATGAGCACATCGTAGGGCGACACTGACAGCAAAAAAATCAATATATATTTCTCAGAAACACAACTAATATTTGTGAATGATCAAAGAACTCAAGACCCTTATTGCCGTCGCCCGGGAAGGCACTTTCGCTGCGGCCGGCAACCGGATCGGCCTCACCCAGGCAGCGGTGAGCGCCCAGATTCAACGTCTGGAAGCCGAACTTGGCTTTGAAATATTCGACAGAAAAGGACGCTCGGCCCACCTCAACAGGATGGGCCAGCAAGTCCTGCTTCAGGCGCAGGAGCTGCTTCGTCTTTACGACAACCTGGGATCGACCACCGTTGGTCTTTCCACCCGCATTCTGGTCAACGTCGGCGCAATCGCCTCAGTCCAGCGATCGTTTCTCCCGGACGCACTCGCCAGGTTTCACCAGCAGTGCCCGGAATGCCGAACGCGTGTCGTGCCCGGTCTTTCCATGGAGCTGGTGAACCTGGTGGATACTGGCGAAATCGACATGGCGGCGATCATTCGGCCGCCCTTCTCGCTTCAAAGCGATCTGCGCTGGACCACACTGGCGCTTGAACCCTACCGTCTGATCGTGCCCAAGGACGTACCGGGAGAAGACTGGATCGAACTGCTCTCAAGCCTGCCGTTCATTCGCTATGACCGCTCTTCATTCGGCGGCAGGCAGGTCGATCGTTTCCTGCGACAGATGCATTTCACTTTGCGTGAAGTCTCTGAGCTGGATGAGCTGGAGGCCATCATCAGGCTGGTGGAGAATGGCGTAGGGGTCGCGCTCGTGCCGCAGACGGCCACCCATCAGCAATGGCCGTCAGGGGTGCGGGCGCTCGATCTGGGCCAGCATACTTTCCATCGTGATATCGGACTGGTGCACAGGCCTCGGCGAAGTTTCACCGAGCCTGTCAGGACGTTGGCTGAACTTATTCTCGAGCAATTCAAGGTGGCGGCTGAGTGAGGGTCGATGGCTCACCCCTCAACAAGCCGCCCCGCAACCCACGCACGACTATACCCGAGCACCCTCCCCGCCAACCCCAGCGGAAAATGAATCACACCATGTGCGGTTTCCGGCAACAGGTGCACCTCCACTTCCGCCGCTCTGCCCCAACGTTCAGCCAACTCAAGCGTGTCATCCCTGAGCGGATCCAGTTCCGCAGCGAACATCAACGCTGGCGGAAAACCGGTGAAGTCACCGTACAGCGGTGACAACGGCGCCTGCCGGCGTTCTTCCTCGTTCAATCCCGGAGTGAGCATTTGCAGCGCTTCAACCATCCCCGGCCCGTCCAGCAGCAAGGTATCGGGCCCGGCGCTGCGTACGCTGGGGGTTCCGGTAAGGTCGTAGACGCCGTAATACAGCAGCGCCCCGCTCACCCGTTCGAGCAGGTCCGGCCACTGTTTGAGTTGCAGCAGGGTCGCGGCGGCGAGGTGGCCGCCTGCCGACTCGCCCACGACGATGACGGGCAGGTTCGCAAACTCGCGGCAGTCATCGCTCAGCAGCCAGCGGGCCGCCGTGAGGCAGTCCTGCATGGTGCCCTCGATCGGAGTCGAGACCACAAGCCGATAGTCGACCGAGATCACTGCTACGTCGCAGGCTTTCACCATGGCAACGTTGAGGGGGTCGTTCATCTGCGCGTTGCCGATGACCCAGCCGCCACCATGAAAATCCAGCACCACGCCTTTGGCCTTTGTCTTTGGCCGAATAATCCGCACCGGCACTGATGCGCCGTCGACACCCACCACTTTTCGTTCAGCCTCGAGCCCGTGCTTGAGCAACTTTCTTGCGCCGCCCAATTGGCTTAGCCGCAACAGCAACTGAATCGCCCGTGGCGTGATGCGATTGCGGATACGAAAGCGCGGCAGCCGGGCAAGCTTGCGGTTGAACGCGCGCAATTGCGCCAACTCGTTATCGTCTGCGGGCCAACGGGTTGATGTCTTCATTTCGTCCTGGCTCATCGGCGGTTGTTGCGCAGGATATCAGCGGTTGCGGTCTGTTCCAGCCTGGATGCCTGGAGCTACGCAAAAAGTTCATCGGCCGTCATCTCGCCCCGTTGATAGGAATAGGCAATGATCAAAGACAAACCGACATAGGTGAGTGTTTCTTCGATGGATACCATGAGCTGAAACCGCATTCACTGGAGCCCGTCATGACCACCACCAAAACCCTCTTCATCACCGGCGTCAGCAGCGGCTTCGGCCACGCGCTGGCCAAGGAAGCGCTGGCTGCCGGCCACCGCGTCATCGGTACCGTCCGCAACGAAGCCGACCTGCAAGCCTTTCAGGCGCTGTCCAGCGGCAACGCGTACGGCGTGCTGCTGGATGTCACGGACTTCGACCGCATCGAAGGCGTCGTGGCGACCGTCGAAGCGACCCACGGTCCGGTCGATGTGCTGGTCAACAACGCCGGCTACGGCCACGAAGGCATTTTCGAAGAATCGCCACTGGAGGACATGCGCCGCCAGTTCGACGTGAATGTGTTCGGCGCGGTCGCGGTGACCAAGGCGTTTGTGCCGTTCTTTCGCCAGCGGCGGGCGGGCCATATTCTCAATATCACGTCGATGGGCGGCACAATCACCATGCCGGGTATCGCGTACTACTGCGGCAGCAAGTTTGCGCTCGAAGGCATCTCCGATACCCTGAGCAAGGAACTGGCGCCGTTCAATATCTTCGTGACCGCCGTCGCACCGGGTTCATTTCGAACCGACTGGGCCGGTCGTTCGATGCAGCGCACGCCGCGCAGCATCGCCGACTATGACGCCAGTTTCGATCCGGTGCGCAAGGCCCGCGAAGACAAAAGCGGCAAGCAACTCGGTGATCCGCGCAAAGCGGCGCTGGCGATGTTGCAGATCATCGCCAGCCCTGCTCCGCCAGCGCATCTGTTGCTGGGCAGCGATGCATTGAACCTGGTGCGCGACAAGTTGAAACGCGCCGCCAGCGAGATCGATCAATGGGAAACGCTGAGCCGCTCCACCGACCATTGAACGGCCCACAGAGAGAACCCGATGAAACAGGCCGACCCGAGCACTTCGCGCATGGTGCAGCTCATGGAAACGCTGGCTCCGGTCGAGGGCTATAACCTCGGTGCGTTGGAGGGCGTACGCTTCCTGCGCTCGAACCGACCACTGACCCGCACGCCGGTGCTGTACGACCCCGGCATCGTGATTCTCTGTCAGGGACAGAAACGCGGGTATCTGGGCGATGACATCTACGTCTATGACGCCCAGCATTACCTGGTGGTGTCGGTTCCGATTCCCTTCACCATGGAGACCGATGCCTCGGAAGCCGAACCGATGCTCGCGATCTACATGCAACTCGATTTCCAGGTGGCCAGTGAGCTGATGCAGCAAGTGGATGAGGTTCACGGCCCGAGTGATGCGCCACCCAAGGGCATGTTCGCCTCGCCGATGGACGACCGCCTGCGCGCATCGACACTGCGCTTTCTCGAAGCCATGAGTATTGCGGGTGAGGCGCAGATATTGGGGCCGTCGCTGTTGCGGGAAATCTACTACCGCATCCTGACCGGCGAACAAGGCGGCTCGATGCGCGCCGCACTCAATCGGCAAGGGCACTTCGGCAAGGTGACGCGGGCGATCCGCAAGATCCACAGCAGCTATCAGGAGCGTCTGGACGTCGAGCAACTGGCCCGCGAAGCGAGCATGAGCGTGCCCAGTTTTCACCTGCATTTTCGCAGCGTGACGGACGCCTCGCCCATGCAATACCTGAAGTCGACACGTCTGCATCAGGCGCGTCTGCTGATGTTGCGCCACGCCATGACTGCGTCAGCGGCGGCGTTCAGTGTCGGCTATGAAAGCGCTTCGCAGTTCAGCCGCGAGTTCAAACGTTTTTTCGGCCGAACGCCGCAAGCGGAGATTGAGTGGATGAAGGCAACGTACGCGTTGCCTGCGCCGACGTCGTCCTCGGATTATGTTTCGTCGCATTAGCCGATCAGGCCTCTACAGGTGACTGCGGGGTGTCGGGGTCCAGTTGCCGACGGCGGAACTGTCCAGGTGGCTGGCCGTGGATCTGGCGAAAACGTCGGGAGAAATAAGCTTCATCCGCAAAACCACACAGCCTCGCCACCTCGCCCACTGGCCGGGTTCCATTGAGCAGGTAATTGCGCGCCGCGTGCATTCTGCGTTCCAGCACCAGCTCGGTGAAGGTCTTGCCGATTTCCTTGCGCAGCCAGTGCGTGAGATAGGTCGGTGACAGATAGGTCGCCGCCGCGACCTTGATCAGATTGAGATCGGGGTCGGCAATGTTCTTGCGCAGATACTCGAACATCCGGCTCAGTGCATCCCGTCGACTGGCCTGTGCTGCGTTTTCTTCCGCCAGGCGCTTGAGCGGTTCGGCATACAGGACGCACACCTTGCCCACCAGTTGCAGCAGCAATCCCTTGAGCACTTCGCGTGTACCGAACTGACGATTCTCGTCCAGCCTGCGCATCTGTTCGATCAGGCCACAGACCTCGTTGAAATCCTCATTCCCCAGAATGAAATCCAGATGTTCCTGAAAGCGGAACGGCGACAGTTCGGGCGCCAGGAGAATCGATACCTCCTCCAGATCCATCGGGTCGCACTGCAAATGCGGCAACAGAAAGGTCTGGGAAAAGTTGATCACCATGAAATTGCTGTCCGCCGGATGCGGAATCACGTGCACGCGGTGCGGCAGGATGAATGCCAGTGCGTTACGCGGAAATGGTCGAACCGCATTGCCAATGTGCTGCACCGTGTCGCCGCCGAGGTTGATCTGGATCTGGAAGTATTCGTGTCGATGCGGGCTGGTCTCGGCGCGGCGACCTTTTTTGTCACGAATATAGAAATCCATCATCTCGCTGCGTTGCTGCATGACGTAGGTGGGCACACGGCATTGTGACGTCATTTGTTGAGCATCCTCGACAGGTACTTGGGCAGGTTTTCCTGGCGTTGCCGAGTAATCGGCGTGGTTCATCTTGAAGGTTCGTCGCCGACCCTTCAAGCAGTCATACGATGACACCAGACTCAGTGTTTTTTCTACACCGCCACTGCCAATGATCACTGTCCAAAAAACGCGACCGCAAAGTCATTGTTTTTTCCGTTTAAAAACAGTCGGATAGAAAACAAACCAGAGAGCATCCGGAAAATTCACTGTGTGGATTTTTTGGACAGGTTTATCCGACGCGCCCTTCTCCGGAAAAAATGATCTAACACCCTGATTGATTTCGAGAGGTTGTACGACCACTGTATTTCCCACGCCCAACCTCTTTCAAAAACAACAGAAGGTGCGCACGTCATGAATCCGCTATTGCTCCCCGCCGCCCCTCCCCATCCTTTACCGACGATGCCAGCCGGAAGACGTCCCTGAACGTCTGACCCTGGCCGTTTGTGCCAATCGTTTCAACTTCGATTGCCTTGCCTGCGGACAGCGGGCAACGGCGTCGGCTGTCCGCAAACAACTCGACACTTCTAACAATAACGAGGTCCACTCATGTCGAATTCGCACACCTCTCAAACCACCGCGCCCCCCTTGATTGCCGCCGACAGGGACGCCGTGTCATCCCGGCGACTGCCGACGCGGCGACGCTGGTTCATGCTCTCGCTGCTGCTGATTGCGACGATCATCAATTACATCGACCGGGTGAACATCTCGATCGCCGCCCCGTTCATGGCCAAGGACCTGGGCCTGGACAAGATCGAAATGGGGCTGATCTTCTCTGCCTTTGCCTGGACCTACGCACTCGCTCTGGTGCCGGCCGGATTTATCGCCGACCGTTTCGGTTCGCGCTTCACCTACGGGGTTTCACTGATCAGTTGGTCGACCGTCACGGTGTTTCAAGGCTTCGCCACGGGATTCGCTTCGCTGTTCGGTCTGCGCCTGGCCGTCGGGGCGATGGAAGCGCCGGCATTTCCGGCCAACAGCCGTGCGGTGACCGTGTGGTTCCCGGCGCGGGAACGGGGCCTTGCCAGCAGCATTTACGTCTGCGGGCAGTACCTGGGAACGGCACTGTTTACCGGTGCCCTGCTGTGGCTGGCCACAACCTTTGACTGGCGCCATGTCTTCTACAGCACCGGCGCGCTCGGCATCGTCTTCGGTGTGCTGTGGCTGTATCTGTATCGCGATCCGCTGAACTGCAAGAAGGTCAGCAAAGAGGAGTTGAAATACATCGAGGCCGGTGGCGGACTGGTCAAGAGCAGCCAGGAACGCACTCGTTTCAACTGGCGGCAGATCGCCGAGCTGTTCAGCTACCGTCAGGTCTGGGCCATTTGCATCGGCAAGTTCGCCAGCACCTCGGCGCTGTACTTCTTCCTCACCTGGTTCCCGACCTATCTGATTGAAGAACGCCATCTGACCACGATCAAGGCCGGGATCTTTGCCGTGATGCCCTTCGTGGGCGCAACGGTCGGCATCCTGCTCGCCGGCATCGTGTCCGACCTGTTGATCCGTCGTGGTTATTCAATGTCTTTCGCCCGGAAATTGCCGCTGGTAGTCGGGTCGATGCTGGGCATGTCGATCGTGCTGGTGAACTTCACCGACTCGAACGTCATCTGCATCGCCGTGCTGACCATTGCCTTTTTCGCTCAGGGCATCGCGTCGTCCTCGTGGGCGGCGGTGTCGGAGGTGGCGCCCAAGGAACTGATCGGGCTGACCGGCGGGATCACCAGCCTGGCCGCCAACATCGGCGGCATTGTGACCCCGATCGTGATCGGCGCCATCGTCCACGCCACCGGCTCGTTCGCCTGGGCGTTCTGGTTCATCGGTGCCGTGGCGCTGATCGGCACCCTCTCCTACTCATTGCTGCTCGGTCGCCTGTACCGCATCGAGTTGAAAACGCGCTGAAGCCAGAACAACTGTTTTCTCCAATTGGAGGCGGCTTTCGTCCAACTTCGCCAGCGATTGCCGCCGTACGCTGCACTCTCACACAGGACTTCCAGCAGGATGAACATGACCGAATACGTCTTTACCCCGGATCTGCCAGTGACCTTGCCAATTGTCGGCAGCGAGCAACGCTTTCCCGTCGGACGCGTCTTTTGCGTCGGCCGCAACTACCCGTGGCCGGACACCCTGGGCCAGCCGCGCCAGCCACCGGTGTTCTTCATGAAACCGGCCAGCAGTGTCGTCGACGCTGCCGGCGAAGTGATCTTCCCGTCGCTGACCGAAGAGTTCGCCCATGAAATCGAGCTGGTCGTGGCCATCGGCGAAGGCGGCGCGCAGATCCCCGAGAGCCAGGCGCTGGCCTATGTCTGGGGCTACGCCGCCGGCCTGGATCTGACCCGTCGTGACGTACAGCGCCTGGCCAAGCGCGACGGTTTGCCATGGGAAGGTGCCAAGGTGTTTGACGGCGCCGCACCGATGACCGCCATTGTGCCGGTCACTCGGACCGGCCGGCTCGAAGGGGAATTATGGTTGAGCGTGAACGGTGAAGAACGCCAGCGCGATCGTCTCGACAGCCAGATCTGGTCGGTGAGTGAAGTCATCAGCCGTATCTCGCAATCCGTAACACTCAAGGCCGGCGACCTGATCATGACCGGCAGCCCCGCCGGCGTCGATGTCTTGCAACCCGGCGACGTCATCAGCGCCGGGATCGACGGCATTGGCCAACTCGAAATGCGCGTCGGCCCACGGCCTTGAGTCTGTCCTTAAGTGATTGGAAAAAAGGAGAACAACAAGATGTCTGACACTCAATCCTTGAAAGTTGCCCTGGTGACCGGCGCCGGCAGCGGGATCGGCCGTTCGGTTGCACTGGGCCTGCTGGCCGACGGATACACCCTGGTGCTGGCCGGGCGCCGGCCCGAACCCTTGCAGGCGTTGGTCGATCTGGCGGCCAGCGAAGGCCGCGAAGCCCTGGCGGTGCCTACCGATGTACGCGACCCCGCCAGTGTCGATCAGCTGTTTGCAACCATTGCCGAAGTCTACGGACGCCTGGACGTGGTCTTCAACAACGCCGGGGTCAATGCCCCCGCCGTACCGCTGGATGAGCTGACGTTCGAGCAGTGGCGAAACGTGATCGACACCAACCTCAACGGGGTTTTTCTCTGCGCCCGTGGCGCGTTCGGGCTCATGCGCCGGCAACAGCCCCAAGGCGGACGCATCATCAACAACGGTTCGATTTCGGCACACACCCCGCGTCCTTTCAGCAGCGCGTACACCGCAAGCAAACACGCGGTGCTGGGGCTGACCAAGTCACTGGCGCTGGATGGTCGGGAATTCAATATCGCCTGCAGCCAGATCGACATCGGCAATGCCTTGACCGAAATGTCGGTGCGCATGACCAAAGGCGTGCGCCAGGCCAACGGCAGCATCGCCGTGGAGCCGATGGTCGACGTCAAGCATGTCGCCGACGCCGTGCGCTACATCGCCGGTCTGCCCCTGTCGGCCAACGTCCTGAACATGACCGTCATGGCCACTGCCATGCCGTTTGCCGGCCGTGGTTGAGCCGGCTTTTTTATTGCGTAAGTGAGGTTTACATGAAGCCAGAAGTCTTGCAGCTCAGCCCGATCCTGATTCCGCAAATCAATGCCCGTCTCGGCGAACTGTTCACGATCAGGCGTTATTTCGAGCAGGCCGACAAAGCGGCGTATTTGCAGGAACACGGCGCCAACATTCGCGGCGTGATCACCGGTGGCCACACGGGCATCAGCCAGGCGCTGATGGCGCAACTGCCCAAACTGGAAGTGGTGGCGGTCAACGGTGTCGGCACCGATGCGGTTGATCTGGCCTACGCCCGGGATCGCGGAATTCGCGTGACGGCGACCATCGGCGCACTGACCGAAGACGTGGCCGACCTGGCCATCGGTTTGCTGATCGCCGTGTGTCGCGGGCTGTGTACCAGTGACCGTTACGTTCGTTCGGGCCAGTGGCCGCAAAGCCCGACGCCACTGGCACCGCTGCCTTTGGCGCGGCAAGTGTCCGGCATGCGGATCGGCATCGTGGGCATGGGCCGGGTCGGCCGAGCGGTCGCCACCCGGGCAGCCGCGTTTGGCTGTCCGATCAGTTACACCGACCTGCAACCGATGAGCGATGTCAGCCACACCTTCATCGCCGACCTCAAGCAACTGGCCCGCGACAGTGATGCGCTGATTCTAGCGGCGGCCGCCGACAAGGCCGAGGCCATCATCGATGCCTCGGTGCTGCAGGCCCTGGGCAAGGGCGGCTACCTGATCAACGTGGCGCGCGGCAAACTGGTCAATGAAACCGATCTGGTGGCGGCCCTGACGGCCGGTGAGATCGCGGGTGCGGCGCTGGATGTTTTCGTCGATGAGCCCAATGTACCTGAAGCCTTGTTTGCCCAGGAACAGGTGGTGCTGCAACCACACCGCGCCAGCGCGACCCTGCAGACCCGCACCCGCATGGGCGAGATGGTTGTGGCGAGCCTGGTGGACAGTTTTGCCGGAAAGACTCCGCAAGGGTGCGTGACCGGCTGAGCCTTACAGTCATCGGGGGCCGCAGCCCCCGATGACAGATTCCAGACCCCGACTACAACGTGTAAGAAATGCCGACCTGCACCGTTCTCGGTGCCCCCGGATAGGCGTAGACGTTACCGAATGCACCCTCGTCATAGTCACGGTCAAACAGGTTCTTCAGGTCGAGGTTGAGGCGTACCTTGTCATTGACCTTGTAGTAGCTGAGCAGGTCGACAACGGTATAGCTCCCCATCGAGAACGCGGTGTTCGCCGTTTGACCGGCGCGCTCATCGACATATTTGAGGCCTGTTCCCAGACCCAGACCACTGAGGGCACCGTCCTGGAACTCATAGACATTGAGCAGGCTGAAGCTGTTTTTCGGGATGTTCATCAGTCGCGTGCCGGAGCGGATCACGTTGTCCTTGGTCACCTCGGCATCGACGTAGGCGTACCCCCCGATGACACGCCACTCGGGGGTCAGGTTGCCGGCGACATTGAGGTCAAACCCTCGGCTGCGCACTTCCCCGGCAGCCACGCTGAAAGTCGAGTCCACCGGGTCAGTGGTCAGGACATTGCGCTTTTCAATCTGATAGATCGCCGCGTCAACGCTCAACTGATGATCCAGCGCTTCCCATTTGACGCCCATCTCCCAGGACTTGCCTTTCTCCGGTTCAAAGCCCCCGCCCTGTCGGCTCGCGCCGGTATTGGGCTTGAAGGAACGCGCGGTGTCCGCGTAGACCGCGAGGGTGTCGGTCAGGTCGTAGGTCACACCGACGCGGGGCGTGACGGCATTGTCGCTGGCCTGCCAGTTTTTGCCGCCGGGCACGTAGGTTTCGTAGTCGTGTTCGAAGCGTTCGAAACGTGCGCCGGCCAGGACTTTCAGCCGATCGGTCAGGGCCACCTGATCCTGTACGAACGCGGCGTAGGTCTTGAGATTTTCCTTGTCGTGGGTCGGGGTGCGCGTCAGTGCCGGACGGGGCTGCCCATACACCGGATTGAAGATATCGATCGGATAGGCACTCACCGCGCCGCTGGAGCGCTGGATGATCGACTGGTAGTCGTAATCTTCGTATTCGATACCGGTCAGCAATGTGTGCTGCAGGCCGCCGGTGGAGAAGTGACCGGTCAGGTTGAGTTGGGTGTCCTTGTCCGTCCACTCCAGCTTGCGGTAGTTGAAATTTCGTCCCAGGGTCCGGCCGTCGGCGGCAATGCCGTTGGCTTCAATGGCATTGCCCTGCAAGGTTCCGTCGAGCCACTGGAAGCCACCGCCAAGCGTCCAGTCTTCATTGAGCACATGCTCGAAGCGCAATTGCGCCATGTTGTTGTCGTTGTGCAACTTGCCGGCGTCCGGTTCACCGAAGAAGGTGTCGCGGGAGGCGGTGCCGATCTGCCGGGGATAACGCGTCGCGCCCCGGTCCAGCGGATGGTTGTTGCGCATGAAGTCACCCTCGAAGATCACTCGGGTGTCATCGCTGGCTTGCCAGGTCAGTACCGGGGTCACGCCGTAGCGTTCGGTTTCGACGTGATCGCGGAAGGTATCGCCGCCCTCGCCCAACACGTTCAGGCGATAGGCCAGACGCCCCTCTTCATCAAGCGGGCCGGAAGCATCCAGCGTACCCCGCCGCATGCCTTGGTCATTCAACTGGCTGCCGAGTGTGATCGTGCGCTCGGGCAACGGTTGTTTGGATACGACATTGAAAGTACCGCCCGGATCACCACGGCCGTAGAGCATGGTCGCCGGCCCGCGCAGGACTTCCAGACGCTCGATGGTGTTGGCATCCGGCATGTTCGGATAGCCGCGGTTGATCGGGAAACCATTACGGTAGAACTCGCCGGTGGTAAATCCGCGCACGGTGAACGTGGTCAGTCCCTGGCCGCCGAAATTGTTGGCTCGCCCTACTCCGCCCGCATAATCCAGTGCATCCTGCAGCCGAGTGGCGCCGATGTCTTCGACCGCATCTTTGGTGACGACGCTGATCGACTGCGGGGTTTCATGGATCGAGGTATCGGTTCGGGTGGCGCTGGCCGAACGGGTCGCGCGATATCCGTGTACCGGGCTGTCTGCCCTTTCGT
Organism: Pseudomonas sp. IT-P2; assembly: GCF_949767575.1. Taxonomy (NCBI): domain Bacteria; kingdom Pseudomonadati; phylum Pseudomonadota; class Gammaproteobacteria; order Pseudomonadales; family Pseudomonadaceae; genus Pseudomonas; species Pseudomonas sp. IT-P2. The sequence goes on along the minus strand of NZ_CATKQA010000011.1, from coordinate 6,361 downwards.
AATCCGCGGTACCGACCACATCGGTTGCCTCCAGCTCCAGCACTGACGCCGTTGAATCGGATGGCTCGGCCCACGCAAAGGGAGACAACGTTTGCAACACACAGATGGACAGCAGAGTTCGACGCATGGGGGGAGAACCTTACAGATAGGCCAGAACGAAGGGGATAACTGCCAGCAAAACGCGGCGGATGGTATACCACCCGCCGCGCAATTGATAGGCATTCCCATTCGTTTGTGCGGCTGACTCTCGACCGCTTGCGTCTACTGCTTTCTCACACGCTCAGAAGGCGCTTCGTGGTCGCCATCGACGTACCCAACGATTGCCCCGTGCGTTGCAGTTTGTTCAGCAGACTGGCCCCCAGCCAAAGCTGATACAGGGTTTCAGCCAGTTGCCGAGCATCGCCCTCAGGCAAGCTTTTTTCGACCTGGCCCTGTTCGATGCACTCGCTGATGCGCGCCACCACTCGCTCTGCACCATCACGCAAGGTCAGGCGCATGGTTTCGGAAAGGTCAGCCACCTCGGCACTGAGTTTCACCACCAAGCATTCGTCGCCATGGCCTTCCAGAGTGCAGCGATCCTGCCAGCCCTGCCAGTAATCCATCAGCCGTTCGTGGGCGCTCAGGCCGGGCAGCGTCAGGCGTCGCTCCATGTCCGCCAGATAGTCGACGAAGTAATCCTCGAGCAAGGCGTGGCCGTACAGTTCCTTGGATTTGAAGTAGTGATAGAACGAACCCTTGGGCACGCCGGCGGTCTGCAGGATCTCGTTCAGGCCGACACTGGTGAAGCCTTTCTCGGCCATCATCCGGTGGCCGGTGTCGAGCAAATGTTGGCGGGTGTCGTCGTAGGTCGGTTTCATGGGGCACGAATTACCAGGCAATAGACCAGTCGTTTATCTCAAAGGAACGCGAGTTTGCCACACCTGCCCATGAAAAAGCTTCAGAGAAAAAAATTACTAGACGACTGGTCTAATTGGAAACTATGCTGCGCCCCGACAAACTTTTTCCCGGTGCCGATCCTGTGCGAATCCCTTGCTCATGAACGCTGCCAGACCAACCCAGGGTGCTCTATGAAAATCTTGATGGTTTTGACTTCCCACGATCAACTCGGCAACACCGGCAAGAAAACCGGCTTCTGGCTCGAAGAGTTCGCCGCCCCCTACTACGCCTTCAAGGACGCCGGTGCCGACATCACCCTGGTTTCTCCCGCTGGCGGCCAGCCGCCGCTTGATCCGAAGAGCGACGAGCCCGATGCTCAGACGGCTGAAACCGACCGTTTCCGCCAGGACCCCACCGCGCAGCAGGCACTGGCGAACACCGGTCGCCTGGCCGACGTCCGCGCCGAAGATTTCGATGCGGTGTTTTATCCAGGTGGCCATGGCCCGCTCTGGGACCTGGCCGAAGACAAGCATTCGATTGCCCTGATCGAAGCCTTCGCGCGCAGCAACAAGCCCCATGGCTTCGTCTGCCATGCGCCGGGGGTGCTGCGTCATGTCGTCGACGCAGACGGTAAACCGCTGATCCAGCACCGCGAAGTGACCGGTTTCACCAATTCCGAAGAAGCAGCCGTCGGTTTGACGGACGTAGTGCCGTTCCTGATCGAAGACGAGTTCCAGCGTCTTGGCGGCCGCTATTCCAAAGTTGCCGACTGGCAGGTTCATGTAGTGACTGATGGAAAACTGGTGACCGGCCAGAATCCTGCCAGCTCGGCAGCTGTCGCCGAAAAACTGCTGAAGCTGCTGGGCTGAAGCTTTCCGCTACATCCTCGAACAACTGATCCGGACACCGTGTGTGCGTTGCACGGTGTTCTTTTTTCGTCACTAGAATAGTCGACTGGTCTAATTAGGCCATGAACAAGGTATTTCCATGAACCACAGCAGTTTCTTTACACCCGTCACCTTGGGCCGCCACACCCTGAAAAACCGCATCGTCCTGCCACCCCTGACTCGTCAGCGCAGCACTCAACCGGACAATGTCGCCAATGAATTGATGGCCGAGTATTACCAGCAACGTGCCGGTGCCGGTTTGCTGGTGACTGAAGGCACCCAGATCGAACCCCGTGGCCAGGGTTACGCCTGGACTCCAGGCATTCATACTCCCGAACAAATCGCCGGGTGGCGCAAGGTCACCGAGGCTGTCCACGCCAGTGACGGCGTGATTTTCGCGCAGCTATGGCATGTCGGTCGCGTCTCCCATACTGCCCTGCAACCCAATGGTGACGCCCCGGTGTCGGCCTCCGCCATCGCCACCGACCGGGTCAGTGTGTTCATCGAAACCGCGCCCGGTGTGGGCGCTCTGGTTCCGCCATCCACACCGCGCGCACTGACCACCGAGGAAGTCCAGGAACTGGTTCAGCTCTACATCCAGGCGGCGCGCAATGCCATGGACGCCGGTTTCGACGGTATCGAACTGCATTGTGCCAATGGTTATCTGGTGAACCAGTTCATCTCAGCCCACAGCAATCTGCGCACCGATCAATACGGCGGTTCGCTGCATAACCGTCTGCGCTTTCTGCGCGAAGTGGTGGGCGGCGTCGCCGAATGCATCGGCAAGGAAAAGGTCGGCGTGCGCTTCGCGCCGCTGTTCTCCACCACCGATGAAGCGCGGACTTATCTGGGCATGGTCGAGGATGACCCGCACACCACCTACATCGAAGCGATCAAGGTGCTGCAGGACGTCGGCATTGCCTACCTGTCCATCGCCGAAGCCGACTGGGACAACGCGCCAGTGATGCCGGAAACCTTCCGTCGAGCGGTACGCGACACCTTCAGCGGCGCGATCATCTACGCGGGCCGCTACAACGCCGAAAGCGGTGCGCGGTTGCTTGAATCCGGACAGGCGGACCTCGTGGCTTTCGGTCGCCCGTTCATGGCCAACCCGGATCTGCCCGCGCGGATCGCCAATGGCTGGCCGCTGAACTCGCTGAACCCGGCCACGGTGTATGGCGGCCATGCCGAAGGCTATGTGGATTACCCGGTGTACGGAGAGTAGCTTTCGCTGGCGACACTTTTGGCGAGCTGATTGCGGCCCGCCCCTTTGGCTTGATACAGCGCCTGATCTGCCGCAGCGATCAGGCCTTGTACCGTGTCCAGTTGCGACCCGGTGGCGGCCGCGATGCCGATACTCACACTCACTCGGCCGAATGGACTGGTCCGGTGAGCGATAGGCTCTTGCGCCAATCGTTTCAGAATCATTTGCGCCACGACCGCTGCGCCGTCACTGTCGGTATCGGGCATGATCACCGCCATTTCTTCCCCTCCGTAACGCGCCACCAGGTCCGATGGCCTGCGCACGCAGGTCTCAAGCACCTTGGCCACCTGCTGCAGACAGGCGTCGCCGGCGACGTGCCCCTCGGCGTCGTTGAACAGTTTGAAATAGTCGAGATCAATCATCAGCAACGCCAACGAAGTTGCGTCACGCTTCGCCCGGCGCGCTTCCATCGCCAGGGTCTGATCGAAACATCGCCGATTGGCCAGGCCTGTCAGCGCATCCTTCATTGCCAACAGTTCAAGTTGCCGGTTCGTGCCGAGCAACTGTTGTTGGGTATCGCGCAACTCTCCTTCTACCTGCGTCCGGCGACGAATATCCAGGATCAGGAACCAGCCAATGACGCCGGTGAGCCCCAGCAATGTGGTAACCACACCGATCGACAACAACGCTTCAAACCGCCACGCCGCCAGGGCTTCGCGCTTACCGAGCGCAACCGTAGTGATCAGCGGCAGCGTTTCACTCTTGCGAAAGGCATAGAGCCGTTCCACGCCGTCGAGACTGGACGTGAAGGATGCAGTGCCAACCGATTTGTCCACCAGGTACTTCGCATAGATCGGCGAATTGGAGAAGTTGCGCCCCATGTCCTGTTCACGGAAAGGGTAACGGACCAGCAGCGTGCCATCGGTGTAGGACAAGCCAATGGCGCCCTCCTGCCCAATATCGAGCTGGCCGAACAGACGCAGAAAGTTTTCCACCCCCAGGGTGACCGACACCACACCGGCAAACTCTCCGCGATCGTCATTGAAACGCCGGCTGATCGTGATCACCCACTCCTGATTCGAGCGACTGCGGATGGGCGGGCCGATGAAGGGTTCGCGAGATGGATCGTCACGGTGATGAATGAAGTAGGCACGGTCACTGCTGTTGGCACCGACAGGAATCGGTCGGTTGGATGACATCAACCAGTGACCTTTGTTGTCGTAGATAGTGATGCCACTGAGCTGCGGCATCAGCGGTCGCTGCCGGTTGATCAAAGTCTTGAGCCGTTCGATTTGCGCTGGGCCACTGCCTTCGGTTTCCAGACGTTCGACGAGTCCGAGCAGAAGCAGCGAGCTCTGCCGGACAATGCCTTCGGAATACGTCGCAAGTGCCTGCGTCAGGTTCAACCCGTGGACATTGACTTCATCCAGTGCTCGATCCCGAGAGCCCAGTATCTTCCAGATGGTCAGCGACGCCAGGGAACAGCCGATTACCAACAGCAAGAGCATTACAAGGTGAGTATCACGCTTCACTTCAGTACCTATGGAAAGTCCGGTTTCCGTCACCGCTATTATTTGATCGGGGCATTACATCGACCGCGCGTCCGCCGCGGTGCTGTTCTGGTTTTGCGCAAGAATCCGAAGTGTCTGGTCGACGGCAGGCGACGCGAGGGCATCCTGCCGTCCCTCTCTCGACTAGACGATTTTCAAAGCCTTGAGAATCACCAGCGTACTCTCGGCAAACGCTTGAGCCTGCGCGGTCAATTCGGCAAGGTTTTCTTCCGCGGTGGTCAGGGCCTTGCCGTCCTTGAGGAGACCTTCGCCCTGGCCGCCGATGATGCCCCATGCCAGTTGTGCCCATTCAGCCGGGTGTTTTTTGCCTTGTTTGATCGATATCAGGAACAACTGCTGGAAGCGACTGACCGTCACCCCACCTCCGGTCACCGGACTCGCCAGGGTCTGTATCTTGTGGCCATACAACGAACGCTTGCAAAGCTGCAGGTTGAGGGTATTGCAGCGGGCCTGCACCAGTTTTTCGGCTGCTTCGCTCTGACAGGGCGCCACGGCCCCCATGCCGATCAACACGTTGAGGGCCTGTTCCACATCGCCATAGGCCAGCGAGGGCAAAAGATCCAGCAAATGCCGCAAGGTCTTCGGCACATAGGCGTCATCCGCCAGTGCTGCGAGTACCGGGCCGTAAATCTCTGCCTGCAGCGTAGCTGCGCCTGCCGGACCGGTGACGTTGGCCGGCACGCTGTCGGCTGCCTGCAACAGGACGAAGCGCGTGCTGAGCATACGCTCGCGGTGCTCGGTAGCAGATAGTCTGTTGGCGCCGCGCACATAAAGATCCCGGCGGAAACTCTGGTTCACAAAATAGTCGCGCGCCTGCTCACGCATGACCGGGTGCTCAATGCCTTCCAGAAAGTCCATGCCTTCGGCGGTCAGGTTGAGCGGATCGACGGAGTCCAGCGGCACGGCTGTCGTGGCGTAATCGAGTTTGGCGGGCGCCAGGGCATCAACCACGTCGGTGAAATACATGCAGTTCCAATCGCGGTTGAAATACTCATGGGCGACGTACTGGCGATCCTGGCCCTTGATGCTCTGCAGCTTGGCGTCCAACCCTGGCGCCGAGTTGGCATATTTGGGATTTGCAGCCAGCAGCGCTTCTGAAAACTGCAGCGCAGCGTCGATACGTTGATCAGGACGTGCAGAGGCCTGACTGGCGAAGCGGTCGTGCAGGCTGAACAGTTGGCGCAAGGGTGCCTGGGGCGACCAGCCCGGGAAGCAGTTGTAGCTGACGTACAGCAGACCACCAGGATTGAGATGACGACGGGCGAATTCAACGATCAACTTGTGGTTATCGCGGCTGACCCAGGTCCAGATGCCATGCAGGCTGATACTGTCGAACTGAGGCAAATCATGACGGGCCAGCAACTGCTCGAAGCTGTCGTCATACAGTCGCGCATCGCTGCCCCAGTCGCTGGCCAGAGCAATGGCATGGGACGCCTGACCTGGGTGAAAGTCGGTGCCGACATAAGAGCCCGGATTACCCGCCGCATGGATGTTGATCGAAACACCCTGACCAAAACCAAGCTCACAGTGGTAGCCGTCGCTACTCTCCAGCGTGGCGAATCCGCGCAACAGCAGACAATAACGCTGGAAAACCGGATTGATTTCCCGGCTATAACTGTAGGTGTAGCCTTCGTCCGTGAAATATCCCTCGTTCCAGGCATTGCTCATGCGTGCACCCTTTTTCTTATATCGGAAGTGAAAGTCGCTCTTATACGGGGTAGCCATGGCGTATCACAAGAGGAAAGTGATCAGGCAAACGCCCTACTGGATAAACACCTGCAGCGTCGCTTCCTCAAGAATCTAAATCGAGAATTGGCCGAGCC